>CAWFOG010000024.1:0-337684 GCA_963817445.1 uncultured Gemmatimonadaceae bacterium
CTCGCGCCTATTCCGCCATCACGTCACACTTCGTGAAACGACACACCGCGCCGCTCGTGGCCGACCCACGCGGCGACCGCGCCAAGGCTGAACACCGTCACCGCGGTGAGCGCCATGGCGTGGGCATAACTGGTGCGCACGGCGATCAACGCCTCGATCGTCGTCACTGACCCGGCGAGCATCACGCCGCACTGATACGCGAACCCGGGAAAGAATCCGCGCACGGAGTTCGGCGCCAGCTCGTTGATGTGCGCCGGGATTACGCCCCACGCGCCCTGCACCATGAACTGCATCGCGAACGCGCCGACCAGGAGGAGCGGCACCGACGGCGCGAACGCCCACAGCGGAATCATGACGATCGCCAGCAACAGCGCGATGACGATCGACCGGCGGCGGCCGATGCGATCGGAGAAATGTCCGAACAGAATACCGCCGCCAATCGCGCCGACGTTGCCGATCGCCGTTGCGATCGCTTTCCACTGCGGCGTGAAATGCCAATCGCGCTGCAAAAAGGTCGGGTACATGTCCTGCGTTCCGTGCGACACGAAGTTCATCATCGCCATCAGGAACACGAGATATAGAAAGAGCTTCCAATTCGACGTGACGCTGCGGAAATACGCGCCCCAGTCGCGCTCGCGCGAGCGCTGCCACACTTCCGACTCTTTGACGTGCGAGCGCACGTAGAGCGCGAGCAGCGCGGGCAGTCCGCCGATGAAGAACATCGGCCGCCATCCCCAGCGCGGGAACACGACGAAGAAGCACACCGCGGCGAGCAGATTGCCGAGGGCGTAGCCTTCCTGCAGGAGTCCGGAAAAAATACCGCGCCGATGCGCCGGCGCCTTCTCCATCGCCAGCGACGCGCCCACGCCCCACTCGCCGCCCATTCCAATCCCGAACAGCGCGCGCACGACGACGAACGACGCGTATGTGTGTGTGAGTCCGGTCGCGACGCCCGCCGCCGAATAGAACACGAGATTCACCATCAACGGAATGCGACGGCCGTAGCGATCGGCCATCAGCCCGAAGATGAGCGCGCCCACGGGGCGAAAGGCGAGCGTCACCGTGATCGTCGCCGCCATCGCGGCGTCGGACCGGCCGAACTCCTTGCCGATCGCCGTCAGCGCGAAGGTGACGAGAAAAAAGTCGAACGCGTCGAGCGTCCAGCCGAGAAAGCTGGCGATGACTGCGGCGCGATGTCCTTCGACCGCGTGGCCGGGCGTGAATGGTGCGCCGGCTGCGTGTTCGATTGTCTGGCTCACGGGCGGGGAAACGGTGGCGGGAAAGTCAGTAGCCGGCGGCGTGTCCGTCCTTTCGCGGATCGGACCCGGCGACATAGCCATGCGGCAGCTTGATGATCGCCTGGCTCCCGCCGAATTGCGAGGGGCGCGCGACGCTGACCTCGTGCCCCAGCGCCCGAAGCTGCGCCATCACGCTGTCGGCGATGACCGGCTCGACGATCACGCGCGTGCCGGTCTCGTGCCGGAACCGGCCGGCGTCCATCGCCTCCTGCACGTTCATGCCGAATACCAGCATGTTAATGAGGAATTGCGCATGGCCCTGCGCCTGCATCGCCCCGCCCATCAGGCCAAAGCTCATGTACGGCTCGTCGCCGGTGCCGTCGGGCGCGCTGGTCGGTCCTGGCTTGGTGACGAACCCGGGAATGAGCGTGTGGAACGGTCGCTTTCCGGGCGCGACGGTGTTCGGCAGCCCCGCGTCCATCGTGAACCCCATGCCGCGATTCTGCAGCGCGAACCCGGTGCCCGGTACGACGACGCCCGAGCCGAACGCATCGAACAGGCTGTTGATGAACGACACCATGTTGCCGTCTTTGTCGGCCACGGTGAGATAGATCGTCTCGCTCGACGTCCGCTCCGGGCCCGGATCGACGTGCGATTGCGCGTGGTGCTCGTCGATGTGGCTGCGACGTTCAGCGATGAATGCGTCCGACAGCATCTGGGCCGGCGTAATGTCGAGATGATCCGCGTCGCCGACGTACCGGGCGAGATCGGCGTACGCGAGCTTCTTCGCTTCGATGAGATGGTGCAGATACGGTGCGCTGTTCTGTCCCATCGCCTTCAGGTCGAACGGATCGAGAATGCGCAGCATCTCGAGCGCCGCGATGCCCTGATTGTTCGGCGGAAGCTCCCAGATGCGATAGCCCTTGAACGTCGTCGAAATCGGCGTCACCCACGTGGGCTGATTCCGTTTCAGATCGTCGAGCGTGATGAAGCCGCCGAGCTGCTGGATGCGCGCAACGAGCTTCTGGCCGAGCGCGCCGCCGTACAGCGCGGGCGCACCGTCCTTGGCGATCTCACGCAGCGTGTTGGCGTAGTCCGGATTGCGGAACCACTCGCCCGCCTTTGGCGTGTGGCCGTTGATGAGGAACGTCGCCTTCGCGCCGTCGTCCTGCGCCAGCATGTGCTCTTCGCCGGCCCAATCGCCGGCGATGACCGGCGTGACCGGGATAGCCGTTCTCGGCGTAGCCGATCGCCGGCTGCACGGCCTGCGCGAGCGTGATCGTTCCGTACTTCTTGAGCAGCGCGTCCCATCCCGCGAGCGCGCCCGGCACCGTCACCGACTCGACGTTGCGCGGGATGTGTGTGCGTCCGCGTTTGACGAGTTCCTCGCGCGTCATCAACGAACCGGCGCGACCGCTCGCGTTGAGCGCGACGAGATGCTTTTCCTTGGCGCTCCAGATCAGCGCGAACATGTCGCCGCCGACGCCGGTCATCATCGGTTCGACGACCGAGAGCACGGCCGCCGCGGTGACTGCCGCGTCGATCGCGTTGCCGCCGTTCTCGAGCACGCGGATCGCCGCGGAGGTGGCGAGCGGCTGGCTCGTCGCCGCGACGCCGTTCGGCGCGTACACGGGCGAACGGCCGGCCATGGTCGCGGCCCGCTGGGCCTCGACGTCGGCCAACGGAGCGAGAGCAGACAGGGCGGCGATCGTCACGGCGCGCCAGGGCAGGCGTGGCATGTTAATTCTCCAATTTGCGAAATGATATACACCGCGCGTGTACTCCAGGAGGGCCGGCTCGCATCCATACGCGCGCTCAATCCTACCGCACCGGGCGGCTCGCGGCGAGGGGCTCGCTGATCAGCCACGACGACGCGCGTGCACCAGTGCGAGCTCACCCGTCATGCGTGCATCCCGAGGTCTTCCGGCGTGTCGATGTCCGGCGGCGCCGGCGCGTCCACATCCACGTACGCCACACGCTCCTCGGAACGGCCGATCACCGACTTCGCGCCGCGGTCGCCCGTGGTCGCCGCGAGTTCGACGAACAGCGATTGCGCAAACAGTACGGGATGTCCCTGCACGCCGCGATAGCGCACGGCGACGATCGGCTGTTCCGTCGCGCGCCACCGCGCGATCACGGCCCGCACCACCGCCGGATCGATCCCCGGTTGGTCGCCGAGCGCGACGACCACTGCGTCGACGTCGGGCCCGAGCGCCTCGACCCCGCGACGCAGGGAACTCGATAAACCCGACGCCCAATCACCGTTCACCGACGATCGTCGCGTCGAGTCCGTCGAGCGCGGCGCGAACGGCGTCGGACTCGCTGCCGACGACGACGATCAACCGGTCCGTCGCCTCCGCGATCACCGACGCCGCGCGTCGCACGATCGGAACGCCATCGACTCGCGCCACGAGCTTTTGCGAGCCGAACCGCCGCGCGCCGCCCGCGGCGAGCAGGAGTCCGGCGATCATTGCGCGAGCGCGCGCTTGAACGTGTCGAGCGCCAGCAGCGCACACCGGCGGCGCCCCGGCGGCGGCTCGCCTTCCAGAGACGCATACAGCCACTGCGTCGTCGATCGCCGCGGCGTCGCTCACGCCGAGGCCGCGCACGTGCTCCGTCAGCACCGACGCCGACGCAATGCACAGCGCGCACGCGTCGGCCGTGAAGCGTGCGTCGGCGATCGCACCGTCGCTGAGCCGTACCTGTACGCGAATCCGATCACCGCAGAGCGGATTCGCCCCGTCTGCCTCAGCGCTCGCACCGTCGAGCGCGCCGCGATTTCGCGGATGCCGAAAGTGCTCGAGCACGACGGCGCGAAAGGCACTCGCGGATTTCACGTTCGCTTGCCGTTCCGAACGGCCACGATCTCGGCGAGGATCGACAGCGCGATCTCGGCGGGCGCCTTGCCACCCAAGTCGAGGCCGATCGGCGTATGCAGGCGGGCGAGTTCTACATCCGTGAACCCTTCGTCACGCAAGAGATCGTGCACGGCAACGCCGCGCTTCTTGCTGCCCAGCATGCCGACGTAGCCGACGGGCGCGCGCAGCATGTGGCGCAGGACGGGCAGCTCGTACTTGTAGTCGTGCGCCACGAGCACCATGGCAACGCGCGCCGTCGGCCGAATGGTCGCGACGATTTCCGACGGCATGCCGACGCGAATTTCGTCGGCGTCGGGAAAGCGCTCGCGCGTCGCGTACCGCTCGCGTCCGTCGACGATGATCGTGCGCATTTCGAGCTCGCGCGCCATGCGCGTGAGCGACGTCGCGATGTGCCCTGCGCCGATGACGACGAGCGTCATCGGCGGCGCGATGCGATCGAGAAAGACGCGTGCGTCGCCAGTCGCGTCGGGCGACTCGGCTTCGGCGACGGTGCGCATCGCCGCCGTGCCGTCGAGCGGCGTGACGATCACCGCAGTCTCGCCCGCGTCGAGCAACTCCGCGGCTCGGCGGTGCGCGACGACCACCGCATCGTTTGCATCGGACGGGCGCACGCGTTGCAGCAAGACATCGACTCGTCCCGCCGCAGGTGAGACCGATCTCCCACGCCTCATCGTCGTCGAGCGAGATCGAGATCAAGCGGCGCGCATCGCCGCCCGCCACGAGCGCGTCCGCCGCCTCGATCACCTGCGCGTCGACGCAGCCGCCGATCGTGACGCCGCCCACGAGCCGTCCGCTGGCGCCGACGATCATCTTGGCACCGAGCTTTTTCGACGTGCTCCCGGTCGCGGCGACGAGCGTGGCGAGAGCCACGACCGGCTCGTCGCGCAACGTTGGATCGTCGGAATGGATCAAAGTATTCGTCATGACCGGACGTGAGTCTCGTCGGCATCGCGCAGCGTCGCAAGCCACAGATCGCGCAGTTCGCTCGCGCCGCGCGCGTTGAGCTCGACGAGCGAACGCCTCCAGTACCAACGCTCGTCGTCCGCGGCGGACACGCCGTGCCCGAGAAAGTGCGCGTGCGCATCGGCGACCAGCACACGCCGTTCGTCGCTCGCCAGCGAACGAATGTGCGCGTTGACGCGATCCAGATTCTCGAGCGGCAGCGCGCCCGCGCCATCATGCACGCCGGGAATCTTCCCCGAGCCGTCCGACGGGTCGCAGATTGTCGCAAGGAGAATGGTCCCTCCGGGGAGCCGTTCGCGAAGCGTGTCGACGAGGACGTCGTACGCCGCGACGACGTCGCGCGCGATCTGGTCGAGCACCGCGCGGCGCGGCTTTCCGCCAACGATGCTCCAGATGTCGGTGCTGCCAATGGTCAACGACACGAGCACCGGCTCGTCGGTCGCCTCGATACCCTCGAGCTGGTCGCTGAACACGTCGCCGATCGTCGCAGCGTCGGTCGCGCGATTCTCGTAGACAATTCCGGGGCACAGGCTCGCCAGATCCTCGGCGATGTGCTCGGGCCACCGGTCTTCAGCGTTTTGATATAGGAGCGACGCCGCGCCGAGCGGTGCGACACGGCCGGCGGTCGGGACACGCTCGAGCGCCACGGCGACGTCGATCTCCCCGGCGTCGAGCGCGGGGTAGAGGTCGATCGACATCGAGTCGCCGAGGGCGATGTAGCGGGTGAAGTCCATGGGTGACGGCCTGGCGAACGCCCTTGTCCCTACACCGGCGCCCGCAATCCTCGCGTCGCCAGCACTCTCGAGACCACTTCTCCAATCTTGTTGTTCGGCGTGCTCGCGCCCGCTGTGACGCCAACTCGCACCGCGCCCGCCGGCAGCCAGTCGACGAGATCGTCTTCGCTATGCACGACGCGCGCGGGACGATAGTGGATCGACCGCGTCGCCGGATCGATCGCCGTCACGCTCTCGATGTGATACGTCGGCACTCGCTCGGCGCACAGCGCCGCGAGCGAGATCGTGTTGCTCGAGTTGAATCCGCCGATCACCAGCATCAGATCGACGCCGCTGTCGAGCAGTTCGTGCACGGCGTCCTGCCGCTCCTGCGTCGCACTGCAGATCGTGTCGAAACTGCGGAAGTCCGTCGCGCGTGCCTCGGGGCCGCGCGCGCGTTCGATGGCCGCGCCAATCTCCCCGGCGATCGCCAGCGATTCGCGCGCAAGCATCGTCGTCTGATTCGCCACGCCGATGCGACGCAGATCGCGCGCCGGATCGAAGCCGTCCGACACCGCGCGGCTGAACGTCGTGCGGACCGTCTCGGCTGTCGTCTTGCCCTCGATGAAGTCGCAGACGACACGCGCCTCGTCGAGGTTGCGCACGACGAGGTAATGCCCGTCGCCATGCTTGCGCACCTGCGACGCCGTGGCGCGCGTCTCCTCGTGGTAGTACTTGCCGTGGATGACCGCGGTGAAGCCGTCGCGCGCGTAGCTCTCGACGCGCTTCCAGACGTTGAGCACGGAGCCGCACGTCGTGTCGACGAGGACGCAGCCCTTGTCGCGCAGCGCGGCGAAGTCGTCGATCGTGACACCGAACGCCGGCATGAGCACGACGTCTTCCGCCGCGATCGCGCTGAAGTCGAACGCGCCGGTCGGCTCCGGGCGAAGCAGAATCTCCACGCCCATCTCGCGCAATCGCCCGTTGACGACCGGGTTGTGGATGATTTCGCCGACGAGGAAGATTCGCTTGTCGGGAAACTTTCGCCGCGTCTGATAGGCGTACTCGACCGCGCGCTCCACGCCGTAGCAGAACCCGAACTCGCGCGCGAGGCGGACGGTGATGTCGCCCACCGTGAGCGTGAAGTCGTGCGACCTGAGCAGGTCGACGATGCGGCCGTCGTAGTCCGCGGCCAACTCGTCCTGCACGTCGGCCTTGAGCCCGAATCCCTTGCGGAAATAGGTGGAATCGGGGGCTGACGACATGGTTGTAAATCTAGCCGTGCGTCCGTAGGATAGCGCCATGACCGAGCGCCGGCCGTTGCTTCGCCCTCCCGCCATCGTGAAGGGCGATACGATCGGCGTCGTCTCCCCGTCCTACGCCCCAAAACTTGGCTGGCTGCAGCGCGGCGTGCGCGCGCTCGAGCGCGCGGGGTTCGTCGTGCTGCTCGACCCGGAGATCGACCATTTGCCGCGGTTCACGCGCGCCGAGGACGAACGCCGAGCCGAGAATTTGATGGGCATGTGGCTCAACCCGCGGGTGAAGGCGATCATCGCCAGCACGGGCGGCTACGGAGCCGTGCGATTGTTGCCGCACCTCGAGCCCGCCGTGTTCGAAAACAATCCAAAGGCGCTCGTCGGGTACTCCGACATCACGGCACTCCATCTCTGGCTCATGCGGCGCGCGCATCTGCGCAGCTTTCACGGCCCCACGGTCGACGATCTGATTCCCAGCTCGCGCGATCCAACCATGGCGTCGCTCGTCACAGCGCTCACCGTGCCCTGCCCCACCGCGCGCATCGGGCGCGACCTGTCGCGCGCCGTGGTGCCGGGCAGCGCGAAGGGGCGACTCGTCGGCGGCAACCTCTCGCTCGTGCAGCAGACGATCGGCACGTCGTATCAGGTCGACATGGACGGCGCGATTCTGTTCATCGAGGAAACGCGCGACCCGATGTCGGTCGTCGACGAACGGCTCGTGCATTTGCGCGCCGCGGGGTTGCTCGAGCAGGTCTCCGGCATCGTGTTCGGCCAACTCTCGCTCGATCGCTCGGAAGAAGACGAGTTCGAGGATTTTCTGCTCGACTTGATCTCCGATCTCGACGTGCCGGTGCTGATGGACTTTCCCGCTGGACACGAGAATCCGAATCTCACGATTCCGTTCGGGACGGAAGTGGAACTCGTGGTGGAAGATCAGCGCGGATGGATTTCCTATCAGGAAGACGCGCTGTCCGTCGAGCCGTCGTCGAACAAGTCCGCCGTGACGAACGGCGCGAGCGCGTAGCTCACTAAGACTTCGTACGCGCGTTGCCGGTCGACGAGTCCGGCGGTGAGAATGCCGACAGCGCCCTGGCCGCGCTTGGTGTCGTGCGCGCCAATGAGTGCGTCCATCGCGTGGCCGAGCTCGAGTCCGTCGCGCACCGATGCTGCGACGCGGTCGGGGAGCGGCATCGCGAGCGATCCACCGACACCGGACTTACCCGTCGCGTCGACGATTGCCGCCCAGGCGCAGGTGCGCATCGCGCCGTCGCGCTCTTCGACGATGCCGCCTTCGATGCCGACACCGATGTCGGCGCCGAGCGCGTCGCGCGCCGCCGCCGCGCGAACGCGTGCGCCGCGAATCGTTTCGTCGTCGCCGCGCGGTTGGTCCGGTACGCTCGACGCCACGCCGACGCCCTCGACCGTCGCCTGTGGAGCGACGAGGGCGAACACTGCGCGCACGGCGTCGATCTTCACCGGGTTCGTCGAGCCGACGGCGACGCGCCGCACCAATGCCAGTCGTGCCGCGCTCGAGATGCTAGCCACGTTTATTAAGTAGCGTTCGGTAAATAATTCGGCTGGAAAGCGGCGCAAATGTACCTGCGCGTTCGCGCGGTCGTTAGATCGGCGCGCAGAAACAATGGCGGCGAACACGGCGGCCACCGATTCGGCGACGCGCGGCGAGGTCGCTTGCTGCGCGCCGCGCCGCGGGATATGCTTGTCGTCCCACGCCGCCAACGATGCTCACTTTCACGCCGACTTCCGAATCCGCGCTCCCGGCCTACCTGCCGCCGCGCATCTCGAGTGAACGCTCGCCGTTCGTCTTCGTCGGCGAGCGGCTGTGGTTGGATTTCGTGAACTCAGAGCACGGGCTCCGCCGCTTCGAGGCGCTGCGCGACTTCGAATCGATGGTGCGCTGGCTCGAGACCGCGTCGGTGCTCGACGCCGAGCGCGCGGGCGGTATTCGTCGGCGCGCGCAGGCACAGCCCGCTGGTGCGGCCGCGGCGCTCGTCGACGCACGGCGCGTTCGCGCCGGACTTCGTTCGCTCGCCGAGCGCGGCCCATCGAGCGAACGCGTGCGGGCCGACGGGCTGGTCGAGATCAATCGCGTCCTCGGTCGCAGCGCGGGCACGCGCCGCGTCGAGCTCCGCGCCGACGGCACCTTTCTGCGCTCGTTCGTTCCGGTGGGCGACGCGTTCGCCGGACTCGTGATTCCCATCGTCGAGTCCGCGGCGGATGCGCTCATCCTCGGCGAACTCTCGCGCGTCCGGCGCTGCGCGGATCCGCGCTGTCAGCGGGTCTTTTTCGACAATACGAAAAATGGTCGCCGCCGCTGGTGCGACATGGCGACGTGCGGCAACCGCGCCAAAGCCGCGCGACATCGCGAGAAGCTGAAGTCGACCTGAGCGCGCTCGGCGCCGCGCCAACCTATCGGCGCTGGTCGTCAGCGTCCTCGCCGCTTGCGATGGGCGCCGCGCGGGTGGTGCTGCTGCTTTCGTTCGTGCCGCTCACGACGATGTGACTGATGCGCACGATCGATCTCGGCGAGCTCCTCGTTGGTGAATGGACGATCGAGTTCATCCTGGAGGTCGCCGAGCGTCTCGGCCCGCGCCGCACCGCGCGCGCCGCGTGTGACGACGAATCGAAGCGGTCGGTCGAGCGCGGGAAGTTCCGCTTCGGTCAGCGTGCGCGCGATTTTTTCCGGAAGCCGAAGGCGGGCAACACCGCGTGGTCCCGTCGGCGTGTCTTCGACGTCGTACTGAATCTCCACCTCGCGGCCGCGCACCGATGTCGCCGACGGCAGCGACGCATACCGCTCACGCATTTCGCGCGGGACGATCGCGTCCGCGTCGACACGCACCGGCGTGTGGCGGAAGTCGGTCATCGAGCGCAGTCCGGCGAGTTGCCGCTCGTACATCGCGGTCAGCTCGGGAAAGCCAAGCTTTGGCGTCGTGCCGCCCGAGCGGCGGTAGGTCTCGCGCACTGCGTCGATCGCCGCCTGGTTGTCGCGCGCGCCGGGATGCCGCGCTTCACCCCGCGCCAGCGCTTCCGCGAGAACGCGCCGCGCACGCTCGGCCAACTCGGGTGGGAACTCGTCGACCGGCTCGATCTCGCGCTCCAACTCGAACCCGTGATACTGCACGCGGCGACGGAGCACGAGCGGCGCGCGGCGACTGTCCGGCGCGTACACGAGTTCTCCCTCGGTGACGGTCGCATGCGGACGCAGATGGTCGAACGGCACCTGCGTGCCCTCGATCGACGCACGCGGGTTGCCGAATTTGTCGGCGAAGTAGCGAAGCGTGCCGGTGATCGGCCCCCAACTGCCGCACACGCTCGTTTTCGACACGCGCGCCTCGTCGCCGCTCGCGGTCTGTTCGTCGATCACCAGCGTGAACGGCATGAAGCGCGCGAGCAGCATCTGGAATGCGGTCAGCGCGGGTTCGCCGGCGAGCGAAAGCTGCGACGGCAGCGGGAGCCCGACGGCGCGGTACACGCTCGCCATGCCAAGCGCCGCGTCCTCGATCGCTTTCACGAGCGCGCCGCGCCGTTCCGCCCAGCGCCCGATGCGCTCCTCGTCGAACACGTGGCGCGGCAGCCCGTACACCGAGCCCATGCTCCCGGCGTGGGCGTACGCGTCGGCGTACAGATTGTACGCCGTGAGATGATCGCTGCCCGCCACGATCAGCCGTCGAGATCGCGCTCCTCGCGCGTCATGCGGTGCAGCGATTCCACCGACGCCATGACGGCGAGCTGCGGCAGCAGGGCGTCATCAGCGTTCACTAACAGCTCGGCCCACGCGCGCTCGACCGGCATCGCTTCCACCGCGCGCCCGTAGGTCGTGAGCCGCCCCTTGTCGACGATGCCGCGCGTCTCGAGCAGCGCGAGCGCCTGTCGGTAGGCCAGCTTGTCGAGCGGTACCGGCAGATCGAGCTCGTCGGCGCGCACGCCGAGCGCCGCGCAGGTGATGGCGACTCGCTCCGAGTCGCCGGCGAGCTGAAACTCCGGCTCCGTCGGCTGCAGTTGCGTGAACTGAATGTCGCGGTCCGACAGAATGATCACGCGACCGCCGGCCACGCGACCGTGCACTCGCCCCGCCATCTGCAGGATTTCGTTCGCGCCGAGGTGCTCCTGCGTGAGCACGTTGCGCCCGCGGTTGATGACGTTGAAGAACTTGACGTCGTCGATGATCACCGTGTCGAGGCCGTGCACGTTGAGCGCGCTCTGGCCGGCCGCCGTCATCGCGAGGAAATACGGCTTCTGCTCGCCGCCCTCGAGAAATGGGCGCAGAATCCGAATCGGCTCGCCGCCATGGTAGAACGCGGTGTTGACGCGCGGCGCCATCTGCCGCACTTGCTCGGCTGCTTCTTCAACGCCGCGTCGTGTGGGGACGAACAGCGCGACGCCGCGTCGCTGTTTGGTGAGCTCGCGCAGAAACTCGGCGTCGAGAAAACGCGCCGGCTTCTTGTTGATCACCCGCACCTGTGCGGCCTTCTTCGGATCGAACTCGAACACCTCGAGCACGTCCGCCGAATCGAGGTACGACGCGTAGAACGCCGGGTTCACCGTGGCGGACAACCAGACGAACCGACTGCCGACGCGCTTGCCGAGTGCGAGGCACAGCTCGAGCTCGGCGGACGTCTGGTGGATTTCGTCGACGATGATCGTGTCGCCGGCGAGAATGTCGCCTTCCTCGAACCAGCGGCGTGCAATTCCCGTCGTGACGATGACGACGTTCCAACTCGGAGTCTCCGGCGTCGCTTCGCGCTCGCGATTGACGACGCCGACGCGCAGATCGCCGGTGCGCAGAATTTCTTCCGCGATCGGCCGGATCGAGAGCGTCTTGCCCGTGCCCGGTCCCGGCGACGATGCCGAATCCCCGCCCGGAACGAGCCAGTTCGCGCACGCGCGCGCCGTAGTGCGTTTCGAGAAACGTCGAGATGTGCAGCTTGACCGCCAGCTCGATCGTTTCGCAGGCGGCGCGCGTTGGCGCGATGACGATCACGCGCCCAGTCGGCGGATCGGCTTGAACGAATGCCTGATGGTCGGGGAGATACGGATCGCGAACGGTTCGAATCACGCGAGCACCGTGTGCCCGGGTGAGCGACGGCTCACGACGTCGGCGGTCGCTTGGGGAGAGCCGGTGGAGGCTTCACGTCGGTAAAGCCCTTCGCTCCCGGAGGCAGCTTGGGCGTCTTGCCGTTCGCCTTGTTGGTGTCGGCGAATTCGTCGCCGAAAATCACGCGGCCGTTGGCCGGTCGATTCTTCACCGCCGTCGCGCAGTCGGTGGCCGCGGGCTGTTGCGCCGCGGGCACGCCGTCGATCCAGATGCGGCACATTCCCTTTGGCGGACGCGCGCTCGTCGGGACCGGCGTCTGCTTCGCGCTGTCCTGTTGCAATCGCTGGCGCTGTGCCGCGGCGGGCACAGCGATCGCAATTGTCAGTCCCGATGCTGAGTACGGCTCTCAACAGCTTCATCATGTCTCCATGCAGCCCGAACGGCGGGCGGCGAGAGCATTGGAAGCAGGGCCGATGCCACGCCCGATCGCTGGTCTCGCGGCTGGAACACTAACGATTTCAATGACTTATAGGAAACACTGTATACATATCTCATTCAGCGGTGTCCGTCGCCGCGGAATGCACTGTCCTTGGGTGGGGACGCGAACTCGAGCGTGGCTCAGTCGCCAAAGCTGATTCCGGTGGCGCGCGCGGTGAGCACGACGTCGTGGCGCGGATCGACTCGCTTCGGTTCGCGAAGCGCCTCTTCGATGGAAATCGTGACGATGTTCGGGGATTGAAGCGCGATCATGTGCCCCCACTTCTCGTCGGCGACGGCGCGAACAGCCGCGCCGCCAAAGCGCGTGGCGAGCAGGCGGTCGTAGCCGGTCGGCATGCCGCCGCGCTGCAGAGTGTCCGAGAATGAGCGAGCGGGTTTCCTTGCCCGTGATGTCCTGAATCTCGCGCGCGATGGGTTCGCACAGGCCGCCCAGCCGGCGCGACTCACCGGGGAGCGAATCACCGATCAGCGACACGGTGCCGCCCTTGGGGAACGCCCCTTCGGCGACGACGACGATGGAGAAATGACGGCCGGCGCGATCGCGCGACATGATCTTGTCGCACACTTTCGCGATGTCGTATGGGATTTCTGGAATGAGAATGACATCGGCCGTGCCGGCGACGCCGGCATGCAGCGCGATGAATCCCGCGTCGCGACCCATCACTTCCATGACGATGACGCGGTCGTGCGACTCGGCGGTGGTGTGGAGCTTGTCGATCGCCTCGAGCGCCGTGTTGACCGCGGTGTCGAAGCCGAAGGTGGTGATCGTGCCGCTCACGTCGTTGTCGATCGTTTTTGGCACGCCGACGATTTTCATGCCCTTGTCGCAGAGCAGCTTGGCGATCGTCAGCGAGCCGTCGCCGCCGATCGAAATGAGCGCGTCGATCCCGAGGTTGCGGGCATTCTCGAGGAGTTCGTCGGAGCGATCCTCCTCGACCGTCGTGCCGTCGGCGAGCTTTGCGCGGATAGTGAAACGGGTTGCCGCGGCTCGTCGTGCGCAGGATCGTGCCGCCCAGGTGGGCGATGCCGCGGACCGACTCGCGAGTGAGCGGGATGACTTCGTCTTCGCCCATCAGCCCGGCGAATCCGCGCTTGATCCCGAGCACGTCCCAGCCGCGGTTGATGGCGGATAGCACGGCGGCGCGAATGACGGCATTGAGTCCGGGCGCGTCGCCGCCGCCCGTGGAGATGGCGATTCTCATGCGGCCCGGTCAGCGTTGCGCGAACGCCGGCCGACGCTGGCGCGCCGGCGACGCTCAACCGCGCGCGCGCCTGGCGTCGAGCAATCCGACGATCTCGCCCGGCCGGGCATGCCGGTCGAGTTTCGATTTCTCGAATATCGGTTCTCCATCGGCTGTGACCTCGAATCGTCCGCCGCGCGACGGGGTGAGCTCGATCGCGGAATCGGGCCAGCGGTCTCGAATCTCGGCCGCCAAACTGACGGCCCGAGGTTCGTAGTTTCACATCGTACAATATTCGATCGTGATGGTCATCTGGACGCTGTCCGCGAGGCGCTGGTAGGAGCTGGTGCACCGTTCAAAAGCTAGCGAGAACGGGACGAGGCGCGACGATTCAGCGGCGGGTCAGCGAGGAATGTTGTTCAGCGCGGCGAGGCGGCTGATCACCGTGTCCTGATGGGCGACCACCTGGCGGAGCGAGTCGAGATCCGACTGGATCTGGCTGACGTCGTTGCGCAGGCCGCCGATCTCGTCCGCCGCGGCACTGAGCGCCTGCGCGGTCGCGGCTTCGCCGCGCGGATTTGCGCACGCCGACATGCCGGCGACGACGGCAAGCACGCAGGTGAGGACGGCCGCACAGCGGCAGAGGGCGGAGCGACGCGATCGGCGCATTGGAATCTGGGGGCGCGGGGAGGGAGAGGGGTGCCGGTTGTGACGTAACGGGAGAGGCCGCATACGTGAAAAGTCTACTGATGAAAGGAAAATGATGACATATGGCGGCGGCGTCGAGCGTTCATTTCCGCTCATGCATGCGACCGGAAGCCTGACGTGCCGCCGTCGTGGGTTTACGCTCCTCGAGCTCGTCGTGGTGGCCGCGGTCATGAGCGTGCTGCTCGCGATCGCGGCGCCCCGCGTGGCGAGCTTGCGCGACCGCTCGTCGGTTCGCGAAGCGATGATGGATCTGAGCGCGGCGTTTTCGCGAGCGCGCCAGACCGCGATCACACGTCGCGCGCTCGTGTCGGTCGTACTCGACACGGCGACCGGGACGGTCGTGGTGCGCGCCGGCGCGGAACAGCTCTCGCGGCGCCCGATCGGCGCGGTGTACGGGATCGTTTTGGGGTCGAACCGGGATTCGGCTGTGTACGACGGGCGAGGTTTGGGGTATGGAGTATCGAACCTGAGTGTGACGGTGAGGCGGGGTGGAATTGTTGACACGTTGACTATGTCACGGTTAGGTCGAGTGCGTTGGTAATTGTCGTCGCCGGCCAGCTCTAGCTCTCGCTTGCGCGTCGGGACAGGTTCCGGGATGCAAGTTCGTGAGGCCAGTCACATGGCGAATTGCCCGATGTGACGCTCGCTCCAGGGGGGTGGGTTATAGAAAAGGACATGGGCGACGATGCCGCCGACGTGCAACGCGTTCTTGCCGGTGATGTCAACGCGTACTCGAAGTTGGTCGATCGGTACTACGATCGTTGCGCGCGGTTTGCGGTCCGGATGCTGGGCAATCGCGATGACGCGGAAGATGCGTTGCAGGCGACGTTTCTTCGCGCGTATCGGGCACTGAATCGCTATCAGGAACGCGATCGATTCAGCGCATGGTTGTACCGGATTCTGGTGAATCAATGCCGCAGTGTTGCGGCGCGGCGTGCGCATCGCGAGCGCGTGTTCGTACGTGAGGAAGCGCTGTTGCTCAACGCTCCCGACACGTCGCCGGGTTGGACGGGTGAGGATGAGGAGTTCGTGCAGCGGGTGCTCAACGAATTGGACCCGTTGTTGCGGGAAGCGTTTCTCTTGAAATACATCGAAGAGCTCAGCTACGAAGAGATGTCGGCATTGACGGGCGTCGGCGTCTCCGCGTTGAAGATGAGGGTCAAGCGCGCTTGTGACCGGCTGCGCGAACGGTGGGAGCGAATCAAGAATGACTAACTCGGAACAACATCCGTACGTGGAATGGATCGCCCGCGAGGCGCGCCGCCCGGTCGTCAGCGACCAGGGCATGCGCGACCGCGTCATGGCGGCCGTCCACGCCGAGCCGCCGCCGAGTCGCGACGCCGGGTGGGGCCGGGTATTCGAGCCGCGCGTCTTCAACCTCTCGCCCATCGGCACCACGCTACTCGCCGCGGGCCTCGTCGGCATTGGTGTCATTGCCGGCGCGTTCAGCAATAACCGGGACGGCCGGCAGGCCGGGCAACCTACGGTTGCTGTTGTTCCGCAACTCCCGGTTTCTGATACGTTCGTGTTCATCGCGCCGCAGGCCAACCATGTCTCCGTCGTCGGCGACTTCAATGGTTGGGACGCGACGAAGAATCCGCTCGCTCGCTCGGGCGACAGCGGGCTGTGGTCGGTCAAGCTACCGCTCGCGGCCGGCCGTCACGTCTACGCATTCGTTGTCGACGGCTCGTGGAACCGCGACCCCGGCGCTCCGGTGGCGCCGGACGACGGGTTCGGTCAAGCAAAATCCGTTCGGATCGTCGCGCTCGGAGCAGCGCTCTGATGCGCGGGCTGAGCCGTGTCGCAATCTCCGCGGCCGCATTGCTCGTCGCCGCGAGCCTGCCCGTCGCGTCGCAGGATCTCGATCCGCTGTACAAGCTGGACACACAGAGCAAATACGCCGTTCAGCTCCTCATCGACTCGGCGCGGGCGTCCAACATCCCGACGCGGCCGTTGATGTCGATCGCGCTCGAAGGCATCGCCATGAAGGCCGACGGCAAGCGGATCGTCGGCGCGGTTCGCAAACAATTCGGACTGCTCGAGACCGCGCGTAATTCGCTCGGCTCCGTCAACGGCGAAGAGCTCGCGGCGGCGGCGGCCGTGCTCGATGCCGGCGCCAAACCCGCCGCGCTCGCACCGTTTCGCTCCAAGCAGAGCGGACGCAGCGATCTCGAGGCGTTTACCATCTGGGCCGACCTCATCACCCGCGGAGTGCCGAAGGACGATGCATCCTCGGCCATTACCAAGCTCTGGCAGGATGGGGCGGACGACATGACGTTCCACAGCTTGTGGAACAACGTGCAGACAGACATTCTTCAAGGGTTGAATCCGGGCACTGCGCTGCAGAACCGGATTCGAGAAACCCCAGGACGCGCTCCGCCTGGAACGGGCAAACCGCCCGAGGGGCAGCAGGAGAACCAACGCTCGGAATAATATGAACGAGCCGAAGGTCGCTATCCTGATCGTGATCAGCCGCGCTGCTGGTTCCCGCGCCACGGGGACTTGCGGCGCAACTCGTCTCTAAACTCGACGCGGGCCAGTACACGATCTCGGACGGCGCACTTCCGGTGAGTGCGTTCCGCTTTGCTCCGACCGTTCAATGGCAACTGCCGCACGCGCAGATCTTGGCGCATGGCGCGGCGTTCGTCTCCGATCAACAAGTCCAACTCGCCGACGGCATCGTGTCCGGCACGTTCACGTCGCCCACCGTCTACGGCGTTCGCGCCGAGATGATTGGCAACGCCAGCCGCGCGGTAGATGATCGGTCGCTTGGCGATGACCAGGTGGACGTTCAGACGCGAGTGCACGTCCTTTTCCATCAGAACGGCGGCGTGTGGTTTGGCGGCGGCGTCGCGCGCCCCTGGCGTGTCGCCGTGATCTCGTCGGCCGAAGTGGCCGACGCCGGCGCGTGGGGCAAGATCGGCGAGGCCACGTCGAAGTTTGGCACGGCGACGGTGACCGCCACGTTTACCAATTACTCGTTCAGCAAGGTCACGTCAGTCGTCGACAGCGGCAGCAACGCGTTGACCTGCGATGTTGCGCCGATCGTCACCGGCGCAGCCGCCGCGGAGATGCGTCCGTCGTTCTCGGAGAGCGTTGGCGGCGGTCCGTGCGCGCAGCAATCCCGATTTGGCGACCTCGAAGGTTCCGTCCACTGGGAAGTCGGGCCGCTCGAACTCAGCGCTCAAACCGGACATCGATTCGGAAACTCGTACGACGTGACGCCGGATTCTCGCCAGTGGTCGTCCGGCTCAGCGACGGTGTGGCTGAGTGACCGAATCGCGATCATTGGCGGCGGCGGACGTCAGCCAGCCCTGCCCCTTCGCGGTTTGCCCGCGCGCAGCTACGGCATGGCAGGACTCGAGCTCGCGTACGCGCCGATGTCCAAGTCCGCCATTCCAGTATCGCTGCCACACGCTGTGCTGGTGCGAACCTTCGACATGCGGACCGTACCAAACGGGATGCAGAAGATCGTCATCCGAGTGGGCGGCGTAGAAACGGTCGACGTGATGGGCGACTTCAGCGATTGGGGCCCGCTCACGCTCGTTCGACGCGGGCGCGATCTGTGGGAGCTGTCGGTGCCAGTCTCGCCCGGCGTCCACCAGATCACCGTACGCGTCGACGGCGGACCATGGATGGCGCCCCCGGGAATCCCGACCGTACACAGCGCGTTCGACGGCGAGCTGGGGCTGCTGGTGGTGAGCGCGGAGAAGCCGTAGGGCGCGGCTAGCGGCTAGCGGCTAGCATCGTTCTTAGCGGAGCTATCGAGTCAACTGCGACGGCCGCCGGCTATCTGGGCAGCGAACGGTAAACGGCTTCAGTCTTCGGAATCACCGAGAACTGAAGCCGTTTTGATTTCGTTTGGCGAGCCGATAGCCCCCCACCCTTAGTCCGCCGCTACCGTCCCAAAGTCAAACCCCGGCACTGAAATCCGCTGGATCGGCTGGCCGATTACCCGCTCGATCGATTTCACCATCGCGATTTCGTCGGGTGACATGAAGGTGAACGCGTCGCCTTCGCGTGCCGCGCGGCCCGTTCGGCCGATCCGGTGCACGTAGTCTTCGGCCTGCTGCGGCACGTCATAATTGACGACGTGCGTAATGCCGGTGATGTCGAGGCCGCGCTGGGCGATGTCCGTCGCCACGAGCACGCGAACTTTACCGTTCTTGAAATCCTGGAGTGCGCGCGTGCGCTGCGGCTGGGTCTTGTCCGCGTGCATCGCGACGGCTTCGATCCCTTCGCGCTCGAGATGGCGAACGACGCGGTCGGCGCCATGCTTGGTGCGCGTGAACACGAGCACCGAATCGAGACTCTCCGCGCCCAAGCAGCTGCGCGAGCAGCGCGCTCTTTCGCTCACGCGGCACCGGATACACCGCGTGACTCACGGTGTTCGCCGCCTGCGAGCGTCGGCCGACCTGGACGACGACGGGCTTGCGCAGATACTTGCGCGCGAGCGCTTCGACTTCCGCCGGCATCGTGGCGCTGAACAACAGCGTCTGCCGATAGCTCGGCACCTGAGCGATGATGCGATTGATCTGCGGCGCGAAGCCCATGTCGAGCATGCGGTCCGCTTCGTCGAGGACGAGCACTTCGAGATCGTCGAACACGACGTTCTGGCGCTCGAGATGGTCGATCAATCGGCCGGGCGTCGCGACGACGATGTCGACGCCGGCGCGCAGCTTTCTCTGCTGCGGATCGAGCGGGACGCCGCCATAGACGGACACGACACTCAACTCGGCGTGGCGCGCGTATTTGTGCACGCTCTCTTCGACTTGGACGCAGAGTTCGCGCGTCGGTGTGAGCACGAGGGCGCGAGTTCTTCGCGGTCCGCTCAACAGCCGATCGACGATGGGAAGGGTGAACGCGGCGGTCTTGCCGGTGCCGGTTTGCGCGAGTCCCATGACGTCGCGACCAGCTAACACGAGCGGAATTGCCTGTGCTTGAATCGGTGTCGGTGTCGTGTATCCCGCGTCACGCACCGCGTGCAATACGGTTTGCGACAGTCCGAGCTCATCGAATTTCGGCTCGGTTGCCGCGGTCTGTTCCACTTCAGTTGTCTCGGTAACCATGATATCCATTGCTGCGCACCGGGGCCGCGCACCTAGGACCTTCCTAGGACCGATGTCTGTCTCTACGTGCCGGCCCGCGGAGGGCGCTCCGGCCTGTATGCGTGGAGCTCGGCTCCACATGAACGAGGGGCGTTGCGGCCCACGCATAGCTGCAAAGCCAGCGCGTCGTCCCCCGCTGCCGCGACCGTACTGGCGGTCCGCCCGTGGGCGACCCCTGCCGCGACATACACTCGAATTTTTTAATTTAACTCGTTGCGGTACTTATTACTAGGACTCGGCGAAAACACGGCTGCTGAAGGCGCCGATGAGGCCGTATATCGCGTCCGGCAACTCCGCGTTGACGCAGTGCCCGCCTGGAAACACGTGAACCTCGCTTCCACGGAGACGACGCGCCGCGCCGTCCGCGCTTCTTATCAGACGATCGTTCCGACCAAGGATCACCACGGCCGGGACCGTCAGCGATGCCCGCTCGGTATCCGTGATCGGCTGCCAGTCGAAGTCGCTAAGCGCGGATCCCGCCGCTGAGGCAAACCCCGGCAACTGGGTTGGCGCCCAGTATTCGTCGACGTCGCGCGGCGCGACGTGCGCCGGCTCGCCGTACGCGAGATGTCTCAAGATGAATCCGACAAGCGAACGCGACACGAGGCGACCAGCGAACGCGTCCACGAGCCTGCGCGGCGCGATGCGCGCAGCACGCAACAGCGGTATCCGAACCAGCCCACACGGATTGATCAACGCGATGCCGCGAACGCGCTCGGGCCGGCGCAGCGCATAGCGCAGCACGACGCCCCCGCCCATCGACTGCCCAACGAGCACTGGTCGCTCCAGGTGGAGCGCATCGAGCAGCGCATCGAGATCAGCAGTGTAGGCATCCGTCGAATACGCGCCACGAGCGCTCGGCTTGTCGGAGAGGCCGAAACCGCGCAGGTCGACGGCGATCGCGCGAATACCGTGGGCTGGCAGCAGCGCCAGCGCATGATGAAACAGATATAGAGACGCGCCCCAGCCGTGGAGCAGAACGAGGGGCTTGCCCGTCGCCGGACCGCTTTCCGCCACGCGCACACGCACGCCCGTGGACAGCGTGAGATAGCGAGCGTCAACGCCGGCGACGCCGGCGGGATACATCTGATCGGGCGACAACGGCTGCGACATCGACCTCAAAGCGAGAGACGCGCCGAACGACGCAGTGTGCGCGGTGCTACGTGCTACACCGTCTCGATCGTTCGGCCCATCAGGCGCCCGATCAAGCCGAGCCGAAACGTGACGTCGGTCCAACGCTCGTCGCCTGCGCCGCGATGATCGTCGAGCGGGTACATCGGCCAGACGAACGGATGCGGGCTGCGTGCCGCGGCGAGACCTTTGTGCGGATGCCAGATCCCCTGCGAGTCTCGGTCGTCGAGGAATCGCTCGTACAGCTTGCACCAGTTGTCGTTCTTGCGCAGAAAACCGAGACGCGCCATGAGCTCGAGCCAGGTGACGGCGAACACGACGTCGGTGTCGGCGACGCTCCGATTCGGGAGCAGATCGCCGAGCACGAGATGCGGCTGCGACATGATCTTCTTGCCGCACAGCTGCAGCGCTTCCTGGCGCGGAAGCGGCTGCGACAGGTGGTGGTACAAGAGGGCGACGGCGTCGTGGTGCTCGGTGCGGAACAGCGGCATGTAGGCGAGCATGAGCAAACCATAAATCGACGGCGGTGCGGCTTCCGCGGCGAGCACGTGCTGGTTGCCGATGCGAATGAACGGCTTCTGCGCGAGCGGTGAACGCAGATACGCGCCGACGCGCTCGATGATGCGGCGCGCGGCGCCGCGGAGCCGCGGGTCGCCTTCATAGCCCGCTTGCGCGAGCGTGGCCGCGGCCGCTTCGCGGAGAATCGCGCGGGCGCGGCGCGCGACGTCGGGGTCAGCGCCGCTCTTGCCGCCGAACTCGAACAGGTACTCCGGGTCGTCGTCTTCAGCGAGAAGTCGGAACAGGACGCGTCGTGCGTGGGTAAGGGGAGGTGTATCTCGATCCCACCCATACTCGAGCAGC
This sequence comes from uncultured Gemmatimonadaceae bacterium, assembly GCA_963817445.1. GTDB lineage: Bacteria > Gemmatimonadota > Gemmatimonadetes > Gemmatimonadales > Gemmatimonadaceae > JAQBQB01. The sequence continues at coordinate 21,593 of CAWFOG010000024.1, forward strand.
CGTCGAACGGCGTTGATCGTTCCTACCCCATCGAAATGCTCGTCGCGCGCAGATGGGAGGGTCAACATGGAGTGGTTCCATGTGCCATCTGTGTGCTGAGTCACAGCCAACGTCAGCGCGGGCCGATGCGTAAATGGGAGAGATGCGACTTGGCTATTCGTCGCGGGCGAAAGTCGTGAGACTTCCGTGAACGCGCGGAACCGAATGGGTGCCGCCGCGTGATCCATCAGCCAAGTCAATGGAAAGACGAGAGGCGGTGACGGCGGAACCGCAGCCGGAGTCTGTGGCGGTGTCGCGGCGGTCGGGTTCGGGGGAAGCGGGGGCGGCAGCGTCACTCTCAAGTCGCTCGTCGGTCCTGAAGTGCGCAACGAACTCGTCGTTGATCGAGTCGCGCTGCTCGAGGGCGGGTAAGGATAGCAGTTTTGAGTGTTTGCGCTAGAGGGCGACAACTAACCTGTTGCGTCCACAAAGTTTGTCGTGCGCGGGTCTTGGCGCGCCCGTAGCTGATGTCGCAGTTCTGGGCCCTCCAGCCCAGTTCGCGTCTGATGCGCGCACGACGGATTTCACCACACTCCTTTGGGGGCAAATGCAAATGAAGAAGATGATTCAGATGGCGATGGTAGCAGCTGCGATGTTCATGGCCGTGACCACGGTCGCGCAGGCGCAGGGTGGCGAGCAGCAGGGTGGACGTCGTGGCGGTGGCCGCGGTCCGAACATGAGCGCAATCCTCAAGGATTCGCTCCACGTCTCCGATGCGGTGCTCGCCAAGGCCGACTCGATCCAGAAGGCGTATGCCACGCTCAACGCGCCGCTCATGGAATCGGCGCGCGGCGGCGATGCCGATGCGCGCACCAAGATGATGGCGAACCGTCAGAAGCAGACGGACGACATCAAGGCGTTGCTCACGGACGACCAGAAGGCCGCGTACGACAAGATCATGGCGGCGATGCCGCAGGGTCGTCGTGGCGGCGGCGGCGGTCGCTAAGCTCGTCGATTCTCGTTGGTAGAACGCACGCGGGCCGTCACGATGTGACGGCCCGCGCTGCATGTGACAGGGTCTTCATCGAACTCTCACACGCTATTTGACTGGCGCCGTGCTGGCCGCGCACACATCTTCCCGCGCCAATGACTCGCCCTCCCTACGATGGAGTCGCGCGTGCGCGGTGAGTTTCTCGATCTCTCCGGGGCGCGCCTGTACTACTACGCGGCCGGAACACGCGGCGCCGGCGAGCCGGTCGTGTTTCTCCACGGATTTCCGACGTCGGGACATCTGTGGGCGGACGTCGTTCCGCTCATGCCCGCTGGCCACCGCATCGTCGTGCTCGACTTGCTCGGCTACGGGCGCAGCGATCGTCCGCTCGCGCGCCCGCTCAGCGTCGACGGCCATGCCGATCGCGTCGTCGAAGTGTTGGACGAGCTGCGCATCGCGCGTGCGTGCATCGTCGGCCACGGACTCGGCGGCGGCATCGCGCAGTCGATCGCCATTCGCCATCCAACGCGCGTGTCGCGCCTGTGTCTCGTCGCCAGTCTCTCGTTTGATACCTGGCCCACACGCGGCGCGCGCGTGGCGCGGGCCTGCCTGCCGCTGGCGCACCTCCTTCCGCCCGCCGTGCTCCGCGGCGTCGTGCGACGTCGGCTCGTGCGCGGCTACCGCGATGCGGACCGGACGGCGCGCTCGATCGATCTCTATCTGCGCCCGTTCGGCACCGCTGAGGGGCGCAGCGTGCTCGTGGCGCATCTGCGCGCCCTGCTGAGCGAAGAGAACGCGTCACTCGCCTCGCGCCTGTCCGAAATCACGGCGCGAACGGCGATCGTCTGGGGCGAGCGCGATCGGGTGATTCCCGTCGCCGCCGCGCATCGCCTTCACCGCGCGATTCCCGGCGCTACGCTCACGGTGATCGACGGCCGGCACTTCGCTCCCGAGGAAGATCCACGCCCGGTCGCCGACGCGATCGCCGAGCTGCTCCGGCGGGACTAGAGGTTCTTCAGCTCCTCGGCCGCTTGGACCACGTGGCCGATTTCGCGGGACAACGCTCGCGCCTCTTGCGTGGCGCTCGTCGATTCTTCGATCGCCGTGCCCAATCCCGTCGACCGGAACTTGAGCAAATCGAGCTTCAAGTTCTGTAACATGAGCCCGGCGCTTTCCAGCTGATTGGCCAACGACCGCCGCCGCTCGAGCAAATCGTGCAGCGACGACCGCTGGCGCCGGAGCAACGCCAGCCGCCGGTCTCGTTCGGCAGTCTCAGGCTCTGTCGCCAGACCGACGATCCGTTCATCGAGCGAGCCGAGCGATGCGCCGGACACGTCGGCGTCGAGTCGGTGCAGTGTCGTCGCCAGCGCGCCGACGCGGTCCGCGAGCGCATCGACCGTCGGCCCGATCTCGGGAATCATCTCGCGCTCGACGGGACGCAGCGCGCTGGCGATGTCGCGCATGAGCGCGCGATCCACCGCGGCGCGCCGGACAGCCTCGCCGTGTGGTCCGGCGATCACGTCGCGCGGAGCCAACTGCGCCGCGAGTTCGTCGGGCGACAGCGGGGCGGGCGGCGGCGATACCGGCGGTCCAGCTTGCAACGCGGCATCGCCGCGTTCCGCGCGCAGCTTGCCGCGAATTCCCTTCTTGAACGCGTCGATCGGGCCGACGCCGTCCGACCAGATTGACGCCAGGCGACGCGCGACGCCGAGGAATAGCACGCCGCTCGGAAAGACGAACCAGGGGTGGCCGCCGCGCCATGGCGTTGATCCCGAACAACACGCCCGTGCAGGTGATCCAAGTGAGCATACTCCGGCGGAACGCCACGACTCGGTCCTCGAGCGGGCGGTCATCGTAATTCCGGAACGGATATACACGATTGCCAACGACGACCCCCGCGCCAGCGCCCGCGCCCAATCGCTGCGCCATCAGCATACGGCGCTGCAGTTGGTACCATTTACGCAGCTCGTGTTTGTCGAGCCCCGGCGGCGGCGACGGAAACGCGGCCGGCACGGGCGCGGCAAAAGGCTGAAGCGCGGCGGAGACTGGCGCGGGCACGGGGACCAACGCGCGCACGGAGCGCGTCGTGCTCGTCGGGCGACTGAACACGCAATGAGCGACCGCGCGGTTCATGCGCGCTGTCCAGCGCGTCGCGAAATTCAGATGCGTCAGCCCAGCGATCTTCGGGGCGCTTGGCGAGCGCGCGGTCGATCGCGTCGGCGATGTACTTCGGCACCTCCGGCCGCCGCTCGCGAACCGGGCGCGGACGCTCGGACACGTGCTTGACCAACATGGCCGGCGTGTTCGCCGCTTTGAACGGGGTCTCGCCGGCGAGCATCTGGTATCCGACGACGCCGAGCGAGTAGAGATCGCTGCGTCCGTCGACCTCGCGCTCGCCGACGGCCTGCTCGGGCGACATGTACGCCGGCGTGCCCACGGCGACACCGGTGGCGGTGAGCCGCGTTTCGCCCGCGGCCGCGCGCGCGATGCCAAAGTCCGTCACCATCGGGCGACCGCTCGCGCGATCGATCAGAATGTTGTCGGGCTTGATGTCGCGATGCACCACGCCGCGCGCGTGGGCGTACGCGAGCGCGTCGGCCACGTCGCGCAACACGCGCACGGTGCGGTCGATCGGCCACGCGCCTTCGCGCGCCAGTCGCACGCCGAGGCTCTCTCCGTCGATGTACGCCATGACGAAGTAGACGAGACCTCCGCCCGCCACACCGTCCTGATCGTCGACGCTGTAGATCGAGACGATGTTCGGATGATTGAGCTGCGCGGCGGTTTGCGCCTCGCGAATGAATCGCGTGCGCACGTCGCTGTTGAACGCGACGTCCGGCGGAAGGACTTTGATTGCGACGGTGCGATGCAGGTGCGCGTCGACCGCGCGATACACGACGGCCATGCCGCCGCGCCCGATTTCGGCGTCGATGTGGTAGTTGGACCCGACCGCGGCGATCGCGCGGTCGCGCAGATAGTCGTTCACACCTACCGCGCGGCTGGGCGGCTCGCCGGACGCGCGCCCGTGTTCCGCGCGTCGTCGGCCTGGAACAGCGCGCTGTCGACGCTGTCGGCCAGATTGAGCGCGTCCGTCGCCAGCGTCGTGACGTGCTGCGGTGTTTGCGATCCGGCGTTCAGGCGGATGAGATCGAGTTTGATGTTCTGAAGCGCCAGGACGCACGTCTCGAGTTTCGCCGCGATGGCGCCGCGCCGGCCGGCCACGTCGGCGGTTGCGCGACGATCGCGCTTGAGTTTCGCGAGACGGCGCACGCGCTCGTCGCTGCCGCGCTCGTCCAGCGGATTGGCGGCGTTCTCGAGGCGCGAGATTTCCGCTTCGATCGCGTCCGCGCCGTTCGCGCCGGTGGCGCGATCCATCTCGGCGAGCACCACGGCCAGCGACTTCACCTTTTCGGCGAGCGCTTCCGCCGAGCGGCCAACGTCGGGAATGCGCGAGCGCTCGGGCGCCGGGCATGCGCTGCAACAGGCGCAGCACTTCCATTCGATCCGCGTCCGCGCGGCGAACGCGATCGGCATACGCGCCGGCGACGAGCGCGATGTCGTCAGCCGATCCCACGCCCGACGAGGAGCCACGGCCGAGCGCCGGCGGCGTGTCCGAGCGCTTGCGGAGACGCCGCTGCTCGCGGAGCGTCTTCCGCTGGTTGCGGTCGAACAGCGCGCGCGTATTGGTGAGAAACTCGTCGGCGACGTCGACGAGCTCGCGGTCGCGCGGCTGACGGAACACGTCGCGCCAGTCGTACCCGTCGGACCAGAGACGGGCGTACTTGAACGCGAGGTAGATGCTCCACAACACCGTGACCGGAAGGAAATTGTCTCCGCGCCGACGATCGACGCGACGACGATCACCGCGTTGACGTAGAGATACGGCGCGACCTTTCGCCGGAATCGCACGACCGGAGGCGCCTCCCAGCGTCTCCACTCTTCGGGCGTTGGTCCGTCGCGCACCGAACTCGCAGCGACCGAATCACCGCGCTGATTGACGAGGTACGCCGGCGCGGACTGGCCGGCGCTGCCGGCCGTCCCGGAATTTGCCGAGCACGTATTCCGGCACTCGCCCCGTGTCGAGCGCGACGACGACCGCACTGGCCGAGGGAAAACGGTTCGCCGGATCCTTTTCGAGCATCATCATGATGACGCGCGCCAGATCGGGCGGCACGTCGGCACGGCGCTGCTCGATCGGCGTCGGCCGTTCCGAAATGTGCTTGACGAGAATTGCCGGCGTGCTGTTCGCGATGAACGGCGGCTCGCCGGTGAGCATCTGGTAGCCGACGATGCCGAGCGAGTAGAGGTCGCTGCGGCCGTCGATCGTGCGCTCGCCGGCCGCCTGTTCGGGCGACATGTAGGTCGGCGTGCCGATCGCGATGCCCGTGGCAGTCAGGCGCGAGTCGCTGTCGCTGATCGCGCGCGCGATTCCGAAGTCGGTCACCATTGGGCGACCGCTCTGCGCGTCGATCAGAATGTTGTCGGGCTTGATGTCGCGGTGAACGACGCCGCGCTCGTGGGCGTAGGCGAGGGCGTCGGCGACGTCGCGCAAGGTGCGCCGTGTCTCGTCGAACGACAGCGCGCCGTGGTCGTGAAGGCGCTTGGCGAGGTTGTCGCCCGTGATGTACGCCATCACGAAGTAGACGATGCCTTCCGCCTCGTCTACGGCGTAAATGTCGACGATGTTTGGATGATTCAGCTGCGCCGCGGTCTCGGCCTCGCGCAGGAACCGAGTCTTGATGTCGCTACGGAACGCGAGTTCCGGCGGCAGGACCTTGAGGGCGACCGTACGCTTGAGGCGCCGGTCTTTGGCGCGATAGACAACGCCCATGCCGCCGCGGCCAATTTCGCAGTCCAGCTCGTAATGCGGGCTGAGCACGCGCCCGACATGCGCGCTCAGCTCGGAGTCCGGAGGCGGTACCGCGGGATCCGACAATCGAAAGCTCTGGTTTATGGGCTGGGAGGCGCGATCATGCATTTTAGCATACGGCGAAACTTCCGGGAAGGATGCAGATCGCTGCCCCGCCGTAGCGGCAGAGGGGTGTAGGCGCATGGCGCAACTCGGCCGACCTTTGCTGCCAGGCTGACGCATTTGGGCGAGCGCACGATGTGCACTGTTGTGCCGCCGAATATTGATGGGTCGTAACTTCATGCTGCGCAGCAGTTAGCCGTAGCGATCAGCGTATGGAATGGAGTGTGCGACGGCCAGATAGGGCCGCGCACGACCCGCAACCGCAGCACGACCTCACTTTCGGAAATTCTTCATGGCAAACCGCCAGACTCTTCCTGTTCTACCTTTGCGGGGCACGGTCATTTTCCCAGGGCTCACCGCGCCCATTGCCGCGGGACGACCGGGAACGCTTCGCGCCATCGAAGCCGCGCTCAAGAGCGAGCGGCTCGTGTTCGCCGTGGCGCAGCGTGACAACACCGACGAGCCGACGCCGGACATTCTCTATTCCATGGGCGTCATCGCGCGGATCGGGCAGATTCAGCGCGGCCTGGGCGGCGTCCAACTCCTGCTCCAGGGCGAGCAGCGGGCAACCGCGCTTCAGTACACGACGACGGAAGGCTACCTGAGCGCAGTCGTCATGCCGGTCGAAGAGATGAAGCCGGTCAACGAGAACGACGCGGCGTTCGTCGCGCTGCACAAGGAATTGCGCGAGCGCGCCGCCGAACTCGGCGAACGCCGCGGACTTCCCGAGGAAGTCGTTCACCAGGTACTCGATGCCGTGACCGATCCGGGCCGGTTCGCCGACCTGGTTGCCGGCTACATCGAGCTGCAGCCGCCCGAAAAGCAGGGATTGCTCGAGACACTCAGCGTCGAAGAGCGTCTCCGCCGCGTGCTCGTGCACGTGCAAAAGCAGATCGGCATGCTCGAGATGCAGGAAGAGATCAAGTCGCAAGTCCAGGAAGAACTGGGCGAGCGGCAGCGCGAGATGTATCTGCGCGAGCAGATGAAGGCGATCCAAAAGGAACTCGGCGACGACGACCAGTCCAAGGAGATCACCGAGCTGCGCGAAAAGCTCGCGAAGCTCGATCTTCCCAAGGACGCGCGACAGGAAGTCGAGCGTGAGGTCGGCCGTCTCGAGCGCGCTGGCCGCGAGTCGATGGAAGCGCAGGTCATCCGCACGTACCTCGAGTGGATCGCCGAGCTCCCCTGGAACAACCGGTCCGACGACAACCTCGACCTGAGCCACGCGCAGACCGTACTCGACGAAGACCACTACGGCCTGCCGGACGTGAAGGATCGCGTCCTCGAATTCCTCGCGGTGCGTCAACTGCGCGCGCAACAACTGGAGAACGAGCTCAAAGAGACCGGCGAGATGTCCATCGCCAAACTCAAGGCGTCGCGAGAAGACGCCACGCCGCAGCTTGGGCAGAACAATCAACAGGATCGTCCGATTACCGACGCCAAGGAAGCGAAGGCGCGCGCGATGGCGAAGGGGCCAATCCTTTTGTTCGTCGGACCGCCGGGCGTGGGCAAAACTTCCATCGCGAAATCGATCGCCCGTTCGCTGGGGCGGCAGTACGTCCGCGTCGCCCTCGGTGGCGCGCGCGACGAAGCCGACATTCGCGGCCACCGGCGCACCTACGTCGGCGCCATGCCGGGGCGAATCATTCAAGGAATGAAACAGGGCGGCGCAAAGAATCCCGTCTTCCTTCTCGACGAAGTCGACAAACTCGGCGTGTCGTTTCAGGGAGACCCGGCGAGCGCGCTGCTCGAGGTGCTCGACCCGGCGCAGAACGACAACTTCACAGATCACTATCTCGGCATTCCGTTCGATCTGAGCGAGGTGCTATTCATCGCGACCGCGAATTTCATCCAGAACATTCCCGGTCCGTTGCTCGATCGCATGGAAGTCGTGGAATTCGCCGGCTACACCGAGCGCGAGAAAGCCGAGATCGCGAAGAAGTACTTGATTCCGCGCCAGCTCGAGGAGTCGGGCCTGAGCGACAAGAACGTGTCGTTCACCGACGACGCCGTTGCCGCGGTGATCAGCAAGTACACGCGCGAGGCTGGCGTGCGGCAGCTCGAGCGCCAGGTCGGCGCGGTGACGCGCAAGGTTGCGCGACGAATCGCCGCCGGCGACTCGAAGATGATCGAGGATGGAAAGATCGACGCGAACGAGGTGCGCGAGCTGCTCGGGCGGCCGCGTGTTCATCCCGAGCGCGCCGCCGAAGAGAACGAAGTCGGCGTGGCAACGGGGATGTATTACACACCAGCCGGCGGCGACATCATGTTCGTCGAAGCGGCAATCCGTCGCCTCTTCGGCTACGGCAATCGGTCGACCGACGACGAGAAAACGCAGGTGAGCGGTTGGGGGAACGTGTCGCTCATTCTCACCGGCCAACTCGGCGACGTGATGAAGGAATCCGCGCGCGCGGCGATGACGTACGCGGCGACGCACGCATCGACGCTGCAGATTCCCGAGGATCGACTCGGCTCGATCGAGGTGCACATCCACGTACCGCAGGGCGCGATCCCAAAGGACGGCCCGTCAGCGGGTGTCACGATGTCCACGGCGCTCGTCAGCGCGATGTCCGGCCGGCCGGTGCGACGCGACGTCGCCATGACCGGCGAGATCACGCTGCGCGGCCGCGTGCTTCCGATCGGTGGCGTGAAGGAGAAAGTGCTCGGCGCGCATCGCGCGGGAATCTCGACGATCATTTTGCCCAAGGACAACGAAGCGGACATGGAGGACATCCCGGAGGATGTGCGCAAGCAGCTCACCTTCCACTGCGTCTCCACGCTGGACGAGGTGTTCGCCATTGCGCTCGTGCCAATGGATTCGACGGGAGCTACACAGCCGACGTTGATGGGAGAGGTCGACGGGAACGCGAAGACGAAAGTGGCGTAATTCCCGACGTCAATCCGCGTGCACGTCACCGGAAGAACGCTGGACTTCGCGCTGAAGTGATGCCATTCTGAGCAAGCCCAACCGCTCAGGAGCAGCGTTCGATGAAAACGTATTTGTCTTCGTTCCGCCGAGTCGCGCCGGTGCTCGGACTCATTGTCGCACCATTTCTCGCTCTATCCGCGCAGCGCGGCGGACGCGGTGGTTTTCCACCCGGTGGCCAAGCGGCGAACGCTTCACCGTCCGGCGACAGCGTAGCCGGCTCCGGCCGCCGGGCGGGCAGCGGCGGCGGGAGCGCCGCGTCGCTGCACGACATCGTCGCGATGACGGAAGCGCCGCCGGTCGTCACGCATCACAGCGTGAACGTTCGCGGCCAAACGATCACCTACACAGCGACCGTTGGCATGCTGCCCATCCGCGACGAGCAATCGGGCGCGGTGGAAGGCGGCATGTACTACGTCGCCTATACCAAGGACGGCGGGAACGCTGCGACGCGACCGCTCACCTTCGCGTTCAACGGAGGTCCGGGCTCGGCGACGGTGTGGTTACACCTCGGCGCCTTCGGCCCCAAGCGCGTGAAGCTCAACGCGGACGGCACCGCACCGCCGCCGCCGTACAGCTTCGAGGACAACCCGAACACGCTCCTCGATCAAACGGATCTCGTATTCATCGACGCCGTGGGCACCGGCTATAGCCGGCCGACGACGCCGTCGCTCGGCCCGAAGTTCTGGGGACTCGACGAAGACTTGAACTCGTTCGTGGAGTTCATCCGCCTCTATCTCACGCGCTTCGACCGCATGTCGTCGCCGAAGTTCCTCGCCGGCGAAAGCTATGGCACGACGAGGGCGTCTGGTCTGTCCGGGCTGCTGGCCGACAACGGGATCGCGCTGAACGGAGTGGTGCTGCTGTCGTCGGTACTCAACTTCGGGTATTCGGCGCAGACGCGCGGCAACGACCTTGGCTTCATCAACTTCATTCCGACGTACGCGGCCACCGCGTGGTACCACAAGAAGCTGCCCCCGGATTTGCAGAAGCTTGGCGTGAGCGACGTCGCGTCGCTCGCCGAGAAGTGGGCGGCGAACGAGTACGCGAGCGCGTTGATGAAGGGGAACAAGCAGACGTCGGCCGAACGTCAAACGACGATCGACCAGATGGCGCGCTTCACAGGGTTGCCAAAAGACGTGATCGACATGAACGACCTGCGCGTTGCGCTGGGTACGTTCGACTCGGAGTTGTTGCGCGATCAGCACGTCACGGTCGGTCGCCTCGACGGGCGATTTACCGGCTTCGCTCCGTTGGGTGGTGGGCGCGGCGGCGGTTCGGGTGTCGGCGACCCGAGCGACATCAGCATACGGAATACCTTCACGACCGTGCTCACCGACTACACGCGGCGCGAGCTCAACTTCCACGACGAGGACGTGTACTACATCCTCGGCGGGGGCATCGGCCGATGGAACTATCCGCAGAACACGTACGCGACGGTCGTACCGAATCTCGAACGAGCGTTTGCGAAAAACCCGTACATGCGCCTGTACGTCGCCGAGGGTTACTACGACGCGGCGACGCCGTACTTCGCCGTGGACTACACGCTGTCGCACCTGTCGATCGACCCCAAGGTCGCGAGGAACAACATCACGACCGATCGATTCGACGCCGGCCACATGATGTACATCGACGCGCCGTCGATGAAGAAGCTGCGTGGCGACCTGGAAAAGTTCTATGAGATCGTCGCTGGACGAGCACGTCGTCCCGTAGCTGACGCGATCGTTCCGAGTAGGCAGAACGAGGCCGCATCGCCCAGCGCGATGCGGCCTCGTTCTCTTTAACAACTCACTATATCAAGTTTGTTGTCGACCGGCGGTTCACCGCGGGCGCACGGGAACGAACAGCGGGCCCCACTGCGGAATCGTCCACGGATTGTTCTTGAGATCCGCCGGTTCTGTTCCCGGCAGGAAATACTCCGTGTACCGCTCGTCGTTCGGCGTCGCGGCGACGGCGACGGTGCCCGTCACACGATCCAGCTCGGCGTAGGCGAGTCCGTCGGGCGGCGCGCTCCAGCTTCCGGCGTTGTGGTCGGCGTAGTACCGGCCGATCATCTGACCCCAAATTGGCGCGGCGAGTCCGCCGCCGACCGCTCCCGACGTGATCGTCTTCGGCTTGTCGAAGCCGAGCCAGACGCCCGCCACGAGATCCGGCGTCATGCCCACAAACCAGACGTCGACATTGTCGTTCGTCGTGCCCAGTCTTACCGGCGATGGGCACGCGATCAGGAACAGCACGGCGCGCGGACACGCCACTGCCCCGCTCGGCCACGTCCTTCATCATGTCGCGCACGATGAACGCCACGCGCGGATCGAGCACCTGCTGCGGCGTCGACGGCGGACGCTGCGAGATTGTCCGGCCCGCGAGGTCGTCGATGCGGGTGATGAACCGCGGCTGCACCACGGCGCCGTTGTTGGCGAACGCGGTGTACGCTGCGACCAGCTCGATCGGGTGGACTTCCGACGCACCGATCGCGCTCGCCGGTACCGGTACCATCGGCGTCGTGATGCCGAGTCGCTGCGACAGCGCAGCGACCGAATCCATGCCGACGCGCTGTCCCAGCTGAATCGCGACCATGTTGCGCGAATGGATCAAGCCTTCGCGCATCGTCATCGGTCCGAGGAATTTTCCGTCGATCTCGGTCGGCTTGTAGACATCGCCCGATGGCAGCGGAATCTCGAGCGCCGTATCCGGGACGATCGTGTTCGCCGAAACGCTGTCTTCGATCGCTTTGGCGTAGACAATCGGCTTGATCGACGATCCTGGCTGGCGCAGCGACGCTACGGCCCGGTCGTACGGCGCGCGCGCATAGTTCCGACCACCAACGAGCGCACGGACGTCGCCCGTCGCCGGATCGATCGCCACGGCCATCCCTTCGAGGTAGTCGCTGTCGCCAGCGCGCGCGTCGGCCTGCGTGACGTGTTTGTACCCTTTCTGCTGTTCGATTTTCGTCGTGCCATCGACGAGCGCGGTCACCGCGTCGCGTTGGAGCGCGGGGTCGAGCGTCGTGTAAATACGATAGCCGCCGTTCATGACCGGAATGCCGGCGCGCTCCGCCTGCTGCCGAACTTCGTCCACGAAGTAGCCCGACGGCGCAGACATTCCACCGTTTGCCGCCGTGACGAGCGGCTCGAGTTTCGTTTTGTCGGCCAACTCCTGCGTGATGTAGTGCTGCTCGGCCATTTGCTGCAGCACGAGATCACGACGTTCGCGCGCGCGCTGCGGATGCGCGATCGGATCGTAGAGCGACTGCGACTTGGGTAGCGCGGCCAGCGTCGCGGCCTCGGCCAACGTCAGCTTGTCTGGCCCGTGTCCGAAGTAGTGGCGCGCTCCCGCCGCGACACCGAACCACCCTCGACCGAGGTTGATCTGGTTGAGATACTCTTCGAGGATCACGTCCTTGGTGTAGTGCTTTTCCATTTCGCGCGCCGCCGATTGCTCATGCAGTTTGCGCGAAAAACCCGCCGTCCCGCTGACTTCGCGACGGTCGATGATGTCCGGGTGCAGGTAGCCGACCAACTGCTGCGTGATGGTGCTCGCACCGCCGCGATTCTCGCGGAGGATTTTGCCCTTGATGGCGCCGAGCACGCCGATGACGTCGACGCCGTCATGCTCATAGAAGCGCTGGTCCTCGATGGCGACGAACGCCTGCGGGACGAACTTCGGCAGCGACTTGATCGACACGCTGGTCCGCATCTCGCGGCCGATCTCGCCGATCAACGTGCCGTCGCGCGCCAGCACGAGCGACGATTGCGGAAGCTGAATGAGCTGCCAGGCTTCGCCCGTGCTGTGCGCCGTGTCCTGCGCACTCGCCGCACGACTACCGACGGCAAGCGTGGCACAAATGAACGTGCCGGCGATTATTCGCCGAGTCCGCGCCGATTTTCCGGCCCCAAGGTGTGTCAAGAACGAAGCTCCAAGAAGGTCATGACGTGCATCGGTGTTGCTACCCCCAACAGTACCGCGAGTTGTCGGTGGTTTCGGTGATCTACGCCGTGCGGCCCCGCCGCGCGTTGTAGGACGACCCGGCGCGGGTCGGGGAACGGGCGCCCGTGCGCGCCCCGCCACCTCTCCCGGCATTTCCGCTTATCTTTGAGTTACACCATGCCGCCAACCGTTCACCTCGCTATCGCGCAGTTGGCGCCGCGCAAAGGCGACTACGCCGGCAATCTTCAGCGGCTGGGCCCGGTGCTCGCCCAGCTCGACCGACTGACGCCGCGTCCGACGGTGCTGTGCCTGCCCGAGACCGCGCTCACTGGGTATTTCCTCGAGGGCGGGGTCCGCGACAACGCCGTCACCGCCGGCACTCTCGCCGCCGACCTCGACGCGCTCTACCGGGCGTCCGTGTCCGCGCCCCACGCGCTCGACGTCACACTCGGCTTTTACGAGATCTGGAACAACCGGCTGTACAACAGCGCGATGTACGTCACGCTCGGCGAAGGCGAACCGCGCGTGCAGCATGTCCATCGCAAGGTGTTCCTGCCCACGTACGGACTGTTCGACGAAGAGCGATTCGTCGAGCGTGGGCGCGACGTTCGCGCGTTCGACACGCCGTGGGGACGCGCCGCGATGCTCGTGTGCGAAGACGCTTGGCACAGCATGACGGCGACGATTGCCGCGCTCGACGGCGCGCAGATCATCTTCCTCTGCGCCGCGCCACCCGCCCGCGGGCCGTGGGTCAGGCCCGACGGAGTTCCGGGACCGGCGAGCGTGAGCCGATGGGACCGACTCGTACGCGACATCGCCGACGAACATGGCGTGTTCGTAGCCCTGTCGACGCTCGTCGGCAGCGAGGGCGGCAAGCTCTTTCCCGGCGGCTCGATGGTCGCCAATCCCAAAGGGGACGTGCCCGCCCGCGCGCCGGTGTGGGATGAAGCGATCCTGTCGATCAGCGTCGACCTCACGGACATCACGCGCGCTCGCGCCGATATGCCGCTCGTCGCCGATCTCGAAACGATGGCGCCGCATCTGCGCGCGAGCTTGGACGACGTCATGGCCCGCAGGCCCGTGATCTGCGAGTACGATCCGCCTGGGCCGCGAGGCACTCCGCCCCGCGCCGTACACGCCGTCGCATCGAAGCACGACACGGATCGCGGTGCGGGGCACGTTCGCGTGGTGTCAGCCGCGCCGGCTCGCGAAAACGCGCCCACTCCGCTCGAGATCGACCCCGTGCTCGCCGAGCAATGGCTCGTTCACTTCATTCGGGACGAGATGCGCATTCGCCGCTTCGACTGCGCCGTCGTCGGCCTGTCGGGCGGCGTGGACTCGGCGGTCACGGCGTACCTCGCCGCCAAGGCGCTCGGACCGGAGAAGGTGATGGGCGTGCGGATGCCATACAGCACGTCGAGTCACGACAGCATGGAACACGCGCAACTCGTCATCGACGCGCTCGGGATCCAGTCGCGCACCATCGATATCAGCGCCGCGGTCGACGGCTACTTGACGCACGAGCCGGACGCGCCGCACGGGCGGCGCGGCAACGTCATGGCGCGCGTCCGGATGATCGCGCTGTTCGATCTCGCGGCCAAATACCGGGGCATTCCCCTCGGCACAGGCAACAAGACCGAGCGGCTGTTCGGGTATTTCACCTGGCACGCCGACGATTCGCCGCCAGTCAACCCGCTTGGCGATTTGTTCAAGACGCAGGTCTGGGCGCTCGCCAAACATCTTGGCGTGCCGGAGGTCATCGTCGGCAAGCCCCCGACCGCCGATCTCGTCGCCGGCCAGACGGACGAAGGGGATTTAGGGATCTCGTACGAGCGCGCGGACGAGATCCTCAATTGGTTGGTCAGCGGCTACACGGAGAGCGAGCTCGTCGCGCGCGGATTCGACGCGGGCGAAGTGGCGATCGTCAAACACCGGGTCGCGAGCACACACTGGAAGCGCCGGCTCCCGACCGTGGCGATGGTCAGTCCGACGGCGATCGGGGAGTCGTACCTCAGGCCCGTGGACTACTGACCGCGAGGCCTACGCCGCCCGGGCGAACGCCAGACTCACTGCCCGCCGCGCACATCGTTTGAGCGCTCGATGCACGGCGCGCGCGTAGGCGATGAAGTTGAGTCCCGCCCACGGGTAGCGAGCGAAAAAATCGGTCGGCAGCATGTCGCCCTTGAGCCGGTTGCACTGCGCACACGCCAGCACGACGTTCCCCGGCGCGTGCGCGCCGCCGTGTGCTAGCGGATATACGTGGTCGAGCGTGGCAAAGTCGAAGTCCAGCGCCGCGGCGCAGTAGACGCAGCGCCGGCCACAATCGCGCATGGCCGCGCGCTTGATGGCGCGTTTGATGGCGCGCTGTTGTTGCCCCACAGGGAGTGTTCTGGCCCGACGCGGCGCGTGGGGAGCGCGGGGGAGGGAGACATGATGAACCTGCCGAAGTCGTGACAATGTCGCCTCGCTAAAAAGGCAAAACCCCGCCACGGGTCAGGTGCCCGTGGCGGGGTTTTGCGCCAGTCAGAGAAACAGCCGGCTTGTTGACAGACCGTCCCATCCGCGGCGTCGTTACGCCGCGTCGTCCGCTTCTGGTTTTGGCTCGTACAGCAATTCGCCATGCGCGCCCTCGCGAATCCGCCACCGGCCGTCGGGATGCTGTGGGTCCCGCGCCGTGGTCGGTGATGACGGCCTCTTTCGCGTAGACTCGTCATATGCCGGAAGCGCAACTGACCGTTCTATCGGCGGTCGTGACGACTTCGCTTTGACGCGTTCACTTGGCCGTTCGCTCGATCGCTCGCTCACCCTGTCCTTCGGCGCGGATGCTGCCCGGTCGATTCGCATCGGGTCGGTCAGCGCCGAGATGATTCGCGCGGCGTAGGCGTCGAGTATCGTCCGATCCGGCATCTGCGAGCCGTCGAAGGGCAGCGGGATGTCAAAACCGTCGCCGGCCCGCCGCGGAATGATGTGGACATGGTAGTGCGGCTCGTCCTGCCCCGCTGCCGGCCCGCTGCTGATGACGATGTTCAGATCGTCCGTCCCCGTGACTTTGCGGATCGCGGCGGCCAGGCGCATGCTCACCTGGAACAGATGCATCCCGATTTCGGGCGGCACATCGAGCAGGGATTCATAGTGCTGGCGCGGAACCACCAGCACGTGGCCGTTGTTCACCGGCTGAATGTCCATGAAGGCGATCGCATCGCTGTCCTCATGACAGATCGACACCTCCGCCGAACCACGGATCAGGTCGCAGAAGGTGCAGTGAAGTTGGCTCTCCATGCCCTCCACGAACGCACGGACGGTGCCATTTGAACAGCGCCAGATTGTTGCACCGGCGTGCGCCAGTTGCATGGCGGCCAGCAGATTTTCGGGGCCGGCGTTAAATTTTTTGCCATGGCCACGACAAGCAAAGCCGAGCGGAAAACGGCGGCCGGACTCTCGCGCGACCAACTCGTGGGCGCGTACCGGACCATGCTCCTTTCGCGTCGGCTCGACGACAAAGAGCTGCAATTAAAGCGGCAGAACAAGATCTTCTTCCAGATCTCAGGCGCCGGCCACGAGGCGGTCCTCACGGCGGCCGGGATGGTGTTCCGATCCGCGTACGATTGGTTCTACATGTATTACCGCGACCGGGCGCTCTGCCTTCAGCTTGGCATGACCGCGGAGGAGATGCTGTTCTCCGCCGTTGGCGCGGCAAAGGATCCCAATTCCGGCGGGCGTCAGATGCCGAGCCATTGGGGGCACAAAAAACTCAACATCGTTTCGACGTCGTCGCCCACCGGCACGCAGTTCCTGCAGGCCGTCGGTTCGGCGGAGGCAACGCTTCGCGCCAAGCTGCTCGACATCACCGACGGTTTCGAGAAGGACGAAGTGGTGTTCTGCTCGACTGGCGAAGGGACGACGAGCGAGGGCGAATTCTGGGAGTCGCTCAACTCGGCCTGCAACCTGAGCTTGCCCATTGTCTATCTCGTTGAAGACAACGGGTACGCCATCTCGGTGCCGGTCGAGGTGAACACGGCTGGCGGGAGCATCTCGAAGCTGGTCGCGTCGTTCCCGGGGTTGCACGTGCAAGAGGTGGATGGCTGCGACTTCGTGGCCAGCTATCAAGCGCTGCAAAAGGCCGTCGACTATGCGCGCAAGCGAAAGGGGCCGGCGCTCGTTCACGCGCACGTGATCCGCCCGTACTCGCACTCGCAGTCGGACGACGAACTCAAGTACAAACCGACCAAAGAGCGCGAGGCAGAAACGGCGCGCGATCCGGTCATGGTGTTTCCCAAGTGGCTCGTCGCCGAAGGCTACGCGACCGACGCTGAGTTGGCAGCGCTTTCGGAAGAAGTCGACGCGGAAGTGTTGGCCGCGACGGACGCCGCGCTGGCCGAGGAGCAGCCGGCCGCGGACACGGTGTACAACTTCGTCTACTCGCCGGACGTCGATCCGACGAGCGACGCGTTCGATACCGAAGACGATCCGCAGTTCTCGGGCAACGAGACCACGATGGTCGAACTGCTCAACGCCTGCATGCGGGACGAGATGCGGCGCGATGAGAAAATCCTCATGTTCGGCGAGGACGTCGCCGACCTGTCGCGGGAGCAATACGGCGGCGAGGTCAAGGGCAAGGGCGGTGTGTTTGGCGTGACGTGGGGGCTGCAGAAGGAATTCGGCGGCGCGCGCGTCTACAACTCTCCGTTGGCCGAGGCAACGATCGTCGGCCGCGCGATCGGGCTGGCCATCCGCGGATTCAAGCCGGTGGTCGAAGTGCAGTTCTTCGACTACATCTGGCCCGCCTACATGCAGATCCGCGACGAGCTGGCGACCATGCGCTGGCGCTCCAACGGCGACTTCAGCTCGGCGGTGGTCATTCGCACGACGTATGGCGGCTACATCCGCGGGGCCATCTATCACTCCCAGACCGGCGCGTCGTTGTTCACGCACTGTCCCGGGCTCCGTGTCGTGTGTCCGGCAACGGCGCTCGACGCGAACGGCCTGCTGCGCACCGCCATCCGCTGCGACGATCCCGTGCTCTTTCTCGAGCACAAGCATCTGTACCGGCAGACGTACAACAAAGCCGCGTACCCGGGCCCGAACTTCATGATTCCGTTCGGCAAGGCTCGGGTCGTCCGCGAGGGCACCGATGTGACCGTGGTGACGTACGGCGCGACCGTACAGCGCGCCTTTGCCGCGGCGAGCCAGTTGGCCGAATCGGGGCTGTCGGTGGAGCTGATCGACCTGCGCACGCTGTCGCCGTGGGATCAGGAGACGGTCTACGAGTCGGTCAAGAAGACGAATCGCGTCGTGGTCCTCTATGAGGATTCTCTGTCATGGGGCTACGGCGCCGAGATCGCCGCGCGGATCGCCGACGACTGCTTCGCGTGGCTCGATGCCCCGGTCAAACGGGTGGCGTCGACCGACACGTTCGTCGGCTACGCGCCGCGCCTCGAGGATGCGACCCTGCCGCAGACGGACGACATCAAGCGCGCCTGCGAGGACATCGTTCGGTTCTAGCGTCTGCTGGGGCGCGGCGGCACACGCCACCGCGCCCCGGCGTCTGATCCGCCGTCCGCGCCGGACGACGCGCGCTGCGTGTAGTTCGCCGGCAGCGTGAGCAGACTCACATCGACCGGACGGCGAGTGATGTTCGAGACCTCCGACGTCTGATCGATCGTGGCGCTCGCTCCTGGTCCTTCGATGAGACGGGTCCGCGTCGTCGTCCGCAGCGCGACCGCCGCGCCCATTCGTGCGCTCGCCGAATCGACGCGCCGTTCAAGATCTTTGAACATGGCGCCGAGCGGATGCTGGCCCGGTACGCCGTTCGCCCGCAGAAGCGGGTTGCCCGGCAACCCGGGGACGACGGCCACCCAATAGTCGGTGGTGGCCTCCGTTCCCAACCGCTGTTGCATCGTCGCCGCGGTGACTTTCATGTTGAACGCGGTGATCATGCGATAGTGAATCGTCGCCACGCCGGCCACCGTGTCGGCGCCTCCCAGACTGTCGAGCGTCACCTTCTCGTCCGACACTTCCATTTGAATGCCGAGCGACGATAGTTGCTCCTCGCTTGGAACGGTGGAGTCGCGCTGGATGGGCACGAACTCCCGGGTGGCCGGATGGACGACGACGAGGGCGGTCGAGTCGAAGAGGACGTAGTCACCCGCGGCGAACATCGGGTCCGCGCCTCCATCGACGATGTCGAGGCGGCCCCGGTTTGCGGCGAACACGGCGTGCCCGACGTAACTCTGCGCGGCATTGGACGTCGCGCCCATCAGGCCTGCGCCCGACTGCGGGACGCTCGTGACGCGAATGGTGTACGCCACGCCCGGCACCAGCGCGCGACCGGGCGACGCTTGCGCGGCCACGGCCAGCGTGGGCGCCGCCGCGGCAACCAAGCCGGCGCAAACACCGGCCATTCGCCATCTCCAATTACGTGAAATCGACATCAGCCGCCGGGACCAATTCCATTCGTTCACGACCTACCCACGGCCATCGTCATCACGAGTCGTGCCCCGGCGGCGCGCCGCCCGGACATTCGCGCCGAATCTCGGCCGATTGCACCGGTATCCGCGCGGCGCTCACACGCTAGCTTTGCTACGCACATGCCTGCGATCAACATGTGGTTCTGGCTCGGGTTCATTGCGTTCGTCCTCGCAATGCTCGCGCTCGACCTCGGCGTGTTTCATCGCCGGCCCCACGAGATCCGGCCCGTCGAGGCAGGCATCTGGACCGCCGTGTGGGTGGCCCTCGCGCTGCTGTTCGCGCTCGGCCTCCATCTGTGGGCCGGCCGCCACGTCGCCCTGACCTTCCTGACCGGCTACGTCATCGAAGAGTCGCTGAGCGTCGACAACATCTTCGTGATGGTGCTCATCTTCGAGTACTTTCGCGTTCCGAAAGACTGCCATCATCGCGTGCTGTTTTACGGCATCCTCGGCGCGCTCGTGATGCGCGGCGCATTCATCGCGGTGGGATCGGCGCTGATCGCGAACTTTCACTGGGTGCTGTACGTGTTTGGCGCGATGCTCGTCGTCACGGGCGTGCGCATGGCGATCAAGCGCGACGATGCGTTCGACGGAGAACAGAATCGCATCGTGCAAATCGTCCGGCGGTTCGTTCCGATGTCGAACCACTATTCCGGCAAGCACTTTTTCATCGTCGAGGCCGGCCGTCGCATCGCCACGCCGCTGCTGCTCGTGCTCATTCTCGTGGAATTTACCGATCTCATTTTCGCGATCGATTCCATTCCCGCGATCTTCGGCGTGACCACCAACCCGTTCATCGTGTTCACGTCGAACATCTTCGCCGTGCTCGGGCTGCGGTCGCTGTACTTTCTACTCGCCGCCGTCGTCGACCGGTTTCACCTGCTGAAATACGGGCTCGCCGTCATCTTGACGTTCGTCGGATTCAAGATGTTGACCGAGCACCTGTTCCGAATCGACATCGCGCTGTCGCTCGGAATCATTCTGTCGGTGTTGGCGCTGTCGATCGTCGCGTCGCTCGTCGTGCCCAACTCCGATCAGTCGCGCTAGCCGCGCTTCTCGATCGCGTCGCGGACGTCGAGCAGAATCTCGAAGTAGAGCTGCTCGCGGCGGTAGGCGAAGTCGAGCGTCGCCATCTGCGTGGAATCGCCGGTGGCCTTGGCCCGCTCGAATGCTTCGCTGTACATCTCGTCGAGGTTGGCCAGAATGCGTTCGCGGGAGCGTGACATGCGGATCTTCTCGAGGGCGTGAAAGGTCAAACGCGGAGGAGCGTCGTTGTCGGTCGGACGCAACGGATCGCCGCCAATCTGCTCGAGCAGATAGTGGCGCGCCCGGTCCATGATCATCCGCCGGGACTTGGGGAGGTTGTCCATTGAAGCGGAACGGAATCTTCGAGCGCGACGAATTCAGATGTGGCTACTGCGGCCAGCAATTCCCGGCCGACGAGCTCACGTTGGATCACGTCCAGCCGCGCGTTCGCGGCGGCGATCGCTCGGAAGGCAACTTAGTGACGGCGTGCAGGGGGTGCAACACGCTCAAGGCGCATCGCCGCTTGAGCGAATTCCTGCACGAGAACCCGGCGGCGCGCGAGAGCTTCTTCCGCTACGCCGTGCACGTCTGGCCGCGGCTCCTGCGCATCGTGCACGAGGAGCTGGCCGAGCTCGACGCGCCCCGAACGCCCAGAGCCGACCGACAAGAAAGCTTAGCGCAGCCCTCGTTCGCGCATGAGTTGCGCGATTGCGCGATCGTCGCTCGCCTGCGACTCGAGCGCTGCGAGCGCATCCGACTCGTTCGCCGCCTCGCAGTCGACGAGGTTGGGCAGCATTCCAAGACCGCCGCGCGGCGTGCCGGCGCGTCGATCCACTTCGAGCACGGCGGTGACGGGCGACGCGCCCGATTCACTCGTCACGCGAATGCGCACCGACGGCCCGTGGCCAGTGGTGCGCTCGTACAGAATGTCGCTCGGCATGACGAGAAACTGCGGCCGTCATGGCGCTGGAGCAATGGGGAGCGCGGGTTACTCGTTCGACAGTCGGTGAAACACTGCGTCCTCGACGACCCTCCCCCGCGCCAGATGCTCGACGACGATCCGCTCGAGGAGTGCCGGCGTTACCGCGGCGTACCACACGCCTTCCGGATACACGACGACGATCGGCCCACCGGCGCATACGCCGAGGCACGGCGTCTCGCCACGCTTCACTCGCTTGGGACCGAAGAGAAGGCCCTCGCGTTGCAGAAGCGACGGCAGCAGCTGATACAGCTCGCGCCCCCGGTGATCCGCCGAGCAGTAGCCGCCGACGCACACCAGAATGTGGCGTGAGTACGGTTCGAGAAGTGGACCCGAGGCGGGCGCTGGCGGCGACATTATGATTGAAGCTTCACACTCTCTCACGGGAAATGGTATCCGCGTGGCCGCGACGCTCGAATCGATTCGCATTGGCGACCTGGGCGTACTCTGCGCGCGGCCCGCACGCGCCACGCGCCGCGCGGTGGTGTTCGTGCACGGCTACTTCGCCGACGCCACCATCTGGGAGTCGTGGCTTCCCTTTTTCGCCGACCGCGGCTTTCCGGCGTACGCCGTCCACCTGCGCGGCCGCGGCGGGAGCCGGCCGGGAATCGATCTCGGTCGCGCGTCGTTGGACGACTTCACGGACGACGCACGCGCCGTCGCGGTCGCGGTGGCGGAGCGCGACGGAATGCCGGCGGTCGTCGGGCACTCGATGGGCGGCCTGATCGCCCAGCGACTCGCTGAAGCGGGCGCGATCGATGCCGCCGTCCTCGTGGCGCCCGCGCCGCCGCGCGGAATCTCCGTGCTGTCGCCGCGCGTCGTCATCAAACAACTCAAATACCTTCCCGCCATCTTCGCCTCGCGCCTGGTGCGCCCAGTGGCGAACGACCTGCGCGACCTCGTGCTCAACCGCCTCTCGCGCGCCGACCAGGACGCGGTGCTCGCGCGACTCATGCCCGACAGCGGGCGCGCCGCGCGCGACATGTCGATCACCGGCGTTCCGGTGGATGCGGACCGCGTGCGGTGCCCACTGCTCGCCATCACCGGCGACGACGATCGCTTCATTCCGCACGGGATCGTCGAGCGCGTCGCGCGCCGGTATTCCGCGCCTCTGCAGACACTCGCCGGACATGGACACATGATCACTGTCGAACCGGGCTGGCCGGTCGTCGCCGACGTCGTCGCCCGCTGGCTGTCGTAGGTATCTTTCGCGTATGGCGACCGCCGACGAGTTCTTCGCGATCGATATGCGCGTCGGCACGGTGGTCGAAGCCGAGCCGTTTCCCGAGGCGCGCAAGCCGTCGATCAAGTTGCGCATCGACTTCGGAGCAGAGCTCGGTGAACGCCGCTCGAGCGCGCAGCTCACGATGCATTATCGACCGGACCAGTTGGTCGGGCGTCAGGTGGTTGCCGCGGTGAACCTCGGGACGCGGCGCATCGCCGGTTTCGTGAGTGAGGTGCTCGTCCTTGGCGCGATGCCGACGGAGCGCGAAGTCGTGCTCCTCGCGGTCGACCAGCCGGTCGCCAACGGCACGCGAATCGGCTAGTAACGAAGAGAGAATCCCAGTGGCTCACACCGATACACAGCCCGACGCGGCCCCCGTCGCCAAGGGCTACGCGCACCCCGAGGCGCTCGTCAGCACCGCGTGGCTCGCGGCGCATCTCGGCGATGACAATTTGCGCATCGTCGAAAGCGACGAAGACGTCCTGCTCTACGACACCGGTCACATTCCCGGTGCGGTGAAGGTCGACTGGCACGCCGACCTCAACGATCCGCTCGTCCGCGACTACGTCTCGCGCGAACAGTTCCAGGAACTCCTGCGCGCGAAAGGGATCGACGACTCGACCAACGTGATCTTCTACGGCGACAAGAACAACTGGTGGGCCACGTACGCGTTCTGGGTGTTTCAGCTCTTCGGGTTCACCAACGCCAGGATTCTCGACGGTGGACGAGTGAAGTGGGAGCAGGAAGACCGCACGATGACGACCGACGTTCCCACGCCGGCCCGCTCCTCGTACACGGCCAAGCCGCGCGACGACGCGCCGGTCCGGGCGTTCATGGCCGACGTCCGCGCCCACGCCGGTCCGGCGCGCAAACTCGTCGACGTCCGCTCACCCGATGAGTATTCTGGAAAGAAACTGCACATGCCCGACTATCCGCAGGAAGGCGCGCTCCGCGGCGGTCACATTCCCGGCGCCAAGAGCGTGCCGTGGGCCCGCGCCGCCAACCCCGACGGCACATTCAAGCCGGCGAACGAACTCCGCGCGATTTACGAGCAGGAACAAGGGCTGTCGCCGGCCGACGACGTGATCGCGTATTGCCGCATTGGCGAACGCTCGAGCCATACCTGGTTCGTCTTGCGCTACCTGCTCGGCTATGAGAAAGTTCGAAACTACGACGGCAGTTGGACCGAATGGGGCAACTCGGTCCGTGCCCCAATCGAGCGATAGAGAGCCACCCGGAGCCATAATGTCTACATCGACAAAACCCGACGCCGCTCACGCGCCGGTGATCACGCAGACCGATGTCACCTGGCGTGGCGAGCATCTGTTCGACGCCGGGCCCGGCGGCCGCACGCATCGCATCGACGCGGACGCCAAGCAGGCGCCGGGGCCGGTCGAAACGCTGCTCAACTCAATGGCGACCTGTTCGGCGACCGATGTCATCGACATCATCGCAAAGCGGAAGACGCCCGTCGAACGCATGACTGTTCACGTCACCGCGCATCGCCGACCGGAGTTTCCGCGCCGCGTTGAACGCGCGGAGCTGTCGTTTTCCATCGACGGCGCGGGGATCGATCGCGAGCACACCGAGCGTGCGATTCAATTGTCGTTCGAGCGGTACTGCTCGGTCGCCGCGTCGCTTGGCGCGGACGTCGTCATCGAGTCGCGACTGATCTTGAACGGAGAAGCGTTTCCGCCCGTCCGCCAGAAGGTGTGGACGCCGCAAGCGTGACGTGCACGCCGCGCGCTGTAGTCAGCGCGTGGCGAGTCCTTCGGCGGCGAGCGACGCGAACACGCGCGCCTTGACCCGCCAGGGCGCGGAGCTGCGCCCGCGCAACGCCGCGACGGCGTTGAGGTAGCTCTCCTGAAATAGTTGATACTCGTAGCACTGCGGGCACACGGCGATGTGTGCCTGCAGTGCCGTCGTTGCATCAACGTTCAGTTGACCGTCGAGGTAGTCCCACACATGCAGCACGACTTCCGTGCACTCGGTGGGAATGACCTCTGAGATGGTTTCAGGCATTTCGTCGCTGCTCAACGAACGCCGGACGAGGGCCGAAGCCCGCATCAATGGCGTACGTGAGCAATTGCTCCTGCATCAGGCGTCGACCTCTGAACAGCCGGGACCGCACCGTACCAATCGGCACGCCGAGCATCTCGGCGGCCGATTCGTACGACTGGTCTTCCACATCCACAATAATCAGCGTGGAGCGGAATGGTTCCGGGACCTTGTTCAGGGCGTCGCTGATAGCGGGCGCGAGATCGAGGCGTGAAAAAATGTCCTCGAACCCCTCGCGGACGGCGGTCGCATAGACCGACCCTGCCGCCGCTGCATCCAATTCGGTCGCGTCCAGCTCGACCGTTGGGCGCGCGCGCTCACGTGAGCGCAGGAACACGTTGCGACAAATGGTGAAGAGCCAACGCCGGCAGTCGCTGCCCGGCAGGTACGTGTGCCATGACCGAAACGCGCGCAGGAACGTATCCTGTACGATGTCGTCCGCGTCGGACTCGTCGCGTGTGAGCGATAGCGCGAATCGATACACATCATCGATCCACGGGAGGGCTTCCATCTCAAACGCAGCGTCTCGGTCTTTCAATCGACGACCTGTATATGGCACGTGAGTAAATGATTGACGCGTTAAGTATATGACACCATGGCCAATTGCGCGAGGGCTATCGTTGGCTTTCAAAGTGCCGCAATGTCTTGATTTGGCCGGCGGAAAGCCGTCCTTTTGACTACCAGATACCCGATTCGATATTTAAGCCTTGATTAGCTGCCTTAAATCGACCCGCCGAGGGGTCCGTCGCCAGGTCAGCGCCAGTTGAGTCGATGATGAGCTTGCCCCCTGATTCTGACCAAAACCCCAAGTCAGGCCCTTCTACGGTCGACGCCAAGCCCAGCCGTGGCGACCGTTGAGAGTCCCTTTCAGCAGTCGCTGGCCGCGCTGGCGCACGAGCTGAATAACCCGCTTGCGGCGATCTTGGGGTTCTCGCAGCTGCTGCTGAAGAAGCACTGGCCGCCTGAAGATCGTGCGGCGCTCGACACGATCAACAGCGAAGCGATTCGCTGCGCGTCGATTGTGCACAAGCGCCTCGTGTCGCACGGCGAGCGTGCGGAGTCGAACCAAGCCGCGCGCGCGTTCGACATTCTTTTGGTGGCCGACACGTCGCTACCCGATCAAACCGAGGTCGAGACGTTTTTGTCCTCGCGCGGTCATGCCGTCATCACGGCATCCTCGGGCGAGATGGCGTTGCGTCTGGCGAACCAAACGCCGTTCGACGTCATTATCTGCGACGAAGGACTGGTGACCCGGGACGGCATCGTGGTTGCCGCGACGCTCCGCAAATCCGGACGTTGCGCGAACGCTCGCTTTGTCACGACACTACCGCGAGTTTCCAGTGCGGCGCCGTCCGCGGGCGACGACGCCCCGACTACCACACCCCATCTCGACGTCGCAGCGCTGCGTCGATTGGTAGAGGGCGATTGACTGAAACAGAGACTGCCGTCGCGGACGACGTCGCGTCGCCATATCGTCCGAACGAATATCCGCGATCGCGTATCACCGCCGCGTTCGCCGCGCTGTACATCGTGTGGGGGTCGACGTATCTCGCGATCCGCTACGCCGTCGAGACGATTCCGCCGTTTCTCATGATCGGCGCACGGTTCGTGGTGTCGGGCGCGATTCTCTACGCGTGGGCGCGCCATCGGGGTGCACCGCGCCCGACGCGACGCGAGTGGCGCGACGCGGCGATCGCCGGCGGCCTGATGCTCTGCGCCGGCAATGGCGCCGTATCGTGGGCGGAGCAGCGCGTGCCGTCGGGACTGGCTGCGCTGCTCGTCGCCGTGGTTCCGCTATGGATGGTGCTGCTGGACTGGGCGGGCCCGCGCGGCGTACGTCCTCGCGGTCGAGTCATGCTCGGCATCGTCGTCGGACTCGCCGGCTTGGTGTTGCTCGTCAACCCCGGCGTGTCGTCGGCACGAGGTGGTGTCGACATCGGTGCGGCGATCCGTGCTCATTCTCTCATCGCTCGGCTGGGCGGCGGGATCGGTGTACAACCGGTATGGCTCGCGGCCGCGGTCGGCGGCGATGTCGACGGGGATTCAAATGCTCGCCGGCAGCATCGCGCTTCTCGTTGTTGGCACGCTGCTCGGCGAGCCGGCGCGCCTGCATGTGACTCAGATTTCCGCCGCTTCATGGGTCGGGTGGGTGTATCTCGTGACGTTCGGCTCGCTCATCGGATTCACCGCCTACATCTATCTCCTGCAAGCGGTAACGCCGGCGAAGGCGTCGACGTACGCGTACGTGAACCCGCTCGTCGCCGTGTTTCTCGGGTGGGCTATCGCCGGCGAACCGGTAACGGGACGCACGCTCGCTGCCGCAGCCATCATTCTTGGCTCCGTTGCGATGATCACCACGAGCGAGCGTCGCGTGACCGGCTGAGCCCAGTCCGCACGGGGCACACGGCTTGCCCGATTCGTCTGCCAACGTCCCGAGTGAGACATGCCGACACGCACTCGTCGCACCCGCAGGTCAACGCCGCTCGGCGAATACAAACGCAAACGAGATTTCACGAAGACCGGCGAGCCACGAGGCCAAGCGGCTCGGCGAAAGTCGTCGCGCGCGCTGCACTTCGTGATTCAGAAGCACGCCGCGAGTCGCTTGCACTTTGACCTTCGCCTCGAGCTGGATGGGGTGATGAAGAGCTGGGCTGTGCCCAAGGGTCCGAGCTACGATCCTGCCGTTCGCCGGCTGGCGATGGAAGTGGAAGATCATCCGCTCGAGTACAACACATTCGAGGGCAGCATCCCCAAAGGCGAATACGGCGGCGGTTCGGTGATGCTGTGGGATCGCGGTACATACGAACCGGAGGGCGGCGGCGGCGCGGAGGCGCTGCGCGACGGGTACGAGCGCGGCGACCTGAAGGTCGTGCTGCACGGCAAGCGCTTGATCGGCGGCTGGGTACTCGTCCGTATGCGTCGCGACGATTCCGACCGAGCGCAGTGGCTGCTCATCAAACACCGCGACGAAACGGCGGACGCCAAGTACGATGTCGTCGCCGACGAAATGACGTCGGTCGTGACCGGGCGGACAATGGAAGAGATCGGCGCGAACGAGAAACGCGTGCGGCGCGCGCGCAAGCGAAACGCGTGCAGGCGAAACGCGTGCAGGCGAAACGGGCGCCGGCGAAGAAGCGCTCGAAGACGCCGGCGCGAAAAAAGCGGTCGACGCGGACGTCCCGCTAGTCGACAGTCGCGCCGGCAGGATGCCGCGCTCGCCGAACCGGGCGCGAACCTGGTCGATGGTGCGCGACAGCACTCGATCACGGTCGGTTTCGGTCAGCCTGGAATCGGCACGTTCGAACAGGGTGAGTTGATCGGCCGTCGCATCCGCCGCGAGCGACGACAGCCCGACGCCGATCAGACGCGCGGGTACGCGGCGCGCACGACGCAACTTGTCGAACAGCCGGTGCGCTACCTCGAGGATCACTCGATCGGCGATCACCGACGTGTCGAGCGTGCGACTCGCCTGGCGTGTTCGAAAGTCATGGTCGCGAATTCGCACCGTGATCGTTCGCGCGGCCAACCCGTCACCGCGCAGATCGGTCGCGGCTCGCGTGACCAGCGCGAGCAGTTCGCGCCGCAGCTCGTCGTCGTCGTCGATGTCCGCACCGAACGTCTCGTCGCGGCTGATGCTCTTGGCGTCGCCGTGTCCTTCGATCTCTCTTGCATCGATTCCGCGGACGCGGTCGTACAGCCACGCCGCCTCACGTTCGCCCAGCCACTGCGTGAGCGTTGTCGCGTCGTACTGCAGTACGTCGGTCACGCGATGCATGCCGAGCCTGGCGAGACGTTCCTGAAAGCGCGGGCCGATGAGTGGAATTTCGGCGAGATCAAAGGTCTCGAGAAACGTGGCCTCCGAACCCGCGGCGACGATGTGCACCCCGGTCGCACCCGAGCCGGGCTTCGGCTTCGCGCGCTCCACGGCGAGTTTGGCGACCAACTTCGATGTTCCGCCGCCGATCGACACGGACAGATCCCGTCACGGCGGTGACGGCGGTGCGAATGCGCGATGCCGTTGCCGCGAGTGGCTCGTGGCCGTAGACCGCTTCGGTTCCGCCGACGTCGAGGTACCATTCGTCGACGCTCGCCCCTTCGACAATCGGCGCAAAGCGCTCGAGCACCGAGCGAATTTCTCGGCTTTTTTCGGCGCATGCCTTCCGCGGAACTGGAACGCACATCGCATCGGGGCACAGCCGGACCGCGCGCGAGATTGGCATCGCCGAACGCACGCCGAACTTGCGCGCTTCGTATGACGCCGAGCACACGACTCCGCGCCCCCCGCGCCGTCCACCGACGATGAGCAGCGGCGCCTGGCCAGCGCCTTCAGGGTCGACCAGACGCGCGACGGCGACGAAGAACGCGTCGGCGTCGGCAAGCAGCACGCGGCGCGCGCTCATCGGACGTGCAGGTCCTGAACGAACCGCGAGCCTTCGTTGTAGCGCGTGACGCCGAGCGTGCGCGCCATGATCTCGCCAACCACGCCGGCGATGTGATCGCGGTGCTCGTCGTCGGACATCCCGTCCGTTGGTTTCGTGTTGTCGACGATGAAGTCGATCACCGACCCGGGCGTCTCAAGAAACTGCTCGTTGGGCCCGCCGGCCGGCACGCCAAATTCCTCCTCGACCGCGGCGAAGAATTCTTCGAGCGCCCAGCTCATGACGGACACGCGGCGTGAGGGTGGTCCATGGGTCGCTGACAATGTCGCGTTCGTAAAGAAATCGAGCAACGGCAGAGCAATAGTTGCCCGACTCCGCGCCGTGCACCAGTATTCATCGCGCCCATGACAGCCATCCGAAAGCCAACACCGCGAGCCATTTCGATCGACGGCACCGACGAGCTTCCGCTTGGAAGCGCGGCCGACGCGCCACACGGATCGCGACCCGAACAAGTCTATACGCGGCTGCGCGACCTGATCGTTCAGGGTTTGCTCGCACCGGGCAGTCGCATTGTCGAGACAGAGATCGCCACGCGACTTGGCGTCAGTCGCACACCCGTGCGCGAGGCGCTGCAGCGGCTCCAGCAGGAGGGATACGTCAACGGATCCCCCGGCGCGCAGCAGTCGCGACTCACCGTCGCGCCGCTGACGCGAGACGATGTGTACGAGTTGTTGAACATCGTTGGCGCGCTCGAAGGCCTTGGATCGCGAAACGCCGCGCAGCTCGGGTCAAACGAGCGTCGCAACCTCGTGCGCGATCTGAAATCGCTCAACGCCGAGTTCCATCGCGCGGGCAAGGCGCTGCCAATCGACCACAGCAGCTTGTACGACGCCGATCAGCGGTTCCATCGCCGCATCATCGAGGCGAGCGCCGGCCCGCGCCTGATCGCGCTGCACGACGCGGTCAAGCCGCAGGCGGAACGCTACATCCGCATGTACATCAGCATGCTGACGGGCGACATCCGCACATCGGTGTACGAGCACGACATCATCACCGCGGCCATCGACGAAGGTCGCGCCGACGATGCGGAGCTCGCGGTCCAGGTGAACTGGCGGCACGCCGCGGATCGTCTCAGCAAAGTCATCGCGATGGCTGGCGAGCGCGGCTCCTGGTAGACGATCGGCCGCGCCGTGATCCTGCGAGATCACGGTTGCGCGTCGAGCTCGTCGCGCAGTTTGAGATAGCTCTCGTAGCGCTCCTCGCTCAGCCCGCCGGTTCGCATTGCGTCGCGCACCGCGCAGCCCGGTTCAACCGTGTGGCGGCAATCGGCGAACCGGCATTGATCGCGCACCGATCGGATCTCGGGAAAACACCGATCCAACGTTTGCGCGGCCACGCCCCACAAGCCGACTTCGCGCAGCCCTGGCGTGTCGATCACGTAGCCGCCTTCGTCGTCGGGGAGCGGCATCATGAGCGCACCGACCGTCGTGTGCATGCCTTTGTTGACCGACTCGCTGATCGCGCCGACGCGCAGATTGGCGCCAGGAAACAGCGCGTTGAGCAACGACGACTTTCCGACCCCCGACGGTCCGCTGAGCACAGAACGACGACCGACGAACGCCGAACGCACGGCGTCGACGCCGATGGCCGCCTTCGCGCTCACATAGTGCACGGGGTAGCCGGCGCGTTCGTACGCGGCGAAGCGCTCTCGCGCGGCCTTCTCGCCGACCAGGTCGACCTTGTTGATGATGATCCGCGCCGCGAGACTGTTCCCCTCGGCGATCACCAGAAATCGGTCGAGCATGCGCGGATGCGGCTCCGGATTCGCCGCGGCGAACACGACGATTACTTGGTCGACGTTGGCCGCTACGACCCGTTCACCGCGCCCGCCGCCGGGCGCCCGGCGCGCGAGCTTCGACCGGCGCGGCAGAATCTCGGCGATCGCCAATTCGTCGCCGCGCTCGGATCGTTCGAGTCGCACGTCGTCGCCGACGGCGAGCTTGAGTGTGTCCGCGCGCGCTGAAATCGTATCGCGCCGCAGCGATCCGTCGGCCCGGCGTCCGCTATCGGATTTTTTCAAACGGCCGCGAAGCGACACGTCGATCGTGTCGCCGTCGGCGGTGCGAACTTGCCACACGCCGCCGGTCCCACTGAGCACCACGCCATGCACCGCGGCTGATTCCGTCACTCGGCGGCGTCGTTCATTGCGTCCCACCACCGCCGCGTGGATCCAGCGCCGTCGCGCTCGGCGATCAGGCGATCGAGCAGCGTTTTCACGTCTTCGAGACGCGTGGCGCCGAGCCGCTCGCGCGCCTCGCGTTCGGTCGCTCCGCGCGCGAGATAAGGACTCTCGAGATGGCCTTCAGGCGTTTGCGCGCCGAGACGCGCCCACTTGATGAAGAGAAAGAATGCGGACCAGACCGCGGCGACATCGTCGGTTTCTTCCGCCATCATCTCGACGCTGTACGAGAACCCGTCCGATCCCTCGAACGCGGCTGGTCGGTCGTGCACGGCGGCGTAGCCGCCGATCGTCGCCTCGTCACCCTTGGAGTGATCCGGCGGCACGAACCGCGCGGCCATCATCGTGTTTGCTTCCGGCGGCCAAGCATTTCGCGCGCGATGTTGCCGGTGATGAACGCCACGTTGGCCGGTCGCTCGGCGAGACGTCGCATGAGATACGGATACCATTGCGTGCCGAACGGCACGTACACGCGCATGCGATATCCCTCGCGCACGAGTTGCTCCTGCAGGTCGCGACGGACGCCATACAACATCTGAAATTCGAATCGTCGACTGATCGATGCGTTTCTCCGCGACGTAGCGCTTCACCTCGGCGATGATCGCCGGATCGTGGGTCGCGATACCGGGATAGTTCCCGCGGTCGAGGAGCGCGTGGACGCACTTGACGTAGTTCCGATCGACATCGGCCTTGTCGGCGAACGCTACCGACGCGGGCTCCTTGTACGCGCCCTTACACAGTCGCACGCGGCACTTGAGTTGAATCGCGCGCTCGACGTCGGGCGCGGTGCGATACAGATAGCTCTGCAGCACGATGCCGACGTTGTCCTTGTACGCCGGATACAGCCGATCCTCGAACATCTGCAACGTTCGATCGGTGTAGGCGCTCGATTCCATGTCGAGGCGAACGAACGTGTCGTACGATTGCGCACGGCCGAGCACGTCCTGCATCACCGAGACGCACAACTCCTCGGAAATGTCGAGCCCCATCGCCGTGAGTTTGACCGAAACGTTCGCGTCGAGCTGCTGCCCGTGAATGCGATCGAGGATGGTGAGGTAGGCCTGGGCCCCGCTGCGAGCCTCGCGCTCGTTCGTCACGCTTTCGCCGAGCAGGTCGAGCGACGCCGTGATACCCTTGGCGTTGAGCGCGCGGACAGCGATCAGCGCGTCCTCGAGCGTTTCCCCGGCGACGAAGCGCTTGGCAAAGCGCTTGGCGAGCCCGTTGTTCCGCACGAACCGGAAGACGCGCGGTTGATTCGACAAGTAGAGCAACGTGGAGCGAAGCATCAGTCGCGAACGGTGTGCGTGCGCAGCGTGGCCGGCTTGACGACGCGGACGATTGGAAAGTCCTTATGAGCATCCAGCACGCCGTCGTAGAAGCTCCATTGCGTGAGCCCGTCTTCGTTTTCCGGCTCGAGCAGATAGAACGCGAGAAGACCGTACGGCTGCCCCGCTCGCACGACGTAGCTGCCCTTCGGCAGCGTGCGCGTCGCCGGCGCGTTCCATCGTCCCGGTCACGTCCTTCATCAGTCGCGGTGTCTCTGAGCGGCCGCGATCAAGCACGCTGTCCACCGCATACGACTGGGCGGTGACGGTCACGGGCGCGTCGAGTCGATCGACGACGATGCCGTGCACGCCGAGGATCGGGAGAATCGCCTTCGCTGTCGCCGAGTCGAACGCGTACGCGAACGGCAGCGTGCTCGTGAGCGTCGGCGTGAAGCTCGCCATCACCGGCATGCGCACGAGCTTGATGATTCCAGTGCGTTGGCGATTGCCGAGCCCCGCTTCGCGCTTCGTGCTGTCGGTGAGCGGAACCACCTCTTCGACGCGTACGTCTTCGATGCGCGTCGTGTCCATGCGCGACTTGAGCGACAGCTTTGGCGACGGCGTTGTACCCGACGCCCACGCGTGCACGAGCGCGTCGCCCGCGGGGCCAATCTGCATGATCGCGTGGCCGTTCGCGGCCACGTACGACAGAATTTCACTTACGAAGTCGTACGTCGACGCCACGCGGCGCGCGAAGGGATCGTGCGAGAACGCCTCGCTCAAGATCGCGACACGATTCCGCAGACCGTAGTAGTTCGTGCCGTAGCGCGCGAACGGTTCGTACGTCGAGAACACCCACCCGCTCGTTGGAATCGAGTCGGCGATGATCTGTTCGAGCGACGGTCCACGATTGAACCCGCCCCCGCCCCCGCCCCCGCCACCACCAGCGCCTCCGCGCCGCCCACGGGCCGTGCTGTCGCCGCGCCCGAATCCTCCGCCGCCCAGCGCGCCACCAGGCGCCGCACCACGTCCGTCGGGCCGCGGACGACTGAAGTCACCGTAGTCCTGGACATAAAACCCTTCGCGGTCCAGCATCCGACGCCGAATCTCGGCCAGCATCGTCGTCGTGTACGGAATGACGTTCACGGCGGCCGGAGCGAGCGACGGCGAGTACGTGAGTGCGTAGCCGTGAACGCTGCCGTCGGTGGTGTGGAGATCCATGAACAGATCAGGATTCCACTTGTTGAGCATCGCCAGCGATCCGCGCGTCTCCGGCGCGTCGGCGCCGATGTAGTCGCGATTGAGATTCCACCCAGATGCGTTCTGGCGCGTACCGACGAGCTCAGGTCCGTTCTGCGACCCGCGGTTCTTCGCCTGCGGACCCCATTTCTCGTTTCCGTCGGCGTTGTAGATCGGCTGCACGATCAGCACGATCGAGTCGAGCACATTTTTCTTCTTGTCGAAGACGAGGTCGCGAAGCATCGACAGCATCGCTTCCTTCCCCTCGACCTCGCCGGCGTGGATGTTCGCCTGGATGTACGCGATCGGACGATGCAGCTGCCGGGCTGCGGCCGGCGTCGACACGAGTGGACGTGAGGCGATCACGTACGGCAGCTCGCGCCCTTCGCTGGTCTTGCCGATCGAGCCCGTCGCGATTTTGGCGCCGAGCAGTTTGAGCGAATCGATGAACGCGATGACGTCGTCGTAGTGCGACGTCTCAGCGAAGTTCGTCCGCTCGGCGCGCGTGAGCGGGCGCTTACCCACGAAACTCTGGAGCGAGTAGGTGCTCTTGGCGGGTATCGAATACAGATCTACGGGCTGCTGCGCGGCTGACACACGAGTCACGCCGACGAAAACGAGAAGCAGCACGATACGACGCATGAATTCCCCGACGCGGAATGGAACGGGGAAGCTACCCGATGGGTGCGCCGGGACGCTACTCCGTGGGCTTGTTGGACTGACCGCTCGACCGGACAGGCAGCCCACGCGCCCGCGTGCTCGCGGCAACGGCTGGATCCGCGCCGTGATCGATGTCCGCGCGAACGTTTCGCTGGAAGGTGGTGAGTTCCGAATCCTTCGCGCCGGAACGGCCCAATTGGATGATGATGGTCGTTGCCGTTGCCACGGGAACGCCGCGGCCGATCAGATCGGACAGCACCGACAGCGGCATCGTCAGCGGCCGTTTGCCCGACGCAGCCTGAAGCCGCGCTAGATCGTGCGTGGTGACGCCGGCATCGAGCGCGCCCGCGGCGGCCTTGATCTCCTCGAGGTCGGCGCTCGAGCCGAGTACACGCCTGGCCGAGCCCATGCGCACCGACAGTTGGTGAACGGCAACGACGATCTTCGAGCCGTCGGAGCCCTTCGCCGCCCCTTCGAGCGCTTTGTCGACGAGCGGCGCCGTCGGCAACTTCGCCGCGCGCGCTGAATCAACGATGGCGTTGACGGCGATGTAGGTCGGCTTGTCGAGGCGCGCGGCGAGACGCGGATCTTGCCCAAGCGCGGGCGCACCCGCGAGCAGCAGGGCGAGCAGCGCACGCGCGACCGCACTCATTTTTGCGCTTCGACGACGATCGCCGAATTGTCCATCCCAAAGTCGTTGTCGACGATCCGCGGGGCCGTCGGATCCGCGACCCACACGCTGTCGTCCACGACGAAAGAATACCGATGGTGTCCGACCGGCACGGTCGCGGTGACTGACCAGACTCCGCCGCCGCGATGCTGCGCCTGATACGCCACGTGTTGCGCGTCCCACCCGTTGAAGTCGCCGACGACGGCGACCTTTTTCGCGTCGGGCGCGACGAGCACGAACTGAATGCGCTGCGATTCAACCGACTTCTTGCCCGATCGGAACAGCACGGAGGTGATCGGTGCCGTGACGCGATCGAGCGCGGCGATGGTGTGCGGCACGCCCACGGCCGCGAACAACGTCAGCGACGCGGCCAGTACGCCCCACGACATTGGCTTGATCGTAATCGTGCGCGGCGAATTGAGTCGCAGCCACAGACCAAATCGGTGGCGCGGCATTCGCCGCACGATGTTCATGATTCGCGCGTCGAGCGAGTCGCTCACGCGGACCGGCTCGCGCAGCTCGCGCGCGATGTCGTCCAGATTCACTTCGTTGTCGTCACGCACTGTGCACCTCGCTCAGCAGCTCTCGGAGTCGTTCGCATGCGCGCAACACGCGCATCTTCAACGCCGACACGCCGACTCCGGTCAGCTGCGACATTTCGTCGTAACCCATCTCTTCCACGTACTTCAACAAAAACGCTTCGCGCTGCTCCGACCGCAGCCGTTCCAGCGCGCGATCGATCTCTTCACGCCACGCGCTCTGCTCGGCCGGATGATCTTCCGCCGCCTCGAGCAGCGCGGCTTCGTCGACCACGAACGTCCGAGCCCGTCGTCCCCGCCGCGCACCCAACGTTCGACAGCGGTTGAGCAGGATACGGAACAACCACGCGCCGAAGCGCTCCGGATCCTCGCATCGTGCCAGCGAGCGATAGGCGCGTGTAAACGCGTCCTGCAGCGCCTCCTCGGCGTCCTCGCGGTTGCCGAGCATGTGGACGGCGTAGCGTGCGTAGCGGTCGCGATATTTCTCGACCAGTACGGCGAAGGCTTCCACATCACCGCGCAGCACTCGCGCGACGATCACTGCGTCTGAACTACCTTCCACGAAGGACAGACCTGGGGATTGTGGCACGGGTCACATTAGGATACTCGGCCCGGTTTTTCGGGGGGCCATGGGGAAAAGTGTTCTACCGATCCGTCAGTAAAACGTTCTCCGGTCCCGGGCTAGCTCGACCAGAAGCTCGGCGGGCCTGAATCGCGGGTCGAAACGGACGTTCAACTCTTCCATTCGTTCTACGAGCTCGTTGGCGCCAGCGCTGTCGACATATCGGAACGGGCCGCCACGGAAGGGCGGGAAGCCAAGCCCGAACACCGCGCCAAGGTCCCCGTCGCGCGCCGAACGCACGATTCCCTCCTGCAGGCACAGGACGGCTTCGTTGACCATCGCCAGCACACAACGCTCGGTGATCTCCGCCGGGTCTGTCTCACGACGCTCACCGCCAATCAGCTCGTAGATGCTGTCGTCGACTTCGCCCTTCTTGCCCGCGGAGTCGTAGCGATAGAAACCTTTGCCACCCTTGCGGCCAGTTCGCCCCGCGGCAACGACGCGCCGCATTGCTTCTGATGGCGCCAAGCGCGCGCCGAACGCTTCGGTCAACACGAGTCCGACTTTTCCTCCGATGTCGATGCCGACCTCATCGAGCAGCGTGATCGGTCCCACCGGAAATCCAAATTCGACCAGCGCCGTGTCGATCGCGTCGATCGACGCACCTTCGTCGAGCAGGCGACCTGCCTCATTCATGTACGCCGAGAGCGTGCGTGTCGTGTAGAAGCCAGGTCCGTCGTTCACGACGATGACGGTCTTGCCAAGCTTTTTCCCGAACGCCACGGCGGTGACCGTCGCCTCGGGTGACGTCATTGGCGTAACGATCACCTCGAGCAGCGGCATGCGGTGAACAGGCGAGAAAAAGTGCATGCCCAGCACGCGCTCCGGATTCCGCGCCACCTCGGCGATCGCCGTGATCGGGATCGTGCTCGTGTTCGATGCGTAGACCGCTCCCGCGCGAATCGACGGTTCGATCTCCTCGAGCACACGGTGCTTGAGCCCGAGGTCCTCGAAGACCGCTTCGATCACGACGTCGGCTGATTCGAATCCCGAGTAGTCGGTCGTCGCGCCAACGAGCGTCATGTAGTCGTCGAGCTGCGGACGAGTAATCTGTCGGCGGACGACGCGCTCCTCGATCACGCCGCGGATTGCTGCGAGCCCTTTGCCAAGGTGCGCCGGGTCGGTGTCTTTGAGTCGAACGACCGTGCCCTGCTGAATGGCGATGGACGCGATGCCCGCGCCCATGAAGCCCGCGCCGACGACGGCGAGCCGGTGCACCGGTTCCGGATTGGGCGGCGTGCCGGCGACGCCCGGATCCTTCTTGAGCGCGTTGCTGGCCAGGAACAGAAACACCAACTGTCGCGACACCGGTGTCACGGCCATTTCGCCGAACAGTCGCGCCTCTTCGCGGAGGCCAGACTCGATGCCGTGCGCATAGCCTGCATGAACGGCGGCGAGCGCGGCGAGCGGTGCCGGATAATGGCCGTGAGTTTTTTCCATGACGCTGGCACGAGCCTTCTTGAATACCACGCCGCGCCCAATGGGATTGTGTTCGAGCAGCAGGCTGGCCGGACCGAGCATACGCGCCCGCGGTTTGCGACGCGGCGTCGCAGCAAGGGTGCGCGCGCGCGCGACCGCGATGTCGAGCAGAA
Source organism: uncultured Gemmatimonadaceae bacterium (assembly GCA_963817445.1). Classification (GTDB taxonomy): domain Bacteria; phylum Gemmatimonadota; class Gemmatimonadetes; order Gemmatimonadales; family Gemmatimonadaceae; genus JAQBQB01. The sequence continues at coordinate 59,348 of CAWFOG010000024.1, forward strand.
TGGCCGGATGCACCATTTCGTCGACGAGGCCCATCTGCACGGCACGCTTGGCGCGAATGCTTCGCCCGGTGAGAATCATGTCGAGCGCCGCCTGCAGCCCGACGCAGCGCGGCAACCGCTGCGTTCCGCCCATGCCGGGAATGAGACCGAGCTGCACCTCGGGAAGCGCGAGCGTCGTCTTGGGATCGTCGGTACACACGCGATAGCGGCAGGCGAGAGCCATCTCCAATCCGCCGCCGAGGCAGGCGCCGTGAATCGCCGCGACGACGGGAACGCGGAGCCGCTCCATCCGCACCAACACGTCCTGTCCCATCCGGCTCAGACGCTCGGCGTCCACGGCTGTGCGAACGTCGATGAATTGCTCGATGTCCGCGCCGACGATGAACGACTCCGGCTTGCCGGAGATCAGTACCATTCCTTTAATGAGCGAATCATCGTCGACGCGCAGGAACACGCCTTCGAGCTCGCCGATTAGCGACGGCCCGAGCGTGTTCACCGATTCGCCGGGCCGATCGATCGACACAACCAGGATGTCGTCGTGCAAACGGCTGGTCAGCGTCTGCGCCGATGAGCGGAGTCCGAGCGCGGAGTCGCTCATGCGCGCTCGATCACCATGGCGTGACCCAGTCCGCCGGCGGCACATACGGTCATCAACGCGAATTCGCCGTCGCGCCGCACGAGCTCGTTGGCCAGCGTGGTCAGAATCCGCCCGCCCGTCGCCCCGAATGGGTGGCCGATCGCGATCGAGCCGCCCATCACGTTGAGCCGCGCGCGATCGACTTCCCCGACCGGATCGGTGAATCCCGCGCGCGTCGCCCACTCGCGCGAGGTGAATCCCGCCAAGTTGGAGAGCACCTGGGCCGCGAACGCTTCGTGCATTTCGATGAGCGCCATCTCGCGGAGCCCCAGGCCAGCCCGCTCGAGCGCGACGGGCGCGGCGAGCACGGGCGCCATGAGCAACTGCTCGCCCGGATCGAGCGCAGCGTAGGCGTACGAGCGAACGAAGGCAAGCGGTCGATAGCCCAGCGCTCGCGCGCGCGACTCGCTCATCAACAACACCGCGCTCGCGCCGTCGGTGAGTGGCGACGAATTCCCCGCCGTGACCGAACCGTACTGCCGGTCGAATACCGGCTTGAGCGCGCGAAGCTGGTCGATCGATGTGTCCGTGCGAATGCCGTTGTCGCTCGTGAGCACGGTGCCGTAGCGCGGCGGAACGTAGACGGGCGACATCTCCGCCGTCAGCGCGCCATCGACCGTTCCCGCGGCGGCGAGGCGGTGCGAGCGAAGCGCGAACTGGTCCTGCTCTTCGCGCGGAATGTGATTGATCTTCGCCATCTTTTCCGCCGACTGCCCCATCGTCTCGCCTGTCGACGGTTCGGCGATCGCCGGCGTGACGGGGACGAAATCGCGCGGCCGAATCGAGGCGGCCACGCGCAGCTTCGCCGTGGAACTCCTCGCCCGCGACAGCGCAACCAGTTTCGTCGCCATCGATCGCGAGTGGAGCACCGGCACGTTCGACAGCGACTCGGCGCCGCCGGCGATCACGACGTCGCGATGGCCGAGTACGATCTGGTCGACAGCGTTGCTGATCGCCTGATTGGCCGATGCACAGGCGCGACTCACGCTGTACGCGTCGCACCCTTTCGTCAGCATTGGCATCAACGAGACTTCGCGCGCGATGTTCGGCGACGTCACGGATGGAACGACGGTGCCGTAGATGATCGCTTCGACGTCGGCGCCGTCGAGATTGGTGCGCTGCAGCAGCTCGGCGATGCATCGTTTGCCGAGATCGATCGCGCTCAGGTCTTTGAGCACGGTGCCCGCGCGCGCGAACGGCGTGCGCACGCCGGCAATGATCGCCGCGCGCCTGCCCGAGCTGCCGAGTGATGGCATGTGTGGAAACTGGGCTACCTTTCACTCAATGCAAGCCCACGCGACGGCCCGCCAGGAGCGCTTCGCGGCCCTCGCGAGCCGTACGTTCGACGTCCTCGTCGTCGGCGGCGGCATCACGGGATGCGGAATCGCCCGCGACGCGACGCTCCGCGGGCTGTCGGTTGCGCTCGTCGACAAGGGCGACTTCGCCAGCGGAACTTCGAGTCGGTCGTCCCGCCTGATCCACGGCGGCGTGCGGTATCTGGAGACCGGGCAAATACACCTCGTCTTCGAATCGAGCGCCGAGCGGCGACGGCTGTTGCGCCTGGCGCCGCATCTCGTGCGTCCGCTCGCGTTCACCTGGCCCGTGTACGACGACGCGCGGATTTCGCGATGGAAGTTGGGCGCTGGCCTCCTCGCCTACGACGCGCTGTCGATGTTCCGCAACGTCGCGCGCCACGAGCGACTCTCGGCCGGTGCGGTGCTCACGCGCGAGCCGATGCTGCGCGCCGACGGCCTGCGCGGCGGTGCGCGCTACTTCGACGCGACGACAAACGACGCGCGACTCACGCTTGCCAACGCGCTCGATGCCGCGGAACAGGGCGCGACCGTGCTCAACCACGTGGCCGTGACCGGGTTGCGCATCGAAGCCGGCAAGATCGTCGGCGCGACGGTGCTCGATCAGTTGTCCGGCGAGAGGTCCAACGTCCACGCGCGCGTCGTAGTGAACGCGACCGGACCGTGGAGCGACGCGCTGCGAATGCTCGACGCCACGGCGACGACCGACGCGCCGTCGACACCAGCCGTACGCGGGAGCAAGGGCACGCACATCGCCGTTTCGCGAGCGCGAATCGGAAATCGCGACGCGCTCACCCTGCTCGCACCGCAGGACGGGCGCGTGATGTTCGTCCTGCCGTCGGGCTCATTCGCGATCGTTGGCACAACCGACACGTACACGCCGGCATCGCCCGATGGAGTCCGCGCGACCAACGCCGACGTTCGCTACTTGCTCGAGTCGGCAAATCGCTATTTCCCGAAAGCATCGCTCGACGAATCGGATGTGATCAGCGCGTGGGCGGGCATCCGCCCGCTGCTGCCTGCCGACGGAGCATCGCCGGGTCGCGTGTCGCGCGAGCACGCGGTATCGGTCAGCGCTCACGGCCTTGTGTCGATCACCGGCGGCAAGCTCACGACGTATCGCATCATGGCCGCCGACGTCGTTCGCGTGGTGCTCGAACGACTGGGACGCCGCGCGGACCGCCGTTCGCCGACCCGCGACCGTCCCCTTCCCGGAGGTGATTTCTCGTCGATCGACGCCGTCATCGCCGCCGCTACCCGCTCAACCGCCGATGAACCGCTGGCCGCGCATCTCGTGCGCGCATACGGCAGTCGCTGGGCCGCCGTGATTCAGGACATCCACTCCACCGACGGCTCCGAACGCGTCGTCGATGATCTTCCCTACACCATGGGCGAGTTGAGGTACGCCGTGCGGTACGAGATGGCGTCCACCATCGGCGATCTGCTCATCCGGCGAACCCACCTCGCGCACGAGACGCGCGATCACGGACTCGCCGGAGCCTCCCGCGCCGCCGACGCCGTCGCGTCGCTGCTTGGCTGGGACGCGACGGCGCGCGCGCGCGCCCTCGACGACTACGCCGCCGAGGCGAGCCGCATCTTCACGATCGACGGCTGAGTACGACCATGCAATATGACTTTGCTAGTCGCCGCGCATGGCCACGAGTGGGTCGGCGCGCGCGGCGCGACGGGCCGGCAGCCAACTCGCCATCATCGCGACGAACACCAGCAGCGCGGCGACACTCACGAGGGTGATCGGGTCGCGCGCGGTCACGCCGAACAACAGCGTCGACAACACTCGACCCGCGGCAAGCGACGCGGCAATGCCAATGCCAATACCGGCGGCCGTCAACGCCAACCCCTCACCAATGACCATCCGCGAGATCCGGTCGCCCGTCGCGCCGAGGGCGACGCGCACGCCGAGTTCGTGCGTGCGCTGGCTCACGGCGTACGCGATCACACCGTAGAGGCCGACCGCCGCAAGTACGAGCGCGACCGCGGCAAAAATACCGATCAGCGTCGCGTAGAATCGTTGCTGACCTATGGAACTCGCGACTCGCTCCTCCATCGTTTGCACGGAGAACACAGGTAGTTCATGATCGAGGTCGCGCACGATCCCGCGCAGCGGCGCGGCGAGTGTCGCCGGAGCGACCTGGCTCCGCACGACGATCGACACCGAATGCTCGGGCACTTGGAGCATCGGCGCGTACACGGTCGGTTCCGGCGCATCGGCGAGCGCGTTGCCATGCACGTCGCCCACCACGCCGACGATTTGCCGAAGGTCTCCCGCGGTATCCGAGCCCCATCCGAGCGCGATCGACTGGCCCACGGCGTTTTCGTGCGGGAAGAACTTCGCCGCGAACGCACGATTGACGACGAGCACCTTCGTCGTACCTGGTCGGTCTTCCACACCGATACCACGGCCGCGTTCGATCGGCATACCCATCGTGTCGAAGAATCCGGGCGTCACCTGCCGCACCTCGGTTGACGGCTGGTCGCTCGGTCGGATTGGCGGACGCCCGCGGATCGTGAACGAAAACCCGTAACTCGCACCGTCGAGCGGGATGAAATTCGATATCCCAACGCTCTTCACGCCCGGCAGCGCGCGTGTCCGCTCCTCGATCGCGCCGACGAACGAGCGGATCGCCGTGCTGTCGTACGCACGCTGCGGCAACGCCACTTTCATCGACAGCACGCCCTCCGGCCGGAAGCCGGGATCGACGGACATCAACTTACTGAAACTGTGAAGCAGCAGCCCCGCCGCGGTCAGTAGCGTGACGGCGAGCGCCACTTCGGTCACGACGATCGCCCGTTTGGCGCGGTGTGCGGCTGGACGCGTCCGCGTTCCCCGCGCGCCGGCGCGAAGCGCCGTCGCCAGCTCGCCGCGCGTCACTTGCATCGCGGGCAAAATCCCGAATACCACTCCCGTAATGAGCGCGATTGCCGCCGTCACAGCGAGCGTCGTTGCGTCAATCGACGCCGAGCCGGCGAGCAGCAGCGTCTGCGCGGCACGCGCCAAGCAGGGCGTGCATGCCAAGCTTCGCCACCGCGAGGCCGGCCACCGCACCGCACACCGACAGGAGCACGCTCTCGGTGATCAACTGGCGAATGAGACGCCCGCGCCCCGCGCCGAGCGCGGTGCGCACCGCCATCTCGGCCTCCCGCGCCGTAGCACGCACGAGCATGAGGTTCGCGACGTTTGCACAGGCGATGAGCAGCACGAGCGCCACCGCGCCGAGAATGATGAACAGCGGCTGGCGCACGCTGCCGGTCATGTATTCCTGTACGCTCACGAGATTCGCGCGTCGTTCACGGAACTGTTCAGGAAATCGGTGCTCCATGGTTGCCGAGATCCGCTCGACCTCGGCGTTGGCGGCGCGCACGTCGACTCCGTCTTTCACTCGCGCGAGCACGCCGAGCCAGCGCGCGCCGCGCGATTGATCGTTCAACTCCTGCGCCGTGAATTTCTTCGTCATCCAGAGCTCGGCGCTGAGTGGATAGTGCTGCGCCTCCGACGCAACGCCGACGATCGTGTAGGGCGCCGAGTTGATGCGCACGACTTTTCCCACGACAGACCGATCGGCGCTGAAATCGCGACGCCAGAGCGCTTCGCTGATCACGACGAGATTTGGCGCGCTCTCCAGATCCTCACCGTCCAGGAAGAAGCGCCCCGCGAGCGGTTTGACGCCGAGCAGCGAAAACCAGTTCGCGCTCACGCGCATTCCCGGCACGCGCTCGGCGTCCGCGCCGTCGCGCGACAGATTGGCGGTCGTGCCTTCGATCGTCGAGAAGCCGGCGAAGCTCGTCGCCTGGGTGCGGAGGTCGACGAGATCCATCGGCGTGCTGGCGTCTTGATGTCCCTGTTGCCTGAACGCGACGCGCACGAGGTGATCGGCCTGCGGGAATGGCAGCGGCTGGAGGAGCACGGTGTTGACGACGCTGAAAATCGCCGTGTTCGCGCCGATGCCGAGGGCGAGCGTGACGATCGCCGCCAGCGTGAACGCGGGCGCGGCGCGCAGCTGGCGCAACGCGTAGCCGATGTCCTGCCAGAGATCACTCATGAACTCGCTCCGCCGCTGCGCGGCTTCGATATCGTGGTCTACTGCGCCGACGTAGCGGCGCGCATCGTCCAGGTCGCCGAACTCACGCAACGCGCGTACGGACGCCTCTTCGCGCGACAGGCCGAGCGCGATGAGCGCGTCGACGCGCATGTCGAGGTGAAATCGGAATTCCTCCTCGACGTCGGCGCGAATCTGTCGCGCGCTGCGCCAGGGAAGCCGGAAGAGACGTCGTTTGCCGTTCATACCGGTTCGAGCACCTTGAACACGGCCTCGGCGTATCGGCGCCACGCGCTCTCCTCGGCCTTCAATTGCCGGCGACCGGCGGCCGTGAGCGCGTAGTAGCGCGCGCGGCGATTGTTTTCGGAGACGCCCCACTCCGCCGACACGCATCCGGCGCGTTCGAGGCGATGGAGCGCCTTGTAGAGCGGCGCGTCTTCGATCTCGAGCACGCCGTCGGTTCGTTGGTGAATCCACCGCGAGACGGCGTAGCCGTGCATCGACCCCCAGCGCGAGGGTCCGGAGAACGAGCACGTCGAGCGTGCCTTGCAGCAAATCCATTGGCCGAGCGGGCATTCGGCAGGCTCCCCATACTTGGTACGGGGAACATTGGCCCAGGCGCAGCCGGGGTCAAGCGGAGGGAAAATTATTTACATGTGGGTGAGAGGCGTGCAAGAATTTTTCACTCTTCGCCGCGACACCATGTCGCCGGAAAAACAGACAACTCTCTATCGACGCAAGCGATTAGCGGTCGTGGCACGGCGGCTGCTTTAGTGCGGGCTCGACAGCAGGACCGCCGTGCGCCGTGCCCAACCTCCCAAGGACCTCTTCAATGCGCTTCCGCACCTTTGCAACCCTCGCCGCTTCGCTGACCGCGTCGCTCGTCGCCGCCGGTTGCGGCAACGACAGTCCCGTCGCCCCAGCGGCGTCGCAGACCGCGACTGCGCCGACGACGATCGCGCCGACGACGCCTGAATCGAAGTCACTCTTGGGCGGCGTGCTTGGCACGGTGCTCGGATCGCCAACGCAGGTGACTGCGCTCCAGCGCAGCACGCCACTCGCGTCCAACCTCTCGACGTCGGCGAGAATCGGCCCGCTGGGTGGCATACTCGCCCTCCCGGGCGCAGGCCTGACGATCATCGTGCCGCCGCTCGCCGTGTTGGCGCCGACGACGATTACCGTCACCGCGCGCGCTGGCGCGTCAGTCGCCTACGACTTCGAGCCGCACGGCATTCGCTTCAACGTGCCGCTCGTCGCGACTCAGGCACTCGGTCAGACGATGGCGCGAAATGGCGGCAGCGTGAATCCGCTCGGGCTGTTCGTCGGCTACTACCCAGACGGGTCGCACATCACGGACGTGACTGAACTGCTCGACTTGCACCTCGATCTGCTCAATCAGGTCGCAATCGTCAGCATCTGGCACTTCTCCGGCTACATCTTCGCCAGCGGTCGCAACGGCGGCGATGGCGGCGGCAACTAAGCGCGGCGAGTAATTGCTGGACGACGGTCCGCGGGGGTGTCGACGCGCTCCCCCCGCGGCGGACATGCCGGAGCACTTTGACGAACCGACGCCTCAACGATCTTCCACGGGCCGATCCGACATGAGCAAGAGGACACGGCACCTTGGAACGGCGGAGGCGCGCCGGCTCGCGGAGTTGGCGCGAGCCGTCGGCCTCGGCGACTCGCCGGACGAGGCGCTCTTGCTCAACGGCGACGCATTGTCGCTGCTCGAGGGCGACAGTGAAACACCGTTGCTCGCCGACGTTTTGCGCTGGCAGGGATCGGTGCTTCGGGACCGCGGCCGCACCACGGACGCCGAGCCGCTGTACCGCCGCAGCTTGGCCGTCGCTGTCGCCTTGGCGTACGACGCTGGATGCGCGCACGCGATGAACTGTCTCGCGTCGCTCGCGCAGCGGCGCGGCGAGCTGGTCGAGGCATCGAGCCTGTTGGCCGACGCGCTCGAGATCGCGGTACGATGCGACGAACGGCGGCTTGTCGGAATGATTCAGCAGAACCTGGGGATCATTGCCGACATGCGCGGAAATCCGGCCGCGGCGAGCGCGTATTTTCGCGTGAGTCTTCGTACATTTGAAGAGACGAATGATCTTCAGCCGCTGTGCTGGGTGCTCAACAATCTCGGCTACCTGTGCGCAAGAGAGGAACGCTACGACGACGCGCGCGGGCTCTACGATCGGGCGTTGGGGATCGCGCGGGCACGCGGCGATCTGATGGCCGAAGGCATTCTCGAGCAAAATCGCGCGGAGCTCCGATTGTTGTGCGACGACGCGGGAGCGGCACCGACGTCGATCGCCCGTGCGCTCGACATCGCCGATCAACGCGGCGACGACGTTCGCCGCGCGGCAGCGCTCAAGTTGCGCGGCGCGTGCGAGCGGATGTGCGGACGTGCCGCGGAGGCGGTCGAGACGCTTCGTGACGCGCTGACGCTCAACGCCGGCGATGGAGACGCGATGCTGGGTGCAGAGATTCTGTACCAATACGGCCTGGCCCTGCGCGACCAAGGCGACGCCAAAGCTGCCCGAGAGAGCTGGGAATCGGCCCTACAGGGGTTCGAGCGCATCGCAGCGCGCCAATGGGTGGGCCGCGTGCGGCGCCGGTTGAGCGGCGAGGGCGCCGGCCGATACTTGTAGCGAACGGACACGGGCTCCCGCCTTCCAGGCGGGCGTTCGTGTCGTCCCCACATCGCTGCGAGGTAAGGGTTGGCCACCGCGGTCGTAGGCGCACCCGAATCGTCCGGATCCGACGCCAGCTTCGGATTTCAGACCATCGTTGGCCAGAGCACACCGCTGAAGGAAGCGACTGCTCTTGCCGCGCGCGTTGCGACCACGCGACGCACGACGGTGCTGCTCATCGGCGAAACGGGGACAGGAAAGGAGCTGTTCGCTCGCGGCATTCACTACGCCGGCGTCGCGGCCGACGAACCATTCGTCGCCATCAACTGCGCGGCAATTCCCGAGTCGCTACTCGAGTCCGAGTTGTTCGGACATGAGAAGGGCGCGTTCACGGGCGCGCATGCGCGCAAGCAGGGATTGCTCGAACTTGCCGGTTCTGGCACGCTCTTTCTCGACGAGGTGCACCATCTGCCGCGCCAGTTGCAGCCCAAGCTCCTCCGCGCGCTCGAGTCGCGGTTGGTGCGCCGGCTCGGCGGCTTCGAGGAAATTGCAATCACATGTCGCATCATTGCCGCGAGCAGTCCGATTCTCGACCAGGTCGTGGCGAGCGGAGAATTTCGCGAGGATCTCTACTACCGTCTCAACGTCTTTTCCATCACGCTGCCACCGCTGCGCGATCGGCTGGAGGACGTCGAGTCCATCGCGAATCACTTTCTCGCCGAAGAAACGCGCGAGTACCAAAAGCCGAAGCGATTTGCCGACGACGCGATCGCCGCGCTTCTCGTGCACCGCTGGCCGGGAAATGTTCGTGAACTAAAGAATGTCGTCGAACGCGCGGCGATCCTCAGCGCCGAGTCGCCGGTCGTGCGCGCCGAGCACCTGATGATTCAGCGCCGCACGGCGCGCATCGTCGAGCCCGATGATTCGGCTGGCGACATTCGCATCCCGCGCGAGGGCAAACTGCTCGAGGACATCGAGCGCGAGGCGGTGGCGCTCACGCTCAAGATCACGGGCGGCAATCAGGCCGCCGCCGCGCGGCTGCTCGGAATTTCACGCCCGACGCTGGCGAAAAAGATGACCCCGCGCGCGTCCGCGCCGGACATCGTCGTCGCACAATGACGTCGCCACTCGAGCCGTCGTCGCTTTCGCCCGCAGTCGCCGCGCTGATCGAAGAGGCGCAGCGCTCGGAGCGATCGGGCCAGCGCGAGATCGCGCGACGCAAGTACGAGACGGCGCTCTATCTCCTGCGTCCGGGCGACGGTCCGACTGCGACTGCGATCATTCGCCGTATCGCGCGGGCTTACATCGACGACGGCCAGTCCGACGCCGCGCTCGACTGTCTCGCCGCGGCGCTCGGCATGTCGGAATCTTTGGGTGAAATCAGCGGGCGCGCGCACGCGCTCAACCTCATGGCGATCTCACACGTGTTGCGCGGCGGATTGGACGAGGCGGAACGATTGTACGCCGACGCACTCGCGTTCGCGACGACCGCGCGCGACGAGCACCTCAGAGCGATGATCGCGCAGAACCTCGGCATCATCGCCAGCATGAAGGGCGATCTCCACGCGGCACTCGAGCACTACGCGTCGAGCCTCGTCACCTACCGCACCGCGGGACTGCGTGAGTATCTCGGCCCGGTTCTCAACAACATGGGCATGGCATACACGCAGCTCGACCGTCTCGACGAGGCGCAGGCGGCGTACGATGAAGCAGTCACCCACTGCAACGCCGCCGGCGACGCGCCGCACCGTTTGCTCGCGCTCGTCAATTCCACCGACCTATGGATCGCGCGCGGCGACGTCGAGCGAGCTGCGGCGCTCTGCAAGAGCGTATTCACCGAGGCGACGAGCGCCGGCGACCAGCGCGTGCTGGCGGAGACGCACAAGCAGCTCGGCGTCATCGCCCGCATGCGCGGCGACCTGGCCGAGTCGAATCTTCAACTCGCGACGGCATACGACAGCGCCATGCGCCGCGAAGATCTCCTGCTCGCCGCCGAGACCGTGCGCGAGCAGGCCGAGCTCTACGAGCGAATGGGCAAGAATCGCGAGACGCTGCAGGCGTTGTCGCTGTCGCACGGGCTGTTCACCAAGCTCCGCGCGCAGCGCAACCTCGCCGATCTCAAACGCCGGCTGGGCCGCCTCGAGCGGCGGTTCTACGACGTCGTCACGCGGTGGGCGCAGACGATCGAATCCAAGGACGTCTACACGCTCGGCCACTGCGAGCGCGTGGCGGCCTACTCGTGCGCACTCGCCAAGGACGTCGGCTTCGACGACATCACGATGTTCTGGTTCCGGATCGGCGCGCTGCTGCACGACGTCGGCAAGATCTCGGTGCCGTCAGAGATCTTGAACAAGCCCGGCCGCTTGACCGACGAGGAGCGCACGATCATGGAAGGCCACGCGGCCGCGGGCAGCGACCTGCTGCGCGACATCGATTTTCCGTGGGACGTACTGCCGCTCGTGCGCGGACATCACGAACGGTGGGATGGTCGCGGCTATCCGGACCGGCTGGCCGGCGCCGATATCGCGCTCAGCGCGCGCATCGTCTGCGTGGCCGACGTGTTCGACGCGCTGACGACCGACCGGCCGTACCGGCGCGCGTTCACGCACGATCAGGCGTTGAGCATGATGGCGGCGGACACGGGCACGATGTTCGACCCCGATCTCTTTCCGCGCTTCGCGCGCATCATCCGCGCGCATGTTCCGTACGATCTCGCGGACGACGGCTTCGCCGTCGCCGCGGTCGCCTAACAGACCGTTGAAGTAGATGCCGGATCAGGTAAAGCCCGCGATGTCGCAAGTTCAGGCGTCGACTTCCCAGGAGCGATCCACTTACGTCGCGAAATCAGCCAGGTCGCGCCGGGATGCCTTCTACGTATACGGCGACACATCACGCTCTTTCGCGAGGTGTCCGAGGTATACGGGCAACTGCTTGCGCGGAATCGCCGACCGGCGTTGAATCAGCGATCCAACTCGGCGTAGTCATATCGAGTTCGGCGTCGACACGGGCGGTCATCCGTGGTCGGCGTAGAGGTCGGCGCGATAGACGATAAACCGCGCCGCCTCGGCTTTCGACGCGCCTCTATGGCGTAATGGACCAACAACATCTGTCATCGACTTATTCGAGGAGCGCCCACGCGTCCTGCTTCGCCAGGCGCCACTGGCCGTTTTGCAGTTTCATCGTCAGCGTGTTGATCAACGCCCTCCTCGCCGGCGCCGCAGCGAGAACCAGCACTTCGACTCGTGATACGGTGTCGCTCACACTCAGCGGGCCGAACACCGCGACCACCGTCGGAGACGGTGGGCAATCCTTCCATCTGTCCGCCAGCGACTGGCTTGGCGAGGGCACCATCGGTCCAGGGCATCGCTGAAAGACGCTCACATCTCCCTGGGTGAACCCAGCAGTCTCGAGCGCTCGGATTCGCCTAGCGAACTCAGACGGAGACAGGCTATCAACGGTCGGGTTACCTGCGAGTGAGAGAGCGGATTCGACACGTGCAACTCCACCGACCTCGCGAGCCCGTAGCGGTCGTGGGTCAATCGCAACCTTGGCGTCGCTGGTGGAAATGAGTGTTTGAAGGATTGAAGCGGATGAATCCTTGAGAGTGGCAAGCACCCCGACAAACAGAGCGGACGAGGTCTCGGGCTGCAGCCCACCCCCGGTCAGCGCGCAAAGCCCGAGCGTGGACGAAATTAATGGGATCGCGAGCCCCACTGCAGCGGCGCCCTGAACCGACGCGAAACGCATAATTCGCTTCTTCACGGAAAGTTGCTGCAGTTCTGCGAGTTGGGCGTTTCCGACAAATTACTAGTAAGGTCGTGATTGCCGATCAGGTGATCGCCCTCATGCGCCAGGAGTTGCATCAGATTCCGCGGCGCATACCTGTCCCCGGAGTGGCGCGTACCCAGCGATTGCTGGGTATACGCCACTCCGGCGCCGACCCTAACGCTCGCCGACCGCGAGGTCGTGGATGGTGTGCAGCTCGACGACCTTGAGCTGCCGAACGGCGGTCGGAAGCTTGAGGAACGCGACTTCGCCGATTGCCTTGTCGAGCAAGGCACGGCCGATTGGCGACGCCATCGTCACCTGACCTTCCTCGAAATCGAGCGCGTCGCCAAAGACGAGGTAGTACGACTCCTTGACGCGCGTCTTTTGGTCTTCGACGACGACCTTCGAGCCGAGGCCGACGCGGTCCGTCGGAATCTGCGTCGGGTCGATCGCGGACAGTTTGCTCAGGCGCTGGCGGAGTTGTCCCAGCCGAGCCTGGACGAACTGTTGGCGCTCGAGTGCGGCCTTGTATTCGCTGTTCTCGCGCAGATCACCGAGCTCGACGGCTTTTCTGATCTCCTGGGGCAAGGTCACGTTCAGCTCGTGCTGCAGCTTTACGACCTCTTCCCCGAGTTTTTCTTTCAGCTCTTCGAGCATGTTGGCCTGAACTTCTCGCGACGCTAAAACTGCAACGCCCGGCCGGAGGGGCCGGGCGCAATTCACATTCTCAAACTATCCTTGCCCACGGCATCCCGCAAACCACGACGGGTGCCGCGGGCCGAACTCAACCGGGAGAGGGTCGTACGCTAGCGGTCGAGCGTTTTGGCGACGTCACGCGGTTCCGCCTGAGCAGTTTCGGCAGCCGAGCGCTGCGGTTGGACGTGAGCGCGTACCTGGTGCGCGGCGTGCTGATCGACACCGGGTTTCCTGGTGCGCACGCGGCGATGCTCGCCGCCGTCGACACTCATGCCGTATACGGCGCGATCGCCACGCACTGGCACGAGGATCACGCCGGCAACGTCGCCGCGCTGGCCAACCGCGGCCTTCCGCTCTGGCTAGCCCCGGAGACGGAAGCCACGCTCCGCCAGGCTCCGCCCGTTCGACTTTATCGGCGCGTTACCTGGGGCCAACCAGCTCGGCTCGAGTCGCACGTTGAACCGTTCGAGCCGTTGGCGCGTCGACGTCATACACACTCCCGGACACTCGCCGGATCACCACGTGGTGTGGGACAGGGACACGGGGACGCTTTTCTCCGGCGACCTCTGGCTCGGCGTGCGAGCGCGCGTCGTCCACGCGACGGAGGATCCATACCTGATCATTGCCAGTCTCGAGCGAGTGCGGGCGTTGTCGCCAGTGCGGATGTTCGATGCGCACCGCGGCCTGGTGCGAGACCCGGCCCGTGCGCTGTCGGCAAAGATTTCATGGCTTGGCGACACACTAGGCGAGATCGAGCGGCGCATCGCCGAGGGCTGGAGCGATCGCGCCATCGTCAAGCGCGTACTCGGCGGCGAAGAGATCGCCGCGATCCTGTCGCGCGGAGAATATGCGCGGCGAAATCTCGTGTCGGCGGTTCGGCGACACCTCACCGCATCGGCGAACGTGCCGTAGTCGCCGCGGCAGCGCCTAGCGGTGCATCGGCAGTTTGGCGTCGGCTGCTTCGGCGGCGACCGGCTCGTGTCCGGCGCGTTCGAACTCCCGGCGCAGCGTGCGCATGTTCTCATCGCGGCGGTCGTACAGCCGCTTGAGCGGGCGCGCGGCGTGGCGCGCGTGCGCGTACGACGTGAGCAGCGGCAGCGCGACAGTCGAATCGAGATAGCACACCACCGCGTCGGGCAACCGGTCCGGATCGATCTTCCCCCAGCTCACGGCTTCGGCCGGCGTCGCACCGGACAGCCCGCCCGTGTCGGGGCGCGCATCAGTAATCTGTAAAAAGTAGTCGTGCCCTTTCTCGTCGATGCCCAGGACTTCCTGGATTTGCGGCTCGGTCTGGAGCATGAAGTTCTTCGGACTCCCGCCGCCGCAAATCAGCACGCCCGACTTTCCGCCGCCCCGTTTGGCGGCGAGCACGATCGACGCCGTTTCGTTGACGTCGAGATTCGGATCGATCGTGCACTTGTTTCCCTCGAGGGCGAGCGCGGCGACGTTCATGCCGATCGACGAATCGCCGGGCGACGACGTGTAGATCGGCACGCCGGCTTGATAGGCCGCCGACAACAACGACTTGCGGCCAAGGCCGAGCGCTCGCTCGCGCTCGCGCACGTACTTGCCGCACAGATAGTGGAACTCGGCGCTCGACATCGCGCGCTGAAACTCAGGGCCCTGAATGATCGTGCGAAAAAACGCATCGGTCGACAACAGAACGTCGTAGTCGAAGAAAATGTCGTAAATGCGCACGACACCTTCTTCGCGCAGCACGACGTCCGACTCCTGCGGATTGCCGCGGTGCATGGCCAGTCCAAGGCCGAAGTGCGTGTCGTGGTAGAGATTCGCGCCGGTCGAGATGATCCAGTCGACGAAACCGCTCTCGATGAGCGGAATGATCGCCGCCATGCCGAGGCCGGCCGGCGTGAGCGCGCCGGTGAGCGTCATGCCGATCGTCACGTCGGGCTCGAGCATCTTGCGCGTGAACAGCTGACAGCCTTCGCGAAGTCGGGCCGCGTTGTAGGCGAGAAACGCGTCGTCGATCAGGTCGGCCGTCGTCTCGGCGCCGGTGATCGCGCGCGGATCGATGCGGTCGCCGCGCAGGAACTTGCTCGCGTCGTGCGCGGTGTGTTTGACCCCGGCACGTTCACGTGCTTCGGCGGCGCGTTTTTGCTCGCCTTGGGGCCGGCCGCCGATGCCTTGCTGTTTTTCTTGGCCATGTGAGGAAGTCTAGCGCGATAGGGCGCCGGCTCGCGACGCGTCCGTCATCACTTTCGATTCTGCGCGCCCCACGCGGCAATCACGGCGTGCGCGGCTTCCTGCGGATCGTCGGTCAGCAGCATGAGATCGAGATCTCCCGGCGAGATCTTCGCTTCACCGAGCACTCGCGACTGGAGCCAGCGGATCAGTCCGGCCCAGTAGTGGCGACCGAACAGGATGACGGGAAACTGGTAGATCTTGCCCGTTTGAATCAGCGTCAACGCCTCGAACGCTTCGTCGAGCGTGCCGTAGCCGCCGGGGAAGATGATGAACGCATTTGAGTATTTGATGAACATCGTCTTCCGTACGAAGAAGTACCGGAAGTTGATGAGCGTGTCGACGTACGGATTGGCGCCCTGCTCGAACGGAAGCTCGATGTTGCAACCGATCGACGGACCGCCGCCGAGCTTGGCGCCCTTGTTCGCGGCCTCCATGATGCCGGGCCCCGCGCCGGTGATGATGGCGAAGCCCTCCAGCGCGAGGAGGCGCGCAACTTCCTGCGCCGCCTGATACTGTGGATCGTCCGGATGCGTGCGCGCGGAGCCGAAGATCGCCACGCCTTTGCGCACGTGCGCCAGGTTGTCGAATCCTTCGATGAACTCGCCCATGATGCGCATCACGCGCCACGGGTCGGTGCGCGTGAAATCGTCGCGATCGCTGCTCGCCTGAAGGAGTTTTTCGTCTTCAGTGACCGGCGGCACGTAGCTGCGAATGGAGTCGTCGACGACGCGCGCGGCGCCGGCCGAACGACTCGGTTCCTTTTCCGACGGCGGCGTGCGGCCGGCCGCGCGGTGACCCGCCTCCGTGCGCTCGCGATAGCCTTCCTGCGCGGTCAGCGACGCTTCGGCGAGTGCTTCCGGGCTCGATTTCTTTCCGCTTGCGGTGCGCGCTGATTTCGCCTTGGCGCGCGACTTTCGTGGTTCAGCCATGCGTTGATTGTACGGGGTTGAGGCTGGAGTGCACAGAGGCGAGCTTCCGGCAGTAGTCACCTTCACGACGCGACCCCTTGTCTGTCGTCATCCTGCTCGCCGACGGCGCACGTCCCGATACGCTCGACGCGGCGCTCACGAGCGGCGCGGCGCCGGCGCTTGCGCAGCTCCGGGACGAGGGCGGTCTCCACACGATCACGTCGTGCTTCCCCTCAGTGACGGGGCCGGCGTATGCGCCGTTTCTCATGGGACGGTTCCCGGGTCCGATCGGGCTGCCTGGGCTTCGGTGGTTCGATCGTGCGCGCAGCGCATGCACCTTTCCCGACTTCACGCGCAGCTACGTCGGCTACCAGATGGGCGCGGTCGACGACGACATCGCGCCGGACGCGCCGACGATCTTCGAGCTATGCGACACGAGCCTTGGCGCGTTGAACGTGATCGGCCGCGGACTTCCCGCGAACCGGCGCATCGGCTCGATCACGGCGCGCTCGGCGCTCCGCGCGGCGACGACGCACTTTCGCGGCGACGTCGCCGGATGGCTCGACATCGATCGGGAAGTCGCGCGACAGGTCGTGCCGCGCGTGCGCGACGAGAAGCCGGACTTCGTCTTCGCCGCGTTCACCGGCGTCGACAAAGTGTCGCACGCTCGCGGGCAGTCGTCGCCGATGATCGTCGATGCGCTGCGCATCGTCGACGATGTCGCGGCCGAGATCCGTGCCGACGCGGAGCGCGCGGGTCGGTGGGACGACATGTCGCTGTGGATCGTGAGCGATCACGGACATTCGCGCGTCACGTCGCACGAGGATCTGGTCGGGGTCATCGCAGCCGCGGGCTATCGAACGCTCTCTCATCCGTGGGTGTTCTCGATCGCGCCCCAAGTCGCGGTGATGGTCAGCGGGAACGCGATGGCGCATCTCTATCTCGACGTGAAGGCGCGCGCGCATCCGAGCGTCGAACTCGATGGGCGCTGGCGCGAGCTCGCCGAGACGTTACTCCGACTGCCGTCCGTCGATCTGCTCCTCACGCGCGAGGGACGCGGTGCGTCGGTGCGCAGCGCCGAGCGCGGCACGGCGGGCGTGTGGCACGAGAACGGCCGATATCACTACCGGCGAGACAGCGGCGACCCGCTCAACATCGGGGCCGATTTGTGCGGCGTGAGCGCCGACGCCGCGTTCGACGCGACGATCGACACGGACTATCCGGACGGCGTCGTGCAGATCGTGCATCTCGCGACGGCGCCGCGCTCGGGTGAGATCATCGTGTCGGCGGCGCGCGATTGGGATTTTCGCGCCCGCTACGAACCGATTCCGCACGTCAGCTCGCACGGCGCGCTGCACCGCGAGCACATGCTCGTGCCGCTGCTGGTGAATCGGCCGGTGCCCGGGCGGCCGCGCCGCACGGTCGACGTGATGCCGAGTGCGCTCGCCGCGCTCGGCACGCCGATACCGCCCGGCCTCGACGGACGCTCGTTCTTCTAGCCGGACGCGGCCGAATTAGAGTCTGTTGATGTCAACACTCTCGAGCACGCGCCGTGGAGCGCCGTGCTTGGCGACGACGAGCATCGCACGCCCGATCTGCTCCGTCGTCGTCACGTACTGCGGCAAAATGCGGCGTAACACGGGCACGAACGGCGCGAGCAGCAAGTACGGAATGCGATACAGGGCCGTCTTGGACTTCACGCCGTGCATCGGTTGAATGAGCGCGGGACGAAACATGTACGAGGCCTTGAACGGCATCGCGAGAATCGCGTTCTCCGCTCGGCCCTTCACGCGCGCCCACATCACGCGCCCTTTCTCCGTGCTGTCCGTTCCCGCGCCGGAGACGAACGCGAATGTCATCGTCGGATTCCGCACGACGAGCGTCATGCCCGCGGCGACGGCGATGTCGTAGGTGACGCGCGTGTATTCGGCTTCGCTTTTTCCAACCGACGTCGCGCCCAGGCAGTAGAAGCACGCGTCGAACCCGGTGAGCTGGTGAGCGATCGACGAGAAGTCGTGGAAGTCGCGATGCACGATCTCGCGCAATTTGTCGTTCGACTGGCCGGTTGGCGCGCGCACGATCGACACGACCTCACGCACGTCGGGGTCGAGCAGGCACTCGCGCAGCACGCCCTGCCCCACCATGCCGCTTCCGCCGAACAGGACGATTCTCATGTGCTCGCTCCCGGGCCGCGGCGCATGGCGAGCAGCGGCGGGATGGAAAGCAGCGCCCACGCCGTCTCGAGAAAGATGAATCCCACCCGCCGGTCGAGGATGGCGACCCACGCCAGCAGCCCCGAGCCGAGCAGATTCAGCAGATTGTACCAGGCGCTTTCGCGACCCATCCATCCGCGTTGGTTGCCGGCGTAGGCAACGAGGATCATGACTGCGCCGAGCACCGATATTATTTGATAGAACACTGCCGGTCTTCCTCCGTCTTGCGACA
This sequence comes from uncultured Gemmatimonadaceae bacterium, assembly GCA_963817445.1. Classification (GTDB taxonomy): domain Bacteria; phylum Gemmatimonadota; class Gemmatimonadetes; order Gemmatimonadales; family Gemmatimonadaceae; genus JAQBQB01. Next base: position 78,005 of record CAWFOG010000024.1, read on the forward strand.
CGTGTCTTCCTGGTTCTCACTCGGCGCCGCACTCACCTGGCGCGGTGCGCGCAATCCGCGCACCGCGGCCGCGCTGCTGCGCGTCGCGTGGCGCTTTCGCGCTCGGCGGTGGTACGCCCGCTTTCCGTTCGTGCCGCTGCCCGAGCGCGACTATGTACGTTGGCGAATGTATACCGCCTACGGTGACGCGGGGACGATTCCGAGCGCCGATGACGTCGTTCGTTACGCGCGATGGGCCGTGCGCGATCGATGACGGACGGCACGCTCGAAGCCGCCGTCAAGGCGCAGGGCTACGGGTTGGGCTTCGATCTCGTGGGAATCGCGACGACTGGCCCAGCCGAGTCGGCCGCTGCGTTCGACGATTGGCTCGAGCGCGGCTACGCCGGCGAAATGGCCTACATGGCCCGCTCCGCCGAGTTGCGTCGTGATACACGGCGGGCGGTGGCCGGCACGACGTCGGCGATCGTCGTGGCGATGAACTACGGCGGGCGCGAGCCGCCGGGCCCCGTCGCGCGGTACGCGCGCGGCGACGACTACCATGACGTCATGCTCGAGCGCCTGAAGGAGCTGCACCGCTGGATCAACGCGCGTGTGGGACACGACGTCGTGGGAAAAGCGTACGTCGACACCGGTCCGATTCTCGAGCGCGACATTGCGCGGCGCGCCGGCCTTGGATGGACGGGCAAGAACACGATGCTGATCAATCCGCGTATCGGATCGTTCTTTTTTCTCGGCAGCCTGTTGCTCGACCTCGAGCTCGCGGCTGACGAGTCGTTCAGCGCGGACCACTGCGGCACGTGTCGCCGTTGCATCGACGCATGCCCGACGAACGCGATCGTCGAGCCCCACGTCCTCGACGCGACGAAGTGCATCTCGTATCTCACGATCGAGCTCAAAGGTGAGATTCCCGCGGAATTTCACTCGGCGATCGGCGAGCACGTGTACGGGTGCGACGTGTGCCAAGAGGTGTGTCCGTGGAACGAGAAGTTCTCGCAGCACCTGCGAGAGCCAGCATTCGCGCCCCGTGAGGCGATCGCGGGACAGGATGCGCGCACGCTCGCACGCAAATTCCTGTCGATGTCGCAGGCGGAGTTCTCTGCTGCGTTCAAAGGATCGCCGATGAAGCGGGCCAAGCTCGGAGGGCTCAAGCGCAACTCGGCGGTCGTGCTCGGGAACGTCGGCTCGGCGGAAGATGTACCGTGACTCATCGGCTCGCGCGAGGACCGCACGAATCCCAGGCCGCGCGCGGTCTTCACGCGCCGCTCTCGGTACCGTGACCGAAGGAGCCGACGACAGCAGTGCAGATCGAGTTGCGGCGTGGCGGCGACAGGCCATCGCGACGATTCGCGAAATACCGCGCGAGGAGGTCGTCACGCGAGGGGAACTGGACGTCGGCGAACCCGTGGCGCGACAGGAGACGCGTCATCTCGTCGGGAGTGAAGTAGCTGACCCAGGGCTCGCCCATGGCCGCGGCACCTTCGGCGAGCCGCGCGACTCCGTGATCCTCCTCGCTCTGCACCGGCTGAGCGAAGGTGAGCACGATTGCGCTTCCCGCGGCGAACCCGGCCACGGTGTCCAACACCGCCTCGATGGCCGGGAGCGTGAGGTACATGGTCACGCCGAGCCAGGAGAAGAACGTCACGCGATCGGTGCCGACACCGGCGCGCGCCAGGCCGGCGGCGAGCGTCTCGTGCTCAAAATCCACATCGGCAAAGCGAAGGTTCTGCGGAAGCGGAATTCCGGCACGCGTAAGCGCTTCGCGCTTGTCGCGCTGGCTCGCGGGATGATCGACTTCAACGATCTCGATGGCGTTTGCCCACTCGGGCTGACGGTACGCGAAGGTGTCAAGTCCGGCGCCGAGGAGGACGTACCGACCGGCACCGCGAGCGACCGCGGCGCCGAGCGAGTCCTCTGCGAAACGCGAGCGTAGCACGACGTGTGAGCGGAGCGCCCGGGACGGCGGCGATTGGAGCGCCTCCCGATGCTCTCGCACGAGCGCTTCGATGTCCGGACCCAAGAGGCGCACGATCACCGGGTCGCGGAGAATGGGTGGATCGTCGTCAACGATTTGGTGCGCGGCCCGCAGCATGGCCACGCCACGCGCCGTTCCGCTGGAGGTTCGTTCGTTCGCCATGGCGGATAATATCTCGAATTCGCGCGGTGGTGCCGATTTCCGCGATGGCGCCGACCAGTCGAGAACGCCCCTAAGCTCGCAGCTCAGTCGTCGTGCCCCTGAGAGTTCGCACACGCGCCCCGAGCGGAATTTCAAAACGGGTGAGCTGACACACGTCCCAGGAGGTGTGTCCGTGGAACGAGAAGTTCTCATTGCTGTTGCGCGAGGAGGCGTTCCGTCCGCGCGCGGCGATTGCCGGCAAAGACGCGCGGACGCTGGCGCGAGAGCTACCCGCTATGGATTATGAGAGTTTTCGAACGACCTTCAAGGACTCGCTGATGAAACGGGCGAAGCTCCGCGGACTGAAGCGCAACGCTGGCGTGGTCCTTGGGAATGCCCGGCCAGGACCTTAGACCAGGTCGCTACTTCCTGCCCATCAACATCATCACGGTCGTATCCTGCTTCCGCTGAGAGGCTGGATAGAAGTCTGCGCGAAATCGCAGCGCATATTGCCCGGACGCCAGCCCAGCGGAATCGAGCTGTACCTGCACGTCCACGGTCTGCCCGGCACTCGTGCTGAAGCGAGCAGATGTCGCGACTCGCTGATGCGCTGGTAACTCTGCCCCGTCGACCGCGAGGGGAATCCATTCCTGGACGGTGTTCTGCTTCAAGAGCTCGACGAAGAGTCGCTCGTTTGCCGGAATGCTGACGAAGCGCAACCGATTCGGCACTCCAGCGCTGATCGCGAGCGACCGCGGCTTCGTCTCGCCATTGATGGCGAGCGGAGACGTGCTGGCTCGTCCACGCTGCCCCATTACGATCAGGTGATCGCGTGTCGTGTCACGCGACGTACCAGGTTCCTCCACGAGCAGTGCGCCATAGAGGCCGCTCGCGAGCTGGTCCCCGGTCTCATCATGAGTGTGATAGATGAACGTGCCCGCACGCTTGGGCGTCATGCGTACGATGAACGAATCGCCGGCGGCGATCGGTGGGCGGACGCTCATCCCCGCGCCACTCCATCCGCCGACGCCGTCGTACCAGCTCTCGATCTCCATGCCGTGCCAGTGCACGGCGAGCGGCGCGCCGGTGCGATTGACGACGGTGATCCGCGTCGGCTGCCCCCTGACGAGGGTGAGTGTCGATCCAGGAATTCGAATAGAATCGGACGCCGGCTCACGCGTGCCATTTTGCAACACGAACGAGTACGCCGGCGCATCGCCGAACACGTTGGCCCTCGTGGTCGCCACTAGACGCATCGCTTTCTCGTCAGCCGGCTTGCCTACGTCACCCTTGGCGCGCGCAAGCATCGCCGCACCTGCCTGTCCCACCGCCGGATGCACGACGATCCCCATGACGAGCCCCGCCATGTGATCCTCCGCATGGCTCATCGTGTGATTCATCGGCGCGGGACTCGCACTCGTGTCGGTGATGAACTGCGGCATCGACATGTGGCGGATGAGGTGGCAATGAAACAGCCAGTTGCCCGCGCGGTCCGGGACCCACTCCAGCGACATCGTTGAGAATTCCGTCATGAGCTCCGTCACGGCCGTCCGACGCTGAGACGCCGAGTAGAGCGTATCGAGCCGGTAGTCGCCGTGAGCGGTCACGTTGAAAAAGAAGCCGTGCAGGTGCATCGGGTGCCAGATGGCCATCGGGTTCAACACGCGCCATCGCACGGTGTCGCCCACGGTGTACTCGAGTCGCTCCGTGCTCGGCCAGCTCGCGCCGTTGACCATGATCTTCCACGTGCCTGACGTGTCGATCTTTGGATACTTGCTGTCGAACCAGCGCGTGAGCATGAGGATGCGCTCGCCCGGCGGTGGCTGCTCGCCTGCGCGATCGACGATCAACGCGCCAATGAATGGTCCCTCGGCACCACCCGCTCCGACAAGCCAATCCGTGGGGCTCGGCTTTGCATTGGCTTTGCGGACGCGTCCCCAGTAGTAGTAGGACCCCGGTGCCGACACTTTGAACGTCGCGATCCTTTCTTCGGATGCGGGGACCAGCAGCGTATCCGGAATCTCTGCGAGAGGGTGATCTTGAAGCCCGTACATCGCAACGGGTCGCGCCAGCGTGTTGCGCATCGTCACGCGGATCACTGTACCTGCCGGAACGCGGAGCAGCGGTCCCGGGACGCGCGCGTTCTGCCCGCGCTCGACGAAGGTGTACACGGTCAGTGTGCCGCCGCGCTCACCGTACGGACGCCAGCGTACTTCCTGGATGTCGAGGCTCACCTCCAGCGTGTCACCGTGCCGTGTGCCCGCGCTGCGTCGATAGTCCTCGAATGCCGCAAGCGGCAGTGGCGCGCGCGCGGGACAGAATCGCATTCGTGATCGGGTACGAGCCAATTGCACCGACCAGAGCCAGGGCGTAGGGCACAAGACGCATCGTCGCGTTGTGTGTACAGGATGGGCGCGCGGTATCGCGCGGAGGGCGGGAGAACGACCGTGGCTAGCATACGGTTTCCCGTCGCTCGAGGCTAGTCAAGCGGTGCTGGTCGCGAGTGGCGAGTCCGTTGCGCTGTTTGCTCGGGCGGACAACGCTTGCGCACGACAACCTCACATCGACCGATGAGGAATGTCGTACGGCATGCGGCGTCGCCCCAGCGGGGTCGCCTCGCGGTGTTTTGCCCCTATCGGCAATAAATCGATGTCGCATTCCGCCCGCGGTCATGGCAGACTGGCGCATGCGCCAATCCATCGTTCCTGTCCAGTACACGGTCACCAGCCGCGGCCGTCCAATCGGCATCACCGATTTAGCCTACGCCCGCTTCGACGACAGTCGTCGCGCCGGCTGGTTCTTTCCAACCGGCTTGACCTCCGAAGCCGCCGAAGCCTTCGAATGGGACGGTGACGTCGAACTCCGGCTGCGTCGTCCGGATGGATCGGTCGTCCCCACGGAATGGATCGGAATTCGGGACACCGTGCGACTGCTGGCGCGCTACCCCATTGACGACGAACGGTGGGACATCGACGAAGATCCCGAATTGCTCGTCGTGGACGAGTGGTGGAATGACCAGACCGACTGGACGCCCGACGACGACGAAGCCTGGAACGAACTGTGTGACTGGGTGCCCGAGGACGAGGGCGTCGAGTTTCCGCGCTATCAAATTTTCGTCTTGCTCGCCGTTCCGGGCGCCATTCCCTGATTACTCTGCGGAGCAGGACTGCGCGAGGGCGGGTCGCGACCGATCTCCGCGCCGCTGAAGCCCGGCACGCCGTCGACGTAGCTGTCGCCGCGGTTGTGTTGAAAGTCTAATTTACACATCTTACAGAAACCTCAGCGCACCTCGCCGAGCATCGCGCGCCACTCCGCGAGATACGCCGGCGTGCCGTCGGCCGCGCGCGGGGTCGCGCCGTTCGACACCGTGCTCGGATGATACGGATTGTCCGACACGACTCGCGCCGGCTCGAGCGTGAAAACGTGGATGTGCGCCTCGGGGATTCGCAGCGCCGCATACGCGTGGGCGATCAGGTCGGCCGTGTTCTCTTTGCGGTGATACGCGGCGTACCATCGATCGGCCGGCGTGGCGCCGGTGCCGCGCGTCACCCACGGCGCGAGCGTGTGGAACCGGCCGTAGTTGTCCCACGGACTCGAGAACAGCACGACGCGCGCAACCGTCGTCCGCTGCGCGATGTAGGCGGCCATCCCCGCGCCTTGTGACAGTCCGGAGACGGCGATTTGCGTCCAATCGAGGCGACCATCTTTGACGTAGCGCGACCATCCGTCGGCTGGGCGATCATGATCCAGCGCGGCGAGGAGTTTCGTCAGGCGCGCGACGATTGACTGCTCGGCGCGATCGTCGATGAGCGACGTGACGTCATCGCCGTAAATGCGCTTGCGGCGCACCTTCTCCGAGCAATCGGGATCGCGTTCGCGCGGGCAGATTTGCACGACCGCCGGCGTGTCAACGTATTCGAGCCCGATGACGCGGTACCCTTGTTGGGCCGCGACATTCGCGAATTCGCTGGTGTTCAGCGGGCGCCCGCCCGTGCCGGGAAAGAACACGAGCAGCGGCGCATCGGCCTTGACGCCGCGCGCGAACACCACGTAGTGCGGGTCGTCGAACCCGCGCACCGACGAGTCGATGGCGGACGGAGTGACGCGATACGTCACGAGCGCGGTCGCGTCAGTCGAACCGGTCAGGCGGATCGAGTCCTGCGACCGCGCGGGCGTCCCGACGCACACTAGCCCCGCCAGTCCAATCAATGCGCGCCGAACGAACCGATGATTCATGGGGAAGTGGACTCAGCCGCAGTCGAACGATGGACGGTCGAGAATACGCCGCGCCTCCTACTGCGTCAACGGCGGGCGGTCTTACTCGTCCAGTCATGAGCACTTACTATTGACCGTTCACTCGGAGGTGTCCCGTGACCCACGTGGAACCTGAGCCGGGGCGGCCGGTCGATGCACGACCGGCGTCGCGCCCAACGATCGCCGTTGTCGCAGTGCATGGTGTGGGAGAACACGCGCCGGGTGAGTCGGCCCACTCGGTCGCCGACCTGCTGCTTCGCATCCACGACCACGATGCGCCGCAGTACACCGCGTTTCATGAGCGCGCCGTACGCGTGCCGACGAAGCCCGCGGTCGTGCACCATCGGACGCAGCCGACGACGTCGGACGACGTCAAGCGGTCGATCTTTTCCGAGCAATCGGACTACGTCCTGACGCAGCAATTGGCGGGGCCGGACCGCCACAGCTCCCGTAGCAGCGACGTCCCCGAGCATCAGTTCATGCGCGCCCAGCTCGAACGCTACGAGAGCTCCGGCACGCCGTACGACACGGTATGTCTCGAGGGCGAACGACTCGGACCCGCGCCGGCGAACGAGCCGGCGACGCCTGAAGCCGGCGTCCACGTATATGAGATGTACTGGTCCGATCTGTCGCAGATGGGAGCGAGCGGAATTGGATTTTTCGGCGCCATCTATCAGCTGCTGTTCGATCTCGCGCATCTCGGACGCATCGCGGTCGACCACGCGCGGATCGAATTCAGAACGAGCGTCGTGTGGCGGCTGTTCGGCGTCACGCAACAATGGGCGGTGCGAATGCTCACGGTATTCGTTCCAGCCGTCTGGCTCGTAATGCTGGCCACGATTCTCGGCGCGATCGTCCTTCAGGTAAGCGAGGCCCTGAAACCGTATATCGTCGTCGGCGCGGCCGGCGCGGCGCTCATAGCCCTTGGACTCGCGCTCGCGTATTGGGCGGCCGAGGAAGGACCCGTCCTCACTTTTCCGTTCTTTCCCATTGTGTCCGTCGGCTTGACGGCGCTCATCGCGCTGCGCGTTCATCACGAAGTGGTTGAGGGTCATGTCGATCACCTCAATCGATGGCTGCTCACGGTGTGGCTCGCGCTCGCCGGCGGCCTGCTCCATCTGATCTTCCGCGCCTATGAGCGCGTGCGACCGGGCGTGCGCGTGGTTGGCATGGGAGCCTACGCCATCGCCGCGCTGACGATGGTGGTGTTCATCATACCACAACGTTCGGCATCGATGTTTCCGCGCACCGTACATCTCTTCGAGATCGAGACGGCGGTAATCGTCGCGATTTGGTACGCGCTGTATTTGTTGGGCGCGATCGCGACCGTGCTCGGGCTCGTCGCCGTATCCGGCACCGTGGCCGGGACGGGCGAGCGACGACGCGCTGCTGCCGTCGCCTGGACGGCGCGCACAACGCTCGGCGCGTCCGCGTCAATGGTGCTCGTCGTGACGTTCGTCATGTGGGCCGCCGTGCTCGGCGTGTCGAAGAACATGCTCCCGACGACGACGACGATTTCGCCCATCGTACCGCTGTTCACGGCCGACGGCGCGGGCGCGCGCTCGTACAACGACTTCTTCACGATGATGCTGAGCGTGACGTCGGGCCCGGGGTTCGCGCTCGTCGCGTTTGTTCTGTGCGGCGTCGCACTCGTCGCGTTCATCGCGCTCGTGCCGGCGGTGATCAAGGAAATATTTCCACCGCAGACGGGCGCGCTGTTCCGGATGACGGCGAACCAGTCTCCGCCGCCAAGCGCAGGCGAAGGCACGCGGCACGCAGATCCGCGACGATCACGCGTCGGAGCGCCTTGGCGCGTGGCTCAACGGCGGGTTGCGTTGGGTCGGTACCGCGGCCGGACTGTTGATCATTCCGACCTTTCTGTTCATGCCCGCGCTCAATCTGTGGCGCTATTTCGCGCCGCATGTTCCATCGCTGCTCGCGTTGAGCGAGCAGATGTCGCTGCGCATCATCCTTGGCGCGGGCGGCGCGCTCACTGCCACGGCCGTCGGGCTCGTCGCATTCCGCAGCCGGCTCGACGCCCTCGCACTCGGCTTCCGGCCAGTGGTCGACGCGGCACTCGACGTCGACAACTACCTCCGCGAACATCCGCGCACCAATACGCCGCGTGCGCGCATCGCCGAGCGGTATACGTCGCTGCTGCGCCATCTCTGCCATTGGCGCGACGCCGACGGCCAACCCTACGCGGCGATCACCCTCGTGACGCACTCGCAGGGAACGGTGATCAGCGCCGATCTGCTCAACTTCATCGAGCGCGAGCCCGATCCCGAGCTGAGCGCGATTCGCGTGGGAGAACAACGCGAACCGGCCGTCTATCTGTTCACGATGGGGTCGCCGCTCCGGCAATTGTACGCCGAGAGCTTCCCGCACCTGTTCGGATGGATTCGCGGAGATTCTAATGAGTGGTTTCAGAAGCCGGAAGCGCCGCCAGCGCCGGTCAACGCCGGGGCGCCGTCGGCCGATGGCACCGATGTGGGGCATGTCGTCGCCGGTCCACCGATCGACGACGCGGCCTCGCCCGACCCCTGGCGCATTGGCGTGACCCGATGGGTCAACGCGTACCGAAGCGGCGACTACGTCGGGCGCTCGCTCTGGCGAATCGACATGGAAAACGCGGAGTCGCTCTACCGGTGCGCGCCTCCGATCGCGGCGGGATCGACGCTCGCTCAACCGACGATCGAGGTGACCGAGGACGCGCGCGGCGCGCGCCGCGAGCTGTGCATCGGCGCCGGCGCACACACGCACTACTGGGACGACACGGCGAAGGCGATCGCTACGGAACTGGATCTGCTCATCGGCGACGCGACGGCGAGCGCCGTGGCAGCGCGACGTCTGGCTGATGGGGCGCACGAAGTGATGTCGGGCGGCGGCCTGCGGGAGCAGATACCGCGCGCATGATCCGGCGCCGCCACACGGCGCGAACACTCGTCGCAACGTCGATGCTCGGCGTCGCGGCGCTGGCCGGCTGCCGTACGGGGCCGCTCGCGCCGCTCAAGCCGATCCCGCGAGACACGATCGCCATCACGCGGGTGTGCGACGCGGCCGCGACGGATGCATGTACGGGCGAGGTGTCGTTCACCTATCTCGGCGTCGGCGGCTTTCTCATTCGCGCTGGCAACGACGCGGTGATGACGAGCCCGTTCTTTTCGCATGCCGCGTTGCTGCGGATCTCGATTCCCGTGCTCTTCCACATCAAGTCGGACAGCACGGTGGTCGACGCGCAACTGCACAAGCTGCTCGGCGCGGACGCCGACTCGCAGCTCGCGCGCGTACGCACAGTGCTCGTAGGACACTCGCACTACGATCACGCGTTGGACGTTCCGTACATCATGCGCGCGTACACGCCGAACGCGCGCTTGATCGCCGGGATGACGACGAAGCGAATTCTCATGGGAGATTCGTGGTTTCGCGCGCACGCCGACCAGATCGACTCGGTGCCGCTCGACGCCGCGGGCACTCCCTGGCGTCTTGGTACATGGGTGACGGTCGCCGGGGGTCGCATGCGAATCATGCCGCTGCGCTCGAGCCACGCGCACAACTTTCTGAAGTTCACAATCGCGCCCGGGCCACGCCGATCACGACTACGATCATCTCCCAACGACGGCGTGGGGCTGGAAGATGGGAGATCCGTATTCGTATCTGATCGACGTGCTCGATACGGCCGGCCATCCCGTGTTTCGCGTGCTGTATCAGGATGCCGCCGCGCAGCCGATGGACGTGCTTCTGCCACTCTTTCCGATCGCCGACCAGCGTCGCGTGGACGTGGCGATCATTTGCGCCGGAAATTTCGAGAAGGTGCCGGACTATCCGACGTTGCTCGCCGGCGCGCTCCATCCGCGCGTCATACTGGTTGGCCACTGGGAGAATTTCTTTCGCTCCATGGACGCGCCACTCGCGCCCGTGCCGTTCACCAAGACAACTCGACTGGCCGAGCGACTCGATTTGGCCGCGCCGGACCGCTGGTTCACGCTCGAGCCGGGCGGCCGACTTCGTGTGCAGTACTGATCGCGCCATCGGAGGCGCCGCGCCAAAGATGTAGGGTCGCGTAGCTCCGCCACGGCCGCCACGCTTGCGACGCGTCGTCCGCGGCTGCTGGCGAGACGCCGCCGAGTTGCTTGCGCAACACGACATCTTCCTTCGGGAACGCGTCCGTCCAACGCAGCGCACGCAGCGCGATGTAGTGCGCGGTCCACGCGCCAATTCCCGGCAGCGCGACGAGCTGCGCCATTGTTCGATCCGCGTCGGCGCCCGGTTCGAGCACGAGTCTGCCGCTTGCGATTTCTTGCGCCAATGCAATGATCGACGTCGCACGTGCCTTGATGATGCCGTGCGCCGCCAATTCGCTCACCGTCACGCCGGCGAGTCGATCGGCGGTCGGGCTCAGTCGATCGAGTCCTTCGTGCGGCGTCGCGACCTGGTCGCCGAACGCAGCGACCACACGCGCGGCGATGGTCGTCGCGGCGCGCACGGTGATCTGCTGGCCGAGCACGGCGCGCATCGCGAGCTCGAATCCGTCGAACGCGCCGGGGACTCGGAGGCCGGGATCACGCGCCACAGCATCGGCGAGCCGCGAGTCCGCGGCAAGGTGCGCGGCAATCACGTCCGGGCGCGCGCTCAGGTCGAACAGGTGGCGCAGGCGCTCGAGCAGCGCCGGCAATACTGTCGTCAGCGAATCGGAAAGCTCGACTGAAAGTGCACGTCGCTCCGGTCGGTCTCGCACGACGATCCATCCCTGATGCGCGCCGAGACGAATCGTGCGCGCGTACGAATCATTCGACACGTGCTCGACACCCTTCAGTGCACGCGCGGCGAGAAAGCGGAGCAGCCCGGTCCAGTCGAACGGCGGGCGATATCCAAGGAGCAGCGTGATCGTGCTCGTCGCGCGGTGATCGCCGCCGACGTCGTCGGTGGCGCGGCGAAAACGCGTCGGCGCCATGCCGTATCGTGTACTGAATGCGTCGTTGAATCGACGGAGGCTGGAGAATCCGCTGGCGAAGGCGACCCTCGTGATCGGGAGCGCGGTCTCGGTGAGCAACTGTTTGGCGAGCAACAGCCGGCGCGTCTGCACGAGCTCGATCAGCGACACGCCGAGTTCCTTCTGGACCATGCGACGAATCTGTCGTGCGCTCCATCCGAATTTCTCGGCGATCTGTTCCAGCCGGCCGCCACCGTCGAGCATTCCTTCATCGATTCGGCGCGCGATCAGCGCGGCGATGCGGTGCGCGTCGTCGATCGGCGCGCTACCGGGCGCCAGCTCCGGCCTGCACCGCAAGCACGGGCGGTAGTTGGCTTTTTCGGCCGCCGCCGCGCTGTCGAAGAAGCGGCAGTTCGCGGCCCTCGGCGTTCTTGCCGTGCACACGGGCCGGCAGTAGATCCCCGTCGATGTCACGCCGACGAAGAAGACACCGTCGAACCGCGTGTCGCGCGCGGCGAGGGCCGTGTAGAGTGCTGCAGTGTCGTCGAGCATGCACGGAATCTAGCCAGGGCGATCGGATGAACTAGCCGTTTTCGGTCAGGCAATTGGAGTGGCCAGACGCTGGCACTGCAATAGTTTACGACATCGGTCGGCCAGCCATTTCGTTGACCGAAAACGGCGAGACACCTCAAACGCGATTTCCTACTTTCTCGATCGGTCGCGCGCCATTTGAGCGAGCGACGTTGACACCGAGCGGGAGACTTGCATGAGTGCCACACAGCTACGCGCGCCAGCGCTGCGCAGAGTTGAGAGAACTAGAATGACACCCCACGTCGACACACTCGCGGTATCGATCGGCGAATCGTCGCTCGGTCAGGTGCTCGTGGCGCAGAGTGCAAGCGGTGTCGTCGCCGTGCTGCTCGGCGATGATCGCGACGCTCTCCGCGGCGAGCTCGCGACACGCTTTCCCGGAGCTGAATTCGTCGACCCAGATGCGCAGGCCGCGACGGTCGCCGCGCGGCTCGTCAAGATCGTGGACGGTCCAGGCAACGCCGCGGACATCGCGCGCATTCCACTCGATCCACGCGGTACGGACGTTTCAGCGCACGGTGTGGCGCGCACTCTGTACCATTCCCGCCGGCGCGACGGCGACGTATTCGGAAATCGCGAAACTCATCGGTCAGCCAAGCGCGGTACGCGCGGTCGCGCACGCGTGCGCCACGAACCCGATTGCCGTGCTCGTCCCCTGCCATCGCGTCGTGCGGAGCGACGGCAGTCTCGCGGGCTACCGCTGGGGCGTCGATCGCAAGCGCGCGCTGCTCGAACGCGAGGCAGCCGCGCGCGCGAGCAGTACGTCACGTTCTCGCGCGTTCTGAGTCAGCGCGGCCGCGCGATCGAATTCGTCAACGGCTTCGTCGAACCGGTCGAGCTTGGCGAGGAGATCGCCGCGTACGCTCGGCAGTAGATGATAGCGCTCGAGCGCGGGCTCCGACGACAGTGCATCGATGATCTCGAGACCCATCGCGGGTCCGAACGCCATGCCGACCGCGACAGCGCGATTGAGCTCGACGATGGGTGACGGCGTGAGCGCGGCGAGTACGGCGTACAATGCGGCGATGCGCACCCAGTCCGTCTCGGCCGCTGTTCGCGCACGCGCGTGGCACGCGGCGATCGCCGCCTGAAGTCCATACGGCCCGAGAACGCCCTGATCCTCCGCGCGCTGGAGCGCGGCGAGGCCGCGGCGAATCAGCAGTTGATCCCACCGCGCGCGGTCCTGATCGAGCAACAGCACCGGCGCGCCATTCGGGCCGACGCGCGCGCGAAAGCGCGACGCTTGAAGCTCCATCAACGCCACGAGCCCGTGCACCTCGGCTTCGTCCGGCGCGAGTTCGGCGAGCATGCGGCCGAGCCGCAGCGCGTCGTCGCAGAGCGCCGGGCGAAGCCAATCGTCGCCGCTCGTTGCGGAGTAGCCTTCATTAAATACGAGATACACAACCTCGAGCACCGAGGACAACCGTTCCGCGAGCTCGGCTCCGCGCGGGGCGTCGAGCGTGACCTGGCGCTCGGCCAGCGTTCGCTTGGCACGCACGATCCGCTGAGCGATTGTTTTCTCGGGGACGAGAAACGCGCGCGCGATTTCCACTGTCGTCAATCCGCCGAGCAAACGGAGCGTGAGCGCGACGCGGGCCTCGCTCGACAGGACGGGATGACACGCGGTGAAGAGTAGACGCAGGAGATCGTCGCCGATCTGATCGTCGAGCGCGATGTCGTAGTCCGGCGCGGTCTGCTCGCGCTCCTCCAACTCGCGCGCGACCTCAACGTGTTTGCGGTCGTGGAGGGCGTGTTGCCGCAGCAGGTCGATGGCGCGGTGCTTGGCGGTTGCCATCAACCACGCGCCCGGATTGTCGGGTACGCCCGACTCCGGCCAACGCTCGAGCGCGGCGACGAGCGCGTCCTGCGCAAGATCCTCGGCGAGCCCGACGTCGCGCACGATTCGCGCGAGACCGGCAATCAGCTTGGCGGACTCGATTCTCCAAACCGCGTCGATCGCGCGATGCGTGTCGGATGTCGTCACCGCGAATTATCTGCGTTCACGCATCGGGCCGGCAAGGCCGATGCGTGAACGGCATCGCCGCGGCGCTAGCGACCGCTTCCGCGCGCCGCAACCTCGGCGCGCAGTCTCTCTTCGGCGGCGCGCAGTTCCGGCGTCGCCGCGGGACCGAAGTCGGCCGGATCGAACACCTGACGGATCTCGACCTCTTCGCCGTCGTGAAACGGCACGCGCTTCACCCATTCGATCGCCTCTTCCTTGGATTTCACCTGGATGAGCCAGAAGCCAGCGATGAGTTCCTTGGCCTCAGCGAACGGGCCGTCAGTGACGGTGCGTTTTCCGCCGGTGAACTTGACGCGGGCGCCCCTGGAGCTGGGATGAAGACCTTCTCCGGCGAGCAGGACACCCGCCTTGACGAGCTCTTCGTTGTACTTCCCCATCGCGGTGAGGAGTTCAGTGGTCGGCAGAACACCGGCCTCGGTGTTCTTGTCGGCGCGGACTTGGATCATAAAGCGCATCGAGCATTCCTCCTAGAGCAGGCGAAGTTGGAGCGAAGTCAGGTTGAAGTCTGTCAGGCCTCGACGTGCGGCTCTACTCGTACGTCGAACAAGGAAGCGGCATATCGACATTCGGTTGCGCTCAGCCACGTGCATTCCATTTTTATCCGGATGATATTGACACAGACAATATTACCTGGGTAATATCCGGCATGCCAGAGACTCTCACAGAACCGACCCCGACGTACCGCGCATTCGCGAACAACCGCCTGATGGTGCCGGTACGCGGGCGCAGGTAATACCATTAATTAAGCAGTATCTAGACAGTAATACGACTCTAGTATCAATCTTTGAGGACCATACCGGCCGCCAAGTCGACTTCGATCTCAGCGGCTCGGTCGAGGACATCCTCGCCCGCGACGCTGCCGCCGCAAAGCATGGTCCCGGACGTCCAAAGCTCGGCGTCGTCGGTCGCGAGGTGTCGCTCCTGCCGCGTCATTGGGACTGGCTGGAAGAACAGCCGAACGGGATTTCGGCTGCACTCCGGCGATTGGTCGACGAGGCGCGCAAACGCGAGCCCGGTGCTCAGCGTGCGCGGCGGATGCGCGCGGCGCTCTCACGGTTCATGTGGGCCATGGCCGGCGATCTGCCGCGGTTCGAGGAGGCGACGCGCGCGCTGTTCGAGCCCAACGACGAACTCCTCGCCGAGTTGACGGAGTGGTGGCCAACTGACGTGCGAGAGCATGTGCTCGAGCGCGCAATCGAGGCGACGCGCGCCGAGGAAACTGAACCGGCATTCCGGCCTGCCTAGCTTTCGCGCATGACTCATATCGCGTATCTCGGAACTGGGCTCCTCGGCGGCGCGCTCGCGGAAGCCGCCGCGAAGCGCGGCGACACGATCGTCGCATGGAATCGGACGGCGGCAAAGGCGCGCGCACTGGAGCAATTCGGCGTGCGCGTTGCGGCGACTCCGGCGGAGGCCGTGCGCGGCGCGGCGCGAGTGCATCTGGTGCTGAAAGACGACGCCGTGGTCGAGGACATCGTGCGTGAATTGCGGCCCGGCCTCGCGCCGGACGCAATCATCATGGATCACACGACGACGCAGCCGGTGATGACCGCAGCTCGCGCGAAGCGGCTCAACGACGATGGCGTGCACTACCTGCACTGCCCGGTGTTCATTGGCCCCGCGGCCGCTCGTGCCGGGCAAGGCACGATTCTCGTGGCGGGCCCGCGCGCACTGTTCGACGCCGTGAAGGCGGAGCTCTCGCGCATGGCGCCGCGCGTCGACTACTGTGGTGATCGCCCCGATCTCGCCGCCGTGTACAAGCTGTGCGGCAACGCGTTCATCGTTGGCATCAGCGCAGTGGTGGCCGACGTCCTTTCCGTTGCCCGCGGCGCCAGCGTGCCGGACGGCGACGCGTTGAAAGTGATCGATCTGTTCGACGCCGCGTCGATCGTCCGCGGCCGAGGGAAGAACATGGTGAGTGGCGATTTCTCTCCGGCCTTCGAGTTGGTCATGGCCCGAAAGGACGTTCGGTTGATGATCGAGACGGCCGACGCTAAGCCCTTGGCCACATTGCCCGGCATCGCGAAGCGAATGGACGATGTGATTGCGCAAGGGCACGGCGCCGACGATCTCGCTGTGATCGGCAAAGCCGGCACGCGCTGAGCGGCGAGCGCTCGTCGCTTCGACCGTTCAAGGCGACGGGCGCGAGTACGCCAAACCGCGTTTCATCAAAATTTCACAAATCGCCACACGGTTTTCGCGGTTGTCGTTCGTGCTAGGCGTGCCAGATGCCAATTCCGACGGTAGCAACTCGCTCGGACTTGGACATGCTTCAGACACTTCTCAGCTCGGCTCCTGCTCGCCCTCGTTGGGCGAGCGGCACACTCGTAAGTACTGCGTTTCACGGCGGCGTGTTCGCCGTTCTGGTGTTGTGCACGGCAAAGCCAGGCCCGGTGGTCAGCGGCGCAACGCGCCTGTTCGAACAGCGGGTGACGTACATGGTGTCCGTCCCCTCGGTGTCGCATCCGGTTTCGACGGACGCGATCGCGCGGCGACGGACGACCAAGCACGCGAGCGCACGCCACCGCGAGCCGGCGAAACCGAACTTCGCCGCGATCCAACAGCAGGTCACGCAGCAGATTGCGCAATCGATCACCGTGCCGGACGCCACCGCGGTGCCCGACATGAGCACGATCACTGACGCGTGGGCCGCGATTCCTGACTCGCTCTCGACGCCGGCGGCGAGTATCGGCCAGACGATGCTCGCGGCGCTGATCGTTCCCGTGCCCGTCGACGGCATATACAGTGGTGCCAGTGTCGATCGCACCGTCGAGGAGCGTCGGGGAAATCCGCGGCCCAAATACCCGGAGTCACTCCGCTCTCGCGGCGTGGAAGGCGCGTTCCTCGTGCGCTTCGTCGTCGACACCACCGGCGAGGTGCTCGACGATCGCATTCAGTTTCCGGCCGCGATGCACGAGTTGTTCGCCAACGCCGTGCGCACGGCGCTCCATCAGTCGCGGTATTTCCCGGCGCAGATTGCCGGGCGCGTCGTGCGTCAGCTGGTGGAGCAGGAGTTTCGCTTCACCCTCGTCCGATAGTCGCCGTGGTCAAGGCGCGGCGCGCGGGATCAGCGCGTCGCGCATGGCCGCGTTGTACGCGAACGCGGCGAACACGATCGCCGCTTGCTTGAGATCGTCCGGCCGCATGCGCTCCATGGTGTCCATGTTCGTGTGATGGATGCGCACGTCATAGTTCGTGTAGTCCTGCACAGGATTGAATCCCGGCACGCCCTCGGCGATGAAGCTCAAGTGGTCGGTGTTGCCGATGCCTGAGATTACGTTCTTGCGTGCGCCAAGGTCTTTGAACGGCTCGAGCCACGCATCGAAGATCGCTTTGGCGGGTTCGTTGCCTTCCATGAAGAAGCCGTACACCAGGCCGTACCCCGGGTCGAGATTGAGATAGACGGACATGTTGCTGCGGGCCGCGGCGTTGGCGTCGCCGGTAAGATGCTGGGCGACCCAGGCGCGTGAGCCATACAGACCTTCCTCTTCTCCGCCCCATAGCGCGACGCGGATGGTGCGCCGCGGCCGCGCGCCGACCGCCTTGAGGATGCGCATGGCCTCGAGCACGGTCACCGCGCCGTCGGCGTTGTCCATCGCGCCCTCGGCGGCGTGCCACGAGTCGAGGTGCGCGCCGATCATCACGACCTGATCGCGCAGCGCGGGATCCGAGCCCGGCAGTTCCGCGATGACGTTGTATCCGCTCGTGTCTTGCGTAAAGTAGCGCGCGCGGACGGCCACGTGCACCGTGACGGGCACGTGATTGTTGAGAAGTCGAATGAGATTGTTGTAATGCTCACCGGCGACGACGACGGTGGGCACCGCCTCCGCTCCGGCGTCGCGGGTTTGCACGAAGATCGTCCCGTGCTCGCCGCGGCTCGGCTTGAGCACGGCGCCGACCCCCGCGTCGTGGAGCAGGCGCGCGATGCGCTGCGCGTCCGTTTCGCCCGCGCCGCGCCCGCGTCCGCCGCCGCGACCGGCGGTCGCGCCGCGCGCCGGCGGCGGAACAGCGGGCGGCGCGTTGGGGTCGGTCGGGTTGACGCGATCCTCGCGGATGAATGTCGTCATCATCGGCTGCGTCATCACGATCGCGCCGCGCAACTGGCCGCGAATCTTCTCGAGCGAGTCGGCGGTGAGACCGGCGATGAGGATCGGTGTCCCCGTGAGGTCGCCGTTCGTCGGCGGCGACCACGCGTCGGGATAGCCGATCATTGGCATGAACCGCGGCGCGGTCATGTCGAGCGTGAAGCCCTCGAGCTCCCAGCCGCGGCCGAATGGCCACGTCTCGAGGTGCGTCGACTGAAAGCCCCACGCCGCGAGATGATCGCGCGACCACGTCACCGCGCGCATGAACGCCGGCGACGCGGTCAGGCGCGGACCGATCACGGTGGCCAAGGTGTCGAGCATCCCCCACGCCTGGGACCGATTGAGTCCTTCGTCGCGGATCTTCGCGATCATCGCATGATCGTACGTCTCCTGCGCGGAGACCGGTGCAGCGAACAGCGCGAGAGCGAACACAGCGAGTAGCGGACGGCGCATTGGTCGGTGTGAGGACGTGAAAGACCTGATCGCGGCGAATTGCCGCGGCAAATCACGCGTGGACGTTACTTGTCCGCCAGGCCACCCGTCCAGCGTCGCCGTCGGTTGATCGCCGATCGCGCCGATCGCTCGCCGCCACTGCCGATGTCCTACGACGCATTCCTCGCCTTTCGTCGCTCCATTCCGCGCGCGCCCCGTCTCGAGCGGCAAACCGTGCGCGCGCGCGGGATCGCGTTCGCGGTGTTCTCCAGTCCACCCGTGCCCGAGCAACCGCCGCTCTGCTGCATTAACGGCGGCATGCTCTACAATCACTCGATGCTCTGGCCGGCATTGTCGCCGCTCGCCGAGCAACGACAGGTCATTCTGTTCGACCTGCGCGGACGCGGTGCGTCGTCCGCGCCGCCGGTGCCAGCCGACGCGACGATTGACGACGATGCCGCCGACGTCGGTGCGCTGCGGCGCGCGCTGGGGATTCGCACATGGGATCTCCTCGGGCATTCGTGGGGCGGAGGCATCGCGATGCTCGCGGCCGCTCGCGACGCCGCGGGTGTTCGACGCATGGTGCTGGTGGATTCGGTTGGGCCAACGAGCGCGTGGATGGCACCGTTGCGCCGCGCGGTGCTCGAACGATTGCGCGGCGACGAGCGCGACGCGGTGGCGCGCATTCCGGAGGAGTCGCTCGGTAATCCTGACCCGGCGCTGCACAGCACATATAGTCGCGCGGTCTACCCGGCATGGTTTGCCGACCGCGAACTCGCCAGCCGGTTCGCGCCCCCTGACGCGCTCAGCGAAACGGGCGCGGCGGTCCTCGCGCGGCTGCGACGGGAGGGCTACGACTGGCGCCCGATTCTGCGTGCCCTTTCGACGCCGACGCTCGTCATTCATGGCGAGCAAGACACGCTCTCTCCGGCGGTTTCGGTAGAGACCGCATCGGTGTTAGTGAATGCTCGTCAGGTCGTAGTTCCCTCCTCTGGGCATATGCCGTTCTGGGAAGCACCGGAGCGCTTCTTCGCCCTCGTCACGTCCTTTCTCCACGCCCGGCAGTAAAGCGGGCGACGGGTGACCCTCACCGCCCATGAAACGCGCAGTCATTTTGTGCGTGGCACTCGCGTCGTGCGCGACGGCAGCTGTCGCAATGCACTCGCCGGCGGACGGTGACGTGGCGATGCCGACGCCTTCGGCGGCGCCGCGACACGTGCCGAGGATCTCCGTCGCGACCGGAGCGATTGCTCGTGCGCTCGCCGATACCACCGCGACTATCGCGACTAGCGCGCCGCAATTCGACTCGGCCGCGGAGCGCGCCGACGTGCGCCGACGCGTGCGCCGCGGCGAGGCCGGCACGTACATCGGCGAAATCCTGCGTGAGCGCGACTCCGCGCTCGCGCGCTGGCCGGACCGCCGCGGCAAACCGCTCGGCGTGTGGATCGAGCCGTCGTCGAACGTCGCGCAATTCACCGGCGACTACGTGACGAGCGTGCGCGCCGCGTTCGCCGCATGGGACTCGCTGCGACTGCCGGTGCGCTTCTCGTTCGTGCGCAGATCCGGAAAACGCCGACGTGCATGTTCGGTTCATCGACCACTTCGACGAGCCAATCAGCGGACGCACGCGCTGGACGCGCGACGACAATTGGACGATCACCGACGCGAACATCACGCTCGCGGTGCATCATGTCCACGGCGAACTGCTCGACGATGACGCGATGCGCGCCATCGCGCTGCACGAGATCGGCCACCTGCTCGGCCTGGATCACACGCGCGACAGTTTGAGCGTGATGGCGCCTCGCGTGAGCGTTCGCGAGCTCGCTGACGCCGACCGCGCCACGGCGCGCTTGTTGTACGCCTTGCCCGCCGGGTCGGTCCGCTAAGTCGATCGATGCGGCGAGCTCGACGTGTCGTTGGGATCGCTCGTTGGCGCGTTGGCATTGTTCGTCACGGTACAAATCGCACGCGCACCGCGGCATGCCGCGGCCGCGTTTGTCGCCGGCGATGCATCGGGTCGTCTCGGCGACATCGCCTCGACCTCGGCGACCACGACGCGCGCCGGTTCGCCTCGCGACTCGGAGGTCAGCGAAACCCTGAGCACGACGGGCGACGTTGCGCCGGATCGCAACCTCGACGAGATCCGCGCGACGATCGCCGCGGCGACGAACACGTACATGAGCGACATGCTCGTGGATCTCAAGCACCAAATCGTGCGCTGGCCGGACAAGCGCGAACAGGGACTCCGGGTGTGGGTGCAATCGATGAGCGACATCCCCGGCTGGGATTTGCGCTACGCACAGATGGCGCGCGACGCGATCGCGGACTGGGGCGGCGATGGCGTGCCGCTGCGCTTCGATTTCATCCTCGATTCCGCGACGGCGGATGTGCGCCTCGTGTGGCTCGACCGCTTTCCCGCCGCGGTCGGGCGGCGCGTGGGAACAACACGTCGGCGAAACGATCACAATGGGTGGCTCTCAGAGGCGGAGATCAGCGTCGCGGTGCACGACAGCGCCGGCGCGACGATTCGCCCGGAGGATCTCGCCGGCATCGTGCGTCATGAAGCGGGGCACGCGCTCGGGCTGGGCCATTCGCGCGATCCGAAAACGAAGATGTACCCGATCGAAACGGTGAACGACATCACGCCGATGGACCGCGCGACGTTGCGACTCTTGTATCAACTTCCGCCCGGCGTTCTCCCCTAGCGGAACAGCACGCGGGTCGGGAACCGTTTTTGCGAATTGCCACCGCATGCGCGAGCGGGAGAGCGAAACGGTATTCGACGTCGCCATCGTCGGCGGCGGACCGGCGGGATTGAGCGCGGCGATCTGGTCTGCGCGCTATCTGCATTCCGTCGTCGTCGTCGACAGCGGCGATCCACGCAACTGGGAAACGCGCGGCATCTACGGCTATCTCGGATTCGAGAGCATTGGCCCCGCCGAACTACGCGCTCGCGGGCGCGAGACGTGCCGCGGGCTCGGCGTGGAGCTGATCGACGGAATCGTGCTGCGCGCCGAGCGCCGCGGCGTCGAGGATTTCGAGCTATGCCTCGCCGGCGGCGGTCGCGTCGAACGCGCGACGCCTGCTGCTCGCCATCGGCGTTCGCGACGTGTGGCCGGATATTCCAGGATTGGAACACGTGTACGGCGCGAACGCGCACGTCTGTCCCGACTGCGATGGATTCGCTGCTCGCGGCAAGAAGGTCGTCGTGATCGGCCACGGCCGGCGCGCGACCGGCATGGCGCTCAACCTCACGACGTGGACGCGCGAGATCATCATCTGCACGAACGGACGCCCCGCTGCGCTCGACGACGCGGAGTACTCCGCCAAGCTCGACGCACTCAACATTCCCGTGCTGACCGAGCGCATCGCGCGCGTGTGCTACGAAGGCAGCACGATCCACTGCCTGATGCTCGCCAACGGTATGCAACTCGACACGGACAAAGTGTTCTTCACCATCGGGCAATATCCGGCCGACGATTTGGGCGTGCAGTTGACGTGCGATCGCGACGACGAGGGGCGCGTGCTCGTCAACGAGCACTGCCACACGTCCGTGCCCAACGTGTTCGCCGCGGGCGACATCACGGCGGGTGTGCAGCTCGCCATCACGGCGGCGGCGTCAGGAGCGCGCGCCGCCGTGGCGATTCACGCGTCACTCGTTCCGGCCGAGCGGAAGCTCGTCGGCTACCAGTTCAGCGTGATCTTTCGCGTCTTCTTGTCGCGAACGACCTGCATGTCGACCGAACGGACGGCGCTGTGCAGCAATACGAGGCGCCGGAACTGATTGAACGATGACGTCGTGTCGCCTTCGACACTGACGATGACGTCGCCGGTGCGCAGCCCGGCCCGATAGCCCGGCGACGACTCCGGCGCGTCGGTGATGAGCACGCCGGTGTCGAGCTTGAGCACGCGCCCGAGGTCGGTGTTCACGCTGGCGAGCGTCATTCCGAAAATGCTGTTCGCGCCATTCGACATCACGATGAACCCGGCCGACGGGCTCGGTCCTTTGAACATCACGCCCGGGCCCGCGGCCGACGCGCGTCCATCGACTACGACCGACGCGAAGTCGCCCCGGCGACGCATGATGTCCTGCGGCGTTCTGGCAACGACCATCGAGTAATCTTTCATCTCACCGTCGCGCCGCACGGTGACGACCACCGGTTTTTCTGGGCGGAGGACCTGACCGAGGTCGACGCTGTGGTCGAGAAGATCGACTCCGTCGTACGCGACCAGGACGTCGCCCGGAACAATGCCCGCGCGCTGTGCCGGCGATGCTGGCTCGACCGACACGATCGACGGATAGCCGAGGTAGACGACATCGTTCCCACGGCGTGCGGCACCGACCGCCGGGCCTTGCACGTTGATGCCGATCCAACCCTGGCGGCGCGGCACCACGGCCGCCGCCGGCGACGATCATGCGATTCATGAGCATCGAACTGGCAGCCAGCGAATCGATCTGCCGCCGCAACGCGAGCTGTTCCGGCGAGCCGAGCGATTGCTGATCGAGCGCGCGCATGAGGATCATGATCGACTCGATCGCCGCGCGCGGCGCGAGCGTGCCGCGCAGAACGACTGTGTCGCGCACCCGCACTGCGCCGACGCCGCCGGCCTGCGCCGACGGCAGGCGCCGGCGCGAGCACGACGGCGGTCAGCCCGCCGATGAGCAGCGTCGCGGCGGCGCGACGCAATAGGATCCGTTTCATTGACATTCTCTCATTCAATAGCTCATGATACGCATACTGGCCGGCATCGCGGTGTTGATTTGGCGAATGGTCGCCTCGCGCTGGCCGAGGGTGGTGAGGTAGTAGCCGTTGATGACCGGATCGTACGGCGCTTCGTCGAGCGCGCGGCCCATCACGCGGTAGGCCTGGTCGAGCGCGGCCAGTCGCGTGCGCATCGCGCCCGGACTCTCCGGCGCGCGGTTCGTCGTGTCGCGCTGAGCGAGATACGCCGTCGCCGACTGATACACGGCCTGCGCACGCGACTGCTCGGCCCGTGCGCTCTTCGATCGACGCGAAGTGCGGCAGCGAGTCCGCCACGAGCGCTGCGCCGATCACGGCTTGTTGCGCATCGTTCGCGGGCAACAGTCGCGTAGCCCGCCGTGTAGCGGCCGGCCGCCAACCCGCCGGCGACGAGCAACATCGCCGCCGCGGCCTGCAGCCCCCATCCGCGCGTTCCGCGCGGCGCCATACGAGCGGCACGTCCACCGACCGGGAATCCGCGGTCCGTCGCCGCGTCGCCGATCAGTCCGTCGGCCACGAGCGACCGTCGCAGCGAGTCCCAATTGGTGAGCGGAGCGCCGAGACGAGTCGATTCGTTCGCCGCCAGCTCGGCGAGCGTTTGATGAACGACGCGCTCTCGCGCGCAACCCGCGCAGGCCGCGAGGTGCGACAGCTCGACGGTGGTCGGCGGCTCGTCGATCAACGCCGCCAATCGTTCAGCAGACAGGTGCGACATGTGCCGGTTCCTTGCTCGGTATGCGAATATCGGTGACATCTTTGACGTCGATGAGGTGCGCGAGAAGTTTTCGCAGCTTTGCGCGCGCCTTGAACAGTTGTGACTTCGAGCCGCCCGTCGTAATCCCAAGCGACTCGGCGATCTCTTCGTGTGTGTAGCCTTCCACGTCGTGCAGCATGAACACGGACCGCGCGCCGGGCGACAGCTTGGCTGCCGCCTCTTCGATCGACTGCGCGATGAACGAGCGATCGGTGTCCGGCTCGAACGACGCGCTGTCTTCGGTTACTTCGGTTTCGAGGTTTTCCAGGCGGCGCGTCTTGCGAAGCGCGTTGAGCGTCCGGTTGACGGCGATTCGGTGAGCCCAGGTGCTGAACTGGGAGTCGCCCCGATAGGTGGGCAGCGCGCGGAAGATCTGAATCCAGACTTCCTGCGCGATGTCGGCCGCTAGGTCCAAATCGCCGCCGACCAGGCGACGAACGACCACATCGATGTGGGCCGCGTGCCGGGTCCAAAGGGCCCGGAGCGCGTCCTCATCGCCGTCAATCGCCCGCCGGATGATGAGCAGCTCGTGATTCATGTCTGGAGGGTTGGTCACGCGCAGAGTTGGAACGGTTTGCGCGTATGGCAAACGATAGGTTTTTTTAGAGTCGAGGCCGCTTAAGTCGAAGTTACATCGACTGATGTGGCTCGTCCGCTGACGCGAGGAATATTATGCCGTGTACCCGGACCTTGCGCGTCGGGAACATCGGCGCGATTGTGACGTAGAGCACGGGTACACCATAGAGGGCAGGTACAAGGTCGGCTTGGTAGTTCCTTCCACCGGCCCCACCTTAATAACAGAACGTCCGCTGCGGTTGAGACGCTTTGCCCTTTGTGGCAATCGCGTTTCCTTCGCTCGCTAGATCATTCGTCTGGGGTCCCATTCGTGTTGTCTTTGCTGATTGCTGCGTTCGCGATAACGCTGGGCGGTGGCGGCCTTCCGTTGAAGGCGCCGCGTGCCGTGGGCATGTCGAGCGAACGCTTGGCGAAGATCGATCACGTCGTACAGCGTGGAATCTCGGCTGGGGGTTACCCCGGCGCGGCCGTCGTTGTCGGTCGGCGCGGTGCGGCTGTCGTGGAAAAGGGCTTCGGCAGACTGAGTTGGGAGACGACGAGTCCAGCGGTCTCCGCGGACCACACGATCTACGACCTCGCGTCGCTGACCAAAGTCGTCGGCACGACCACGGCGCTGATGATCCTGTACGACGACGGCATCATCCATCTCGATGATCCCGTCTCGAAGTTCGTACCAGGCTTCGCAGGCGGAGAGAAAGATCAGGTCACGGTTCGGATGCTGCTCGAGCACCGCTCCGGACTTCCCGCCGGTCGCGACCTGTGGCGCATTGCGCACAGCCCGGCCGAAGCGCGCGAAGCCGTGATCGAAACGCCGCTCGTCTGCGCGCCGAATCAGTGCTACGAGTATTCGGACCTGGGCGCGGACATGCTCGGCTTCGTCGTCGAAGCCGCGTCCGGCAAGCCGCTCGACCAATTCCTTCGTGAGCGAGTGTTTGGTCCGCTCGGAATGAACGACACGTTCTTCCGTCCTGCCGATTCGCTGCGCGCGCGCGTTGCCCCGACGGAGGTCGATCCTCCGCGCGGCTATCCGCTGCAGGGTGAAGTGCACGACGAGAATGCATTCGCGCTCGGCGGCGTTGCCGGACATGCCGGGCTGTTTAGCACCGCCGCGGATCTGTCCGTGTTTGCGCAGATGATGCTCAACGGCGGCGAGTACAACGGCACGCGCATCATGGCCGACTCGACGGTCGCGTTGTTCACCACGCGCGCAGCAGGCACGCGCGCACTTGGCTGGGACACCTGCGGCGGATCGGGAAGCTGTGGCGAATATCTGGGCGAAGACGCGTACGGGCATACGGGGTTTACCGGCACGTCGCTTTGGATCGATCCTGATCGCGACATGTTTGTCGTGCTGCTCACCAATCGCGTGCACGAAGCACGGGCCAAGCGTCCGGCGAAAGTGATCTCCGACGTGCGCGCCGATCTTGCCGACGCCGCCGCGCTCGCGGTGACGGATTACGGCGACGGCCCCATGGCGATGCCGGCCAACTTTCGCGCCGACAAGGCGGTGGGCTGGAACCAGCCAGTGCGTCGGCCGCGCAAGCACTCGGCGAAACGGAAGTCGAGCAGCTCCACGCACGCCAAGCCGAGCACGTCGTCCCGCTCGAAGTCGTCGTCCGCCAAGCCAACCGCACACAAGCCCGCCGCGACGAACTCGCAGAAGTAGCGGGGCCGCGGGTCAGAACAAATAGCCGAGCCCGATGTAGATCGGCGCGGTGGCTTGCGACGAGTGGCCAACATCTGTGGCGATCACGAAGCTGTTCCCGAACGCGAGGCGCGTTCCAGCCCCGTAGCTCGCGTGCAAACCACTCGTGGCAGTCGGTAGATCGACGCCGTCAGCCCAGACACGCCCGGCGTCGACGAACCCGCTGAACACGAGAGACGACGGACGGCCGTGAAGCTGGAAGTCGAGTGCGCGCCAGCGCAGCTCGTTGTTGGCGACCAGGATTCCCTTCCCGACGTAACGGTCCTTGGGAAGTCCGCGCACCGTGCTCGAGCCGCCGAGTCCGTCTTCCGACTGCTGCGTCGTCTGGATTTCGCTCAGTACATAAAACGGCGCATCGCCCACGGTATTCTGCACGAGCAGTCGATCGGCGAGCGTCACGCGATCGCCAAACGGCTGGTAGTGGCGTAGCGCGGCCGTCCAGCGCGTATAGTCGGACGACGCGCCAAGTCGCGTATCGACCCGCTGCACGAGCAAGTCCGCCCACGTGCCCGCATGCGTGCCGATCTCACGATCGCGCGTGTCCCACGTAACGCCGGCGCGCAAATAGTTGGTGTGACCGACGCCCAGTGCGGAGCCGTTGAACTGGTTTTCGGCGAGCGTGGTGCCGCTGTCGAACGGAGTAAGATCGATTCGGTCGGTGGAGACACCTGTGCCGGCGAGTACGCGCAACGCAGGGTTCCACATCGCGTGCTGCGCGTCGAACGTAGCACGGATACGATCGCGGCCGTAGCGGTAGAAGTAGCGCGTGCTCCCCGTCTCGATCGCGGGATCGTAAGGCGTGTCGTTGCCAATGCCGTAATACGGAGCGGCGAGTTGTTGTTGGCGTCCCGCGAAGCCGGTGTAGCGCCACGGGTGATCCGCGCGAGATGGGACGTCGAAGAACAACGTGTAGTCGCGACGTCCTTCAGTGGTGATGAAAACCGTCGGCTGGACCGTCCAGCGATAGGTCGTGTGACTGGAATCGTACCCGTACGCGGCGAGCACAACGCCATAGCCGAAGCCTTCGTCGGCGTCGAAGTTGAGCGCAGGCACCCCCGACCACTCGACACGCGTGACGCGCTGCGCTCCGGCGCGCGGCGCGGCGGCACTGAGTGCAGCGGACAGGGCGAACACGAACGGCAAGAATCGAGTGGCGGGCGGCATGTTCGGCTCCCGGAGTTTTTGCTGGCAACCGCGAGGCGGTGGGATCGCGCGAATGATGCGCCGGCAAATTCTCGGGGTCGATGCGGAGAACTACGTAGTCATTGGCCCAGAATGACGTAGCGCATGGAGCGGCGAGCGCCGGGCACCTTGCTCACGTGTCATCGACCGCTGATCTTGCAACCATGAGCAGCGGAGCAGCGTGATGACCGACGATATCGATCCACCGGACGACGCGATCGCGGCAGCGCCCGTCGCCGCGGCCGGCAACGCGCCGCCGCCGAGCGTCGAGCAGGTGAAGATGGCGCTCCGCAAAGTGAAGGACCCGGAGCTCAACCTGAACATCGTCGACCTAGGCTTGGTCTACGAGGTGATGGTCGACGGGTCCGATGTGCAGATCGACATGACGCTCACGTCGCCCGGCTGTCCAGCGGGACCGCAGATCATGGGAGACGTCGAGAAAACGCTCAAGGCGATGCCGGGGATCGGCGACGTAGCGATCAATTTGGTGTGGCAGCCCTTCTGGTCACCGGAGCGCATCGAGCCGCGCGTCCGGGCGTACATGGGACTGTAGCGCGCGAGCTAACTGCGCGCCGGCGGCTGGTCGCGGTACGGCGACTCGTCGTCCGCTGCCTCGGCCACGGGCATGGGCGCAGGCTCGGATGCGGGCTTGGCCGCCGGCCGCCGATGGTTGCCGAGGGCCTTTAGAAAATCCTCACCGAGTTGCGCCACTTGCCAGCGGCGCAGTTCGGGAATCTCGGCGAGCTGTTCGTGGTTCGCCGGATTTCGGCGCGCCACGGCCTCGAGTCGCTCGCGCGCGCAGAGCACGCCAGGATCGAGATCGAGGCGCACCGCGGTAGCGTCGCGCACCGTCTTGAGCGAGCTGACACGAGCGTCGAACTCGGGATCGCGGTCCCAACGCGCCGACTTTGGAAAGCGCGGCAGGTCGGAATCCGACACGGCCTGGCCGCGACGCACGGCATCGAGCATCTCGCCATGGCGCGCCTCGAGCAGCCCGCGCGGCATGCCCTTGATCGCCGCCAGCGCCTCACGAGTGGTCGGCTGGCTGCGGGATATCTCGAGTAGCTGCTCGTTGCCGACGACACGAAAGGTGGCGCGATCCAGGTGGCGCGCGACGGAATCACGCCACGGTCCGAGTTCGCGAAGAATCGCCAGCTCGCGCCGCGTCAGATCGCGCGCGCCCTTGATGCGGAGGAATGCGTTCCCCGGATCTTCGTCCGCCCAGCGGGTGCCTTCGAGCAGCGAGAACTCCTCGCGCGCCCAGTCCCAGCGCATGGCGCGCTCGAGCTCCTCGTGCAGGCGATCGCGCAGCTCGAGGAGATGCAGGGTGTCCTGCGCGGCGTAGTCGAGCATGCCCTGGCTGAGGGGGCGCATCGACCAATCGGCGCGCTGGTGCTTCTTGTCGAGCTTGACGCCGAAATAGCGCTCGAGCAGCGCGGCCAGTCCGAACGCTTTGAGGCCGAGGAGCTGCGCGGCGACGCGTGTATCGAAGATGTTGCGGACGTGCCAGCCGTAGTCCTGCTGCAACAGCCGGAGATCGTAGTCGGCGTCGTGAAACACGACCTCGACGTCGCGGCTCTCGAGGAGCTGGCCAAGGCGCACCGGGCTGCCGATCGGCAGCGGGTCGATGATGGCGCTCTGTTCGCGGGTCGACAGCTGGAGCAGGTAGATTCGGTCGACGAAGCGATGGAAGCTGGCCCCTTCGGTATCGAGCGCCAGCGTGCGCACGTCGGCGATCGTCTCGAGAAATCCGTCGACGGCCGTCGAAGTATCGAGATAGAGAGGGGTGTGCACGCGGGAAAATCTAACCGGCATTGTGCTTGCTCGGAGCCGAAGCGTGACCCACCCAAATGACGCCGACCGCCCCAGCGCACAGATTCGCCGCCGCGGCCGCGTACGCCGGCGGCGACCGGGCTGGCGCAACGCCGATATCCTGCGGACGGCCTTCCTGGTGATGGCGATGTACGTCATCGGGCGCTTGTTCTGGTTTGCCAATCCATTGTTTCTCACGGCCTTCCTGGGCATCCTGTTTGGCCTCGCCGTGTCGTCCGGGGTGGACGGACTGGCGCGATGGCGGCTGCCGCGCGGATTGAGCGCGGCGCTCATCGTCATCGGGTTTCTTGGTCTGATGATCGGATTCGGCGCGTGGATGGCGCCGACCCTTCATTCGCAGGGAGTCGAGCTTCGCCGCCAACTTCCGGCGGCCGTGGATCGCGTGGACGCGTGGATCAACGCTCGACGGGATGGAGTCATCGGAATCGTGTTCGGCGCGTCGTCGAGCGAGGCACGCACGGACTCGACAGGCGCCGCGCAACCGCCAGCCACGGCGACCACGCCCGAGTCGACGACGGTCGTCTCGACGCTTCGCCACCGACTGGACACGCAACTGAGCGGCGTGACGCGCTACCTGTTTCCGTTCCTGTCGTCGACGGCGGAGGTCGTCACCGGTCTCGTCATCATCATCTTCCTGTCGATCTACATCGCAGTCGATCCGGCGATGTACCGGCGCGGCATCATGCTTCTCTTCCCTCGCCATCGTCGCGAGCGAACGGGCGAGGTGCTGACGGCGATCGCGGCGGTTCTGCGGAAGTGGCTCGTCACCCAACTCATCGCCATGGTCACGCTCGGCGCGGTCACGACGATCGTGCTGCTCGCGCTGCGCGTGAAGGCGGCGTTCGCGCTCGGCTTGCTGTCCGGGTTGTTCGAGTTCATTCCGACGCTCGGTCCGATCATCAGCGCGCTTCCAGCAATCGCCATGGGCTTCCTCGATTCGCCGGAAAAGGCACTGTGGGTCACGATCGCGTATGTGGGCGTGCACTTTCTCGAGGGACATCTGCTCATTCCGCTGCTGATGAAGGGCGGGATCAACTTGCCTCCGGCGCTGACGATTCTGTCGCAAGCACTCATGGCCGTGCTGTTCGGATTTCTCGGACTGATGTGCGCCGTGCCACTACTCGCAGCGACAACCGTCGCCGTGCAGATGCTGTACGTCGAGGATGTCGTCGGCGAGCCACAGCAGGCGCAAACCATCGAGGCCGACCCGGGTGTCGCGACGTAGCTCGCCGAAGGCGCGCCGCGTGCTGCCGCTCGTCGCGCGGTTTCCGGAGATCGGCGGCGTCCCGCGCGTCGTCCTTGGCGACTATCCGTCGCCCGTCGAACGCGTCGTGGTGCGCGGCGAAACGCTGTGGATCAAGCGCGACGATCTCTGCGCTGATCCGATTGGCGGAAACAAAGTTCGCGCGCTCGAGTTCTTGCTTGCCGGTCTGTCGCCAGGCGATCGCGTCGTCACCGTGGGATCGGCGGGATCGACGCACGCGCTCGCGGTGAGCAGGTACGCGTCGACGCTCGGCGCGCACACACTCGTCGGTCGATGGCGACAGGAGATGAACGCGACCGCGACCGATGTGGCGCGACTGATTGCACGCACCGCCGAACGTGCGCCGACGTTCGCGACACCCGTCGAGGCGTATGCGTGGGCGACGGTGCATCGTCTGCGCGGTGCGCGCTGGATCGCGGCCGGAGGCACCACGCCGCTCGGCATGTTGGGACATGTGAACGCGGGTCTCGAGCTCGTCGCGCAAATCGACGCCGGCGAGCTGCCGCGTCCCGCGGCCGTCGTCGTGCCGCTCGGAACCGGAGGCACCGCCGCGGGGTTGTCCCTCGCGTTCACCATTGCCGGCGCGAATATCCGCGTCATCGGTGCGCGCGTGACGCCGCGGATCGTCGCGCGCCGCGGGCGAGTGTTGCGGTTGGCGCGTCGCACCGCGTCGCTGATCGAGCGACTCGCTCGCACGACCGTACCGCGCGTGGCCGCAAGCAGCGTAGATGTCGTGGGCGACGCGTATGGCGGCGCGTACGGACGCGAGACGAGTGAAGGACGAGCGGCGGCGCAGCTGCTGCATGGCGTCTCGGGCATCGCTCTCGACGCAACGTACAGCGCAAAGGCCTTCGCGTTGGCGCTCGACGTTGCGGCGCGCGAATCGGTTCTGTTCTGGTTAACGTTCGACTCCCGCATCCTCGGGCGAGGCTTGAAATGACGCAGTTGCCGGAAGTCACATTCCACATCTACCCGACCGACTGCGACATGCTCGGGCATTTGAACCATGCAACAATGCTCAACTTTCTCGAGCGCGCCCGCTGGGCGCTGCTCGAGCCGCAGATCGACATTCGGAATTGGGCGCGCCAACCGGTGTTTTCGGTCGTGCGGCATGTCGACATCGGCTATCTCGCGCAGTCCTTGCCGGGCGAAGATCTCGTGATCCGGTCGGGCCTTCTCGCCATCCGGCGCACCAGCTACATCATTCGGCAGGAAGTGCGCAAAGTCGGCAGCGATACGCTCGTCGCCGAGGCGTCGATCGTCTTCGTCGCGATCGACCAGCAGGGACAACCTGTGCCCGTGCCGGACCAGTGGCGCACGATGCTCCCACAGTGGCCGGAGTCCGAGTGATTGCGATCGTCGGCGATACGGACATCGCGTTCGACGATATCGGGTCCGGGTTGCCGGTGGTGTTTCTGCACGCGTTTCCGTTGAATCGCACGATGTGGGAGCCGCAGGTGGGCGCCTTCGTCGGCGAGTGCCGCTGCATTCCGATCGATTTTCGTGGACTCGGCGAGTCGGCCGCGGCTCCGCCATACTCGATGGATCGCTACGCGGACGATGTCGTCGGCGTGCTCGACACGCTGCAGATCGAGCGCGCGGTGGTCGTCGGCGCTGTCGATGGGCGGCTACGTGGCGTTCGCGCTGTGGCGCCGCCATCGCGCGCGGATACGCGGCCTCGTGCTGGCGGACACGCGCGCCGTGGCGGACACGGTCGAGAACGTGGCGAAGCGGCGCGCGCTGATCGAGATCGCCGAGCTGCAGGGCAGCGCGAGCGTGGCCAACGCGCAAATCGCCGGGCTCGTTGGCAAGACGACGCGCGACAAGCGTCCTGACACGTACGACGCCATGCATCGAATGATCGCGCAGGCGCCGGTCGAGGGAATCATCGGCGCCATCGAAGCGATGATCGATCGGCCGGACTCGACCGCCACGTGCGCGACGATCGACGTGCCGACGCTCGTCATCGTCGGCGAGGAAGACGTTGTCACACCGGCGTCCGATGCAAGGGCGCTGCACCGCGCGATCGCCGGAAGCAGACTCGAGATTCTCCGTCAGGCTGGCCATCTCTCGAACGTCGAGCGGCCGGCGGCGTTCAACACGGTAGTTGGCGAGTTTCTGGCGAGCCTTTTGTACAACTAACCCACTCGAATGACTTCTCCTTCGTCGCCCCAGACAACGCCGCACGTCAGCCAGGCGGAACTGCGTGGCCGCGCGCAAATCGGCGCCGTGCTGTTTCGCAACCGAAGCTGGCTGCCGGTACCGTTCGTCCTGGTGGCGTTGCTCGTTCCGGCCGAAGCCGGCGCGCTCAACTGGATCGCCGGCCTGGCGCTCGTGGGGCTCGGCGAGTGGATCCGACTCGCCGGCATTTCCGCGGCGGGAACGGTGACGCGCCGCCGCTCGCGCGATGTGCAGCGGTTCGTCGATTACGGCGCATTCGCCTGGACACGCAATCCGTTGTACGTCGGAAACTTCTTCGCTTGGATCGGATTCGCGCTCTTGTCCGGCGTGCTGTGGTTGGTGCCGGTTGCCGCGGCGCTCTTCGCCATCGAGTACACGTTCATCGTCGCGTACGAGGAAGGCGTGCTCGAATCAATCTTCGGCGAGCAGTATCTCGACTACAAACGCCGCACGCCGCGTTGGATTCCGCGGCCGCCCGAACAGCGGAAGCCGGGCGAGCATCATTGGGGCGAAGCGTGGCGAAGCGAAATGAGCACGTTCATGCAGTACGCGGCGCTCGTCGTCGCGTTTGCGCTCAAGCAGCGGGTCTGGTGGCGTTGACGCGCGCTACTTCTGCGGCCGTCCAGGCGGCGTATCACTCTTGAAGACGTCGCGATTGATCTGCACGTACTGCTTGAGATTCTGCGGAACGTCTTCTTCGGGGAAGATCGCCGTCACCGGACATTCGGGCTCGCAGGCGCCGCAATCGATGCATTCGTCGGGGTGGATGAACAGCTGCTTGTCCCCCTCATAGATGCAGTCGACCGGGCACACGTCGACGCACGCGCGGTCCTTGGTGCCAATACAAGCTTCGGTGATGACGTAGGGCATGCGTCCCTCGGGGAATCCTGCGATCGAACACTCTAGAGGCTAAGATAGTTGCACACGCCTCATCGTCAACGGAACGCCAACCGGGCGCTCGTGCTCAGCGCCGCCAGGGCGGAACGCCGTCCTTTCGCTTAATCTCGGGATTCTCGCGGTAGAGCGTCGCGGTTTTGCCAATGACCTGCACGACGTCGGCACGGAGCAGCCCGGCCAGCTCGTTGGCCGCGTCCTTCACCGTCACGTCGGCATTCTTAGTGAACTGAATCTTCACCAGCTCCGTCGTACGGAGCGCGTCGTCCGCCGTCTGACGCAGCGTGTCCGTGAGGCCGTGTTGCCCGACGTGGACGATTGCGCTGAGCCGGTTGGCTTCGGCGCGGAGCACCGCGCGGTCTTTCGATGACAGAGCCATGCGCGAAATCTACTTCCCGGCGCCCCGCGCTACGCCGCCAAGGAGCACGAACGGATCGATCGGATCGCCGTTCCAGTACTTACCGTCCGCTGGCCAGCGCATGATCTGAAAATGAAGGTGCGGCGTGTCCTTCGGCGCGTTGCCGGTCGTCCCGACAAAGCCAAGCGTGTCGCCCTTCACAATCGCGCGGCCGGGCGACATGGCATCGTTGTAGTGATCCATGTGCGCGTAGTAGTACACGATCCGGTTTTCGGGATCGACGGTGTACATGCAAATGCCGCCGAGCGCGCTGTTCGACATTCGGAGGATCTTTCCGTCGTCGGCGGAGAGAATTGGCGTACCCCGCGGCGCAAGAATGTCGAGCGCGCGATGTGTGCGTCCGCCGCCGTCACGGGGCTCGTTGAACGAGTCCTCGACTTTGGCCATGTCGGCGCCGGCGACCGGAACGAGCAGGTGCCGGTCGCGAAGATACTCGAGAGCGCTCGACGGCGAATCGTCGCCCGCCCCCGACGGAAGCGCGGTGGCGTTGGTCGTTGGCGCCGTGGCCGCCGCCGGCGACGCGCCGTGTGGCTCCGCGACGATACCGGCGCTCTCAGGCGTGGGATAGTAGAGTACCGGCCGCGCGCAGGCGCTCACGCCCATCAGGGCGCCGCATACGGCGAGACGGCTGAGCTGATCAAGTCGAAGAACGGGTCGCATCAACCCCCTGACGATTCGCGTCCCTCGAACGTTGCAGTCTGCGTGCTACTTCACCAAGAGCCGACGGTCGAGTCCGACTCGCGCGACGATCGCCGCAAAGCGCGGATCCGCGCGAATCGGATCGAAGAACCGCTCGGCGAGCGACTCGCTGGAGAAGAACGCATCGTGGCTGGCCGCGGCGCGCTCGAGCAGGGACAGCGCATGAGCCGTGTCGCCAAGCCCGATATACACGCGCGCCGCCGCCGCCGCCGCGCCACTCTGACGCCCAATCGACGCCTCGAGCTCTTTGCCGACATCCGTCGCACGCTTGGTATTGCCAGTTTTGGCATATGCATACCCCAACAA
The DNA here is from genome assembly GCA_963817445.1 of uncultured Gemmatimonadaceae bacterium. GTDB lineage: Bacteria > Gemmatimonadota > Gemmatimonadetes > Gemmatimonadales > Gemmatimonadaceae > JAQBQB01. Next base: position 112,990 of record CAWFOG010000024.1, read on the forward strand.
ACCCATCGTCTGGACGGACGTCGTATCCAGCCGCGAGGCACTTTCGAGGTCGCGGGTCGCCGTTGCGTATTGCCCGGCCTCAAGCTCCACGGTGCCCAGCATGAAGCGCGACACCAGCAGCGTCGAGTCGAGCTCCACCGCACGGCGCGCGGCGGCAATCGCCGAATCAGGCGCGTGAGCGACGATCAACGAGAGCGCGTAGGACCCGAAGATCACCGGCGACAGTGGATCGAGTGCCGTGGCGCGCGCCAGCTGGACTCGCGCTTCCGGGGCGCGTCCTTGAAGCAAGAGCAATTCGCCGTACCACTGATGCGCCGACGCCGAGTTGGCATCGAGCGAGAGCGCACGCTGATAGTCCCGCTCGGCGTCGCCCCATCGCCAGTCGGACTGGAGAAGTGTGGCGCGCGACGCGAATGCCTCGGACAGCGTGCTGTCGAGCGCGACGGCGCGGTTGATCGCCGTCAGAGCCAGCGGCATGACGGAGTCGACACGCACGTTCGCGTACAGCGGCAGCAACGCGTAGACATTGGCGATGCCGGCGTAGGCGCGCGCGAACGTCGAGTCTTTGTGCGCGGCCTGCTCGAAATAATCCAGCGCGCGGCGCAAGCTCGCCTCACCGCGCTTGTCGAAGAAGAAGCGCCCGCGGAGATAGAGATCGTATGCCTCGAGATTGTTCGTGCCGTGCGCGCCCGTGGTGCTCGTCGCCACGCTCGTCGTACCCGCGGGCGCTGCGGCGCTCGAGAGCTGCGGCGAGATCGCGGCCACGATGTCGCTCGAGATCTCGTCCTGCACCTTGAACACGTCCGTCGAATTGCGCTCGAACATGTCCGACCACACGGTAAACCCGTCGGCGCTGTTGACGAGTCGCGCCGTGACGCGAAGGCGCCCGCCGTCGCGCTGCACGGTGCCGACGAGGACCATGTTGACGCCGAGTGCTTTGCCGACGTCGGTCGGACTCGAGACTTGTGCGCGCGTGACGCTCTCCGTTGCCGATGCAACGCGAAGCCCGGGAATGCGACCCAGCGCGTTGGTCAGGTCGGCCGTCATGCCGGCGGCGAAGTACGCATCGCTCGTGTCGCGCCCGATGTTGACGAGCGGCATGACGGCGATCGACTTGAGCGCGACCGCCGGCGTCGCCGCCGCCGTCGTACTTCCACGCGGCGCCGCGTGGCGATTTGAGAACCACGCGCCGCCCGCCGCGACCGATGCGAGGATCCCCGCTCCGGCCAGCGCCCAGACGACGCGCTTTGGCCGCGACGCCGCGGGAAGCGCCGCCGACACGAACGTCCCGCTCACGACCGCTGGGTCCTCCAGCGCCCGCGCGACTTCGGTCGCCGCGCGCGGCCGCTTGGCCGGATCCTTTTCGAGAAGTCGCATGATCAGCGACGCAAGCGCCGCCGGCACGTCGTACCGCCGCGCCCCAATCGGCGGGGGCGGCTCGGTCAACTGGGCCGCAAGCAGTTGTTGCGGCGCGCGGCCGTGAAACGGCGGCGTGCCGACGAGCATCTCGTAGCCGACAATGCCGAGGGCGTACAGATCCGCGCGGTGATCGGTCGCCGGATCGCCCGCCGCCTGTTCCGGCGCCATGTACGCCGGCGTGCCGATTGACGTGCCGACGAGCGTGATCGTTCCGGCGCGTGTCGTTGCCGGCTCCGCGGAGGTCCGTTCGCGCGACGCCGTGATCGCCTTGGCCACGCCGAAGTCGGTGACGGTGGCGGACCCGCCGGAAAGAAGAATGTTGTCCGGCTTGATGTCGCGATGGATGACGCCGCGGCCATGCGCGTACGACAGCGCACGCGATACGTCTTTGAGAATGCTCACGGCCTCGCGCACGGACAGCGGGCCGCGCGCCGAGCCGAGCGCGGAGCGACTCGCCTTCGACGAAGGGCATGATGAAGAAGGGCAGACGCATGCCGGCGGCATCGCCTTCGGGCGGCGTCGTTTCGCCCGCGCTCAGCACCGGCACGATGTGCGGATGCTGGAGCGCCGCCGAGAGCATGATCTCGCGCTTGAACCGGTCGACCGACACCGTAGCCGCGAGCTCGTATGGCAGCACCTTGATCACGACGGTGCGACCAAGTGCGTTGTCGCGGGCGACGAACACAGTAGACATGCCGCCGCCGCCGAGCTCACGCTCGATGGTGTAGGCGGCGCCTAACGTATGCTGGAGTTCGTCTCGAAGAGCGGTCACGTCACATGCTACGGTGTGGCGGGGTACACCAACCTACGCCCCGCTCACCACATGAGACAGCGCTCATCCGCTGAACGGTTGCGCGTTCGGGCAATTTTTACCGAATCCGGACTCGGGACTGCGCTCGCGGCTGGTCGCTGGCGAGCCCCTTCAAGCCCTCGACCGCCGCCGTTACATTCTCGTTCATGGTACAGCACATCGACAGACACGTTCCTGCCGAAACCAACGGCGGATGGAATGTCGCGGCGGGCGTTCTCTTGCTTACGGCGATCCTCATCGCCGGCGCGACCTATATCCACAAGCGCACGTACAAGCACCCGACCGACGTCACCTGGCACGGCCGGGGATCGGGCGACACCGCGCCTCTCGACACCGGCGGCGCCCGCTAGATCATCTACGGCAGCCCGACATCGAACGTTCCGTTCGTCACGACGAGCGTTCCCGTCGTCGAGCTGCCCGCGGCTGGCACGAGCACCGCACTGAACGTCCCGGCAACGCGCGTCGCTGTCATGCTCGTGATGATCACTGTGCCGCTGCCTCCAGACCCGATCGAACTCCAACTGTTCGACGCCGCGTTCACCACGTTTGAGACGTGGATTTCGCGCAGTGCTCCGGCCGCGGTTGACGTTGCGTAAGTGCCCGGGCCGCTGACTCCGGTCAGCGTGATGCCGAACGCGCGCAGGTTGTTCGTTCCGGCCACGACGAGGTTCGGGGCGCCGGATCCGCCGGGCGATGTCACGCTTGCCGTGACCGTCGACGCATTCCAGGCCGCGCTGGCGATCGTCGCCGAAATCGCGCCGCCGGCGTTGTCGGGAACGGCGCCAATGGTTCCGATTTGTTTGACCGGCATGTCGAAGTCGCCCGCGGAAACGGTCTTCGCTCCACTCGCCGCGCCTGTGCTGGCGTTGACGACGAAGCTGAACGTCCCGGCGATCTCGCTCGAGCTGAGTTTCGTAATCGTGATGCTTCCGTCGGCGCCGGACTGAGCGGTCGCCCAGCCGCCGGTTGCCGTCGCCAGGATGACGGACCCGCCGGGGACCGATGGGCCAACGCCGAGCGGGTACGTCGCCGGCCCGCGGATATTGGCCAGCGAGAGCGTGACGTTGGTGCCGGGCAAATCGGCGCCATAGATCGTGTATGTGCCGGCCAGCGCTTCTGCCGCGCCGGCCGCGACCAGGGCGGAGTCGCTCGACCAGGGAGTTCCATCGATGGTCGCGTTCATGTGGAAACCCTTGTCCGACGTGCCGCCGGAGTTTCCGTTGTTTGAGACTCCGCCGAGGATCGCCGTCGTCGAACTCTCGCAGCCGGCGAAGAGCGCCGCGGCGAGCAGCGCGACGGCCGGCAGACGGTGACTACGGGGACGTAGTTGGACGTGCATCGGCGAGCTCACTCCACGGTTCATGTGTATTGGTTGGAGCCCCAGTCGGAACCCCAGAGCCCGGCCGACCTCGGCCCGGAGTTGGTTGGTGCTGCCCGGGCTGTACGCCGACGCGCCGGTGGCATCAGAAAAACGCCAACGCCAAGTCCGCCGCCTACCCTGCAGCGTGATATCCGACTAATTTTATCAGGTTAGCCGACCCGGCGTGGCAAGACTGTGGGCGGGCACCCGTCGCGGCCCAGCCGCCCGGTCGGCAAACGACTCCCTCAAAACGAGTTGCGGCGCAAACTCAGAAACGCGCTTCGCGTTTCTGGATCCGCGTCGGCGCAAGGGCGAACCGAGGGAAGCGAGCGACTTCGTGGAGCAACGATGAGCGGTTCGATCGAGTCACTAATCAGTCGAGAATATCAGCACGGGTTCGTGACCGACATCGAGTCGGACACGATGCCGCCGGGGTTGAGCGAAGCCACGGTGCGCGCGATCTCGGCGAAGAAGGACGAACCGGCGTTCATGGTCGAGTGGCGGCTCAAGGCGTATCGGCGCTGGCTGTCGATGAAGGAGCCGCACTGGCCGAACGTCACGTACGGTCCGATCGACTATCAGGGCATCAGCTACTACTCGGCGCCCAAGTCGACGAAGCCGCTCGGCAGCCTTGACGACGTCGATCCCGAGCTTCGCAAAACGTATGAGAAGCTTGGCATACCACTTTACGAACAGAAGGTGTTGTCCGGCGTCGCGGTGGACGCGATCTTCGATTCGGTGTCGGTCGGCACGACGATGCGCGGCGAACTGGCGAAGCACGGAATCATTTTCTGTTCGTTGGGCGAGGCGCTGCGCGAGTATCCGGACCTGGTCCAGGAGTATCTGGGCTCCGTGGTGCCATATAGCGACAACTATTTCGCCGCGCTGAACAGCGCCGTGTTCTCCGACGGCTCGTTCGTCTACGTGCCGAAGGGCGTGCGCTGCCCTGTGGAGCTGTCGACGTATTTCCGCATCAACTCGGCCGACACCGGCCAGTTCGAGCGGACGCTCATCATCGCCGACGAGGGAGCGTACGTCAGCTACCTCGAGGGGTGTACGGCGCCGAAGCGGAGCACCAACCAGCTCCACGCGGCCGTCGTCGAATTGGTCGCGCTCAAGGGCGCGACGATCAAGTATTCGACCGTGCAGAACTGGTACGCCGGCGACAAGGACGGTGTCGGCGGCATCTACAATTTCGTGACCAAGCGCGGCAAGGCGCAGGAAAACGCCAAGATCTCCTGGACGCAGGTCGAGACGGGATCGGCGATCACCTGGAAATATCCGAGCGTCATCCTCCAGGGCGACAACTCGGTCGGCGAGTTTTACAGCGTGGCGGTGGTGAACAACCACCAGCAGGCCGACACGGGCACGAAAATGATTCACATCGGCCGGAATACCAAGTCGACGATCGTGTCGAAGGGCATTTCGGCGGGACAGGGGAACAACTCGTATCGCGGCCGCGTGCATGTGCTGCCCAAGGCGACCGGCGCGCGCAATTACACGCAGTGCGATTCGATGCTCGTCGGCAATCGCTGCGGCGCGCACACGTTCCCGTATGTGGAAGTCGGCAACAACAGCGCGATCGTCGAGCACGAGGCGTCGACGTCGAAGATCGGCGAGGATCAGATCTTCTACCTGAAGCAGCGCGGGCTGTCCGCCGAGCAAGCCGTGTCGATGATCGTGAGTGGGTTCTGCAAGGAAGTGTTCAAGGAACTGCCGATGGAGTTTGCGCTCGAAGCGCAGGCGCTGCTCGGCATCACACTGGAAGGGTCGGTTGGGTAGGAACCTGGAGCCTGGGAATCAGTCATGAGTTTGCTCGTCATTAAAGATCTTGAAGCTCGCGTCGGCGAGACCCCGATCCTCAAGGGGCTCAGCCTCACCGTGGAAACCGGCTCCATTCACGCCGTGATGGGGCCGAACGGCTCGGGCAAGAGCACGCTCGCCCAAGTCCTCGCCGGTAATCCGGCGTACGAAGTGACCGCCGGTTCGGTGTCGTACGACGGCCAGGATCTGCTCGCCATGCCGCCGGAAGTGCGCGCGCAGGCGGGAATCTTTCTCGCGTTCCAGTACCCGGTGGAAATTCCCGGTGTGTCGAACGCGTATTTTCTCCGCGCGGCCTACAACGAGATTCGCAAGGCGCACGGCGAGGAGGAGGTCGACCCGCTCGAGTTCGCCGATTTCATGGAAGAGAAGTTGGCGATGGTCGACATGGACCCGTCGATGCTCACTCGCTCGGTGAACACCGGATTCTCGGGCGGCGAGAAGAAGCGCAATGAGATCCTCCAAATGGCGGTGTTGCAGCCGCGGCTCGGAATCCTCGACGAAACCGACTCGGGCCTCGACATCGACGCGCTCCGCGTCGTCGCCGACGGCGTGAACAAGCTCAAGCGGCCCGACAACGCGACGATCGTCGTGACGCACTATCAGCGTTTGCTCAACTACATCGTGCCCGACTTCGTGCACGTCCTGGCGAACGGCCGGATTCTCAAGTCGGGCGACAAGTCGCTCGCGCTCGCCCTCGAGGACAAGGGGTACGATTGGGTCACCGGCTCGACCACGGCGCACGGGGCGGGAGCGACGGCGTGAGCGCGTCGGTCATGCCCGGCGGCCCGGCGGAGTCGTACATCGGCGCGTTCGACGAGTTGTCGTCGAGCGACGTCGCGCCTGCGTCGCCCACGTGGGTGCAGACCATGCGTCGCGCTGGGCTCGACCGATTCACCTCGCTCGGCTTTCCCACGACGAAGAACGAGGACTGGCATTACACCAGCGTTTCGCCGATTGCGGAGCAGGAGTTCGTGCTGCTCGCCTCGCCGAGCGGCGACGTCGCGCGCGAGGATCTCGCGCCATTCATGTTCGGCGCCACCGACTGGCACACGATGGTGTTCGTCAACGGCCGCTTCTCGCGCGAGCTGTCGGACTGCGACACGCTGCCGGCCGGCGTGCGACTCCTCGATCTCGCGACGGCGTGGAGCGCGATGCCCGAGGTCGTGGAGCAGGTTGGCGCGTTGGTCTCGACGGACACGCACGCGTTCACCGCGCTCAACGCCGCGTTCATGCACGACGGCGCCGTGCTTGACATCGCGGCGGACGTGGTCGTCGAACGACCGATTCATCTCCTGTTCGTCACCGACGCCAACGCGGCGAAGGGGATGATGCATCCGCGCAATCTCATCGTCGCCGGCCGCCACGCCTCGGCGACGGTGGTCGAGAGCTACGTGTCGACGACCGACGCGATGTATCTCACGAACGCCGTCACGGAAGTCATCCTCGGCGACGGCGCGACGCTTCGCCACTACAAGATGCAGCGCGAGGGACGCCGCGCGTTTCACGTCAGCACGACCGAAGCGCGCCAGGCGCGCGACAGTCACTTCGTGTCGTTCTCGTTCGCCACGGGCGGGTCGCTGACGCGGTCGAACGTCTATACGACGCTCGCCGGCGCCGGGGGCGGTGCGACGCTCAACGGACTCTACATGCTCGACGGCGAGCAGCACGGCGATCATCAAACGCAAATCATCCACGCCGAGCCGAATTGCTTCAGCCGCGAACTGTACAAGGGCGTGCTGGACGGGCGGTCGCATGGGGTGTTCAACGGCAAGGTGTACGTCCATCCCATCGCGCAGAAGACCGACGGCAAGCAGACGAACAACACGCTGCTCCTCTCGGACACGGCGCAGATCGACACCAAGCCGCAGCTCGAGATTTTCGCCGACGACGTGAAGTGCACGCACGGCGCGACCGTCGGGCAGATGGATCGCACGGCGCTGTTCTATCTCGAGAGCCGCGGCATCAGTCACGCTCTGGCGCGTCGCCTGCTGACCTACGCGTTCGCCGCCGACGTGCTGGAGACGCTCGAAGTCGACGAAGTGCGCGAGACACTCGAGCGCATGGCGCTCGAGCGGTTCGTGTGACCCGGTGGCCGCCGCGACGGACGCGCTCTATCAGGAGCTGATCCTCGAGCACAATCGAAAGCCGCGCAACTTTCGCGAGATGCCCGGTGCCGATCGCACCATCGAGGGGCGCAATCCGCTCTGTGGCGACGCGCTCACACTCTGGCTCAAACTCGAGGGCGACGCGATCGCCGATGTGAGCTTCAAGGGCGAAGGATGCGCGATCTCGAAAGCGTCGGCGTCGCTGATGACGACCGCCGTCAAGGGCAAGTCGCGCGCGGACGCCGAGCATTTGTTCGACAAGTTTCATCAGCTCGTGCGCGGCGAGCTGAGTGAAGCGGACCAGCGCGAGCTTGGCTCGCTGCGCGCCTTCGCCGGCGTGGCGCGCTTTCCCAATGCGCGTCAAATGCGCGAGCCTCGCCTGGCACGCGCTGCATTCAGCGCTGGCGGCCAACACCTCGGAGCGTGCGACCGACACCGCGGTGTCGACGGAGAACGAAGGGCCCGCCGGTCCTCCGCTGGAAGGCGCATGATCGTCGAGCGCGCGGATTTTCCGCTCCTCGCCGCGAATCCGGATCTGCACTATTTGGATTCGGCGGCCACGTCGCAGAAGCCGCGCGCCGTGCTCGACGCGATGGTGGACTACTACACGCGCGACAACGCCAATCCGCATCGCGGCGCGTACGCGCTGTCGGCGCGAGCGACGGAGCGCTACCATCAGGCGCGCGAGCGGGTCGCATCGTTCATCGGCGTGCGCGACTCCGCGCGCGTCATCTTCACGCGCGGCACCACTGAATCGCTCAACCTCGTCGCCACGGCGTGGGGGCGCGCCAATGTCGGCGCGGGCGACGAGATTCTGGTCACGGGCCTCGAGCACCACGCCAACTTCGTCCCCTGGCAGCAGCTCGCGACGAGCGTCGGCGCCACGCTGCGCATCTGCCCCATCACGGCCGACGGCCGCGTCGATCTCGATCAATTCGCCGCGCTCGTCTCGCCGCGCACCAAAGTCGCGGCGTTCAGCCACGTGTCCAACGCACTGGGCACCATCAACCCCGTCAGCGAGTTGAGCGCGATCGCACGCCGCGCCGGCGCGGTGATCGTGTGCGACGGCGCGCAGGCAGCGCCGCACCTTCCGCTCGCGCTCGACGAACTCGACGTCGACTTCTACGCGTTCAGCGGGCACAAAATGCTCGGCCCGATGGGCGCGGGCGTGCTCGTCGGTCGCCGCGCGCTCCTCGAGTCGATGCCGCCATACCAGACGGGCGGCGACATGATCGAGTTGGTGGCCGACGAGCGCAGCACCTGGAACGCACTGCCGCACAAGTTCGAGGCTGGGACGCCGAACGTCGGCGACGCCGTCGGCCTCGCGGCCGCGTGCGAGTATCTCGAACGCGTTGGAATGCACGCGGTGCGTGCACACGAACAGTCGCTCACCGCGGCGGCGAGCGAGCGACTCGCCGCGATCGACGGCGTGCGCGTGTTCGGCCCGGCGCCGGAGTGCCGGAGCGGCGTGGTGAGCTTTACCGTCGAGCATATCCATCCGCACGATCTCGCCACCGTGCTCGACGAGGTTGGGGTGTGCGTTCGCGCCGGGCATCACTGCGCGCAGCCGTTGATGCGCCGGCTCAACGTGCCGGCGACGGCGCGGGCGTCGTTCTACGTCTACAACACCGAGGCGGATGTCGACGCGCTCGTCGCGGGCGTGGAGCGGGCGCGCGAGGTGTTCGCTAGCTCGCACGCGCCGATCGGCCCGCGCGCTCAGTGCGCGCCCGCGCCGGTCAGCCGTCGCACGAGGTCGTAGGTAAAGTCGAGCCCCTCGTCCAGCGACGTGATGAGAATCCTCTCATCCTTGCCGTGCATTCGATCGTCGTCGGTCGCGATGAACATGCCGCTGAACCCATACACCGGCGTTCCGGCGTTGCGAAGATACAATCCGTCGGTCGCCCCCGTCTCCATGGTCGGCACGATGGGCATCGCGCCCCACGTCGCCTTGACCGTCGCCGAGATCACGTCGAACAGATCGGACCTCAACGGCGACGGCGGACTTTGAATCGCGGTATCGACCGGCGTGAGATGCACCGCCGAGTCGTTGACCGCGCGCACGATCGCGCGCTCGACCGCCGCCGGATCGTCGCCGGGCAGCATTCGGCAGTTCACCGTCGCCTTTGCACTCTGCGGCAGCGCGTTCTCGGCGTGGCCGCCCTCGAGCATCGTCGCCACGCACGTGGTGCGCAGAAGTGCGTTGTACAGCGGCGATGTGCTCAGCCGACCGAACACGACGGGATCCGTCGATCCGTTCGCCACCGTCTGCAAGTCGGCCGCGGTCGACGGCTCGGCGCTCCTGGCGGCCACGGCGAAGTACGCCTTGACGATCGCGTTCGGCTTGGCGGGAAAACTGAACGCCGCGAGCCGGTCGAGCGCGCGGGCCAATGTGTAAATCGCGTTGTCCTTTCGCGGAAGCGAGCTGTGTCCGCCCGGATTTCTCACCGTCAGCGCGACCGTGTGATAGACTTTTTCCGCCGCTTGCACGTCGAACAGCGCGTGCTTGCCATTCTCCAACTCTCCGCCGCCGGCATCGACGTTGATCGCGTATTCCGCGTCGATCAACGCATGCTTGTTCTTGATCAGCCATTCGACGCCGTCGTATCCCATACCGCCCTCTTCGCCGGCGGTGAGCGCGAGGATGATGTCGCGATCGGGGACGTACTTCTCCTGACGCAGGCGGATCAGCGTCGTCGCGAGCAGTGCGGCGCCGCCCTTTTGATCTTGCGTGCCGCGGCCGTAGTAGTAGCCATCATGCTCGGTGAGTTGGAACGGATCGTAGGTCCAATCGCTCCGTTTCGCCTCGACGACGTCGAGGTGCGCGAGGAGCAGGATCGGCCGATGCGCGCCGGCGCGCCCGCGGTAGCGCACGACGAGATTGCGATTTTTCGCCGTCGGCCCAACGATGGCGATGTCGGAGTCGGGAATGCCCGCGTCGCGAAAGTGCGCCGCCAAGCGCGTAGCGAGCACGGTGACATCGCCCACCGATCCGGTCGTGTTGGTCTCGACCATCTCGCGGAGGATCGTGTGCCCGCGCTGATGGAACGCGGCCGCCTGACCCTGGGCGGCCACCGGCGCCAGCCCGAGAAAGAACAGTGCGGGTATACGCAATTTTATATTCATGATTTGTCGTTGATGGCTGCTACTGATGGACGCCGGCCAGCGATGCGACGATCAGCGCCGCCCACTGCGGTCCGAGCCAGCCGTTCGGCCCGTCGTCGTACCACTCGCCGAGCGCGTGCGTCTCGCCGCCCGATCCCGCCGCCGCCGATCCGAATGCCGGGAATGCCGAGGCTGATGGGAATGTTCGCATCGGTGCTCGATGCGGACGTCGACGAGGTGAAGCCGAGCGCCTTTGCCGACAGCATCGCCGCGCGCACGATCGGCGCGTCGTCCGACTGCGCGCCCGTCGGACGAATGCCGATCGTGTCGATCGTCATCGACAGCTTGGCCGCGGCGGCGCGTGGGCCGGTCCACCGCGCATTCTCCGCCGCGAGCGCGGCGTGCAGGATGCGTTGAATCTTGGCGTCCGTAGCGGCGAGCGACGCAGCGTCCTCGGACCGCATGTCGACCTCCATCGATGCCTCGCCGGCGATCGAGTTGACAGACGTGCCGCCCTGAATGACGCCGACGTTGAACGTCGTCTTCGGCTTCTCGGGAACTTGGATGTCGGCGATGCCCGCGATGGCGCGACCGAGCGCATGGATTGGATTCGGGATGCCGAACGCGCCGTAGCTATGGCCGCCGGGTCCTTTGTAGGTCACGCGGTACCGGTCGCTCCCAACGGCGCGGCTGGCGATCCCCAGATCCGCGTCGTCGATCGAGATGAAATAGTCGACTTTTCCCTTGAGCTCCTTGCCGAACAGATTGCGCATGCCGCGCAGGTTGCCCGGCCCTTCCTCGCCGACATCGCCAATGAAATACACGGTGCCGTTGGTCTCCACGCCTGCTTTCTCGAATGCGCGAACGACGGCGAGCACCACCGCAAGCCCGCGGTCGTCGTCACCGATGCCGGGCGCGTGGTAGCGCGTTCCCTCGTGCGTGACGGCAACGCTCGTTCCTTCGGGGAACACCGTGTCCAAGTGTCCGGCGAGAACGACCGTCGGCCCGGAGCCAGCGCCGCGCCGTTCGGCGATGACGTTGCCGGCCGTGTCGATGCGAACGTCGCGCAGGCCGAGTGCTTCGAGCCGGCGTTTGAATTCGGCGGCGCGTACGGATTCTTTGAACGGCGGCGACGGAATCTGCGTCAGCTCGACCTGCTGCTGGAGCGTCCAGGCATTGTCCGCCTTGATGACGTCGAGCGCGGCGCGGAGTTTAGGGTTCGCGCTCGGAATGGTTTGAGCAGCGGCGGGAAGCGCGACGACAACCGCGAAGAGCGCGGCAACCGATGGTCTGAGCATGCGGAAAACGTACCCGCATGCACGCGCCGCGCAACTCTACGGAAACGCCATCTTCGTCCAGAGGAGGACCGCGCCGCAGCCATTCGTCGACGTGTACTCCGCCGGCGTGTCGAGCCGGCGCAAATACACCTCGAGCGCCGCGACGTCCGTCGGGCCGAAATCACTGAGTTGAGCGGCGGTAGCACGCACGCCGTCGATCCAGATGTTGGCGGCGCATTGCCCGCCCTTGGGCGTGGGCAGCAGCACTTGAGCCCCGCGCGAGAATTTTGTCTTGTGATCGACCATGACGCCCGGCACGGTTTCGAACGCGCTGGTCAACGTTCCGCGCTTTGCCAGCACCGACGAATCCTGGAAGTATCCGATGCCCAAGCCGCGTCGCTCGTCGTACGCCTTGGCGAAGAATCGTTGTTCGGCTTCCGCTTTGACGTGCATCGCCGCGAGCGTTGTCACCTTGCGCAGCACGATCGACACGTCGACGGTATCGTGCGGGAGCACGTCGACGACCTGCGACGCCGGTGTCAGTCCGATTGACGCCGCGTCGAGCTGCCGCGTGCCGCCGGGCACGCCGCGAATGAGAAAGCGCCCGCTCGAATCGGCGCGAACCTCGGGCACGCCGTCGGTGTGGACGCGCGCATCGACCACAGGTTGGCCCGCGTCGGTCGTGACGACTCCCCGAATGATGCCGCGCAGTTGACTGGCGGAATCGTCCGTGAATACGCCGACGAGCAAGTCGCGCCGCTCGATGCGTTCACCGTTCGGCAAGACGTCGATGGATCCACTGGCCAGATCGCCGGCGGAAGAATCGGTCGCGGCTCGAACGCTCAGTATCGAGCCGGCTGGCACATCGCACGCGCGATAATCGCCCGACGAATCGGAGCGTACCTCGGCGAGCCACGGCTGCTGTTTGACTCCGCTGGTCTTGTCGGCGACGACGTCGACCCAACGCACGCTCACGGTCGCGTTGGCAAGTGGCTTCCGTGTCGACGCGGATCGAACGGTGCCGAACACGAGGGCGCTGTCGGCGGGCGGAGGCGTCGTGCCGCAGGCGGCGCGCCAGATGCGCGCGAACGACGGCGTCGAGAGGCGGAGTGTATCGCGGGCGCTTGCGATGGCAACGCGCGCGCGCGCGCCCGAGATGCCGATCGAATCGAACACGGCGTGTTGCATCGCGACCGTGTACGTCCCCGGGACGACGCTGTCGAAATGAAATCGGCCTGCCGTGTCGCTGGTCGTCGACGCCGCCGGACGGCCGTTGCCGGCGAGTGTAATGAACGCTCCAGCGAGCGGTGCGCCGCGCAAGCTGTCGAACGCCACGCCAGTCACGGCAACGCGCGCCGATGCGGAATCGTGCGCGCTGGCCTGCGCGCCGACGGTATGTGTCGCAACTACGAGCCCGACGACCGCGACCAACGACCAGTTCATCCGCATACGCACCTCGGCGAATGCATCGTGCGCGCTGCACAGCGGCGCCAGAGGGGTCGTTCAAAATACCCCTGGCGCGCGTCAGAACCATAATACACAATTGCATACTATGCGAGCCCTATTCCCAGCCGCACTTGCGGCGACCCTATTCGTCGTGGCGTTGCCGGCGCCGAGCCGCGCACAGGCTCCAACGATTCTTCGCGTCAAGGTTATCGACACGCTCGGCGTGCCCGTTGCCGACGCGACACTGCGTCTCCTTCACGACACACTGGTCGCGGCGACCGGGCGCACCGCGCCCGACGGAACGCATCGGTTCGTCGTCAATCCGGCCGACACCGGGCTCGAGCTCGCGATGCAAAAAGTCGGATACGTCGCCACGCGACGCGGCATCGCGCCGCCGCCGGGCAAAACGACGGAAATGGATTTGGTCGTGACACCGTTTACCGCGATTCTCGATTCGGTGCACATCGTCGGTCATCGGACGGCGGATGACCTCGTGCCGACGATCGATACGACGGAGATCAACGCGAGCGGACGCAGTTTGATCGGACTGTTCAGCCTCATTAGCAAACTTCGACCGCGGGAGTTCAATACGAACTACCGGCGTGTCCGGCCGTGTTTGGAGACTGGAACGCGCCTGTACATCAATGAGCAGTTCGTCCTTCCCGCGCAGTACGACGCGTTGCGGCAGTTCCCGCCGGACGCGGTGCTCTACATCCAGTTCGTCGAATGCTTCGATCGCTCGATCGACGAGAACGATCATCCGGGCGCGCGACACACCTACGTGACGCTCAAGCCGGGCGTGCACTACACCACATCGCACGGCCTCTCGATCGATTCAATGGCCACGCGCGACGTCGGAAAGATGGCCGACTCGGGGAAGGCGATCCGCGGCGCGCGCGGCAAACTCATAGGTATCTATGACGAAGTGAGTGGGGACCCGCTCGACAACGTCGAAATCAAGGACGTGGCGACGGGACTGTCGGTACGCACGACTGAGACGGGAACGGCCGCGTTGTTCTTCGCGCGCACCGACGCGACCATGCTCGGCCTGTCGAAGCTCGGCTATCGGCCCATGACGATGCTGATCAACGATCCGTGGGCGGATACGATTCCACTCACCGTCACGCTGATGCCACGCGGCGTCTCAACCGTCGAAGCGAAGCGGCGCTCCCCGGCCGACACCATTCAGAAACTCGTCACCGCCGGCTTCTACGACCGCCGCGCGTGGGTCTCCGCGCCCACGCAGGCATTTCTCACCGCCGCCGACATGCGCGGCGCGGGATCGATCTCGGCTGCGGCTCGAACCGCGGGGCGCCCGCTGTGCGAAAGCGCGGTGTATGTCGACGGCGCGTTCACCAACATTGGCGCGGCGCTACTCGCGTTGCCCGAGCACTCGCGAACGATCGACAATCTCTTTCCACTCTCGCTCGTCGCGGCGATCGAGACGTACATTGGCGGTGAAATCCCGCCACAGTTCGATCGCTGGAATGAATCGGGCACGACGATGGTCGACGCGCCGAACAAGAAGTTGCGGTGCGTGACGGCGATCTGGACGAATTAGCGACCGTGGCGTTTCCGGGAGCGTGTCAACACAGGTGGACGGCCATCGCCTTGAAGCCGGCGACGACACTCGTTCCCACCTCGAGACCCAGCTCGCGTACCGATCGCGCCGTCACCGCGGACACGAGCAGCGTGCCGCTCGCGTCGACCGTCACGCGACTCAGCGCGCCAGCCGGGACGATTTCCACGACACTCCCGCGAAACTGATTCTGCATCGACGACATCGTGGGCTCGGTCGCGAGCGCGATCTCCTCGGCCCGAATGACGGCGTGCGCCGGGCCGGGGACGACGTCGCCCAGCGCGTAGAACGTGAGCGCGCCGGTCGTGAACGCCACCGCGTGCTGGACGAATTGCCGGTCGTCGCCGGCAACCCAATCCGGTTCTTCGGCGCGGATCGGGCGAGCCGTTCCAACAAAAACATTCTCAGCGCCAAGAAAATGGGCGATGTACGGTGATGCTGGTTTTCTAAACACCTGCTCGGGCTCGCCTTGTTGGACGACGCGGCCGCTGTCGAGAACGATCGCCACGTCGCCGAGTAGTCCGGCCTCGGCGAAGTCGTGCGTCACCTGGAGCACGGTGAACCGCCGCTCGTAGTAGACGGCGCGAAGAATCCGCCGCGCGGCGGCGCGCGTCCGCGGATCGAGCGCGCTGAACGGTTCGTCGAGCAACAGCACCTCCGGCCGGCGAGCCAGCGCGCGCGCGATGGCGACGAGCTGTCGCTCGCCGCCGCTGAGCGCACTCGCCGAACGATCGGCGAGCGCAGCCACGCCAAACCGAGCGCTGATGTCGTCGACGACCTCGGTGTCCGCCGCGCCGTAGGCGATGTTCTCGCGCACGGTGAGATGAGGAAACAGATATGCGTGCTGGTACACGATGCCCAATCGACGCGTCTCGGGCGGCGCGTCGGTCAAGTCCTCGCCGCCGAGTGTCACGCGGCCCGACGTCGCCGGCACGACACCGGCGATCGTCTCGAGCAGCGTGGTCTTGCCCGCGCCAGCCGGGCCAATCACGACGCCGTATCCGCCCTGCGGAACGTCGAACGAGATATCGCTCAACTCGAACGATCCCGCTCGCGCGCTCACCCCTCGCAGCGAGATCATCGGCTGATCAGCCGGTCGCCCGTTCGCCGGCGCGCAGCGCGCGCAGTGCGACGAGCGGCACGAGAGCGAACAACACGAGCACCGCGGCGGCGGGGAGCGTCTCGCTCAAGCCGTAGGTCGTGAAGCGGTCGTAGGTCAGTACGCTGGCGACCTTGGGATTGTACGTGAGAATGACGATCGCGCCGAACTCGCTGATCGCCCGCGCCCACATCACGACCGCGGCCGCGGTGAGCCCGCGCGCCGACAGCGGAAGCGTCACGCGGCGGAAGGCACGCCACGCGTCGTCGCCGAGCGTGCGCGCCACGGATTCATAGCGCGCGTCGACCCGCGCGAACGCCTCGCGCGCCGCGCTCACATAGAGCGGCGCCGACACGAACAGCATGGCGCAGACGATGCCGAACCTGGAGCCGACGACGCGCAGGCCGGCCGCGTACAGCACGCCGCCGATCGGACTGGCGCGCCCGAGCACGAGCAACAGCGCGATCCCCGCCACCGGGTGCGGAATGACGAGCGGTAGATCCATCAGAGCCGCGAGCACCGCGCGTCCGCGAAAGGCACGGCGCGCGAGGAGATACGCCACCGGTGTCCCGCCGATGACGCCGAGCAGGGTAGCAGTCGTCGCGGTGAGCACCGTGAGCCAGAGCGACGCGCGCAGTTCGGCATCGGCGCCGAGGTGCGAGACGCCGCGCGCCCCGCCGGCCGCGACCAGTCCAACGACGGGCGCCAATATGAAAAGTAGAAAGAGCGACGCCGCGACCGCGGCGGCGACTGTGAGTGCGGCGCGAGATGCGGCGCTCGGCCGCCGGGGTTCGCGGATCGGTTCGAGTGCGCTAATCTCTGGGAGCGCCATGCAGCTCCGTCGGCGCGCCTGTGCCGACGACGATCGGATGCTCCAGCATGTCGACGTGCGCGGCGCGCAGCTCGGCGATCACCGGCGCCGACGTCAGGTAGGCGAGAAAGCGTGTCGCCGCGGCGGGGTGCGGCGCGGCGAGCGGCACCGTGAGTCCATAGAGAATCGGCTCGCCTTGCACGTGCAATCGCGATCCGGGCGTCTGCCCTCCGACGTCAACCGACACCTTGGCGTAGTCCGCCGCGCGCGCGGCGTTGCCCAGGTCGATGGCGTCGGGCAGCGCGATGAACTTGAACCCGTTCGACTCGGCGACCGACTGATAGTCGTAGATGTAGTCGAGCTCGCCGGCGGCAAGGAGCACCGCAAGGTCGGCGGCGTTCGGTCGAATGTTGCGCTGCGGCGCGCTGGCCAGCAGCGATGCCGCGAGCCCAGGCGATTTGTAGTACCCCTCGGCGAGCTGGAACATGAGCAATGTTCGATAGCCAACCGGCGCGATGTCCGGATTGGTGCGTCCGATCTCGACGTCGCTGCCCTGAAGAATCCGCGTCCAGTTCGCCGCAGTGATTTCGGCGGCATGCTTGGATTTGGGCGTGTAGGCGACGACGATCCGGTTGCGCGCAAACTCCGCGTACCACGTGGCGTACGTGGGCACGAGGAGGCGCGGGATGACGTCGGCGTCGGCGGAGAGCAGCAGGTCGGGAATCCGCCGGAGGTCGGTGATCTTGCGAACCTGTTCGAGCGTCGCGCCGCTTTCGCGCTGGATGACGATTCCCGTGCGCGCTGTGAACGTGTCGAGCACCGGCTGCAGCGGGCGGGTGAGACTCGCGGCGACGTAGATGAGCAACGTATCGGCGGCGATTGTGAGCATGCCGAAAGAAAGCTCGCCCGTGGCGAGGGCGCCACGGCGGCCTGGCGCGGTGGGGTTCCGCGTTCCCGCGCACGACGAAACTTCTTATCTCGTGGCCCCGTTCTGATCGCACCGGCTTGCGCAGTCTACGCCCCACACGGACTATTAGCGCAGGCCAGCGCACTTCCTCCCTCGCCGCCTCTTTTCCCCATATGTCCCAACTCGCTCTCGACATTCAACATGTCGTCAAGCGGTATGAGGAGCACGTCGCCGTTCGCGATCTGTCGCTCCAGGTGCCTACCGGCTCGGTCTACGGTCTTCTTGGCCCCAACGGGGCGGGGAAGACGACGACCATCCGAATGATCCTCGACATCATTGCGCCCGATTCGGGCAGCATTGAGCTGTTCGGCGTATCGAACAAGCAGATCAAGGTGATGGACAGGGTCGGGTACTTGCCCGAGGAGCGCGGCTTGTACAAGAAGATGCAAGTTCGCCGCGTGCTCCTGTTCCTCGCCGAGTTGAAAGGCGTGCGCCCGCTGGAGGCCGGACGGCGAATCGACGAATGGCTCGAGCGTTTCAGCCTGTCGACGGCCGACAAGAATTGGGGCGAAGCGAAGGTCGACGAGCTCTCGCGCGGCATGCAGCAGAAGGTGCAGTTCATCGCCACGCTGCTGCACGATCCCGACCTCGTGATCCTCGACGAACCGTTCAGCGGCCTGGATCCGATCAACGCGCAAGCGCTGAAGGACGCGGTGCTCGAACTCAAGCGTCGCGGCAAGACGGTCATCTTCAGCACGCACGTGATGGACAACGCGGAGCGGATGTGCGACTCGGTCTGCATCATCGCCCACGGCGAGAAGGTGCTCGATGGCACGGTCGCCGGCGTGAAGCAGCAGGCCGGTGCGCGCAACATCGCGCTCGCCCTGACCGACGGCGCGCACAACGGCCTGGCCGAGGTGCTGCACGACAAGACGCTGATTCAAAAGTTGGACGACACGAACAACTACTTCGAACTCCAACTCGCGCCGCAGGCCGACGCACAGGTGCTACTGCGCCGGCTGATCGACGCCGGCGCGAGCATCGAGCGCTTCGAGCTCATGCAGCCGTCACTTCACCAAATCTTCTTGCAACGCGTCGGCGCCGCGGGCGTCGAAACGGGGATGTCCGGCCATGGGTAAAATCTTCATCGTCGCCAAGCGCGAATATCTCGAACGCGTACGGTCTCGCTGGTTCATCGTGGTCACGCTGCTCGTGCCGGCGCTCATGGCCGGCGTGCTCATGCTCCCGATCTACCTGGCCGCCAAGGGCGGAACGTCGTCGGCGATTCGGCACATCACGATCATCGACGCGACTGGTGCCGGCCTCGGCGATCGCGTAGCGAAGGCGTTGATTGGCGACAGCGCGAAGGCCGCAGCTCGCGCCGACTCGATCGCTCCCCGCGTGCTCACCGTCGCCGCGGCGGACGTCGTCGCGCAGGAAAAGGCGGCGATGGCGGATGTGATGAAGCCGAATCACATCGCCGGATATCTCGTATTGACCGACAGCACGCTCGCCGGACAGTCGGCGCGCTACGCCGGGCGCAACGCATCGTCCGTGGCCGACATGGCGTCGCTCGAGTCGACGCTGCGCGAACAGGTCATGATCGTGCGTCTGCAGCGCGAGGGCGTGCGGCCGGATGTGGTGAACGATATTGCACGGCATCGGCTGCAGTTGGCGTCTGAGCGGCTGAGCGACCGCGGGCGATCGGGATCGGGCGAAGCGGGCCTGTTCGCCGGGATCATCGTCGGCGTGTTGCTGTTCATGTCGATCATCATCCACGGCCAGAACGTGCTGCGCGGCGTGCTCGAGGAAAAATCGACGCGAGTCGCCGAGGTCGTTATCTCGAGTGTGAAACCCGAAACGCTGCTCGCCGGAAAGGTGATCGGTGTCGGCGCGGTTGGGTTGACGCAGCAGATCGCGTGGTTCGGAATTGGCCTCTATCTCATGAGCATGTTGGCGCCGATCGTGATGGCGGCGGCGGGCGGTGGGTCGCATGGAGCGAGCGTCGCCTCGGCGTCACCGTTCGGAAGCATGACGAACGCGATGCCACTCAGCATGATCGGTATCGGCCTGGTGTATTTTCTCATCGGGTTCGTGTTCTACGCGTCGCTCTACGCGGCCGCCGGTTCGATGGTGAACAGCGAGCAGGAAGCGCAGCAGGCCGCCGTGCCCGTCATGATGCTGCTGATGAGCGGGTGGCTCATGCTCAATCCAGTGCTGCTGAATCCGAACAGCAAATTGGCGGTCACGCTGTCGTGGCTGCCGTGGACGTCGCCGATCATCATGCCGATGCGAATTGGACTCACGTCCGTGTCGCCGATGGCGATCGTCGGGTCGATTTCCGTGGCGATCCTCGGCTGCGTGCTCTCCGTTTGGCTCTCGGCGCGGATCTATCGCGTCGGCATGCTGATGTACGGCAAGAAGCCAACGTTCGCCGAAGTGGCAAAGTGGATCCGCTACGCGTGACGCCCGGCCGGCTGGCGCTTACTGCGTCAGCCGGTTTTCGATGCGGCGGTCGGGCACGAGCCACGTGAGCGCAACGCTCACGTAGATCGCGTCAGCGATGAGCGGATTGACGAACGCGAGGGGAATCGCCACGGCGTAGAGGACGAGCGACACGTTTCCTTTCTTGTCGCGTCCCACCGCCGCGGCGAGCGTCGACGCCGGACCTTCGAGCGCGAGGATTGCGCGGAGCAGTATCGTATACGCGAGCGCCGAGCCGAGAAGCACAAGGCCGTACGACGCCGTCGGCACCGGCGCCCAGTGGTAGTCGCCGAGCCACGATGTGGCGAACGGGACGAGCGACAACCAGAATAACAGATGCAGATTCGCCCACAACACCGCGCCGTTGACGTGATGCGTGGCGTGGAGCATGTGGTGATGGTTGTTCCAATAAATCCCGAGAAAGATGAAGCTCAGAACATAGGTGAGGAGCGACGGAATCGTCGGCTCCAGCGACGACCATTGTGCGCCGCGCGGCGCTCTGAGCCCCAACACCATGATCGTGATCAGAATCGCGATCACGCCATCGCTGAATGCCTCGAGACGTTCTTTGCGCATTGGCGCGTAATGTACTCCAACCCGTGAACGGACGATGACCACAGCACCCGCCGCACCGGCTGAACCAAGCGGTCGCGAGATGCTCCGCCATACGCTCGCGACGCTCGCCTATCGCGCCGACAAGCCGCTGCGCGACTCGACGAACGACTTCGCGCACTTTCGCGCCGGCGACACCACGCGCACCCCGTCGCAAATCGTCGTGCACATGTGCGATCTGATGACCTGGGGTCATGGGATGGCGCGCGGAATCGTGAAATGGCCCGACTCGTCTCCCAGCGACTGGTCGGCCGACGTCGAACGGCTCTTTGCCGAGATCACGAAGTTCGAAGCGTACCTCGCGAGCGACGAGCCATTGCTCACGTCGGCGGAGAGACTCTTTCAGGGTCCGATTGCCGACGCGCTCACGCACGTCGGCCAGCTCACGATGCTGCGCCGCCTGGCGGGCGTGCAGATTCGCGGCGAGAACTACGCGAAAGCGGACATCGAGCGCGGTCGAGTCGGACGCGAGCAGGCGGCACCGCGCGTCGAGTTCGACTGACGGCGGTCAGTCGCCGCGTTCGGCGAAGCGCGAGTCGGCGTGCGTCGCCGGCGCACCCAGCGCGCCCTTCAAGTCGCCCACCCAACCAGAGACGCGCTCGTCGACCGCGCCACGAACGCTGGTGACCAACGTCGCGACGACGTCGTCGAGTGCGCCGGCCAATCTGTTGCCGGTGCCGCGCGTCGCACCCGCGGTCGCCGCCGCGGCTTTGGTGTCAACGCCGGATCCGCTGAGCAATACACCCGCGCCCAGAGCGATGGCGATCGCCGACCACGGATGATCGCGAACCAACTCCGCGATGTTGAGTTTGTGCTCCAACTCGGCGAGCGTAGTCGACAACCGCTCGCGAGTCACTTCGATGTCGCGCCGGACGTCAGCTGTCGTTTCAACCATTCTGCATTCTCCTCGAGCGTCGTCGTCGTTTCTCGCGGCACAAGCCGCGAAGGCGCCAACCGCGCCATGCCGCGTTTCGCGAACACCGCGGCGATTGCTCCCGCGACCACCAACACGATGAGCGCCGCCACCCAGTAGAGGTCGGACGGCAACCACTGGTCGCCGATCAGCAAGACCAGCCCCGCGAGCAACGACAGTCCGCCAATCAACGCCACCACGGCCCCGCTCGCGACGAGTGCGGCTCCCTTCCCCACGCCCGCCGCCGCTCGACCGATTTCATCTTGCGCGAGACGCATTTCGTCGCGCAGCAGCGTCGTGCTCCCGTCCGCCAAATCGCGAACGAGCGCGCCGAGACCGCGGCGTCCGTCTCGCACGTCGAGCATCATCGGCTCCGCCTATTTGCGAAGCGCCTTGCCGATCAGATATCCGACGCCAACGGCAATGAGGAGCGTGCGCCCCGGATGTTCCTTCACCTGATGCTCGATGCCGCTCTTGAGCCCATCGATGTCCGCGTCGCGGAGCCAGCCGGCTGTTGCCGACATACCACCGGCCACGCGTGTCGAGACCTGCGCGACTCGCCCGTCGCTGCCGATCGAGACATCGCCCGAGCCCGTCGAGCCGGCGAGGTTGCCCGATCCGCCGCGCTGGCGCAACCGGCCCGCACCAGCGTCGAGCGCGTCGGCCAGCGACTCTTTGAGATGGCCTGCGCGTTCGCGCACGTTCGATCCTACATCAGCCAGTCTGTCTTGCGCCGATCCGGCGATGTCGCGCGCCCGGTCAGACAAACCGCGGCCGTCGTTCTCTGAACCCGATGATCCGCTGCCGCTTCGCGCGGCGCTGTCCGCTGAGAAATCGTCTCGGTCCATGTCCCTGATCTCCTCCAAGGTTGGCGCTTGAAGTCTGTGCAGACCATGTGCCGAGCGATGCATCGCCGCGACGCGGCGTTCAGGCGTCTCGCATCTCGCCGACCGGCGCGTCAAGGAATGCACTGTCACGCCGTTCGACAGTGCGGCGGTACGCACCGAGCCCGGCGGCAAGCAGTGCGAAAGCGAGCGACATACCGACGACGTTGACGATGGCGAGCGAGTAGCGAACGGCAGCCGGATCATGGAACGCGTACTCGGTGAGCCACGCGACAGCGCTCGGCCCGAACACGCGAGAGAAACTGAGCACGAAGAAAAACAGCGCGGCGCCCTGCGCGCGCAGCGCGGCCGGCGCCATCTCGGCCGCGGCCACCGATGCAGCGCCCCAGGGAAGCGCGGCAAACACATTGACGACCGCGAGCCAGACGACGGCGAGCGTCGCCGTCGGCATCAGCGGATACGCCGTCGCCGCCACGAGCATGCCGACGGCGCCGACCATGCCGACGCGCAGCGGTGCGTCGCGCACGCCGCGGGCGAGCAGCCAATCGGTGAGCCATCCTCCGGCGACGACACTCGCGGCGCCGACGGTCATCGTGAGAATTCCTTGAACTTTCCCGGCCTGAGCCGCCGACCATCCATACGTGCGCTCGAAGAATGTTGGCAGCCAGGCGGCGATGCCCAGATTGACGAGGGCGAAGAAGCCGAATCCGGCGCTGTGCGTGCCGTACGCGCGGCCGTTCGATGTCACGTACCGGATGACCGACCTGATCGGCACCGGACCGTGTACGCGCTCGCGCCGCGCGGGCTCGCGCACGGTGAGAAAGAGAAGTGCGATGACCATGCCCGGCAGGCCGACGGCGAGAAACGCGGTCTGCCACGGCCGGATCGTGCCGACCACGGGGAGCGTGACCCACGCCGACGCGTCGAGGCGGCCGACGAACCAGCCGCCAATGAAGTACGCGGCGCCAGAGCCGACAAAAATGCCCAATGAGTAAATGCTCATTGCCGCGCCGAGCCGCTCGCGCGGGAAATAGTCGGCGAGCAGCGACACGCTGGGCGCGTTGAGCGTCGCTTCGCCCACGCCCACGCCGACGCGCAGCGCGAGCAGGCGGCCGTACGTCTGCGCCGTCGCGCACAGGGAGGTGAACACGCTCCACAGCCCGACGCCGCCCGCCATGATGTTGCGGCGATTCGCCCGGTCGGCCCAGCGCGCGATCGGCAGGCCGAGGATTGCGAAGAAGAGCGCAAACCCCAGTCCGATGAGGTAACTCATCTTGACGTCGCCGATGCCCAGATCGCGCTCGATCGGCCGCACGAGCAAGTTGAGAATCTGCTGATCGATGTTCGCGCTGATGCTGGCCAGCGTGAGAATCGCGACGACGTACCACGCATACGAGGAGCGCGCGAGTGGCGGCGCGCCGTCGGACGTCTGCGGCTTGGCAGCGGTCATCGGCGGAAGATAGCGACGGCTGAGCGCGATCACGCTGCGTTGCGCGATCCGACGCGTGGTGCGTCAGGCGTCGATGACCCTCGCAATGCGCTGAAACGTTTCCCACCATCGCACGGTCGCCGACGCGCCGAGCAACTTCTCAATGAAATTGCTCGACGTCATGACTCCGCTCGGGCGACGCTTCCAGAGTCCCATGGCAAATTGTCTGTCGATGCGATCGAGTCGCAGACCCCAGTCGGCTTCGCCGAGCGTGTACGCGGGAAGCACCGGCTTCTTGAGCGGCGCCCGATCGAGGGCGGCAATCCATCCGCGCAGGTCTTTGGAGAACCGAACGCCATGAAACGGATCGCTCTCGACGAGTGCGACGATCTCGTGCGCCGGCCGAATGACGATCGTCGTCTCGAACCCCAGTTGCTCGACCACCGCGGAGCGCGCCGCGGCCAGGCTGACCTTCTTGCGAATGACGAACGTTCCCGCGGCGCCCACATTGACGACGTCGAGATGCTTGAGCGCGGCGACGAGCGCCGTCGGGCGGAAGACGTTCTTGCCGCCGACGTTTGCGGCGCGGAGAAAGACGACGTGCATGGGTTGCCGTGCGGGCGGTCAGCGCGCCGCGCCGGAGCCCCCGCGCCGGCGCGCGGTAATGAGCACGTCGATGTCGCCGGGGCGCGGGTTGATGAAATCGAGCCGCATGCGACCGTCGGCCGTCGTCGTCACCGTCGCCGGGATCGAGCTGTTGGTCAGCACCCAGCCGGTTGGCAGCACGACGGCGTTCGCCGGTCGGCCGAAGCTCCGGTCCCAGATCAGTTCGTCGCCGGCGAGCGTGTAGCGCGCCGAATCCGTGTACGTCTCGTACATGCGGAGCCGCACCGACTCGCCGGCGTTGACGGGCGCGAAGTGGAAGACGACGATCTCGCTCGCCGGCGTGACGTTGGCCACGTCGAAGTGCCCGCGCGTGATCGCGTCGCCTTTGACGATTTCGTACGTCAGCTCTTCACCGGTATCGAGGTTCCGCGCGCGCGGGCCGGAGACCGAGCTCCCGGCGCGCACTTCGTTGATGTACGTGCTCGTGCCGGGACGCGACTCGGTGTAGTCGTGATACAGATCGAACGCGTGCGTGTCCGGCTGCTGGAGATAGTAGACGATCTTGCGATTTTGATGCGCGCGCTCGTCGAGTCGCGCGGCGACGCTCGATCGCGCGGCGCCGAGTCCGGCGACCGGACGCGCGCGCAGCGTCAGCGGCGCCTCGGCCGGTCCGTCGTTCCAAAAACTAATACCAACTCGTCCATCAGATTCCTGTAATATTTGACTTGGAACGTTGCAGGACAGGAGTTCGTAGCCGGCCGGCAACACGACGGCGTTGCGCTTGATGCCGAGCGGGCGCGTGAAGACGATCGTGTCGCCGCGGGTGAAGTAGCTCGTCGCGTCCTCGTACGTCTTGTCGATCAAAACGCGGGCTTCGCCGCCGTCGGCCGGCACCGGACGGGTGAGTTGCACGCGAATGTAGGTCTGCGAACTGTCGGTGCTGCGCACCCCGCCCATGCGAGCGGCGTCGTTGCCGACGACGTCGAAATGCAGCGGCCGGCCGGTAGCGCGATCGCGCACGCTCTCGTCGGTGGCGACGCTGCCTTTGCGGATTGGATTGAAGTAGTACGTCGCGCCCGGCGTCGTCGCCGTCACTTCATAGATGATGCGAAACTTGGCGGATCCGGGCGCGAGCAGTTCGTAGCGCGTGTACGCGTCCGCCTCGCTCTGGCGCGGCGCCGATTGTGCCGCGGCGGGCGCGAGCAATGCGGCCGTCGTCGCCAGTCCGACGACAGCGGCCGCCGCGTGGAGGTACCGCCAAGGGTGGTTCATGGCCGCGGCCTCCCGGCTACTTGCGCGTTTGGCTCGTGACCGAGAAGCTGCCGCGCACGCGCGCCAGCTCGTTTCGCTGTTCCGGATTCTTCGCCATGATGTCGGCGAGCAGGATCGCCATCGCTTCGTCGTCGACGATCGTCGGTTCCGGCCCGAAGCGCTTGCCGTATCCCATGTGCGTGGGCGGGTCGATGAGCACTTCTGTTTTGAGCACGACGTCGTTGGCGCCGCGCTGTACGCGCACGGCGGCGAATTTCTTTCCGGCCTTTTCCATGTAGCCAACGCGCACGCCGTCGACGTCGGCCGGCGCCGCGGGAACGGGGTGCGACGTGCCGTCGGTCCCTTCGAACGACGCGGCGCCCGGTTTGAGCGCGGGGAAATTGCGTTCGAAGCCGCCGTGATAGGTCAGGCAGTGCCGCATCGTCGCCTCGGAGTGGGATGGGTGCGGAGAAACTACGCCATCCCGGCGAGGGCCGCTATCCTGGCGGCCCGACTGGCGACGCTATCGGCGGCCGGAGCTGCGGACGCGGGCGACGCACAGTGGAGGAGCGACGAACAGGAGTCGGGCGACGCGCATGATTTCCCACCCACCCCTCATACGCGAACACCCAAGCTCCTGTCGTCTCTTACTCCTTCTCAACCGCCGAATGACGTTTGGGGGGCAAACGGCGGTATAGACAGAACCTATGGATTACGTCGCGCGGCGTGGGTAAAGATTGCGCTAAGATCGGGGTCGTTCGGTGTCGCTGAGGCGCTGCAATTTCTTGCGAACGTCACTGACTTTCGGCTGCAGATCGGGATCAGCGTCCTTCCAGAGGTCGATGAACTTGGCGTAATAGCGCGTCGCCTTGCTCGTGTCGCCTTTTGCTTCCCATAATTCACCAAGTCTCTTATACGATCCGGCAAGAAACAACGCGTCCGTGTCGAAGCGATTGGTGGTCGACGTGGACTCCACGTAGCGCGTGAGTGTCGCAATCGCCGAATCGGATTGCTGTCCTTGATCGTACGCGAGCGCGAGCATGGGAAGGAGACAGGTCGTGCACGCGCCGACATCCGCGGTCCGCGCCTCTCGCACCGCGTCGGCGTAGCGCTTGTCGCCCAGCGCCATCGCGCTGGCGATCGTATGACGGACGGCGTCCGCCATCTCCACGGGAACCGTCGACGAGGTGCGCTCGAAGTCCGCCAGCGCCGCGCGCGACCGATCGGGGAGACCAAGAAGGGCATACATCTCCGCGAGGTCGGCGTATGGACGCTCGAGCGGCGGCAGGCTGCTCAGCGGTGTCTGGCGCAGCGCCGCGTCGATTCGCGCCAGCGCCGCGGATTTCGAATCGTGATATAAAAGATCGACAAACGCCGAGTCGAAGCTCGCGCCGAGCAACGCGCGCGCATTGTGCGTCACGGCGAACGTCGACAGCGCCAGGCGGTTGTTGACGCGCAGCCCTTCGGCGATTTTTCCGTGCACCATCGCCACGCCGCCGTCGACGAGCATTCGTGAGCGCAACAGATCGCTGTCCGCCGGCTGCACCCGGACGATGGAATCCGCGAGCGCAACGGCCGCTGCGTACTGACCCTCGGCGAACAGCAGGGTGGTTCGGCCAATCGCGACGCGCGGGTTGTTCCCCGACGCCGCGATCTGGGCCACGTTCGCCGAGTCGGCCGCCGCGGATTTGCCCTGCTCGGTGAGCGACGACATCAGATTGCCGTACGCCGTCAACTGCCCGGCTCCCGACGCGACGGAACGGCGGAAGAGCGATTCGGCCTGACCGAATTGCCGGCGGCCTTGGTAAATGAGACCGAGATTGTTGAGCGCCGCGTACTGCGTCGGGTCGCCAGCGAGCACCGAGTCGTAGGCTTGCGCCGCCTTCGCCATGTCCGGCTTGGGTCCTTGGCTCCAGTAGGCGGCGATCGACAGGAAGCGCTCGGTGCGCGGCAGCCGGTCGGCGTGCGCGTATGCTTTCTCGAGCGCCTCGATCTGGCCCGCGCGATCGACACCGCGATTGCGCAGCGCGATCGCCAGCGCTCGATACGCCGACCCAAAACTCGTGTCGAGCGCGATCGCCTCGCGGAACAGCGGAATCGCTTTGTCGAGGTTCCCTTCCATCGACATCGCGTGGTTCGCCTCGGTGAACTTTTCGAGCGCCTCGAGCGAACCCGTGGTCACCTGCGCGAGCCGGGGCGACGCCTGCACGTGGCGCAGCGATTCACCCATCTTGCGGCGAAGCTGGCGAGACAAGTCGCCGATCGTCGGGATGAGGTCCTTCGCACCGTTGGCGCTTTGAGTGAGGGTCGCGAGATCTTGCCCGGAATCGGCGCTCACCAATCGGATCGTGATGACGAACCCGCCGCCGGCGATGGCGTGCACGTCGCCGGCGACGAACGCCTTGATCCCCTCGCGCTTCGCCATGTCACGCGCGATGCCGGTATCGATCGGCGTATTCGGCGCCCGCTGCATGCGTTGCAACGCCGCGGCCTCGGTTTGCGCCGTGACCACCGAGATGATCGGCGACTGCCCGAGGTCGGCGCGCACCGCTTCCGACACGACGCCGCCGAGCGTCGTGTCGCTGCCGGTCGATGTGAAATCTGCAACGAGAATTCTATCGCGGTCGCGCAGCTTGCCCGATCCGACGAGCGACCCGAGCGGCCCGATGCCATAGGGCCGCAGCGCCATCAGCACGACGACGAGCAGCGCGAAGCTGCCAATCAGGCTGGCGATCGTGTTGACCGACCGCTTCCAGGTGAGCATCGGCGCGGCACGCAGCGTCATCGTCGCCAGCGTCGAACGGGGCGCGTTTCCGCCGCTCGGCGTCAACCGGGGTGACGTGAGCAGCGCGCGGCGGGCGACGCGCTGCGTATACGCCGTGATCAACAGAATCGGCAACCCGATCGCCATCAGTCCGAGCGAAGCCGGGAGCACCCAATCGGGGGCGCCGAGTCCGACGATCGCCGCCTTGGCGACGACGAACACGATCGCGAACGCGACGGCATAGTTGACGAACACCCGAGTCGTCGACGTCCGCCCGCCAAAGCCAAGTGCCGGCAGCGCCGCCAGGGACGCATCACTGGCCACCGCGTCGAGCAGCCGCGCCAGATCGCCGGCGTTCTGCGGCCGTGCGTCCGGTTCCTTTTCCAGACATTGCATCACGAGCTCGGCGAGCAATGGCGGCACGTCGTCGCGCATCTCTGATATCGGTTGCGGTCGCTCGCTCATCTGCGCCGCGAGAAGCTTTTGCGGCGACAGACCGAAAAATGGCGGCCGGCCGGCGAGCAGTTCGTACGCCATGCAGCCGAACGAGTAAATGTCCGTTCGCTGATCGGCGCTCGGATCGGCCGCGGCCTGCTCCGGCGACATGTACGCCGGCGTGCCAATCGACGTGCCGACCTGGGTCAGCGCGCTGTCAGCCGCGGTGGCGCGCGCCGCGCTGATCGCCTTGGCGATCCCGAAATCCGTGACCGTCGCCGAACCGCCGGACAAGAGCACGTTGTCCGGCTTGATGTCGCGGTGAATCACGCCGCGTTCGTGCGCGTAGGCCAGGGCGCGCGCAACGTCGCGCAGCACGCTCACCGTTTCGGCGATCGGCATCTGCCCGCGCGCCAGCCGCGCGCGGAGCGATTCGCCGTCGATATACGGCATCGTGTAATACGGCACGCCGCTCATTTCGCCGGCGGCGAGCACCGGTACGATGTGCGGGTGTTGCAGGTTCGCCGCGAGCAGGATTTCGCGCTTGAACCGGTCGACGTTGACGCTCGCGCCCAACTCGATCGGCAGCACTTTGATCACGACGCGACGGCCGAACGCGGTCTCGGTCGCCGTGAATACGCGCGACATGCCGCCGCCGCCAAGCTCGCGCTCGAGCGCGTACGTGTTGCCGAGCACCGACTGCAGTTGGTCGCGCAGCTCCATAAGCGGTCGAGCTCCGGTCCGAGGGCGACGCCACACCAACCGGCGGCCGCAATGACTCGCGCGCAGCGAGTCGTTCACACACTCCTTAAGCTATGAGTCGAACCAGACCCGAGCCAGACTCGCTCGGGAGTCTAGTTCGAGCGCGCGGGTCCGATCGTCTGGTCGAGCGTATCGGCACGGAGTTCGCTCGCCGGGAGCAGAAGCGCAAAGGTGCTCCCGCCGCCGGGGCGCGCTGTGTACGTCACCGATCCGCCTTGCAGTTCGGCCAGGGTGCGCGCGATGGACAGTCCGAGGCCTGCGCGGCCGGAGTCGGGCGTCGCGTTGTGCGACCGGAAGAACGGTTCGAAAATCCGCGGCACATCGATGTTCGCAACGCCCGGTCCCCGGTCGGACACGGTGAACACGAGCGATCCTCCCTCCCGCCGCGCGGCGAGTTCGATCGGCTCGCTGAGCGGCGAGTAGCGAGCCGCGTTCTCGAGCAAGTTGGACAACACGCGCAATGATTGCGCGAAGTCGAATTGCCCAACGAGCGCGGGACTGCGCAGATCGACGACTGTGCGCAGCGGTCGATCGCCGAACAGCCCGCGCGTCTGTCGCACGGCGGCGCCGACCAGATCCTCCGCCGTGTTGAGCTCGGGCGACGCGGCAAATCCGCCACCCTTGAGGCGTGAAAGATCGAGCAGATCGCTGACCATGCGCGTGAGACGGTCCGCCTGCTCCTCGATCGCCGCGGCGGAGTCGTTGCCCTGCATCGCTTCGCTCTGCGCCAACGCCTTGATCGTGGTGAGCGGCGTACGCAGATCGTGCGACACCGACGCGAGCACGATGTCCTTCAAGCGGTCGGCCTCGCGCAACGCTTCGGCGTGTTCCGCTTCCGCGACGAGGCGAACGCGATCGAGCGCGAGTGCGGCGTAGTACGTGATCGCGTCGAGAAACCGTCGCTGAGCAAGATCGAGATGCACGGGCGTGGCATTCTCCAGGCGCAACACGCCGACGACGCGCGCTTCGACGGACAGCGGGATGGCCAGCGTCCGAACCGCGTCGCTAGGTGCGCCGCCGAGTATTGTCGCCGCCGGCGCGTCCGCTCCTCCCTCGAGGGGAACGATCTCGCACTGGGCCATGCCGAGCGTCGATCGAATGACCTCCGCGATGCGCGCGAGCGCGTCCTCGGCGCGGCCGGCACTGAGCATTTCCGATCCGAGCCGCGCGAGCGACGCGACCTCGATCGTGCGGCGCCGCGCTTCCTCAGCCTGTGCTTGAGCGCTCGCGAGCAGTTGCGTCGACACAAGCGCGGTAACGAGAAACGCCACCAGCGCGAGCCAGTCGATGGGCTTGCCGACGCTGATTTCCCCCAGCGGAGGCTGAAAGTAATAGTCGATGAGCACGAACCCGGCGCATGCCAGCGACACGCCGAGTGTGCGTCCGCTGCTCGCGCTGGCGCCGAGCACGATGAGCAGGTAGACGAGTACGACGTGAACCTGATCGAACGCGCTGGGCGCGCTCGACATGAAGATCGTTGCCAGGGCGGTGACAACGGTCCACATCAGCCACAGAACGACCGTCTTCCGCCGCGGCATTGGTCAGCGCGGCAGATCGACTCGATAGCCGACGCCAGGTTCCGTGATGATGATCTGCGGACCAGCCGGGTCGATCTCGATCTTGCGCCGAAGGTTGGTAATGTGCACGCGCAAGTATTGCTGCGGACTGCCGAATTCGCGACCCCAGACTGCGTCGAAGATCTGCTGGTGCGTGAGAGTTCGACCGGCGGCGGCGAGCAGCGTGGCCAGGATCTGCCACTCGATGGGCGTGAGGTGAATCTGCGTGGCATCGCGTGTGACGCGCCGCGTGACGGTGTCGACGACGAGGCCCCCGATCGAGACTGGACCGGCGTTGCCTGCAGCGGCGGCGAAGGTCTTGGCGCGGCGAATCTGCGCCTTGGCGCGCGCCGCGAGTTCGGGCACGCTAAACGGCTTGGTCACGTAGTCGTCGGCGCCGGCGTTGAGCAGATCGACCTTTTCATGCTCCGAATGCCGCGCCGACAGCACGATGATCGGTACGGCAGACCGGCGGCGGATCTCGCGGCACACGTCGACGCCCGCCATGTCCGGCAGGCCGAGATCGAGGACGATAAGATCCGGTCGGCCCGACGTTACGGCGTCCACGCCGGCGCTTCCGTTGGCCGCCTCATCGACCCGAACGGTGACCTCCCGCAGAGCGTCGCGAACGGCGCGGCGAATCTGGGGTTCGTCATCGATGACTAAAACGACTTCTGCGTCGGGCATGATGACCGGTTGACGACTAAGAATTGTTGGTATCGCCGACAAGACCTTCCAAACAAGGTCATGCGTCACAGCCGCGCTCGCATCAGTTGTGTGGATTTCTTAGCGACGGATGCGCTGTGCGTCTTTGTGCGTCTTCAGTACCCCAGGAGGACCCTCGAAGCTTCGTAGCAGCGGCACAGATCCTGTCCTTCACCAAGGTATGCCAATGCGTCGCCTCATCCTCATCACCGTTGCCATTGCCGGCCTCACCGGGTGCGAGCAGGCGCTCGTTACCTCGATCGCCGGACTCAGCGGGGTCACGATCTCAGATACGAGCAACACGAATCCGCTCGTGATCACTCCGCCGTCGATTAACCTCACGGTCGGGCAGACGTTCCAGTTCATGACGAACGCGCCCCCGACACAGTTGAACGAAGTCCAGTGGAGCTCTCTCAACACCGCCGTTGCAACAACGTCGCCCACCGGACTCGTGTCGGCGGTCGGCGCGGGCACGACGACGATCACGGCACGCTTCTCGTTCGACACATTGAACGTGGCGACAGCGACCGTTATCGTCACGGGCGCGACTGGCGGTTCATCGCCTGGAAGCGGCGGCAAATAAAGCGTCAAATCGCGGGACACGTATTTCGATGAAGTCAAAAAGCATGTCGCATGGAGCGCCTACCCACTCGGGCGCCGGGCGCAATCAAGGCTCAGACACAGGCGTCACCGCGCGCGAGCACTTTCGCCGCGAAAAAAGCCGACGCTCACAGCAGGCGCTCGCGGAGACGCCGGCCATGGCGGCTGCGCGCCGCGAATATCTCGCGTTGCTCGAGTCCGATGCAGCCAAAGGGCGCGGCGGCCGGCCGAAGAAGAAGCGTGCGACACCGCAGGATGCCGACGCGGACCAAACTGACGAGGCCGCGGAGGACTCCGTCGACGAATGAGCGATGGTGCCGACGGGCGCCCGGTGATTCGTGAGCGGCGCCTCACACGCACCCGTCACTCCATCGAATTCAAGCTCGACACCGCATTCCGTCCACTCAACTGGGCGGCGGCACTGTCGTATCGGCTTGGGCTCCAGGGCCGGCTTCGCGTGTCGCAGACGACGGTTGAGCCAGCACACCGCGAAACTGCTCCGGCGCGGAAACCGCTCCGCGTAGCGTTCGCCTCCGACTTCCACGCCGGCGCCACGACGGATGGCCGACTGCTGGCCCGCGCCTGCGACGCGCTGACCGCGCTGCGCCCCGATGTCCTCCTGCTCGGCGGCGATTTTGTGTCGGTGCGTGCGTCGGACATCGAGCGTTTGGCTCCGCTGCTCGAAAAAATCCCGGCGCCGTTTGGAAAATTCGGCGTGCCCGGCAACCATGACTTGCGCGCGAACTTTCGCGTGATCGCCGGCGCGCTCGAGCGCGTCGGCGTGCAGATGCTCACCAATCGCTGCGCGACACTCGCGCCGCCATTCGGCGACGTCACGATCTGCGGGCTCGACGACGCCAAGTACGGAGCGCCACGCATGGACGCAGCGATGGATGGCGCGACCGGCCGGCGCATCGTCCTCATGCACTCACCAGAAGGGCTGCGCGCGATTGGAGATCGTCCGTTCGATCTCGCGCTGTGTGGACACACGCACGGCGGTCAGGTGGCATTGCCCGGCGGGCGACCGATTCTCATGCCGGGCGGGGCGCTCAATCATCGCTACTATGGCGGTCAGTTCGCGCTCGAGCCGGCGGGTTCGCGCACGCTGCTCGTGAGCCATGGGATTGGGTGCAGCACGCTGCCGCTGCGAATGTTCGCTGCGCCCGAAGTCCATTTGTGCTTAATTGTCTGAGTGCGACTCGACCGTAAACTGCTTCTCATCGCGCCGGCGATCGTGCTCGTGTTCGTCGCCGCGGGAATCGCCTACACCGCCTACCAGTTCCGCTACATGACGGAGACGGCGGCGTCCTGGCGAACCCGCAGCGACTTCATCGCTGCCGTGGAGCGCGGTGACAAATCGCTCACCTCGCAGCAGGCCGCCGGACTGTTGCGCTGGTCGCTCGAAGTGGATGCCAAGCGAACGGCGGCGATCGATGCGAGCCGGGACCTGCTGTTCGAGCTTTCGATCATCGCGCTCGTCGCCTGTGCCGTGCTCGCTCTGGGAATCCGGAGTGTGCCGCGCGAGCATTGGCCGCGGTTACAGTTTGGTCGGCCGCCGGACGGATCACCGAGCGGATGAGACGAACGCGCGATCCGTGACGCACCGACTGTATTACACCAACGCGTATCTCGCCGCGTTCACGTCCGCGATTGTCGGTCGCAGCGACGATAACACGCGTGTGTACCTCGAAGAGACGGCGTTCTACCCAACGTCCGGCGGGCAGTTGCACGATCGAGGCACGCTAGGCGGCGTCGCCGTGGTCGATGTTGTCGACGAGGGCGAGCGAATCGCGCACGTGCTCGCCGGGCCGCTCGGAGCCGGGATCACGTCGGCCGACGGCGTGATCGACTGGAACCGTCGCTTCGACCACATGCAGCAGCACACCGGACAACATCTGCTGTCTGCGGTGTTCGAGGATCTGTTCGGCTTCAAGACCGTGAGCGTGCACTTCGGGCCGGACTACTCGACCCTCGACGTCGACGCCGAGGCGGTCTCGCGCGACCAGATCATTGCCGCGCAGGAGCGGGCGAACTCGATCGTGTCGAACGCGCGGAGCGTGAGCGTGTCGTTCGAGGAAGCGGCCGATGCGTCGGGACTGCGCAAGGCGTCTGATCGAGCGGGCACACTGCGTATCGTGTCGATCGAAGGCGTCGATCGCAGTGCGTGCGGTGGAACGCATGTGCGAACCACCGCGGAGATCGGCGCCGTGCTCGATTCGGTCGGTCGAGAAAGTGCGCAAGGCGACGCGCGTCGAGTTCGTTTGCGGAGTGCGCGCCGTTCGGCGCGCGCGCCGCGATTTCGAATCGCTGACTCGCATCGCGACGTCGCTTTCTGCCTCGCTCGACGACGCGCCGCTGCTCGTCGGTGCGCAATCGGACCGGCTCAAGGACGCCGAGAACGCGCGCGTGAAGTTGGAAAAAACGCTCGCCGTGTTTCGGGCGCGCGAGCGTTACGACGCGGCGTCGCCAAATGAACGCGGCGTTCGAACGATCGTCGTGCGCGACGTCGCGTCGATGGACGATCTCAAGATCCTCGCGCAAGCGACGCTCGCGCTGCCGCGGGCGGTGGTCGTCGGCGTGCTCGCCGCGCCGCCGTCGGTGCTTCTCGCGGCGTCGGAAGATTCCGGCGTCGACGCGGGAAAGCTGCTCAAGGAGCAACTCGCGGCGGCGGGCGGACGCGGCGGCGGATCGCCGCGCGTGGCGCAGGGCAGCGTGCCGGACGCTGCGTCGCTCGAGTCGTTGGTCCGCGAACTCGTTACGCGCGCCGGCTGACGACTCGCGCGTTCCACACCGCGTCGACCGCCTGCATCACGCGTTCGGCGGACAATCGGTCGAGCGTGGTGTCGTCTTGCTCCACGTTCGCGCCGACTTGCCCGTAGACGCCCCATCGCTGCGGACGTGCCGCGCACATACATCGCGACGCACGGCACATCGAACGCCGACGCGGCGTGAGCGATGCTCGTATCCGGCGAGAAGACAAAGTCGGACGTTGCGACGAGCGCGAACGCGTCGCGGATGCTCGGCGTCGACACGAATTCGCCGCCGCCGAGCCGCGCGACATCGCGCCCGCGCTCGAGTTCCGCCGGGGCGGCGATGACGCGAAACACCGTGGCCGCGTCGCGCGCGCGCAGGTGTTCCATGACGGCGGCGTATCGATCACTTGGCCATCGTCGCGCTGGAGTGCCGGCAGAAACGTTGACGAGCACGCGCGGTCCAAGCCGGGCGGTTCCCCAATTCGCCTCGGCGCGCGCACGCTCGGCGTCGGTCAGCGCGATCACCGGGCGTCGCTCGACGGCGCGAAGGTCGACGCCGAACGCCGGCGCGAGCGCGGCGAGCAGATCGACCATGTGCGCGTCCGCTCGCGTTTCGGCCGGAACCGTGACGGTGAACGCCGAGTCGTTGCCTCGACCGGCGATGCCGACGCGATGGCGTGCGCCGCTTGCTGCCATCAGCAACAGCGTCGTGACCGACGGCGCGGTGACCATGCAGTCGACGACCGCGTCGTA
Organism: uncultured Gemmatimonadaceae bacterium; assembly: GCA_963817445.1. Classification (GTDB taxonomy): domain Bacteria; phylum Gemmatimonadota; class Gemmatimonadetes; order Gemmatimonadales; family Gemmatimonadaceae; genus JAQBQB01. Next base: position 149,198 of record CAWFOG010000024.1, read on the forward strand.
GCGCGCGCGGCGAAGGCGCCGCATGGTGCGCAGATATGTCGCCAAACGACGCTTGTCGAAGACGACGACGTCGCCGACGTAGTCGGCGGCCTCGAGTATTGCCGCGTTCGCGGGAGAGGCGAGGACGTCCAGCGTGATCGTCGCGTGCGAGCGAGCGATGGCGCGCATCACGCCGGTCGAGAGAATCATGTCGCCGGCGCGGTCGTGGCGGAGAAAGAGCACGCGCACCGGGCGCACGCTCCAGTCCGGCGGTCCCGCCGCGGGCCGCCGCATCAGCCGCACGAGCAGCCGGATCCACACCCGCCGCCACCAAAGCTCGAGGCGTTTGAGCCGCATTGGAGAAAATGTATCAGCCGGTTCGTCCCAGGGCCGTTGGCGAACGGAGCGCCGCGAGACATACTGATGGACAAGAGTAGACCACCCGTCGCTCAACCCCATCCAGATCGTCGATATGACCCGGATCGTTCCGTCACGCGGCGCCGCGCGCGTCGCCATCACGCTGTCCCTCGCAGTCGCCATTTCGCCCACGGGCGTGGCGTTCGCGCAGCACGCCAGCGGCCCGTCAAAGGCTGAATCGCCCGCACCGTCGATCAGCATTCCCTTCGAGAAATACACGTTGCCGAACGGACTCGCCGTGGTGCTGTCGCCCGACCACAGCACGCCGACCGTCGCGGTCGCGGTCGTGTACCACGTCGGCTCGAAGAACGAAGTCGTGAGCCATACCGGGTTCGCGCACATGTTCGAGCACGTGATGTTCACCGGCTCGGGACACGTGCCGTACGGCATGCACGACAAGTTCACGGAGGGCGTGGGCGGCGGCAACAACGGTCAGACGTACTTCGACTGGACGCGCTACTACGAGAACGATCCGTCGAACTACCTCGAGACAGTACTCTGGCTCGAGTCGGATCGCATGGGCTTTCTGCTCGACTCGCTCGATGAAGCGAAGTTCAAAGCGCAGCGCGACATCGTGAAGAACGAGCGGCGCCAGAGCTACGACAATCAGCCCTACTCGCGCGAATCCGAGGTCCTCGGCCTCGCGATGTACCCGAAGGGGCATCCATACTCGTGGCCGACGATCGGCAGCATGGCCGATCTGACGAACGCCACGGTCGACGACGTGAAGCGCTTCTTCCGTCTGTATTACGCGCCGAACAACGCGACGCTCAACATCGTCGGCGACTTCGACCCGAGCGAGGCCAAGGCGTGGGTCACGAAGTACTTCGCCGGACTTCCGCGCGGCGCGGCGATCACGCGCCCGACGGTTGGTCCGTCCGCGCTCACCGGCGAAAAGCGGTTGACGTTCGAGGATCGCGTGCAGGTTCCGCGCGTGCACATTCAATGGCCGGGTGTGACGGTCCACAGTCCCGACCAGTATGCGCTCGACTTGGCGATGAGAATTCTCGCGGGACCGCGAACGGCGCGAGTGACGAAAGCCCTCGTCTACGATTCGCAGAGCGCGGCGTCGGTATTCGCGTTCTCCAATAACAACGAAAACACCGGCGAGATCGATCTCGTCGCCACGCCGCGGCCGGGACATACGCTGACGGAGCTCGAGACGCAGACGGACTCCATCATTTCGCAGCTCAAGCGCGACGGGCCGACCGCGGACGAACTCAAGCGCGTCAAGGCGGGCGAAGAGCTCAACTTCATCGACGGCCTGCAGTCGAACCTGGGCAAGGCGCTCCAGCTTGGGCAGGACCAGACGTTCTTCGGCGACCCGAGCCACTCGTTCAGCGTCGACTATCCCAAGACCCAGGGCGTGACGGCGGCGGACGTGAAGCGCGTCGTCAACAAGTACCTCGGCAGCGCGCGCATCGTGCTGTCCACCGTTCCACTGGGCAAACAGGATCTGGCGTCCCACGCCGACAAGAGCACTGTCGTCACCGATCCGTTCACCGAAACGACCGCGGAGATCAAGCCATGATTCGTCATAGCCGCCTCACGGCCGTCGCCGCGCTCGCGTTGCTCGCGAGCACATTCCCCGCAGCGACCGCAGCCGCGCAGGAACTCGCCGGCTCGCCATTCAACCGGAGCGTGATCCCCAAGCCCGGACGGGAACCAGAACTCCGCATCCCGACGTGGACGACCACCACGTTGCTGAACGGCGCGCAGCTGGTCGTCGCCGAAAAAACAGCGCTGCCGCTCGTCACGGTGCAGATCAACTTCATCGGCGGCGCGCGCCAGTACGAGCCGGCCAACGAGGCGGGGTTGGCGAACATGGTCGCCGCCATGCTGACTGAGGGCACGACGCAGCGATCGGGCGATCAGATCTCCAACGAGCTCCAGCTGCTCGGCACCAGTTTCGGCGGGACGTCAATCGGCGCGGAGTCGGGCCGCATCGTGTTCGAGGTGACGAAAGACAAACTCGCGCCGACGCTTGCCTTGCTCGCCGACGTGCTGGAGCATCCGACGCTTCCCGGCGCCGGCGCTCGAGCGGTTGCGCGGGCGGACGCTGATCGGCCTCACGCAATCGCGCGACCGCACGTCGTCGATCGCAGCGGTTGTATTTCCAAAAGTGCTATATACAGATGCACATCCTTACGGCCGCTCGCCGACCGAGGCGTCGATCAAGCAAATCACGCGCGACGACGTGGTCGCGTTCTATCGCGCCTATTTCCAGCCCGGGCACGCCGTGATCACCGTCGTCGGCGACGTCAGCGCGCCGGCGATCAAGCAGCAGATCGAGTCCGCGCTCTCCGGCTGGCCGGCCGGCGGTTCGATGCCGAGCTTCGACTACCCCGCCTTGGCGGCGCCCGCCGCGACGACCATTTACCTCGTCGATAAACCCGGCGCGGCGCAATCGAGCTTCTCCCTCGGCGAGGTTGGTCCATCGCGCAGCACGCCCGACTACTACGCGCTGCGCGTGATGAACGAAATGCTCGGCGTGCTCTTTCAATCGCGGCTCAACCACGAGATCCGCGAGGTGAAGGGCTACAGCTACGGCGTGAATTCGGGTTTTGCTTTCGGACGCGGCCCTGGTCAGTTCCGCGCCGGCGGCGACATCGTCACCGCGAAGACGGACAGCGCGCTCATTGAATTCATGAACGAGCTGCGCGGAATTCGCGGACCGCGCCCGCCGAGTGATGAAGAGATGGCGCAGGCGAAGGCGAGTCTCGTGCAGAGCTTGCCGGAAAGCTTTGCCTCCGTCGGCGGAGTGAACCAGAGCATCGCATCCATCTACACGCAGGCGCTGCCCGCCGACTACTACCAACAGTTCATCAAAGCTGTGAACGCCGTGACGAAGGAAGACGTGGTGCGCGTGGCGCAGCAGTACATCGACCCCGACCATCTCGCGCTCGTCATCGTCGGCGATCGCGCCAAGATCGAAGGGCCGCTGACCGCCGCCCGCATCGCGCCGATCGTTCATCTCGACATCGACGGAAATCCGGTGGCGAATCCCGTTCACCCGTAGATCACGCGGCGCGCATTCGGCGCTTGCGCGATTCATTTGTTCGTCCTATACTGCGCGTCCCGCGAATACTTGCCTCATTGGAGCTCAGTGCTGTGAACTCGATCCACCGCCCGACCAACGCGATGATCAGCGCCGCCCGCACCGCCAGTTTCGGCGGTTGGACGGACGTCATTGCCGTCGTCGCCACGACTCACACGCACTGATCGCGCACACACGGCTCATCGTTTGAACGAGGGCGGCGCCGCGATCGGCGCCGCCCTTTTCATTTGCGCATCATCCACTCCGATCGCCGCGCGTCCGCCGCCCGCGCCGATCGGCCCACTTCGATGAGGTTCCACGTGAGTAGTTCGACGTCCGAATTGACCGCGGTGCCCGAGGGCACCGCGCTGACGGAAGCGGCGGCGGCGGCATCGGGCACCGATGAACGCTTCTGGGCGTCCGTCCGCGAAGCGCTCGCGGGCTCGCAGCGCGACTTCACGGCTGGTCCCGTACGGCGCGCGATTCTGATTCTCGCAATCCCCATGGTGCTCGAGATGGTCATGGAGAGCGTGTTCGCCGTGTGCGACGTGTTCTTCGTCTCGCGCCTTGGCGGGGCCGCTGTCGCGACCGTCGGTCTCACCGAGTCCTGGCTGACGATCATTTACGCGGTCGCGATGGGGTTGGCGATTGCCGCCGCCGCCACCGTTGCTCGCCGCACCGGTGAGCGCGACAAAGAGGGCGCGGCACACGCCGCGGCGCAGGCGATTCTGCTGTCGCTGTCGATTGCGCTCATCCTTGGCGTGTGTTGCGCCGTGGCCGCGCCAAAATTGCTCGGCATCATGGGCGCGGCCCCCGACGTGCTGGCCACGGGCACGACGTACGCCCGCATCATGCTCGGCGGCAACGTGACGATCGTCATGCTGTTTCTCATCAACGCGATCTTCCGCGGTGCGGGCGACGCCGTGATCGCCATGCGCGTGCTCTGGTTGGCGAACGGAATCAACATCTTACTCGGACCATGCCTGATCTTTGGACTTGGACCGTTTCCCAAACTCGGCGTCGCGGGCGCCGCGGTGGCAACAAACATCGGACGCGGCACGGGCGTGCTGTTCGCGCTGAGCCGGCTGCTCAAGCCGGGGTCGCGCGTCGACATTCACGCGCGACATCTTCGAATCGATCCCGCGGTCATCGCCAAGTTGGCGCGGCTCGCGTGGTCGGCCGCGCTGCAGTTTCTGATCGGGATGGGAAGCTGGATTGCGCTGATCCGAATCCTGTCGTCGTTCGGCAGCAATGTGCTGGCCGGCTACACGATCGGCGTGCGACTGTTTCTCTTCGCGCTGTTGCCGGCGGCCGGCGTGGCAAACGCTGCCGCGACGATGGTCGGTCAGGCGCTCGGTGCGAAGAAACCGGAGCGCGCAGCGCAGGCGGTCCGAATTGCCGGAACGTACAACATGATCGTGCTCACCATCGCGGGCGCGGTGCTCGCGGTGTTCGCGCCGACGATCGCCGGATGGTTCACGCACGATCCGGCGATCATGCCGGAAGCGGCGGCCACCCTGCGCATCGTGGCGTGCGGCTTTCCGTTTTATGCGTGGGGGATGGTAACGTCGCAGGCGTTCAACGGCGCCGGCGATACGCGTACGCCCACGTTGATCAACATCGGCGTGTTCTGGTGTTGGGAACTGCCGCTCGCCTATGTGCTCGGCGTGCGGTTCGGTTGGGGGCCGCACGCGATTTATCTCGCCATCACGATCGCGTTCTCGACATATGCGGTAGTCGCCGGAGCGTTGTTCGCTCGCGGCACCTGGAAAACGAAGACGGTATGATGGCGTGCAGGGCTTCCGACTCATCACTCATTGGCGCATTCTTCGCACATGTCTCACACATCGGCTGAATCGATTCTCGCCCGCGCTGTCGACGATGCATCCGTCGCTCGACGAGCTGTGGATGCCCTTCACGGCGAATCGCGCGTTCAAGCGCGCGCCGCGCATGCTCGTCGCCGCCAAGGACATGTACTACACCACGGCGGACGGGCGCGAAATTCTCGACGGCACGTCCGGCCTCTGGTGCGTCAACGCCGGGCATTGTCGAGAGTCGATTACCGCGGCGATTCGCGAGCAGGCCGGAGTAATGGACTACGCCCCGCCGTTTCAGATGGGACATCCGCTCGCGTTCGAGCTTGCCCAGCGGCTGGCGAGTATCCTGCCGCGCGGCATCGATCGTGTGTTCTTCGGCAATTCCGGATCGGAGGCAGTCGACACCGCGCTCAAGATCGCACTCGCGTATTGGCAGGCGAGGGGCGAACCCGAGCGCGTGCGGTTCATCGGCCGCGAGCGCGGCTACCACGGTGTGGGCTTTGGCGGCATCGCCGTTGGCGGCATCGAGGCGAACCGCAGACAGTTCGCCGGGCAGTTGCTGCCGGCGGTCGATCACATGCCGCACACGCACGATCTCGAGGCGAATGCATTTTCGCGCGGTCAGCCGCGGCAGGGTGCGCTGCGCGCCGATGCGCTCGAGCAGCTCGTGGCCAAGCACGGCGCACACACGATCGCCGCGGTAATCATCGAGCCGGTCGCCGGATCGACCGGCGTGCTGATTCCGCCCGAGGGTTACCTCGAGCGCATTCGCGAGATCTGCGATCGCCACGGCATTCTGCTCATCTTCGACGAGGTGATCACGGGCTTCGGTCGGCTCGGCGCCGCGTTCGCCGCGGAAAAATTCGGCGTCACGCCGGATATGATGACCGTCGCGAAGGGCATCACCAACGCGACGGTGCCGATGGGCGCCGTGTGCGTGCACAGCTCGATTTACGATGCCGTCGTCAACTCCGTGGGCGCGGGCATCGAGCTGTTTCATGGCTACACGTATTCCGGCCATCCGCTGGCTGCCGCCGCCGGCCTGGCGACGCTCGATCTGTATCAATCAGAAGGTTTGTTCGAGCGCGCGGCGTCGCTGGAGTCGTACTGGGCGGATGCCGTGCACGCGCTGCGCGGTCTGCCGCACGTGATCGATCTGCGCAACATCGGCCTGGTCGGGGCGATCGAGCTCGAGTCGCGGCCGAACGGCGTGGGCGCGCGCGGTTTTGAGACTTTCCTCAAGTGCTTCGAGGCCGGCGTGATGGTGCGTTCCACGGCCGACACGATCGCGCTGTCGCCGCCGCTCATCGTGGAGCGCGCGCAGATCGATCGGCTGTTCGGTGTGTTGTCCGACGTGCTGCGACGAGTCGAGTGAGGCGCGCCCGCGGTCTGCGCGCGTCGGGCGTCGGCGCGCTGCTCGTGATTGGAGCGTGGGGCTGCGAGCTCCAGCAGGCGTCGACGCGCGGCGACTCGACGGCCGTGGGCACGGGGCGCGGCGTGACGCGCACCTGGAATCCCGATACCTGGCAGCCGCCGGTGGTCGACAGCACACCGGATGATCAGTTCGAGCAGTCGGTGTATCGCGGATTGGCGATCATCACGCACACGCACGACAGTCTTCCCGCGTACGACGCGGGGACGCTGAATTGCACGAGCTGTCATCTCGACGAGGGGCGTCGGGCGAACGCGGCGCCGCTCGTCGGCGCGTACGCGCGTTTTCCCAAATACATGGACCGCGCCGGCGCCGTCGTGCCGCTCGAGGATCGTGTGAATTACTGCTTCACGCGAAGTCTCGCCGGTTCGAAACTTCCGAACGACAGCCGCGAGATGCAGGACATCATCGCCTATCTCGCGTACATCTCCGGCGGCGTGCCGACGGGCGAGCACGTCCGCGGAGAAGGGCTCGCCAAGATGCCGGCGCTGTCGGGTGATTCCACGCGCGGCGTGGCGCTGTACGCCAACAATTGCGCGCGATGTCACGGCAATACGGGCGCCGGCATGGGACCAATTCCCTCACTGTGGGGCGAGGGGTCGTTCAGTATCGGCGCGTCGATGGCGCGCCCGGAGCGCGCCGCGTCGTTCATTCGCCACAACATGCCGTTCGATCGTCCGGGCTCGCTCACTGATCAGCAGGCCTTCGACGTCGCCACGTACATCACGTCGATGCCGCGACCCGATTCGCCCGGCAAAGCATCCGATTGGCCGAACGGTGGGACGCCGGCCGACGTGCCGTACGACACGAAGGACCACAAGGTGACGCACCAGCCGCGCCTGTTGGCGCGGACGACGAATCCGTTCTCGTCGATCGTTCCGCCGCCCGCGTCGGTAAATCGCGGCCGCTAGCGCGCGCCACCTCGGACTACCCGCCGATCGCGCCGCTCACGGCTTCAAGTTCCGCTCGAAGAACGCCCACGTCCGATTCCACGAGTCGATCTGCTCCGGCGAATCGTCGCGCTCCAGCGTCGCCGGATTCGTGCGCCGGCTGAAAGTATGGCCGCACCCCGCGGCGCCCGGCGGCGGATCCTTGTAGATCTTCGTTTCCGCGAGGGTGGGCTTGAGCGCCATCAGCGTGTACACCATCTGCTGATCTTCGCGGAAGAACACGTCGCAGTCGTTCGTCGCGACGTGGACGAGCATCGGCACCTTGAGATTGTCGGCGTGAAATACCGGTGAGCGATCGAGGTACTCGTCGATGCAATCCTGATCGTGCTTCGCGCCGCAATTGCGCTCGAACGGAAGTCCCTGGATGCCTTCCTCGGCCGCGTAGTCGCGCTGATAGCTCGGCCCGTGATCGGAGAGGCGGAATACGAGATTGGTCACCGGAACGATGGCCGCGCCGGCTTTGAACGGAATGTCGCCGCGAAACAGGATGTGCGCCGCGATGAACCCGCCGTGGCTCCAGCCCATGATCCCAAGCTTGTTCATGTCGACGTACGGGAGCGTCGCCAGGTAGTCGACGGACGACATGACGTCGTCGATCTCCTTGCCGCCGTAGTCGATCTTCCGATAGAAGTCGTCGCCGTACCCGGTGCTCCCGCGGTACTCGGGCGCGATGATCACGTACCCGCGCTGGACGGCCTCGCGGATGAACGGCCAGTACGGGTCCGGCTGCATGTGGTTGTGGAGTCCGTCGTGGACCCAGACCATCACCGCATGCTTGCGCGCTCCCTTGTCGAGCGGCGCGAACAGGTCGGCGGGAATGTCTAATCCGTCAACGCTACTTTTGTAATGAATCTTCTGAAATTCCAGGACTCCTTTGCTCTTCGCGGCGAACACGCTGTCGCTGGCCAGCCGCGCCCGCGTCGCTGCCTCGCAGTCGTTCGGGCCGCAGCCCGAGAGATCCTTGGGATCCTTGCTCACGTACAGCACGCGCGCGCGCGTGGTGTCCATGTCGCCGCGCCAGGCGCGAAAGTCGCCGCGCCCTCCGCCCCGACCGCCGCGTCCGCGCGCGGCAGCGGTCGTGTCCTGCGCAGCCAGCGGCGCCGCGACGAGCAGCGCCATGATCAACAGTCGATTCATCGGGTCCTCGAGCGGCGAAGTGGGTTGGCGCGTGCGAATGTATCGCGCGCCGCCGCACGGCGCCAAGCGCCCATCCCTGGCAAATCGCTCGTGGCGCGACGGCTACTGCGTCACGATCCCCGACTCCGACGGCGAACTCCACGACGCCACGTTCAAATCGACCGGCAATTTGACGTTGGCGACCGACCGCGCCACGTCGATCACGCCCTGCCACACACCGGCAAACGCAAACCCGACGTCCTGCGGCGCGCGGCCGGTGTCGAATCCCTTGCCGCCGGCCACCCAGAAGCGCGGCGTGGTCGTGTCACCGGCCGCCGCGAACGTGTCGCGCATGTCGTCGAAGATCGCCGCGGCGTTGTGCTCGTGCGCGTAGATGCCCGGCCGGTACAGTTTGTTCGCCAGCATTCGTGCCGCCCACGCGCGATAGTAGTCGCGCATGGCTGGAGGAATCGTCTCCATCCGCTCGATGTCGAGAAAAACGATGGCCTTCGCCGGAAAGCCTTCGGCCCGCGCGGCCGCCGTGGCTTTGTCCGCGTCGCGCGCGCCCTGCGATGCGGTGACGAGATCGGCGGAACAGGGCGTCCGCTGCGCCAGCGCCGCGAGCTCCGTCGGCGACAGATTTCTTGGCGTCTTCCCCCACGTCTGCTGACCGACAAAGACCACCGCGAGGCCCCAACCCATTGCGATTAACGTGTCGCGCTTGCCCACCCACGATGTGTTCGCATGGCAGGGCGACGGCAGATAATAGCCGACCCACTTGTACGGCGATCCGGGCGTGTTCTTCCACGCGTGCATCGTGCTCGTGCCCGGATAGGTGTGCGTGTCGAACCCGACAAACGTCTCCTTCTCGTAGCTGTTGGCGATGGGCGCGGTCTGCCCGGTGAGCGACGCGGCCACCTGCGCCGTGCCTGCCGTGGCTTTGAGCATCGCCGAGCGCATCGGGTCCGTGTGCACGGCGCCGCAGGCGAACGCTCCGGCGGCGGTGAACGTCGCAGCGGCGATGAACGCTCGACGTCGTGTGAAGAATCCCCGTGACAGCGCGCTCATGGCATCCATTAACGCAATAGCCATACGCCCGCGCGACGCTGCCGCTCGGTGACGCGGCACGCCTTTCATCGCGCCGTCAGCCTATCGCGATGCGCGTTGTGCAACGAACCCAACTGTCACCGGGCGAACACGACCGCCCACGTTCCGCTCGTCGCGCCCCGGGATAACAAGCGCGCATTCAACATGTTGACTTGTGGAGACCGAGTGGACGACACGCGCTCATGTTGAGTCGTTCACTCACGCTCCCGCGCGAGTCTCCGAAGTCCCATTCTCCGTCCGTGCCGCCAATCATGGTCCTTCGTCGCATCTCCGTAACGACCAATCCGAAGATCAACGAAATCATGATCCGCCACCTGTTGCAGCACGTGTCCGGGTTGAACAACGGCGCGGCCGGCGACTCCGACGTGATGTTCATGAATACCGGTATGACGCAGCGCCAGCTCATCAGCTGGGCGATCAACGATCCGTATCACAAGATGTATCGCGACACGAGCGCACGATGGGAGTACCTCAACTTCGGGTATTCCCTCCTCGGCCGCGTGATCGAGAAAGTCACCGGCGAGTCGTACGAGCAGTACGTCCGCGAGAGCGTGCTGACACCCAGCGGCATCACGGACATGGTGATTGCGGCGAACACCGAGGCAGGACGCAAGCCGCGCGAAGTGAAGTACTACCCGGCGAGCGCCTACACGCTCAACGTCACGCGCTTCGACGCCCACGGCGGATGGCTGGCGACGCCGATCGATCTCGCGCGCTTCCTCGTCCACGTCGACGGAACGGCGACCTATCCGGATATTCTGAGCGCTCAGTCGCGAACTCTGACGTTGACCGCGAGTCACGTGCCGGACTTGCACGGCCACGACCCGAACTACGGCTTTGGCTGGATCGTGAGCCCACAATTTCACAATGGCTGCATGGACGGGACGATCGCCGAACAGGAGAACATGGCTAACGGCATGTCGTACGCAGTCGTCGTGAACACGCGACCCGGCGCGGACGGCTGCGCCAGCAATCTCGACGCGGTGCTGCAGAGCATCGTGTCCAGCGTCACCGCGTGGCCGCACTACGACCTGTTTTGACCGCACGAGGCCCGCTCGCGGGTGGCCCTTCCCGGCACCCGCGGCGTGCGCGCCATGATAGATTTCCTCGATGGCGAAGTACAACAAAAACCGCGCGTGGGCTGAAGCCCGGCAGCTCTTTTCCGAGCATCGCACATCATTGAGCATCGGCCTGTCGCTGATGGTCGTGAATCGGCTGGTGGGCTTCGTGCTGCCGTTGACGTCGAAATTCCTCATCGACAACGTCATCGGCAAGCATCAGGTGAATTTGCTCATGCCGCTCGCCGCCGCCGCCGCGATCGCGACGCTCATCCAAGGCGCGACCTCGTTCTCGCTGTCGCAGGTGGTCAGCGTCGCGGCACAGCGCGCCATCACCGACATGCGCAAACGCGTGCAGGCGCATGTCCTCCGCCTGCCAACGTCGTACTTCGATTCGACGAAGACCGGCGTGCTCATCTCGCGCATCATGACGGACGCCGAGGGCGTGCGGAATCTCGTCGGCACGGGGCTCATTCAGCTGCTCGGCAGCATCATGACCGCGATCATGGCGGTCGGCATGCTGTTCTACATCAATTGGCGGTTGACGAGCATCACGCTCGTCGTGCTCGCCGTGTTCGCCGGCATGATGACGATCGCGTTCAAGCGACTGCGCCCGCTGTTCCGCGAGCGCGGCGCGATCAACGCCGAGGTCACCGGCCGTTTGACGGAGACGCTCGGCGGCGTACGGCTCGTGAAGATTTACACGGCCGAGCCGCGCGAGCGCCTGGTGTTCGCGCGCGGCGCGCACAAGCTGTTTCGGAACATCGCGAAGACGATCACCGGCACGTCGGTGGTCGGCGCGGCGACCGCGGTGCTCACCGGCATCATCGGGGTGTTGCTCATCGTCGTGGGCGGACGCGCGGTGATCAACCAGACGATGACGCTCGGTTCGTTGTTCATGTACGTCTTTTTCATTGGACTGCTCGCCGCGCCGATGGTACAGATCGCGTCGATCGGCACGCAGGTGAGCGAAGCGTTCGCCGGTCTCGATCGCATTCGCGAAATCCGCGACCTGCCGACGGAAGATCAATCCGACGCTAGCAAGGAGTCCGTCCGCGAGATCGACGGCCGCGTCGAATTCCACGACGTGACGTTCGAGTACGTGGCGGATGTGCCGGTGCTCAAGCACGTCTCCTTCCAGGCCGCTGCCGGGTCGACGACGGCGCTCGTCGGCTCGAGTGGATCGGGCAAGAGCACGCTCATCGGGCTCGTGATGGCGTTCAATCACCCCAAGAGCGGGCGCGTGCTCGTCGACGGACACGACGTCGCCAACATGCGTCTTCGCGACTATCGCGCGCAGGTGGGCGTCGTGATGCAGGACAATTTCCTGTTCGACGGCACGGTGGGCGAGAACATCGCATTCAGCAGACCTGGCGCGACGGAGGCCGAAGTGCGGGCCGCGGCGCACATCGCCCACTGCGACGAATTCGTCGACCGGTTCGACAAAGGCTACGACACGATCGTCGGCGAACGGGGCGTCAAGCTGTCCGGCGGCCAGCGGCAACGCGTCGCGATCGCGCGCGCGGTTCTGGCCGACCCGCGCATTCTCATTCTCGATGAAGCGACATCCAGTCTCGACAGCGAGAGTGAGGCGCTCATTCGCGACGGGCTCCGGTCGCTTCGCACCGGGCGCACGACGTTCGTCATCGCGCACCGTCTCTCGACGATCGAGAGCGCCGATCAGATTCTCGTGCTGGAGCATGGCGAGATCGTCGAGCGCGGCACACACCGCGAGCTGATCAGACTCGGCGGGCGCTATCGGCAGCTCTACGAGAAGCAGTACGGCGCGGAAAAGGACGAATTCATCAATCCGGGCGAGGATTTTCTCGCCGTGGCGCAGAAAGGGTCCACGCAAACGTTTTGATCGTTCGCGGTCCCGCGATCTCGTACGCGGCACGCCTTGTGTACTTCTGACGGTGCCATGCGTACCGCTCCTGTTCTACTCGCCGCACTTGGAGTGTTTGGAACCGCGCGCGCAATTCCACGCGCGCCGGCCGCCCGGCTGGGCGCCGTTCCGTTCCATGTTGGCGAGCGCTTCACCTATCAAGCCAAAGTCAACTTCGTCAACGCCGGCTCGGCGTCGATGGACGTGGAAGACGTCGAGACCGTGCGCGGACATCCGGCGTACCACACCGTGTTCGATGTGCGCGGCGGTCTGCTCTTCTACCACGTCAACGACCACTACGAGAGTTGGTTCGACACGACGACGCTCGTCTCGCTGCACCACACGCAGAGCGTCGATCAGAACGGTAAGCGCGACGATCGGACGTACGACTTCTATCCCGAGCGTCAAGTGTACGTGCGCGATGGGCAGGAGAATCCGAGCGTCGCGGACCCGCTCGATGAGGGATCGTTCATCTACTTCATGCGCTCGATCCCGCTCGAGGTCGGTCAGACGTACGAGTTCAACCGGTACTACCACCCAGATCGGAATCCCGTCATCATCAAAGTCGAACGACGCGAGCGCGTCACGGTACCAGCGGGGACGTTCGACGCCATCGTCGTCCGCCCGATCATCAAATCGCGCGGCCTGTTTTCGGAGGGCGGCGAAGCGGAAGTCTGGTTCGCCGACGACAGCACGCGCGCCGTGCTTCGCATGCGCTCGAAGCTCGCGTTCGGGACGTTGACGCTCGAGTTGAAGCAAGCGCAGTACGCGAGCCGCAAATAGCCCAACTCCCTGCTCCGCGCACCTCCGGTCTCGGCGTTTCCCACCCTCCCTCCTGCTCGTCGTTTGATCATGGATTTGCTCTTGCTCGCCACAATTCTCGCATTCGCGTCGCCCCACGCGCCGCGATATGCGGCGGTCGTCGACGACACGAGCCGCTGCGCGCCGAACGAGCAGCGGATCGACCAGGCTGCCGGCGCCCTCGGCGAGGAGCGTGCGCCGTGGTTCGCGCGCGGAGAGGAGCTGCATTACTCCGCCACGTTTTCCGGCATTCACGTGGGCTCGGGCGAGATGCGCTTCGTCGGCCGCGATACCGTTCGCGGCCAGGTGGCGTGGAAGGCGTCGTTCACTGTCGGCGGCGGCTACTGGAAAATGAGCGTCCACGACACATCGATGAGCTGGTTCGACACGCTCACCTTCAACTCGCTCCGCTTCGTCCAGAACCTGCACGACCCCGGATATCACGCGAACCGCGACACGCAAATCTTTCCCGACGAACAGTCCTACAAGACGAAGGACGGACGGGTGCGGCCGTCGGTTGCCAATCCGCTCGACGACGTGTCGCTCGTGTACTTCGTGCGGACGCTGCCGCTCGAGCCGGGGCAATGCTACGTGCTCCGCCGATACTTTCAGCCGGAAGGCAACCCCGTGGTCATCCACGTGGTGAGGCGCGACACGGTGACGGTGCCGGCCGGGCGATTCGTCGCCTTCCTCCTGCGTCCGCAGATCACGACGAGCGGAATCTTCTCCAAGGACGGCCACGCCGAGTTGTGGCTGGCCGACGACTCCACGCGCGCGATCGTTCAGCTCAAGACGCATCTCAAGTTCGGGTCGATCAACCTCTATCTCCGGCAGATCGGCCCCGACCCGGAGCGCTGATTCGGCGACGCGCCGCGGCCGCGCACAAAGAGATCTGAATGGGGCGCGCGATCTATGCGCTCCCTCCGACCGCCCCCCGGTCCAACCTCGCGCCGCCGCCGTGCGTAGAGAGATTGTCGCACCAATTCGCGCACATCTTTTTCGGGGCTACCCGTGTTTCCTCGCCGTTTCGTAGTGCTACTGCTGGTCACGCTCGCCGGCGCGCTCGCGCCGCGCCACGCGCTTCGCGCACAGGACGCCGACATCATTCGCGGTCAGGTCCTCGGCCCCGACAAAAAGCCGATCGAGAACGCGACGGTGATGGCCACGTCGCTGACCAACCAGACGTCGCGCACCGCCAAGACCAACAAGGATGGCCGGTTCTCGATCATCTTCAACGGTGGCGGCGGCGATTACATGATGTCGTACACCACGATCGGGTTCCAGCCGACGCGGTTCGAGGTCAAACGCGAGATCGATGAGGATATCCTCATTGCCGACGCGACGATGAGCAAGTCCGCGGTCGCCCTCGAGGCGGTCCGCATCAACGGCGGCCGCGAACGGCCCGGCCGCGACGGCAACCAGCTCGACGTCGGCGGCCGCGATCAGGTGCTCAACAACAACAACGTGCCGATCGACGTCCTCGGCGATCTGTCGGCCATGGCGGCGACGCTCCCAGGCGTGACACTCATTCCCGGCACGGACGGCGGCGCGAACGGCATTTCCGTGCTCGGCCTGGGCGCGGATCAGAACAACATCACGCTCAACGGACTCAACTTCTCGGGCACCGATCTGCCGCGCGACGCCACGACGCAGACGCGCGTGACGACCTCGAGCTTCGATCCATCGCGCGGCGGTTTCTCCGGCGCGCAGATCGCGCTCCGCACGACCAGCGGAAGCAACTACGAAGTGCGGTCGATCCACCAGACCGTCGACGCGCCATCGCTGCAGTACACGGACGCCATCGGCCGTCAGCTCGGCCAGCAGTTCACCAACCTGCAGTTCAGCGGCGCCGCGTCCGGGCCGTTCCAGCTCGACAAGTCGTTCTATTCGTTCTCGTGGCAGGTTGGCCGGCGCTCGAGCAATCTTCAGGATTTGCTCAACACCGACCCCCTCGCGCTGGAGCGCGTCGGCGTGGCGCAGGATTCCGTGGCCGAGTTGCTCAGCATGCTCAACTCCGAGCACATCCCGGTGTCCACGGCGGCGATCCCGAGCCAGAAGCTCAACGAGAACGGATCGTTCCTCTCGAGCTTCGACTTCGCGCCGAGCGGCGGTCACAACTTCAACATCACGCTGAACGGCCGCTGGACCGGACAGGACGCGACGAGCCTGTCGACGACGGCGGTGCCGGTCCACGGCGGCCAGACGAGCAGCTACGGCGGCGCGCTGCAGGCGCGGCACTCGACGTACTTCCTCGACAACTTCCTCGACGAAACGAGCGGCTCGATCCAGGAGAGCGTCACGTCGGGCGATCCGTACATCGAACTGCCGTCCGCGACGGTGCGCGTCAACTCGACCTTCCCCGACGGTACGGCTGGTGTGTCGAACCTGCAGTTCGGCGGAAGCACGTCGCTGCCGCGCAATTCGCTCACGACGAACGGCGAGCTGCAAAACCAGCTGTCGTGGATCAGCCTGGACAACAAGCATCGATACAAGTTCGGCGTCGACTTCCGCTATAACCGCTATTCGCAAGACAACACGACGAATCGGTTCGGCACCTACACCTACAATTCGCTGCAAGATTTCGAAGACGGCGATCCGTTCAGCTTCAGCCGCCGTCTCGAGGTCAATCGCCGCCTTGGCGACGACCTCGGTGGCTCGGCGTGGCTCGGCGACTCGTATCGACGGACGCAGCGCCTGCAGGTGACGTACGGCGTGCGTGTCGACGCGTCGAACTTCCAGGGCAACCCGGCGTTCAACCCGCTCGTCGATTCGGTGTTCGGCAAGCGCAACGACGCCGTGCCGCGCGGCGTGTACGTGAGCCCGCGCGTCGGCTTCAGCTGGACCTACGGCACCAATCCGCAGGTCGGCGGCTTCCAGGGCGCGCAACGCGGATCGCGCGGCCAAATCTCGGGCGGCATCGGACAGTTCCAAAATCTGCCGAGCTCGCCGCTCATCGCGGCCGCCGTCGACCAGACGGGTTTGCCGTCTGCCGCGCAGCAGCTCACATGCATCGGCAGCGCCGTGCCCGTGCCCGATTGGCAGGACTACTTGCAGAACAGCGGCGCGATCCCGACGACCTGCGCCGACAACACGACGACGCTGTCCAGCACGGTGCCGAACGTCGCGTTGTTCGCGCCGGACTACATCCCGCAGCGCAGCTGGCGCGCGAACCTGAACTGGAACATGCCGGTGCTCGACAATCGGTTCCGCCTGGCGAGCAGCGGAACCTATTCATTGAACTTGAATCAGCAGAGTCAGATCGACCTCAACTTCAACGAGCATCCGCTGTTCACGCTGCCGTCGGAAGGCAATCGTCCGGTCTACGTGAACCCGACGAGCATTTTCCCATCGACCGGCGCCATCATCTCGTCCGATGCGCGCGTAGTCGCAGGACTTCGCGCAGGTCACCGACTACCTGTCGGATCTCAAGTCGCACAGCACGCAGGCTACGCTCGGCATTTCGCCGGTCGCCTTCAACTCGGCGTTCCAGTGGAGCGTGACGTACGTGTGGCAACGCGTGAACGAGGAGACCCGCGGCTTCGCCGGCGGATCGACGTCCGGCGATCCCTACGACCTGCAGTGGGCGCGCGGGTCGCGCGACGCGCGGCACCAGATCACGTATAACGTCGGCTACACGTTCCATCAGGCCGTGAGCGTTGTCGCGCTCGGCCGCTTTCAGTCGGGCAACCCGTTCACGCCGATCGTCTCGGCCGACATCAACGGCGACGGATACAACAACGATCGCGCGTTCATCTACGATCCGAACAACGCCCAGCTCAAGACCAACGACCCGACGCTCGCCGCGGCGATGCAGAATCTGCTTGACGACCGCGCCGAGCTCGGTGCGCGACTGCTTGCGCAAGCAACTCAACGCCATCGCCGGCCAGAATAGCTGCGAAGGTCCGTGGTCGACGGCGCTGAGCCTTCGCATCTCGCTGGTGTCGCAGGCGCTCAAGCTCCCGGATCGCGCGACGATCTCGCTCGGCATCGCCAACCCGCTCACGGGCATCGACGCGTTGGTGCACGGCTCGAACAACCTGCACGGCTGGGGCGCGCCGAGCTTCGTCGATCCGACGCTGCTCTTCGTCCGCGGCTTCGATCCGGTCAGCGACACCTATCAGTACGACGTCAATCCGCGCTTCGGCGCCAGCCGTCAGGGCAGCGCGCTCAATCTGGCACCGATGCAATTCACGCTCGACGTCAAAGTCGACGTCGGGCCGGAGCGCGAGCGGCAGGATCTCTTCCTCCGCCTGCGCGGCGGCCGCAGTGGCAAGGGCAACAAGCTGAACGAAGCGGCGATCAAGCAGCAGTACGAGCGGACCTATCCGAATCCGTTCGAGCAGATGCTTCGCCAGCAGGATTCGCTCGGCTTGAGCAACGACGTCGCCGACAGCATCGCGAACCTCAACAAGACGTACGGCAAGATCATCGACTCGATCTGGACGCCCGTGGCCAAGTATCTCGCCGATCTCCCCGACAAGTACGACCTGGGTGAGGCGTACGACCGCGTGCGCATCGCCGAGAACCTGTCGCTCGACCAGATGGCGATCTACGGTCCGACGGCCAAGGGGCTACTGACCGACGAGCAGATTCGGAAGCTGCCGCCGTTCATCGCGCTCTTCCTCGACAACCAGGCGATCCGCCAGGTTCGTCCCGGCCGCGCTGGCGGCGGCCGAGGTGGATTCTTCGGGACCTAACGCGCACGAACCTGACGGCAGGCCAAACGACAAGCGCCCTGGAGCTCGCTCGAGCTCCAGGGCGCTGTGTCATGTGAGACTGCGAATATCTATTTCTTGAGCGTCGCGCCGGTGAGCAGGGCTACGGCGCTCAGCGTCGTCTGCGCCGCGTTGAGACCCAGGCGATAGTCCTTGTCCGTGTACGTCGTCAGCACGTCGGTCGGCTGATGCCAGTTGGGGTCCCAGCCCGCACCGATCTGCTCGCCGCGCTTGTTCTCACGCAGGCTGAGCGCCGGCACGAGTTCCTGGAACGGGCGCGAATCGGTGTTCGTCATGTGCTGGCCCACGCTCGCCGGGTAGTCCGTGGCGTACTTCTCGTTCGCCGTCTGGAAGAACCACGCGAGTTTCTGCGCGCCGTCGGCAAACTTTGACGTCGCCTGAAATTCGATGTTGACGTCGGCCTCGGGGCGCTGTTCCGGACTCACCGTTCCGTCGGCGCGCGGCATGCCGTGATCCCACATCATCATGTCGTGCTGGATCATGCCCAGCCACTTGGGCTCCGGATACTTGCCCGAACCCGCCGGGTCCTCCTTGCCCTGCAGCGCCTGCCGCTGGGCGACGTACGCCGCGGCGCCGTTCGTTCCAGTTTCCTCATTGTTCCACAGGGCGAAGCGGATCGTGCGATCGGTTTTCACGTCGGGGTTGCTGAACACGCGCGCCAGCTCCATCACGAGCGCCGTGCCGGAGCCGTCGTCGTTCGCCGCCTGGCCCCAGCCGATTCCGTCCATGTGGCCGCCGACGATGTACATCTCGTCGGGATGCGTCGACCCGACCTTCGTGCAGTACACTTCTTCCCGCTCGCCGTCGGTGCTCGGCTGCGCGTCGACGGCGCGAATGGCCGGATCCTTCTGCAGCAGCGAGTCGTTGTTCACGCCCGTGCGCGCGCGGACGCCGCGATAGCGTCCGCCGCCCTGCACAGCGTTGCCGCGCCCCGCGCCTCGACCGGCGCCACGGCCCGCGGTGGTGTCGGCCCCGCGGCCGCCGCCGCGCGCGGCGGCGTGTTGTACTCGTACTTGATTCGATCCGTCGGACAGCCGTAGCTCTTGAGCTGCGCTTCGATCCAATCGACCGCCGCGCGATTGCGATCCGTGCCCTGCCGGCGATCGCCAAATTGCGTGAGGCCTTTGACGGTCGCCTTGTACTGCTCGAGGTTGAGGCGCGACACCATGATGCGCACGGGGTCGTTGAGCGTGTCGGCCGGCGCCGCGCGGCGGCGCCCTGTGCGGCGAGAGGCGCGCTCAGAAGCGCGATGAATCCTGCAGCGATGATGGACGAGTGATTCGGTCGCATGAGGGAAGCTGGTTGATGATCCGGTTGATCACCGGATCATGAACTTCCCAGACTCGTGCGGCAAGAGGAACGACCGACGATTCGCCGTTCAGCGCCGACTGGATGATCCGACCGTGGTGCCGCCGAGGTGGAAGGTGAGCCCGAATCGAAGCTCCGTCGTCGGCGAGAACGCGTCTCTCGCCGTCGGCAGGACGAACTGCGACATCCGCCAGCGCGACTCGCCGAACAGGTCGACGGTGCCGCCGAGCGGAACCTGGAGGCCGGCGCCGTAGCTCCAGTTGGTCTGTCGGTCGGCGAAGCCGTCAGTGTCGGTCGACGCCGTTCCGATGCCGGAAAACACATACGGAGCAATCGTCCGCCGGGATGAGCCACGCCCGGCGAGGAAGAACATCGCGTCGGCGTCGGCGCCCCATGGACGGTACGTCTCGCCGGAGTTGAACAGATCGACATTCGAGTTCTGCAACGCGAGATTTCCGCTGGCGCGCAGCGCGAATCCACTCTGCGTACCGCCGATGGTCATCGCCAACCCCGCCAACGGACTGGCGCCGCCCGACGGAAGCACCGACATGAAAGGACTGAGCGACAACTGCGACTGTTGCGCGACCGCCGACATAGTCGGCGCGGCGGCCGCAGCCGCCGCGAGAGCGGCCGTGAGGACGAGCGAGGGCCGGTGCACTGGAACGTCTCCCGTGAAGTGAGTCAGCGGCCCGAAGTGCATAGGCGCGGCCACACTCACGATTCACGGTAAGTCGTTGCGTACGTCAGTGTTGCGCGGCTTGGACGACGTGGCCCGCGGCGCGTGCTGTCCTGATGCCGGGACAGCGAGTGTCACGCCGCGGGAACAGTGCGCGCTAGCGACAGGCCGGGTAGGACGGATCCGGGCCCGAGATCGCGGGTCGTGTTTTTCGCTGCGAAATCGCCCATGCGATGTCGTGCACGAAGCCGCCGACCTTGGCCATGTGATCGTAGTCCGCGTACTGCGGCTCGTCGGTCGGCTGGTGATAGTCCTCGGCGTAGCCGGTCGAGAAATACGTGACCGGCACGTCGTGATGGACGTAGTTCACCTGGTCGCTCCGACAAAAGCGATTCATCGGATTCGCCGTCACGTCCCAACTGTGGTCGACCGCCATCACGTCGCTGCGCACCGCGTTGACCGAATCGATGATGTCACCGAACTCGCGCGACAGGCGCCGGGAGCCAAGGGTCTGGATCGAACTCGGCCCGCCGAATTTCACCTGATCGGTGCGGCCTTTCGCTTCCATGTCCATGTTGAGCGCCGCGGCGACGGAATCCAGCGCGATCGTCGGATGGTCGGTGAACCAGCGCGACCCGAGCAGGCCGGCTTCCTCGCCCTCGTGCGACACGAAGATGATCGACCGCGCCGGATGCTCGGTCACCATGCGTTCAGCGATCTCTAACAAGATGACCGTGCCCGAGCCGTCGTCGTCGGCGCCGTTCATGATCGAGTCGCGCCG
Source organism: uncultured Gemmatimonadaceae bacterium (assembly GCA_963817445.1). Lineage (GTDB taxonomy): Bacteria > Gemmatimonadota > Gemmatimonadetes > Gemmatimonadales > Gemmatimonadaceae > JAQBQB01. The sequence goes on from CAWFOG010000024.1 coordinate 170,298, forward strand.
CGGTGGCCGGATCGACCGCGCCCGCGCGACCATCGAATCAATCTCGTGTTCCTGCGCCTCCGTTGGGCGGCAGACCGGATCGTTGGCGCCTTGCGGTCGCGTGACAATGTTCACGGCGCGCAGCGAGTCGTGGTCGACGCCAACGGGGTTGACGCCGACGTGATCGTTGTGCGCGCTGATGAGAACGAATTCGCCGGCGCGCGCCGGATCGCTTCCCGGAATGATGCCGATGACGTTGCGCGCCGGCGTCGCCGACATGTGCCAGTCGTCGCTCCAGTGCGCCGTCACCGGGGCGCCGGTCGTCCCCACCGCGACCTGGTCGAGTGATTTCCCGAACAATTTCGTCGCCGCGGCCGTGGTAATTGCCGCCGCGCCTGGCGCCGAGCTGGCCGCGGGCTGCATCGCGCCACGCAGCGCAAACGCCACGGCGCCGGCACCGGGCGGCACCTGGTCGAGCGCGACGAGCAGAATGCCGACTGCGCCAGCCTTGATTGCGCGCGCGTCGCGAGCTCCTCCGCCCCGGCCGCCGCGACCACCACCGCGCCCTCGTCCGGCAACGCTGTCGGCGCGCTGCGCCGCCTCGACGAGCGCCGCTGCTTCCGCGCCGAACTTGTCCGGGACGGAGTCGCAGCGAGGCGCCAGCGTACCGCGCCCGCCGCCCAATCCCGCCGCGGCCGGCGTGGCGATGAACACGGCGATCTTTCCGGCGAACGCCGCTGGGTCGAGCGCAACAGTGTCACCCCACCGGCCGCCGAACACCGTTGGCACGGCGTCGACATTGACGCTCCGGCCGAATCCATTCGCGGCCGTGGGCGCGACGGGAACCCAGTCGACTTTCGGCGTGAGCTCCGCGCCGGCCGCGATGAGGCGCGACGTCGCGATGTCGAACCCCATCGGGCCGTACGGCAACTCCTGGAAGAACGTCCCGTTCTCGCCGCCCGGCTTGAGGCCCAATCGCTTGAACTCGCCCGCGATGTACGCCGTGCCTTTGAAGTTTCCGAGCTCGCCGATGCGCCGGCCCTGCATCGAGTCGTCGGCAAACTGGTAGAGACGCGTGCGAAGGTCGTTCGCGGTGATGGCGGCCACGGTCGGACGCGGCGCCCACTTGAACGGGCCTTCGTCCGGCCACACGGGTTTGACGGTCTGCGCGTGCACCGTCGAGATTGCGAGGCCAAGCGCGCCGATGGCGGCAGCCAATGAGATGCGTGTCATGTGCGGTGACCGGAATACGGAGCAGCGACACCGAGCGTTGCGTTCGGGCGCACCGGGAATCTGCCGCGCACCTGGGGCAGCGGCAACGTGGTTGCGAACGCGACGATGCCCGTCCAACGTTGAGGCACAACACCAATCGCTTCCAAGGACACTTCGTCGTGATGACTTCCACCATTCGCTCCGCCCTGCTTCTCATTGCCGCCGCAACGGTCGCGTCCGTGGCGAGCGCGCAATCTTCTGAACTCGCGTCCGCCATGCACTGGCGCGAGATCGGACCCACACGTGCGGGCCGTGCGCGCGCCGTGTCCGGCGTGCCGAGTCAGCCGAACGTCGCGTACATCGGCTTCGACAACGGCGGCGTGTGGCGCTCGACCGACTACGGCGCGAACTGGGAGCCGCGTCTTCGACGCGGCCGGCAGCGGCTCGATCGGCGCGATTGCCGTGGCGCCGTCCGACCCGAACGTCATCTACGTCGGCACGGGCGCCGGAATCATTCGCCCCGACCTGGCGACGGGCGACGGCATGTACAAGTCGACCGACGCGGGCAAGACGTGGACGCACCTTGGCCTTCACGACTCGCAGATGATCGCGCAGATCGACGTCGACCCGACCAACCCCAACCGGCTGTTCGTCGCCGTGCTCGGGCATCCCTACGGGCCGAACGCCGAGCGCGGCATTTTCCGGTCGACGGACGGCGGGGCGACGTTCGAGAAAGTCTTATATAAGGATGAGTACACGAGCGGCGACGACGTCCGCATCGACCCGAGCAATCCGAACATCGTCTACGCGGCGCTCTGGGAGCAGCAGCAAAGCTTCATCGAAGGCGGCGGGTTCGGCGCGGCGGCCAACGGCATCTTCAAGTCGATGGACGGCGGCACCACGTGGAAGCCGATCGACGACGGGCTGCCTCCGGTGCTGCAAGCCAACATCGCGATCGCGCACAGCAATCCGAGTGTGCTGTACGCCATGGTCGCGGCGACGATGACCCCCGGCGGTGGACGCGGCGGTCGTGGCGGCGGCGGTGGTGGTGGTGGCGGCGGCGTCGGCTTCTACAAATCGACGGACGGCGGCGAGCACTGGCACGTCGCGCTCAACGACAGGCCGGGCGCGGTGGCGGACAATCGCCCGCTCGTGCGCATCGGCGGCGGCGATCTGCCGACGATCGTCGTCGATCCCAAGAACGAGAATGTCGTCTACAGCTCGTCGACGGTGTTCTGGCGCACCGAGGACGGCGGTGGCACGTGGTCCGCCGTGCGCGGCGCTCCGGGTGGCGACGACTATCAGAAAACGTGGATCAACCCGAACAATCCGGACATCATCATCCAGGTCGCCGATCAGGGCGGCGTGGTCTCGGCGAACCGCGGCCTGTCGTGGAGCAACTGGTACAATCAGCCGACCGGCGCGATGTACCACGTCTCGACCGACATGTCGTTTCCCTATCGGGTGTGCGGCGGCCAGCAGGACTCAGGCTCCGCGTGCGTCGACAGCCGCTCGATGGACGGTGAAATCACGTTCCATGATTGGCATCCGGTGAACATCCAGGAGTACGGCGTCGCGGCGCCCGATCCAAAGAATCCGGATCTCGTGTACGGCAGCCAACGCACCAACGTCTCGCTCTACAATCGACTCACCGGCCAGACGACCACACTGGGACCGAGCGCGGAGCAGCGCGGCACGGAATTCGGACGCAACGTGCGCACGATGCCGATCGAATGGTCGCGCGTCGATCCGCGCGTGCTCTTCTACACGTCGAACGTCGTCTGGAAGTCGATCGACCAGGCGCACAGCTGGACGCGCATCAGCCCGGATCTCACACGGCAGACGTGGGCGGTGCCGGCAACCACGGGCAAGTACGCGAGCGGCGTGACGCCGGGCCCGCAGGGTTCGATCACGGCGCTCTCGTCGTCGCCGCGCACCTTGAGCGTGATCTGGGCCGGCACCGACGACGGCAACATCCAGGTGACGACCGACGGCGGCGCGAAGTGGACGAACGTCACGCCCGACGCGATCAAGCCGTGGACGCGCATCTTCAACATCGACGCCGGGCACTTCGACAACGGCACCGCCTACGCGGCGGCGAATACGTATCGCTTGGACGACCTCAACCCGCACTTCTTGCGCACGCACGACGGCGGCAAGACATGGACCGAGATCGACAACGGCATCGCGCCCGGCGCGGTCGCCAACTCGATCCGTGAGGATCCTCGCGTCAAAGGACTGTTATACGCGTCGACTGACCTGCAGGTGTGGGTGTCATACGACGACGGCGATCACTGGTCGTCGCTCAAGCTCGACATGCCGCCGATCTCGGTGCGCGACCTGCAGGTGAAGGACGACACGATCTGCCAGTGCGCCGATCTCGTCGCCGGCACGCATGGCCGCGGCTTCTGGATTCTCGACGACCTCACGCCGTTGCGGCAGCACGCGCAGTGGATCGCGGCGCAGGCCGCGCACGCCGCCTATCTCTTCACGCCGGAGCCGGCGCTCCGCATTCGATTCGCGACGAACGATCCGACACCCTGGCCGCCTGAAGTGCCGGCCGGCGAGAACCCGCCCCCCGGCGCGTTGATCGACTACTACCTCTCGACGAATGCGTCGAGCGCCGTGAAACTCGAGATCCTCGACGCGGCGGGCAAAATCATCCGGTCATACGCGAGCGACAACCAAGTCGTGCGCGGCGCCGATCCGGCAGCGGATCCGGCCAAGTACAACACGCTCTGTCAGCAGACGCCCACGCTGCCCGACTGCGGACTGCCGCTGTACTGGCCGGCGCCGGCGCTCCCGCTCTCGAGTCAGGCGGGCGTGCATCGGTTCAACTGGGATCTCCGCTTCGATCCGATTGGTGAGGGCGGCGGTCGCGGCGGCGGCGGGTCGAACGGCGCCGTACCGCATCGCACGTACGCCGCGGTCAACGCGCCGTGGGTGCCACCGGGCCGCTACACCGTTCGTCTCACCGTCGACGGAAAGAGCTACACGCAACCCATCACGCTGCGCCTCGACCCGCGCGTCAAGACGCCGGCCGCGGGACTCGCGCAGCTCGCTACGCTGACGCGCCAGTTGTACGACGGCGCGGCGGCCAGTCACGCGGCGTACGACCAAGCGCGCGCGCTCGCGTCGCAACTTTCCGGCGCGAGCGACGCCGACGCAGCGGCGTTCAAAGCGCGCGTCGACTCGATTGCACCGCCGTCCGCCGGGGCTGGCGGACGTGGTGGCCGCGGCGGTCGCGGGGGCGGCGGCGGACGGGGAGGCAACGCATCCGCGCCGCCGAACCTCGAGAGCGCGAGCACTGCACAGATGGCGGCGGCGATGGCAATGCAAAGCGCCGACGTGACGCCAACGGCGAGCGAAGTCGCGGCCGCCGCGCTCGCGCGCGGTCAGTCGACCGACGCGCTCACGCGTTGGAATTCTCTCAGAACGACTGGACTCGCCGCGCTCAACGCCAAGCGGAAAGCGGCTGGCCTAGCGCCGGTGTCGATCCCGATGGAGTGACGAACGTGCTGTGACGCGCACCACGAGCGAGGACGGAGGCGACCGCGGACATGATCGGTAGCCCCGTCTTCAGCTCGAGGTACACGAACTGTCCCGCGGGATTCACTTCGAGAAAATAGAACTCGCCGTCCTTGCCGAGTCGCAGGTCGATCGCGCCGTACACGAGTCCGAGACTGGCCATCAGCTCGGTGATCCGATCGGCAACGCTTCGCGGCAGCGTGTACGGCTGAAACGCAACGCTGTTGTCGAAGCGAGAATCCTCGGGGCTCACGCCGGCCTGCGAATCGATCGACACGGTCCACAGATCGCCGTCGATCCATACGACCCGCAGATCGAGTTCGGCGTCGACGTACGACTGAAACGTCGTTGGACAATCGACGATCGTGTCGAGACGACGGAGAATCTCGGGTGTGATGAAGCTCGTCTTCGACACGGGTCCCGACGCCGATCCGGTTCGCTTGAAAATCGCGCGCCCCGGCAATCCCTCGATGAACCCGCGCGCTTCCGCGGGATCGTTGGTGATCAACGTGGATGGCATCGCCAACCCCACGTCGCGCGCGCGCGACAGCTGCACGATTTTTCGCGACGCGCGGAGATTGTTCATCGGGTCGTTGACCCACAGACACCGGCGACTCCAGAGCAGGCCCTGGAGAAAATGATCGCACTCCGTCTGCACGAACTGCCCGTGGTCGACGCCGGTGAACAACCGCGTCAACTCCGCGCTCTGCGGCCGGCGCCACCACACGCTGCGCACGCGGTCCAGATCGAGCGTGTCGTCCGGTGCGCTGCCTTTCCACCGGGTCTGCTCACCGCGATGCGCGGTCATCGAGTAGCTCGACGTCACCGTGCGCGGGAACGCTTGCATGTCGAGATGATACACCGACGCATGAAATTCCCGCCGCAGCACGGAGATTACGCCCTGCGCGTGCAGGTCGTGCGCCTGGCTCACGACGAGAACGACGTCATGCATGTTCGGCATCCCTCAGATTACCGGGCCTGAATCGTCGCCCGCGCAGATCAGGCCGAACCCACTCGGATCGCCGTAGCAGCACACCGTCGTTCCGATGAGCACGAGCGGACCGGGATCGACATCGTTGAACAATCCGAGGTGGCGGAAGGTCCGACGTTCGAGCATTCGCATCGCCTCTTCGCCGCGGATCGTCGGCTGCTCGCCGATCGCGCCGAGCGTAATCGGCACGCCGGTGGCCTGCACGCGATACGTCTTGATCTCGAGAATCTCGGCGCCGTCGCGCACGAACACGCAGGTCGGCTTGCCGTGGAAGCGCGGGTCATTCCCGTTCCATTCTTGCGTCGCGACGATGTCCGCCCGGGCGACGGACCAGGTGCCTTCGCGATCCTGAATCCAGAGACGCTCTTTGTCCTGGTCGACCACATATCCGCGGAGCGGAACGCTCGCCGTGGGGCCGTTGAGCACGTCCGTGCTGGGTACCTGCCGCTTCTTTGCCGCCATACGCCACCCTCCTCATCATGATCGTTGCACGAGTTCCCGTCCGTGGCACGGGATTGGGGGCCTTCGTCGGCCGCGAGCAGTATGCGGCGGTCGGGCGGCTCTGGCAACAGCGACGTGCGCGGCGCAGTCCGAATCATTACAATGGTATTCCATTTCGTGACCGGCCGACGACGCAAGGGAGGGGGGCACGGCATGTCGCACACTAAGCGCGCGCTGCGGCGCGTTCCGTGGCGCTCGATCGTCGGAGCGTGGTGCGTTGCGTTGCACCTCGCCTCGCCGGCGAGCCTCCGCGCGCAGCGCGGCACGCCCGCGCTCTCCGCCGCTGACTCGGCGCTGATTCGGCGCGTGCTGCTCGCCGAAGACCAGCGCGACTCGACCGACCAAGCGCTCGCCGACGCGCTGCACCATCGCGATGCGCGAGTGCGCGCGATCGCGTTGCGCGCTCGGGCGCGCATCCGTGACCCGCAATTTGCCGCGCGCGATTCGCTCCCCGCCGTGGTTCCGCCGCCGCCGTTCACAAACTTGCCAGATCCGGCGTGGCGACTTCGCTACCGCGCGCTCATGGGAAAGCGAAACGACTGCGAGACGCTCCGCGCCGCGCTCTCCGACAGCGCCTGGCACGTGCGGCTGCACGCGGTGGATCTCGTTCCGCCGATTTGCGCCGTCGACACGGCACTCGTGGCAACGATTCGCCAGTGGGTCGACTCGCTCCCGGCCGACGCATCTCACCGTGCGGCCGGCGGCGTGTCCTGGCACGCGGCCGCGCACGCGCTCGTCGCCCTGGCGAGGATCAAACGCGGCGCCACGATGCCAATGATCGCCCAACTTGCGATCCATCCGCAGTGGGAGGTGCGCGTGTACGCGGCCCGCGCCGCGGGCGAGATCGCCGACACTGCGCGGCTCCGTGCGCTGGCGACCGACGCCGACGACAACGTGAAAGAGGCGGCGATCGACGCGCTGAGCAAGATCACCGGGCATGTCGACGACAACATCTATCTCGCGGCACTGGGCTCGGACGGCGCGCAAGCCGTTCGCGCTGCCGCGATGGCACTCGACAGCTCATCGCGACCGGATGTTCGCCCCGCGCTGGACGCGACTTTTGCGCAGTGGGTGAAGCGACAGAACGCATCCGCGCGCGACGCACGACTCGCGCTCCTGCACGCCGCTCGCCGCCCGGCGAGCGACGATCGGCCGCCGCCCGTGAGCGTCGAGGCTCCGCCACGTCTCGTCGCGCTGGCGCTTGGCGCGGACGTTCGACTGCGCGTGACGATGGCGCCGTCGAGTGGCGGCGGCTCGTTCGTCGTGCGCCTTCGCGGTGACGTGGCGCCGATGATGGCGGCGCGCATTCTCGCCCTCGCGCGCGCGGGGTACTACAACGGCCATGTGTGGCAGCGCGTCGAGCCGGACTTCGTCATTCAGGGCGGCGGGCCCGGCGCGAACGAATACGTCGGATTCACGAGCTTTTTTCGCGACGAGCTGGGTACGATGCCGCACGTGCGCGGCACCGTTGGCATGAGCACGCGCGGCCACGATACGGGCGACGCGCAGTGGTTCGTCAATCTGCGCGACAACTTGCGACTCGGCCGCGACTACACCGTGTTCGCCGTCGTCGAGAGCGGAATCGACGTCGTGGACGGCGTGATGGAAGGCGACGTGATCGAATCGATCACCGAAGTGGCGCCGTCGGGCACTCGCTGACGGACAACCGGCTGTGACCACGCCGAACGACGCGCCTCGCGGCCCTTCGCGCCAGCGGTACCAGCGATTCGTCGATGACTACAAGCGCCGCCGTCTCGACGACGCGACCGACGCGGCACGCGGGCTGCGCCCGATCGACACAGCAGGCGATCGCTCGGGCGAGTCGGACACGAGCCCGCGACGCAGCCGCGCGCGACGACAGTACATGCGCGAGTACCTGCGGTGGCTGCGCCCCTATCGCTACGCCATCGGGTTCGTGTTTCTACTCGCGCTCATCCGCGGCGGATTGGAGATGGTCGAACCGCTGTTCATGCGGTTCATCATCGACCACGTGCTGTTGAACAAAGGACTCGACACGGCCACGCGCCTCGTGCGACTGCACGGTGCCGGACTGTTTTTTCTGATCGTCGTCGTCGTGTCGAGTTTGGTGAACGTCCTCAAGGAATACCGCCAGCGCGCGCTCGACGTGCGCGTGATGCTGTCGCTGCGACGAACATTGTTCAGTCGCCTGTTGCACCTGCCGTTGCCACGGCTGTGGGACATGAAGACGGGCGGCATTCTGTCGCGGCTCACCGGCGACATCGACACGACGACGGGCCTGTTGCAGATGGCCGTGATCTCGCCGTCGATTTCGCTGATCCGGCTGGCGATCGCCGTGGGAATTCTGCTCACGCTCAACTGGCGGCTGGCACTCACGGCGCTGGCGCTCATCCCGGGCGTCGTGCTGCTGAGTTTCGTGTTCGCGCGGCGCGTGCGGCCGATCTACCGCTCGGTTCGACGGGACTCCGAACAGATCGACGGGCGCGTCGGCGAGACCTTCTCCGGCATTCGCGTCGTCCGCGCTTTCCGTCGCGAAACGTCGGAGCTGCTCGACTACCTGCGCGGCCGGCACACGGTGTTGCGCAAGGAACTGTTCGCGCACCGCCGCGAGTTGGTATTGTGGACCTCGTGGGGCCTGCTGCTCAGCGTCGTCAACGTCGTGATCGTCTGGTATGGCGGCTGGTTGAACATCGCCAACCGCGCGTCGATCGGCGACATCATGGCGTTTCAGTGGTACACGTTCCTGTTGCTCAATCCGGTGTGGAACATCGTCAACTCTTTTTCCGAGTTGCAGCGATCGATGGCGGCCATGGAACGCGTGTTCGAAGTGCTGGCGATGGACGACGACAAACCGGATCGCGCCGACGCACGCGACGCACCGCACGTCGTGAGTGAAATTCAATTCGACCATGTCGACTTCGAGTATCGCGAGGGCATGCCGGTCGTGCGCGACTTTCAGGTGACGGTTCCGGGCGGTTCCGTCGTCGCGCTGGTCGGGCGAAGCGGTGCGGGAAAGACGACCGTCACCGATCTCGTGGCGCGCTTTCACGACCCGAGTCGCGGACGCATTCTCCTCAACGGATCCGACCTTCGCGATCTCCGCCTGCGCACGTATCGCGATCTGTTGGCCATCGTGCAGCAGGAGGTGTTCCTGTTCGACGGCTCGGTGCGCGACAACATCGCCTACGGCCGGCACGATGCGACGGACGCCGAAGTCGAGGACGCGGCCCGGCGGGCGAACGCGCACGAGTTCATCGAACGGCTGCCCGACCAGTACGACACGTTCGTCGGCGAGCGCGGGGTCAAGCTCTCGGGCGGCCAGTGCCAGCGGTTGGCGATTGCGCGCGCGATCCTTGCATCTCCGCAAATTCTCATTCTCGACGAAGCGACGAGCAACCTCGACACCGAAAGCGAGCAGCTCATTCAGGCGTCCATGGCGACCCTACTCGCCGGCCGCACGACGTTCGTGATCGCGCATCGCCTCTCGACGATTCGGCGCGCCGACGTCATCTTGCTCATGGAAGACGGCCAAGTCGTCGAGCGCGGAACCCACGAGCAGTTGATGAACGCGCGCGGTATGTATTACGGCATGGTCGTTCGACAGATGCAGTCGTCCCACTCGAATCGACGACGAGGTGTTTCGATGACCGTGCGCGCGTCACGCCGCCGAACGATCACGCTCGTCGCGGTGGGAATCACGGTCGCGTCGCTCGGCGTCCGCCCGGCCGGCGCGCAGCATGTGCGCGGCGTCGTGCGCGACTCGCTCGGCCGGCAGCCGATTGGCGGCGCGGTCGTGTGGCTCACCGATTCGGCCGGCCATTTTCTCGCTCGTTCGATCGCCGACGACGCAGGACATTATGCGGTCATGCGCCTGAGCGGCTCCGCGCAGCTGCACGTCGTGCGCATCGGGTTTCATCCCGCGACTAGTCGCGGTCGGGCTAACGCCCGACGATACGCTACTCGACGTCACACTCGGCCCAATCGCACAATCGCTCGGTCCGCTGACGTTGGAGCAACGGCGCGTGTGTCCGGGCGACAAAGGAACGAACGCCGCGCTCGATCTCTGGGAACAGGCACGCGCCGGTCTCCTGGCGAGCGTCGTCGCTCGCGAGCTGGGCGCGCCAACGCTCCGCATGAAGTCGTTCTCGCGCTCGATCAATCCCGTCACGAATGAGGAATCGGAGCAGAGGACAAGCGACCGGTCTCTCGTCGGAGATCACTCGTACATCGCCGCGCGCGCGCCTGGACTCTTCGTGTCCGACGGCTACATGCGCGAGAGCCACGGCGATCGAACGTTCTACGCGCCCGATGACGTGGTGCTCCTCGATCCGACCTTCGCCGGCACGCACTGTTTGCACGTCGTCGAGGGCAAGGACGAGCATGCCGGCCAAGTCGGTATCGCGTTCGAGCCCGATCCCCAGCCGACTTCGCGACACTGTGGTCGACGTGCAAGGCGTGCTCTGGCTGGCGCCGCGCCGCGGCACGAGCTTCGGTCGCTCGAGTTTCACTACACGGCGCTCGAACATGAAGCCGCCGCGAGCGGTGGAGAGATCACCTTCCAGCATCATGCCGACCGGTGCGCCGATGATCACCGAATGGGTGATACGCAGCGCGCAACTCTCCGTGCTCGACCCGATCGAACCGTCGGGCATACACCACCGCGTTTACGATCGACGAGAGCGGAAGAACGTGCGACTCCTCGCCATTCGCGAGACCGGTGGCGTCGTGGTGTCGGCGACCTGGCCGAACGGCAAGGAATGGCACGCAGTCCTGCGCACGATTTCGGGGCAGCTCATCGCCGAAGCGGGCACGCCGATTCGCCGGCATGGACGTGTGGCTGGAGAATTCCGCGGATACCGTCATCGCCAAGGACAACGGCGAGTTCACACTCACCAACGTCGTACCCGGCGTGTACATGGTCATGGTCGCCGACAGTTCGCTGGCGAAAGTTGGCGTGGTCCGCGGCCGGCGAATCATCGACGTCCGTGCGGACGACCATTTACAGGCGCACATCCTCGTGCCGCCGATTCATCGCGTCGTCGCCACGCAGTGCGATCCACAACCGGCGCCGCCGGGGAGCGGAGCGCTGCTCGGTCGAGTGGTCGACGAAGCCGGCGCGCCGATGGCGGACGTCACGATCGATGCAACGTGGACGCCGCGCGCCGCGGGCGACCCGACAGATCCTCACCCCGACCGCGAAACCCGGTCAGACGAAACGGGCCGCTTCGCGATCTGCGGCGCCCCACTCGGCAAGCAGGTTCGTCTCCACGCCGCGAGAGCCGGCACGTCGGCCGACGTGGAGTGGACACAGCGACCGCTGCTGACGATGACCTTCGTGCTGCGCCCCGCGGCGCAATGACAACGGCGGCCCGGGCACACGCCCGAGCCGCCGTGACTGTCTCGCCGCGACGACTACGGCTTTGTGAGCGTGAGGTTGCTCACCGTGCCCTCGGTGTTGTGCGCGAACCGAATGCCGTAGATGCCGTCCGTCGACTTGAGCTTGCCCGCGCCGACGACCGCGCTCTTGTCGTAGCTGCCGACGACGGTGCCGTTGATCGAGCACTCGACCTTGTCGCCCTTGACCGACATCGCGATGTCCTGCGTCACCGGCTCGCCCTGGGCCGCCGCCTTGTGGATCGCCGCGTTCGCCTCGCCGCGGCCGTTCATCATGAACACCGCCGGCCCAAAGCCACGGACGATGAATCGCCCGGTGCCGTACGCTTCACAGTAAAGGAAGCTAGCGTTCGGCGTGCCGAGATCGTTGCCGCCGATCATGATGCCGTACGGGTGCGGATGATTGTTCAAGTTCTGGAATTTCGGTTCCGTGAACGTCGCCTTGACGGTGTAGTCGCCGCTGGCCTTGTTGGCCGGGTTCCAGTACGTGATCGCCGGGCCCGTCGTCACGCTAAAGACGTTGCCGGTCAGACTGAGCTTGGCGTCTTTCACGCTCATCGACCCTTCGGTGGGATCGACGGCGCCCATCCAGCCGGGGGCGGAAATGCCTCCGCCGGCAACGCTCCGGGACGCATCCATTCCCGCCTGAGCGATGCCCAGCCTCGGGAGAATCATGACGGCAGCAACGACGAACGCGCTGTGGCTCAGGCGACGCATGGTAGCTCCTCTCGCAAAGTTCGGGGAATAGCATAACTATATCGAACCAGGGCCGGATATGGCCAGCGGCCTGCCGCGACGGCATCTTTACACCTGTCCCGCCATTTCCTTACCCGTGCTTGAGTCGCTCATGAAAACGCTCACCTTCGTACTCTCGGCGGCGTTCGCCGTCACCGCGTCCGCCCAGCAGCCCTCGAGCGCCGACGTTGCGCGGTGGAAGCACGAAGCGGCCAGCGTCACCATCACGCGCGACGACTGGGGGATCCCGCACATCCACGGCGCGACCGACGCCGACGCGGTGTTTGGGCTCATCTACGCGCAAGCCGAGGACGACTTCAATCGCGTCGAGACCAACTACCTGAACGCAATGGGACGCATGGCCGAAACGGCCGGCGAGTCCGAGGTCTATCGCGATCTCCGCGTGAAGCTGTTCGTCAACACGGACACGATGAAAGCGAAGTACGCCGAGAGCCCCGCCTGGCTCAAGGCGCTCATGAACAGTTGGGCCGACGGACTCAACTACTACCTCTACACGCATCCGTCGGTGAAGCCGCTGGTCATCACGCATTTCGAGCCGTGGATGCCGCTGTCGTTCAGCGACGGCAGCATCGGTCCGGACTTCGAGCGGGTGAATCTGAATCAACTCGCCGCATTCTACGGCAAAGACGCGGCGGCGATCCCGGCGCCCGCGGACACGCACGATGACGACGCGTACACCGAACCGACCGGCTCCAACGGCATGGCGATCGCGCCGTCGAACACGGCGAACCATCACGCGCTGCTGCTCATCAACCCGCACACATCGTTCTTCTTCCGCGCCGAAGTCCAGGTGGCGAGCGACGAAGGACTGAACGCCTACGGCGCAGTGACCTGGGGCCAGTTCTTCGTCTATCAGGGCTTCAACGACCGCATCGGCTGGATGCATACGTCGACCGGCGCCGACCAGCTCGACGAATTTCTGGAAACGGTGACGAAGAAGGGCGACACGTACTACTACCTGCACGGCGGTACCGAGCATCCGATGATCGTCGAGACGATCGTCGTACCGTACAAGACGGCGACCGGCATGGACAGGAAGACGTTCACCGTCTACCGCACGATGCACGGCCCGGTGACGCACACGGTGGGCGACAAGTGGGTGACGTTCGCGATGATGCAAAAGCCGCTCGAGGCGATCACGCAGTCGTTCACGCGGACGAAGACGCGCGACTATAAATCGTTTCGCCAGACGATGGAGCTGCACACCAATTCGTCGAACAACACGATCATCGCCGACAAGGACGGCGACATCGCGTACTTCCAGGCCAACTTCATTCCGCGGCGCAACCCGAAGTTCGACTGGACGAAACCGGTCGACGGAAGCGACACGGCGACCGACTGGCACGGCGTGCTCTCGGTCGACGAGTCGCCGCACCTGCTCAATCCGGCGAGCGGGTGGATCTACAACAGCAACAACTGGCCCTGGTCGGCGGCCGGCCCGTCGAGTCCCAAGCAGGCCGACTTTCCGCCGTACGTGGAGAATGGCCGCGAGGAATCGGCGCGCGGCTATCACGCGGTCCGCGTATTAGGAAACAAGAAAGACTTTACGCTCAACACGCTGCTCAGCGACGCGGCGTTCGACAGCTATCTCCCGGCGTTCGCTCAGATGATCCCCGTGCTCCTCAAGGCCTACGACGCGACGCCGGCGTCCGATCCGCTCAAGGCGAAGGTCGCCGAGCAGATCGCCCAGCTCCGCGACTGGGATTTTCGCTGGGGCGCGCAGTCCGTTCCGACGTCGCTCGCCGTGTTCTGGGGCGAAGACGTGACGCGTCGTGTTGGCGGCGACGCTCGCCGCGCGGGCAAGCCCGCCGAGGATTACGTCGCCAGCGGCGCCACGCCGGCGCAGCTCGTCGCCTCGCTGGCCGCCGCGTCAGACAAACTCGTCGCCGATTTCGGCACATGGAAAACGCCGTGGGGCGAGATCAACCGCTTTCAGCGTCTCAACGACGACATCGCCGGCACCTTTGACGACGCGGGGCCGAGCATTCCCGTGCCGTTCGTCTCGTCGCGGTGGGGTTCGCTGGCGTCGTTCGGGGCGCGCGCGTATCCGAACACCAAGAAGTGGTACGGCTCGAGCGGCAACAGCTTCGTCGCGGTCATCGAGTTTGGCGACAGCGTGCGTGCGCGCGCCGTGACGGCCGGCGGCGAGAGCGGCAACCCATCATCGAAGCATTTCGACGACGAGGCGCAGCGGTACGCGAGCGGGAATCTGCGCGAGGTGTACTACTATCCTTCGCAGCTCGCGTTGCACACCGAGCGGGTGTACCACCCGGGGGAGTAGCAGCCTGCTGGAAAAAGCCGAAACTGCTTGACGCGGAGTCGCGGAGGGGCACTGAGAGACGCGAGGACTGAGCACAAATCCACGAGAGGCTTACTTCCATCGTTTTCCTCTGCGTCTCTCCGGTACTCTGCGACTCTGCGTCCCTTCTTTGTACTTCCTCGTTGTACTTCCTCCTTTTTTCAGCAACGTGCTAGGGCGATGACGACAGAGAACTCACAACGCGCCGCCGGAACGTTCGACGTCAAACTGAATCCGCTCGACTTGGGGCTGGCCGTCACCGACCCGATGCTCGCCCGCATGTCGATCGACAAGGAATTTCACGGCGATCTCCAAGGAACGAGCGTCGGCCAGATGCTCAGCGCGGGGACGGCGGTCAAAGGCTCCGCGGGCTACGTCGCCATCGAACGCGTGACCGGCACGCTGCATGGCCGCGCCGGAACCTTCGTGTTCCAGCACACCGGCACGGTGAACCGCGGCGTTCCGCAGTTGAGTGTGACCGTCGTCCCCGACTCCGGTACGGGCGATCTCGCCGGACTGGCCGGCCGCTTGGACATCGTCATTGCCGACAAGCAGCACTCGTACACGTTCGACTACACCCTGTAGTCCCGACCATGCGCTATCTGCTCAAGCAAAAGCTCCTGTCCTGGGGCGACGACTTCTACGTTCGCGACGAGCAGGATCGCGACGTCTACTACGTCGACGGCAAGGCGTTCAGCATCGGCGACCAACTGTCGTTCCAGGACCTGTCCGGCCGCGAGCTCGCCTTCATCAAGCAGAAAATCTTCGCACTCGGCCGGACATACGAGATCTCTCGCAACGGCGCGATCGCCGCGGTCGTGCAAAAGCAGCTCTTTGCCCCGTTTCACCACCGCTTCACGGTCGACGTGCCCGGCCCCGACGACCTCGAAGCCGAAGGCGATTTCCTCGACCATGAGTATTCGTTCACGCGCGGCGGACAGGTCGTCGCCACCGTATCGAAGAAATGGTTCACCCTCGCCGACACCTACGGCATCGACATCGCCGACGGCGAGGACGACGTCCTGATCCTGGCGAGCGCCGTCGTCGTCGACGAGTCGTGCCACCCCGACGGCGGCAGAAATAGGTGAAGATTTTTTGGGCCGTGGCCGTCGGCGCCGCCGCGGGCGGCCTCGCACGCTACTACCTCGCGAACGTCATCCAGAACCACGCGGGGCTCGCCTTCCCCACGGGCACGCTCGTCATCAACGTGACGGGCAGCTTTTTGCTCGGCTTCTTCGTGCGCTACGCGCTGCAGTCGGGCGCCGTCAGCCCCGAAGTGCGCGTGCTGCTCACTACCGGATTCTGCGGCGGGTACACGACCTTCTCGACGTTCTCGCTGAAACGGTGATGCTGCTTGAGAACGGCGAGTACGGGCGGGCGTCGCTCTACATCGGATCGAGCGTCGCCCTCGCGCTCGCCGGCACATTGCTCGGTTTCGCGGCCGCCAATCGGCTGCTCGCCCTTCGTCAGGGCATTTGACGCGACCGGAGAACGCCATGCACGGTTTCAAGGGCGAACGGGTGTTGATGCGGATTCACCTCGGCGAATCCGACAAGCACGACGGCAAGCCGCTGTATCAGGAGATCGTCCAACTGCTCCGCGCGCGCCACTACGCCGGCGCAACGGTCTTTCGCGGCATCATGGGCTTTGGCGCCAACTCGACGATTCACACCGACCGGATCCTCGAGCTGTCCGTCGATCTGCCAATCGTCGTCGAGTGCATCGAGACTGAAGAGAGAATCGACGCTATCCTTCCCGAGCTCGATGAGATGATCGGCGGCGGGCTCATCACGCTCGAGCGCGTGCGCGTCGTCATGTATCGCGCGGAAAATGCCTGAGTTTGAACGATGGAACTCAAATCCCACCGCTGTACGGTTCGCACCTATCGCCTCGATGACGCGCCGAGCCTGGCGCGCCATGGGAATAACCGGCGCGTGTGGCAGAACCTCCGCGATCGATTTCCGCATCCATTCAACGAGACCGACGCCACGGCGTACATCACGCGCGTCCTCGCCGCCGATGACGCGACGAGCTTTGCCATCGACGTCGGCGGCGAAGCGGTCGGCGGCATCAGTCTCCATATCGGCGGCGACATCGAACGCGTCGGCGCGGAGATGGGCTATTGGATTGGCGAGTCGCTGTGGAATCGCGGCATCGCGACCGCGGCCATTCGTTGGTGACCGAGCACGCGTTCACGAGCTGCGGTTTGCTCCGCGTTTTTGCCGTGCCGTTCACGACAAACGTCGGCTCCTGCCGCGCGCTGGAGAAAGCGTCGTACGTGCGCGAAGGTACGATGCGGCAAAGCGCGATCAAAGATGGTCGAGTCGTCGACCAGTATCTGTACGCGCGCCTGCGCGACACGTCGGCAACGTCATGATGAGACAATTCCAGTCGGCCCGCGTGGCTGGCATGACCGCCGTCGCGCTGCTCGCCGCGGCGTGCACTGGCGGCGCCGATCGCCGTTCCGCGCGCGTTGATTCCGCGGTCGTCGCTCCGGCACCAACGTCATCGCGCGCCGCTGCTGCCGCAGAGGGCGATTATGTCGGGCTGCACTATGTCGCACTGCCGGCGAATGTTCGCTCGGAAGGCGGCGCGGTCATCCCGCGCGAGAACGGCGACACGGCGGGCGACTACGACCTCGCGCGCGTGCGCACCCCACTCGGCGACATGATCTGGCTCGACACGCTCAGCGCGCCGGCGGGTCGCATCCGGCCCAGCCGCGTCGTGCTCGCGGTGCTGCGCATTCCGCCGCTGGCCGCCGACGAGCGGCTGTTCATGGCGTCGTGCGACGTCGCCGGTCGTGTCGACGGACGCATCGTGGCGATCGCCGTGACCGAACCCGGCGCAGCGCGATCGACGCGCATCCGGCAAGCCTGGCGCGCCGATACGCGTCGCGCGCGGTTCGACATCATCCCCATCGCCGGCATCGCGTGCGAGGAACCCGGATCCTGACATTCGTATTCTGATGCACTAGCATGCACTGGCAGGCTCATCGCCGGACGACGTAGCTTTCCCTCACCTCTTCATCGCCCTGGGTATGAACTACAGAGTCTTCGCTCGATTTACGCCTCTTCTGCTCGCCGCAATCGCGGTCAGCGCGTGCCACAAGACCGGCACGATGAACACCGCTCCGTCGCCCTCGAGCACGTCGCCGCAAATGATCGCCATGGGCGACTCGATCTTTCACGCGCGGTCGTGCCGCAACTGTCACGGTATGGACGCCAAGGGATCGCGCGGCGGGCCGGATCTGACGAGCGGCAAATTCACGCACGTGAACGGCAGCTACGACGACTTCGTCCGCATCATCACGTCCGGCGTGCCCGCGGATTCGATCAAGGACCCGTCACACCGGAATCCCATGCCGGCGCGCGGCGGAGCCCGTCCGGCGCTGCTCACCGACGACCAGATCCACGACGTCGCGGCGTACGTCTACTCGCTGAATCACAAATAACAGAAGTAGCGAGAGGTTCATCTCGCTACTGCGCCGCGAACAGCGATTACGCGGCGCAGTAGCGATTGAACGCGTTGACGAGGTCGTGGGCGATTTCGTCGGCCGGCCGGCCTTCGATCTGCCAGCGCTCGAGCATGAACACGAGCTGGCCGTCCTTGAGCAGGCCAATCTGCGGCGACGACGGCGGATAGCCGGTGAAGTAGCTGCGCGCGCGCTCGGTCGCCTCGACGTCCTGTCCGGCGAATACCGTCGTCACGCGATCGGGCTTGATCTGATTCTGGAGCGCGATCGCGACCGCCGGCCGCGCCATGCGCGCCGAGCAGCCGCACACGGAGTTCACGACGACGAGCGCCGTTCCGTCGGCGGTCTCCAACGCCACGTCCACTTCGTCGGCCGTGCGCAGCTCTTGGACGCCGAGGCGCGTGAGCTCCTGGCGCATGGGGGTGACGAGTCGTTCGTCGTACATCTGCTGTGGAAGACGCATGTGGTTCAGGTTCCGGCGAAGAATCGTTGACGGCTGACTGTCATTCGTCGCGCACGAGCGCGAGAATGGCGGCCTGGGGAACTACGAGATATCGGTCACCCTCGAAGGTGATTTCGACCGCGGCCTTGCGGAAAAAGAGCGTGTAGTCGCCCGTGCGAGCTTGCATCGGCAAGAATCGCGTCTCGCGTGAGGGCGCATGCCACGGCTCGTCGGAGAACGAATCCGGACTGGGCATTGGCAGGCCCGGCCCCGTGGCGACGATCGTACCGCCCTGCACCGCCTGATTCTCGACCGCGGTCGGCGGAAGGTAGAGGCCGACGTTCGAGCGCTCCTCGCCCTCTTCGACGCGGACGAGCACGC
This sequence comes from uncultured Gemmatimonadaceae bacterium, assembly GCA_963817445.1. GTDB lineage: Bacteria > Gemmatimonadota > Gemmatimonadetes > Gemmatimonadales > Gemmatimonadaceae > JAQBQB01. The sequence continues at coordinate 189,232 of CAWFOG010000024.1, forward strand.
GGTCGCCAACGACAATCAGCTCTTTGTCACGCTTGATCATGCGATGTCACCGGGTCGATAGCGGAGCGTGAGCGGTCTGGGCTGCTCGCGTCTCAGTATAACATAGGGACGTGCGCGCGGACTCACCCCCTCCCCACCACAACAAAGGGCGGACCCACGATTTCATGGGCCCGCCCTTCATCACATCGCCAGCTCAATCACTCACCCCACCATCGCGGCTGTACGCCGCGCCAGGATCACTGGCAGGTCAGATGTCCAAACGGCAGCGGCAGCGTGCAGTTCTGCGTCGTGCCGTCGTGGTCGATCACGACCTTGGCCGTCGCTGAACCGTCGTACGTGATCTCCTCACGACGGGTCGACGACATCGGCGTCACACCGTTGAGCGTGATCGACACGCTCATGCTGCGGATGACCGTGCCCGCCGTCGGATAGAACGGCTTGCCGCTCCCCGGCGCCGCGACGACGAGGCCCGTGACGGTGTCGCCGGCCATACGCTGCGAGGTGAAGGCGCCAAAGGGCGAGGTGCCGGTCGTCGCTTCGGTAGCCGACGACACGGCGTTCACCGTGCGCGACATGCTCGGCGCCGCGAGGCCCGAGACCGTGACCGAGTTCGATTCGTTGACCGTGCTCGTGCTCATGCTGTCCTGGCGCGACCGGCTGCCGGTCACCGACGCCGTCGTCGTGAAGGCGTCCGTGGTGGCATCGAACTTCGACTGCGCCGTGCCGTCCAACGCCGTGAACTTGAGCGTGCGCGTGACCGTGAGCCCGTTCTTTCGCGTGACCGAACAGCTCTCGATACCGGTCGTGGTGTCGAAGGTGCAGGCGTCGGTCTGATGCAGCAGGAAGAAGGCGATGCCGTCGCCGAAGAACGGCGTGCCCAGACCGCCGCCCATGAAGCCAAGGCCGAAGCCCGGGCCGCGGCCGAGCGGACCGAAGCCGCCGCGCCCGCGATTGCCGCGGTCGAAGGTCGGCATGAACCCGGTCGCGGACGGGCTGCCGTCGAAGCTCGTGGTCATCTGGTCGAACCCGGCCGGTGTGGTCGAGAAGGCCGACGACATGTCGACGGCCAGACCGTTCGACGGGGCGCTGGTGTCGGTGCCGCTGCCGCTACACGCGGCCACGGCGAAGCCGATCGACGCCAGGCAGGCGATAGAGAGTTTGCTCATAATGTATTCCTGATTGATGGTTGCAGCTCGGGGCCATTCTGCGATGAGACACATGACCACCCCCCCAACCCCGTCCCCTGAGAGACGCCGGCGGTCCGCGTTCGTTAACGGGTCCCGCTGCCGCCCGATGGCAGCCAGGCCGCCAACCGATTGCGCATGTGACGCAAAGCTTTTCCCATTTGTGATTCAACCGTCTTCACGGAGATCCCGAGTGTCGCGGCGATCTCTGCATACCGGAGGCCATGCGTGCGACTCAATTCAAATACTTCACGGCAGCCCGGTGGCAATTCGGTGACGGCCGACACAATCGCGGCGCGCAACTCGCTCGCGACGACGCCCGCGGCCCCCGCGGCGTCGATTGACGCTTCTCCAATGAGCATCGGCTCCGCGCGGCGCTCGACGTTGGCGTGACGCAATTGATTCAATGCGCGGTTGCGCGTGGCGCGCAGCAAATACGCGCGCAAAGATTCCTGAATGACCAACTCCGCGCGCCGGCGCCACAACTCCAGCATCACATCCTGCGCGACGTCTTCCGCCGAGCCGCGGTCGTGGAGGAGGCTCTGTGCGAACGCCACGAGGTGCGCGTAGTGCGTGCGAAAGATCGCGTCGAACGCGGTCTGGTCGCCGGCCCGAAGGCCGGCGAGAAGCGCGCGGTCGTCCGATGGCTCACGCATGCTCGAAGTGGCGTCTGGTCGCGGTCACGAGGCTCGGGTATACTCCTGGAATTGGCGCACGGTTCGACTAAGGGTACGCAGTCCCGCACGTGTCGATAGAGCATGACCCCCGGCACCTCCAGCTCCGGCAGTCCCTCGCTCCCCCCACCGCCTCCACCCGACTCTGACGCGCTCGCTCGCTTTGCCGTTGGCGAGAGTTCGGTCGACGAGGCGGCGACGGTGCGCGCGTGGCTCGAAGCGAACGCGGGCGACCGCGAGCTCGTAGACGCCCTTCGCGACTCCACGGGCTCCGGCCTGCCGGGCGACTTGGACGTCGAAGCCGCGCTGGCGCGAGTACGTCATCGGATGAACGACCGTGCTGAGCGCATGCCGATGAATGCGCCGAGTCACCGCACAGTTCGCTCGATCAGCGCGGCGCGCGGCTGGCGAATCGCGGCGGCGGCGACAGTTCTCGCCGCGGCGGGCATCGTCGCCATCGCCGTCGCCACACAACGCTCGCACCCGGCGTCGGGACCGTTCGCGCTGGCGCGCCAATATCGTACGTCGGTCGGACAGCGCGACTCCGTGCTGCTCGCCGACGGATCGCGCGTCGTCCTCGGCCCCGACAGCCGGCTCGACGTTCCAGCCGGCTACGGCGTCTCCGCCCGCAACGTCGAGCTGCATGGCGACGCGCTGTTCACCGTGCGGCACGACGCCGCCAGTCCGTTCACGCTGACGGTCGGCCACGCGATCATCGAAGACATCGGCACGACGTTCGTCGTCGAGAGCGACGCGGGCAGCGCCACGCGCGTGTCCGTCGTCGCCGGCAGCGTGCGACTCCGCCGCTCGGGGTCGCCGGTGGATGCCGGTGTGGCGCTTGCAGCAGGGGACCGCGGGACGGTCGATTTGACTGGAATTGCCCACGCCGAGCGTCACGCGGCAGTCGCGGACGACATGGCATGGACGACGGGACGCCTGGTCTTCCGAAATGCGTCGCTGGCACAGATCGCCGGCGAACTTCACCGGTGGTACGGCGTACTACTGACAGTTGGCGACTCGTCGCTCGTCGACCGGCACGTGAGTACAACGGTCGACAGCGGACAGCCCGTTGATGATGTACTGAGGAACATCGGGCTTTCGCTCGATGCACGAATCGAGCGTCACGGGGACAGCGCGACGATTACGGCGATACACGGATCGGCTGCCATACGGTGAACCAGCGCACGTTGCGGCTTGGGTGTGAATCGATGGGCGTTGTCGCGGCGCTGTGTCTGGCGCGCACCGCGACAGCGCAAGCGCGTGCCTGCGCAGCCCAATCGACCGACTCGCTCGCTCGCTCGACGTCCGCCCGCTGGTCGCCCCCGCTCGATCGCACCGTCAACATTCGCGCGACCGTGCTCTCGCTGCGCGACGCGCTCGATCGTCTCGCCACCGCCGGCCGCTTGAGTCTCTCGTACAGCGACGAACTGCTTCCGCTCGACCGCTCGGTCTGCCTGAGCGCCGACGGAGCGCCCGCGGGCCGCGTGCTGGCGACGCTCCTGTCTGGCACCAGCGTCGCCGCGATCGGGCTGGGCGGCGATCAAGTCGTCCTCGCTCCGCAAACGCCCGCGCGCGCGCAGCCCGAAGCGCCGGACATGGCTGGCACGCTCGGCGTGCTCGATCGCGTCATCGTCACGAGCACCGCGGTCGGTACGCCGCAGCGCGCCACGGTGGCCGCCACCGAAGTGATCGACGGCCGGCGACTCGAGCGCGACAACACCAACACATTAACCGGCGCGCTCGACTCCTACACGCCCGGCGTCTGGGGTTGGGCACAGTCGCCGTCGAACATGCTCAGCTCGTACGCGAGCATTCGCGGCGCTAGTTCGTTCGGCATGAGCTATCCAAAGATCTATATCGACGGTGTGGAGGTCGCGAACCCACTCGTCGTCACGCACTTCGACCCTGCGTCCGTCGATCGCATCGAAATCATTCGCGGCCCGCAGGGCTCGGCGCTCTACGGCGCCGACGCGATCAGCGGCGTCGTGAACATCATCACGCGGCAGGACGCACCGAACGACGGGTTCAACGCGTCGCTGCGCTCGGCGGCCGGCACGTCGCACAGCGCGTACGCGCGCGACGTTCTGGCACAGAGCCATTCCGTGTCGCTCCTCGGCGGCACGGACGCGCGTTCGGCGGATCTGCGCGTGTCCGGCGAAACGCTCGGCTCGTTCGTGCCGGACGGATTCAGTCGCGACCTGATGGTGTCTGGCGGCGTTCGCTCCGTGGGTGAGCACAGCGCGCTGTCGGCAACGGCGCGTTTCTTCACGCAGCAGTCCGGCACGCCGAACAGCCCGTTCCTTCCCGCTCCGGCTGGGCCGGCGGATTCGCTGACCCGCGTGACCGCGCCAGGTCCACCACAATCGGTGAGCGAATACACCTTTGGTTTGAACGCGACCACGGCGCCCGACGGCCGCTGGACGCATTCGTTTGTCGCGGGAATCGACGGCTATCGGTTGTCGAACGCGGCGATCAACGCTGCCTCGCCCGTGCGCAGTGCGGCGGATTCCGCGTTGCTCGCCGCCGAGGGAAGCGCCGACCGCGCCACGATCCGCGCGACGAGCGAGCTGCACATCGCCGCGAACGCTCCGACGAACGCCGTGCTCTCATTCTCCGCCGAGCATTCGACATTGCGCGAGACATCCATCGCGACCGATCAACTCGCGCCGCTGGGACGCACCGCGACAACGATGCTGACTGGCAGTCCGATCGACGCGTGGGAGAACACCACCGGCGTCACGGCGCAGGCCAATGGCGCGCTTGCGAATACGTTGTTCGGTACCGCCGGCGTGCGGGTCGAGCAGGACAGTCGCTTGGCGGCGTGGAACAGCACGGCGGTTTTGCCAATGCTCGGTGGCACGGCCGTGGTGGATCGCAACGGAATCACCGTCAAGTTGCGCGCGGCGTATGGCCGAGGCATTCGCCCGCCGTCGCTGCTGACGCACTCCGAATTCGCGCCCGGAGCGAATACCGCCGCCGCACAGGCCGCGGAAGCGGTGGCGCGCGCGTCGCTCGGTCCGGAAGAGCAGGCCGGCATCGAGGGCGGCGTCGACGTGTTGTTCAAGCAACTGTTCGCGCTGCACGTCACGCGCTTCGACCAGCGCGCGTCCGGGCTGATTCAGGACGTCGCACTTGGCAGGCAGTCGACCGGTCTGGACCAGCAGACCATGCAGTACGAGCCGGAAAACGTCGGTGAGATCGCCAACCGCGGGCTGGGAGCTCGAGGCATCGACCGGCGTCTCGCATCTCACGGCGACGGGTGCGCTGTCGTTCGTCGACAGCCGCGTCATGCGGTTGGCGCCGGGCTACAACGGCGATCTGCAAACGGGCGATCGCATGCTGCAGGTGCCGGCGCGCACGGCGAGCCTCACCGCAGCGTGGACGGCGACGCGTTGGCGCGCATCGCTCGGCGCCTCGCGGGCGTTCGATTGGATCAACTACGACGAGATCGCATTGGCCACAGCGCTCGAGAGCAATCAGTCGAGCGCGCGCGATCTCTCCGGCGCGGAACTTCGCAGTTACTGGAGCCGGTACGACGGCGGTCTGCGCGTGCACGCCACCGCGTCGCGCGACCTCGGCACCGAATTCTCGATCGACATATCGGCTGAGAATCTGCTGAACTATCAGCGCGGCGAACCGGACAACATCACGGTCGTTCCGGGCCGGACGATTCTCACGGGTCTGCGGCTGCGATTCTAGCCGCGGCAGGCGCTACGGGTGCCTGTACAAGTACTCGTATCCCACCGACCAGGTGGTGCCGCCGTCGACAGAGAGTTCCGAGAACTGCCGCACCGAGCCGTCAGCATTGCGGTTGAAGCTCAGGCGAATCTGCTGCGTCCGGCCGTTCGTCGTCGACGTGGCGTGAAAGACGAGCGTATCGCCCCGCCATTCGCTGTCGCGATACTCCGTCACCGCGCCGCCCTGCCCGACCCAGAACTGCTCCCAACGACCGAGCGCCGGGTTGTACGTGTTGAGGCTCTTGCCCGTCGTGCCGTTGACGGCTTCCCAGTTCTCTAACAGTCCGCAGCCGCCGCTCACCGGCCGCACGCTGCTGTGGCCATCCAACCGACCGGCCGGCGTCCGCACCTCCCACTCGCCGATCCAGAAGTCGAAGCGGTGACGGTTGGCGTCGTTCGCACACGCCGACGGCGCCGCCGCCGCGGCCGCCTGCGCACGCAACGCCGCGGGAACGCACGTCACGCCGAGGAGCAGCGCGCCGGCTACAGTGACGACGCGCGACACCGCGCGCGCAGCACGGTTCGCGTTCACACCGCGATGGGAATGGACGTTGCCTTCGGCGCCGGCGCGGACGGTGTCGTGGAGTCGTTGGTCGCGGCGAGCACGGCGTGACGTCGCCCGAGCCACACCGAACCGACCAGCCACACCGCGGAGAGCGGCACGGCGGCAAAGGAGATTCCCGAGAGCCCGAGCCCGAGGACGGATAGTCCGGCGAACAGCCAGCCGGACACCTGGTCGCCGCCGCGGTACACGAACGTCTCGATGAAGTTCTTCGCCTTGTACTTCTCCTCGCGCGGCACGACGGTGAACAGCACTTCCATCGCCGGATTGGTAAGCGAGAAGTTGGCCGCGCGCCGAAGCACGATGAACACGGACAGCGTCATGAACACCGGCACGACGCCAAGCGCGCCGAAGCCGAGGATGCTCAGCGCCGGCAGCAGGGCGAGCGTGGCGGTGAGACCAATCCACCGGATGATGCGGCCGGTGAAGAACACTTGCGTGAGCACCGTCAGCACCTGCGCGACCAACTCGACCTGTGCGAGCACCTGCGTGCGCACGTCGTGGCTGGCGTACGACCGTCCGACGATGTCGGACTGCTCGAAGTACAGGAACGTGGAGCCGGTCACGTAGAGGATGAGAAAACCGCAGATCATGAGCAGGTACGGCGACCGAAGGATGTCGGTGACGCCGGCCCACACCGTTCCGCCAATCGGCGGTTCGTCGCGCGGTATGACGCGCACGCCGGCGGTTGTGGGAAAGCTCACCACCGTGATCACCGCGAGCTCGATCAACGCCGCCGACACGAGCAGAAGGTTCACCGCCCCGATGCGCGTGGCGAGCGACGCCGTCACCGCCGATCCGATGATCGACCCCAGCGTGCCGCCGACGCCGATGAACCCGAACAATCGCTTCGCTTGCTCGCTCCGGAACACGTCGGCCATGAACGACCAGAAGATCGACACGACGAACAGATTGAACGCGCTCGTCCAGATGAAAAACGCGCGCCCCGTCCAGATCGATATCGTCGCGTTGTGCGCCGACGCGGCAAAGCGCATCAACAGGTAGAACCCGATCAGATTCGCGGCGAAAAAGTGGTAGCTCGTCGCGATCACCATCCGCGCGCGAAAGCGTACGACCAGCGCGGAAAAGAGCGGGTTGAAGCACAACGTCACGGCCAGTGTGCCGGTGAACAGCCACGGCAGTTTCGTGACGCCGGTCGCCGCGGCGACTTCATCGCGGATTGGCCGCAAAATGAAGTAGCCGCTCATGACGAAAAAGAAATACACGAAGCTCGAGAACATCGCGCGCGACTCGCCCTCGCGCACGTCGACGAGCCTGCGCAACGGCGTCACTTGGCGGAGCCGCCCTTGGCCACCCATTCGGCGAGCACGTCGGCTTCACGCTGTGCGGGCATTCCAGCGCGCGTAGCATCGACGATTCGTTTCTGATCGGCGGCGGGCAACGTCTTCACCCAGTCGATCGTGTCCTTCGCCGTCACGGCGAGCGGACGAAAGGTGAGTCCGGCGGCGAGCGCCTTGTCGATGTTCCGTCGCGCGAAGCCGCGCGAGTCGGGCGCCGACCCGACCCACACCGGCATCTGCACCCAACCCTGCACTTTGCGGGCGGTGAGAAAATCCTCAGGCACCCAGGTGAATTGTGCGCCCGCCGTCGTCACGGCTTTGATGCCGTACAACATTTCCGCAATCGTCAGCGGCTTGGACGGCCCCGTCGCGTTGAACGTTCCCAACGTGTGGTTTTCCGCGAGGCGGATCATCCACTCGGCGAGATCGCGCGCGTCGATGAACTGTACCGGATCACTCTGATTGCCCGGCGCGATCACCGCGCCGCCGCGATCGATGCGCGCCGGCCAATAGGTGAAGCGGTCCGACGGATCGAGCGGGCCAACGATCAAGCCGGGGCGCACGATGGTGTTGATCCCCGGATACTGCCGCTGCACTTCCTGCTCGGCGAACGTTTTGAGAGCGCCGTAGTACTGTCCTGCGTGCTGCGGCACGAGCGTGTACGGATCGACGCCGGCGGGCATGGGCGTCGTTTTGTCGGACTCGTCTTTGTTCGGCTGGCTGTCGTCGGGATAGACCGAGATCGTCGAAATGAAGATGTACTGGCCAGTGTTGCCCTTGAGATACTGGGCGGCGTTGCGGACCCACGCGGGAAAGGTCGTCGGATTGTCGATCACGACGTCGAACTTTTTTCCCGCCAGCGCGCTCACGTCGGCACTCAAGTCACCGACGAGTTGGTCGACGCGGCCTTTGAAAAAGTCCGGACGGCGGCGATTGCGGTTGAGCAGCGTGACTTTATGTCCGCGGGCGAGCGCGTACTCCACCTGCTCCGGGCCAGTGAAACCCGTTCCGCCCAGGATGAGAATGTCGAGCGGTGTCGCGGCGCGTTCTACGTTCCGCGCTGGCTGCGCGACGTGGCGCGTGTCGAGCGCCCGCGCCACGTGCGGGAGCGCGTTGAGTCCGAGCGCGCCGCCGGCGGCGGCCGAAATTTTCAGAAATGATCGACGATCCGTGCCCATCCATGCCTCGCGCAAACGGGTGAGAGTGCTCGTCCAAGAAACTGGACGCCGCACGCCCGTGCGCTAGCCCTTTTACGGAAAGTTTACTGCGCTCGCGGCTCGGTGGGCTCGTCGTCCTCGTGCACGATCGTGCGCCGCACGAGTTGGACGACGCCGGCGAGGATCAGGCCCCACACGACAATGGCGATGCCGCGGATCAACAGCGCGTTGAGCCCCATCCCCACCCAATCGTCCCAGTGCGCGAGCACGGTACCGTTCGGCTCGCGGCCAGCGGCAATGAGCAGCGCGCTCACCGTCATTTCCGACGCGACCTCGATCAACGCAAAGGTCGGCGCGCGCCAGAAATATTGGTGCAGCGGATAGTTGGCCAGGTGCGCGGTGAGCATGCCGAGGAGCACGATCATGCCCAATGCGAACGTGCCGCCAAAGTACAGCCAGTTGTTCGAGCCGTGCGTGAGCACGAGCAAGCGAAACACTCGCACGAGCACACCGGTGACGATCGCCATCTCGACTAACGAAAACGAGATTCGGCGGAACGCCTTGGGCTCTTCGAGGTGGAACTCGACGCTGTGGGTAGGAAAGAAGGTCGGCATGACTTACCTCCTTTAGACAAACGAATCGCCGAAAGGGTCGCAACGTGAACTAGCGTTCTGATACGTTCGAGGCCCCCGAGGCGGGCTGAGCGACCCCGGCGGCGCCCTGCGCCGCGTCCAGATCGGCCGATGCGGCCGCCGGCAAACTCAGCCTGAATATAGTGCCCGACGCGGACGTGCTCGCCACTTCGATTGTGCCACCGTGCGCTTCGATGATTCCGCGACTCACGCTGAGCCCCAAGCCCGTTCCCTTGCCGTCGTCCTTCGTCGTGAAAAAGGGCTCGAACACACGCGCCGCCGCATGGTCGGGAATCCCCGGACCGGTGTCGCCCAGCTCGACAATGACTCGCGAACCGCTGACCCTCGTCGAGACGAACAGCGTCCCGCTGCCGCCAGGCGACATGGCCTGAATCGCGTTGCTGATCACGTTGAGGCAGACCTGCTGCAGTTGCCGTGCGTCCCCCAACACCGTCGGCAACCGCGCGGCCAACGCCAGCTCGACGCCAATGCGGTTGGAGGACAGCTCGTATCCGTGCAGCCTGAGCGCGCTCTGTATGACCGAATTCACATCGAGCGGCGCGCGCACCGGATCGCTGTTCCGTGCAAAGGCGAGCAGATCCTTGACGATCTGGCTCGCTCGCAGTGCTTCGGCATTGATGACGTCCACGGAGTCGCGCTGCGCCGCCGTGAGTGCCTCGTCGCGCAGCAGAATTTGCGCAAACGCGCTGATGCTGCCCAACGGATTGTTCACTTCGTGCGCCACACCCGCCACGAGCTCCCCGACCGCCGCGAGGCGGGCGGACCGCAGGAGCCGCGCGCGCATCTCGCGCTCGCGCGCCGCATAGCGGCGCTGTACACGCAGTGCCACCCACCAGCCAACCACCGTGACGAGCACCAGGCACGCACCAAGCGCCGCGAGCGTTGAAACGAGCGACATGGGCGAACCCAGCATGCTCAATTGATGCACGCCTACGTCAAGAACTCGTGCAACAGCGAATGAAAGTGATGCACGCCGTTCTCACGCGTGGCCGAGTAGCGACCCCGATCGTACACGCGCGAACGGAGATTGCGCTGTACCGTTTCACAAATATCAATGTCCTCATCCTGGATCTCGTCGCTGAAGTCGACCAGCCGCGACCATTCCGGATCGGTTGCCGGATCGGCCGGCGGATCGGTGGCGAACCACTCGAACACTACCGCGGTGCGATCGTGTGAGAGCGGAAGCACGGCGTTGGTCTGCATCAGTCCGAGATACACGTTGAGCATGATGTTCGGAAACAGCCACCCGTACACCGCCTCGGCGACCGCGGCCTTGGCTGGATCGTAGCGTCGTTCAGCGGCCGCCAGTCCCAGCGCGGGCCGGAGCGGCGCGTGCTGAATCGACGAGTAGCGCCGCGGCTCGACGCGGTACGCGTCGTAGTCGATCTCCTTGTGCAACGACGGGTGCACCACGGGGATGTGATATCCCTCGAGGTAGTTGTCGACGTAGACCTTCCAGTTGCAGGCGAGCTCGTATTCCTTGCGCATGACGAACCGCATGCTGTCGCAACCAAACGGCGCCACGCGATTGGGAATGTCCTCGAGCATTTCGTCGAGCGGCGGAGCCATGCCGTCGAGATTGACGAACACCAACGGTCCCCACGCCGCCACAGCCACAGGCCGCAAGCGCATGTCGTCCGGCGAAAAACGCTCGACGCCTTCCATTTCCGGCGCGCGCAGCAGGCGGCCGTCGAGCGTGTAGGTCCATCCGTGATACTTGCACTGCAGCGTTTGTCGGCGTCCGCACCCGTGCGCGACTGGTCCCGCGCGATGGAGACACACGTTGTAGAAGCCGCGCAGCGTGTCGCCGTCGCGCACGACGACCACGGACTCGTTGCCGATCTGCGCAGTGACGAACGAGCCCGGTTCGACGAGCTGTTCGCGACGCGCAGCCAATTGCCAGGTGTGCGCGAATACACGCTCGCGCTCGAGCTCGAGATACACAGGATCGTTGTACAGCCGCGCCGGTATGGTCGACGCGCGACGAATGTCTGGGTCGAACGGAAAGACGAGAGGCATTGAGAGAGACTCAGGGCAGCGCGAACGCGATCAGCTTGGCGCCGTTCGCCGCACCGGTGGCGATGACGACGTACTGCTTGCCGCCCTTCGTCCGGTAGGTCATCGGCACAGCGTAGCCATTCTGGCCGAGGTCCGCCGACCAGAGCGTCTTGCCGTCGCGCGTATCGACGGCGTACAGCGTCGACCCGCCGCCGGTGGCGAACAGCAGTCCGCCCGCCGTGACGATTGGGCCCGGCGATCCGGCGACGCCGAGCGGCGGCAGAGTCACGCCTTTTAGCAGCGGATTGTTACGAACTGCCGGCGTGTCGCCGAACGGCACGTTCCACTTCGTCTCGCCGGTATTGAGATCGATCGCCACCATCGTGCCGTACGGCGGCTTGTTGATCGGCAGCGAGAGCGGCCGGCTGCCCGCTGTCACCGGGGAACGTCACGCGCAGCGACTGCGCGGCGAGGTCGGCGGTGTAGTCGGCGTCGAGCGTGTCGGAGCGCGCGGGCTGCACGATCTTGTACAGCGCCGGCAGGTTCGACGCCTTGATGTAGATCCACCCCGTCGACGGATCGAACGCACCGCCGCCCCACCCCGATCCGCCAATCGCGCCCGGCATGACGATCGTGCCCTCGCGCGACGGCGGCGTGAACAACGGTCCGAATCGAAAATCGCGCGTCGCATCGAGCGCCTTCGACTTGATCGCAGGCGTGAAGTCGGTCAGATCCGAGAACGCGAACCCTTGCCGCGCGAACGGCTGCGGCCGCGTGGGTACGGGCTGCGACCGCGCCACGCGTTCACCGGGCACGTCGCTCTGCGGAACCGCGCGCTCTTCGATCGGCCAGATCGGTTTCCCGTCGACGCGATCGAACACGAACAGAAATCCAGTCTTCGCCGGAACGGCGACGATGTCGCGCGCCTTGCCGTCGACGCGCACCGTGCCGAGCACTGGCGCGGCGGGGAGATCGTAATCCCACAGGCCGTGATGCACTGTCTGGAACGTCCAGACACGCTTGCCGTTCTTCGCCTCGAGGCAGACGATCGACTCGGCGAACAGGTCGTCGCCAAGGCGCGCACCGCCGTACCAATCATTGCTCGGCGTGCTCACGGGGAGATAGACGAGCCCGCGGCGATCGTCGACGCTGATCGGCGCCCAGACGTTGGTGTGCCCCGCCGTGCGCCACGATTCGTTCTCCCAGGTGTTCGCGCGCCGAATCGTCCTCGCTGCGGGGAACGGGACTGAAGCTCCACGCGCGTTTGCCGGATTTCACATCGAACGCCTGCACGTCGCCCGGCGGATCGTTCGGGTAGATCAGTTTGTCCGCGACGCCGTTGCCGACGATGACGAGGTCGTGCCACACGATCGGCGGCGACGTTTCCGTGTAGTGCAGCTTGTTCACCGGCTTGCCGTTGCGCGCGAGCTGGCGCGTGAGGTCCACGACGCCGGTGTCGCCGAAGGTGCGGATCGGCGTGCCGGTCGACGCGTCGAGCGCGATGAGATTCCAGCGGCTGTTCATGAAGATGCGGCGCTGCTTGCCGTCGCTCCACGTGGCAACGCCGCGATGCACGAAGCCAGTCCCGTTGGGCGGCTGGCCGGCGAGATACGCCTTGGGATCGTACGCCCACAGTTCGCGCCCCGTGCTCGCGTCGAGCGCGACGACACGATTGTACGACGTGCTGAGATACAGCGTGTCGCCAATCATGAGCGGCGTCGCCTGGAAATTTCCGGGGCGCGTGCGCGGACTGGCGTTGGGCGTTTCGCCCGTCGCCCACTCCCACGCCTTCACCAACGTGGCCACGTTGCCGCGGTTGATGTCGGTGAGCGCCGAGTACTTGGACGCGCCGAGATCTCCGCCGTACGTCGGCCACTCGCCGCTCGTCTGCGCTGCCTGCGCACGCAGCGCCGATGCCGGCGCGAGCATGAGCGCGAACAGCGCCAGCGCGATGGAGCCGCGCGGGGCGGCGAACGTGCGTCGCGCAAAGCCGGTGGTCATGACAGGGACGATGGCGGCTCGGCGCACGGGGCGCCAGACCGGTTCGTCACGCCGTGCCGGCGACTACTTGATCCAGTGTCCGAGGCGCCCCCAGCGGATGTCGCTGATGAACGGCACGGGCCGATCGCTGACCTGTCCGTCGCAGTCCGTCGTCGCCGGCCCCGCGCCGGGGCGATAGGAGTAGTACACGAACAGCGGGCGACCGCGAATGTTGTCCCGCGGGACGATGCCCCAGTACCGACTGTCCTTGGAGCAGTACCGGTTGTCGCCCATCATGAAATAGTGATCGGGCGGAACCTTGAGCGGCCCCCAGTTGCCGAGCGTGAGTCTGCGCCGGCGGTGCGCCGAAGCGGGAGCCTTTGATCTCGGCGGTGCGCTGCCAGGCGAAATCGTCGCTCAACTGGCTGTTGTCGCCCGGCGCGTTCGGCTCGGCAAGATTCTGGTGTTGCGCCACGCCGTTGAGGAAGAGCTGGCCGTCGCGCATGTAGAGCGTGTCGCCGGGCATTCCGATGAGTCGCTTGACGAGCACCGGCGTGGGGTCGTTGCCGTTGTCCGCCTGGTAGGGCGACACGAACACGACCACGTCGCCGTGTTTGGGATCGGCGTAGCCGGGCAAATGCGAGTTCGTGAATGGAATCGTCGGCCCGTAGGCGAGCTTGTTGACGAACAGCCAGTCGCCGACGAGCAGCGTGGGGATCATGCTTCCCGACGGAATGCGATACGCCTCGACGAGCAGCGTTTTCACGAACAGGTAAATGATGACCGCGCCGACGAGCGACTTGAAATTCTCCCACAGCCAGCGGGCGAGGGGCGACATCGATCCCTTGTTCTGGCTGCCGCGCGCCTGCGCGACGACGTTCGACGATTTGGCGGCTGGCTTTGCCGGCTTTTTTTGCGGGGGTTTCGCCATGTCGGAAGAATGTAGTGCCGTCCCTACGGGCGACACACGTGGGACGTTTCCGCAGGAGGAATCGCTGCTTCTCTAAATGCAGCGGGGGGGCGTGCGAGTCGCACGTCCCCCCTCCGAGTGCAGACCAGCGGGTGGCTACTTGATGTGCTTGTTGACGAGCTTGGTCATCTCGAACATGGAGACCTTGCCCTTGCCACCGAACACCACGCGGAGCTTGTCATCCGCGTTGATCATGCGACGCTCCTTGGCATCTTGAAGATTGTTCTTCTTGATGTAGACCCAGATCTTTTTCGTGATCTCGGTGCGTGGCATTGGGTTTCCACCCACGACCGCGCTGAGAGCCGCATCCGGCTGCATCGGCTTCATGAATGCCGCGTTCGGCGTGCGCTTCGCACGCTTGGCGCTCTTCTTCGCTCCGCCCTTCTTGGCGGGCTTGCGCGCCTTCGTCGCGCTCTTCTTGCCGCTCTTTTTCGCGGCTTTCTTCTTACCCTTCTTTGCAGCCATTCTCTCTCCCGGTAGATGGAATGGTTGGGGTTTGACTCTCGAAGATTGCCGATTTCCCCTATGAAAACCGACCACCTTCGAGGGCGAAAGGTATAGTGATCAGTGTAGGACGCAATAGGGAAAATGCCGATTTCCCCTATGAGGATCGACTTCCGGTGTCATGATCGCGACGTCTCCTGCCGCCACACAAAGTACGAATGCGCGACGAATCCGATTTCGCATCAGTGCGCAATGCCTTGGAGCAGCGTCATCATCCGTACGTCGTACGGGTCAGGCGTCGCGTCGTCCTCGCCGATGTCGACGACCTGTTGCGGCGTCTCGAGGATGAGCGGAATTCCCTGTGAGCGCCGATCGGCGACGAGCGCGGCGAACGGCTCGATCCCAATGCGGCCCTCACCGAGCAGCGCGTGTCGATCCTTGTTCGAGCCGAGGTCGCCTTCGCTGTCGTTGAGGTGAAAGAAGCCCGGCACCTCGCCCGTGGCCTGTTCGAATTCGTCGATCACCCGCGACATGGCGCCGCCTCGGACGTCGTAGCCCGACGAAAACAGGTGACAGGTATCCAAGCCATAGCCGGTGCGCGGACGCAGCGCTGCGGGCACGTGGCGCAGAATGGCGCCTACTTCCGCGGCCGTCTTGGCAAACGTGCGACCGGCGCCAGCCGTGTTCTCGACCAACAGACGCGTCTTGCCGTGCGGCACGTGCTCGAGCGCGTTGACGATCGCCGCGGCGACGCGAGTGGCGGCCGCCTCGCGGTCGTCGTCGGTCGCGGCGCCGGGGTGAAAACACACCGCGCCGGCGCCGAGCGCCGTCGAGCGCTCGAGCTCTTTGGCCAGTCCGTCGCGCGCACGTTTCGACTTTTCCTCTTCGGGCGTGGCCGTGTTGAGCACGTACGCCGCGTGCACGACGACGAACTGCGGATCGATCCGCGTCTCGGCGAGCGCGGCGCGAAAGCGCTCGATGCGTTCGGCTTTGATCGAAACCTTGTCGCCGTAGTACTTGGGGATGGCGCTGAAGATCTGCACCGCGCGCATGCCGGCCGCGCCGGCGCGGCGCGCCGCCATGTGAATGCCGCCGTTGTCGATGGTATGAGCGCCGAAGTAGTGCGTCATGGCATGTGCCCCACGCGGACCACCCGGCTCGCTGAACCGTCGGCCGCACGTTTGAGTGACCAGGAAACCGCGAGCGCGTGACCCGACAGCGCGACCGCCGGCGCGGCCGCGTCGTCGACCGAGCGCGACGCGGTGAGGTGCGACTCGAAAATGTGTCCTTGTGTGGTCGAAAGCGCGACGTCGACCTGCGGGCGCGTGCCGTTCGGATCTTCGTACGCGACGGCCACGTCGTCGCCATCGGTCGCAATCGCGACAGACACGAGGCGATCGCCGTAGATCACGGCCACCGGCGAGTGGAGCATACCGCCCATGGTATGCGCGGCGAACACGCCCATTCCTTCCGGCGCGGCCATCGAGTACGCGACGTAGACGTCGTCGCCAACGGTCGCCAGCGCCGGTGGCGGGCGGCTGCAACCAACGGTGCCGACGTCGCTCGTGTCGACGGCGATGGGCTGCATCCACGATCGGCCGCCGTCGCTCGAGGGCGCCACGTAGAGCACGGCGCTGCTGTCATGGCGCACGCTCCACCATCCCGCGTACAGGTGTCGCGTCGCCATCGCGCCACGCACCGACGTCGTGCACAGGCCTGGCACACTGGGCGGATGGTCGATGCGCAGCGTGTCGCCTACAAGGCGGGCACTGCCGCTCGAGTCGACGACGAGCCGCGACGCGCCGGGAGGTGGAACGATGGCGACGGGGTCGGACCAGTCGACTGGCGAGGTGTCGCACGCGAGACACAGCGCGGACAGGATGAGCAGGTAGGGAACGCGGGGCATGCTGCAGGAAGGTAGCGCCGCAGAGCCGAAGCGATGAATGACCGGCGACCTTGGCGCGCGCGTGGCGAGGCTGTTTCTTTTGAGGGGCATCTTTGCTCGTCTATCCAACGGCTCGTCCGCGAGCCGATCGTGCTACGCCGGAGACTTTTGTGGCCACTACCACGCATGATCTATCCGCTGCCGAATCAGAGCAGGCGGAGAGCACCGTGTCACCGCGGGTCGCGCCGCTGAGCGGGTACAACGGCACGCGCCGCGTACCGCCGCCGGTCAACGAGCCAATCAAGCAATACGCGCCCGGCTCGCCCGAGCGCGCGGAACTCAAAGCTCGGCTCAAGTCGATGGCGAACGAGCGCGTCGACATTCCGATCACGATCGGCGGGCGAGAAATCCGCACGGGGCAGACGGCGCACTCGGTCATGCCGCACGACCATAAGCACGTGCTGGCCGACTGGCACAAGGCGTCGGCGTCGCACGTGCAGCAGGCGATCGAAGCGGCGCGCCAAGCGCGGGTGGAATGGTCGAACTGGGCGTGGGAAGATCGCGCCGCGGTATTTCTGAAAGCCGCCGAGCTCCTCACCACGACCTGGCGCGCGACGATCAACGCCGCGACGATGCTCGGCCAATCCAAGACAGTGTTCCAGGCCGAGATCGATGCCGCGTGCGAGCTGGTCGACTTCTGGCGGTTCAACGCGGGGTTCGCGCAGCAGCTCTACGACGAGCAGCCGATCTCGAACAACACGATGTGGAATCAGCTGGACCTGCGTCCACTCGAAGGATTCGTGTACGCGGTCACGCCATTCAACTTCACGTCGATCGCCGGCAATCTGCCAACGGCGCCGGCGTTGATGGGCAACACGGTGATCTGGAAGCCGGCGTCGAGCGCGATGCTGTCGGCGCACTATCTCATGAAGTTGTTCGAGGCGGCCGGCATGCCGCCGGGCGTGATCAATCTCGTCCCGGGCGACGCAGCCGAAATCTCCAAGGTGTTGTTGTCGCACCGCGATCTCGCCGGCGTGCACTTCACCGGCAGCACCGCGGTGTTCAACAGCATGTGGAAGACGATCGGCGCGAGCATGGCGAACTACGCGACATATCCGCGCATCGTCGGCGAAACGGGCGGCAAGGATTTCATCGTCGCGCATCCGTCGGCCGATCCGCAGGCGCTCGCGGTCGCCATCGCGCGCGGCGGGTTCGAATACCAGGGCCAGAAGTGCTCGGCGGCGAGCCGCGTCTACATTCCGCGCTCGCTGTGGAACGACGTGCGCGATCGCACCGTGGCGATCATGGAAGACATGCGCATGGGCGACATCACCGACTTCCGCAACTTCGTCGGCGCAGTGATCGACGAGCGCGCGTTCAAGAAGATCAGCGAGTATCTCGACGACGCGCGCACGAACGCCAAGATCATTTCCGGCGGCGTGGCCAAGGGCGATGAGGGATATTTCATCAAGCCGACGCTCATTCAGGCGAAGAGCGCGGACTACCGGCTGCTCTGCGAGGAAATCTTTGGCCCGGTCGTCACGGCGTACGTGTACGACGACGCCGACTGGGGTGAGACGTTGGAGTTGGTCGACCGCACGTCGCCGTACGCGCTCACCGGCGCGGTGTTCGCCAACGACCGGCGCGCGGTGCGTGAGGCGACAATGGCGCTCCGCAACGCGGCGGGGAATTTCTACATCAATGACAAGCCGACCGGCGCGGTAGTGGGGCAGCAACCGTTCGGCGGTGCGCGCGGCTCAGGCACGAACGACAAGGCGGGGTCGAAGCTCAACCTCGTGCGCTGGGTGAGCGCGCGGTCGGTGAAGGAGACGTTTTCGCCGCCGCACGATTACAAGTATCCGTTCATGGCGGAGGCGTAGCGTAGCCGAGCACCATACGGGCATGCCTGCGAGAGCAAACGTCGCTGGCACGCGGACGACGCGCGCGCCTTGCAGCGCGAGGATCGCGCGTGGCCGAGATACGAGGTCGTCGACGGCGAGCTGCTCGTGACGCCGGCGCCGCGGATGGCACATCAGTACGCCGTCGGCGAGCTGCACCTGGCGTTCGGCAACTATCTGCGCGGCAACCGCGACGTAGAAATTTGGATGTCGCCATCCGATGTCCAGCTCGAGCCCGACACGACCGTCCAGCCCGATTTGTTCGTGGCTCCGCGCGTTCGGTCGCGGTTGGGATGGATCAGCATTCGCTCGCTCGCCCTCGCGATCGAGGTGCTGTCACCGGCGAGCCTCAAGTACGACCGGTCGATCAAGCGCCGGTTCTACCAGCGGCATCGTGTCGCCGAGTATTGGATCGTCGACATCGAGGCGCAGCAGATCGAGCGATGGCGGCCGGACGATGAGCGACCCGAGATCGTCGTCGGCCGAATCGAGTGGCAGGCGCAGGGAACGGACCTGCCGCTGGCCATCGATCTCGACGCGCTGTTTGCGGAATGCGCGGAGTTTGGGGGCGACAGCTAGCGATAGTCAATTCGCGCCGCGGTCGCACGCCGTGACGTTTGACGAACGCTGAAGTCGTGTGACCTTGCCCCGAGTTCGGAGATACCGCATGCCGTGGTTCACCGCAGCGCAACTCATGTGGGGCATCGTTGGCGGGGCACCCGTCACGATCGGCGTTATCCGGAGGTCGAATGGCCTCGACATGCTGCTGGGATACAACCAGCTTGGGTGGGGTCCGCTCCCTTATGGCTGCCCTCGACCGTCGTGCTCGGAGGCATCGCCGCCGCTGGCCTCGGCCAGATCAAGCGCTGGATCTTTAATGCGTGACATCTAACGCTGCGCATTTATGCCGGACCGGTGACGCGCCTGTAGGCGCGTTTCCTAGCGAATGCGCGTTCGCGCCTCGGCCAGATCCTGCCGTAGCGCCGGTACGTCATACTCGGCGGTCGACCAGACAATCTCATGGTCCGTCGCCCAATATTGATGCGTGACTCGATCACGCATCTTTGCCCAAAGAGACCATTCGACCTTCGGAATATCCGTTCCGATCGCGGTGTCGGCTGCGACCACGGCTTTTGCGGCCTCGCCGATCACTACGATTTGATAGAGAATAGCATCCCGAACAGTCGAATCGTTATCGAACGTTGCTCTGCCGCGGCTGACATACTCGGCGATCGCATCCGCTGCGCTGATCATGTGGCCAATTCGCTCGATGGCAGACTCGCGACCCTTAGACATGCACAGCCTCGCGAAGCGCCTTGGTCCGAATGGGCTCCGCGAGCGAGGCCTCCGTTACGACGTCGACCGGCCGACCAAGTAGCTGTTCAAGCTTTGACTCGAGTCGCACCAAGTCGAGCAGCGTTCGACCAGGCTCGAGACGGACGAGAAAATCGACGTCGCTGCGCTCATCCTCGTCACCTCGCGCAGCCGAGCCGAATAGTCGTACGTTCGATGCCCCGCAGGTGGCGGCGGCAGAGACAATGGCATCCCGCAGATCATCCAAGTGGTCTCGCAGACGCATGTCGTCAAACTATGCCTCTTTCCAGCTGAACAAAAGCGTTCAGTTCACCGACCTGACGCGGGCGTCATCCGTGCAATAGCCGCCTCTTTCAAGCCCACCATTTCATGAAACAACCCGCCACACCCCGCCTCACCATCTCCGTCATGCTTGCCGTGCCCGACGCCGCCGCGGCCATCGCCTGGTACCGCGACGCCCTCGGCGCCACCGAGTTGTGGAACCTCGGCTCGGTCGTGGGACTCGAAATCCAAGGCGCGCCGTTCTTCGTCGGCGAGCCGGCGAACAACGGATGGGACACGCCCGCGCAACTCGGGGCACCAAGTTGTCGCGTCGAAGTCTTTTGCGCGGACCCCGATGCGTTCGTCGCCCGAGCGGCGGCGGCCGGCGCCAACGTCACGCGCGGCCCGGTTCGCAATCACACCGCGCCGTGGGGCACGCACCGCCAGGGGAGCTTCGTCGATCCGTTCGGTCACAAGTGGCTGGTCGGCGACGAGTCGCCGCTTCACCGCTTCCCTCCATCGTAGCGGTACTCGCTGTACTTTCTTTCCGCACTCGCCCCCCCCCACCCCACCCCACTCGATTCGCGGAAATCATCTGACCCAACTCACCCGCCTCGACTGGCTCGTCGTCGTCACCAGTCTCGTGCTGTGCTACCTCCCGGCGATGTTTTTCCTCAAGCGGGCGGGGTCGAGCATGGCCGAGTTCTTCGGGTCTGGACAATCGGCGCCCTGGTGGCTCGTCGGCACGTCGATGGTCGCCACGACGTTCAGCACCGACACGCCCAACCTCGTCACCGACTTCGTGCGGTCGCACGGCGTGTCGTACAACTGGGTGTGGTGGGCGTTCCTGCTCACCGGCATGGCGACGGTGTTCTTCTACGCGCAGCTCTGGCGACGCTCGGGTGTGCTCACCGATCTGGAGTTTTACGAGCTGCGCTACTCGGGCAAACCGGCCGCGGTCGTGCGCGGATTCCGCGCCGTGTACCTCGGTCTGTTCTTCAACATCATGATCATGTCGACGGTGACGCTCGCCGCCGTCAAGATCGCCAACGTCATGCTCGGCTGGGGACGACTCGAGACGATCGTCATCGCCGGCAGCGCGTGCGTGCTGTTCGCGTCCGTCTCCGGTCTGTGGGGCGTGCTCGCCACGGACCTCGTGCAGTTCGCGCTCGCCATGGTCGGCGTGATCGGCGCGGCGTACGTGTCGCTGCACCAGCCGGCCGTGGGCGGGCTTTCGGGTTTGCTGAGTAAGATCAACCCGAAGACGCTGTCGCTGTTGCCGGACTTCAATGACACATCTCTCACGGTGACCGTGCTCGTGATCCCGCTCACCGTGCAATGGTGGTCGGTCTGGTATCCGGGCGCCGAGCCGGGCGGAGGGAGCTACATCGCCCAGCGCATTCTTGCGTCGAAGAATGAGCGGCACGCGCTCGGCGCTACGCTCTGGTTCAACGTCGCGCACTACGCGCTGCGTCCATGGCCATGGATCGTCGTCGCACTCTGCTCGATGCTCGTCTTCCCGACGTTGGGCGACATCCAGCGCGCGCTGCCGCACGTGAACCCGGCGCTCATCGGCAACGATCTCGCTTATCCGGCGATGTTGACGCTGCTCCCCGTCGGCATGAAAGGACTGCTCATCGCCTCGTTGTTCGCCGCCTATCGCTCGACGATGGAGACGCACCTCAACTGGGGCTCGTCCTATCTCATCGTCGATTTCTACCAGCGCTTCATCGCCATGGGGAAGACGCAGCGTCATTACCTCTGGGTCTCGCGCGGACTGACGGCATTCCTCATGGTCGCGTGCGGCGCGTTCACGCTGGCGCTGTCGACGGCGAGCGAAGCCTTTCAACTTCTCTTATCGGTCGGCGCGGGCACGGGACTCATCTATTTGCTCCGCTGGTTCTGGTGGCGCATCAACGCTTGGAGCGAGATCTCGGCGATGGTGTCGTCGTTCGCCATCGCACTGTCGCTGTTCGTCGCGCGCAAGATGGGCGTCGCCATCCCCGACCCGTATCCGCTGCTCATCACCGTCGGCGTGACGACGGTGGTGTGGGTGACGGTGACGATGTTCACCCAGCCCGCCGACCGCGCGACGCTCGAGCGCTTCTATGCGTTGACGCGCCCCGCCGGCCCGGGCTGGCGCGCCATTCGCGCCGCATCCAACCTGCCACCCTCGCCCGACAGTCTGCCGCAGATGATGCTCGGCTGGACGGCCGGTGTGACGTTCGTCTACGCGGGGCTCTTCGGCACCGGCAGCGTGATCTATGGGCGAACGTGGCAGGCGCTCCTCTGGCTCGCCGCGTTTCTCGTCAGCGGGACGGTCCTGCTGCGCGTCGTGCGGCGCGCCTGGGCCACCGAGCCCGCGCTCGCCGCGCCAGGTCCATCGGTACGCGCGCCGGATCTTCCGTCGCACGATTCAGCAACCTCTAAACGCGAGACGACACTCAAGTGATTTCGCGACGCGACTTCTTCGATCGTAGCGGACGCTTTGCGCTTGGGTTTGGCGCCATGCGGGCACTCGGCAGGCTGGATTCGGCGACCGCGTGGCTCGGCGCGACGGCGTTCCAACAAGGGCGAGATCTCGTATTGGAGAATTCATCGATCGCTGCGACGTGGACGATCGTCGACGGCACGCTCCGACCGGCCAAGCTCACCAATCGACTGCGCGGCGCTGAGCTGCCGTTGTCGCCCGAGCTGTTCACGTTGGCGTTGAGCGCCGGGCCTGGTGCGCCGCTGACCACGCTCGCCGCCAGCGCGTTTCGCATCGTCGGCGACCCGCGCGTCGAAATGCTGGCCGCAAACGCCCAGGCGTCGCGCCTCGCCGACCGACTGACGGGACGCAGCGTCGGCGTCACGCTGCGCGACGCGGACTCGCGCATCGAAGTCGATTGGCGCGCCGTGCTGCGCGACGGATCGAGCTACGTGCGGCAGGAGTTGTCGATCCGCGCGTTGACAGGCGACGTTCCGGTTCGTGAAATCGGCCTATTCGATTTCAGCGCTCCCGCGACGTGGGTGCCGGGCACGGTGCGCGGCACGCCGATCGTCGTCGACGGCGATGCGTACTTCGCGTTCGAGCATCCGCTAGCCAACAACGCCGTCGACGGCGACCGCGTGCGCTGCCGCATGGCGCGGACGCTGCCGTTGCGATCCGGCACGGCGCTCGAGGTCAGCGCGGTCGCCGGCGTGACGCGCGCGGGCCAGCTCCGCCGCGATTTTCTCCGCTACGTCGAGCGCGAGCGCGCGCACCCCTATCGCACGTTCTTGCATTACAACACCTGGTACGACATCGGCTACTTCTCAAAGTTCAACGAGGCCGACGCCCTTGCCGCGATCACGGCATTCGGCACCGAGCTGCACGACAAGCGCGGCGTCGTGCTCGACTCGTTCCTGTTCGACGACGGCTGGGACGATCCGACGACGCTCTGGCGCTTCAACTCGGGCTTCCCCAACGGCTTCGCCAACGTGCGCGACGCCGCGCGTCGCTACGGCGCGGCGCCGGGCGTGTGGATGTCGCCCTGGGGCGGCTACGGCAAGCCGCACGACGACCGCGTGGCGTACGGTAAGGCACAGGGGTTCGAGACGAACGATCGCGGCTTTGCGCTCTCCGGCCCCGTGTACTACAAGCGCTTTCGCGACACCTGTCTCGACATGATCCGCCGCTACGGCGTGAACCAGTTCAAGTTCGACGGCACCGGCAACGCCGCGAGCACGACACCGGGCAGTCCGTTCGACAGCGACTTCGACGCGGCGATCCATCTGATCGGCGAGCTGCGCGCCGAGAAGCCCGATCTCTACGTCAACCTCACGACGGGAACCTATCCGTCGCCCTTCTGGCTCCGCTGGGCCGACTCGATCTGGCGCGGCGGCGAGGATCACGACTTCGCCGGCGTCGGCACGAGCAGGCAACGATGGATCACGTATAAGGATGCTGATACCTATCAGCACGTCGTCCGCGCGGGCGCGCTCTTCCCCATCAACTCGCTCATGCTGCACGGGATGATCTACGCACGCTCGGCGCACAACCTCAACGTCGACCCGGGCAACGATTTCACCTCTGAAGTGCGCGCCTACTTCGGCACCGGCACGCAACTGCAGGAGATGTACATCACGCCGGCGCTGCTCACGCGCGAGAACTGGGACACGATCGCCGAATGTGCCAAGTGGTCACGGGCCAACGCGGACACATTGGTCGACACGCACTGGATCGGCGGCGATCCGCTGCGGCTCGAAGCGTACGGCTGGGCGTCGTGGTCGCCACGGAAAGGAATTATGACTTTACGAAACCCGAGCGAGCGAGCGCAGTCGATCGAGATCGATGTCGGCGAGGCGTTCGAGCTGCCGGATGGGGCGCCACGAAGCTATACGGCGAGGAGTCCGTGGGGTGGTTTCGAGGGGCAGACGTTCCGGGCGGGGGAGCCTCGGCGTGTTTCGCTGGAGAGATTTCAGGTGATGACGTTGGAGTTCAGTCAGAGCTAAGCTGGCGGCTGGGGGCTATCGGCTTGGGTCGGTCGCATTGGGTGCGTCGTTCATTCCTACACAGCGAGCTCTGCTCATCGACCCGGTGGATGCGCTTCGCGCCGACTAGGGCAGACAGCTGCCCGGATAGCCGCCGGCCGTCGCTGTTCGCTCGATAGCTCATCTGATGATGTATTTGCAAGTATCTAGTTAACAAAGTGTTATCTCGCGCCTGGCGTCGATAGTTGTTATGATACCCGCACCGATTGACGCGGGAGCTTGATCATGGAACAGATGGACCAGATCGACCACGCGGATGGAATCACCACCGCCGTCGTCACCGCACGACCAATCGCCATCGCCAGCCCCGGCCACGCGTTCTTCGCGGCGACGATGATCGGCCTCGGTCTCATAGGAGTCGTCACGCACGACTTCACGTCGACCTGGTCGGGCGTGCGGCAGAGTTTTCCCGCGCGTGAGGCGCTCGTGTATCTCTGCGCTCTCGTCTCGCTGGGAAGTGGCGTCGGCTTACTCTGGCAGCGCACCGCCGCCGCCGCCGCGCGCGTCCTACTTGGCATGTTTTGTCTGTGGACGGTGGTGTTTAGAATACCTTTAATCGTCCGCAATCCCACCGCCACCGGTGCGTGGTGGCCATTGGGTGACACCGCGGTGATGGCGGGCGCCGCCTGGGTGCTGTACGTGTCGTTCGCCGGAGACCGCGATCGACAGCGCTTTCGCTTCGCCACGGGCGACAATGGACTGCGCATCGCGCGGGTGCTGTACGGCCTGGGATTGATTCCGTTCGGCATCGCGCACTTCACATATCTCGCACGAACCGTCTCGATGGTGCCGAACTGGCTGCCGTGGCATCTGGCGTGGGCGTGCTTCACGGGCGGCGCGTTCATCGCAGCGGGTGTCGCGATGGTCTTCGGCGTCTACTCGCGACTCGCCGCCACGCTCTCGGCGTGGGAGATGGGACTGTTCACACTGCTCGTGTGGATTCCGATCATCGCCGCGGGTGGTGCCGACGCAGGCCAATGGACCGAGTTCATCGGCTCGTGGGCGGTGACGGCCGCGGGGTGGATGGTGGCGGATTCGTATCGCGGCAGGCCGTGGTTGGCGGCGCGACAGCGCTAGTCGTGCTCCCCCTCACTGGGCCAGATGAACATCAGAGCGGGCACCGAAAGTAAGAGACCGGGGATGAGACCGAACACCGCCGAGCCGAGCGCGGAATACAGGACCATGCGCACGTCGGAATCCGAGGAGGCAGACACGAACGCGCCGCCGACCAGGCCGCATATGATCATCGACGCGGCGTTGATCATCCGGAACACTTTCCACGCTCCCCGTCGCGCCGTCGAGATGTCGGCGCGAGGTTCCGCCGGCGGCTCGTCGATCATCGGATCCGACCGGGGGTCGAAGGGATTGGAGGCGAACGTCTTCAGCGCCGGCCGCGGCGCGCGCGGTCGAGTGATGACTTTGTATATCAGACCAGATACCGCTCCGCCGGCGACGGACGCGACGAGAAAGCGGACGACCAGGAACGCCGCCACGTGCGCGTCGCTCGACGTGTCGCCCACCCACGGCAACCCGACAAATGCCCGGTAGCAGGATCCCATCCCGGCAACGGCGGCGATGAGCGCGGCCTGCGTCGACGTGACCAGCCCGCGTCGCATGCGGCTCGACTCGGTCATTGATGAACTCTAAAGGTGGGACTAGAGTGACGACCGACCGCGGGTTGGAGAAACAGGCATGCGGGTGTGGATGCCTGCGGCTTCAAGCCGTCAGGCGGACGCCCGTAGATGCTTGCGAATCCACGCGGCAAGGCCGGCCTCGGACAAACGCCCGTCGGCGACGCGCTCCATCGTGGTCACGACATCAGGCTCTTCGGCGTCGAGATCGCGGTCGTTCAGCCCGAGAAATACGTACGCGGCCATGAACGCCACGCGCTTGTTTCCGTCGACGTAGCCGTGGTTCCTCGCCAAGCCGAACGCATACGCGGCGGCAAGGACGGCGAGGTCAGGTCGCTCCGAGTAGACGAACTTGTGCCGTGGTCGAGCGAGCGCGGACTCGAGCGCACTCTCGTCGCGAACGCCGAGCAAACCGCCATGTTCGCTGAGCTGCGCGGCATGCACCACGTCGAGCACGCGCCGCGTCAACCACGTCGGCTCGCGGCGGCGCGCCGTCACCGAGACAGCTGTCGCAACGCGTTCCGATATTTCTTGGCACCGCGCTCGTACGCTGTCATGGCCGCCGCGAATTCTGGATCGAACGGCGTGATGAGCAAGCCATCGGGCGTTTCGATCACCGTCACTTCGTCGCCAGCTTCAAGATGGAAGCGGTCGAGCATGCTCTTGGGCAGCACCGTCGCCACCGACCCGCCGATTTTCTTCAACGTCTGCCGTCGCACCACGCGCGCCTCCTCGGTGAACGACGAATATAGCTATTATAGTTATACGCCGCAAGTTGCTGTTTCCGTTGAATCCGTTCCCTTCGTTAAATCCGTAGTCCAATCAGTTCGCCCGTGTCGTCCCAAGCGTCCATCACCCACCGACGCCCCGCCGTGTACGGACAACGCCACACTCCCAACACGCACCTGCCTCTCCTAGCGACTAATATTCGTCATGGCGCTCGACCCGGTCGACGAATCATCCGAAGAATCGATGCCCGCGAGCGATCCGCCGAGTTGGACGGCGGTCGCCGGGTCTCACGTCGCCGCTGCCGCCGAAACGCCGGCGCTCGGCGCCGTCGAGCACAATGCGGTGGCGCAGCGGTTCGAGTTGCAGCTCCCGGAAGGCATCGCTGAGCTAACGTATCGCCTGCGCGGCCCGTCGACGATCGTGTTGGCGCACATGGAGGTGCCGCCGGCGGCGCAGGGGCGCGGCGTTGCGGCGCGCCTCGCGCGCGAAGCACTTGGCTACGCGCGCGCGCATTCGCTCAGAGTCGTGCCGATCTGTCCCTACGTCCGGGCGTACATCGACCGGCATTCAGAGTTTCGTGATCTCGTCCACGGGCGGAAACCGTAGAGTAGTCAGCCCGTCTTCGGCATCGACCGCTCGACGACTTCATCGATGCTGAAGCTCGAGGGCTTTTGACGGACCGGGAACTCCTTCAACGATTCCAGCCACTTGGCGACGATGGCCTGCGCCGGAACCATCAGGAAGGAGCGATCCGCCATCCACTTGTCATAGAACAGCGTACTGTCTTCGCCCTCCTCGAAAGGATCGGAGCGCAGATTGTAGATCTTGGGTACGCGGAACTCCGAGAACGGCTCTCGCCACACGCCGAGCCCATGCGCGCGCTGCTCGGCGAAGGTGGCTTTCCACTGGTGGACTCGCACGGCGAGCAGCTCGCCGTCGTCGCTCCAATAGAGGAAGCCCTCGCGCGGAGACTTGTCGACGTCTCCTTTGAGAAATGGCATGAGGTTCTCGCCATCCAAGTGGACTTTGAACGTCTTCCCGTCGGCCGCATATCCCTTCTTCACTTTCTCCACGAGATTGGGTTCGCCCGCCGCGGCGGCGAAGGTGGGAATCATGTCCTGCAGCGAGCAGATGTCGTTGATCACGCGGCCCGGCTCGACGACGCCCGGCCAGCGCATGACGAACGGAATGCGCCATCCGCCCTCGAAGTTCGTGTCCTTTTCCGCGCGGAAGGGCGACGCGCCGCCGTCGGGCCAGGACATCTTCTCGGCGCCGTTGTCGGTGGTGAAGCAGACGATGGTGTTGTCGGTGACTTTGAGCTCGTCGAGCTTGTCGAGGAGTTGACCGACGTAGCCGTCCAGCTCGACCATGCCGTCGGGGTAGACGCCGAGTCCCGTCTTCCCAACGGATGATGGTTTGAGATGTGTGAAGATGTGCATGCGCGTGGTGTTCATGTAGCAGAACCACGGCTTGTCCTCTTTCGATTTGCGCTCCATGTAGTCGAGCGCGGCGCCGATGAACTCTTCGTCGACCGTCTCCATGCGCTTACGCGTCAGCGGCCCGGTGTTTTCGATCGTCTGCTTGCCGACCTTGCCGAACTGGGCGTCGATCGTCGTGTCGTCCTTGGTCGTCGCCTTGCAGCGGAGCACGCCGCGCGGGCCAAACTTCTTGCGGAACGCGGGATCCTTCGGATAGTCCGGATTCTCCGGCTCCTCCTCCGCATTCAGGTGATACAAGTTGCCAAAGAATTCGTCGAAGCCGTGCACGGTCGGCAAGAACTCGTTGCGGTCGCCGAGGTGGTTCTTGCCGAACTGACCGGTGGCGTAGCCGAGCTGTTTGAGGATTTGCGCAATCGACGGATCCTCGGCGCTCAGGCCGATCGTCGCGCCTGGCAGACCGACCTTGGTGAGTCCGGTGCGGATGGGCGACTGACCTGTGATGAACGCTGCGCGCCCCGCGGTGCAACTCTGCTGACCATAGAAGTCGGTGAACAGCGCGCCCTCTTTCGCGATGCGATCGATGTTGGGCGTGCGATAGCCCATGATGCCGAGGTTGTAGGCGCTGACATTGAACCACCCGATGTCGTCGGCCATGATGAACAGGATGTTGGGCTGTTTGTTGGCGGGCATCGGGGTCTCGGCGTTGGGCGTTGTGCGTTGTGCGTTGTGCGTTGTGCACGTTGGGCGCGCGTCGCCACGCACAGTAGGGGACGGCGACGGGGCGCTCCATTGGGCTAACGTCTGTGATCTGCGCCGGCGGAGTCCGCTCCTTTGTGGCGTTTCTTCGGCTCGCCGCGCCGTCCTCGCCTCATCCTTGCCATTCAGTAGTGTCAGCGGCGTTCGCTCAGCCCCTCTCCTTCCCCGGCGGGGCGCCGCGCCGAAGAAAAAACAGACTCAAGTAGAAACCAATGAGGAGGGAGCAATGAACAGAGTTTTGAAATGGCGACTCGTTAGCAGCCTCGTCGCCACGGGCGCGATCGGCGCAGTCGGCGCCCTTGGCGCATGCTACAGTTCGCCGCATCCGGCGACATATGCGTACGTAACGACCGGCGGCCCGCCGGGAGACCGCACCGAAGTGATCACGGTGTCGCCGGGCGCCAACTATGTGTGGGTCGGCGGACGCTGGGCGTATCGCAATAACAACTACGAGTGGGTCCCGGGGGCGTGGGCGGTTCCGGCCGTTGGGTTCACGAGATGGGAACCGGGGCGCTGGGACCATGATGGGCACGGGTGGTTCTATCGGGACGGGCACTGGCGGTAGCGCGAGTCGTGTGATGCGGCCCGCCGAGGTTAGCTCGGCGGGCCGTTGCGGGTAGCGGATGGCCGCGATGCGTGCGCCCGGCGCTCGCCGACCAATATAGTAACGCTTGACGTTATGGTTGCGGCGCGTTATTATGCCAGGTGATCAAGAGCTTCGGCGATCGCGACACGGAGCGACTGTTCGGACGTGAGCCGGTCCGTCGCTATCCGGCCGACCTCCGGCGCACCATGCTACGAAAACTGGTCGCCGTGGACGCAGCCGAGCAGGTTCAGGATCTCCGCGCGCCGCCGGGCAACCGGCTCGAAAAGCTCAAAGGCGATCGCGCCGGCCAGCACAGCATTCGGGTGAACGATCAGTGGCGCATCTGCTTTCGCTGGCACGATGGGAACGCGTACGACGTCCAGATCGTCGACTACCACTGAGGCACAAATGGCCCACCGCAAACTCGCTCCGATTCACCCCGGCGAAGTCCTCGCGATTGATTTCCTCGAGGCGTTGGGGGTGTCGCAATATCGCTTGGCCAAGGACATGAGCGTCCCGGCTCGTCGCATCAACGAGATCGTGCATGGGACGCGCGCGATCAGCGCGGATACCGCGCTGCGGCTGGCGCGGTACTTCGGGACGAGCGATCGGTTCTGGTTGAACCTCCAAGCGCGGTATGATCTCGAGGTGGAGCGCGATCATCTTGGCGCGCGGCTGGCGAAGGAAGTTCGAGTGCTCGAGCGGGCGAGTTGAACGGGGCTGGAGGCTTGGAGCCGCACTCAACCCCGCTCGCCGAGTTCCTTGAGGCACGCCGCGGCGCGACCGCCTATGCGCGACGCAAAGCGCGCGGCAAATTTTTCGTCGATCCCGCCCTCGTTCGAGATTGCTGAGTCCGCGACCGCCGGTGCTGCGTCGACGATGCGTCGAAGCAGATCTTCGATCTCGGTGAATACGCGGTCAGGGTTGAGGCGCTGCCGCTTCGCTTCCTCTGCCCAGGCCGCGCGCGTAATGCGGCCGAGGCTCGTGCGTCCGCCGACGGCCATCGCGAAGGGCAGGTCGAGTGGATCGGTGCGCGCGGGCAGCAACAGCGCGCTGGCGAGGTCATACAGAGGCGCGAGCGTAACGTGCACGCGAGCGCCAATGAGGACGGAATAATTTCGCGGATGCGCGTCGGTGCCGCCGATGGCCCAGTTGAATGCGAGGGCTCGAATAAATCGGTACACATCGTCGAGCCCGTTCGAGGACTGCTCGCGCAACAGCGTCACCACATCGTCGATTCCGGGTGCTCCCTCGGCGCGGTACTTGAGCCGCGGATTCACGCCGAGTGCCTGCGAGATATCCTCCTGATGGAGTCGATGGATGACGCTGCCGCGGCGCTCGCGATCGTATCGTTCGACGGCGATCGCGGTTTGATCCTCGACGCGAAGAATCGCCGATGACGCGGCAGTGCATCCCGTGCGCTGTGCGAGCTCGAGGCAGAGGTGCTCGTTCTCGTTGTGATGCGTCACGCCGCGCAATGGCGGCTTGATGATGTGGGTCGTCGCCGCACGTCCCGACGGTTGGCCCCAGCGACGCGTCCTCGGGTTCCATGTGAGCGCGACCTTGGCCAACGCGCCGGGTAGACTGAACTGGCCGGTACTGACGGCCGGCCGGCCTTGGTTCTCGGCGTTGAGTTCGCGAAGCAGATCGGCGACGTCGTTGTCGGTGAGCCACGTGATCTTTCCCGGCCCCTCACCTTCCAATTCGGCGACGCGCTCCGGTCGCGCGAACTGCACGGCGCCGGGGCAGTCCTCACCGATGTGCGCGAGCAGCGCGAACGGGTCGTCGGGCGCGACGCCGTACTGATGCGCGACGGCGTTGAGCCGCGCCTCGCTATCGGGAAGGAGACCGCGCAGATAGTACGCCACGCGCGGTCCGTCGTGGACCGGACTCGCGAGTGGGAGCGAGAGCGAGAGCGGAAACGCCGACGCGTCGTCCCGCCATCGGGCGTCATACGTGAACACATATGAGCGCGAGGCCTTTCCCGGACGCAGCACGCCTGCCGTCCGACCTTGCAGCAGGACGGTGAGCTCTCGCGGGACCGCGGCGTCAGCCACGGGGAGGGTCCACGTCGGCGTCGAGGGCGATGCCGAGTGCGGTCAGCGCGCGCAGCGTGAGCCCGAGTTCGAGTCGAGGCTTGCCGGACTCGAGGAGCCGAACCCATTCGCGGCTGGCGCCGACCCGCTCGGCGAGTTCGGCCTGGGTGATCCCCGCGGCGCGCCGGCGATGGCGGACGAGCAAGCCGACTTCATGGGCGGTCCGAATGCGCACGTGGTCTCCAATGCCAACGATTGCTGGCATTATATGACATGCCAACGATCGTTGTCAATGGGCGGATGCCAACGATCATGGGCAACGGAGACTGGCGTTGCCGCCACCAGGCCGGCGTCTAACATTGTCATACATGAAGTCTTCCGCGCTCACCATCCGGCTCGACCGAGCTCTTGAACGCCAGCTCGCCGGCGAGGAGCCCAGGTGACGGACGAAGGCGAGGCGTTCGTGTTAGATTGACCTCATTCATGGATCGTGAATCATGATTCGTCAGTCGCTCATCCTGATGCTCAGCGCCGCGACGGCCGCGTCGGCGCAGAGCGTGCGCCCAGCGTGGAATCTCGATCTCGTCGCGGGCAGCGGGCCGACGACGCACTTCGACGGCGTGGCGTGGTACCGTGACAACGCGCCGACGTTCGGCCGCGTCGCGCTCACCGTCGCATTTCCAACGCACAGCCGCATTCGGCCCGTGGTGACGCTCGATCGTTCGGAGAACGTCGTGCTGTCCGGTAGCGACGCCATATGCGAGGTCGCGCCAGACGGAAGCTGCCGGCGCGAGTTCCCTCCGATCGCCGGGTATGCCCTCGGCGCGGGCCTCCGCGTCGCGCTGGTGCCGATGCTCGACGTCGGCGTTGCCGCGGGCGTCGGCTCGATGGGTGGGCGGAGCGAGTACGCGAACGCGGACCTCGCCCTGCGATTGACCGCCCACATGCGCGCGGTGGCCGAGCTACGGCAACTGACCGTGCACGAGGCGTCGGGCGGGCGGCTGTGGTGGCGACCGATCAACTTCGGGTTGCGGCTTCAATAACGCAGACGAACATCCTCGAGCCGGAGGGTCGCGATCTCCAACGCGTCGCCGCGAAGGCGCAGCGTCATGATGGCGGTGCGCGACGGACAGCAGTTGGCGTCGCCGTCCGAGTAGATCGCCGCGTCGGCCGCGAGGGTGCGCACGTCGACGTGGAAGCCGTGCTGAATCGAGCCGGGGAAGCGATGCTCGAGCGAATCGATGAAGGCCAGTCGCACGGCGTGCAGTGAATCGCCGCGATACAGCATGATGTTCTGACTGCAGCCGCCGGTGCCGTTCACACATTCCTCAATTGCCACCAGCGCGCCGCCCCCGCCCCCGGGCGCGGGCGCGACCGTCGGCGTCGTGGAATACATGGCCTCCGCCTCTGACCGCTCATGCCACACTGGCGTCAATGTGGCAGCGCGCCCGGACGCGGAATCGGCTCGTCGATCTCGCTCGGCGACGGTGAAGAGCACGAGCTCCGTCTCTCGCACCGTATCGGGCGGCGCGCCGGCGTCACCGGGCAGGAGCCAGACGCGCGCGTAGTGCGCCGTACGACCAGATGCGTCCGTCGGCGACGCCTGCGTCGTGGATGCCGAGTGCACGGCATGGGTGGGTGGCGGCTTGACGCACGTCGTCAGCCCACATGTTGTCGCCGAGGTCGAGGCAGCGACGCGCGGCGGAATCGGCGGACACTGTCGCCGCCGCACTCAGAGCATGTCCGGACAGGGGCGGCGCCGCCGGCGCGCGCTGGGCGAGGAGGGCGTGCGTCGTCAGACACAGTGCGGCGGTTGCGATGGAGAGTCGTCGGTCGAGCATGGGTGAGTATGAGGGGATCGTCTCACCTATCGACTGCGCAACTCCCGCCAACGTTACGACTGCGCGCCGCGCTCCGGTCCTAGCCTCGCGCCTGACTTCGCAGGGATTTGAAACCGGCGCGAAGGTCCTCGGTGAGAAGCTGCGGTTGCTCCCACGCCGCGAAGTGGGTGCCTTTGTCGTGCTTCTTGTAGTAGATCATTTTCGGATACGCGCGCTCGGCCCAGCTTCGCGGGGCGGCGTAGATCTCGTCCGGGAAGACCGTCACGACCATTGGAAGCTTTACGCCGCGGACGTCGAAGAAGCCGCCTTTTTCGTGGAGCTGGGCGGTGTCCCAATAGAGGCGCGCCGACGAGATCGCGGTGTTCGTCAGCCAGTACAGGGTGATGTTGTCGAGGATGTCGTCACGCGTGAGGCCTTCGTGCGCTCCGGCGAAGACGCGTGCGATGAGGTCGTAGCTACTCGCGTCGTGATCGAGGATCCACGCGGCGAGACCGACCGGCGAGTCGGCGAGGCCGTAGAGCGTCTGCGGCCGCAGTCCCATTTCGTTGGCGTAGCCGAGTCCTTTTGAATAAAAGAATGCGAGTTGATCCCAGGCGCGTCGCTCGTCGGGCGAGAGCGTGGACGGCGGCGCGGCGCCCGCGGCGAGTGCCTTGCTGATCTCGGGGGGAACGGTCGCCGGCATGTTCGTGGACACGCCGAGCAGTTCGGGCGGCGCCTGGAGTGCCATCACTTCGGTGACGGCGTTGCCCCAGTCGCCGCCTTGCGCGACGAAGTGCGTGTATCCGAGCCGCTTCATTAGAGTTGTCCACGCGCGAGCGATGCGTGGAGGGGTCCAGCCGGGGGCAGTCGGCTTGCCGGAGAATCCGTAGCCAGGCAGCGACGGTATGACGACGTCGAAGGCGTCGGCTGCGGTTCCGCCGTATTTGGTCGGATTGGTGAGCGGCTCGATGATCTTCAACTGCTCGATGATCGATCCGGGCCATCCATGCGTGACGATGAGCGGCAGCGCGTTCGGATGCGTGGACTTGACGTGAATGAAATGAATGTCGAGGCCATCGATCTCGGTGATGAATTGCGGGAAGGAGTTCAGCTTTGCCTCACACTTCCGCCAATCGTGCTCGGTCGCCCAATAGAGCGCGAGCGCCTGAGCCGTGGCGAGTTGGACGCCCTGCGTGGCGTCGGGGACGGTCTCGCGGTCGGGCCACCGCGTGGCCTTGACGCGTCGGCGCAAGTCGGCGAGGTCCGCGTCGGAGAAGCTCACGTGAAAGGGGCGAAGCTCGGCGTGCTCGGTGCTTGATTGGAGTTCCGTCAACGCGGTGCTCATTGTATCAGTTCTCCTGGGGAGACCGAGAAGACCGAGCCGGCCTGCGGCGAGGCTCGCCGCGGCGGTTACTATGAAGCGGCGGCGATTTGGATCGGGCGGTGGTCGCATCTCAGTGCTCTCCGGCGTCGCCAACGATGGAAGTGGATGCGATTGGACTCAACTGGAGGAGTGTGGTCGAGTCGGCGGCGGCGGGGTATGGGACGTTGGTACCGAGCGATGGCGGGCGAGTCGGTGGAGGCGAGTTGACTCATGACTTCCTGCTGAAAAAGCCGAAACTGCTTGACGCAGAGTCGCAGAGGGACACTGAGAGACGCCGAGGCTCGAGCTTACGCCTTCGACTGGCGAGAAAGTTGTTGCAACTTGTGATACGCGAGGACGAGTTTCAAAAGGAAATCATTCGCGCGTCGAACGACACACTCGGGTACGGCGACGTACTCGGCGAGGGCTATGGCGAATACGCGGCGCAGGCCCTCGAGGAGTGTCTTCGCTATTGTGAGAAGGAAGGCATTCTCGAAGTAATATTGGCCGACGCCAGGCAGGGACCAACGCGACGCGACGCGGTCGAGCTTCTGGCGAACGTGTACAGCCGTTTTGGATACTCGGTAGACCAGCGCGTGCGAATCGACGATGTGATCATCGATGCCACGTCCGATCCAACCAGCTTTCTCACGCGTTGGTCAGCCGTCTCGGCGCTCGGGCCGGCGATTCTTACGGGCCACGACTTGCCGCCGCTCGAGCGACAGCGGATTCACAGAACTGTGATCGGCGCCGTCGGCGACGCTTGGGCCGACGTTCGGATTAGCGCGATTGGCCGGATTGCGGAGTTCGGGGATCCAGCCGATTCCGCGCTGCTGTCGCGGATCGCGGAGCAAGACACGGCGCGCGCGACGTCGCACGGGCGAGAGGTGTATCCGGTGCGCGACGCGGCTCGGCGGGCGATGGAGGACATTGGTCGGGTGCAGCGACCGGCACCGCCGCAAGGGCGGTAGCGGTTTGCGGCTATGACGGCGTTACATCGACGGATTGAGGCTCTCGCCATGCGGCGTCCGTCGCTCGCTCTCTTCTATAGAAGAGGGACTGCGGCGGCACGCTCGCGGCAACTGCTCAGATCGAGTGCCGCTATCGCACGCGATGGAGTACGCCGGTCACGTACGCTCGGAACATGCCGGGTTGATCGGGGGCGGCGATCTCAAATTCGACCGCGCACTTGTCGCCCGCGACGCGGTACGTGAGCCGGAACTGCGGCGCAGATGGAATCGCCGCCGACGTGAACACGATCGCCGAGTCACTGGCAGCGATCGAATAGTCGATGATGTGGCCCTCGTTGTCATATGAATGCGCGAGAAATCCGCCCGCGGGCGCAATGCCAATCAGCATCAGGCCTTCGTGCCGAAAGGCGGGCCGGGTCGAGGTTGCGCGATATTCGGAATAGTCGCGGCGCACGAGAACATGGCCGTTCAAGTCGAGGGTCCACGTTTCGCCGCCGCGTATGGCCACGCCCGGCTGCCCTCCACTACCGCTATCGGCGGCCCAGGTGCCGACTAGGCGTTCAAGGGGTCCATAGGCGGAGTGCGTCGTCGCCGCCTGACCGTGCGCGGAGGCTGTCGGCGACCAGAGGGCGAGCATTGTACAGCATGTGAGAAGACGCACAGGATTGTTGTCGATGGTCATGACGCCAAACTATTGAGAAGCGGGGCTGTTCGTCAAATCGAACAATCTGGAGAACGGGGGAAATGGTCGTTGAGATCGATCATTTGAGTTCGCGTATCCAGTCGACGACGAGCGCGGGAAAACCGTCGACATAGTGTGGCCAACCGAGGGGGTCGGCCGGCGGCAGGCGCAATGTATGATCGGCCCCGCCGAGCACGCGGACGGTGATCGTGGTGTCATGATTCGCCGCGAGCAGGCCCGTGATGGCGTCGATGCTCTCGCGTGGCGGGACGACTTCGTCCCGCTCACCATACATCAAGAGGACCGGCACGTCGATCGCTGCCCAGGCGCGCCGATTGTCGGCGTTTCCGACGCCGCGATACCACTGCCAGATCCAGTCCTGATCGTCGGGCAACGCCAGCGCACCATACCAGTTCGCTGAATGATTCCTCGTTTCGTCGGCGTGAAGCTGATCCCTTGCCAGGCCGCCGCGCGCGACGTCGACGAATTCGCGATAGAGCTTCATCGCGTCTCGCAGATCTTGGCCGCGGTATCGCTTGGCGAGAGCGGATTCGACGCGAAAGAGATCTTGCTCGTATTGCGGCCCGACGTTGCCGTCGGCGTCGATGATCCAGCGCACGTCGGGATTGCCCGCCGCCACCATTGGCGCGATGAAGCCACCCTGACTGTGGCCATAGACTCCCACGCGCCGAGGGTCGACGTCCGGCCGATTGGTCAGCAGATGGACCGCGACCTTCGCATCCTGTGCGAGATCATTTAGCGTGCTCGTTTTCCAATCGCCGGTCGATTCGCCGACGCCGCGTTTGTCATAGATGAGCGCGACGACACCGTGACGGGCGACGTAGTCGGCGAGGAAGCCGTTGGCCCATCGACCTTCGGCGCCCGACCCGTGGATGAAGACGACGGCGGGATGCCGGCCCGGTGTTCGCGGCGACAACACGATTGCCGGCCAATTCGACGCCTCCGTTGCCGAAGCGGATGGGCGCCGACTGGTACGGCTTGTCCGTCGATGCCGACACGCGACGCAGCGAGAACGTTCCTTGGGTCGTGCCTTCGGTGATCGTGCCGACGATCGAGTCAGCCGCGACGCGGCCGGCGAATACCATCGTCGTTTGATCGCCCACGAGCTCCCAGTGCACGTCGGACGCGAGCCGCACGATTCGGAGCGGCACGTCCATCGCGCCCAAGTCTCCGGCGGTAAAAAAACCTCGGCTGGGAGTTGCCATGGGCAGGTCGACGGCAATGGGAACGACCGATGCTCCCCGCCGCATCGCCCCCTCCCAGCGGCCGTTCACGTGCGTCTGAGCCTTGGCGCGCGCGGGGAGTGCGACAATGGCGGCGACGGTGAGCCATTGCGCGAGGCGCGCGGCGAACCTGGGGATTGAGGTGTGCGATGTGTGACATGTGTGCATGCATCGCACACTACGGCCCGAGCGTCGATGTCCACAATGGCCAATGTCCGATGATTTCGGCCATCGAGCCTGACGGTCTACTTGAGGGTGAATCGAGACCGGTAGGCAGTGGGAGACACACCGAAT
Organism: uncultured Gemmatimonadaceae bacterium; assembly: GCA_963817445.1. Lineage (GTDB taxonomy): Bacteria > Gemmatimonadota > Gemmatimonadetes > Gemmatimonadales > Gemmatimonadaceae > JAQBQB01. Next base: position 227,316 of record CAWFOG010000024.1, read on the forward strand.
CGTCGCTCGAACGCGCGGGCGAACACGTCCTCGCTGGAGTAGCCGACGGAGCGGGCGACGGATGTGACGGTGACGCGGCGCGCACACAGTCGTTCGCTGGCGAGTCCCAGGCGGAGCTCTTCGACGAATGACGCCGGCGTCGTTCCGAACTCGCTCTTGAACGCCCGCGCGAAGTGACGCAGGCTCAGGTTCGCGCGACGGGCGAGCGCCTCGACGCTGAGGTCGGCGCTGAGATGGTTCTGGATCCAGAGGGCGAGATCTCCAAAGTTGTCGCTCGCCTCGAGCTGGAAGCGCAGAGGCTCGGAGAATTGCTGCTGGCCCCCGGGGCGTTTGAAGTACACCACGAGTTCGCGGGCGACGGCAAGCGCGACCTGGCTACCCAGGTCCTCTTCGATCATCGCGAGCGCGAGGTCGATCCCCGCCGTGACGCCGGCTGAGGTATAGAACCGGCCGTGCTTGACGAAGATCTCATCCGGCGCAACCTGTAGGCGCGGATAGCGCCGAGCGATGTCGCGCGATGCGCTCCAGTGGGTTGTAACGCGGTGTCCGTCGAGCAGGCCGGTTGGCGCGAGGCCGTACAGTCCCGTGCACACACTGGCGATTCGACGAACCGAACTCTGGATCGACGAAATCCACGCCGCAGCCTTCTCACTCACTCCGGGTAGCCGGAGCCCGGTGCCGCCGGGGATGATCAGCGTGTCGAGGCGAACCCTCGAGCTCACGGTCGCGTCGGCGCGCATGACGAGCCCCGCGCTCGTCGTGAATTGTTTCGCGGTCAGACCGATGACGATAATCTCATACGGTCGCGCGCCGGCCGTCTCACCAAGATCGGCCGTATCGAAGACGTCGGACCCGAACGCATCAGCCGGGCCGACGATGTCGAGGGCCTGCACGCCGTCGAAGCCGAGGAAGCCGATGCGTCGCGGAGCGGTGTGAGGCATGGCGCGAAGGGTACGCGGTGGCGGCGAAGGGCCGCAATGTGGGCTATCGGAGGCGGACTATCGGGCTACCTGCGACGGCTGACGGCTATCTGGGCGGCTGTTGGCCGACGGCTGGCTCGATGAGTGCGAGCCGTCGCGGTTGACCAATGCCTCCGTTATGGAATACGATGCAGATGTGCATATGCCAATAGCGTTGCGACGAAGACCGCCGTGGTTCGCAGCTCTTCTCTCCGTATTGGTCACGGGGCTCGGCCAGATCTACGCGGGGCGCACACGCCGTGGTTTGGCCTTCTGGGGCGCGAGCGTGATTGTCGGGCCTGCCGGTGCCTTCCTCGCAATGCGACTCGTATCCTTGGGCCTCTTCGTGTTGGCCCTGATCGGGACGATTACGGTGACCATCGCGTGCGCGATCGATGCGTGGCGCCTGGCACGTCGTGGCGAGAATCTGCACGGCCGTTCGCGAATCGATCGCTGGTATACGTATGCAACCGTGGTCGTCCTCTGGGTATTCGTCGGCGCCCCGCGCTATCAGCGCTGGTTGAGGGCCCATGTGGCGCAGGCGTACAGAAATCCGTCCGAGGCGATGGCGCCGACGATCGAGGACGGCGACCTGATCTTCGCCACGCCGAAACACGATGCGTCGCGCCGGGGCGAAGTGGTCGTATTCCACAGAGCCGAATTCGTTGTGGTGATGCGAGTCGCCGCTCTCGCCGGCGACACGATCGCAATGCGCGGCGGCCAGTTGTTCATCTCTGGTTCGCCGGTGAGCGAACCCTATCGGCGCGCGGAAAAGCAGGACGTCGACGCCGATGAGTTCAATTGGCAACGCTCCTTTGTTCTCGGGAAGCGCGACACGACGAACTATCGGCCGACGCTCATGACGTGGGGACCATTGTTGGTCCCGAAGGGGAAAGTCTTCGTGTTGGGTGACAATCGCGGCACCAGCCGCGATGGGCGCTATGTCGGGTTCACCGACGTCGACTCGGTGATGCAATCACCGCGAGTCGTGTACTTCTCGTGGGATGCTGAGTCGCACAGCGTGCGATGGGGACGGATTGGCCGGCGGCTCGATGGGGTCGGGGCGGACGAGCGTTAGATCTGGGAAGAGCTGACGCTGGCTGCGTGCCCGCGCTGCTGAACTCTGACTGCCAAGTCTTACCCTGACGCAGGCATGTGCCCGACCAGCCCGCGGCGCGTCCTTTGTCGGACGGACCCACCTGGCAGCCTTCCGGAGAACGCCAGGGAATCCGTGCGGCTCAACCCACCACGCGGGGAACTAGCTGATGTTCGAATCCACGAAGGAAGACCTCAAGGATATCCTCAAGAAGGTCGACGACGGGAGACTGCAGCTTCCTGATTTCCAAAGGGACTACGTCTGGGGCGACGACGATGTACAGAGTCTCATCGCGTCAATCGCGAAAGGCTTTCCCGTTGGCGCGCTCTTGACTCTCGAAGCCGGCGGCGAGGTCGCGTTCAAGCCACGGACGCTAGCCGGGGTTGAGAAGACAAATCCGAAGCCCGATGAGCTGTTGCTCGATGGCCAGCAGCGCATGACATCGCTTTTTCAGGCTATGTACGGCAAGCGACCGATTCGAACTCGCACTCAGAAAAAGGTCGAGGTTGAGCGCTACTACTACCTCGACATGGAGAAGGCCGCGTCTGATGCTGCGAACATCGAGGAGGCCATAGTCGGCGTGCCGGCTGATCGTGTAATCCGCGCGAATTTCGGCCGTGATGTTGTGCGCGACCTCTCGACTTCTGCGGCCGAATTTGAGAACGATCTCTTTCCGCTCAATCAGATCTTTGATCACACGGATTGGTATTTCAGTTGGCGCGAGCACTGGAAGGAACGCAATCCCGATCGGCTCGCTCTGGAGACTCGCTTCTTCAGAGGCGTTGTTGAAAATATTCAGCGTTACAAGATGCCGATCATTCGGCTCGACAGGAGAAACAGCCGGGAGGCAATTTGCCTCGTGTTCGAAAAAGTCAACGTCGGCGGCAAGAAGCTGGACGCGTTCGAGCTTCTCACGGCCATCTACGCGGCATCAAACTTTGACCTGCGCGAAGACTGGATCGGCAGCACAACGGCTGGAGCGCTCGGCCGCAGTCAGAGAATGGTCGGCAGGGACCAGCCGCGTCGCGTGCTGAAACACATCGAGAGCACTGATTTTCTTCAGGCGTGCACGGTGCTTCACACTCGGCAGAATCGCACTGAGAAAGCAGCGGCTGGCGCTCGGGACTCGGACCTACCTCAGATCACCTGCAAGCGAGAGGCCTTGCTTGGCCTACCACTTTCCGCTTATCGCGCGCATGCGGACGCGGTCGAACAGGGCTTCGTCGAGGCGGCTGGGTTTCTGAACGAACTCAAGATCATACTGGCCAAGGACGTCCCCTACCTTCCGCAGATCGTGACGCTGGCGTCCACGCTTTCGATCCTCGGGAGCTCGCGCGACAGCGCTGCCGCCCGCGACAAGCTAGCCCAGTGGTTCTGGTCAATTTCGCTTGGCGAGCAATACGGGTCTGCCACCGAATCCAAGATCGCCCGTGATGTTCCAGAGCTGGTCAGCTGGATCATGGACAATGGTCCTAAGCCGCGCTCCGTCGAAGAAGCGATCTTCCAGCAGGACAGACTATTCTCGCTGCGGACGAGGCTCTCGGCGGCGTACAAAGCCGTTCACGCGCTACTCATGCGACACGGCTGCCAGGACTTTGTCAGTGGTAAGAGCTTCGAGTTGATGACCTTTTACAATGACAAAGTCGATGTGCATCACGTCTTCCCCCAGGCCTGGTGTAAGAAGAAGCATATTAGTCCGAAGGTGTTCGATTCGATCGTCAACAAGACACCGCTTTCCAAGAAGTCAAACATTCTCGTCAGCGGCGACGCGCCCTCAGTCTACCTCAAACGCATTGAGGCCAAGCATCGCCTATCATCCGACCGTCTTGACGCTATTCTGCGGACCCACCTGATCGAGCCCGAGTACCTCAGGTCTGACGACTTCGAGGGCTTCTTCGACGCTCGCCTCAAGGCGCTCTCCGCCCTGATTTCCGGCGCGCTCGATAAGGCGGTAGTCGAGGGCCACGGAACCAACGAGCAGGAGCTCGAGATCCACGACGATCCCGAAGAGGTGCCCGTGGATTCCGATGACGACCTGGCGATGGTGTGACCCGCAGCTCACCGTCCGCTGTCGCCGCGCGGGTGGGCCTGACTCGGGGACGAAATCCTCACGTTGCACTCATATAGAAGAGGGCCCGGCGAGATCAACGATCTCGCCGGGCCCCGACTTCATCTGCTCAGCCGAGCAGCGCCCAGCTCATACTGCCGGCAAGCAGTAGCGTCCAGATGATGTCACCGCACAGTGGGGCGATGGCGTGGGCCATGTTTCGTGAATCCTCATGTGTTGTGTTGATGGTCGATGAGCGTTGTGATTAGCGCGAGGACGTCGGCGGGCTTGGCGCGGTCGAGGGCGTTGACGATGGGGAGTGCGAGGACGATCGCGGTGGCAAGCGTGGCGTCGGGCCAGCCGGCGACGCCGGTGCGCCAGATTCGGTGAACGTGCGCGACGGCGAAGGCGAGGACGACGACGCGGGCCATGGAGAACACGATCGGTGCGCCGACGGCGGCGGTCTTGAGGATGTTCTTCTCGAGCAGCGGCGAGAGGAGGCAGAGGAGCGCGTTGTGGAGGCGCGAGCGATGGCTAGGTGTCATGCGTCCTCCGTGTTTGATCCTGTGCGGGTCTGCGACTCGCGTCGCTCGAGTTGGTCGAGACGGCGATCGGTGCGCCGCTGACGGACGGTGGCGCGGGCGCGTTCGTCGGCGGTCAGGGCGAGCATGTGGTCGATGGCTTCGAGGCGGCGCTCGATGCGGTCGAAGTTCGCGCTGGATTCCTGGCGGTGTGCTTTCACCTGCTTGGCGACGTTGTCGCGGGTGTGCTCGAATTCCTGCCGCCAGACGCCGAGGCGGTAGACGAGGACGGTGAGTGTGCCGAGGACGCTGGCGATGCCGAGGAGGCGGGCGGCGGTGTCGAGGGTCCACACGGGGGCGCCCCACGATTGCAGGGCGCCGAGCCAGGCGATGGTGGAGAGGAAGGCGACGCGCATGGTCAGGTCCTCGGCGAGCGGCGATGGTGCCGATTGAAGTTGGCGCGGAGGCGGATGCGGCCGTGCGTTCCCTGAACGATGAGTGAACTCTGATTGGCGCGTGCGACCCAGCGGGCGATCTTCATCGCTTGGCGTTGGTGGATGCTCGGCACGAGATATGAGTTCACGCATTCCTCTTTTATGGAGAAGCGGGGGCCGTGGCGGACGACCCAGACGTTTGGGCCCAGGCGCGGGTTAGTCGTGAGCGGTCGCAGGCGACGGCTCGGCGGCTGTGGGCGGCGTGGGCGTCGTGGGCGGCGTGGGCGGCGTGGGCGTCGGTGCGGGGAGTGAGACGGTTCCGGTGGACGCGGCGTCGAGTGAGGTGTCGCTGACGACCGTTGTGCGGCCGCCGATGCGTTTGGCGCTCTTCCACTGGGAGAGCAGCGAGATGTTGCCGGCGATGAGGGGTTCGACGAGAGCGTCGAGGACCTTCACGGCTTGGCGACCGCGTTGGGCTTCGGCGTCGAGACCAGCCGAGGCGCCGCGGAGGGTGGATTGGGTGGCGCCGCGGGAGGTGATGGCGGTGTTGAGCGTGGCGGCGGCTGTCTGCATGTCTGTGAGAAAACTCTCAGACAGGCCCGCGTCGACGAAGGTCTTGGAGTAGGTGGATGCCGCGGCGCCCATGGCGCCGGCCCAGGCGATGAGTGCGCGCGACGTGCTGGTGATGGGCGGCATCTTGAGGGCGAGGAACTCCGGGACCTGACGGAGCTGGGCCGCGGCGACGGTGGCGATCGGCCGCATGTGGTTCAGCTTGAGCGCGTTGCGGAGGACGCGTTCCTTGGCCGTTTCGGCGGCGCCGACGCGTTTGGAGGTCGTCTGGGTGATGGCGTGGGCGCTGAGGGTCGTCACGACGTCATCGAGGACGGCGCGGTAGCCCGAGTCGTTGATGTTGCCGAGGGTGGGGCCGTTGAGGTCGAGGAAGCGTTGGACGCGGGTGAGGGTGTTGAGGATGGTGGCGTGGGTGGATTGCATTGGCGTTGGGCGTTGGGCGTTGTGCGTTGGGATGTGAGATGTCAGATGTCCGATGTGACATCGTGACGTTCGGGCCGGCGCCGAGTGGCGTACGCGTCCGTCGGTGCGGCGTCGGGCCGGGGGCCATCAGAGCGCGGTCGCGGCGGTCGAGTGTGGATTGGGCACGCTATGGCGTGCGTTCGACGGGCGATGGTGCTCGTTTGGCTTGCTGCGTTGTGCGTTCAGCGTGCGCGGGTGCTCGTTCGCGGAGGGCGAGCGTCATGTCAGCGTCATGTGGCGTCGACTCGACATGGTGGTGGATCAATTCGCTGCGCACTGGAATCGATTTCCCACGGTGGGGCGTGGCCTCGACACGCACCGGTGGCGATCGAGTTCGCATCGTCGTCGATCGAGTTCGCTTAGGTGTCGATCGACGGCGCTGTGTCGTCCATTTGCGTTGCTGCGTGACGAATTGTGGGCGCAATGTTGCGCGGTCACGGCGGGCGATGGGCGATCGTGCACGCTGTGTTGCGAATCGATGGTGCGTTGCGACAGAGTTGCGGGGCGTGAACGCGATTTCTCCTCGGCGGAACGCGAAATTTGACGTCCGCAACGCGCGCTCGACGGTGATGAACGCGAGTTCACGGGACTGTAACGCGAAGGTGTGGCGACTGAATCGGAATCGATGGGGCGTGAACGCGAGCGCACGTCGATCGAGAGCGCGCTGCACATCGATTGCAACGAGTTCACGGCGCGATGCAGTCGACTCGTCAGCGAGCGTTGTGGATTTGTCATACGCGTTGATGAATTGATGGAGCGCGGCGGCAAGTTTTGCCGAGCGGCGTGCGAGGTGCGATGCGCGCCCGCAACAGTGGGCGGCGAGGAGAGCGGAGTGGTGTCCCCTACTCTCTAATACGCCACGGACCCCCAAAAACACACATTCTTTTTTTGGCGTGCGCGCGAGTCCGCGGCGCGTAGGGCTGGCCGTTATGACGCTGACATGACGCACGGCACTTATAAATGCTCATACGACGACGGGTGGATGCGACGGCGTGGGGGCACAGACCCCAGTTATGTGCGTTTTCGCTTGTCGTGGCGACTTAGGAAGTAGGAGGCCTCGTGTGCGCAGGACGGCACGACGTGCGGACACGAGCGCCTACACCGACTTTTTGGCCATGGGGGGCTCAGATGACACGGACAGGCCGGACGACAGAACGCCAAATAGGGCCGCTACTCCTCGAGATCGGCGCGCTCGCGCAGCAGCACGCGCGGCGCCTCGTCGACCGAGACACGGCGGAGGACATCGCGCAGGACGTCGTGGTGACCTGTCTCGAGCGGATCCGCGCGGGGACGTGGGACGTGCGCCCGGACGGGATCGACGCGTACGTGCGGTGCGTGGTGGGTCGGCGCGTGATCGACGTGGTCCGGCGACGGAAGCGGCGGCGCGAGCGCGAAGCCGAGCATTCGCGGGAGCTGGAGGAGGGGGTGCACGCGTGGATGGATCCGGAGCTCGCGCTGGAGCGGGACGAGCTCGAGGCGTATCACGAGCGTGCGATGGCGGAGATGCCGGCGGCGTGCCGGCGGGCGTATCGGCTGGTGCGGGAGCGGCACGCATCGCGCGCGGAGGCGGCGGCGAAGTTGGGGGTGACGGTGGGGGCGATCGGGATGCGGCTGGCGCGGGCGCAGCGGGAGTTGGAGGAGGGGTTGAAAAGGCGGGGGTTTGAGGGGCGGAGGGGGAGGAGGAAGAAGGGGGTGGGGGAGGGGCGGTGATGTGCGGATATCGAGTGGCGGCTGGCGTGGAGGCCGAGTCGGCCGCGGCCACGCTAGTAGCTGGCTAGTTGCGGAGCCTGCGGCGGGCGTTTTCGCGTTTGCGTGTTGCCGCGATCCGTTGCTGCACCATGGGATACGTAGGCTGGCTCGCTAACTCTAGATTTAACCAACTGTTATCTTCTGCGAGGCGCCGACGGTCAGTCTTGTCCTGCCATCGCGCGTTGCTGCGTCTTAACGGCGGCGTCTAATCTGCGTTAGGCGGCCGCCGAGCATTGCGGTCGTTGCGCCTTTTCTACCCGAGTAGTCCGCCGCGCCTCCCTCCGGATCGTCCCCACCTGCGTTAGGCTCATGCCCATTCTTATCGCTTGGCTGCTTTGCGGCGTTGCCGCGTCGGTGATTGCGTCGAACAAGGGCCGTAGTGGCTGCGGGTTTTTTGCCCTAGGCATCCTGCTTGGGCCGTTCGGCATCCTATTCGCCGCGATCTCGTCGTCCGATCCGAAGGCCGTCGAGCGGACCGCTGTTGAATCGGGCGCCGTGAAGAAATGCCCATTCTGCGCCGAGTTGATTAAGCGAGAGGCGGTCAAGTGTCGGTTTTGCGGGGAGTCGGTTTAGGGATCGCCGAAGCGGCAGCCTAGCAAACGCTCGACCCAACGCGGGAGCTATGGAAGGGGCGGCGGCGCCGTTTCGCTTTTATGAATTCGCTCGCACGTGAACTGAAGCGTTAGCAACTGTCTTGAAAGTCAAGCAGGAATGAGCGCTCGATCGGCATACTCTGAAGACCAGCGCTCTCCTGATCGCACCATCGTGTTGAGGATCGTGAGCAGCTTTCGCATGCACGCGACCAGCGCGAGCTTCTTCGGCTTGCCCGCGGCGAGCAGGCGCAGGTAGAACGCGCGAATCACCACGTTGCGCTTCGTCGCCACGAGCGCCGCCATGTACAGCACCGCGCGGACACTCGCGCGCCCGCCCTGGACGAACCGCCGACCGCGGAGCGTTCCTGAATCACGACTCAGCGGCGCGACGCCGACGAGCTTCGCAATCTCGCGCCGTGACAGGCGGCCGAGTTCGGGCAGCTCCGCGAGCAGCGTCAGCGAGAGCACTGGTCCGACGCCGGGCACGCTCTGCAAGAGATCGTCGCGCTCGCGCCACGCTGGACTGCGGCGCACCATGTCTCCGAGATCGGTGTCCGTCATCCGCAGCTCACGCTCGAGATACGCGATGTGGGCTTTGAGACTTTTCTTCACCGGGGTCTTCCCACGACCAAAGACTTGGCCAAGGCGATTGCGCTCCGCCTGCAGCATGTCGAGTAGCTGCCGCCGGCGCGCAAGGAGCGCGTCGAGTTCCTGCGCGTCCGCATCGGGCAGCGCGCGCACCTCGGGCCGGACGCGTTCGGCGAACAGCGCGAGGATATCGGCATCGATCCGATCCGTCTTCGCCAGTTGCCCGGTCGCTCGCGCGAAGTCCCGTACCTGCCGTGGATTCACCACGACCACCGGCAGGCTCGCCGCCGCCAGCGCTGCGACGCACAGCAATTCGTAGCCGCCTGTGGCTTCGAGCACGATCAGTGTCGCGCCGTCGCGACGCAGGCGCTCAACCAACGTGCGAACGCCCCGCTCCTCATTCTCCACCGTCCACCGCTCCGCGGCGGGGCGGGTGGCAATCACCAACTCGGCCTTCGCCACATCAATCCCGACGAACATCGGATTCTCCGCTCGAGTGACGTCGCCTCGCCCGTCCTTGTCAGAATCCGGGCTCGAACCTCTCGGCCCCCGCAACTGTTCGGGCTCTCACGACGACGATCGGGACGCCGCTCCGGCTAACGCACGGTGTTCGCCACCTAGACAACATCGAGCTGGCGCCCCGATCAGAATCTGTGCAAACTCTGCTGAGGATCTAGATACAAGACAGCCATACCCATCTCGATCGATCAACTTGTACAGACACGATCCAAATTCCTGCCTGCGGCCTCGAGACCCTGACGCGCCGCTGTGGCGCGTGATGACCGTCGCCAAGTTCGAATGGATGGTAGCGCGCAGTGCCCTGTATTTTCGCCGCGCTGACCTTTTCGATGACCCACTCGAAGGAACGCTCCCGGCTGCGAATCGAAAGCTCGGTCGGTTCTTCATTTTCCGCATGGACCCGAATTCAGATGCCGGCCGCGACTTCAACGCGCACAAGGAACGCATCTGGGCGCAGTTCCGTCGATGGATGTACGTGAACTGCTGGTACGACGGGCCGACGCCCACTCCAGAAATGTGGGAGCGCTATGGAGATGGCGGTACTGGCGTCGCCATCCGCAGTTCCTTCGCAAGAATGGCTCTCGCGCTCGAACGAAGCCGCCGCGATGTTCGAATAAGCAAGGTCGAATACGAAGATCGCAACAACGTACCAGTGCGCGAGCGCAGCCTTGCAGCCGCTCTGGCCCGCAAGGCGCTTTGCTATGCGGCCGAACAAGAGGTCCGCATGCTTGTCAGCAAGGTGCCGACAGGCCCTGAGGCGGTTTTCTGGGGTGAACCTGGAAGCGATCATGTCGCCGTGCCGGTCACACTGCCGTTTCTGATTGCGACGGTCGCCTTTGGCCCGGACAGCTCGCCGGAAACACGCGACCAGGTCGAAATGTTGCTCCCGTGGGGTGAGATGAGCTTCAACCCGCAGCCCTCGGCGCGGCTACCTAACGAACGCTGAAGCCGACCGACGGATCTATTGAACCGTGCTCGGTTCGCAGCGCTCTTATATGATTCCTTTGCAGCTGAACTCAGGCGTTAGGGGCACCTAGACGTCTTTCGCAGCGGCTTACCGCGACGACGAGGTACCGTGTGCCGAAGCAGCGTGTAAAGCGACAGTCAACCAAACGCGTCTCGGGCAAGATTTGGTCGAGCGCACTTTGGCAGGTCGTCGAGGGCAAACTAGTCCCAAACCGAGGGCGTCCCCGCACCACGGGTCGTCTCTTTCAAGCAGTAGGTGAGAAACTACCGTACGATTCACTCCCCAAGGTGAGGCATGCAGTTCTCAGCCGGAGCATACCTCAGACGGGTGTGTATGTCGCGCACGACTCAATGGGATATCCTCGCTATATTGGGCGCGGCAACGTGTTCTGGCGCCTCAATAACCACCGCCGGGCGCATCCTCTCGAACTCGTCTACTTCTCGTTCTACATCGTGCTCGACAAGGATCACGAACGAGAGATCGAGACGCTCCTAATCCGTGCAGCTGGTCCGTTGCTAGAGTTCAACAGTCAGAAGAAGCGAGTCGACATCCGGGCAGGCAACGTAAGAGACTTTGAGGCGGGCACGCGGTTCTATGAGCGCCACTACAGGCGTGGAAAGAAACGGACATCACGAAGGCGTTCTGCCTAGACGATGCGTTGCTCCACTCAAGGGCGCGATCGACGGCAGTCGTGCCGCGCACTTTTTATGCGTGCCCTTGCGGGAGAAGTGCCGAGTTCTGCGACACTACCCCATTGTTGAAACTTACTGATTTGGCCCAACGCGCGAGCGCGCTGATCAAGCTGGGCGAACTCGCTCTGACGCGCACGCGTCCTGGCGCGTATGGTAGCCCTCTAGTTGAGTCGGAGGCATTCACCGAATTCCGTTCTTCGGCTCTGTCGTTCATCGATCAGGTCTTCGGGCGGAGTCACCCATAGTTTGAGGAATTCTCGACAAGGGTCGCTGACGTCTCCGACTATGAGATCAAGTACGGCCTTGGAATTCTTCGGGCCATTGAGACGGAGCTAGCTGGGGGTTGGTTAACGACAACCGGGGCCTGATCTCGAGCGAGGTGTTCGCCGATTTCTTGGAAATGAGCGAGCACCTTTTAGACGAGCATTACAAAGATGCTGCCGCGGTAATGATTGGTAGCGTGCTCGAAGAACACCTCCGACAGCTCGCCACCAAGATTGGCATTCCGCTCGCACAGGCTAACAACGGCCGGCGGGTACCTCGAAAGGCCGATGCGTTGAATGCCGACCTTGCGAAGGCGAATGCGTACGGACTCCTCGACCAAAAGATGACTAGCGGTTGGCTAGACCTTCGGAACAAAGCTGCCCACGGTAAGTACGCCGAGTACACGGCCGATCAGGTGCGTCTCATGCTCGGTGGCGTTCAGAACTTCCTGGCGCGCAATCCTTTATAGCTGGTTGACAGTGGCAGCGGCTGCGTCGACATGCTGCCAAGCGACGTATGCATCGTGCGCCGAGCGCCGGACTGCTAACGTTCGCGTGGGTAGGTCGGGGCACTGGCGTACTTTGCCATTTCGCCTTTGACTTTCATTGGCGCTCGACCGCGACGCGGACTGACGCGGCCCCGAACAACGGACTTAACGCGGTGACGCTTCCTCAGATCCCGGTGGGCGCGGTGGTGACCGGCCCACTCCTTCCAGAACCGATCGAAGTGCTGGTGACGTTCCCCATCGGGACCGCGCTCAAGCTCATCGGTCGAGGTCTCCAAAGCGGCCTGTCGAGAGACGTGATCCTCACGGCAACGCAGCTTGCCCAGCTGACGATTTCCTCGGAGCAAGAGCCGTTCGACGGCGATGCTCGGAAGTTCCGGCTCGGTGTTGAGGCGATGCGCCTCGGCCTTGCGCTACGAGTACGACCCGTACTTCTCGCTCTCCATCGCGCGAGTCGATCCGCTGCCGCACCAGCTCGAGGCGGTCTACGACTACTTCCTCAAGCTTCCGCGAATCCGTTTCCTGCTGGCCGACGACCCCGGGGCCGGCAAGACGATCATGGCCGGCCTGCTCCTCAAGGAGCTGAAGGCCAGGGGCCTGGTGAAGCGCACCCTCATCGTCACGCCCGCGAACCTCACCTTCCAGTGGCAGCGCGAGACTGAAGGACAAGTTCCGCGAGAACTTCGAGGTCATCCGGAGCGACGTGCTGCGCGCGAACTACGGGCAGAACCCGTGGCAGGAGCGTGACCAGGTCGATCACGTCCGTTTCATGGGTCTCGCGGGTCGAGGACGCCCGTGAGAGCCTGCTCCGCGTCGCGCTGGGATCTCGTCATCGTGGACGAGGCGCACAAGATGGCCGCCTACGCGGACGACCGAAAGACGCTCGCCTATCAGCTCGGCGAGTCGCTCTCCGAGCATGACCGACCACTATCCTCCTGATGACGGCGACGCCGCACAAGGGCGACCCGGAGAACTTCTGCCTCTTCCTGTCGCTGCTCGACAAGGACGTCTACGGCGACATCAAGAGCCTCGAAGAGGCCATGCGGCGGAAGAGGCCCCGTTCTATCTCAGGCGGACGAAGGAAGCGCTCGTCACCTTTCCCGACCCCGACACCGGAGAGGTCCACAAGCTCTTCACCAAGCGGGAGGTCAAGACACTGCGAGTTCGACCTCGACGGCGACGAATTCGACTTCTACGACGACCTGACCCGTTACGTCGAAGACCAGTCGATTCGGGCCTCGAGCGAGGATGCCGCGCGCGGGCGCGCCATCGGTTTCACGATGGCGATGCTCCAGCGCCGCATGGCGTCGACCATCTACGCCGTGCGACGAACGCCTGGAGCGGATGAAGGACAAGCGGCAGAAGATCCTCGACGACCCCGAGGCCTACCGCGCAGCAGCAGATCGAGCAGCGCAGGTTCCCGACGACTTCGACGAGCTGCCCGAGGACGAGCAGCAGGAAATCATCGCCCAGCTCGAAGACGTGGTCGCCTCGGTCGACCCGGCCGCCCTCCGGGAGGAGATCGCGCAGCCTCGAGCAAGCTCATCGACCAGGCCCGCGGGCTCGAGAAGCGAGAAGATCGAGACGAAGCTCACGCGGCTGAAGAGCGTTCTCAACGACGCAGGGCTTCTTCGCCGACCCGAACAAGAAGCTCCTCGTCTTCACCGAGCACAAGGACTCGCTCGACTTCCTCGTCGGCGACGGCAAGGACGGCCGGCCGCTCGGCAAGCTCCGCGAGTGGGGCCTCACCGTCACGCAGATCCACGGCGGGATGAAGATCGGCGACCGCGACACGCCGGGGAGTCGCATCTACGCCGAGCGTGAGTTCCGCGAGAGCTGCCAGGTTCTCGTCGCGACCGAGGCCGCCGGCGAAGGCATCAACCTCCAGTTCTGCTGGCTCAGATGATCAACTACGACATCCCGTGGAACCCCGTCCGGCTTGAGCAGCGGATGGGGCGAATCCACCGCTACGGCCAGGAGCACGACTGCCTCATCTTCAACTTCGTCGCGCAGAACACCCGCGAGGGCCGCGTCCTCCAGAAGCTCCTCGATCGTCTGCGCGAGATTCGAAAGGAGCTTGGAACCGACCAGGTCTTCGACGTGGTCGGCGAGGTGTTGCCGGCGGCAACGATGGAGCGGCTTTTCCGCGACATGTACTGCGTCGGCTCGATGTCAACGAGGTGCAGGATCGAATCGTCCGTGATGTTGATCCCGCGCGCTTCCGCGCGATCACCGAGAGTGCCCTCGAAGGGCTTGCGCAAGCCGTGAGCTGAACCTATCGTCGCTGATCGACCGTGCCAGTGGAGGCGAAGGAGCGCCGCCTCGTACCCGAGGTGATCGAGGACTTCTTCGTGAGCGCCGCTCCAGAGGCCGGCCTTTCACCGAAGCCGATCGCACCCGACTCACACGTGTATCGGGTGGGCAAGGTTCCGCGTTTGCTCGCCGCCATCGGTGACCGGCAGGAGTCACGCTTTGGGCGCCTGGGCCGCGAGTTCGGCAAGGTCATCTTCGACAAGGAACTGCTCAAGGCAGATCCCACCGCGGAGTGGATCACCCCCGGCCACGCACTCTTCGAGGCCGTGCGAACCGAGATCGGCGACCGCACATCGCATGACCTGCGTCGCGGTGCGGTCTTCTATGACCTGCACCGCAACGAGCCGGCGTTATGGGATGTGTTTGCCGCGTCGGTGAAGGACGGCCGTGGCAGTACACTCCACCGCCGACTCTTTGTTGTCGAGACAACACGCGACGGTGAGTCCACCGTTCGCCAGCCAACAGCGTTTCACGACGTCGCGCCCGCGCCAACAGGGGCGGGCGTTCCAGACATGCCCCTCCCAACGCGGCAAGCCTCGGAGGGCGCCCTGTACAAGGAGATGCTCAGCCAATGGCTCGACGAGACGGCGAGCGAGCGAGAGAAGGAGGTCGCGCGCGTCGCAGAGCACGTCGAGATCAGCCTGAAGGCGCTTATCGACCGACAGCAACTACAGCTCGCCGAATTTCTCAGCCGTCAGGAGGAAGGCCGCACCGTGCCTGGTCTCGACGGCATTATCGCCCAAGCCGAGCAACAGCTCGATACGCTCAACAACCGGTTTGAGTCGCGCCAACGAGAGCTTGCGCTCGAGCGGCATTGCACC
Source organism: uncultured Gemmatimonadaceae bacterium (assembly GCA_963817445.1). Lineage (GTDB taxonomy): Bacteria > Gemmatimonadota > Gemmatimonadetes > Gemmatimonadales > Gemmatimonadaceae > JAQBQB01. The sequence goes on from CAWFOG010000024.1 coordinate 242,416, forward strand.
ATCGGCGACCTGACCCATCTCGGCCGAGCGTGGGTGGTGCCGCACCCTCAGCGTGACCAGCCCCAGTTCGCGCCGATGGTGCGCGACGAGGAGGTCGAGCGAACTGCTGTGCAGACGGCGATCGCGCACGAGCGTGGTCGCGGCTGGGAGGTCGAAAGTGTCGAGAGCGAAAATCGCGGATTTGATCTCATCTCACGCAAGCCGCATCCGGAAGATCCCAAGACTTTCACGGAGGTGCGCTTCATCGAAGTGAAGGGGCGCGCCGCCGTGGGCGACGTGGCGCTCACCGGGAACGAGCACCGGACCGCCGAGCGACTCGGCAAGGACTACTGGTTGTACTTCGTCTTTAACTGCGCATCGCAACCCGAACTCCGACTAATCAATGACCCGGCTCGCCTTGGCTGGCAGGCCGTAGTTGTTGTCGAACACTATCGCCTCGATGCTGCCAGGCTCGTCAACGCTGCAACCACATCTGACGGGACATGAAGCAAGATCCTTATCCAAGACGTCTAATCGAGGCCGACCTGCCGATCGCGCGGATCTCGATGCATTCGCGGCGCGAGAAAAACATCCGACATGGGAACATCTCGACAATGCATGTGTGGTGGGCGCGCCGCCCCCTGGCAGCGTGCCGCGCCGTCCTGCTGGCTTCCATGTGGCCGGATCCCGCCGATCCGAGCTGCCCACCTGAATTCGTACGCGTAGCTGCGGACGAGATGAAACGGTTTCGAGACCAGCGAGGTGGAAAGCCGCGCGCGCTATCAGATCCGATGGAACTGCGTCAGGGATTGCTTGACTTCATCGCAGATTTTGCAAACTGGGACAATGCCACCAGCAACGACTATCTGCGGGTAGCGCGGAAACTGGTGGCGTGTGCACATGCGTGCCTGTCTCCAGATGGGGCGGAGCGACCGCTCGTGATCGATCCATTCGCCGGCGGCGGGGCAATCCCCTTCGAAGCGCTTCGTGTCGGTGCTGATGCCTTTGCGAGCGACCTAAATCCCGTCGCCGTTTTTCTGAACAGAGTTCTTCTCGAGCGAATGCCCGGCGGCGGTTCTGATCTCGCCGCGAGCATTCGGCGCTGGGGAAGCTGGGTAAAGGATCGGGCGGAGTCGGAGCTGCGGCGATTTCACAGCTATCGAAACGATGGTTCGGTACCCGTGGCATATATCTGGGCCCGCACGGTGATCTCGGAGGCGCCGACTAGTGACGGACACTCGGTCGAGGTTCCACTACTCAAAACGATGTGGCTTTCCAAAAAACCGGGCAGAAAGTCGGCCTTGCGATGGGCGCGGGATTCGAACGGCAGGGTAAAGACGCACAGTGAGGTCGTCACGTATGCCGACGGTCAAGCACTACGCGTGCGGCGCCCGCTCCTCGAGGTGTTCCAGCCCAAGCACGACTCAGACGTGGAGCCAGGAACATCGCGCAGAGGCTCGGCGACGTGCCCCGTGACGGGCCACACGACCCCAGTTGCTACGGTGCGCGCGCAACTCAGCGCTCGCCGTGGTGGCTCCACTGACGCGCGCCTGTGCGCGGTCGTTGTCACGCATTCGCAGCACGCCGGGAAGCGGTACCGGATTTCGGACGACGCAGATGCCGCGGCGTGCCGAAGCGCGGCGGAGGCGCTCGTGGCGCTCGAAGGCGTGCGCGTGGGAGACGTCCCGCTCATTCCAGAAGAATCGTGTCCCCCGGAGGGTGCGCTCGGATTCAGGTTTCAAAAATATGGAATCCGACGGTGGAGAGACATTTATACGCCACGTCAACTGCTGAGCCTCGTCACGTTCGTCCGCGTGCTCAAAAGCGACGAGTTTCTCAGTGCCGTCCGACGCGAGGTCGAGTCTGAGGAACACGCTCTGACGTTGCGCGCTTGCCTAGCGCTCGCCGTTGGCCGAGTTAACGACCTTAGTGCTACGCTGTGTCGTTGGCTACCGAGCCTTGAGGCCGTGGCAGCAGCCAACGGCGCCCAGAACAAGATGCCGATGATGCTCGACTTTGCCGAAGCGAATCCGATCGGCGGAGCCGGCGGCGATTGGGAGGGACAGGTCGATTGGATCGCTCGCGTGGCCGAGCACGTTGCGTCGAGTCACGTCGCACAGGGGACGGTTAGCCAAGGGCCGGCACAGTCGAGGCTTCTTCCCCCAGACTTGGCGGACGCGCTGGTGACAGATCCACCTTACTACGACGCGTTCGGCTACAGCGACCTATCTGAGTTTTTCTATCCCTGGCTACGAAGGGCAGCGCCTGAGCGATTCTTTCCCGTGAAGGCAGAGCACGTTCCGAAGAAAGACGAGGCCATCACGATCGGAAAGACGCTCGCCGATGGAAGGGGAGCGAAGGATGATGCCACATATGTGGCGGCGATGACCGAGGCGCTGCGGGCCGCTCGCGAAGTGGTCAAACCTGGTGGCATCGGTGTTGTCGTTTTCGCAAACAAAACGACGAAGGGCTGGGAGGCAATTCTTCAAGCAATCCTTGATTCTGGTTGGTACGCGACAGCCTCTTGGCCGATCGAAACGGAGCGCCAGACACGTCAACGCGCGATTGGCTCAGCCGCTCTACAGTCTTCCGTGCATCTCGTCTGCCGCCCGCGTGAGAGCGAAGGCGGGACGCCTCGGTTAGACCAAGTGGGCGACTGGCGAGACGTCCTTGCGTTGTTGCCGACAAGGATCCGGGAGTGGATGCCCCGACTTGCCGCCGAAGGCGTAGTCGGAGCCGATGCGATCTTTGCGTGCCTAGGCCCCGCGCTCGAGATCTTTAGCGTTTACAGCCGCGTCGAGAAAGCCAACGGCGACAAAGTTTCACTCGCGGAGTATCTCGAACACGTTTGGGCGGCCGTCGCGAACGCGGCCCTATCAACGATTTTCGAAGACGCGGATGCTGCGGAATTTGATGCTGACGCACGTCTCACATCAATGTGGCTCTGGACGATGGGGGCTGGGCGCCGAGATTCCGACGGTAGTGTTGAGCGGCAAGACGACGAGGTTGACGGGACGGGAGACGATGACGAGGCAGCGGATTCGGCCGTTGTAACCCGTGGCTTCAGCTTGGAGTTCGATGCCGCCCGAATGATCGCTCAAGGACTCGGTGCGCATCTGGGGTCGCTCGCGAGCATCGTCGAAGTAAAGGGTGATACCGCCAGGTTGCTGTCGGTTCGCGAACGGGCAAGCGCCTTGTTTGAGCACCGACGGAGCCACGAGTTGCCCAGAGCGGGCGTTAGGCAGAGCTCGCAGACCACGCTATTTGGCGAAGCGAATGTTGCCGCCGATGGCGGACTGTCCCTCGATGGCCGCGAGCTAGTTGACGTGACAACAACGCTCGATCGTGTCCACCAAGCAATGCTGCTATTCGCTAGTGGGCGGACGGATACGGTGAAACGCTTTCTCGTTGAAGGTGGCGCTGGTCTCGACGGCGGCTTCTGGCGCCTTGCACAGTCGTTGTCGGCGCTCTATCCCGCGGGAACGGAAGAAAAACGTTGGATCGATGGATTGCTCGCAAGGCGCAGCGGTCTCAACCTGTGATCTACTCACTCAAAGCCCAGAAATGGCGAAGCTGAAACCGTGGTATCAAGTGGTAACGCCCCGCGAGGACCTTCGCGAGAATCGTCCGCTCGACGCGAGCGAATTCGCAGTGCACCTCGACCACATTCGTGATGGCCGCGCACACGCGGATTACCTCGAGCCGGCGCGGTTCTTCGAGCGCACGTACATCACGAAGAGCCTTTTGGACTTATCGAGTCAGGTGGTGCGGCGCCTGTCAGGCCAGAAGGTCGAGACGTCCGCGGTCTTCAACATGGCGACGCAATTTGGTGGAGGGAAAACGCACTCGCTCACCGCGCTCTACCATCTTGCAAACGGTGGTGAGAAAGCCGCGGCGTGGAAGGGTGTCGAGAGCATCCTGAGTCGAGCCCAGGTGGCCAAGGTACCCAAGGGGGACGTAGCGGTATTCGTGGGCACCGAGTTCGACGTCATCGATGGACGCGGGGAACCGGGTGAACCTCGACGGCGCACTCCTTGGGGCGAGGTTGCCTGGCAGCTCGGCGGCGAGAAGTCGTTCGATGTCGTCGCGAAGCACGATGCGGACGGCATATCCCCCGCGGGCGACGTGATCCGGAAGATGCTTCCCAAGGGCCCGGTGCTCATCTTGATGGACGAGCTGCTCAACTACGTGAGTCGCGCAAGAAAAATCGGGCTAGGCGACCAGTTCTACAACTTCCTCCATAACCTCTCGGAGGAAATCCGGGCGCGCGATAATGCGGTGCTCTGCGTCTCCATCCCGGCGTCGGAGCTCGAAATGACCGCTGAGGACCAGCGCGATCATGAGAGGCTCAAGAAGCTGCTCGATCGCTTGGGAAAAGCGATCATGATGAGTTCCGAGACGGAGTTTGCGGAGATCATTCGCCGACGTCTCTTCGAATGGCACGGCCACACCGACGACGCGAACAAGGCCATCGCGGAGTACGCGCACTGGGCGTCCGATCACGCTGGCGAGCTGGCCGGTGTGGATGCGTCAGGGGCGCACGAGATGTTCCGTGCCGCATACCCGTTCCACCCGGCGGTCCTTTCCGTCTTCGAGCGGAAATGGCAGGGACTACCGCGATTTCAGCGGACGCGTGGCGTCTTGCGCCTTCTCGCGCTGTGGGTGTCGCGCGCGTACCAAGAGGAGCACCGTCAGGCTTCCAGAGAAGCGTTGATCGGCTTGGGTTCCGCGCCACTCGATGATCCCACCTTCCGCGCCGCCGTGTTCGAGCAGCTCGGTTCTGATCGTCTCGAGGTGCCGGTGGTGACGGATATCGCGGGCCGGAAGGACTCTCACTCCGTGCGGCTCGACCGCGAGGCCACTGAGGAAATCAAGAAGGCTCGCCTTCACCAGAAAGCCGCGACCGCGATCTTCTTCGAGAGCAACGGCGGGCAGTCACAGTCGCGTGCCGAGGCGAGTGTCGCCGAGATCAAGATGGCTGTAGGAGACCCGAGCCTCAACCTCGCCGACGTTGACCACGTGCTCGAACAGCTGGTAACAGCGTCGTTCTATCTCTCGTGGGACAAGAGCCGATACCGGTTCAGCCTCAGCCCCAACCTCAACCAGCTCCTCGTCACCCGTCGCGCTGAGGTGAAGCCCGACGCCATCGCGAAACGCATCCGCGAGGAGACTGAGACGCTCTTCAAGGAGGGTCAGCAGCCCTTCGAGCGCCGGTTCTCTCCAGCCAAGAGCAACGATGTGCCGGATCGTCCCGAGCTGACGCTGGTCGTGATGGGGCCTGAAACGTCAGCAGGCGATCAAGGCACGCTGCGCCTCATGGACAGCATCGTTCGAGATGCTGGTAGTGCGGGCCGCACGTTCAAGAGCGCGCTGATCTTCAGCGCGCCGGATCCCGGCAGTGCGGCGAGCGAGGCCGCGCGAAACCTTCTCGCGTGGGAGGCGATCGATGACGACCACGAGAGCAAGTCTCGCCTGGACGATACGCAGCGTCGTCAGCTGACCGAGAGTGTCAAGCGCGCGAAGAAAGATCTCCGAGAGGCGCTGTGGCGCTCGTATCGATATCTCTATCTCCTCAACAAGGAGAATACGTTGCGCGAGGTGGATCTCGGCCAGATCACGTCGAGCATGGCGGGGAGCCTCTCGGAGCTCATCCTGAATCGGTTGATCAAGGATGATGAAGTCACCGACGCGGTCGGAGCGAATCGTCTCCTGAAGTATTGGCCGCCAGCACTTAGCGAGTGGTCCACGAAGGCACTCAGGGATGCCTTCTTTTCCTCGCCGCTGCTCCCACGACTCGTGCGCGGAGAAGTGATCAAACGCACCGTCGCCACCGGCGTCACGCAGGGTCTAATCGGCTACGCCCACCGTGACGCCTCGGGCCGCTTGGTGCTCGACAGGTTCAATGACAGCCTCTCCGAGCTCGAGGTGGAGATCGCTGACGACATCCTCATCCTCAAGGCGGAGGACGCGCGCCGACTGCTCGAGCCGCCGAGGATCGCGCAGTTAAGCCTGCGGCCAGATCGTATGATGTTGGAGCCAGGCGAGCGAGCGACGTTCACGCTTGGCGCGCTGGATCAGTATGGGAATGCCATCGCGGTATCAGGGGCCGAGTGGTCCTCGACCACCGGGCAGGTCTCAGCTGACGGAACCCTCGAAGTGGGGCAGCAGACTGGGCGCTTCGTTGTTCGTGCAAAAGTCGGCGAGCACGAGGCGACCGCCGAGGTATCGATCACGGTCAACGAATCGTGGAAGTACAAGCCCTCTGTGTCGCCCACGACGCCATCCGGAATGACGCTGTCGTGGAGCGGGACGTTGACCACGCAGAAGTGGACGACGTTCTATATGAAAGTGCTAACTCGGATCGCGACGCTTCCTGGCATCGAGATCCGCGTGGAGTTCAAGGTCCCAGTCGAGGACGAAAATGGTCAGCATCTCTCTGACGAGATCCGCAATGGCCTGCGCGAGGTCGGCGTAACGGAAGACGTCCGCCTACTCGACTCCGTAGGTTCAACATCGCCATCTGCCCGCCCCTCCCCGTAAGCGATAGAAGAATAGCCGTCCCCTCCTACCCAACGTATCATGGGCCGCGTGCAGGACTTTGGGCGCGAGTTAGATCGCCGCGCATCGCGCAAATTCGGAACGTGGTTCAAGGTCGACTTACACAACCACACGCCGACGAGCCCCGACTATCGGGGGGGCGCCGCAGATTTTGTTGATCGCACGGCGCAACATATTCGCGAGAACGACTTGGCCGTGGTGATGTTCACGGACCACGAGCGTCTTCCCGACTCCACCTATATCGATCCCCTCAAGGCTCGATTGCCGGGGCGACAGATTCTTCGAGGCGTTGAGCTAAACGTGTTTGTTGATGCCTTCAATGCCCGTCACGGCAAGGTTGAACGAGAGATGTATTACCATCTCTTAATCGGTTTTGACCCAGAGGGTGAGTACTCGGCTGACTACTGGCTTGAGCACTTGTACCGGGCGTGTCGCACGCAGGATAGACCAACGGCGAACGGAACCTTGCGAGGAATCACGGCTGCGCCTGAGGAGATTGCGGCCGTTCTCAAAGAGGCCAATGCGCTCATCATACCGGCACACCTCCATACCCAGCACGACTCAGCTAAGAGCCGATCGGTTGATGACATTTACGGAGACACGACTTTCCTAGACGATGCCTCGTCGGCCTTCACCGCTCTCGAGGTCGTGAATCCGTCGACGGCAGCGTTTTTCGATGGCAAGCACACGGAGACAAGGAATCTCCTAAAGGCGTGCGTGCGTTCTAGCGATTCGCACCAGCCCGAGGAAATCGGACGTCGCTCCACTTGGGTGCAGATGGAAAACCCATGCTATCCGGAGCTGGCAGCGGCACTTCGGCTGCCGTTTCGGACGAGCCTCGTCGATTTGCAATCACCAAGCGCCCACGTGATCGGCCTGCACGTTCAGGGTGCATTTCTACGCGATGAGTGGATCCGCTTCTCGCCCCACTGCAACATGTTGATCGCGGTGAAGGGTAGCGGAAAGACCTCTGTTCTCGAATGCTTGCGCTTCGCACTGGGCGCCGACGTGCCTGCCAGCAAGAGCAAGACGGTCGATGAGCATCTCAGCGCAATTTTGGGGGCAGCCGGTAAGGTCGAAGTACTCATTCAGCGCTCAGATGGCACGAAAGTCCTGATCGAGCGTGCCAACGGTGACAGCCAATTCCTCGTGAGCTTTGACGACGACAGACAGGAACGCGTCGCGTCTGCGGACGCGCTACGATTCCCTACCCACATTCTCGGATGGCATGAGATTGAGCAGGCGGCGACGGATCAGCACATCCGACGTGTGTACATGGACACGATTGCTGGCAAGGCCCAGGTGCACGCTTTGGAGGGAGAGGCTAAGGCTGCTAGTGCACGCGTGCGTGAGCAGCACTCCACGGCTTGCGAGCGATACTTGGTGTTCCGAGATCTGGCAAGGCAGATTGCAAGCCTCCAAGAACTCAGAAAAGGGCTTCAAACGCTCACGGATGCTCGACTGATTGAACTGAAGGACTCACTTCAGGATGCTACCGAACGGCGCGAGTCGGTCAAGCGAACAAGCGATCGACTCGGGGAGACCACGAGTACGGCTCACGACAAGATCGTCGGCACGCTCGCTGGGCAGGAGCGAACGCTCGGCGCAGCTAGCTCAGCGCTCGCGGCGGAACTGAAGCCGATCGATGATGCTCTTGACTTGTTATTTCGCAATGTGGAGGCTGCGGCAGTTCAGGTTGTCAGCGCGACTACAGATGCGCAGCGCACGCTTGAGGCGTCGATGCCGGCCGTCGAAACCGCGTACGCCGCGTTTCTTGGTAAGTACCAAGAGCAGGTCGCGCAACTGGCCCCGGAACAACAGGCCCTCCTGGAAAGCCACCGCGAGGTTTTGGAGCGGACGAAGGCCCTGGGAAGCCTTGAGGCCCGGCAATTGTCGATCAGGGCTGAACTCACCGAACTACTTAAGACTCTCGCGGAGCAATGCGATCGCCTCGCGAAGGCATTAAATGACAGAACTGAGCTACGGCGGGCTGCAGTCGAGCAGCTGAACGTCGCGCTCACGCCTTACGACGTTCGGATTCAATTGAAAGTGCAAGAGCGCTCGCAGGAGTTTCAGGACATGAGCGCAAGGTACCAGCATGGAGCCAGCCAGCTGGGGAACCTGAGTTCTCGCTGGCCTGCCCAGCTTGCCAGTCTGTGCCTGAAGTCCGCGTATGGAGCGTTCGCGGAGCGGTTTGCATCCGATCTCGGCGATGTGCTGTTTGACACTGATATTGGCTACTTTGTGGGCGCCTTTGAGAATGACGACATCCTGATCTCACTCAAGGTGGGAAAGGCTGGTGAGGAATACAGTCCGATCGACCGGCTTTCGGCCGGCCAGCGATGCACGGCAGTGTTTCCGATACTGTTGGAGATTGGTGCGGGCGTGCTCGTTGTCGATCAGCCGGAGGATAATCTCGACAACCGCCACATTGCCGGGAAGATCGCGCCGGCATTACTCAGCGGAAAACTCCGACGACAGATGGTGTTCACGTCGCACAACGCCAATCTCGTTGTGCTCAGCGATGCGGAATCGATAATGATGTTTGAAAGCGACGGAGCGACCGGCCACCTTGAAGAGCAAGGATTCTTCGCCACCTCATCGTCGAAGATTGCACCACATGTGATCGATGTACTCGACGGTGGGACGCGTGCGCTCGAAATGAGATCCGTCAAGTACGGCCTGGGGACGCACCATTAGGGTAAGGGGCGGGCATTTCATGCGCATTAAGGGTCTCCCGGCGTACGCGTCAGCCAGGCCGATCTGCGGACCAGTCTGGCTCTTGGCTCTCGCGGGGGCGGCGCGAATTCGCTCGTCGCCGTTCAACTACATCGTCGAGCCTGGCAATGCACGGACTTCTTCTCGTCCTTGTTGTGCAGGCAGTTCCGGAGTGACGCCCAAGGACCCGGTGTTCTTGAGCACGCGCACAAGTTCGACAAGTAGGTCGTTTTGGCGCTGAGTCTGTTGACTTAGACCAACTGGATTGTACACCCTGTCTACATCAAGGTGCGTTATCTCATGACCGTATCCAATGGTTGCGGCCATCTCGGCAATCATCTCCAACAACTTCTTTGATCGCAGGAGGTGGCCTTCCGGATTGTCCATCCCTTTGTTACTCAGCATACCAAAGTACTCATGCCAGAGATGGCGTATCTTTGGAGCATCGTGAAACACCAGGTCTAGCATGTTCAGGGCGCGCACTCTTTCGTCGGAGACGCCGACGTGTCGCGTCGCCATCAACGTCACGAATATCTGCCTTTTGACGTCTCGCTTTTCTTTGCGGCGCTGAAACCATAACCCCACGAGAATAGCAACGATGGGCGAGGTGACGATTGCAACTACATTGATCGCTTCCATCATAAGAAGATGCCTATTATTCGGGTTCGCTACACAAACCAGACGCGGGGGCCCGACATCGGTTTTTCGAGGTCCGTGCGGAAACCGCGACTATTGCCGAACAAGCTAGCTCCAGCTTGAGCAGCCCTACCGCCCCTCCACCTTCAACCTCCCACTCGCCGCCCTCACCTCCGCGACGACCGGCTGGAATTCGGGATCCGCCCCCGCCCACAGCCCCAAGAACCGCGAATAGTTCTCCGCCGCTTTCGCCTTGTCCCCCTTCCCTTCGTACAACTCCCCCAGCCGCCGGCTGATCACCGCGTACCAGTACGAGTCCGACCGCCCGGCGCCCGTCTTGCTCTCGTCGCCGCGCATGAAGTAGGGCGTGTGCATGTACTTCTCATAGAACACTATTGCCGAATCTGGCACGCCGGCGCGGTCGAAGGCGCGGCCCAGCTCCGCGTAGACACAGATGAGACACACGCCGTAGGGCAGCCCCATCGAGGTTGAATCCGACCGGCGGAACTGGGCGATCGCTTCGGGCCACCGCTTTTCGGCGAGCGCAATTTCGCCGAGCACGAGGTGGCGGCCCGGATCGTTGAGGCGCTGCTGCACGGTGTCGAGCGCGGCGCCGCGGTCGTAGTCGGCGAGCAGTTTCCGCGCGCGGTCGGGGCGGCGGCCGATCGCGTAGGCGCGCGCGGCGAGGATGTGCGTGTCGGCGTCGATCGAGGTGTCGAGCGGCTGGCGGGCGAGCGCGGCGTCGAGGCGGGCGAGGCCGCGGGCCGGGGTGACGCCCATCCACACGTCGCGATAGGCGAAGAGGACGGAGTCCTCGATCCACGGGGTGGGCGCGCCGCGGGCGGCGTCGGTCGCGCGGGACATCTTGAGATAACGCTCATAGTCGCCGGCGCGGCCGCGGAGCAGCGCGAGGTAGGCCAGCCGAGCGGCGCCCCAGATCTTCATTCCCGGGGCCGGGGCCGTGCGCGCGCTGTCGGCGATGCGGGCCACGGTGTCCAACTGGCCGTGCTGATAGGCGAACTCGGCGCCCCAGCGCGGAATCAGCGGAAAGTGTGGTATCGTCTTGCTCGCGGCAACGTAGACGGATTCCGCCTCGCGCGTTTTGCCCTCGTTGAACAGGACGGCGATGAAATTCATCGTCCCCATCGGCTCGGCGCGCGACAGCGACACGCGGAACAGCGGCTCGGCGTGCGCGTAGTCGCGGCGGTTCAGGTGCATCGTCGCCAGGTTGGACAGGGCGCTGGTCGAGTCGCCGCGGTCGACGAGCGTTTGGAACGCGGCTTCGGCCCTGCGCGGATCGCGCTGACTGTGAAAGCCGAAATAGGTTGCCGTGATCCACAGACGCTCAGTCTCGGTCAGGTGGTCGCTCAACTCATAGGCTCGCCGGCGCGCGGAGTCGGCCAGCGCGTTTTGACCGTTGTTGGCGGCGACGTTGGCCATCGAGTTCCAGGCGATGGCGAACGAGGTGTCCAGACGGACCGCCTCGCGCAGGAACGCGATGGCCTTTTCGCTGCTGTCCTGATCCTGCGCCTGCCGGCCCGCGACGAAGTAGCGCAGGGCGTCGATCGAGTTGGTGGTGACGTTCCACAGCTCGGGGCTGCCGTTCACGTGGCGCAGTGATTCGCCGGCCTTGGCGCGCAGTTGGCGCGCGAGGAGGTCGGCGGTCTCGATCAACTGCTTGGGACCGTCCGCGGCGGCGTGAAAGGCGGCGAGCTCGGTGCCCAAGTCCGCGCTGACCAGTCGCAGCGAGACGAGGTAGCCGCCGGCGACGCCGGAGATGTCGCCGTCGACGACGGCCTTGGCGCCGTTGCGGAGGGCGACGTCGCGCGCGGCGCGCAGGTCGAGCGGCTGCGACGGATCGCGGCGCATGTGGACGAGCGCTTCCTTCACGTCTTCCGGCGACACGAGCGACAGCGCGTTCGACTCGGTGAGCGCGGCGCGCACGGATTCGCCGAGCATGGCGGCGAGCGACGAGTCGGCCTTGACGGCGCGGAAGTCGGTCATGACGACGGCGTCGCGTTCCTTGAGGACGCCCTGCGCGAACAGCGACCCAGCGGGACCGATGCCGAGTACGCGAAGCGCCATGTAGCCCGCGGTGACGACGACGAGCGCGCCGACGGCGGCGAGTCCGCCGCGCAGCGCGCGTTTGGGTGCGAGCAGCAGCGTGGCCGGGAGGCCGAGCGCCATGACGACGAGCGCGGCGGGGAACACCCACTCGGGGAGCCCGATGCCGGTGATGGCCAGTCGCGCGGCGACGGCGACGACGGCGAAGGCGACGCCGTAGATGGTGAGTGCGCGCGGCATGTTGCGCGGCGCGGACGCGGCGCCGGCGCTGGTCTCGAGGCGCGAGAGGATTTCCGACGCTGCGGGTGGGCGATCGTCTGGGTTTTTCGCGATGCAGGCCATGACGAGCGCGGCGAGCGGCGCGGGGACGTCGGGGCGGCGCGTGGTGATCGGCACCGGCGCTTCGGTCATGTGCGCGACGATCAACTGATGCGCGGACGATGCCTCGAACAGCGGACGACCGGCGAGGGCTTCGTAGGCGACGACGCCAAGAGCGTAAATATCAGTTCTGTGATCGGTGGCCGGATCGCCCGCCGCTTGCTCGGGGCTCATGTACGCCGGCGTGCCAAGGGACATGCCGATGGACGTGAGCGCCTCGGCGGACGTCTCGGTGGCGTTGGCGGGGGCGTTGAGGCGGGAGGCGGCGATGGCTTTGGCGATGCCGAAGTCGGTGACGACGGCGGCGCCGCCGGAGAGGAGAATGTTTTCCGGTTTGATGTCGCGGTGGACGACGCCTTGGGCGTGCGCGGCGGCGAGGGCGCGCGAGACGTCGCGCATGATGGAGACGACTTCGGCGACGGGGAGGGCGCCGTGGCGTCTTCATGTGTTCGCGCAGCGACTCGCCTTGCACGAACGGCATGGTGTAGTACGGGCACACCGTTTCCGTCGCCGGCGGCGAGGACGGGGACGATGTTGGCTTGTTGCAGGCGAGCGGCGAGTTGGATTTCGCGGTGGAAGCGTTCGGTGCTGACGGTTGCTGCGAGTTCTGGGGGGAGGACTTTTATGACGACGAGGCGGTCGAGGGCGAGTTCGCGGGCGAGGAAGACGCGCGACATGCCGCCGCCGCTTAGCTCGCGGTCGATGGAGTAGGTCGTTCCGATCGCGTTTTGGAGGTGGGCTAGGAGGGGGTCCATCGGAGGGGAAAGTACGAAACGGGCCGGGGGGGCGCTACCTGGGGGCGGCGTCAACATTGCACGTTCGCGAAGGGCCGAAAACTGCTTGACTGAGAGGCGCTGCTGAAAAAGGCCGAAACTGCTTGACGCAGAGTCGCAGAGGGGGGGGACTGAGAGGCGCGGAGGAGTGCGAGTTCTATGAGTTCCCTCCGCGGCTCCCCGGTACTCTGCGACTCTGCGTCGCTTCTTTTATGTACTTCGACCTTTTTTCAGCGAAGTGCTTGGGGCAGCCAACGCGCGTGAGAAAAATCGCCTTGGGGTTGCGTCCTCCAATCTGTGGCGCGGAAGGCATAACGGCGCGCGCGGGGGGCGTTTGGCGTTGTGCGCTGTCCGTTGTGAGTGAAGGATGGACTGCGACGGCTCTCTTCCAGAGGGCAGAGGCCAGAGTTCAAACCGATGGTCGGCGGGGCAAGCGGGCGGGGCGATCGAGGGGCGGCGTCAACGTTGCACGTGCACGATGCGGAGACTCTTGGGAGGAATTCGCATGGCGCAGGCTGACTCGACCGGCGATCCGGTCGCCGCGGTGCGGCAGTACATCGACGCGTTCAACAAAGGCGACGCCCGGGCAATGGCGGCGTGTTTCGCCTCATCCGCGTTCATCCTCGATGGGCTCGCACCGCATGTGTGGCACGGGCCCACGGCGTGTGAGGATTGGTACAAGGACGTATTGGCCGCGGGCAAACACGAGGGGGCGACGGACTACCTGGTGACGATCGGCGCGCCGTTGCATGCCGACGTCACCGGCGACAGTGCGTACGTGGTGGTTCCGGCGAGCATGAAGTTCAAGCTCATGGGCAAGCCGGTTGCTCAGTCGGGTGCGACGTTTACGGTTGCGCTTCGGAAGGAGGGCGGCGGTTGGCGCATAGCGGCTTGGGCGTGGGCCAAGGGGACTGCGGCGGCGGGGTAGCTCAGAAGGGCGAAACTGCTTGATGCACAGTCGCTGAGAGACGCCGCTGAAAAGGGCCGACACTGCCTGACGCGGAGTCGCGGAGGGGGACTGAGAGACGCGGAGGACTGCTCTTGAGTCTTCTGCGAGAGGGCTTGGTTGTATGAGTTTCCTCTGGGGCTCCCGGGTGCTCTGAGATTCTGCGTCGCTTGTTTGTACTTCCTCTTTTTTTTGGCAGCGTGTTGGGGGCAGCCGAGGCGCGTGAGAAAAATCGGCTCGGGCTTGTAGCGTATCCAATAGGTGGCGCGGGAGGCATAACGGCGCGCGCGGGGGGCGTTTGGCGTTGTGCGTTGTCCGTGCTGGGTGACGGATGGACTACGACGGCTCTCTTCCGGCGTCCCACGTCCAAGGTCCAAGGAGTTCCGCTGCTTACGACACTTCGCCTGGCATCTCTGGGCCGGCGTCGATCAGGAGGTTCGACTCGGGATCGATGCGCAGGTTGAGACCCTGGAGCGAACGGGCGCCGAGGATAGAGGGCGTCTAGGCCGCGACCTCGACGTACCCGGCGGAGGTGCTCGGCTTTGGAATCGGCAAGCCAGCGAGGCGGAGCTCCTCGAGGTGCCCTTCGACCGCCTCGCGCATGTTCGCCTCGACGTCGGATGCCGTCGTCCCCGTAGACACACACCCGGGCAGGTCTGGCGAGTAGGCGGAGAAGCCGGTTTCCGTGGGCTCGATGAGAATTAAATAACGTGTCATCTTAGATCTAATTTCGAGCGCTAATTAAGGGAGAGCGCTAATAAACGATAGCTCGTTTCGTCAATTAGCGCGCGGCTGGGCGGTCGATCGCAGTCAGGTCCGCACTGAATTCACGAGGCGCGCGAGGACTTCTTCGATCTGCGCCTTTCGCCGATGTGCCCACGCCGGCAGGCGCAGCGCGCCGACGGTGAATAGGCCGAGTCCCATGAGGGCCATGGTGCCGATGCCGACGAACCCGCCGGGGTGAGCGAGGCCACCGGTCGCGGCGATCGCGAGCCATGTGGCGGCCGACGCGCCCGTGAGGGCGGCGCCGAGCGCCATCTGTCGACGCGACGCGCCGTTCTTGGTTTGGATTCGCAGGCGATGGCCGGTCGGAGTGGGTTCGAGGAGTGCCTGAAGGTTGCCGTTGGTCCATTGACGGAATGGTCCGTCGTAGCGCACGGCGCCGCGCGCTTGGAAGGTCGTGCGCAAATCGGCGACGAGCGCTTCCCACTCGGCGTCGGAGAGTGGGCGTGCGAATTCGACGGTGCGGCCGACGCCGATCGGGAGGCCCATGAACTTCGCCATCGCGGGGGTGGCGGCGTGGTCGAGCGAGTGCGCGGCGTGGGCGATGGAGTCGGGCGAGATGCCGACTTCGCGGCCGATGTCCTGGAGCGCGGCGAGTGTGAGGCCCGTTCCGTTTGCGGAGGTGGGGAGCGAGGAGTGGTCCGTTTGTTCCGTCTCCGAGGCGCGCTCGAAGATGGTGGCTACTTCATCGCTGGTGTATTGGCGTTCGCTCATCGCGGGGGCATTGTCGGGGTCCGGCGTCTTTGGCCGGGAGACATCGTATGTATGTAGTCTGGCGGCGGGGGCGTATCTATAGTAGGGGGCGCCGCACTGGGGGGGGGTCGGCTGGCTATCGGGTTGCGGCTGTCGGGGGGGCTATCGAGGGCTCACTGCGACGGCTTACGGCTATCGGGGCGGCTGGCGGCTGTGCGGACCGGACGGCTGTTGAGGTCGACCGCGATAGCTGCGCTATCCTTTCACCACAGGTTTCCATCGCTTGCGACAACGCACAAGCCGCCCCTCGGCACCTGAGAACACTTGTGCCCGACGACTCCGCATTAGAGAATTTTGTGTTAACGGCTGAGCAGAGATCGAACTTGGCGCCGAACGCAAGATTGGGAGCTGGGCGGCTTGGCGAGTAACTGGGTGCACCGTCCTTCGTTAAAGTAGCGGTTACTCAACGCGGATGGACCGTGCTCGCCACGCGCGCGTCGGGCACCGTAACGAGGCCGCAACGACAAAGCGCTCATTGGATTATGCCACGGTCACGTGGTGGCCGAGCCGTACGTGGCCGCAACGAATGTCGACACCCGACGGGCCTGTCGAGGCCGCCTGCAACACTCGCGGAAAATGAGAATAGTCTAATGTACACTTCGGGTCGTCTTCGCTTGAATACGAGAAACTGAAAGAGTAGGATAGGCCAGAAGGCTCGATGTGCGGCCGATTCGATGCTCGCAGAACATTCTTCCCGGAGGTAGTGGCGATGACTGACGACTCGGCAGGGGCCCAAGTGTTGGTTGCGAGACAAATCGTCCCAGGTCGACGAATTGCGACCGTCTGTTCGCTTGCGTTGTTGTCGTTAGTGTTCGCGGCCTGCGAGCAAAAGACGCCGGTTAGCCCAACTCCAGCGACCCAGGACCGCGTTGGCTCGGCGTCCCTGGCATCGTTGAAAGCGACGGGGGAAGGTTGCGGCGTTACTGAAACTGCCAGTGACGGATCGGCGCGTGGTTTTTCCGTCCCTCGAGACCGTCTTCCATTCAATCTGCCGGCGATCAGAATTGATCCAGCGACTGGACGCGGAGACGGCCGGGTGCTGGAAATCCGGGTACGCCGAGACTCCGGCGCGCCGATGATCCTCGAATGTTGGGTATCGGGCGCTGCGACCCTACAGCAGATTGGCGATGGCGTTCGCGCTTCGCTGGATACGGCGCGTTGGCACGAGATGGCGTCGAATCTTGAACGGCGTGCGCCGCTACCGGATTCAGCCAGCCGCTCACCGGCGTCCCCGGCGGTTCTCGAGTTCGCGTCCGAGATGCTTGCGCCGACTCGTGCAAGTGCCGGCGTGATCAGCCCGCTGGCCGGCGGCTTACACGACTTGAGTCCTACCGGGATCCAAGAAAATGCGCCAGCGTGTTTGGGCTTCGGCGATTGCGGTTGTTACTCGGTTTCCACGAGCTATGATGATACGAACGACACCATCATCGTTGAATTCTTCTTTTGCGACAGCACCGATTCGTTCAACTATCCGTGGATGATCGCAAACAACTACTATGAGTATCCTTGCGGCGGAGCCGTAGCCGACAACCGCGACAAGCTCGCTGCGATGTATTACAACCCAACATTGTTTAGCGGTACTATTCGGCCCAGCTGCGACCAATTTAGAAGCGACGTCTCATCGCAACACTTCACTTGGTCGCAATTCGAGGTAAATCTTCGATACACATATGCCGGCGAATACATTGGGCTCTTTGATCCGATATTGACCTCTATATTTGGTCCGGACTCCATTTGGAGCGCCTACCATGCCAGATATGGCGGCAGTTTGACCTTTTCGAGTACGTACCGCGACCCCTTGCACAACAAGAACATGATTCCTCCAGGTGCGCTCGGTAGTCATCATTTGTACGGCAATGCCGTGGACATCGCCAACCCAATAGACAGTTTATCGCGCCCCGGGTGGGACAGTCTCTATTTCGTCGTAAGGGGGCTTCGCGATACGATCCACTTGACAACGTTTGACACCTTGGGGGACAAGGCTTGCGGCATCAGATGCGTCCACGCGGATTGGAGGTGAAACATGAAGCGAAACATGCATGTACTCGGGTTCGCGGTTCTTATAGCCGTCCGATTCCTTCCGACGCCACTCATCGCGCAGGGAATGAGCATTCCGACAGCGCGACTCAAGTCGCCAATCGATTCAGTCCGCATGAGCGCGTTCAATGCGTTGCAGGCCGCAGCTTATGACGGGAGCCGTCATCCGGGCCGGCCACAGACGAGCTTCCTTGCCGACAGCGCGCGAGCGCAACCCGCGCTCGCAGCCGCACTGATCGAATTGCTCGTGCGTGAAAACGCACGGGTCGCGAGCGTCCCGCCTGGCTCGCTGTCAGACGACTACTTTGACGGACACTACACCACCCTCCTGGTGACTGTTGCACGGATGCGCGACCCTGCATCTGCGTCGGCCCTGCTTCCCGGAATCACCATAAGCGACGCAGCGAGTGACGCGCTCGCGTCGTTCGGCGAGGTGGCGCTCGGTGGCGTCATCTTGGCGCTGCACAGCAACGACGATCATCGACGGTTCGCGGCCGTCCTCACTCTTGCGGCCATGGTGGGATACCGCGCCCAGAATCACCTAAGCGACGCGTCGACCGAGTTGGTGGTTCAAGCGCTTCTTGAGGAAGCCCAGGATTCGACCGCGGTTGGGCGCGAGGACGCGATCAGGGGACTGCTGCCGCTGAGCAACACGGAGATCCGCCCAGTTATGGAGCGAATCGCCTCGACGGATACGACGGCCGCGTTCCATCCGCCAGGTACCGCTGTCCGCTACGGTCTACGCGATGCGGCGCGCGCGTGGCTCGCGGCACACCCGAACTAGCGCGATTCCGATTGAGCCGGGGGCCGACGACGCCAAGTAACGTGCCTCGAGGTTAGGGGAAGTGGCCAAGTTGCTCCAGCATGCTTCGGTTTATGCGCGAACGGCCCGCGACTGCTGGCGGGCCGTTCCTTTCTCCGCGCCTTGGCGGCTATTTGGCGGCCTGATCGTGCCCGTGATCACGTCCCGAACCATCGTTACGATCGACATAGGGGTCGATCGAGACCCCTGCACTCAGTGCAACAATACTTGATCGCATGGACGGCACCCCATGCATGCGCGGTACTCGCGTGCCCGTGTATGTCGTTCTCGACAATCTCGCCGCGGGCGGAACCGTCGAGGCCATTCTCGCGGAGTATCCGTCGCTTCGCCCGGAACACATTCCTGCGGCGATCGCGTATGCCGCTGCCCTCGCCCATGAGGGTGTTGTGCCGATCCCGGTGTGAGGCATGAGGTCAGCGCTCGATCCAGCGGACCTGTCGATTTTGGCACAGGTCGTTCGACGTCGAAGTAGAGCGCCTGCGGCCATTCAACGATCACGGAGACACGCCATGCGGTTCATGATGTTGATCAAGCATCCCAAAGACTACGACATGCGGGACGTCCCGCCGGCGCTGTTCGGGCCGATGGGAGAGTTCGTCGCCGAGAACATGAAGAAGGGGACGTTCATCGATGGGGCGGGGCTGCAGCCGCTCACTAAGGCGACGCGCATTCGACTCGAGGGCGGCAAGATCAAGATTACGGACGGGCCGTTCAGTGAGGCGAAAGAGGTCGTTGGGGGATATGCGTTGTGCGAAGTGAAGACGCACGAGGAGGCGATGGCGCTGGCGACGCACTTTATGGAGCTGCATCGGGTTTATTGGCCGAGCTTTGACGGGGAATGTGAGCTGAGGCCGCTCGAAGAGCCACCGACATAGGGAGCTGGCGATGACAACCGCGAAGAAAGCGACGAGTGTGCCGCCCGACAAACTGAAGCTTTATGAAAAGCTCATTGCCAGTACGCCGGGCATCGAGGCGAAGGCGAACTTTGGGGCAGCGTATACGGCGGTCAATGGGAATATGTATTCGATGATCTCGAAGTACGGAGTCGTGGGGATTCGACTGCCGGAGGCGGAGCGGGTGGCGTTCATGGCGAAGCATGACGCGACGATTTTTCGTGCGGATCCGGCGTGGCCGCCGAATAAGGAGTACGTCGCGGTGCCGGATGCGATGCTGAGCAAGACGGCGATGTTGGTGCCGTACTTGGCGGTGAGCTATCGGTATGCGAAGGGGCTCAAGGTCAAGGCGACGAAGAAGAAGTGACCGTGGCTGGGGGCCGCCGCGCTAGCAGGCTGCTGGAAGAGCCGAAACTGCGTCCCTGCTTTGTACTTCCTCCTTTTGCAGCAACGCGCTAGATCGTCCCTTCAGTCCCGAACGATGCGCCGTCAGCCGCCGCGACCGACGCAGATCGGAGCACGTCGTAGAGCCGCATCGCCGCGACCATTCCGACGATTGGCGCGCACCAGTACAGCCAGTGCGCCGTCCACACTCCTGATGCAACCGCTGGCCCGAGGGAGCGCGCCGGGTTGAAGCTGCCGCCCGTGAGCGGGCCGGTGACGAGCGCGCCGGCGAACACCGTTGCGCCGATCGCAAATGGTGCGACCGCCGCGGGCGTGCGAGGGTCCGTGGCGACGCCCATGATCACGAACGCGAGTATTCCTGAATAGCCCATCTCGACGACGAACGATTGGGCGAGTGGCAAATTGGGAAGGGTCGCGCCGAAGGTGCCGACTGGTCCGAGGAGCCATCCGCAGAGCAGCGATGCGAGCACCGCGCCGGCGCATTGGGCGGCGACGTAGGGCAGCACGTCGCCTGTGCGAAAGCGATTGACCGACCAAAAGCCGATCGTCACCGCGGGGTTGATATGCGCGCCGCTCAGGTGACCGCTCGACGCGACGACGAGCGTGACGGCGAGGCCGAAGGCGAGTGCGATGCCGATGTTGCCGAAGGCGTGCGTGCGCCCGGCGACCATGACGGCGCCGGGGCCGATGGCGACCAGTGCGAACGTGCCGAGTGCTTCGACTGTACACCGACGGGCGAGTGAGGGCATTGTCGTCACGCGATGGCCGTCGTCGTGCTACCGGAGCGTAGATGCTCGGCGAAGGCGTGTGGCAGTGTGCTGTCGAGGACA
This sequence comes from uncultured Gemmatimonadaceae bacterium, assembly GCA_963817445.1. Taxonomy (GTDB): domain Bacteria; phylum Gemmatimonadota; class Gemmatimonadetes; order Gemmatimonadales; family Gemmatimonadaceae; genus JAQBQB01. The sequence continues at coordinate 262,992 of CAWFOG010000024.1, forward strand.
GCGGTTGCGGCTCGTTCTACGTCGTATGCGACGCGACGGAAGTCGACGACGACGCGGGATGCGTCGACGTCGAGCACGACGTAGCCCGCGCGCCAGTCGCCGTCCTTCGGTCGGCCGACGGTGCCGGTGTTGATAAAATGCACATCGCCGACGACGCGATGCCACGGCAGGTGGGTGTGGCCGAACGCGACGACGTCGCCGGTTCGCGCGCCGAGCGCGCTCGCCATCTTCGTGAGGAAGTCGTCGGTGCGGTCCTCGGTGACGTAGACGGTGTTGAGCGTCTGGTTGCCGTGCACGAGTGTCACCGTCGGACCGGATGCGTGACCGCCGAGCGGGCGCAGGTCGATGCGAAACGGGAGCGTGCCGAGCCAGGACTTGGTTTCCGGTGTGACGTGCTGACGCGTCCACTCGTACGACAGGTGCGACAGTTCTTCCTGATGTGCGTTCTCATATCGGCAGCCGCAGTGTTTGTAGTCCGTCGCCACTGTGGAGTCGTAGTTGCCGGCGACGCCGGTGATGCCGCGTTCGCGCAGGCGCGCGACGACTTCGTTGGGCCAGGGCGCGTAGCCGACCAAGTCGCCCAGGTGGTAGACGGCGTCGGTGTCGTCGCGCTCGGCGATGTGGGCGAGCACGGCGTCGAGCGCGGGGAGGTTGGCGTGGATGTCGGAAATGAGCGCGTAGCGCATGCTATGCTGGTGTGCCTCGCGGAACGGGAACGTCGGCGGCGATTTGCTGCACGCGCGTCTCGAGCGCGCGACGCTCGAGTGTCTCGACGGGAAGCGCCAGTAACAGGTCGATGCGACGCGCGAGTTGCGTGAGCGTCATTTGAAACGCGCGCCGCCGGGCCTCTTCGTCGAGCGCCTCGGAGGGATCGTCCATTCCCCAATGCGCGAACGCCGGCTGGCCGGGCATCGTCGGACAGGTCTCCTTCGCACGATCGCACACCGTAATGATCAGGTCCCACGGTCGATCTCGCACGGCGTCGATCGACTTGGGACGCCCCTCCCAGTCGATCCCGTACGTCTTGAGGACTTCGATCGCCATTGGATGCACTTTGGTGCCGGGCGTCGACCCGGCGCTCGCGACGCGGAAGCGGCCGAACGCCGTGCGTTCGACTTTTCGCGCCATCACGGCTTCGGCGATCTGGCTGCGCGCCGAGTTGTGTGTGCAGAGAAACAGCACGCGGAGCGTGCGCGCCGGAGCTTCCGGTGGTATCACCATGGCCTCCTCCTCAGATTCAGTGTTCACGGGTTTCACTTCAGTTGCAGCAGTCCGGCCCACAGCAAGCGGCGTCCTTCACCGGCATTGCACGAGACGCCGTGTCGCCGCTCGGCTTGGTCGCGCGCACGAACGCGCTCATGAACTTTCCGTCGATCTGCTGCGCGAACGTGGCGGGATCGAGGCCGCTGCCGATGAGAAATGCCGCGGCGTCTTCCGATTTGTAGATGCGCGTCGGTTCGATCTCGACGCGGCGAAAGCCGGCGTCGGCGAGGAGATCGCGGTACTCGAGCTCTTCGAGTGCGCCTGCCACGCAGCCGATCCACAGCTCCATGCTGCGCCGAACTTCGGGCGGGGCGTCGCCGCGGACGACGACGTCGGACACGGCGAAGCGGCCGCCGGGTTTGAGGACGCGGAAGGCTTCGCGCAGCACACGGCCCTTGTCCGCCGAGAGGTTGATGACGCAGTTGGAGATGATGACGTCGACCGAGTCGTTGGGGAGCGGGATGTGTTCGATTTCGCCTTTCAAGAACTCGACATTCGTCGCGCCGGCTTTGCGTTTGTTCTCGTTGGCCAGCGTGAGCATCTCGTCGGTCATGTCGAGACCGTAGACCTTGCCTGTGGGGCCGACGCGTTTGGCGGAGAGCAGGACGTCGATGCCGCCGCCGGAGCCGAGGTCGAGGACGGTCTCGCCGGCGTTGAGTTGGGCGAGCGCGGTCGGGTTACCGCAGCCGAGCGAGGCGAGCAACGCCTCAGCGGGGACGCCGGCTTTTTGTCCGTCGTCGTAGAGGTTCGAGGTGATCGGATCCCACGCGTCGGTGGTGGCGCCGCAGCAGGCGCTGGTGCCGCAGCACGAGGCGTCCGTGGCGCCATCGGTCACGCGCTGGGCGGCCTGTCCGTATTTCTCGCGCACCGAGTCGCGCAGTTCGTCCGTCATGATCGTCTCCATCGAGTTTTCTTGATGATTTTGAGAAAATAAAAATTTGCTAGTCGCAGCAGGCGGTTCGAGATGTCAGACGTCGGGTGCTCGGCTTCATGGCGTCGAGCATTTCGCGCGCTTCGGCGATGGCGGCGGCGTTGAGAGTGTAGTAGACCCAGCGGCCCTCGCGGCGGCCGGAGATGATGCCGGCGTCGCTGAGAGTTTTGAGATGCCAGGAGAGTTTGGATTGGGCCATGTCGAGTTCGTCCATCAGTTCGCAGACGCAGCGTTCGCCGTGTTGCAATAGGCCGACGACGTCGATGCGGATTTCGTCGGAGAGGGCGTGGAAGAGTGCGGCGGCGGCGGCGGAGTCGAGGGGCGGGGCTATCGGCATGAGGTGAGATATAGTGGGATTTCTTGATGGGTCAATGGGGGAGAGGGTTGCGGGGGAGGTGAAGGGTGAAGGTCGTGCCGGCCTCCTCCGACGAGCTGGCGTCGATCGTTCCGCCGTGCGCGCGGACGATCGCGTGCACGATGTAGAGGCCGAGGCCGAGGTGGCCGGCGCGGTGGGCGGTGTCGTGCTCGTCCTGCCTTGTGCCGGCAAACACCTGGCTCAACTTGTCGGGCGGAATCGGTGGGCCGTGATTCTGGACGGAGATTACGACTTCTTTCAATTCGCCGCGGGCGACAAGGTTGATGGGTTTGTCGCCGGCGCCGTGCTGCACGGCGTTGGTCACGAGGTTGGTGAGCGCTTGCGCGAGTCGATCGTGGTCCCACTCTCCACGCAGGTCTCCAGTCGATTCGATATGAAGTTGAGATTTCGGATGCGAGAGCGCGACTTCGGAGGCGACGGTGTCGAGGAGTTTGCGCGCGTCCATCTCCGATCGCGTGATCGGCATGCGGCCGCCGAACTGGACGCGGGCGAAGTCGAGGAGGTCGGCGACCATCTGGTTCATGCGCTTGGCGCCGCTGGCGATGATCGAGACGCGGTCGCGGGTTGGGTCGGGGAGTTCACCGGTCTCGAGCATGAAACTGGCCGACATGAGAATGGCGCTCAGCGGCGTTCGCAGATCGTGGCCGAGTATGGCGAGAAAGCGATCGCGCGATTGGTTGAGTTCGCGGATGTAGCGCGTGATCGATTCAGCGATCGCCTGATCGATGGCTTCGTTGAACTTGGTCAGCTCGTCGACATCTGTGGCGACGAGTTCGCGTTCGTGTTTGATCCAGAGACGGGTGACGGTCACGCGCAGGGCGCGAAATTCGGCGACCATTTCGGCGATGGTGAAGCCGCGCTTTGCGCGGGCCGCGCCGTGTCCTTGTGCCGCATCCGACGATTTGCCGCTCGCGCCGGTTTGCCCTTTGGACTCCTCGGCGTGCTCTCGTTCCGTCTTAGGCCGCTCGAGGTCGATGGTAATACCATCGAGCATCTCTTGAGCGTGGTCGCGGAGTGCCGCGACGTCCATCGAGCCGCCCTCGGGGAGGGCACGCGCAAACGTCTCCCATTGGGCGAGGATTTCGCCCATGTTGTCGCGGATGAACGTCGAGAGTTTCGCCATCAGCTCCGTGCGCCGCGTGTTGCGAACGCGCTTGGATCTTGATGTACAGCGGGCGGCGCAAGTCACGCGCCAGGCGCGCAACGCTCCGCCGAGAGGTTGAGCCTTACAATGCCCTATCGGTTCTTGTCGGACTTGGTTGTCGTCGTGCACGCGGCGTTCGTGCTCTTCGCCGTCGCGGGCGGAGTCGTCGTGCTCAAGCGCCCGCGGGTTGCGTGGCTGCACGTCCCCGCCGCGCTGTGGGCGGCGCTCATCGAGTTCGGCGGGTGGATCTGTCCGTTGACGCCGCTGGAGAATGCGCTGCGCGCGCGTGCTGGGGAGACGGCGTATGCCGGGGGATTCGTGCAGCACTATCTGCTGCGCGCGCTCTATCCGACTGGGCTGACGCGCGGAGTTCAGTTCGTGCTCGGCGCGGCGGTGCTGGCGATCAATGTTGGGGCGTATGGGGTGCTCGTGGGGCGACTCCGGCGGGGGAAGACGTAAACGATGGCGACAGACAGTCAGCCGATAGCCGATCGCTAAGCAACGATACGAGCCGACAGCCGATCACCGCCTCAGCACGACAGTCATCAGCGAGGACCCCCCGCCCCGCATCGCCGGTACGACGAACCGCACCGTCGCCGCATCGCTCGGCAACATGCGAACATCCGCACGCGCCACTCGCCACTCATGCGGAATCGCGACGCGCACCGCGACACTGTCGACCGTGCAGTCGCACCCATTTCGCACCGCGACGAGCATACGGTTGCCGATGATCCGTGCGCGCACCGTGACCTGCGCGCGCGCACGCCACCAGGCGGCGACGTCGCCGACCGTCGCGAGCCACACGGCAGTGTCGGCCGCGATCTGCCGCGCCGTGCTGGCGAGCGACGGCACGAGGTCCGGGCGCGCCAGGCCTTGTGAGTGATAGCTCAATACGTAGTGGCCGCCGAGTGCGCGCACGCGTGAGTATTCACTCATGAAGATCGACGTGAGTGTGTCCGGGTTTGGGCCACGATGTGCGAGGGCGGCGATGTCGTCGCTACCCACGCGGCCCACGAGCACGACGGTGTCGCGGCCGATGGGCAAGAGTTCGGGCGCCGCGCTGCGTGCGTCGTTGGCGCTGAACAGATAGGTGCCGTTCGCGGCGAGCCACGCGCTCATCGTCGCCATGTCGAACTGCTCCTCCGGCGGGCGGAGGCCGTTCACGTCGTGGCCGACGATGCCGTGGAGTTGGTGCTGGGTGGTCGCGAGTTCCACGCGCTGCTCGGCGCTCGTGAGGCCGCCAAGCAGGCGATGCGTGGTCGTGTGCGTCCCGATCTCGCCCGACGCCGCGAGCCGGTGCGATAGACGCTCGTAGCGCCCGGCGAGTTCCGAGATGAGATAGAAGGTGGACCGAACGCCGGCGGCGTTGAGCGAGTCGACGGCGTAGCGCGCGTTGGCGAAATCCGCCTCGACGTCCTGCGCGATCGATGCCGCGGCACGTTTGCCGAGCGGCCAGGGTTCGACGGCCGCGAACGGCTCGTCCGCCGCCCAGGCGACGGAGTTGCGCACGAGGAGGCGCGCGATGGCGCGATCCCACGGGAGCGCGACGACGTCGGACAGCTCGAAGCCCCAGTAGACGACGCGATGTCCACCGATCATTGCGTGCGTGAGCGCGGCGTCGACGAGCGGCTCGTGGTGCGCGGGCTGTGGCTGAAGCGAGTAGTCGGAGTAGAACGCGTCGCGCGTCGACGTGCGGAGCGCGATCTGTCGACCGGGGTTGAGATCGAGCCGCGCGCCGGGCGGAATGTCGGCCGCGAGCGGACTCGCCGCCGGAAAAGTCGCGTACGCCATGTCGCGCGTCTCCAACTCTTCGGCGCGTGCGGCGCCGGTGTTGGCGACGATCAGTCCGTAGCCGAGCGGACGACACACGGCGTCGTAGGTGCCAGCGGCGCCGGTGAGGATGAGGCCCGTGCCGCGCGATGATGCTTCGTCGATCGCTTCGCGCGTCGCCATCGTCAAGCAGGGTGACGACGGCACGACGAGTACGCGCGCCATATGATCGTCGAGCGCGTCGGCTGACGAGAGCACGCGTACGTCGGCGCCGATCGACGTGAGCGCGTTGCGCCAGGTGGCGACGATCGAGTCGAGTGCGGCAGGTTTGTCGTAGTACGACGCGGCGGCTTCGTCGCGAATGATGACGACGGAGATTGCGTCAGCGAGGCGCGGCGACGCGAGTAGCGACGGGAGACGCTGCACGACGGTCGAGCCCGAGAAGCGTATCGGCTGCGAATGCGTCTCTGCGTCGCCGTGCCGCATGGTGACGGCTGCTGAAATGACGACGACGGCAAGCGCGGGTCCGCCGAAGGCGAGCGCCGCTGGACCGATGCGCATCAGGTCTCGTCGGCCAACACGCGCTCGAAGTAGGGCGACTCGCCGCTCGGCGCCGGCGGCTCGACGATCGGGTGACGACGCTCGCGCAGTTTGTACGCCGCGTAGCTGCCCACGGCCATGAGAATCGTGACGAGAAAGGACACGAGAATGATCGTCGATAGCAATGTGTCGATTTGCATTTGCTAAATCCTCCCGGCGCGCTCGAGTTTGCCCCACGTCATGCGCACGCGCGCGACTTCTTCGGCGGTGGCAAAGAGCTTGGCGACGTCGATCATGGTGATGAAGAAAAAGCGATAGAGCACCGCGTACGGCACGAGCGCGAGCTCTTCGCCTTCGATGCCGACGGCGTAGAGCGCGGCGGCGACGTCGAGCATCGTCAGCAGTACCCACCAGTACAGCACGCCCGACGTGGCGCCGGCAGACAGCGCGATGAGCGCGAACAGCAGATTGCCGACGACGTTCATCACGGGCCAGAGCACCGCTTCGAACAGCATGGCGATGAGCGAGAGCCAGAGCATTCGGTCGCGTCTTGGCGACGCCAGCCATGCGCGCCGCTTGCGCAGCGCTTGGAGAATGCCGCGCGTCCAGCGATAGCGCTGCTTGACCAGATCGACGAAGTGTTCCGGCGCTTCCGTGTACGCGATGGCCCGCTCCTCATAGGCGACATGCCAGCCGGCCGTGAGAATCTTGAGCGTGAGATCGGCGTCTTCGGCGAAGGTGTCGGTGTCGTAGCCGCCGACGCGCCGGAGCACATCGCGCCGGAAGACGCCGATCGGGCCGGGGATGATGTTGACGACGCGCAGAAAGCCCTGCGCGCGGCGCGCCATGTTCAAACCTTCGAGATACTCGAGCGCTTGCAGCCGCGTCCACACCGTGTCGCGATTCACCACTTTCACGTTCCCCGCGACGGCGCCGACGCGCGGGTCGGCGAAGTGGCGCATGGCCGCGTGCAGCGTGCCCGGGTCGAGGCGCGAGTCGCCGTCCATGCAGAGGACGTAGTCGTTGCGGGCCAGCGCGATGCCGACGTTGAGCGCGCTCGCCTTGCCGCCGTTGCGTTTGGCGACGACGCGCAGGGTCGAGTCGCCGTGCCGACCGGCGAGCGCGCCGGCGCGTTCGAGCGTGCGGTCGGTCGAGCCGTCGTCGACGACGATGATCTCCGTCGACGGGTAGTCGAGCGCCAACAGGCTGCGCAGGGCGGAGCCGATCATCGTTTCCTCATTGTACACCGGGACGATGATCGTCACCGGCGGCTCGGCGCTGGCCTCGCCGGCGAGCGCTCGGCTCTCCACGTGGTGGAGAAAGCCAAGCCAGAGGAGCAGGATGTAGCGGACGACGAGCACGACGAGGAACGTCAAGACGAAGGCGATGCCGATCTGGAGCGCGAGGCTGTCGCCGTCCAGTAGAACGCTCATTGGAGAAGGCGCAGCCCAAGCGTGAGACCGAGGCGGCGATAGGCACCGATGCGGCCGAGACTGTAGCTTGCCGCTGTGTTGAACTCCCAACCGGGCGTACGCCAGCCGACCTCCGCGCTCGTGGCGAGTTGGAACGCGGCGCGGTCGAGGACGTTGGTCGAGCGATCGACGATCTGTCCGTCGAGAATTGTCGGAGGGGGAAGTTCCCTGCTCCACGCGACGCCCGGCAGCGCACTCACCGACCAGGCGACGCCATGTCGGCTGCGGTCGCCGATCTCGAGCCCCGCCGATTGGCCGATATAGTCGATCGGGTCCCAGTAGCGCGTGCTGCGTTCGGCGAAGGTGATGCGATTCGCCTCGTACACGGCGTAGAGCGCGGGGGCGAGCGGATAGCGCGCGTAACCCTGCCACGTCGTGCGATGGTTGCCGTCGCTGAAGCGCGACTGCTGCGCGGTCGCCGCGACGTCGAACACGCCGAGCGGACCGCCGAGTGTGAAGTTGAAGTCCTGTTCGGTGAGCACGTCATCGGTGGTCGGGACGACGAGCGGCGGACCGGGCCCAACCGGGCCGGCATCGAGCGGACGCAACGCGGTCGTGGTGAGGAGCGTGGGGTACGCGGGACCGGTCGACGATTCGAGCGCCAACTCCCATGCGTCGAGCCACGCCGCCGCGGTGGCGTCGCCGACCAAGAGCGAGCGCGATCCGGGTGGCAGCAGTACGCCGCCCGTCACACCGACACGCGCCATGAACGCGTCGTGGGAGATTCCGCTCGCCAACGAACCCTGGGCGCCATACGCGTTGAGGTTGAGCGAGCGCACGGACGATCGTTCGCCAATGTATTGATGCTCGAACGCGACGCCGGCGCTCGTTTCGTCGTCGAGCGTGATGGCGCGCCCAACGGTCGACGAGGCGTAGTAGACGCCGAGGTTGTCGCTCACGCCGTCGGTGCGCATGCGCCAGCCCGGGTCGTCGCCGATGGCGGGGACGAATGCGGCGACGGGGCGGTCGTCGCGATTGACGCGAGCGATTGCCGTGCGCACATCACTCCCGTCGCGATTCCACGACTGCAACTGCGAGAGCGCGGCGTAGTACATGACGCGCGCTCGTGCGTAGTCGCCGTGCTCGCGCGCGATGTCGCCCAACGTTACGTACGCAGACGCGTCAGGGTGAAGCTTGATCGACGCCTCGAGATCGTGCTCGGCGGCGGCGGTGTCGCTCATTATGAGATGGAGGCGCGCGCGTTCGGCGAAGCGTGACGCCGACGGCGCGCGGGCGAGCAGCGTGTCGTAGTGCGCGAGCGCCTCGGTCAGTTGCGGCGTTGCGCGTTCGTCGCCGCTGAGCGCGACGGCGAGTTCGTAGCGCAGCGCCGTGTCGCGTGGCGAGAGTTGCAGCGCACGACGAAGGCTGGCGGCGCCGGCTACGCGATCGCCCGCGTCGAACAACGCTGCGGCTTGTTCGCGGCGGAGCGCGAGCGCATCGGGAACGGCGCCGGTGCCACGGCGAGCGATCAGCGTGTCGTATTGGGCGGCGGCAAGCCAGCCGTTGTGTTCGTTGACGAGCGCGCGAGCGAGCGCGAGGCGATACGGCGCGTAGTCGCGGCGCTCGGCGACCCAGGCGGCCGCTTCGGTTGACGTGGGGTCGATCGCCTCGCGAACGCTGTGCATCAGCGAGTCGACGGCCGCGCTCCGCACGCCATGTGATTGGAGCACGCGCAGCTCGCGTTCGGCGTCGCGATGGCGGTCGCTCCACGCATAGGCGCGCGCCAAGGCGAGTCGGTAGCCGACGTTCAACGAATCGTGCGCGAGGAGGGCACGATATTCACGAATGGCGTCATCGTACTTCTTTGATTGAAGCAGAACGGCCGCCAGTTCGGCGCGGACGGCGCTTGTATTGGGCGCGGCCTTGGCCTGCTGGTTGGCAACGGGCGCGCCGCTGCGCGGCGAGCCGCGCTGATGATGAGATCGCGAGGACAACGGCGACGACGAGCCCGCGGCTCGCACCGCACCAGGCGCGCGACACGCTACTTGGTCCCGCGTTCCAGCGCGAGAATCTGTCGGTAGCGCCGGACGGCGTCGTCGCTGCGGCCGGTCTCCGACAACAGCCGCGCCAGCGAGAGCAGCAGCCCGCTGTCGGTCGGATGCGCCCGCACCCAGCCCTCGAGCTCGAAGATCGCGCGATCGGTCTGGCCGGCTTTGACGAGCTCGAATACGCGATCTTGAACGCCGTCGCGCTCGGTGCGGCCGTCGCTGACACGCAGGCGGAGATCGGCGACGGTGTACTGCCGCGCATGCGTCGAGCGCCACGCGCTGTCCGCGGCGGCAAAGCGCGCGTAGTCGGCGGCCGACGGCTCGACCGGCGTATCGACTTCGCGCGTCGGCACCGTGTCCGCCGTTGGGCGCGCGAGGGTGTCAGCGCGCGCGACCATCGCGCCGCTGCCGCTGAGATGATTGAACGTCAGCACGGTGCCGGTCGTCAGGCAGACGACGCTGAGCGCGAAGTAGAGCGCGTAGCGCACTCAGGGCACCCGCAACGTCAGACGCTCGCCACCGCGTACCGCGTGCTCGGCGACGATACCGACTCGTTCGCGCACGACGAACTGCACCGTGGTCGCGCGCGGCGGCGCGTCACGGAGATTGACGAGCTCGGCGTGTCGCAACCCGGCGCCTGCGTGGCGGAGCCTGATCACCGCGGCCGCGCTCTGCACGAGCGGCTCGAGTGTTCGGTCGTAGCCGGACGACAGGTCCTCGGGAAAGGTGAGAAGCTTGGTGGCGGCGCTGCGCTCGAGAAAAGCGACGAGCGCGACGATCCATTGGCCGACGGGCGCGGGTCCGCTGACGAACGGGACGAACGAGTCGATCACGATGCACGCCGGACTGTGTGCGGCGATGATATGCTCGAGGTCGTTCACGACATCGGCCGGCGTCGCGGAGTATGTCTGACGCGAGACGAAGTCGGCACGGTAGCGCAGCAAGAGCAAACGTCCGTCGCGCAACGGCGTGTCGAGGTCGACGCCGAGGAACGCCGCGTGGCGCTTGACGTCATCGGCGCACGCGTCGACGAGCAGCGCAACCGGTTCGTCGCGGCGCAGCGCGGCGTCGGCGAACGAGAGCGCGACGGCGCTCTTGCCCGAGCCTGACCCACCGGTGAGCAGGTGCGTTGCACCCGCACGCACGCCGGAGAGCCAGTCGTCGAGCAGCGCGACGCCGCTGGGAATGATGCCGCGCATGTCTTTGTTGCCTGTCAGCGAAAAACGTCTATGGCGAGCTTGGCACGATGGTTGAGACGAACACGTGCCTAGCGAGTAAGTCGGAGACAACTTCAATTCACGTGCCGAGTGAAGATCAAGCCGGTCGGGGCACTCTGCGTCTTGAGCCTGGTGGTTCCGTGGCGCGTGCACGTTCCGCGCACGACCGCGCGCACCGAGCTGTGGGCGTTCACCGGGCCGTGGGACGCGCGCAGCGACTCGAGTCTGCGAGCGAACGCGTCGCATATCGACGTCGCGGTCACAGGGTGGATCGGACTCGACAGTGGCACGGCGTTACCGATTCTCCCGACGCCGTACGCTGACACGCTGCACGCGACGCGCGGCGTGCGACGCATGGCGATCGTCACGTCGTGGCATGGCGACCGCTTTCATCCGAGCTCGGTGCGTACGCTCGCGACCGACGGCGCGCTGAGAGCGAAGGCCGCGAGTGCGATTGCACGACACGCGGCGGCGATGCACTACGTCGGGCTCGTACTCGACTTCGAAGATCTCAAACGTGATGATCTGCCCGCGCTGTTGCGCGTGATCGGATCGATCACCGACTCGGCGCACGCGCGCGGGGTGACGACGATCGCCGTCGCGGTTCCGGCGGCGGACACGGCGGCGTATCCGGGTAAACCGATCGTGGGCGTCGCCGATCTGGTGATGCCGATGCTGTACGACGAGCATTGGTCGACGTCGGCGCCGGGGGCGATTGCGTCGCCGGAGTGGGTGCGGTCGACGTTGGCGATGCGGATCGCGGAGGTCGGGGCGCCGCGAATCGTGGCGGCGTTTCCGACGTACGGGTACAAGTGGCGGCTAACGGCGCGGCGCGCGCCGGCGGACGTCGTGAGTTTCGAGGATGCTCAACGTGCGGCGGGGGAGGCGCATGTAGCCCTCGCGCGCGATGCTCAAACGCTAACGCTGCACGCGGTGAAGACGAGAGAGTGGGAGATTTGGGTGAGTGACGCGGAGTTGGTGGCGGCGCTGGTGCGGCAAGCGGAAGCGGCGGGGGTGACGAGGGTGGCGCTGTGGCGGATTGGGGAGGAGGATCCGGGGATTTGGTTGGCGTTGGGGCGGTGATTGCTCAGCCGTCGACATGCATGAACAAATTATTCATCGCCTCCGCCAGCGTCGGGTGCGCGAACACGCCGTCGCGCAGTGCGGTGTAGTGCAGCTTGCCCATCATCGCCAGTTGCAACATCGACATGATCTCTCCGCCTTCGATGCCGAGCACTGCGGCGCCGAGGATTTGGCCGCTGTCGGCGTCGATGAGCGCTTTCATGAAGCCGCGCGATTCGGCGACTTCGAGCGCGCGCGCGACGGCGGTCATCGGCAGTTTGGCGACGCGAATGTTCCGGTTTTGCGCGCGTGCTTCGGTCTCGGTGAGGCCGACGCGACCGAGTTGGGGGTCGATGTAGACCGTGTAGGGCACGAGCCGGCCAGTGATGGTCGCGCTTCCCTTCTCGATGACGTTCGTGCGGATGACGCGAAAATCGTCATATGAGATATGGGTAAAGGCGGGCCCGCCCTTGATGTCGCCGAGTGCAAAGACGCCGCGCTGGGTGGTTTCGAGTCGTTCGTCGACCTGGATGAAACCGCGGTCGTTCGTGGCGATGCCGGCCGCCGACAGATTCAAGCTGTCGGTGTTGGGGACCCGGCCGGTGGCGACGAGTAGGTGAGATCCGGTGACTGTCACGTCTCCGTCGCCGACGTGCGCGGTGAGGCTGATCTCGGTTTCCGCCCGGGCGACGCGAGAAATTGTGGCGTTGAGGTGCAGCGTGATGCCGTCCTGCTCGAGAATGCGGGCCACTTCGTGCGCGACGTCGGCGTCCTCGTGGGACAGCAACTGCGCGCCGGGCTCGACGATCGTGACTTGGGCACCGAGCCGGCGAAAGAGCTGCGCGAATTCCAACCCGACGTAGCCGCCGCCGACTACGAGCAGGTGATCGGGGACCGCGTCCAACTCCATGACGGACGTGCTGTCGAGAAACGGGACGTCGGCGAGTCCGTCGATCGCCGGCACCGACGGACGGCAACCGGCGTTGATGAAGATCGAGTCGGCGGTGAGCATACGCTCAGTACCATCGTTCAATCGAACGCGCAGAGTCTTTGGGCCGGTGAAGCTGGCGTCACCGACGATCATCTCGAGATTCGGCGTCTTGGCGATGCGTCGCTCGCTGCCGCCGCGAAAGCTGGTGACGATGTCGCGCTTCCGCTGGCGGACGCGTTTCATGTCGATGGAGACGTCGCCGGTGTGAACGCCGTAGTCGGCGCTTCGCCGCGCGAGGTACGCCACGCGCGCGCTGGCCACCATCGTCTTCGTCGGCGTGCAGCCCTCGTTGATGCAGGTGCCGCCAACATGTTGGCGTTCGATCAGCGCGGTGCGAAGGCCGGCGCCGGCGAGCGCCGTGCAGAGCGGCGTTCCGGCTTGACCTGAGCCGACGACGATAGCCTGATATGCGTCAGGAGTAGCCAAGTGGAAGCTCCAGTCCAGGAATCTGTTGAGAATCTAGAACGGTCGCCGTCGAGTTAGCTTTCGCCCATGCTCGTCCTCGACCAACAAACCGTCACCGCGCTCCTGCCGATGCGGGCGTGCATCGACCTCATGGCGTCGACGCTCGCGGCGCTCGCTCGCGGTGAGGCCGTGCTTCCGCTGCGCACAGTCATCCGCATTCCCGACTCACGCGACGCGTTCGCTGTCATGCCCGCTGCCCTCACCGCGCCTCGCACGATCGGCGCCAAGATCATCACGGTGTTCCCGGGCAACCACGGCACGGCGTTCGATTCGCATCAGGGCGCTGTGCTGCTGTTCGACGCGACCAACGGGACGCTCGCCGCGCTGCTCGACGCGACATCGATCACGACCATTCGCACCGCCGCGGTGTCCGCCGTGGCGACACGTGCGCTGGCGCGGCCGAACGCGTCATCGCTCGCCATTCTCGGCGCCGGCGTGCAAGGGCACTCGCACCTCGAAGCGATGTGCGCCGTGCGGCCAATCAAGACTCTCGCCGTGTGGAGTCGCAGCGCCGAGCACGCGCGTCAACTCGCCGACGTCGGTCGCGAACGGTTCGGACTCGACGCACGCGTCGCCGGCACCGCGCGCGATGCGGTGCGCGACGCCGAGGTGATTTGCACCTGCACCTCTTCCACCGAGCCGGTGCTCGAAGGTGCGTGGCTCGCGCCGGGCACGCATGTCAACGCGGTGGGTGCGAGCACGCCGAACGCGCGCGAAGTCGACAGTGCGCTCGTCGTACGCGCGCGGCTGTACGTCGACCGGCGCGAGTCGGCGCTCAAGGAGCCGGGCGACATTCTCGTGCCGCTGCAGAGCGGCGAGATTCGCGCTGAGCACATCATCGCCGAGATTGGCGAGTTGTTGATCGGCCGCGGCGAAGGGCGTCGCGATGAGGGCGAGATCACGCTGTTCAAATCGCTGGGCCTCGCCGTTGAGGATCTCGCGTCGGCGGCGCATGTATACGACGAAGCCGTGCGCACGAACGCCGGCGTTCGCGTGGAGCTTGGCGGAGCGCGACGTGCAGCCCATTGAAGGTCCGTCGCTCGACGAGATACGCGACGCGCGCAAACGCATCGCGTCGGTCGTCGTACGCACGCCGCTCGTTCGGCTCGACGTCGATGGGCCGGCGCAGATCTATCTCAAGCTCGAGAATCTGCAGCCGATCGGTTCGTTCAAGCTGCGCGGCGCGCTGAATGCCATTCGCTCGCTCGACGCGGCGCGATTGGCGGACGGCGTGTACACGGCGAGCGCGGGCAACATGGCGCAGGGTGTCGCGTTCGGCGCGCGCGAGGCCGGCGTGCGCTGCGCCGTCGTCATGCCGGACAGCGCGCCGCGCACGAAAGTCGACGCTGTGCGCCGACTGGGCGCCGAGATCGTGAGCGTGCCGTACAACGAATGGTGGCAGACGGTGGCGGATCACGGGCGCGAGGGCATGGTGGGCACGTTCATCCATCCCGTAGCCGACCGCGCGGTGATCGCCGGCAACGCGACGATTGGATTAGAGATCGTTGAAGACCTCCCGGACGTCGATGCGGTGCTGGTGCCGTTTGGCGGCGGCGGGCTGGTGAGCGGAGTCGCCGGCGCCGTGCACGCGCTGGCACCGGCGGCGAAGGTCTATGGCTGCGAGGTCGCCACGGCGACGCCGCTCACGGCGGCGTTTGCGGCGAACGGCCCGGTCGTCGTCGACCGAACGCCGAGCTTCGTCGACGGCATTGGCGGGCGCGGCGTGCTGCCGGAGATGTGGCCGCTCGTTCGGCGCGTCGTCGACGGAAGCCTCGTCGCGACGTTGGCCGAAGTGTCGTCGGCCGTTCGACTGCTCATAGAGCGAGCGCGCGTCGTCGCCGAGGGCGCCGGCGCGACGCCGGTCGCCGCGGCGATCGCGGGCAAGGTGCCGGACGGTGCGGCCAAAATTGTCTGCGTCGTGTCCGGCGGCAACATCGATTCAAAAATTCTCATCGAGTTGCTCGCCGGGTGACGGTGGCGCGCTAGGGTTTCGGTTTGCTCGTCCCGCTCGCGCTCCCGCCCCGCCCAATCGCGCGGTAGTACTCCTCGACGTGTTGCTTGTACGCCGGCGGCACGTCGCCGGACCGTTCGAGCAGCACGCGCGTAGAATCGCCGCCGCCGAGTGCTCGGCGCAGACCGAACTCGAAATCCTGGAAGCCTTGCAGCGTCTTGGCGCGCAGCGCCGTCGCGGTGTGCGTGTCCTCGAGCGTGTTCGGGTTGGCGAGCTGGCGCAGGTTGTCGATCGCGTTGTCGAGTTCTTTCGTCGGCACGCCTTCCTTCGCGAGCTGTTCGCGCAACGCTTCCGCGTCGTTCAGTCGCTGCTGTGCCTCGCGACTGAACTGCTGCGCGTCGGTCGGTGAGAGTCGCGCCGCATTGCCTTGCGTGCACCGCCGCGCGGCATTCCGCCGCCGTTTGGCACGCCACCGCCGCCCGGCATCTGTTGCCCGGCTTGTTGTCCTTGGCCCTGGCCTTGTCCTTGTCCGCTTTTCTGGCCTTGGCCTTGTTGGCCTTGCTGACCTTGGCCTTGTTGGCCTTGGCCCTGCTGGCCTTGTTGACCTTGGCCCTGTTGACCTTGTTGACCCTGGCCCTGCTGACCTTGTTGACCTGTGGCCTTGCTGACCTTGTTGACCTTCTGGCCCTGTTGACCTTGTTGGCCTTGGCTCCTGTTGACCTTGTTGACCTTGGCCCTGTTGACCTTGTTGGCCTTGGCCCTGTTGACCTTGTTGGCCCTGCTGACCTTGGCCCTGCTGACCCTGTTGGCCTTGTTGAGCTTTACCCTGCTGTCCCTGCTGCCCTTTCTGATCAGACTTTTCCTGCGCCCCGTTCAAGCCGCGACGTTGCTGCTGCGTTGTTGACCGTTGCCGCCGGCCTGCTGATCGGCCAGTCGCTGTTGCATCCGATCATCCATCGATTGAATGCCGCGCACGAGATCGCGCGCCTTGTCCGCCGTCGCCGCTTTGTCGCGCTGACCATTCGCCGTTTGACCAGCGGTCTGCGCCTGTTGCAAACGCTTCCCAAGATCGGCGATGTCGGCGCCAATCTGCTGTTCCGCTGAGTTCATCCAGTCCGCCGGCGCCGTGCGCGTCTGCTGCTGCGTGTAGCGCAGTTTTTCCTCGACCTTGCGGCCACGAAGCGTGTCGGCCGCGGTCGAGAGCGTGCGCGACATCTCCTTCTGATCGCGCCGAGCGTCGAGCGCCATCTTGTCGAGCTTCGTCTTCAAGTCTTTGACTTCGTCGGCCATCGCGCCCTTTTGGCCGGCGATCGACTGCTGGAGCTGTTGCTGCGCCGCGGGATTGCCGGCGCTGCTGCCCAACTTCTGCACGTCGGACTGCACCTGCTTTTCCTGGTCGGCGAGCTGCTGTGCCGCCTTGGCCGCGTCGTCCATGTCGCGCGACGACCGGCCGTTCTTGTCCTGATCGAGCAGTCGGCGGGCGTCATTCAAGTTCTCTAACGCGCGCGCCGCGTCGCCCGACTTCTGCCCGTTGGCCGCGGCTTGACGCATCGCGGTGGCCGCGTCCTGCAGGCGACGCGCGGCGTCGGCCAGCGTTTGATTCTGCTGCTCGCGGGCGAGACGTTCGAGCTGGCGCGCCTGCTCTTCGGTCTGCTGCGCCATGTCGCGCTGCCCCTGTCCGCCCGATGCGCCGGACGCGCCGGTCCGACCGAGGCTGTCCGCCTTGGCGCGCGCGCGATCGTTCTCCTGCTGCTGCCGGGCCGCCAGCTCGCGCAGCTTCTCAGCCGTCGCGTCGACCTGATTGTCGGACTGCTGTTGCTCGGCGTTCTGCTGACCGTGCTGCACCGTCTCGTATTGATTGCGAAGGCGGTCTTTCTGTAATTCAAAAATGTCGGCGAGGTCCTCGGCGTTGGTGCGATTTCCTGCGCCTCCTCCTCCACCGCCGCCTCCGCCCATCGACACCTGGATCTGGCGGAACGCGGCTTCGGCGCGCTGCAGTTGCTGCAGCGCGCGCTGTTCGGGTGAGAGCGCCGCCCCCGGCGATCCGTCGGTCAGCTTCTTCTCCGCCGTGTCCATCTGTGCCGCGGCCTTGGGCAAAATCTCGGCGATCTTCTTCCACGCGCTGTCCGAGCCGGCAATGCCGCGGTCGATCAAGCGGCTGGCGAGCTCGTTGGCTTGCTCGCGCAGTCGTTGCTGCGACAGGCGGATCGTGGCCAGATTTTCGTTGAGCGATTTCTTATCGGTGATCGCGCTGTCGCGCGACGTCTTGAACGTCGCGGCAATGATGTCGCGCTCCTGCTGGGAGAGTTGGCCGGCGCTGTTCGGCTGTGCGCCGCCGCCCCCTCCACCACCGCCGCCGCCCTGCTGCTGGCGATAGTCGTTTTCGTACGGGCGCACCTGGAGGAAATAGATGTCGGTCGACGCGCGGCCCGGTCCGCTCACGGTGTTGTTGTCGGTCGCGCGCGCGTAGTACGACACGACGTCGCCCGGCTCGAGCTTCATGCCCTCGAGCATGAACGTGTACCCGGCCGACAGATCGCGCAGTGCGCGGGCGCCGTCGTGCAGCGGCATCGCGCGTTCTGCGGCGCCGTTTACCGAATACATCAGATCGAGCTTCGCCACGCCATAGTCGTCCTCGGCGCGCGCCTCCGTGTAGACCTCGTCGACGGACAGGACTTTCTGATCGCGACCGGGCTTGGTGAATTGCACCGTTGGCGGACGATCGGGGAGGACGTCGATCGTATAGTCGAGCGAGCCGGTAACCAGTTTTCCGTTCGGCCCCTCCAGCTCCACCTTATAGAAGCCGGCCTTGTCGACGCGAAGCATTGCCATCAATCGGCCATCGCCGGTCGGCGACAGCTTCAGCGTGTCGCCACCGTCGACGACGACGCGACCGCCCGACGTCGGCACCGTCGGCGCGACGCGGATGCGCACCATCGTGCCTTGCAACGCGGCGATGTCGCCGGTGCTGTCGACGTCCTGCGGCTCGAGCTGCGTGTACGCGGGATAGCGATACTCCAAATCCATCCGCTTCACATACGGCAGGTTCGACACGTCGAGCGTGTACGTCGCCGAGCGCACGCCGTTCGCTTCGACCACGTACTGCGTCTTCGAGCCGATGTCGAACAGGCGGAACGCGTAGCGCCCCGTGGAATCTGCCGTCATCGGGAGGCGCATCCACTGCGTGGAGTCGGCGCTGCGCACGAGCAGGTCGACTTCTTCGGACTGAAATCCACTCAGCCGCGCGTCGACGAGTTCGTCGCCGCCCTTGGCGACGGTCGCGTTGCCCGGCTCGACGAGAATGCTGAACAGGCTGGCCGGTGTCGACGTGTTCCACGGCACGGCCACCAGTCGCACGCCATGTCGCAACACCGCCGGACCGAACATCGTCACCACGAACGCCGTGGCGATCACCGCGGCCAGGACGCCGCCATTGGTCCGCAACTCGCCGGCGTCGACCGCGCGGCCGTCGCCCGCCGTATGCACGCGTTCGAGGGCGGCGCGCGTCAACCGCTCGACGAAGCGCGGCGGACCGCGGCGCCATGCCGCCGCGCCCGGCGTTCCGCTCAGTCTCCACCGCCGTGATCACGGTGGCCTTTAACGATCGCTCATTCTCTTCCAGATACAGCGCAACCTGTTCGTCGCCAAGCTTTGGCAGCAGCGGGAGGACGACGAACCGAATGGCCAGCGCGACGATCGCCACAGCGGCGACGATCCGGCAGCCGAGTACTGCGCCATCCGTGTACTTGAGGAGGTTCATCACGTACGCCGACGCCACGAGCACTATCCACGTGCCGGCGATCGTGATCGCCGCGCCGCGCAGGAGATGTTTGGCTCGATAGCGGTTGCGCACGCCGCGCACCACGCCAAGCAGCTGCGCATGTTCGGACGGAAGCCCATGTACGCTTTCCATCAGTCCCTCCCGACGTTTGCACTCTTCATGCGTGACAACCGATTGGAAACGGTCGTCTCGATCGCCATCAAAAACAACGCAGCCAACAAGAGATACCACCAGACCCGCTGACGACGTTCCTGGTCCTGCGGCGTCGCGAGGTTGAAATCTGCTCCGGCCAGGCGCTCTCCGGGCACCGCGGTCACCGCGGCGACGATTTCCTGCGGATCGAGATGAGACAGATCCGATTCGCCTGGATCGACATTCACGGCAATCGGCCGGCCACTGCCCACCGGCGTATCGCGTCCGCGCAGTTCGTAAAATCCCTGTTCACGAAGTGTCAGCAGATGATTCGGCCCCATCGCCGTGACCCGCTGACGCGCGCCCGACGGCGACTGGAGCACCAACTCGGTCGTACTGTCCGCCGCACGGCCGGACAAATACGGCGCGGTGAGCTCGCCATGCCGCGACAGATCGAGCACGTCGCCGGCGACGAACGACGGCCGCGGGTCGGCGTAGCGGGCGACATACTTGCCCAACTGATGCACGAACGGAAGAAACACCGGCTGAAGCGGGAGATTCGTCCAATACGCGTCGAGCGACGACGCCCAGACCACGAGCTTGCCATCGCCGACCGCGCGTTCGACGAGCGCGGGTGTGCCGTCATCGAAGCGTGCGAGCACCGCGGCGTTCGCGGCCGGCGACAGCGCGCGATACCGATAGAAGCGCGCTGTCGAGAAATCGCCACTGCGGGGCGCGTTGAACAGCTCGAACACTGGGCTCGCGTAGTCGAGCGACGCCAAGGTGCCGCCCGCATCGGCCGTGCGATCGACGACGCGGCCAATCTCCGCGGGCACGAGTGAGCGCCACTCGGCCGGCCAGGTCTCGGCGCGACCTTCGCCGGGAACAATGACGACGCCGGCGCCGCCGCCGAGTACCGCACGAAGCCGCGCACCCACGGCGCCGGCCGGCGGCGTGACTTCGTCGAGCACGATCAACGAGCGCCCGTCGAAGTCGCGCGGCGTGAGCGTGTTCACACTTTTCTCATCGACCCTGAACGACGGTCTGTCGCCGATCGCCAACGCTCGGCTTATGAACAAACTCTGATTGTCGCGCGGCGCGGCCGGTTCGACGATCAGAACGGGCACCGCTTCGTCGGGGGCGATCGTGAAGGCCAGCCGGTCGTCCGGCGTGAGTGAGTCCGGCGTGATTCGCACGAGGCCTTTCGTCGCCCCGCTCGGCACCGGGATCGACGTGAACGCCACCTGCCGCGCGCCCGTCGCCGGGACGGTCACGCGCTGCGTCTGCACGTCGCGCCCGCCCACAGCCAAGGTCGCCGCGACGACGCTGGGCGCGGTGCCGGTGTTGATGAGCCGCGCGGCGACGGTGACGTGATCGCGATCGCCTGTGCTGTCGCGATCGGTCGTCACCTGCGAGACGGCGACGTCGGCGGTGTGGCCGGGGCCGGCGCCGAGATCTATAGATGTAAAAACGGTTCCTTGGGGCAGTACGACTTCATTGTGATTCGCCCAACCGACCGTCTGAAAATCCGAGATCAGCACGACCTCGCGGCGCGGCAGCGACGACGACGCGACGATCTGCGACGCGAGCTTGAGCGCCGGCGCGTAGCGCGTTCCTTCCGCGCTGATCGTCGATGCATTGATCGCCGCGATGACGCGATCGGCCGTTGCCATCGGCTCGCTCGACACGGACGCGTCGCCGGCGAACAGGATGAGCGTGGCACGATCGCCGGCGCCGAGGTCGCGAGCGATCCGTTTGGCCGCGTCGCGCGCCTTGGTCCAACGGTCGCCATACGCCATACTCGCCGAGCGATCGAGCAGGATCACGACTTCGCGCGCACCGGTCGTAGCAATCGCCGCGTGGCGTCGGGCGAAGAACGGACGCGCGAACGCGGCGACGAGCAGCGCGAGCGCGGCGCAGCGCATGAGGAGGAGCAGCAGATGACGGATTTTCTGCCGCCGCACCGAGCGATAGGGAATCCGTTGCAAGAACATCAGCGACGGAAATTCCACGACGACGCGCCGCTCGCGGTGGATCAAATGAATGATCACCGGAACAGCGATCGCGGCGAGCGCGGCGAGGAAGGCGGGGGCGAGAAAGTTCATGCGGCGGCGCCTACCGTACTCCGTTGACGCGCTGGCGCGCGGCGAGATAGGCGAACAACGCGCGATCGAGCGGCTTGGACGTGTCGAAGACGGAATAGTCGGCCCGCGATTCGCCGATGCGCTTGGCGAGCGCCGTCGTGTGATCGCGCACGATCGCGCGATACTGGTCACGCAGGTATTCGGGGATCACGGGCATTTTATCGCCCGTCTCCATGTCGATGAAGTTGCTCGCGTCCGAGAACGAAAAATCGAGCTCGTGCGGATCGAGCAGATGGAACACGATCATGTCGTTCCCGCGGCCGCGTAGATGGCCGATCGCGCCGACGATTTCGTCGACGTCTTCGTAGAAATCCGAAATGAGCACGACGAAACTGCGACGGCGCATCGTCTCTGACAGCTTGCGCAGCGGATGCAGCAGCGTCGAGCGGCCCGCGGCGACGCGCTCACCCCGCGCGTTCCGATCGACGCGATCGAGCGCCTGGAGAATGAGCTGCAGGTGCTTGGCCGACGGCGGTACGTAGTCGACGATGTCCGAGTCGATCGTCGCCAACCCGACGCGGTCGCGCTGCAGGCTGGCGAAGTAGGTGAGACAGGCCGCGAGATAGCAGCCGTAGGTGAGCTTGGAGATGCGCCCCGACTCGGCGTCGGCGCCGTAGCGCATCGACGGCGAGATGTCGAGAATGACGTTGAAGTTCGTGTTCGTGTCGGCTTCGTACTCCTTGATGTAGTAGCGATCGCTGCGCGCATACAGCCGCCAGTCGATACGCCGAATGTCGTCGCCCGGCATGTAGGCGCGATGCTCGGCGAAATCCATCGACGCGCCGAGGTGCGGCGAGCGATGCAGGCCGTTGATGAAACCCTCGACGACGCTGCGCGCGAGCAGCTCCAGATTCCCGATCCGCGAGAGTACCGTCGGATCGAGAAACGAAGTCGTCTGTTCGTGCGCGGCGGCGGTCATCGGCGCTCCACGGTCACATTCCCGACTTCGGCAGCGGCACGACTCGCAAGAGTTTGTCGATGATCTCGTCCGTCGTCATGTGCTCGGACTGCGCGTGAAAGTTCGTCAGCACGCGATGGCGCAGCACCGGCTTGGCGAGTGCGCGGATGTCGTCGAAGCTCACGTTGAACCGACCGTCCATCAGCGCGCGCGCCTTGCCGCCGAGGATGAGATGCTGCGGCGCACGCGTGCTCGCGCCGTACGCGACCCATTCCTTGATGAAGTCCGGCGCTTTCGGGCCGGGGCGACTCACGCGCGCGAGACTCACAGCATAGCGTACGACCGGGTCCGCGATGGGCACGCGGCGTACGAGTTGTTGGAACGCCACGATGTCCGCGCCGGTGACCGCGTGCTGAAAGCGATGCGACTGCACCGACGTCGTCGAGCGCGCGACCTCGATCTCCTGCTCTTCCGGCAGGTAGTCCATGATGATGTTGAACATGAATCGATCGAGCTGCGCCTCGGGCAACGGGTACGTGCCCTCGAGCTCGATCGGGTTCTGCGTGGCGAAGACATGGAACGGCTCGTCGAGCCGATACGTCTTGCCCTGCACCGTGACGCGATGCTCTTGCATCGCCTCGAGCAGCGCCGACTGCGTCTTGGGCGGCGTGCGGTTGATCTCGTCCGCCAGGACGATGTTGGCGAAGATCGGCCCAGGCGTGAACACGAGCCGCCGCTGTCCGGTCGCCGGGTCATCCTGAATGATGTCGGTGCCCGTGATGTCGCTCGGCATCAGGTCCGGCGTGAACTGGATGCGCGAGAATTTGAGATCCAGAACCTGCGCGACGGTGTTGATGAGGAGCGTTTTCGCGAGGCCGGGTACGCCGACGATCAGGCTGTTGCCGCCGGTGAACAGCGACAGCAACACGAGCTCGATGACCTCTTCCTGGCCGACGATGAGCTTGCGCAGCTCGGAGATGATCTGGTCGTGTCCCGTCTTGAGCCGGTCCGCGAGCGCGATGTCGTCGGAGGAGTCCAGTGCGGGAACAGCAATGGTCGTGGCCAAGGGTGAGTCCGGTGAAAGTGTCAGTGCGGCCGCGCGTCAGTGCGTCAGCGCGTAGATGATGTAGTTGATGCCCAGCTTGTAGATCTCGTTCGACTGCGAGATTGGCACGAAGCCACTCCCTGACCATTGCCACGATTCACCGATGTCGTCGTCGACGTTGGCAATCATGATCATGCGCTTCTTCGGATCGTTGTCCTCGTAGACACCCCAATACGTCGGCGGTCGCGTGCCGTACGCCGACGTCGACGGCCAGACTACCGCGGCGTTCATGTCGATCTTGAAAAATGAATCGAAGATCGGCTCGCTGCCCGTGAGCTGGAACCAGTGCGCGGTCGGCAGTGCGCGCGCGACGAGTTCTCGCAGGTGCGTCCAATCATATTCTCCGCGCCAGCCTTCACGGAAATCGTCGAAGATCATGAAGCCGCCCTTGAGCATATACGAACGAAAGCCGGCGAGCTCCTTGTCGTTCGGATTCCAACCGCCGGGCTCGGACATATAGCTCACGGGATACTTGAACAGCGCCGGATCGTCGAGCGCGACGAGCGCGCTGCCGACGATCGGGCCCTCTTCCACGAACGGGCGGATCGCGGTCACGTCGCGAAGAATCTTCGCGAAGTTCACTTCGGCGTCCGGATAGTCGTGCGCCCACCCTGGCCCTTCGCGGCCAGCCCAGTGCTCGTACCCACGATAGCGGATCCGCGCGAACGTGTACCGTCCGTCGTACGCCGGATTGCCGTGGAAATCCGGCGGTTGATACATCTCATCCGGTCCGCCGAAATATCGCGCGAACGGACTCCCGCCGGGCCGGGTCTGCGCGGGCACCGACGACGCTATCATCGCAAGAAGCAGCATCGCCCCACGCACAACGCACCACGCACAACGTCGTTCGAGATCTCTCATGGCTTCCTCACCGTACCACTTTGCCGAGCGTCGTGGAGCGTGAGCAGCAGTGTTTGCGCCTTTTCATAGTTCGGCGCCTCTTCGAGCGAGCGCAGAACGCTGGTGCGAGATCGGGCGTCGTCTCCCGCCTCGTGCTGGGCGAGCGCCAGCTGATAGTACGCATCCGCTTTGTCGACCGGTCCGAGCGCGACGATGGCCGATCGTTCACGCACAACGCGGGCCTTGTCGCCCGATGCCGTTGCGAGCGCGGCGAGCTTGCGGTGCATCTCCATGTCGAACGGATTGATGTACATCGCTCGATCGAGCGCGTCCGCCGCACCGCGTGCGTCGCCGAGCTGCTCGAGCAGCGACGACAGTCGCGTCAGCGCCTTGACGTTCGTCTCGGTCAGCGAGGTCCATTTGGTCAGCACCTCGACTTCCTGTCGCGCGTCGCCCTTCTTCTGATACACGGCGGCGAGCAGCGCGTATGGGCTGTCGTCGCCGCCGTATTCGGGGAAAATCGCCCGCGCGCGGTCGAGGAGTGGAATCGCCTTGTCGACTTCACCGTGCTCGACGAGCCCGGCGCCCGCCAGCAGCTGCACGCCAAAGTCGTTCGGCGCCACCTTCGCCGCCTGCTCGAGATCGTCGACCGACATCGACGCCGTGATCCGCGGCGGCTCGGGCGTGATCGACGGCAGCACCGCAGCGAAGCGCGCGCGGAGGTAGTCGTCGAACTTTTTGTCGAATGCTTTGACGTCCGTATTCAGGACGCGCGGAAAGACCTGGTCGGTCGTCAGCCCTTCCTTATATGCGTCGAGCATCTTGAGCAGCGCCGGTTCGCCCCAATCGCGCGCGATCAGTTCGCAGACGAGCGACGCTTGATAGTAGGAGAACTGCACCTGCTCCGGATACGCCGGATGCATGAACCCGTCGTTCATGCGACTCACCGGCACCAACTTCCCCGCTTTGAACGCGGCGAGAAAGTCGGGGGTGACGTTGAATCCCCAGCCGGGCGCGAGGCCGTGATGCTCCTCGTACACCGACAACCCTTCCGACAACCAGCGCGGAATTCGGTTGTCCGTTTTGCCGAGCGTGAACGTGTGCGCCAGCTCGTGCCAGACGGTCGATCCCCAGTTGAACGCTTCGGAGGTGTCCTGCGCCGCCGGCGAATCGAACGCGAGCGTCGTTCCGAAGCTCACGCCAAGCGCGCCAAGGCCGGTGAGCCCAACGGTGCGCACCGAGAAATCAGCGTGGCTGCGGTACACTTCGACTCGGATGGGCGGCGGCGGCGTGTAGGCGTACTTGAGCGAGTACGCGGCATACGCCTTCTCCGCCAAGTCGCGCAAATAGATCGAGAAAATCGGCGACTCGTCTTTCTCGATCATGAATTGGAAGTGCGGGCTCGACACGAGATCATAGTTCTTATATGTGTCGAGCAGATCGAGCGTGTTCTTGACCCACACGTTGTACGGATCGCCCTTGAACGACGTCTCGAGACTCGCCTTTCCGCTGTCGATCTGACCGAGGCGCAGTTGGTTGAGGCCGAGCGCCGTCCAGGCGCTCCAGTCTTTGGCGTCGAGCGCCACGCCCTGCTTGGCGAAGTCGGCGGCCGGCCGGTAGAGCCGCACATTGGCCGACAGTTCGGCGAGCGTCGTGTAGAGCTCCGCGTCCGATCGGATCGAGGGCGAGCGCGTGCTGGCGGAGCGCTTCGAAGCCAGCCTGGTCGTGCGTGAGATACTTGATCGCCGCCGCGACGGCGAGCGCGTGCGCCGACGTGGGATCGATCTTGAGCGCGCGATCGATGTCCTGCTGCGCGCCGGCGTAGTCCTCGAGGCTGAGCAACATCTCGGCGTGCAGCGTGCGCGCGTCCGGATAGTCGGGGTTGACCTCGAGCGCGGCGCGGAGCAGCGAATCCGCGCCCGGCTGCCCGTCACTCTCACGCCGCCGCGCGGCGCCGAGCAGCGCGCGCGGGTCGAGCGGGTTCGCGTCGAGCACCTGTTCGAACGTCCGCTCCGCCTCGTCGAAGTTGTACTTGCGCAAGAACAGCTCGCCCAATTTGATCTTGGCGTCGGCGTTCATCGGATCGGCAGACGACGCGCGGTCGAACGCTTTGAGCGCATCCTTGAACAACTGCGGATCGTTGACGCCGAGGTATTCGACCGCCGTCGCAACGTCGACGAGCTGTTCACTCGACAGGTCGGCACCCGACGTCGCGTTGTACACGTCAATGAAGTGATCGAACTCCTTCATCGCGCGGTCACGCTCGCCGCGATCGTAGTGCAGCTCGGCGAGGTCGAGCGCCGCGGTGAGACTATCCGCGGCGTGGTCAGCGACGGCGCGCACGAACGCGCTCTCGGCGGCCGCGCGCTTGCCGCGCAGCATCAACATTTCGCCGAGTGTGGTGGACATTGCCGCACCACCGCGTCCAGTCGCCGCGCGGCGCGCAGTGGCCTCGGCATCGTCGTACTTGCCGACGGTGGCATAGGCGCGCGCGAGGTCGCGCTGCGCCGCAACCCATTGGCTGTCGGCCGGAGCGACTTTGGAAAGAATGTCGATGGCGTTCAGGTACTTCCCTGTGCGGAGTGCTTCGCGCCCGAGATTAGCATCCTGCGCGGTGGCGGCGCGACCGACGACGGCGGTCGCGGCAACCGCGAGCAACACCCAGCGGGCACACCGGACGCGGCGCGTCATGATTTGCTTCCTTCGATTTCGCGAATCGACTTCGCCGTGCGCGCGAGCTTGACGAGCAGCTCCTCGAGCGCGTCGTCGTAGGCGTCCGGCGTCATCGATGCCTTCTTCGTGCGCAGCGCATCGATCTGATCTTCGAGACCGAATTTGTCTTTGTACATCGCGACGAGCTGTGGATCGCTGGCGCCGCCGTGCGCGCCGTAGCCGGCGTCGAAAAAGAAACGGCGCGCGAGCAAACCCTCGCCCGTTCGTCCGTCGGGATCGGCAACTCCGGACTTCGTCCCCATGTCGTCGAGTTGCGCGTGCTCGGTTTGCAGCCGCGAATCCGAGTCGTACACGCGCTTGGTCTCGGTGACCGCGTAGCGAAAGGCCTCGAGCAGCGAGACGCGTCCGTCCTTGTCGGTGTCCGCCACGTCCTTCGTCAACGCATCGACGAAGAATTGCGCGAAGTGCGACTCGTTGCGCTCGAACGAACTCTTCGTCGCCGTGATCACGACGCGATTCGGCGCGGCAATGGTCGGCAGCATGTCGCCACTCGCGCTCGTCATGTCGACGAACGCGATGCGCTGCGTCGAGAAGGGAGCGAGCATGGTCGCAAAATCGCGCGCGCTCAGGTCGGGCCCGGGAATGCTGATCTTGGAATCCTCGCCCTCGCCGCTGCCGTGCCCGATGAGAACGAGGATGATTTGATCTCCCGGGCGGGCCCTCGACGCGAGCTGGCTGAACAACCGCTCGACGTTGACCTTGGTCGACTGACCGCGAAAGTGCGGCCGAGCCGACACGCTGTCCTCGCCGAACCAGGCGATTGATGAATCTGGAATACCGAAACGCGTATGGGCCGCGCCGGCCAGCGACTCGGCGAGCTGCGCGAATGATTGGGTGTATTTGCTCTCGCCGCCAAGCCCGCTGACGATCACGAGCTGCGTCTGCGCCGCGGCACGCGCGGGACCAGCGGCGAGCACGCCGGCGAGCGCGACGCACGCCGCGCCAACAATCGCCGCACCGCGCCGCGCGCTCACGCGAGCCCTCGCACTTTGCGGTACGACCATTCCGCCGTCACCAGCGCGACGAGCAGCAGAAGCACGGCCGGCATGTCCCACAGATCCATCTGATTCACGACTGTCACACCGTGCTTGCTCAGCGCGATGTCGTCGGCCAACGTGCCCGCGGTCGACGGTGTGTAGAACTTGCCGCCCGTCTCCTTGGCCATGCGTTCGAGCAACGGCGCGCGCATCTCGGCGTCGAAGTACTCCGTATTGAGATCCGCGACGCGCACGTAGCTCGTGTCGCCGAACGTCGCTCCCGACGGCAGCGTCGCGCCGACGGTGATCGTGTACGTGCCCGGCTCGTCTGGCGTGAACGCGGCGCGATACTCGCCGTCGCGATCGATCGCCCAGTCGAGCGGCAGGTCGCGCGCGAAGCCGTGATCGCTCGTGACGTGCGCCGTGACCTTGGCATCGTTGCGCGGCACGAAGATGCTGTCCGACACTGAGGCGCGAACAGCGATCGGAATTTTCGGGTTCGCCTGATCGGTCGGCAGTGACACGATGACGCGATTCGGCACGTCGCTCGTTGCCCAGCGCAGCAGTTGGCGCCAGAAGCGCGAGAAGGTTTGATCGTCGACCGGCGACGCGGGATCCATCTGCCAACTCCACGAATCCTGCACCGGAAACGCGATCGACAAGCCGCGACCGTAGTGCTGATACACGAGGACCGGTTGGTCGTAGCTCCGCAGCGGCGCGCCCGGTTCGCCCGCTCGGCCGCCCGCCGGCATCGCGCCCGTGATCAACGTGACCGCGCCGGGCTTCACGTCGCGAATTCGATTGACCGTCGTCACGGCGGGCAGCGACTTCCATCGCTGCGTCGATGCCGCCGGCGTGGCCGCGACCTGCGCGACCGCATGGCCCTCGCCCGCCGGCGTGAGCGCGACTTTCAGATCGGCAAAGAACGTCATCGAGTCGGCGACCGCGTTGCCGCTCACGACGACGGGCATCACATCGGCGAGCGGTGTGCCGGCGTACCCGCCCTCGCCAAAGCTGTGTCGCCCGCCGAGGAGCAGTAGTCCGCCACCGCGGATGTTGACGAAATCCGCGAGCATCGACAGTTGGTCGTGCGTAAAGAAGCTCGCTTCGACGCTGCCGATGATGATCGCGCGATAGTGAAACAGCTCGGCGCGGCTCTTCGGAAAACCGGCCGAGAGATCGTTCGCGCTGTCGACGTTGAGACGTAGGAACTTGTTGTCCGCCGTGCGCTGCAGCGCGACGAGCTGCAGATTCGAGTCCGCCTCGACCGCCGCGCGAATGAAACGCATTTCGTAGCGCGGCTCGCCTTCGACGTAGAGAATCTTCTCGCGTCCGTCGCGCACATCGACGAGCGCTTGCTGTTCGTTGTTCTGCGCGACCTGTTCGCCCGGTTGTTCGGGAATACGAAAGGTGAATGAACGCGGACCCGCTTCACTTGCCACGACGGTCACGCGCACTGGCGCGGCGTCGCCGTCCGGCGGAAGCGTGATCGAGTCGCGCGAGACGATCCGTCCCGCATCTTCGACGACGAGCGGCACCCGCAATCCGCCGTAGCCGCGCTGACGAATCACGAGGTCGGCGACGAGCGATCCGCCTTTGAGCACCGAGTGCGACGCTTCGACCCGTTGAATTTCGATATCGTGATCGAAGCGATCGGCACCCAGGCCCACGGCGAAGATCGGCACCGATCGCGCGCGCAGCGACAAGAGTTCGTCCGAAATCGGCGCGCGCGAATTGTCGGCGCCGTCCGTCAGCAGCACGAGGCCGGAGAGCGGTACGGCGTCCAATTCCTGCCGCGCTTGCTCGACGGCTGCGCCAACGTGCGTTTCCCCGGCGTCGAACGACACGTCGGCCACGCTGTCGATCCGTTGCGCGCCAGATGAGAATCGGAACAACCGCACGATGAATTTCTTCTTCAGCGCCTTGAGTACGGAACTGTCGGATCCACCGAACGCGTGTTCGACCCAGTCACTCCGCGGCTTTGCCGTCGCGATCGACGATCCGCATACTGCGCGAGTCGTCGACCAACACGCCGACGTAATTTCGCTGGGGCACCGCCGCCGAGAGGAGGAGCATTGGCCGGAACAAACAGGCCACGAGCACCACGAGCGCGGAGAGGCGCAACGCGCCAAGTACCCAACGGTCGCGCCGCGAACTCTTGCCGCGCACGCTCGCATAGCTCAGCACCGCGGGCACACCGATCGCCGCGGCGGCAAGCAACAGCACAATCACGGAGAACGGCGCGCCAAACGCAAACCGCGCGCTCGCGAACTCCGCTGGCCGGTACTTGAACAGAAATTCGAAGATTCCTTCGAACCAATGAGCCATGATTACACTACGACGCGCGCGCCATCAAGGTTGAGACACGCGACCTGGATGTTCCGTTCCTCTCTCACTCGCACGACTACACTTTCCCAACATGAACGCTCGCTATCTCACTGCCGACGTGTTCACCGACACTCAGTTCGGCGGCAACCAGCTCGCGGTGTTCCCCGATGCACGCGAAATCCCTGCCGAGTTAATGCCGGCGATCGCGCGGGAGTTCAACTACTCGGAGACGACGTTCGTTCTGCCGCCAGACGACCCGAACCATACCGCGAAGGTACGCATCTTCACGCCCGGCGGTGAGTTGGCCTTTGCAGGTCATCCTACGATCGGGACCGCGCATGTGCTAGCGAGCATCGGCACGATTCCGCTGCACGGCGACGAAACACGAATCGTCTTCGAGGAGGGCGTCGGCCCGGTGCCGGTCGTGATTCGCTCGAGCGGTGGTCGTCCGACCTTCGCCCAATTGACCGCCGCAAAGGCACCGGAGGCTGGCCCGCCGCCGCCGCCGCGCGAGCAGCTCGCCGCCGCGCTGTCGCTCTCGACCAACGATCTGCTCGACGGCCGCATGGCGCCGGAAGCTGTCTCGTGCGGCACGCCGTTCCTGTTCGTCCCGCTCCGCGATCGGGCCGCCGTCGGGCGCGCACGTCCGCACTCCGACCGTTGGGACGCCGCGCTCTCCGGCTACATTACGGATAAGGTTTTTGTTTTCGCGATGGACGCCGAGCACACCGGACACGATGTCCGCGCGCGCATGTTTGCGCCCACGATCGGCGTGCCGGAAGATCCTGCGACGGGGAGCGCCGCCGTCGCGCTCGGCGGCTATCTTGCATCGCGCGACGCCCGGGCGGACGGTAGCTTCCGCTGGGTGGTCGAACAGGGATTCGAGATGGGCCGGCCAAGCATTCTCGAGGTAGAGGCGGACAAACGCGAGGGTCGCGTCGTCGCCGCGCGGGTCGGCGGACAGACGGTGCTCGTTTGTCACGGAACGATGACGCTATGACACCATGACGATCGAATCGGAGGGCGACCTCGACGGAATGCGCGCGGTCGGAAAGCTGGTGGCGCTCGCGCTCCGTGAGATGCGCGCCGCGGCGCAACCGGGCATCACCACCGAACAGCTCGACGACATGGGCGCCGCGTTCCTTCGCCGCCACGGCGCGCGCTCCGCGCCGCAGCTCGAGTACGGCTTTCCCGGTTTCAACTGCATCAGCGTCAACGACGAAGTCGTGCATGGCGTGCCGGGGCTGCGCGTGCTGCAGCGGGGCGACGTGGTGAAGATCGACGTGACCGCGGAGCTCGACGGGTACATCGCGGACTCGGCGATCACCGTGCTCATTCCGCCGGTGACGACCGCGGCGCACAACCTCGCGCAGTGCGCGCGCGCGGCGTTCAAGCGCGCGCTCGCCGTGGCGGCCGCGCGCGTTCGCATCGCCGAGCTCGGACGCGCCGTCGAGACCGAAGTGGAGTACTGGGGCCACTCGGTGATTCGCGACATGTGCGGTCACGGCGTCGGCCGCGCGCTGCACGAGGAGCCGTCGGTGCCGAACTTTTTCAGCCCGCACACCGCCGGCCGTCTCGAGCGGGGATTGGTCATCGCGCTCGAGCCGATCATCAGCGAGCGCCCCACACCCGTCACCGAAGACGCGGACGGATGGACAATTCGCACGATCACCGGTTGCCTGGCGGCGCACTACGAGCACACGATCGTCATTCACGAAGGGCGCGCCGAGATATTGACGGCGGCGTGATCGCGGTCAGAGCTCGTCGATGCTCTTTGGCCAGTCCTGCTTGAGCAATCTGGAAAGTCCGCGATCGGCGAGCAGCTTGCCGTCGGTCTGGCAGCGCGCGCAGTAGTTCGTTTCGTTGTCGGCGTAACGGATGCGCTGCACCGGCGTGCCGCACACCGGGCAGGGTTGGCCGTACTTGCCGTGCACCGCCATCTCCGGGCGGAAGGCGGTGACCTTTTCGGGAAATCCGTCGCCGGCCTCGGCGCGCAGGCGAGCGGTCCACTCGATGAGAATCGCGCGCGTCGCCGCATGTAGACGCGCGATCTCGTCGTCGGTCAGGCGACCCGTCAACTTCACCGGCGAGAGACGCGCGGCGTGCAGGATTTCGTCCGAGTACGCGTTGCCGATGCCGCTGAACAGCCGCGGATCTGTAAGCGAACGCTTTACAGTGTGGCTCTCGATGCGAAGGCGCTCGGCGAATTGGTCGAGCGTGGCGTCGAGCGGTTCGAGTCCACCGCGGCGGAAGTCGGTGAGCGCGTCGCGCCCGCGCGCGAGGTGGAGCGACGCGCGGCGTTTGGTGCCCGCTTCGGTGAGGGTGAGCGTTCCGTTGGGGAACACAAATTCAGCGAGCGGGTTTCGGCCGCCGCCTTTCGCGCCTCGCGCTTTCCAGTGCAGCCGGCCGGCAATCATCAAGTGGATGACGACGAACAGCGCGCCGTCGAGCTCGATGACGATGCGTTTGCCCAATCGCTCGACGCGGAGCGGCGTGTGGCCGATCAACGCATCGAGCGGCGGATCGACCGTGCGGAGTAGAAACGGAGTGTTGACCCGGATCTCTTCGATCGGCTGCCCGACGATGCGCCGCTCGAGCGCTTCGACGTACACGGTGATATCGGGTAGCTCGGGCATGGCCCGCAATTATACCGCGACCGCCCGGGACGCGGGCGGCCGACGGGAGCCGGGACGGTAGGGCAACCTTTCGGCGAACGCCTGTGTCTCAATTGACGCTGGCTGCCCTGAACGGTTCAGGGGTCAGCCCCGGGCGGCGTGTGGCAACCTTTGGCACAGACGCGGCCCGATCCACAGATTGCATGAGGGACTCGTGCGCATCGTCGATCTCGATCTGCTTCAGGGTACACTCGACCTCTTGATCCTGAAGACGCTGACCTGGGGACCACGCCATGGCTACGCCATCGCGTCATGGATCCGCGACACCACCGAGCAGCGACTCCAGATCGAAGAGGGCGCGCTGTACACCGCACTCCACCGCATGGAAAAGAAAGGCTGGCTCGAAGCCGAGTGGGGCCTGTCCGACAACAACCGAAAGGCAAAGTTCTATCAGCTCACGTCCGCCGGACGCAAGCAGCTTCGCGCCAAAGCGGCCGTGTGGACGGAATACGCGGGCTGCGTCTTCAAAGTTCTACAAACTGTGTGACGCCGCGCGCGCCATTCGCCAGACAACGCCATGACTCGCATTCCCGGACTTCGCCGCCTCCTGCGCATCGAGCGTGACCGCGCCGGCATCGTGCGCGCGGTCGACGACGAGCTGCAATTTCACTTCGACATGACGATGAGGGATCTCATGACCAGCGGAATGACACCCGATGACGCGCGCCGTGAAGCGGAACGGCGCTTTGGTGATCGGCAGCGCACGCGCGACCGGCTAGCGAGCATCGACCAGTCGCGCCACGGCCGCGAGCGGCGCGCCGAGTGGTGGAGCGCGTTCGCGCAGGATCTGCGCTACGCGATCCGCGGCATCCGCCTCAAACCCGGCTTCGCGTTCGCGGTCGTTCTCACGCTCGGTCTCGGCATCGGCGCCAACGCCACGATGTTCGGCATCGTCGACCGGCTGCTCTTTCGGCCGCCGGCATTCCTCTCAGCGCCCGACCGTGCCGCGCGCTTCTACTACGCGCGCACGAACCGCGGCAAAGAGGATGTGCACAGTTACACGGGATATCGTCCGTATCTCGATTTGCGCGAGAACACCACCTCGTTCGACGCCATGACGCCGTTCACGACCAACAACGTGGCGATCGGCGGCGGGGAATCCACGAAGGAGATGTCCATCGCCGTGAGCGGCGCCGACCTCTGGCGGCTGTTCGACGTCAAACCCGTGATCGGGCGGTTCTTCACGGACAAAGAAGATCAGCCGCCCGACGGGACGCGTGTCACGGTTCTCTCATATGCGTTCTGGCAGACGCAATTCGGCGGGCACGCCGACGTCCTGGGACGCACGCTTGACATGGGGCCGGCCAAGTACACGATCATCGGCGTCGCGCCCGAAGGCTTCAACGGCTATTCGAGCGACCCCGTCGTGGCGTTCGTGCCGATCAGCGCGCAGTCGAGCGCGTCGAGTATGGGCGGGCCGAAGAACCCGTGGTACAGCACCTACAACATGAGCTGGTTCGAGGTATTCGGCCGCGCGAAGCCAGGCGTCACGCGCGAGGCGGCGACCGCTGATCTGACCCACGCCTATCAGCTGAGTTACAAGAAATCGCTCGCGATCAATCCGGGCCGCACGTCGTTCGCGATTGCGCGCCCCCGCGCCGTCGACGGTCCCGTGCTGCGCAACGCCGGCCCGAACGAGGACAGCTCCGCCAAGGTCGCCACCTGGCTCGTGGGCGTCGCGGCGATCGTGCTGCTCATCGCCTGCGCCAATGTGATGAACCTGCTGCTCGGCCGCGCCCTCAAGCGCCGGCGCGAGATCGCCGTGCGCATCGCGCTCGGTGTCAGCCGTGTGCGGCTGCTCATGCAGCTCATCACCGAGAGCGTGCTGCTCGCTCTCCTCGGCGGAGTCGCCGGTTTGGCGATCGCCCAATGGGGTGGCGCGATCATGCGCCACGCATTCCTCGACTCCGGCGACAGCGGACCGTCGGCGTTCACCGATCCGCGGACGCTGCTCGTCGTCGCGATTCTCGCGCTCGCCACCGGACTGCTGACCGGGCTCGCGCCGGTATTTCAGACGAGTCGCGAAGATGTCGCGGCGGCGCTCAAGGCCGGAGCGCGCGAGGGGACGGTGCACCGCTCCAAGCTGCGCAGCGGGCTCCTCATCGCGCAGGCCGCGCTGTCCGTGGTGCTGCTCGTCGGCGCGGGGCTGTTCCTTCGCAGCCTCGTGAACGTCGAGAATATTCGCATGGGCTACGACGCCGATCGATTGCTGTGGGTCGATTTCAATGCGCGCGGCACGAAGACGGATTCGGTCCACGACATCCTCCTGCGTCAGCAGGTGCTCGAGCGCGCGCAGCATCTCCCAAACGTCGCCGGTGCGACCGAAGCGCTCACCGTGCCCTTCTGGTCGACCTGGGAACTCTCGCTGTTCGTCGCCGGCATCGACTCGGTCAACAAGCTCGGCGAGTTCACGCTCCAGGCCGCATCCTCCGAATTCTTCACGACAATGGGGACTCGCCTCTTGCGCGGCCGCGGCATCACTGCCTCCGACGGTGAGCACGCGCCGCGCGTCGTGGTCGTCGGCGAATCGATGGCGAAAAAGATCTGGCCGAATCAGGATGCGCTCGGCAAATGCATTCGGATCAACGCCGACACCATGCCCTGCTCCACCGTCGTCGGCATCGCCGAGGACGTGCGCCGGAACAGCATGAGCGAAACGGAGATGCACTACTACATCCCGATCACGCAGTTCCAGCCGCAGAATCCAGGATTGTTCGTTCGTACGCGCGGCGCGGCCGCCAATCATACGGACGAGGTTCGCCGCGCACTCCAGGCGCTCATGCCCGGCACGTCGTACGTCACCGTGACACCGATGTCGACGATCATTGCTCCGCAGATTCGCTCCTGGAGGCTCGGCGCCATCATGTTCGCGGCATTCGGCGCGCTGGCCTTGGCGCTCGCGGCAATCGGTCTGTACAGTGTGATCGCCTACAACGTCACGCAACGCACTCACGAAATGGGCGTGCGCGTAGCGCTCGGCGCGCAGGGGGCTGACGTGATCCGACTGATCGTGCGCGAGGGACTCCGGGTCGTCGTGCCCGGCGTGGTGCTCGGCGCCGCCATCGCGCTCGCGGCGGGCAGGTGGGTCGCGCCGCTGCTGTTCCAGGTATCGCCGAAGAATCCGCCGGTCATAGTCGGCGTCGTCGTCACGCTGCTCGCCGTTGCCGTCGCAGCGAGTTGGATTCCCGCGATGCGCGCCTCGCGCGTTGATCCGAGCGAGGCGCTTCGCGCGGACTAGTCGCTAACTCTCCGTGCGCCGCCGCGTCGCCCATCCCTTCTTCGCGGCGCGGCTGCGCGCCGAGCCGGATTTCTTTCCGCCGTGCGTTTCGGCGTTCACCGTCGACCACGCGCGGCGCTCCGCTTCTTTTCGACTCACGCCACGGCCTTCGTATCCCTTCTCGATGTGCTGTGCTTGCCGCTTCTGTTTGTCGGTGTACGAGCTCTTGTCGCCTTTCGGCATCGGAACCTCCTGAATGTCGACTGACTCGAGTGCGCGAATGAGGCGAACCAAGGCAGGCTGCGTGCCGAGGCACGCCGTGCGCGCACGAGATCCGCTCGGGCATTGACGCCCGCGCGCGCGATATGGAGTTTGAGCGGGCGCCCGTGCCCCCCACGTTCGCCTTCGCACATTCGTGGAGCTCTCGTCATGTCGCTGTTCACCATCGCCGCGTTGTTCGTCCACTCCGCAATCGCGCAAACGCCGGCCGTGGGCGCACGCAATCCCGCGTACGCGCGCGACGGACGAATGGCCGTCAGCGTTCAAGGCGATTTGTGGATCATCTCGCCACGAGGCGAATGGACCCGCGCGACCAGTGGGCCGGCGTGGGATCGCGAACCCGCGTGGACGCCGGACGGCAATGCGATCGTGTTCTCGTCGGATCGCGGCGGCCACTTCGAACTCTGGCGCGTGCGCGTCGGCGCGACAAGCGAACCGGAGCGCGTGACGACGTCGTCGCTCGCTGACGGCGACCCTGTGGTCGCGCAGGACGGACGCATCGTGTTCGTGCGCGGCCGGCTTGGCGCGGCGGCGCTGTGGGTGCGCAAATCGGACGGCAGCGAAGCGCAGCTCACGAACGACCACGATGTCGAACAGTGGCCGGCCATCTCCGCGGACGGACTGCGTCTCGCGTACGTCTCGGTCGGCGACGGTACGCGCCGATTGCACGTGCGCGATCTCACGACGGGACAGGACAGCGTCGTGCTCACGGATGCCCGCATCGAGCACCCGGCCTGGTCGCCCGACGGCGCGCGCCTTTCGTGGACCGCCACCGGACCACGCGGCGCCGTGTACGTCACGCCGCTCGACGGACGCTACGTAAATCTGGTCAGCACGCGACACGCCGAGTCCGCCTGGAACCCCGACGGCAAAACAGTCGCGCTCGCGGACATGCCGCCGAGCGACATCGCACCGGTCGCATACAACGGCGATCCCGATCGCACCGGTGATCGTGAGGCCAATGTTCTCGCCGCGGTGACCGGAAAGCTTTGGACGATCGACGCACCGGCGCCGTTCGACGACCGGGCAGTCGAACAGGCGGGCGGCGCGACGGCCGCGGCAATGGATCGCGCCGAGCGCAACGCGGACGCATTCGACCAACTGTGGAATCGCACGGCGACGCTCTACTACTCGTCGCCGGACGCGACAGCGCGCCGTGCACAGTGGGAAACGC
Source organism: uncultured Gemmatimonadaceae bacterium (assembly GCA_963817445.1). Taxonomy (GTDB): domain Bacteria; phylum Gemmatimonadota; class Gemmatimonadetes; order Gemmatimonadales; family Gemmatimonadaceae; genus JAQBQB01. The sequence goes on from CAWFOG010000024.1 coordinate 300,445, forward strand.
TCAAGGCGAAGTTCCGGCCGCGCGCCGTCGCCGCCAAGGACGACGACGAGCTCCAGTCGGTGATGCACGACATGCTGCGCGAGCATCCGCCGTATCGGCAAGCTGCGTCCGGTCGAGCGGCGGTGTCGAGCGCGCATCCGGTGGCGACGGCCGCCGGCGTCGAGATGCTCGCCAAGGGCGGCAACGTCGTCGACGCGGCCGTGGCGATCTCGTTCGCGCTCGGCGTCGTCGAGCCCGACGCGAGCGGACCGGGCGGTTATGGGCAAATACTCATTTACAAGAAGGGAATGGACCGGCCGCAGCTCATCGAGTTCATGTCGCGTGTTCCGGAAGACGCTGGGCTCGACAACACGTCGCTCTTGCAGCCGAACGGCCGGCTCCCCGACGGCGGCCCGGCGATCGTCAACGTACCCGGCACCGTGGCGGCCATGCGTCTCGCCTGGGAAAAGTTCGGGAGCAAGAAAATTCCCTGGGCCGATCTGCTCCAGCCGGCCATTCGCGCCGCGCGCGACGGCTATGTCGTCAGCGAAGGATTGGCGACGACACTGGCCACCGAGCGCGACCAGTTTCTCAAGTACGATGGAAGCCGCGCGCTGTTCTTCCGCAACGGGCAGCCGCTCCACGCCGGCGACACTCTGAAGAACCCGGATCTCGCGTGGACGCTCGATCAGATCGCCAAGGGCGGCGCCGACGCGCTCTATCGCGGCGAAGTCGGCCGCCGGATGGTGGCCGATCTGCACGCGCACGGCAACGCGATGAAAGCGAGCGACCTCGCGCGCTATTACGCCGCTGAGCGCGAGCCCGTGTCGAGCACCTACCGAGGCTACACGTTCTTCTCGAGCGCGCCGCCGGTGTCGGGCGGCGCGGAGCTCGCTGGGAAGATGAATCTCCTCGAGCAATACCCGAATCCAAAACCGTACAGCGACGACGCCGGGACGCTGCACGCGATGATCGCCGCGTGGCAGCTCGCGCCGTCCACGCGCAATCGCATCGCCGACCCTGGCCTGTGGCCCACGACGACGGAGCCGTTCACCAACAAGGACACGGCGCGCGCGCGATGGGGCTGCTTCAATCCCGACGCCGCGATCGATCCGGCGGTGCTACGCGGTGACACGCTCGTCTGCGCGCATGCGACGACCAAGACGGCGATGATCGAACTCACACAGCCGCCGGCCTGCGAGGCCCACGGCTACGATGCCGATCAGGCGGCTTCGTGCCGCTCGGCCGGCACCACGGCGTTCGTCGCCGCCGACGCGGACGGCGACGTCGTCGCGGCCACGCAAACGCTCGGCACCTGGGGCGGCAATTTCTACGTCACGCCGGGGTTAGGATTTTTATATAACGATAAACTCTCGTCGTACGGTACCGACCCCAACGCGTACGGCGCGCGGCTCCCGTTCGCCCGCCACGGCAGCACGATTGCTCCCACGATCGTATTCGAGGGCGCTGGGGCGGCGCGGCATCCGGTGATCGCGCTCGGTGCGGCGGGCAACAACTGGATCACGTCGGCCGTGTACGAGACGCTCGCCGCCATGATCGATCAGCACCTCGATCCGCAGGCGGCGCTCGAGCAACCGAGATTCCTCATCGGCGGCGGATTTGCCGGCGGTGGACGGGGCGGCGGCGGGCGCGGAGGCCGCGGCGGTGCGGGCGCCCCCGCGCAGCCCGCTGGCGCGACCATACAAATGGAAGCGGGTTTTTCACCCGACGTGTTGCGGCGCTTGGAACAGCTCGGCTATCGCACGCAGATCGTCTCGCTGCCGGGCGAATTGCGCGAGGGCTACGGCGCCGCCGTTCGAATCGACAAAGGGCGGGTCACCGCCGGCGCTGACCCGCGGCGCGCAGGTGCGGCGGGCGCGGTGCCCTGAACGCGCGAATCGTTTCCGCCTAAATCACTTCGGAGGCTTGGTCGCGGGCGGCATCGGCATCGCCGCCATTGCCGAATCGGGCATCGGCGGCAGATCCGAGAGATGCTCCTGGACGACGTACCAACGACTTCCGCGCTTTTGAAAGACGGCAGTCCACGCGCCACCGATCACGTGGGGCGTGTTTCGCGGGGTGAGATGCGGAATGTGGTATTTCGCCGTCATCACGGCGGCGTTCGGCGCGAGGACATCGAAAATCATCTCGTCCCAGACCCATGTGGGCTGGCGCATGTTGACGCCGACATTGTCCCAGAACGCTTTGATCCCCATGGCCAGCGTGTCGCGCGACGTCAGCACTTGGCCGCCCGCGGCGGAAACCACCCGGCCGGTGTCCGGATACAAGCTGAGCAACCTTTGCTCGACGTTTGGCTTGGAGAGGTCGTACGCGGCCTTTACCTGACGAGTCAGTGAATCCACGATGGCCTGGCGCTCGACGGGGGACAGCGTAGGATTCGAGGAGCAAGCGCCGAGTGCGCCGACAGCGACGGCGAGCAGCGGAACGAAGATTCGCCTCATGGCAGTGGCGGCAGAGTCGGGGCAGATGAGGACAGCGGTGTCAGAACGATGGAGAAATACACGGCGCGGTTGATTCGAGGTCCGGCGTATCGGGCGGGCTGAATGTTGCAGCGAATGCTGGATAGAGTGGGAACCGACGCACGGTGATGCGGCCGAGGACTTGAATATGTCCGGGAATTTGGACGCCGTCGTCCGTGCGATGTGACAGCATTTTGTTATTAACATCATCTGCCAGGGTTTAATAGTTGGCCCGCGGCATGCCATTCTCAAATTTGATCGTGTTCGCGCGCGCGACGTCCCACATCGCGCAGCTTGATCGGCCAAGGAGGAAATTGTGCGGAAGCTCCTGATTGTGGCGGTGACGTCCACGGCGATTGCAGCGATTGGCTGCGGAAGGGCCAAGTCACCCAGCTCCACGGCAATGAACGCTGATCTCAAGCGCGACTTGCAACTCGCCTCGGCGACGCAGAACATCCAAATCAGTCCGGACGAAATCTCGCCGCAGAGCAAGAACGAAATCGCGCTCAGACCGAAAAAGGCGCCGGATGGGCCCAAAGTCGTACGCAGCAACCACCCGACCGTCAAAGCGTCCGCGAACCCGGTCGACGTAGCTGACCTCAAGAGCCAGGTGCCCCAAGTCGAAGTACTCGCTTCGTCGCCGGCACCTTCTGAGTCGCCAACGAGCGATGCACCGCCGCTCGCCAGACCAGCGCCGGTTCCTGTCCAGCCCTATCCGTCCGCGGCTGCGATCCCGGCTTCAGGTCAGGGTGGCGTTGGCGCTGGAGTTTGGGGTTCGATCATCCGCGGCGGGGCCGTCGGCGACGACGACCATTGCGACCCACGCGGCGCACATCGCACCGGTCGACCGATTGGCGGCGACGTAATCTTTGGTCGCCCCGGTGGAATGGGCGGCATGGGTAGCGGTCGCTTCCCGTTCTCGTCGATGGGACACCCGTAGAAGGAGTTTCGACCGGCGCCGCGAGGCGCCAAGTCGACAATCGTCGTCGATAACAGCTTCGAGCCGCGAGTCCCTTGTCCTGGGACCGCGGCTCGCTCTGTATGTCGCCCGATCTGGAATGAACCTTCAGGCGCGACACATTGTCCAATGCCCACGCGTTGGTTGCGCTGCGCGACGAGTAGCGCGCGGTCCGTATTCGACAATTCGCGGTGTTCGGTCCCGGTCTTGCGCTCGATGAGCGCCAGCCCCGGGGAGAACGCATGCACGACGATGAAGTACGCGACCACGATCGCCTGTTCCGTTCTCACTTCGAACGCGTGAACCGCTTGGCCGACGTCGGCTACGAGCGAGTGGGGCCGGCGTACCGGCTTGGCTTCGCTGCTGCGTCCAACGCCGACTCCGCCGCAACGTTCGAGGAAGTGGAAAAAGATTTGGAGAATGGGTGGTTGAACGTGCGCGTTGGCGGCGGCGAATGGGCCTCAGTGCGCGAACTCGCTCGAGTCGGGTTCGATTGTGCGCAGCAGGGACGGATTCCGGATGCTCCGCCAAGCGGCGAGGCGCCGCGCGATCGGCCGAGCTACGCCGATCCGCTCGCCGACGGAATGGATCCGACTTCGCCCGATAGCCCCGAGCGCTTGGAGAACGGTCCCCCCGGCTGATTTGACATCAGTCGCGTTGCGGAACGCGACCACGCGGCCCGTCCCAACATTGGGATCGCCGGTCCCACGCCCGAACGGCGCGCGGATTTCCGCCAAGACCAGATCGCGCATAAGTCGTTGCGCTTCAACGATCTCGCACAACACACAGCGGGCACGATAGTTCCTTGTGCATCCGGTGGCTTCTCTCCCGCACCGACAGGACAATGGACTCGCTTTTCCAAGATGTGCGCTACGCCGCGCGCAAACTCCTCCACTCGCCGGGCTTCACGGTCATCGTCATCACGACGCTCGCGCTGGCCATCGGGGCGACGACCGCCGTGTTCAGCATCGTCAACGGCGTGTTGTTCGAGTCGCTGCCATTTCGCGATCCCGAGCAGGTAATGGCGGTCGCTTCGCTCAGCAAGAAAGACGGAAAGCTCGTCCACATGTCGGGGCCAGACTTCGCGGACTATCGAGCTCAGACGCACAGTTTCGTCGCCATGGCGGCGATGGAGGACGACAACAGCGCCAATCTCTCAATCTCCGGGAGCGAGCCGCTGCGGCTCAACTCGGCACTGGTCGGAGCGAATTTCTTCGACATTCTTGGCGCCCCGATGGAGCTCGGTCGCGGATTCGTCGCGGGAGAAGACGCAACGGGCGCGCGGGATGTCGTCGTGCTATCCGACCATCTGTGGCGCGACCAGTTCGGGGCGGATCGCCACATCATTGGACGCACGCTGTCGATCAACGGCGACGACTACGCAGTTGTCGGCGTCGCCAGGCCGGCGATCGCCTACCCGTCGAGCCCGGACGCGTGGATGCCGCTCAAGTTCGAGCCCTGGATGCTCGAGGCCGACAATCGCGGCGCACATTTTCTCCTTGGAGTCGCACGCCGCCGCCCAGGAGTCTCCGCCGAGCAGGCGCGCCGCGACATGATCGCCGTCGGCGAACGGCTCACTGCGGAGTATCCCACGTCGAACACGACGTTCGGCGGCACCGCCGAGGTGTTGCAGGAGCGGATGGTCGCGGACGCACACAACGCGTTGCTCACGATGCTCGGCGCCGTGGGGTTCGTATTGCTCATCGCCTGCGCCAACGTGGCGAACCTGATGCTCGTGCGCGCCGCGGGGCGGCAAACGGAGATCGCGGTTCGCACCGCGCTGGGCGCCGGACGGATGCGCATCATTCGACAACTGGTAACGGAGAGTCTGCTGCTCTCGGTGGCCGGCACGTTGCTCGGCGCCGCGATCGCGGCGTGGATCGTCGACGCCGTGGTCGCGTTCGCGCCCAACGGGCTTCCGCGACTCGAGAACATCGCGATCGACGGGCGCGTCCTCGGGTTCGCGGCGGTCGTCGCACTGATGACTGGAATTCTGTTCGGCCTCGTTCCCGCCACACAGGCCGCGCGGAGCGAACTGGGCGAAGTGCTGAAAACCGGCGCACGCGGGTCGAGTGCGGGACGCGCGGCGCAGCGCACTCGCAGCGCGCTCGTCGTAGCGGAGATCGCGCTCGCGATGGTGTTGCTGGTCGGCGCTGGCTTGCTGATCCGAAGCTTCGCTAAACTGCTCGACGTCAATCCGGGGTTCACGCCCGAGCGACTGACCGCATTTGATATCACCCTGCCAGGAAAAAAATACCCGATCGATCGCGACGTGCGTCGCGCGTCGGCGCAGATCCGAACGAATCTGTCGCAACTCCCTGGCGTGCAGGCCGTATCGACGACGTTCGATCTGCCGATGTCGAACCACGACATGCGCGTCCTGTTCGACATCGACGGCCGGCCTTCGCCGCCGATCGACAAACGAATGACGACGCAGGTGCTACCGTCGACTGCGAACTACCTGTCGACGATGGGAATCAAGCTCGTCGCCGGGCGGACGTTCACGACGGCCGAGGAGAATTGGGGCGTTCCGCCAGTGCTCGTCATCAATCAGACGCTGGCGAGACGCTACTTCCCCAATGAGAATCCCATTGGCAAGCATCTGACGCTCGGCATCACGCACGACACGACAGCGTCCAACTCGGCCGTTACCGCCGGCGGCGAAATCATTGGAATCGTCGCCGACGTGCACGCGAACGGGCTCCGCGAAGACCCGATCCCTTCGACGTACATGGGTTGGGGATTGATGCCCATGAACGACATGTCGTTTGTCGTCCGGTCACGCGCCGATCTGCCGGGGCTCGCGACGGCGATCCGAGAAGGCGTACACGACGTCGATCCGACGATGCCGATTTACAACCTGCGCACGATGGAGCACGCGGTGTCCGCGTCCGTTTCGCAGCCGCGGTTCTATACGATTCTGCTCACGGCGTTCGCCGGACTCGCACTGCTGCTCGCGGCGCTGGGCATCTACGGTGTCATTGCGTACTCCGTCAGCCAACGCACGCGCGAGCTGGGCATTCGCATCGCGCTCGGTGCGACGCAGCAGCGCGTCACGCGACTGGTGCTCAATCAGGGCATGGCGCTCGCCATCACCGGCGCGCTGCTCGGACTGATAGCCGCCGTGTGGCTCGTGCGCCTGCTGGCGACGATGTTGTACGGCGTCGCACCGACGGACGGCGCGACGTTCGCCTTCGTGTCGATCGCGTTGGTTGGCGTGGCGTGGCTGGCGAGCTATCTGCCGGCCCGCCGAGCCGCTCGGGTCGATCCGGTCATCGCAATGCGCGCGGAGTGAGACCTACGTAAGACCTACTTGGCGATGCCGTGGGCGACCACGGCGGCGCCGCCGAGCAGGATGGTTCCGCCGAGTACGATAAGCGCGGCAATCAGCACGACGACCGTCATTCGGCGCCGCATGCCGCGAAGCGCTTCCCAGGTCGGCTCGTCGAGGTAGTACCGGCCGCCGCCGACATCGCGCAGCACCGCGCGGCGTACGAGACGACCGAATACCAGGTGCTGATGAACGCCGATTTCGTTCGGATCGCGTGCGGCGCCAGGATTCGTCGCGCCCACGTCCCGGTACGCGGTCACGATCTCGCGTTCCTTGCGGATGAGTATTGCACCTGCGGCGACAGCGCCCATGGTGGCCTCGACTCGGGTTGCGGATAGCGGACAAGGATACATTCCGATTTCCCCAACGCCAGCCTGACCCAGTCGTGCCAACGAGCCCGTCGATCGACCGCGGCACCGCGCCGCCGCGCATCACCGTCCCGGCGGCGGCTTTCAGAATCCGTGGCCAGGGTTTGAGGCGCACGGAGTGGGCGAATTCCTTCGCTGGCGACTGCGCGAGCGAGTTGGTCGGACGCGCGCGCCCGACCCGCCACGCGATTGGTTGCCCTGCCGCGAGCCCGCTATCGTTCGCCCTCGCGCGGCGCGCGGCTACCACACCGCGACCTGGGTCGGCCACGCGACGGTGTTGCTGCAACTCGGCCCGCTCAACGTGCTCACTGATCCCGTGTGGAGCGAACGGGCGTCACCGGTGCAGTGGATCGGGCCGCGTCGTATCACGTCGCCCGGTGTGGATTTCGACGCGTTGCCCGACATCGATCTCATATTGATGTCGCACAATCACTATGACCACCTCGACGCACCGACGGTACGTCGGATCGTGCGACGACATCCGAAGGCGTCGTGGCTCTGCCCTACTGGAGTTGGTCCGCTGTTGCGATCGCTCGGCGCGGGCCACGTCGTCGAGCGCGATTGGTGGGAATCGGTCGAGTCGCAATTCTACACCGCCACGTGCACGCCGGCGCAGCACTTCAGCGGGCGCACCCTTCGCGATCGCAACGACACGCTCTGGTGTGGCTGGACGCTCACCGCCGATGGAGTGAAGGTGTATTTCGCCGGCGACACGGCGCGCCATCCCGAGTTTGGCGCGATCGCCTCACGCCTCGGCCCCTTCGATCTCGTCCTGCTCCCCATCGGCGCGTACGAGCCGCGGTGGTTCATGCGCAGCGTGCACATGGATCCGGACGACGCGGTCGCCGCGTACGGCGAGTTGGCGACGGCGAGCGGGTCGACCCCGGCGTGCCTGCCAATTCACTGGGGAACGTTTCGTCTGACTGACGAGCCCGCGGACGAGCCGCCCTCGCGCTTCGATCATGCCTGGCGCGCGGCCGGGTTGTCGCCGAGCACGAACTGGACGCTGGCCCGCGGCGAAACTAGGCGCCTCTGAGTCGCCGAGCGACCCCAGACGCAAGTCGAGCCGCGGAACCCGCTCCGAAGCCGAGAAATAGATTCGGTTCGATCAATTCGAGCTCCATCAATACAAAACGATCGTCGACGACAATCCCGTCGACGCGCGCGTAGAGCGGCGGTTCCGAGAGCGCGTCGAGCACCCGGCCCGCCTGCTCGATGAGGGCGCGAGGCGGGTCGACCGGCGTGGCGCTTCCGCCATGTTCTTGCTGCACGCGGAATTCGCCCGGTGCGGCGCGTTTGAGCGTCGAGTGGCTCGGCGCGCCGTCGATGAACGTGAATGACAGTTCGCCGTACTCGGCAACCTCATCGGCGAAGGGCTGGAGCAGCGCGTCGCCGCGCGACAATACGCGCTCGACCGCCGTCCGTGCGCCGACGTCGAGCGGTGTGCGGAAGGCGTGCGTCTCGTGACCGCTGGCCGATACCGTGGGTTTGAGAACGAACCGGGTCCACCCGCGCGCGCCGGCGATCGCATCGACGCTGCCTGTGTCGCCTTGGGAGACGACGACCGTCGGGATGGTGGCGACGCCGTGCCGCGCCAGATCCAGCAGGTATTGCTTATCAGCGTTCCATCGTACGAGGGTCGTCGAATTTAGGGCGACGACACCGGCCGAGTCGAGTCTGGTCGAGCCAGGCACGAAATTCGCCGAGGCGTAAATGATAGTCCCAACATGAGCGAATCAATACACCGTCGTACTCATTCCAGCGGGCGCGACCGTCGGACCAGACCACTGGTTCGGCGTCGATGCCTATGGCCGCCAGCGCCGGCGGAATCAAGGCGTCGTCGGGCGCGAGGCGCGGCGCTCGGTCATAGGTCGCCAGGGCAACGCGCGGGCGCATCGCTATTGGCGACACGGCACGTGCGGGTTCGTCGGCTTGGGCACGCTCAGGCGCGGCGCGTGGTCGGCATTGGCAACTGCAAGCGCCGCGTCGAACACCAGTTGCGTGAGCCTCGCGTAGTCGGCGTAGTCGATGTATTGGGGCTCGTCGGTGAGCTGATGGTAGTCCATATGGCTGCCGCGCGAGAGCGAAACGCTCGGGATGCCGTACCGTGCGTAGCTATAGTGGTCGGCACGACAGTAGTACTGTTCGGGGTGACCTGGCGCGTCGTACTCGAAGTCGAAGTGAACGGCAGCGGTTCCTTGGCGTTCGACGGCTTCGACCCAGTCCCCGAATTCGTTCGACAGCCTGCGGAGCCCGACGACTTCCAGGTAGGTGGGACCGCCGGCCTTGATGTCCGTCGCCGCACCGCGTCCGATCATGTCGACGTCGAACTCGGCGACGATCGAGTCGATGGGGACGGTCGCGTGGTCCGTATACCACTCGGAGCCGAGCAGTCCTTTTTCTTCGGCCGTGTGCGACACGAACAGGATGGACCGCCGAGGCTTCACGTGCTGTTTCACGAATGCTTCCGCGAGTTCGATCAACGCAACGGTCCCGCTGCCGTCGTCGTCGGCACCGTTGAACACCGAATCGAGCCGTGGTGCGTGCTCGGCGCGGAGCGAATCGAGGATCGATGCGAATGCGGGCCAGCTCGTCGATCGACGGCGCACGCGAGCGGCTGTCGGCGCCCTGAGGCCGGACGACGGTATTGAACGCGCGGAGCGAGTCGTGGTCGACGGGATGGTGCGTGTAGCCGATATGATCGTTGTGCGCGGTGATCGACACATACTCGCCGCGGAGGGCGGGGTCTGCTCCGCGGAACGACGGCGACGACGTTTCGTGCCGGTGCGAAGCGGGCCGTCGTGTCGAGCACGCGAATGCCGGGGACAACCTGGAAGAAACTTCCGCTGTCGCCGGCTGGGCGGAGGCCGAGTTGCCGGAACTGCGCGGCAACGTAGTCGGTGGCTTTTGCGTTCCAGATGGTGCCAGCCTCGCGGCCCATCATGGAATCGGCAGCGAACGCGGCGAGTCGCAGCTCGAGATCGTGCGGTGTAATCGCCGCGACCGTGGCGGCCGACGGGGCCGGCGGGTTGGTCGGAGCCGCGCGACAGGCCGCGGCGATGATGAGGCAGGCGATGGTGCGCCCGGCCAGCCGGCGACGCGAACTCATGGAAAACGGGTCAACAATGTCGGAAAGTCTCACGCCACGGCTTTGGTATGCGCGTTCTCATTGCGAAGTGATGGTCCTCGGCGACCGGCCCAGCCGAGTAATTTGCACACAATCCGACCGACGCTTGGGCCTTTCGTCTTTTCACGATTGTAGTAAGATTAAAGCGCTCTAATCTTCCCACCCATCCACAGACCACTTCACCCAATACACCGTGGCTCGCGCTCACTCGCTTCGCCGCCCTCGAGCGGTCCCTGAATCCGTGATCCCGAAGAATGTTCTCGCCAAGGAAATCGCGAGCATTCTCGAGGATCAGCAACTCACTCAAACCGAGGCCGCGTATATCATGCGCGACGCCCCGTCGCAGATCTCGCTCGTCGTCACGGGCAAGCTGCGGGGGTTCTCGACCGAGCGCTTGCTGCGCATGCTGGCGCGGCTCGGTCGCGACATCGACATCGTGATTCGTCCGTCGAAGGGAAAGACGGGACGCGTCAGCGTCGTTCGAAAGTAGCTAAGCGGTTCGCTGGACTGTAGATGGGTAGGAGCGCGGTGCCGGGTCGCTACAGTGCGACCCGGTGCTCTGCGCTTCGCATCATCTGCCCGCTGCGCGCGACGAGGAGTGCGCTTCGACTCGTCGGGGCGTTGACTTCGCCTGTGATCCGATCGCCATTCCATACACGAACACGATCGCGCCCGCCGCGTTTCGCAGCGTAGAGCGCCGCGTCGGCGCATTCCTTCATGTCCTCGCTCGATACGTCGTGCGCGTCGGCACTCAGCGATACGACGCCAACGCTGATCGTGAGCGACACTCGGCGGCCGTTCACCATGAACGGGTGCGAGCGGACGGTATCGCACAGACGGACGCCGGCGCGATACGCGCCAGCCGGATCGGTGTCCGGAAGCAGCACTGAGAATTCTTCACCACCGGTGCGCGCGGCGCTGTCGCCCGCGCGCGCGGTCTGCGCCAGAAGCGCACCGAACTCGCGCAGCACGAGGTCGCCGGCGATGTGGCCGTAGTTGTCGTTGACGTCCTTGAAGTGGTCGACGTCGACCGCGAGCAGGGCCAGTTCGCTACCGGCGCGCGTGGCGCGAGAGATCTCGCGGGCCAGCGCCTGATCGAGCCCACGACGATTGACGCATCCCGGTCAACGGATCGGTCAGCACCATGCTCGACAACTGCACGCGCACTCGGTTGTACGCCCGGCCAACGCGGGTGATCGCGTCGGGAGTCTTGTCGCCGGCCAAGTCGTACTCTTGCGTGAAATCGCCCTCTTCCGCGCCCTCGAACAGTTCGACGATACGGCCAAGACGGCGCTGAAAGCTTCCGTATTGGACGATGAACACGACCGCGGCGATCGCGAACACGGTGAGCGACCACATCTCTTCCGACCACTGCATGTCGACGCCGCGGCGCATCATGAACACGATCGTCGACAGATATCCCACAATGACGGCGATCAGCGCGAGCCCGGCATGGCGCCGGCCAAAGTACGATTCCGTCAGGTGCAGCACGAAGAACGACAGAATCAAGATTCTGTCATAGTAGCCCGTTGGCGCTGACGCGATCGTCGACGAGAAAATGAACAGGAGATCCGCCAGGACGGTCGTGGCGACGATCCAGTTGCCGGCCACGCCGGTGCGCCGGATTTGCCACGTCGACAGCGAAATGACTGTCACGTAGCCGACCATCGCGCCGATGAGCGCCGAGCCGTTGCCGCTCAGTACGCCGCTGCCCTGAAGCACGAGTGCCGCCCCGCCCGCCAGAACGGCGACGGCGATTCGAACTCGGCCCTGCCAGAGCAGGACTTCTGCGTTCGCGCGAGCTGACGTAAGAGAGTCTCGATTCACGGTAAAGTTGGATTGCTCGGCGCTTCATCGCGCCGTTGCGTACTCATCCCTAAGGTAAGATCTAGGCCAGGCGGCTTTAGCGATCTGTTTACACAGATAAAGCAATATCAAATAATGACTTAGGTGTTTCGATTCACTGCAGATCCAAGGGCTCCTAGCCCTCGCGGACTGCAAGTTTTTCCGGCCCTCCGCGGGATCGGCGGAAACTTCCGCCGAGGCTCCTCGTCGAGCCTATATGAAAAAGCTTTTCATCTTTGCCGGCACCACGATTGGCAGCTCGATCGGTTGGTGGATCGGCGACAAAGTCGGCCTGATGACGGCCTTCATGGTGAGTATCGTCGGCACCGGCGTCGGGATGTACTACGGGATTCGCGCGGCCCAGAACTACGAATAGCCGCAGTCTTGTGGGGGCCAATACGTATGTGGGCCCCTCATCGTCCCGTCGAATCCCGGCATGCCTCAGGCGCGCGCGCGACTCAGCCGCTGCGCTTGAAGAACTGGACGGCGCGCTCGTGTTTCTGCGCCGCCGCGCGCGTCTTGAACGTCCCGAGATTGCGGCGCTTTCCCGTCTTGGGATTCTTCTTCCGCGAATACAGGCGGTATTCGCCTGATTGAAGTTTTCTAATCATACTCGACACCTCGCCGACGATCGCCGCAGCCCCGCCCTCTGCTCCGCGCGACCGTCGACGGTGTTTCAAGATTCAGACCCGGGCCGCGATGACCTCGCCGGCGAACCGCTCCATTTCTTCCAGCTGCGGACTGCATTGCAGCAGCAGGAGATTCACGCCGGCCTCCGAGAACTCGGCCACGCGATCGGCCACTTGCTCCGCCGTGCCGACGAGCCCCGCGCGCAACCCACGATTCGAGACGGAGTAGTCCTGCAGGCTCACCTGCTGCTCGAGTTTGGTGTTGCTCACCCAGTCGCGATAGTTCCCATAGCCGGGCGACCCGTCGGCGACGTTGGTGATTCGCTCGACCTCTGCCCGGACCTCAGCCTCGGTGTCGCGCACGATCGTGTAGGCGGCGACGCCGAACTGGAGCGGCGGTAGTTCGTAACCCAGCGCCTCCGATGCCAAGTCACGACGCCGGCGCATGTCGTCGATCTTTGGCGCGATGCGCTCCGGCGGATCGCCGTGCATGACGTACGCATCGCATTGACGGGCGATCATCGTCTTCGCCGCATCGGACTCGCCGCCGGCATAGACCGTCGGACGCGGACGCCCCGGGCGCGACACCGGTTTCGGCTCGAGCACGAGATTCCGATGTTCGTAGAATCGTCCGCTGTACGAAAACGCGCTCTTGCTCCACGCACCGTCCACGACGTCGAGCCACTCCGTGGTCCGCGCGTAGCGATCATCGTGTTCGTCGAACGCCGCGCCAAAGCGCTGCGCTTCGTCCTTCCACCAGGCCGAGACGACGTTGAGCGCGAGGCGGCCATTCGATATCTGGTCGATGTTCGCCGCTTGCTTGGCGAGAATGGCCGGAGGATGGAACGACGGACGGACCGCCACCATCAGCTCGAGCCGCTCGGTGACGGCCGCGAGCGCTGCCGCCGTGGACCACGCGTCCAGCGACGGCGCGTTGATGCCCTTGATGTCGTTGAGCAGCAGCTCGGCGATGAGCGTGATGTCGTAGCCGATCTCCTCACTGCGTTGCGCAAGCCGGCGCACGTAATCCCACGACGCCGTCATCCCTTCATCTTCGACGTTGCGCAGCCAACCGCCGAATACGGGGAGCCAGTAGCCGTATTTCATACGGCGTTGGGCGTTGGGCGTGGGGTGTTGTGCGCGAAAGCCGCGGGGGAAGCTGAGGCGAACTCGAAGTCGTTCGCCCCACGCCCCGCGCCCAGCGCCGCGCGCTCCTCCAGATAATCCACCAGCCGCTCCCACGGATTCAATCCGACGACGTTCTGTGGATCGGCGACGAAGTTCGACAGCGCGTTGACGTCGTAGAAATAATGTTGGCCGTCACGATCGTCGACGAGATACTCGATGCCGCCGACGTCGAGGCCGGCGCGGCGTGAGATCGCCTCGACCTGTGCGATGATTTCCTTGGGGGGCGTGTACCCCTCGACGCGAAGTCCGGTCTTCGGCGCGTCGACGGCGCAGGCGCCGCGCACGAGCTCGATGCCGTTCGTCGTCTGACAGGCGTCGGCCGGACAGAGATCGAACGAGCCGACTGCCGGATACACCTTGATCGCGTACAGATACTCGCCGCCCAACGTCTCGACGCGCACAATATGCCCGTCGCGCAGAGGCGCTGACTCCTGGACGAGTGCGACGCCGTCGATCCCGAGCTCGACTTCGCCGCGCGCGACGGCGCCGGCGAGCGCCGTCTCCGACTCGTAGCGAACGATGCCGGCACCCGACCCGCCGATGTTCGCTTTGACGAGCACCGGATAGCGCAGTCCGCGCGCGGCTTCGACCGCGAGCGACGGATTATTGATCGCGCGCGACGCAGGATATGGAAGCCCGAGCTCCTCGAGCAGGTCCAACTGCGACGCTTTCGACAACTCGAATGAGTACACCTTCGCGCCATTCACCACCGGCACGCCGATCCGATCGAGATGGCGAAGCCAGTGGAGCGTATGGAACGTCGACTGGCGATGCCCGCGCAAATACGCCGACGGACTGGCTCGGTTGAACACGAGCGAATAGGGCGCCTCGTTCTCCGACGGGTCGAACAGGTGCGCCGAGGCGTCGAGGCGCACGTACGGCAACTCTCGCCGATCGAGCTCGGCGAAGAGCGGCTTGAACCAGTCGGGATGTTCGTGATAGACGGCGATCGGTCGCATGAAGAGTCCGGGTGAAAGTCGATCGGGCGACTCGATGCTTCGTTTCACTCGGACCGGCGCGTTTCGTCGTGCAAACAAAAACGCCCCGATCCGTGTGAGGATCGGAGCGCGAGTGGCGAAAAGAAGTCGCTACTACATGCGAGCGCCGAGAGCCTCAGGTGTCGGTTGACACATGGGACACATGCACATGGCGCAACACATGGTTTGGGCGGTCATGAACTGGAAGCTAACCGGGGGACCAATGTCGTCAAGAGTGTTGAGATGCCTTAGTGCCGTCATAGCTGTGCCATATGAGTCTCAAAATTTAGACTCGAGATACAAGTCGACGCGAAACTGCTTGCGCGGATAGAGTCCGCGCGCAACGTCGAAGCGGAACAACCCGTCGAGGAACGACACACCCGCGCCGACGCCGCTCATCGGTCGCCCCACCTGACTCATTTTGCTGCGGTCGCCGACCCAGCCGAGATCGCCGAACACCGTTGGCCGCATTCCCTGATCGTTCGTGCCCAACTCGGCGCGCGTGAGCCAATATGCGTTCCCGCTTTGCGCCGTATCGGGGCTCTGGCCGCGTACCGTCTGCGAACCACCTAGATACCAGCGGCGCTGTTCGGGCAAACTCCCCACCGAACTCCCGCCGGATACCGTCAGCGCGGCAGCGAGCCGGCCAATGCCGTGCGACGCGGTGAGATCGACCGCGGCGCGACCGTACGCCGAATCGCCAACCGCTGCCTCCGCGCGCGCGTCGGTGAACAATCGAAAGCCGTTTGGATCGAGACCGTAGTCGTTCGTGACTCGCGCGCCGAGCCCGGAATAGACGCTGCGCTCAGCAACCAAATTCGCCGGGAAGTCGGCGCCGTCGACCGAGAAGTTCGTGTTGACCCGCGCGGTGCGTTCCTGCTCGATGAACGCGCGCCAGTCGACGCGCGTTCCACCGCCGAACGACGGTTCGCGCGAACCACCGACTGCGCCGCCCGATGCCTTGTAGTAAAACCCCTCGTCGCGACCGAACATCAGCGCCGAAAACGAACTGCCGAAGCTCAGCGGATGTCCCCAGTCGCTCGCCGATACGAGGTGATTGTAACCCTCGACATACAGCGAGTTGGTAAGATTCGTGCGCGTCAACGTCAGCTCGGCGTTGGGTTCCAGATCGGCGACGCCAATGCGTGCAAGCGCCAGCGCACTGTAGCCACCGCCGAATTGCTGTTCGACAGATGCTCCGGCCGAAAAACCTTCGATGCGATTGTATCGCATCAGACTCGGGCCGTACGTGAACGTCGGCGGCGGAAGCATGCTCGTATGGAACTGCAGCGGCGCCTGCGCGCTCATCGACAGCGCTTGAGACTTGAGTTCGTCGAGGTCGTGCGTGCTGAACAACATGTCGCCCGGATCGTAGATCGAGGCCGGCAGATCAGGTGACGTCTCGAGCTTGGCTTGATCGCACGGCACAACGACCGCAATGGGAATAGACGCTTCGTAGCGCGTGCGAGTCGTGACTTGTCCCGTATCGCACGCGCCGAGCCGCTGGTGCCGCGTCTTGAGGCCAAGTCGGATCGAGTCGCTGCTCGCCGAAACGCGCGCACGAGTCGCTTTTCGCACCGAGTCGCGCCACGCGTACGCTTGCTCGTCGGTCAACGAGTCCGGCATGTGTGTGCGTCGCGCCGACTCGACAATCTTGATCGTCGGCAGGCTGTCCTTGCCGTTGACGCTGGCGTACGTGAAGCTCTCTTCCATTTTGAATGGCACGTGCATGAAGCTCACGTCAGCGCGACCTTCGGCGAGGCGAACGCGCGGCAGCCAGAAGCGGCCCTCGTGCAATCCATATTCGACAGCGATCGCCGTGACCTCGGCTTTCATCGGCGTGATCATCGGCTTGACCCATACGGGCACGTCGTCCATCGACTTGGGATCGTCTGACGTGGCCACTTGCCAGATGTCGATCGGTACCGAGAGCCGGTACGCCGCGCGGACCAACTGGCCCGATTCCGTGTCGAACCAGAGCGACCCCACGGCAAGATTCCACTTTGGTTCACGCGGGCGAACTTTGAGCTCGCGCAGTTTGATCGTTCGCTTGTCCGGCAGGGTGAAGCGAATCGAGTCGCCGGTTTCGTAGGTGTAGTAGGCTTCCGCGCCGTCGGCGATCGGATGAACGAGTTCCGATTCGTCGACCTGCGCGCGCGCAACGTTGTCGCCAACCCAAAGCGGCTCGTACCCGGGATAGTACGGGATCGCGGCTGTCATGTCGGGATCGTTCATGTTGCCGCGTTCTTCGTCCCGCTGATCAGCCGCGGAAAGCATCGGGATGGCGGTGCGCACACCCTTCAGGTCGACCCAGATTCCAACGCCTTGCTGCCAGCGAATGCGTGCCGCGCTTTCGTGGCGGAAGATCAGGCGATCGCGGCCGATTCGCCCGAACCCCATGCCGGCGGAAATGCGCTCGTACGACATCGCGTCGTAGCCGGTGAGCGCCGAGTCCTGCGTCAAACGCGCAGCGCGGGCGCGGAGGAGGGTCGTCCTGGCGGTCTGGTCCTTGAACGCCGACGCCTGCAACGCGGCGGTGACGGGACGACGATAGCCGCGAGTGCGAGCGTGCGACGCAGTCGTGTCATTCGTTCGAGCGCTATCGCGAACAGCCGGTAGGCGCTGGCTCCGTGGGGTGCCTTGCCCCTGGATCGCAAGCGCCATGGCGACGCCGAGCAGCAAATGCATTGGATGCCTCTGGGATACCGCGGCTGACAACCGATACGGGGCGGCGCCGTTCCCGGTTTCGCACCGATGCGATACCCGGTCCGAACGATGTAGGTTTGTGCCGGTATGCCAACCGACGCGGCCCGCCACCCGGCTCCTTCCCCTCAGTACGCCCTTCTCGTGGAAGGATTGCGGAAGCACTACGGCGACGTTCGCGCCGTCGACGGACTGGACCTCGCCGTCGCGCCTGGCGAGTGCTTCGGATTGCTCGGCCCCAACGGCGCGGGCAAGACGACGACGATCGAGATCTGCGAAGGCCTGTTGGCGCCCGACGCAGGGCGGGTCGAGCTGCTCGGGCTTCGCTGGGATGAGCACGAGCACGACCTTCGTCAGCGACTTGGCATTCAACTTCAGGAAACACAACTCGGCGAAAAGCTGACGGTGCGGGAGACGGTGCGGATGTTTCGCAGCTTCTACGAGCGCGGTCGCACCGTCGAGGACGTCATCGAACTCGTGCAGCTCGGCGAAAAGAGCGATGCCCGCGTCGGCAAGCTGTCCGGCGGCCAGAAGCAGCGGCTGGCGCTCGCCTGCGCGATCGTCGGCGATCCTGACCTGCTCTTTCTCGACGAGCCGACGACCGGTCTCGATCCGCAATCCCGCCGCCAGTTGTGGGAGCTGATCACGGAATTCAAATCGCTGGGCCGCGCGATCGTGCTCACCACGCACTACATGGACGAAGCGGAGATCTTGTGCGATCGCGTGGCGATCGTCGATCACGGCAAGTCGATCGCGCTGGGCACGCCGGCCGAGTTGATCGGCGCGCTGGGCGCGGAGCATGTCGTCGACTTCGAGCTCGCCCCGGGTCCAGCGGGCGCGCCATCGATCGACGATAGCGCGCTACGTGGACTGGACGGCGTGCAAGCGGTTCGGCCGTTGGCCGGCGGCTACGAGCTGCAGGTGAGCGCGCTGCACCGAACGGTACCGGCGCTTCTCGCCCTGCTCGCGCGCGGCAATTTCGAGCTCGCTCATTTGACGACCCATTCGGCCACGCTCGAAGACGTGTTCGTGTCGCTCACCGGGAGACAATTGCGCGATGAGTGAGCGCGACACGAGGGTCAGCACAGCGCGCGGACTCGATGCCAATTCGCTCTGGCAGCTCGTCACCGTGCGATTCAAGGAATACACGCGAGAGCCCGAAGCGTTGTTCTGGTCGTTCGGGTTTCCGATTCTCCTCGCCATCGGGCTTGGCATCGCCTTCCGGAGCAGGCCGGCGGATGTCGTCCACATCGCGGTGGCGAACAGCGGCCCTCGCGCCGCGCAGCTGGCCGACGCGCTGAGCCGCGACAAGGGATTGGCGGTGGAGAAACTGTCGCCCGACAGCGCCGCGCTCGCGCTTCGCACTGGGCGCGTAGCGCTCGTCGTCGCGCCGGACAGCGCCAACGGCGTGCGATACGCCTACGACGACACGCGCCCCGACTCGCGCACGGCTCGGTTGATGGCGAACGATGCGATACAGCTCGGCTCGGGGCGCGGCGACGTCGTCCGTTCGTCGGATCAACACATTCACGAGCGGGGATCGCGCTACATCGACTTCGTCATTCCCGGTTTGCTCGGCATGACGATCATGGGCGGTGGCATCTGGGGGCTCGGCTACTCGATCGTCGACCAGCGGCGTAAGAAGTTGCTCAAGCGCCTCGTGGCCACGCCGATGTCGCGCGCCGAGTATCTGGCGTCGTATGTGATCTCGCGTCTCGTGATGCTCGCGATCGAAGCCGGCGTGCTGTTGGGATTCGCCGTCCTGTTTTTCGGCGTGCCGATGCGCGGTTCGTGGTGGTCGATCGCGACGATCATCGTGATAAGCGCGCTGGCGTTTGGCGGGCTCGGACTGCTCATCGCGTCGCGATCGAAAACGATCGAGGGCGTGTCGGGTTTGATGAACCTGTCGATGTTGCCGATGTGGGTGTTGTCCGGCGTGTTCTTTTCGTCGGAGAATTTTCCGCGCGCGATTCAGCCGTTCATCAGGGCACTTCCGCTGACCGCGGCGAATGACGCGCTGCGCGCGAACATGTTGCGCGGCGTCGACCTGCCCGGTGTGCTGCCGCAGTTGGCGGTGCTCGCCGCGTGGACGATCGTGTGCTTCACGATCGCGCTGCGCGTGTTCCGCTGGCGATGACCGGCGACTTGTCGCGCGACGAGCTGACCGAACACGGGCGTCAGCTTCTCGACTGGATCGCCGACTATCTGGAGACGCCCGAGCGATATCCGGTACTGGCGCGCGTGCGGCCCGGCGAAATTCGCGCGTCGCTGCCCGCGGCCCCACCGCTCGTCGCCGAATCGTTGGAGACGATTCTCGACGACTTCGAAAAAAAGATTCTGCCGGGCATTACCCACTGGAACCATCCGGCGTTCTTTGGCTATTTCGCCACGTCGTCGTCGGTGCCCGGCATTCTCGCGGAGATGTTGATCGCGACGCTCGACGTGAAGGCGATGTTGTGGAAGACGTCGCCCGCGGCGACGGAGCTCGAGGAAGTCGCGACCGACTGGTTGCGCCAGATGCTCGGGTTGGGCGACGGATGGTTTGGTATCACGACGGACACCGCGTCGATGTCGTCGATGCTCGCGCTCGCCGCGGCGCGCGAATCTCGTCCGGAGCTCGCGATCCGCGAGCGTGGCATGGCGGGACGAACCGATCTTCCGCGGCTTCGCGTGTACGCGTCGTCGCAGGCGCATTCGTCGATCGACAAAGCCGCGCTCGCGCTGGGGTTTGGTCTCGAGAACGTCGTGCATATCGACGCCGACGACGCGTTTCGTATGCGACCGGACGCGCTCGCGGCGGCGATTGTCGCGGATCGCGCTGCGGGCTTTCTGCCGCTGGCCTGCGTGGCGACGGTGGGGACGACGAGCACGTCGAGCATCGACCCGGTCCCGGCGATCGCCGAGATCTGTCGGCGCGAACGGGTGTGGCTGCACGTGGACGGCGCGTATGGCGGCGTACTGGCGATTGTGCCGGAATTCCGCGGCATTCTCGCCGGTGTCGAGGGAGCCGATTCGCTGGTCGTCAACCCGCACAAGTGGTTGTTCACGCCGTTCGACTGCTCGGCGTTCTTCATCAAACAACCAGATGTACTCAAGCGCGCGTTCTCGCTCGTGCCGGAGTATCTCGTCACACGCGAGCAGGACGACGTGGTCAACTACATGGACTACGGCGTGCAGCTCGGGCGGCGCTTCCGCGCGCTCAAGCTGTGGATGATCATCCGCGCATTCGGCGTCGACGGGCTGGCGGAGCGACTACGCCAGCACTGCGCATTGGCGCAGACGTTCGCCGACTGGGTGCGGGCCGCCGGCGATTGGGAGCTGATGGCGCCGGTGCCGTTTTCGCTGGTCTGCTTTCGCTACGTGCCGCGAGGCACGAGCGAGGCCGAGCGCGATCGAGCGAACGAGGCGATCATGCACGCCGTCAACGCGTCGGGCGACGTGTTCTTGTCGCACACCAAGCTCGGCGGGCGGTTCACCCTGCGACTGGCGATCGGCAACATCCGCACGGAAGAACGCCACGTGGCGCTGGCGTGGGAGCGACTGCGAGAGGCGGCCGGGCGAGTCTGACCGCGCGGATTATTCGTGCGCCGCGAGCTTGTCGCTATAGAGCTGCGGAAATTCCTTGTGCAGGTTCACGACTTTCGGGGCGTCGTTGATGGCGATGTACGGATCGGTCGGATGCAGCGTGGCGTAGTTCTGGTGGTACGCTTCGGCGGTAAAGAACTGCTTGAACGGCACGACCTGCGTGACGATCGGCCGGGGAAAGGTCTTTGCCGCGGTCAACTGGGCGATGTACGCGTCCACCGTGCTCTTTTGCTCATTAGAGGTATAGAACACGATCGAGCGATATTGCGTGCCGACGTCGGGGCCCTGACGGTTGAGCTGCGTGGGGTCGTGCGCCACGGAGAAAAAGACCTGCAGCAACTGTCCGTACGTGACCTGCGACGGGTCGAAGGTCACGCGCACGGATTCGGCGTGTCCGGTCTCCCCGCTGCTCACGTCCTCGTATCCCGGATGATCGACGTGACCGCCAGAGTAGCCCGACGTCGCGCTCGTCACGCCCTTGATGTGCTGAAACACCGCCTGGATTCCCCAGAAGCATCCGCCGGCGAACACCGCCGTCTCGTCGCCCTTGCCGGGGCCCGGCGCGACGTCGACGTTCGGCGCGGGGAGTACGACCGCGGCGCTTGCCGCGCTCGTCCGCTGCGCGAAGATCAGCCCGGTGGCGAGTATCGCCGTTCCGAGCACCGCGGCACTCCGGCGAGCAACATGGCGCATCATCACCTCATCCTCCGTTCAAATTGCCTCGTACCGCCTCGTCATCGACCCTCGTTCGAGTGGTCGCGTGCACGAAGCTCGGCGCTATCGCCCGAGGCCAACACTTCCACGACCTCGTCTTCGACGTGACGCTTGCGCATCAGCCAAAATACAATCACCAGCCCAATAATGATCAGTGCAACGAGATAGTTCTCATACCGCCGGACGTGGCCCAGCATGATCAACGTCGTGCGGCCGAACGCCCAACCAATCAAGGTGAACAGGAACGACCACGCCAGGCAACTGATCGCCGAGCCGATGACGTAGATTGGCAGCGGCACCCGGGCGGCCCCACAGGCAATCGGCAGCGCCACACGCAAGCCGTAGGCGAACCGGACTCCGGTCGACGCTCGCCACGGGTGACGCCGCACGATCTTCAACGTGCGCAACATCATCGTCCGGAGGCGTGGCCATCGACGCCGTGCCCAATGGCCGCGCCACCGACCCACGTAATACAACCCCAGGTCGGCGACCCATGTTCCGGCCGCCACCCAGAACACCACCGCCCAAAAGTGCAGATAGCGGTCGTGCGCCGCCAACCCACCGATGAGCGGCGTGGCTTCTTCAGTGATGAACCCGGTCGCCGCGAGGGTGCCGTACGCCCACGCGCGATGAAGCACGGCGAGCGCGTGCGGGTGCCGCGTCGCAACTTGCAGGAGCGCGAGAATGAGCGTCACGCCGGGCGCAGAAGTCGGCCTTACGACGCGACTGCCGCCGTCGCGCCATACTCGGCGCGGCCGGACGAATTCAACATCGCGTGCAGCTCCTCGTGCAGGCGCTTCGCGATCGGGCCCGGCGAACCGCTGCCGATGGTCAGCTCGTTCACGCGGACCACAGGCATGACGTCCGTCGTCGTGCCAACGAGGAACAGCTCCTCGACGCGCGCGAGGTCACGCGCGGCGAGTGGTTCCTCGCGCAACGGCATCGCGAGTCGCCGCGCAATGTCGAGCACGACGCGGCGAGTTACCCCTGGCAGAACGAGGTTGGTCGCCGGGTGCGTACGCAACGTACCGTCAACGACGGCGAAGACGTTGGTATGCGACCCTTCGGTGACGAAACCGTCGCGAACGAACAGTGCGTCGGTTGCGCCGACTTCAATCGCGGCTTGTTTCGCCAGGATGTTCGGCAGGAGCTGAATCGTCTTGATGTCGCAGCGAAGCCAGCGAATGTCGGGAGTCGTGATCGCGCGCGCACCGCGGACCCTGAGCGCCTCCGGCGTCTCGAGGCGATTGGCCACGGCGAAGACCGTTGGTCGTGTGCCGGCCGGCGGAAACTGGTGCGTCCGCGGCGCGGCACCGCGCGTGATCTCGAGGTAGATCGTCGCCTCGCCGCGCTCGAGCCCAGAGGCTTCGAGCAACCGGCGCGCGACATCGTCGAACGTGGTGCGCTGCGCAATCGCCGGCGGCGCAATGCGAAGTTCGCCCAAGCCGAACGCGAGGCGAGCAAGGTGCGCGTCGGTCTCGAACGGTCGCCCTTCGATGACTCGCCACACTTCGTAGACGCCGTCACCAAAGACGAACCCACGATCCTCGGCGGAAATCATCGCCGAGGATCGTGGAATCAGGTCGCCATTCAAATACGCGAGGGCGTCAGGCACATCGAAAAGCTAGTCAGTAGACGTGCCAAGGTTGAGGCGGCCCGTAGGGCCGCCGCCTCGACGGTCTACTGAGCCGACTACTGCGCGGGTCGCTTTGCGGTCGGCGGAAGCTGTCCGTTGAGTCGGAGGTAGATCGCCGTCTGACTGTAATGGTCCGCCCAGTCTCCCGTGGTCAGCGTCATGGTCGCCGCACGCGACATCTTGGTCGCGCCGAACAGGGCAAGCGTGTCGGCGAGTTTGGAGTCGTCGAGTTTGGACAGCGCGTCATCACAGAACTGGAACGTCTCGCGAAGACGCGCAAGGAGCGCGTCCTTGCCATCGGCCGCCGCGACCTTGGTGCGCGTTGGCGGTGTCGCGCCGCCGATTTTCCCGCAGAGCAGGTCGTTCCCCTGCGACAAATGCACGACGATGTCAGCGAAGCTCATCTGCGCCGGCGTGGGTTTGAACGAATACTTGTCCGCCGGCATCGCTTCGGCCGCGGCGATGAGATTTTTGCCTTCTGTTGTCGCGTTCGCGCGGAACGCTTGTGCAACGGGCGACGCCTGCGCCGCGGCGATGCACGGCAAGGCAATCGAGGCGAGGAGTACGAGTTTAACGCGGGCGCGCATGATTCACCTTTGAATCGAGTGGATATCAACGTTGGGCTGATCGATCCCGACTGTCTAGTGGTAGTGATGGCGCGTACCCGCACGCCTCCCGTACATTCGATGTCGTTCGATGCCCATTCGATACCGCACGATCGCCCGAACTCGTACCGCGACCGATGTCACCACGTCAGAATAAACTCGGCTTCCGGATACTCGCCGCGCCGCCGCGCCTCAGCGATGGCATCGTCACGCGTTTCCGCGGACTCGCGCCGGCGAATCTCGCCGACGCGATGGGTCGATTCAACTTCATGGACGCGGAGATTCGCTCGCGCTCGGGTCTCGCGCTCTGCGGGCTCGCCGTAACGGTTCTGTGCAGGCCGGCCGACAATCTCATGGTCCACAAGGCGCTCGAGGTCGCGGCTCCGGGCGACATCGTCGTCGTCGGTACGGGCGGCAACACATCGAGCGCCGTGTTCGGCGAATTGATGTGTCACACGGCGGTCGCGAAAAAACTCGGCGGCATCGTCGTGGACGGTGCGATTCGGGATGTCGAGGGAATCTCGGCGCTCGGATTTCCCGCGTTCAGCCGGTCGGTGAGCCCCGGGGGCTGCGACAAGGACGGTCCCGGTGAGATCAACGTTCCCCTTGCCTGCGGCGACACCGTTGTGATGCCGGGCGACATCGTCGTCGGCGACGAGAGCGGAATCGCCGTCGTGCCGCGCGACCACGCCGAGCAGGTGTTGCGACTCGTGAGCGAACTGATGACGCGAGAAAGCGCGCGCATCGCCGAGATTCAGCAGGGTGTGTTGTTCAAGCCCGAGATCGACGATGCACTGCGCAAGAAGGGAGTGATCGATTAGTGCGGGCGCTGACGCTCGAGAAGAAGATTCTCGTCGCGTTTGCGGCTGGCGCTACAGCCGGCGTGTTGTCGCGCGTCGGCGGGCTCGATTGGTTGCAGCACGGACTCATCGCGATCGAGCCAATCGGCACCGCGTTCATTCGCTTGATCACGATGGTGGTCGTGCCGCTGGTCATCGCCAGCGTGTTCGTCGGCGTGTCGTCGCTCGGCGATGTCCGTTCGCTGGGGCGACTCGGCGGTAAGACGCTCGGCTACTTTTTCGGGACGACGCTGGCCGCGGCGATGATCGGTCTCGTTGTGGCGCGACTGTCGCGGTTGGGAGAACACGCGTCGAACTTGACTCTTGGTGCGGTGGGCGGCGCGATGGAGCCGCTGTCGACGCCCCCGACGCTCGTGCAGACGTTGATCAACATGATTCCGCAGAACCCGTTCGCCTCGGCGGCGCAGGGTGGCGGCGACCTCCTGCCGCTGATTATCGCCGTGTGCATTTTCGGCGCGGCCGCGACGGTGATCGACAGTGACGGGCGGCGCGCGGTCGTGCGTTTCTTCGAGGGCGTGAACGAGATTTCGATGGTGGTGATCGGGTGGCTGATGCGCCTGGCGCCGATCGCGGTCTTTGCGCTCATCGCGGCGACGGTGGCTCGGTCTGGCATCGGGCTGCTCGACCAATTGTTGTTCTTCGCGCTGGTCGTCGTCGCGGCACTCGCAGCGCACGTGTTGTTAATCCTGCTGCCGGCGCTCGTGTACGGCGCTCGCGTGCGTCCGCTGGTGTTTGCGCGCTCGGTCTCCGACGCGGTGCTCGTCGCGTTCTCGACGGCTGCGTCGAACGTGGCGCTGCCGGTGAGCATGGCCGCAGCGCACGATCGACTCGGTGTGCCGCGCGACGTGGCCGGGTTCGTCCTGCCCGCCGGCGCATCGCTCAACAAGAACGGATCGGCGGCGTACAAAGTCGTCGCCGCGCTGTTCATCGCGCATCTATATGGTATGTCGATCACGGCCGGCACGATGCTGACCGTCGTCCTCATGGCGACGGTGGCCGCGTTCGCCGGCGCCGGCGTGCCGGGCAGTTCGCTCGTGACGACGCTCATCGTGCTGGACGCGATCGGACTCGGGCCGCGAGCGGCGGCGGGAATTGCGCTCGTCGCGGCGGTCGATCGGCCGCTTGATATGTGCCGTAGCGCGGTCAATACGATAAGCAATCTCGTCGGCGTGTCGTGGATCGCGCGGAGCGAGCGAGGGTGACGCGCGCCAAAACGGCGAGCGAGAAGATACTGTCGCTCAAATCGAACTCGGACGCGGTGGCAGGCGACATTGTCGTGTGCGATGTCGACCTCGTCATCGGTACGGACGCGTCGTCGCCAATGGCGATCGCCTATTTCCGGCGCATGGAGGGCGAGCGGCTGTTCGATCCAGCGCGCGTCATCTTC
The DNA here is from genome assembly GCA_963817445.1 of uncultured Gemmatimonadaceae bacterium. Taxonomy (GTDB): domain Bacteria; phylum Gemmatimonadota; class Gemmatimonadetes; order Gemmatimonadales; family Gemmatimonadaceae; genus JAQBQB01. The sequence continues at coordinate 326,817 of CAWFOG010000024.1, forward strand.
GCGCTCGATCACTATTCTCCGCCGTCGACGCCGAAGACCGTCACGTTTCACGCGGAGGTTCGCGAGTTCGCGCGACGGCACGGGGCCACGCTGTTCGAGGTCGGCGAGGGAATCAGTCACCAGATCGCGACGGAACAGGGGCGCGTGCTCGCCGGCGATCTCGTGATCGGCGCGGACAGTCACACGGTGACGTGCGGCGCGCTCGGCGCGTTCGCGATTGGCGTCGGTTCGTCGGAGCTCGCGGCGGCGATGATTACCGGTCAGATCTGGCTCAAGGTGCCGGAGACGATCTCAGTCCTCCTCGGCGGATCGCGCCAACGCGATGTCAGCGCAAAGGACGCGGCGCTTGCGATGATCGCCGAGCTGGGCGCGGACGGCGCCAACTACCAGACCCTCGAATTTCACGGACCAGGCGTCGCCGAGTTTTCGCTCGAGGAGCGATTAGTGTTCTCGAATCTCGCCGTGGAGGCGGGTGCCAAGGCGGCACTGTGGAGCGTCGACGAGCAGACCGAGGCGTATTTGACCGGCCGGACGACGCGGCGCGGGACGCCCGTCGTGTCCGATCCGCGCGCGCACTTTTCGCGCGAAGTTCATCTCGATCTTTCGCAGCTGTCCCCTCGCATCGCACTGCCGCATTCGCCGAACGACGTTGTCGCGATCGCCGCCGCCGCCGGGACTCCGATCCACATGGTGTTTCTCGGCACGTGCACCGGCGGGCGCGTGTCCGACTTTCACGAGGCGCTCGCCGTGCTCGAGCGCGCGGGTGGCCGGATCGCCGGCGGCGTGCAGCTCGTCGTGACACCAGCGTCGCGCGAGGTTCAGGACCGACTTGTCGCCGACGGCACGCTCACCCGCCTCGCGGCGATGGGCGCCGTCATCACGACCCCGGGGTGCGGCGCGTGCTGCGGCACGAGCGGCGTGATTCCGAGCGACGGCATGAACGTTCTGTCGACGGCGAACCGGAATTTCAAAGCGCGAATGGGCAACGCGACGGCGGCGATCTATCTCGCGTCGCCCGCGGCTTGCGCCGCCGCCGCGGTCACGGGGTACGTGACCGACCCATGCACGCTGGACGTCTGACATGCCGATTCGCACCGTGGGCCGCGCGCGACTTGTCGGCGACGACGTCAACACCGACTACATCATTGCGTCGACGCGCAAACGCGATACGCTGGACGAGCACGCGCTTGCTCGATATTTGCTCGAAACTGTCGACCCGACGTTCGCTGCGTCGGTGCAGCCGAACGACGTGCTCGTCGCCGGACGCAACTTCGGTTGCGGTTCAGCGATGGAGATCGCCGCGACGGTCATTCTCGCGTCGGGGATACGCGCCGTACTCGCGCGGACGTTCGCGCGCACGTTCTTCCGCAACGCGATCAACAACGGACTACTCGCGGTGGAGTGCGACACGAGCGGCATCCGCGAGGGCGATCGGATCGCCGTGTCGCTGTCCGATGGCGTTTTGCTCGCCGACAATGAAACGCTCGGCGTGCGACTCGCCGACACGCGACTGCCGCCACTCATCGACGACATCGTGAGCCGCGGCGGACTCGTCGAGTATGTGCGACGAGCCCGCGCGGACACGGCACGCTAGCAGCCTCCTGAAAAGCCGAAACTGCTTGACGCAGAGTCGCAGAGGGACACCGAGAGACGCCGAGGACCGCGCTTAAGTCTTCCACGAGAGGGCTTGCTTCCATGAATTCCCTCTGCATCTCCCCCTCTACTCTGCGACTCTGCGCCCCTTCTTTGTACTTTCTCCTATCAGCTACTCGCTAAATCAATCTCCGGTCGCGGGGATGGGGTGTTCGGCGGTCATCTGCTTCGGTGTTCGGCCCATCAGGCGCATGAAGACCTGGCGCCATTCGTCGAGAATTTCGTAGCCGGTGGGAATCACGAGCAACGTCAACAACGTCGACGTAATCACCCCGCCAATGACCGCGACGCCGAGCGGAGCGCGAAACTGTGCACCCTCGCCGCGACCGAGCGCCACGGGAATCATCCCCGCGATCAGCGCGAACGTCGTCATCAAGATTGGCCGCAGTCGAATGGCGCCTGCTTCGATCAACGCTTCACGCAACGGCAGCCCTCGCTCTTCGCGCGCCCACTTGGCGAAATCGATGAGCAGAATGGCATTCTTCGCCACGATGCCCATCAGCAGGATCACGCCGATCAAGCTCATGATGTTGATCGTCATCCCGGTGATCGCCAATGCCACCATGACGCCGATCAGCGACAGCGGCAGCGACATCAGGATCGCCACTGGGTCGACGAACGAGCCGAATTGGACGACGAGAATGAGATACATCAACAGCACGGCCAGTCCGAGCGCGGAGAAAATCTGACCGAACACTTCGGCTTGCGACTCCGCGTCGCCGCCGATCGTGTATCGCACGCCGGCGGGCAGCCGCATCTTGTCGAGCCGCGATTGAATGTCGGCCGTGACGTCGCCAGCCGCGCGGCCTGACGTGTTGAGCTCCACCGTCACGACTGGATCGCGATTCAAGTGATCAATGATCGCCGGACCAATGCCCTGACGAATCGTCGCCACCTGACCGAGCGGCATCGTCGTCGGCACGCCATTCGGGCCGTTGATGACCATTGGCAACTGCGCGAGATCCGATGCGCGCTGACGTGATTCCGGCGTCAGGCGCACCGTGACCTTGCGTGACTTGCCGCTGGGATCGGGCCAGTAACCCGCATCGATGCCGGCGAACGCGGGTCGCAGCGATTGCGCGACCTGCGCGACCGTGAGGCCCATCGAGCCCGCCACGCCGCGATTCAAGTCGATCACGAGCTCGGGTTCTTGTCCCTTCGTCGACAACCCGATGTCCACGGCGCCAGGAATCTTCTCGACCTCGGCTTTCACCATGTCTGCCGCTGTCGCCAGTGCGGCGACATCCTGTCCGCGAAGCTGTAGCTGAATCGACTTGAAGCCGGCGTTGAAGTCGCTGGTGAACACGGAAATGGTCGCGCCGGACATGTGCGACATCTCATGCCGAATCTCTTCAGCCAGCTGCTCGATCGAGACGTCGCGCTCACCCTTACCGACGGTGCGGACGTAGATGTTCCCTTCGTCCACGCCGCCCGTTGCACTGTTGCCGAGCGTCGTGTAGGTGTAGCGCACTTCCTTGTGCGCGCGAGCAATGTTCGCTGCTTCTTCCGCCTTGAGCCGCGTGTATTCGAGGTTCGAACCAGGCGGCGTCTCGAGCGCCATGATGAATTCGGCTCGATCGTCTTCGGGGAAGAACGCCGTGCCGACGTTGCGAACGACTGGCACCTTTTGCGGCAACAGCGCGAACGTCGCGAGACCGGCGATCACAATCCCCGACCGCGCGGCGACGTGCAGCCGCTTGGCCGTGAGGCCGAACACGACGATCGCGATGCCGAGCAGCGCGGCCGCGAGACCGAACAACCCGCGTGACGGGAGCACGAATGACGCGAAGAACGTCAGCACCGCCATCGCCATCATCGCGATGCGGTGATCGAGCGCCCAGGCAATGACGTGTTTGTACTTCCCCGTCTGATGATTGAACCACGCGTTGAACCGGTCGAGCTTGCGCGTGATCCATCCGCGTTCATTCGGCGCCTTGTGCGGGTCCGGCCAATACGCCGATAGCATCGGGTCCAGTGAAAACGACACGAACAGCGACACGGCGACCGAGCTGGCGATCGTCAGCGCGAATGGCTTGAACCACTGCCCGCCAATCCCCGGCATGAAGCCGATCGGTACGAACACGGCGAGAATCGAGAACGTCGTCGCGGCAACGGCGAGCCCGATTTCATCGGTGCCGTCGTGCGCCGCGCGAAAGTGGTCTTTCCCCATTTCAACGTGACGCACGATGTTCTCGCGCACCACGATCGCGTCGTCGATCAATATGCCGATCGCCAGCGACAGTCCGAGCAACGACATCGTCTCGAGCTTGAAGCCGAGCGCCCATACCGCGATGAAGCTCGCGAGGACGGAGATCGGCAGCGCGACGCCGGTGATGACCGTCGAGCGCCATGAGTTGAGGAACAGGAACACCACGAGCACCGTCAGCAGCGCGCCGAGCACGAGGGCCTCTTCGACGTTGCTCACCGCGTGCTCGACGCGAACGCCCGAATCCTTGACGAGATCGATCTTCGTTCCGCTCGGCAGCGTTGGCTCGATTTGTTCGATGCGATCGCGTACGCGCGCGGCGACGTCGGTCGTGCTATAGCCGTTCGCCTTCTTGACGTCGATGCCGATTGCTTCCGTGCTGTTGTACAGCGCGAGCGTGCGCGGCTCCTCGGTGCCGTCCTTGATCGTCGCGACCTGGCCGAGTCGAATGAGCTGGCCGTTGCGATCGGCGACGACGAGGTTGTCGAACTCCGCCGGATTTTGCAGGCGGCCGCTCAGGCGGATCGAGCGCTCGTCGAGCGCGCCGTCCACACGGCCGACCGGCGCGGCGAGATTCTGCGCCTCGAGGGCAGAAACGACCTGCGCGACGCTGACGTTCGCCGCTTGAAGTTTGTGGGGATCGACTTCGACGGTCAGCTCGCGATCGACCTTGCCAAAAATCTGCACGTCGGCGACGCCGGGGATCGCGCGCAGCTCGCGCGTGATGCCCGGGTCGGCGAGTCGCGTGAGCTCGGCCGGCGACAACACCGTCGACGAGATCGCGATGGACACGATCGGGCGATCGGTGCTGTTGAATTTCTGAATGATCGGCTCTTTCATTTCCGTCGGCAGATCGGAGCGGATCGTCGAGATGCCGTCGCGGACTTCTTGCGACGCGACGTTCATGTCCTTGCCGAACAGGAACTCGATCATGATCATCGAGTAGCCGTCGTACGCTTTCCCCATGATGCGTTTCACGCCGGAGATCGAGCCGATCTGCTCCTCCACCGGCTTGAGCACTTCACTCTCGACCACGTCGGGCGAGGCGCCCGGATAGACGATGCCGACCGTCAGAAACTGCGGCGCGACGTCGGGGAATTCGTCCGTCTTGAGTTTGAACAGCGCGAACGTTCCGAAGATCGCCAGCGCCACCATCGCGACGACCGTGATCAGCGGCCGCTTGATTGCGAAATCAGAAATGATCATGGCTTGGCCACCGTGTCGGCCGGTGCACTCACTTTGATCGGCGTGTTCTCGGATATTCCGCGCGCCGCGCCGAGGAGAATGGTGTCACCGGGTTGGACGCCACTCTTGATCTCGACCGTTTCAGTCGTCGCATCACGAATGCCGAGGTCGACCTCGGCCTTGGTCACGACGCCGTTCTTCACCCGCATGACGAACGGATGCAATCCGCGCTCGTCGACGGCGGCGATCGGAACGACGGGCGCGTTGCGCACCTCGCTCGCCACGTGACCGTCGGCGAACAGTCCGCCGACGAGCACGCCGTTGGCGTTCGGCAGCGACACGATGATTCGCACCTGCCGCGTCGACGGATCGGCGACCGGATTCCCATCAGCCGCGAATATCCCGCCACATCGGCGGCGAGGATCGCGGCGAGCCGGCGGGTCTGGCTCACGTCGCCTCGCCCGCTGCCAAACGCAGCCCCGACAGCCAAAGCTCGCGGTCCTCCGGCTTGCGAAGAGCCACTTCAGTCGGCATGACCACAGGGGTGATAGAGCGCAATCGCGCGATCACTTCTCGCGCGTCGTCGAGCCGCCCCATATGGGCATAGCACGCGGCGAGGGTACGGTATGGCAGCGGGTGACTCGGATCTTCCTGGATCGCGAGGAGCAGTTTCGGTACCGCCAGATTGAAGCGCCTAGCGAAAAAATGAGCGTGACCTATTAGAAATTGCGTCGGGCCGACGCGGGCACGGGGCTCAGGCGCAACGCGGTTTCCAGATACTCGATCGCGATGTCGGGCTGGCCCACCCAGTTTCTGAGGACGCCGCTGATGTGCCATCCGCGCGCGAAACTTGGGTTGAGCGCTAATGCGCGATCAGCCAAGGTGATCATCGCGCCGATATCTTCACCGAAATAGGCCAGCGCCTGGGCTGCATTCGCCAAGACGCTCGGGTCGTCGCCGGCCACTTCCAGGGCTCGCCTGGCGAAATCGGTACCCTTCAAGCGGTCAGCCGCACGGTCTTCGCTCCGATTGTACAGAAGCATCCGATAACAGCAGAATGCGGCCCAGCCGAGGGCGGGCCCGTAACGCGGGTCGCGCGCGATCGCCTGTTCTGTAAGACGGAGCGCCTCGGGGATATGCCTTGCTGAAGACCAGACCATCGCATAGGCGCGCAGGTAGAGATCGTACGCCGTCAGATCCGCGGTCGGCCGGCCGGCGGAGCGGGCGGTCTCGGCGGCCTGCAACGCCGGTTCGATGACTCCGGCAACACTGGACGCCACTTTGTCCTGAAGGTCGAAGATATCGTCGAGCGAGCCGTCGAAGCGATCGGCCCAAAGATGCGTCCCGCTTAGCGCATCGATCAGCTGCGCGGTGATGCGCACCCGGTTCGCCGGCTTTTCGCACCGAGCCTTCGAGCACATAGCGGACGCCGAGTTCGCGGCCGACCTGCTTCACGTCGACGGCTTGGCCCTTGTAGGTGAAGCGTCGAATTGCGGGCGATCACGAAGAGCCAGCGGATGCGGGAGAGCGCGGTGATGATCTCCTCGACCATGCCGTCGACGAAATACTCCTGCTCCGGATCGCCGCTCATGTTGGCGAACGGCAGCACCGCGATCGACGGCTTGTCGGGGAGGGGAGGGGCAGAACTCGCCCGAATGGGTGGCGAACTGCTGCGGCTTAGCACTCGGTACGCTCGGACCGGCCGCGCGATGTTCTTGAGCTGCTGTTGCCGATGTCCTCGAAAGCGAGGTCGAGGCGACCTAGCCGCATCCTCCTGAACGCGCGCCGACACGCAGATGCCGCCGGGCTCGGCCAGGCCTTCGAGGCGGGCCGCGACATTGACGCCGTCACCGAAGATGTCGCCGTCCTCGGCGACGATGTCGCCTTGGTGGATGCCGATCCGGAACTCGATGCGGCGCTCCGAGCGGCAACGGGACATTGCTTTCGGCCATTGCCGCCTGCATCTCGGCCGCGCATCTGAGCGCGTCGACGACGCTGGCGAACTCGACCAAGAGGCCGTCACCGGTGGTCTTGACGATGCGGCCGTGATGGTGGGCGATCTTCGGATCGATCAGCTCGGCGCGGAGCGCCTTGAGCCGGCCGAGAGTGCCTTCCTCGTCGGCTTCGATCAGGCGCGAATAGCCAGCGACATCGGCCGCGAGGATCGCCGCGAGCCGACGTTCGACGCGAGCTGGCCCGGCGGGCTCCATCGCACCTCCTCGGTGGCGGATGATCCTACACCGGCCAGCGCGTTGCGCGCATTAAGCATGAGGGCCCTATCGGCTCGCCATCTTCGCGTCAAGATCGAGGCGTATCCTGGGCGCCATGATCGGAGAGATAACACCGGATCGGGAGAGCGGTCCGCCTCCCTGCCGTTCCTCTGCCGGCAGCAAAAATTCCCCTGCCGGCCGTTGCCGGATTTGAACCGCAAGCCTTTGATCAAGAATGACTATCGCCGATGAGCCGGGAGATTTTCGGCCTGCAAACGATTTCCTCCCTGAGAGCAGGGAGGCGGCCGCCAAAAAAGGGGCGCCCGAAGGCGCCCCTTTTCGTGAGGCGGCGGTCGCTCAGGTCTCGCGGCTGGAGAAGCGCACCGTCGTGGCACGGGCGCGGTAGTCGGTCTTGACGTTGACAAAGCCGACCATGCCCTCCTCGACCTTCTTCCAGGCGCGCTCCAGGGCCGGGCGGATGTCCTCGGGCTCTTCGACATATTCGGCGTAGCAGCCGAGCGCCTCGGCCATCTTGTCGTAGCGGGTGTAGCCGAGGTCGCGGCCGGGTTTGTTGCGCTCCGGGTCGGCGGTCCAGCCGCCGTTGAGGCTGATGATGCACAGGAGCGGCAGCTTGTGGCGCACCGCGGTGTCGAGCTCCATCGCGTTGTGCCCGAAGGAGCCGTCGCCGTGCAGGCTGATGACCTGCGCCGAGGGCTTGGCGGCCTTGGCGCCGACCGCGAACGGCAGCCCCACGCCCATCGTGCCGAAGGGTCCGGAATTGAGCCGGTGGCCGGGAACGAAGGTCGGGATCGACTGGCGGCCGAAATTGAGGATCTCCTGGCCGTCGACCGAGAGGATCGCCTCGCGCTGCATGAAGTTCTTGACCTCCTCGCAGAGCCGCAGCGGATGGATGTCACCGTCGGTCGGGTAGTTGCCGCCGGCGCGCAGGCGCTTCTTGGCCTCGCCGTCGGCGAGTTTCTGGCGCCACGGCTGGAAGCGGTCGGCGGTCTTCGCATCGACCGCCTCGTTCAATTGCTGCAACACCGACTTGCAGTCGCCGACGATGGGCAAGTCGATGTTGCGCGCCGAGTTGCCCATCTCCTCGGGGTCGATGTCGATGCGCGCGACCTTGGCGGTGGCGCTGAAGCGCGGTGGCAAGGCGTGGTCGATCACGTAATTCGTGCGCGTGCCGAGGATGATGATCAGATCGGCCTCGCGAAACGCGTCGTTGCGCATCGTCAGGTAGGAGTAGGGGTGGTCGTCGGGGACGACGCCGCGCCCCTGCGGGGTCGTGTAGAACGGGATCCCGGCCTTCTCGACAAAGGCCTTCATCTCGTCCCAGGCGTGCGACCACAGGACACCGCTGCCCGAGACGATGATCGGTTGGCGCGCCTCTTTGATCGCATCGACCAGCGCGTTGAGCGCCTTGGGCTCGGCATAGGGGCGCGCCCTGATGATCGGCCGGCCGCAATAGCTCCAATCGACGTCACCTCGTCGACCGTCATGTAGAGCACGTCGCCGGGGAAATCGAGATAGACCGGGCCCGGCTTGCCGTTCAGCGCCTTCTGAAAGGCGAAGTTCACCTGTTGCGGCATCCGCTTCAGATTGTGGACGCGGTCGGCATATTTGACGCAGGGCTTCATCGCCGCGACCTGGTCGATCTCCTGAAATACCTGGCGGCCGAACTGGCTGATCGGACTCGAACCGCCAGTGCCACGACCGGGCAGCCGTCGATCAGCGCGTTGGCGAGGCCGGTGCCGAAATTCAGGGTCGCCGGCCCGCTCGCCGCCATGCACACGCCGGGCCCCTGCGTCACCCGCGAATAGGCCTGCGCCATATAGGCCGCACCCTGCTCGTGACGAGTGTCGATCAGGCGGATCCCTTCCTTGATCGAGCAAAGCTCGGCATCGAGCATCGGCCCCCCCATGATGAAGAAGATGTCCTTGACACCCTGCGCCTTCAGGCACCGGGCGAGGATCTCGTTACCGGTCAATTCCGCCATCTGAGTTACCTCCTCTCTCGCGTCGTTTCGTCATTCCTGCGACAGCAGGATTCAGGGCCCCAGTGTCGGAACGCTGGCCCTGGACCCTCGCTTTCGCGAGGGTGACGGTTTGTAAAAGCCGTCAGATCGCCCCCTCCTTGCGTAAGGCCTCGACATCGCGGGCGCTCATGCCGAGCCACTCACCGAAGACTTGCGTCGTATGCTGTCCGAGCAACGGGGCGGGCTCGAGCTTTGGCGGCTTCCCGTCAAAGCGCACCGGCCAGGACGGCATCTTGAACGGGCCGGTGGGATGTGCGCCGTCTGCAGGATGCCGCGCTCGGTAAAGCTCGGCTCGTTCATCAATTCCATCGTGTCGAGCACCGCACCCGCCGGGACCCCGGCGGCGCCGATCAGGCGCATCGCCTCGTGCTTGTCGCGCCGCTTTGTCCAGTCGGCGACCATCGCGTTCACCTCTTCGATGCGCTCGCCGCGGGCTTGCGCGGTCTCGTAGCGCGGGTCGCCGATCAGCTCCTCGCGGCCGAGGAGCTTGAGCAGGCGGTGCCAGTGGTCCTTCTGGCGGGAAAAGACATAGATCCAGTCATTGGGCCCGCCCGGCGCGCAGGGAAAGATCCCCGACGGCGCTGTGTTGCTTCGGTTGCTGTTGCGGGGTGCGGCCCGGCCGAGAATTGCCTGCGTCTGAAACGCAAAGCGGATGTAGTGCAGCATCGCGTCCTGCATCGCCACCTGGAGGCGTCTGCCTTGGCCGGTGGCGCGGCGCTCGTAGAGCGCGCCGAGAACGCTGATCGCCATCACCATCCCGGTGCCGGTGTCGCCGAGCGAAACGCCGGGCCTGATCGGTGGCCCGTCAGGCTCGCCGGTGATGCTCATCGTGCCGCCGGACGCCTGCGCGATCATGTCGAAAGCGAGGTTCTTCTCGTAAGGGCTGCCCTCGCCAAAGCCTTTGACCTGGGCATAGATGATGCCCGGGTTCAGCGCGCGGATCGCGTCATAGCCGAGCCCGATCCGCTCGATCGTTCCGGGCGCCATGTTTTCGATCATCACGTCGGCTTTCTTGGCCATGTCCTTGACGAGAGCCAAGCCGCGTTCGAATTCGAGATTGATGGTGACCGATTTTTTGTTGGCATTGAATTCGAAGAAATAGAAATGAGTTGGGGCTACCGGGAGCATCGCGAAGGACGTCCGCCCGGGCTCTCCGCCATTCGGGTTTTCGACCTTGACGACTTCGGCGCCGAGCCAGGCGAGCGCCTCGGTGCACGACGGGCCGGCCTCGAACTGGGTTAGATCGAGACCCCGAACCCCGGCGAGGCAATTGCAGAGGCGCGGTGTTTTCCGTCATAAGGACGAACTCCACTGAAACCTGGGTCAGATCGCACGATAGCGCGGGGGCACTCCGATGGCGAGCAATCAACCGAGCGTGTTTATTGACGGCGAAGCCGGCACGACGGGGCTCGGCATCCGCCAGCGCCTCGAAACGATGCCGGGGATAGCGCTCCGCAGCCTCGCCGCCGCGCAGCGCAAGGACTCCTCTCGGCGCGGCAGGACATGATGGCGGCGTGCGACGTCGTCGTGCTGTGCTTGCCGGACGATGCCGCCCGGGCGGCGGTCGGGCTGG
>CAWFOG010000025.1:0-49848 GCA_963817445.1 uncultured Gemmatimonadaceae bacterium
TTGATCCAGATCAACTGACGCGGATGCCACAACGGTCCGAGACCGAGGAGGTGTTGCCCGGCTAGGATGCTGTACGCCAGCGAGCCGGCAAAGAACAGGATGAACGCGAGATCAATGCGCAACTCGCGATCGTCGTGGATCCACATCAAGCGGCCCTCCAGGTATCGGACGCGATGTCTCTGGTCCCGCTTCGCCTGAGCTCAGCTGCGGGCGAGTCAAATAAAGGCGAACGCCGCGCATTCGCAATCGCTAAATCGACCGGCTGCTGGAGTGTTCGTTAGATGGCAGCCAGGTACAGGATAGCCGCCGCAAGCACCGCGCACAGGGGCGTGTACACGGCGCTGTCCAACGCCGCAAAGCGCGTCGCGCGCACGCGCTTGAACAGACCGACGTAGCGGAAATCGCCAACGGCGCGAAGCGCGAAGGCTCCTCCGATCGCCCACGCGCCCCATCGGTACAGTGCAGAAGAGCCGATTCCGGGGACCAGCCGCACTCGGACAACGACCACGAACGCGGCGCCCGCGAGGCCCGCGGCCACACAGAGCGTCGCGACCGGTCCGGGGCGAATGACCGGCACGCCACTGGCGCGGGTCGGCACGGCCGCTGCCCTGCCCGCGGACCCACCAGCCGCCCAGTAGACATGAATCAGCGCGAGCGCCACGAGCACGACCGCGACACCAAGCGCGACGATGGTCGGATTCATGATTCCTTTCTTATACAATGATGCATATCACCATCTAGCGGCCGAGTCAGCCCGCGAACGAATCAACAAGAGCGAGCGACGCGAGCTTCCTCTGATCGTTCGTCAGGTTCAGCGCACATTGGACAGCATCGGTTTTTTACGCCGCGCCGGTTTCCTGAGATAGCTGTTCCGCCGCATTCTTGAGCCGTGCCAAGGCGTCGGCCACACTGTCGTGCAGTTGCCGGCTGGCAAAGCGCTCGAGGAGCCAGGCCCACCATCCAGGTGAGATCGAGAAGCGTCAACCAAAGCTGACTCGAGTGTGTTCGCTGTCCAGTGGCTCACACGTGATGTGGTTGTAGACTGAAATTCCGAACGGGAGACGTGTGAGAAGATCGAGTTGCCGCTTCTCCGGCTCGACGGATTGAACGGTCAAGTGAAGCACATCCCACTGTCTTCCGAGCGCCGAAGTCTGCGCGAAGACGTGCTGGCCGGGCTGTGCCGGGCCTTCGGGGAGGATCGACCGAGTTCTGACCTCCCACCAGAGGTCATACTGCACAGGGTTGGCGAGCAGACCCCATACGAGATCGACCGGCGCGCTAACAGTGGCGAAGGGGCAAGTGCTGAAGGTCATATGAACTCCTTTATTGCGCGGGTGCTGTCGCCACGTAGAGAGTATGCATCGGCCCCGCCGTGCTATGTGCCCGGACTCGCAGCGTCGTCACGCCGAGCCCTGCGTTGCGCAGCGCTCCCGCGAACCGCGGGTCGTCGCCCACAGACCAATACACGATCGAGCCGCCGGCGCGCAGCGCGGCCACCGTGTCCTCGATGCCACGCGCTGCATACAGTGGCGTGTTCTCGGACATGAGCATCCCATCGGGGCCGTTGTCCGTGTCGAGCATGATCGCGTCGAAGGCGCCGGGCGTCGCCTGGAGCACGTCGATCACGTCGCCCTGCACCACGCGGACGCGCGGATCGCCCATCGCCGCGACGGACAGGTCGTACCGCGGGTCCGCGTTCCACGCGATCACCTCAGGTATGAGTTCCGCAACCACGACCTCGGCGTCCTCGCGCAGCTGCCGTAGCGCGGCGCGGAGCGTGAAGCCCAGGCCGAGCCCACCGATCAGCACCCGTGCTCGCGGCACCTCCCGGAGCGGCGCGCACGCGACTTCGGCGAGCCGATCCTCGGTGAGGTGTCGACGGGTGGACATGAGCTCCATGCCATCGGCGCGGAGGAGATACGCGCCGTCGTGCCGATAGAGCGCGATCAGCGTCCCGTTCGGCGTCCGCGCCTCCCCAAGCCGTTCAAACGGTTTCATCGCGCGAACGGCAGGAGGTGAGCGGAGCGCGGTACAGAAACGAACGCCGCGAACAGTGCGATCATCAGGCAAGGCATCGTCACCTAACGATATCGCGCCGCGGTCACGCCTGTTTCCCGGTATACGCGACGCGTCGCAATGGACGAGGCGTTTCCGCTGCTCGGCCAATCCTTCGTCGCGCGCGGTACTCGGCTTCGAGTGCCGGCGTCCACATGCCGAAGAAATCGACCGCGAGCCATCGCATGACATCGGGCTGCGACCGAACATTGGTGAGCGGCGGTCGGTGCACCGGCCGCCGCGCCACGATACTGTCCGACACGTGCATGTCGAACGCCGCATAGAGATATACCGCCGGCACCGTCTCCGACTCGCCGAAACTGCGCAGTGACGACGACGAAGCCCGCGCGATGTGGTAAACAGTCGTGCCACTCCGTCTGCGCGTCGCTCGTTTCGCCGAACAGCGCCATCGCGACCAGCAGAGCAGCGGCCCGGTACAAAGGCACGAGACGAACCTCAAGCGTGAATGTGCGGTCTAGCGCGTGAAGCTCACCTGCGGGCGAATCAAATGGAAGCGCACGCCGGGTGGTGATTGCCAGCGTACGCGTTGGCAATCGCGAAGCCAGCCGCCGCGCCGATGATACCGCCGAGAATAGCGCTCCCTCGTTTCCGGCTCGTCGCGCCATCGTCCTGCACCCACGAACGCACGGCACGATCGCGAAGGCTCTCCGAGTCCGCGCGGGAGAGCACGCGGGGGGGGAAATCACGAGGACTGCGGCAGGCCGATCCGCGTGTGCGCGCGTTTGCGCGTCGACGCGCGTTGCGACCGAGACCACCGAGGCTGCTGCGACAATCCAAGCAATGTTGGCGTTCAACACGGTCGACCTCATTTGTGAATCGTTATGACTCCACCTGTGGCAACATCGGTGATTGCCGGAGTCATAATTTCATCAAGCGTCGCAACAATGGGCGAGACCGTCCACTGCCGCGTGCCCTCGGGATGAGCACCGCAGCGAACCATGTGCGTGCGTTTTGCGAGGCCGTGGCGTTATAGAAGTAGGAGGCATCGCGTCGTACTGCTGCACGCCCCCTTGCCACTCGACTCGCGCCTCGGCAGAACTTGCCGCCACCTTCCACCAATTCACCGATGCCTTCGACAAATTCGCAACGCAGGCTGATGGCTCGACTTCATCGCGACGTGAGCCAGCGACAATCGATGTTCACCGCGCTCTCGATCGACGTGATCTCGTTTTCACCTCTCAACGATTCCAATCCGACCATGTCGAGCTCGTCTTGCGGCGACGTGAGCTCGCGTTTTTCGCCGGCGCGCAGGCGTTGCACTCTGCCGACTTCACATTGGGCCGTGGAGACTTTGCGTTCATGTCTCGTGACTCTGCGTTGATGCGACATCGATTCGCGTTACTGTCTGCGCGATCGGCGATCGACCGACATGAGCCCGCAAAGAGGCGCGGTCAGTTCATCGCCCCTCGACGCGAGCGGACGACGCAGCGACGTCCGTCGACGCCCCAGCGAACACAATCGACGACGATGCGCGCTCACTCGACGGCCGTGCGCATCGACAGCACGCACCACCGTGCTAAATCGACTTCGGTGCGTCGTGAGTCGACGCCGCACCGTGTCGAATCGGCGCCGCATGACGCTGGCCTGACGCCAACGCTCCGCGAATGAGCCGTGCAGCGCCGCGGGCGAGCACCGCGGCAACGCGAACGAGCAACATTGCGACGCGAGAGAGCAACTTCGAACCCACGGTGAGCGATCGCGGGCCGCGACCGACCAACCGTGCACCATCAATGCAGCGTCCTTGCGCTCCTGGGCGATTGGACAAGTATGGGTGATTTCCGAACGAGGGATCCGCAGGCTCGCTGTCGCCGACGAGCCGAATCGCATGCTCACGCTGGGACACACGTCAGCCGAACCGCGTCCTCGCCAACACGATCGCTGGCAACAATGCGGAGCGGAGGGCGGGCACCGGCAAAAAACGGCTTGCCACCGCCAAGCACGAAGGGCCGGAAGTAGAGACGGTACTCGTCGATGAGACCGAGGTCGGTGAGGCTCGCCGCGAGGACGGGCCCCGCGACGTCGATCTCACCCTCGACGTCCTTCTTCAGTCTGCGCACAAACGCGTCGACGTTCTCCCCGACGAGTGTGGCGTTCGCGCCGACCGACGTCAGCGTCCGCGAGACGACCCATTTCTGCTTCGCCCGCCACGCCGCCGCGAAGTCGTGGTCGCCCGCATCCCACTCGGGTCGATCCTCGTCCCAGTAGCGCATGATCTCGTATATCCGTCGACCGTACAAGCAGCCGGCCAGGCCGCGGAAGTGATCCGTCAAATGACGGCCAAGCGCAACGCCGGGAGGAGGAAATTCTAGCCGGTCCGCGACGCCATCGACGTAGCCGTCGAGGGACTGCATCATGCCGAAAACGAGCGTGCCCATGCCTTCACACCTCCACATAGACGTCCGACAAGATTTCTGGCGGTACTCCGAAAACGCCGGCACACGTCGGCTTGATTGGTCAACTCACTGACGTAACAACTGCCGCGCGAAAACATTAGGAGTCAGGCGATGTCCGGCAAGGCTGATGCTCTGGGGCAGAGTTGCGTTGACGGCGTCGCGTTGGCCTCGTGAAGACGGCGCCAGCGAGGGCCCGAGGAAGCCCACTGGGCGCCGGCCGTTCCTCCCGCCTGATGTTTGGTCGGTTACTTCCGCGAGGTTCGCGCAATCCATCTACTGAATAGCGGATTCGCGGTCCAACCTCATGGAGACGCCGACGATGTCATCGCGCCGAGTGACGGACGAAGAAGGTCGTGTGTGGGAGTGTAGGCCGGAGACTGAGGAAGCGCCGGGATGTGACGTGAACCTCGTATGTACGACGGCCGGCGTGCGCGCCCCGCTGCGGGTGAAAGTCAGCTGGCAGTGGGCGACGATTGCGGAGAAAGGGTTGGCGCGCATGATCGCCGCTGCTGCGCCGCGACTGGATGCCGGCGTCCAGGTCGTGGCACGGGGCGCGATCGCGAAGGCATCACGCACCGTAAGAAGCGCGAAGCGTGGAGCCGTCTAACGCCTGAGATACGCTGCAAAGCATTCTCAGCGCGGGCATTCGCGGGCCGATTGACGCCGTTGGCGTAGTACTTTATAATACAAAGTACTCGGACCGGCAGACCTGCAATGACGGTTTTTGATCTCCTCTTCATCGCGCTCGTCCTCGCCACGATCGGGATGCTGATCATGAGCGCGATCGCCGCCGTGCGCGGCCATCGCGCTCGGGCCCGCGTCACGCTCCGGCGACTCGGTCTCGTCCTCGGCCTGTACTTCGGTACGCTACTGCTGGTCTCAGCGCTCGCGCCGCAGAGGGTCCTCGGAGTCGGCGACGATCAATGCTCGGATGACTGGTGTATCGCCCTCCAAACTGTGCACCGCGACACGACGGCCGCTGGGGTTCGATACGACGTCACGTTCCGACTCTCGAGCCGAGCGCGCCGGGTCGCGCAGCGTGAACGCTTCGTCGTCGCATATCTGCGCGACGCACGCGGGCGGCGACAAGCGCCGATGGCGGAGCCGGGTGCGGTCGCGTTCGATACGCTGCTCCAGCCTGGTGAGAGCGTTGCAGCCGTCCGGCGCTTTCTCGTTGCCGCCGACACGCCGGTTGTCGGGCTGGTCGTCGCCCGCGAAGGGGCCGGCCGATTCCCTCGGTGCTGCATCATCGGCGACGAAGGGAGCCTCTTTCACCCCCGCGCAATCGTGCGGCTGGACGCGCGCTGAACGCGCGCTGAACGCGCGCTGAACGCGCGCTGAATGATGTCGCGGGCCAACGCGTGAAGCTACGCTGCCAAGCATTCTCATAAGAGTGCGACCGCAAGCCGCACGATTCAATAGCGATGCTTTGATCGCTCCAGCGCTCGTTAGTTAGCGCGGCGACAATAGCCAGGGTCCTTGATCCGGAGCGTAGAAATGTGGTCAGCGTGGAAGCCGATTGGAGCGAGCACGATTTCGAGAACGTAGCTGGGAGCGAGGAACAGCCGAAAGTCGAAGCCCGAGTATCCCACGCGCGCGACTCGCAGGTCCACCTTTGCGGTGTCGGCAATCCCGCCAACCATCGGTCGCAAGGGAATGCGGAATCGCCCGAGCGAATCGGTTCGAACGGTAAGCGGGGGATGGGCGACCACGACCGCCGCGCCTGGCATCGGCGCGCCGGTCAGGGCACTCAGGACGCGACCCGAGATGGCCTGGCAGACCGCCGGCTCTTGTGCGAGCCAATCGCGCGCGGGGGCGGGCGTGGTCGTTGCGGCCGGCGCGATGGGTCGATGGCACGCCACTCCGACGAGGAGGGATGCCAACGGTATTGCAAGAACTCGAATCATCATCGTTGACTATGCGCTACCTCACGCGTGAAGCCAAGCTGCCAAGCATTCTCATAAGAATGCGGCCGCAGGCCGCACGATTCAAGAGCGATGCTTTGACGGCTTCAGCGCTCGTTAGGCGTCGCGGACGACGAAGGTGACCTGGCCGATTCGAGGCGCCGCAGCGTATACTGGGCGATGCGCCGATGCGCGGGTCCCCGACCTTGCCGAGGGCGATCCATGGATGACCGCGTACACCTCGCGCCAGCTGAGCTGTAGGATCATGATACACGGCTCGGGCACGATGGTGTTCAGCGTGCGCCTCGCGAGCGATGTGTGTGCGGACTGGATTCACATCGAGACCCGCAGCGCTCCCGACTTCGACGAGACTGATTCGACGCCGCGCGTGCGGGCAGATTCGATCGACGCGGCGATTCGTACCAAGGTGCCAAGCTGGCCTCGATGCACAGCGTAGCAAGCGATGGAGCCGTGCTCGGGTACCGGGTACCGCGTACCGCAATGCTCGTCATGCGCCGAACGCTCTAGCTCTGCTGCGAGCGAATCAAATAGAAGCGTGTGCAGCGAGCAATCAATAGATCGCTCGTACGCAACAGCGTTCGTTAGGCGGGCGCCACACAGAAGATAGCGCTACCACATCTCGATTAGAGGATCGCTCGCGCGCGCGATCGTCTCACCGAAATGCCACCCTCGAAGTAGACGCTTCGCGGCGGGTATATAGAAGGTGATCGCAAGACCACGGCGGTGGTGCACGTGCACCTTGATGGCGTCCCGCAACTCTTCGCCGGGCTCCGCGATCTTCACCCACTCGGCCACTGCGACGGCCGTGATATCAACTTGCTGAGCCGCGATAGCGAGTCCTTGCAGCACGAGTGGCAAGACGTCGTCGGCTGCAGCCGGATCGCGGTCAGCCCCGGCCGCGTGCAAGGCGACGGCGCCGCTCCGATCGAGCGTAGCGCCGAACGGCAGAAAGCCGCCGTTCTTGCGCACCTGCTGCTCGCCGAAATCCACGAGCGGAGCGGTGATGGTCTGCATCTCCGGCTTGAGTTGGGCGTAGAGGCCGTCGGCTTCGCTCATGAGTGTCAGGTAAAGTGTATGCCTGCCTAACGCTTCAGGTAAACTGCACAGGATTCACATAAGAGTTTGCGGCGGAGCCGCAAGCAAATCAACAGCTTCTTTGGCAGCTTTAGCGTTCGTTAGGCATCATGGGTCGGGGCGGTAGTCTTACGCACGTCAAAGTAGGCGACGACGTTCGGTCGGCCGTAGAGATAGAGCGCGGCGACTCCCGCACACACGACTGCCGTGCCGATCGCTGTGATGAGACTTCCCGGAGTCCACCCATCCAGCGTCAGTGAGCCGATTGGCAGCAAGAGCCAATACCCAATCATGAGCGGACGGGGCCACGCGCGTTCGCGCCATAGGCCGACCGCGATCGCGCCGAGGACGCCAGCGACGAGTGCGAACGAGAGGCCGGCTTCGCGCAGAAATACCGGCCCAGGCACAGCCTGATCATTGATCGAGTAGTTGCCGAGATCAAACGGCGCGAGGATCAAGACTAACGCAAACATCGCCGCCGCGAGCGCTGATCCGTACAGGCCGAGCACGAGGAGCAAGGGTGTCGGCGTTTCGGAGTGCCGGAGCGACGTTTCCGTGCTGACGCGCAACCAGTCAGGATACGCCGATTGGCAATGCGGGCACGTGCCGACGGGCGGCTTGTGCCATGCGGTCACCTGCTCGCATGTTGGACACAAGATCTGAACGCTCATGAGAGATTCGGATGATGCCTAACGCCTGAGTTCAACTGCAAGCGAACCAAATAAAAGCGCGGCGCGACGCTCCGCGCAATTCCGAAGATCGCTTGTCGGCTGCAACGATCGTTATACGGCAGATCGAGATCTGTAGGTGCGACCGGTCGGCGTGTCGCTGCGATCGAAACGGCGAGCACGAGAGACTCTCCGGCCATCGCCCTAGGGAGCGCGGGTGAGCGGCTTCGCAAACTCCCAATGGTGACCGAACGGATCGGCCACTCGGCCGGTCCGCCACCCGTGAGCGTCGTGCATCGAGGAGACTTGAGTGGCCCCCGCTGCCACGGCGCGATCGAATAACGCGTCGGGGTCTCCAACGGTGACGATCATGCGAACGGAGATCCCGCCGAGCGCTGCTGGGCTCGAATTGACATCCATCTGCACCCAGAACCGTGCGCCGCCGAGCGAGAGTTGAGCGACGACGATGTGTCCGGCGTCGTCCTCCAGACGCTCCACCGCAACGGCACCGAACGAAGCCGTGTAGAACTCAACAGCGGAACCCCCGTCTGGCACCGACAGCCACGGTGCAATGCTCGTCGCGAAGCGAGAGTCTCCGGATTCGAGTTCCGCCATCGTTCCGTCACCGTTCGAGAGGTTCGGTTGCCGCATAACGCCCCAGCTCAGCTGCGGGCGAGTCAAATAAAAGCGCATGCGCAGCATGCGCAATCCTTAAATCGCCCGTCGGGTGCAGCGTCGGTTAGATAGCCGCTCAGCGATGCCTGATCAGCGCGCAGGTGAAGGTCGCGAATGAACGAGGCATGAATGGCGTGGGCCTGATGCGAGCAGTCTTACGCTTCCGATGGAGCTTGCTGCACGGGCGTCCCAAAGGAAACCGGGCTCTCCGTGAGGGGCGGTGCCGGTTCTCTTGCCGGCAGGACGACAAGGAGCAGGGCTCCAATCGCGCCGACGATCACAATGTCCTGCGGGCTATCCTTCCTGTGCATCCCTTGCGACCAGGCCTCGACTGACATGATGGTCATGGTGAACGCATGGGCAAGGGTGGACCACCCTCCAAAGGCGATAAGCGACCGATGGCTTGCCGGTCGCTTTACAGCGAGCAACAGAAAGACCCCGAGCACGGTGTCAACGCTCATGAACATCGGGAAGGCATCCTGATGCTGCTGGAGCCAGCTGGAGTGCCACAGGCTTTGGAACAGCGGGATGGCCCAAGCGCAATACAACAAGCCCACCAGGACCAGCACGACCTGCGCCGCGCGCTCACGCTTCATACAATCCTCCATGTTGGAGTGTGGCCGTCACCTACTCACCACATGTGAGTTCGAGCCGCACGAGCCGGATCGAACTCACACCGTGCCCTCCGGCGACTGACGGAAAGGTCGCCCCGAGTGGATTCGAGTTCCGGTCGTCTGGATGCGAGGCAATTTCCGGAACGAACGAGTGCTTCGTCCCGTTGATGGCAACGTTGGGGACGTCACCCACTGAAGCAAATGTTCCGGCGGACTGAATTCGGTCAGTAAGAAATGCTACTACGCCGGCAATCGTTCCTCGGGCGCCTCGGGGATTGGTTGTAGCGGTCCCTATTCTTTGTGCATCGTCGGAGAGTCGCAACCCAGCCGGACGAGGCGAAGTTGGACGGTGCAGCGACGTGTATGGCCATCTAACGCCCAAGTTCACTTGCGAGCGAGTCAAACAAAAGCGAGCGAAGCGAGCAATCCATAGCTCGCTCGTCGGGCTCAACGATCGTTAGCCCGCAGGCGCGAGATGCCAACCGGTGGTCATCACCGGCAATCTTGCGGACGTGGTGCGCGAAATTCGAGTATGCTGTTAGCACCGGTTGTAAATGGAACACGTCGCCGGTTGAAAACGGAACACATTTCCTGAGCCGCCGTGGTGCCAGGCGGCTCTCCGTTTCCGACCTTAGGGCTCTCGATCGCCTGCGAGCCCGGTATGCACGGAGTGTTCACGCGTATGTTGCTCCATCAATTGCTGGACGAAGCCGACGGTGATCGCGCCGAAGCCGCGCGCCGCGTTGGCGTTGGGCGCACGACGCTGTACCGCTGGATCAAGGACGGGCTGCTGGATCAGCCGATCGAGACCATTCGAGCGCGTTATGGTCCGCGTCCGCCGAAACATCGCAAGCTCGAGCCGGTGCGGGCGATCATCGAAACGCGCCTGGCCGAATTCCCACGGCTGAGCGGGACCCGGCTCTTGGCCGAGTGTCGCGCGGCCGGCTACGAGGGCGGTGTCACGCAGCTGCGGGATTTCATTCGGACGTTGCGCCCACCGCCGGAGCCCGAGATCCGCTTCGAGACCGAGCCGGGTCGCCAAGCCCAAGTGGACTTCGCGCATTGCCGATTTCCCTGGGGCGTACGGTACGCGCTCGTCATCGTGCTGGGCCATTCGCGCTTGCTCTGGGTGCAGTTCTATCGTCGCCAAGATCTGCGCACGCTGCTCCAGGGGCTCGAGGCCTGCTTCACGAGCTGGGGCGGGGTGCCCCGCGATCTGCTGTTCGATCAGATGCGGTCCGTCATCACGCGCGATGAGCGTTTCCTCGGCGGGACGATCGTGACGAATCTCGAGCTCGCGCGCTGCGGGCAGCACTTCGGCTTTCGGGTACGCGCGTGTCGCCCGTACCGCGCGAAGACCAAGGGCAAAGTGGAGCGGCCGATTCGCTATCTGCGGGAGAGTTTTCTCTACGGCCGCACGTTTCTCGGCGACGACGATCTCAATGCACAAACGCTCACGTGGCTCGCGACGCTCGCGAATGTGCGCGTGCATGCGACCACGAAGTGGCAGCCGGCCGAGCGCTTCGCCACGGTCGAGCAAGCCACGCTGCGTCCGCTCCCCGCCGCGCCCTACCGCTCGCTCCTCCTGCCGCTCGCGGCGGTGAAGAGCGACGACACGACGATGCGGAGTGTCCCGCGGATCGCCGTCGAGCGCCGCGGCCTCGAGGCGTATGCGGCGCTGGCCGCGGGCGGTGAGTCATGACGCGGCGCGCCACATCAGCGACGAGCGACTCGCTGCGCGAGCGTCTCCGCACCCAGCTTGCGGATCTCAAAATGCCGGGGGCGCTCGAGGCGCTGGACGACGTGCTGCGGCGCTGCGATTCCGGCGCGGTCAGTGCGGCCGACGCGATCGAACAACTACTCGGCGCGCACATTCAGCTCCGCAATGCGCGCCGGCTCCAAACCGCGATGCGCTCCGCGCGATTGCCCGTCGTCAAGACCCTCGAGCATTTCGATTTCAGCTTTCAGCCCAGCATCAAGCGCGAGCAGATTGAGAGTTTGCATACGCTCGGCTTTCTCGAGCGCAAGGAGAATGTCGTGTTACTCGGACCGCCGGGCGTGGGCAAGACACATCTCGCGCTCAGTCTCGCGGTCGCCGCCGCCGAGCACGGACGCCGGGTCTACTTCACCACGCTCGCCGATCTCCTGCACTCCCTCGAAGAGGCGCAGAGCGGCGGTCGCCTCGCCCATCGGCTGCGCACTTTGGTCTTTCCCAGCTTGATGATCATCGACGAGATCGGCTATCTCCCGATCACGCGCACCGGGGCGATGCTCTTCTTCCAACTCCTCACCCGGCGCTATGAACACGCCTCGACGATTCTCACCAGCAACAAAGGCTTCGAGGACTGGGGCGAGATCTTCGGCGACGAGGTGATGGCCGCGGCGCTGATCGACCGGCTCGTGCACCACTGTCACATCGTCAACATCCGCGGGAACAGCTACCGCCTCCGGCAGCATGCGGAGTTACAACGCCGCCTCCAATCGGCTCCACCCCCGACCCCCGATCGACGGGCCCGCCGTCAGGAGGCTGCACCACCGACGTAGGGTTTGGCCCCCGCCGTGTGTTCCATTTTCATCCGGTGATCGTGTTCCGTTTTCAACCGGTGTTGACATTGCGGCGCAGCCGCAAACCATCAGAAACTCCCTTGGCAGCTTCAGCGTTCGTTAGGCACCATGTGGCGACCAGGTTTGAATGCCACGAGCTCGAGTTCGAGGTACGCGTCGGTTTCAGCGGGGTCGAGTGCGTGAACCTGAAATCGATAGTGACCGGGCTGGCCGAATATTATCCCGTCACTTGCGATACTGAGGCTGTCGTTCGAGGCGATCGTCGTGCCCATGCTGTAACAAGCGGGGCCGAACTTGCCGTAGGGAGCGGAGACCTTCGGAGAATAGACGAAGGGGTAGCATAGGCGCTGCACGTCGATAGCAGTGGCTCCGAGATTGGCGATTCGCGATTCCACAAGTACCGTATCTGCCGCAGCGTGGGCAACCACGGTGTGGCGGATTCGAACGCCTGTCGACAGCACGAGAATGCGAGTTGCGGAGTCTACTCGAGCAAGTGTCAACCGTCTGGGAGCGGGCGTCCCCGTTCGCTCTTGTGACGAGGCAGGTGACGGCGGTGCCTGAGCGTGCGCAACGGCGGCCAGAGTCACGAACGACGCGAAAAAGATCGAGTTCAACATCGTGTGTGGAATGGTGCCTAACGCTCCAGCTAAGCTGCAAAGGAGTCAAATAAGAGTTGCGGCGTAGCCGCAACAAATCAATAGATCCTTTGTCAGCTTCAGCGTTCGTTAGCCGGCACGCGCGGCGAACTGGAGGCCGCAGGGCAGGTTGCGGGAGAGGTGGCATCGGTGAGATCGAGAAGCTCGATATCGACGACGGAACCGTCGACCAAATCGAACGCGGCTCGGAGGCTGCGCGCCGCAATGAGCTCAACCACCCACGGGTCGGGGCGCTCACGTGCGGCCGTCGTCGGAGTCCAGAGCCACGCCGGCTCATTGTTCAGCCCCGGCAGCCGACACGGTATGAGCAGGATGTCGCGTTCCCCGCCGTATTCGTCTTTGCCGAACCAGATCGTCCGACGGGCGTGACTCTCGTCAAACCAGTCAAAGGCTTCTGGCAAAGCGATGTTCAGTGAGCCGGGGAACACGGGTCGGCCGACTTTGCGCGCGTAGGCGGCATTGAACTTTGCCAGCCAATGCGATGCGTCGCCTTTGCCGGCTTGCACCCGTCCACGCAAATGCGTCATCGACCGTCCCGGATGGAGTGCCGAGTTGTCCGGCTAACGCCCTAGCTAAGCTGCGAGCGAGTCAAATAAGATGCGCGGGCGAAGCCCGCGCAATCCAAAGATCGCTCGTCAGCTTCAGCGTTCGTTAGAGGGCTGGTCGGCTAACTGGAATGACGCACCACGAAGTCGTGAATGTCTGGCGGAAGCGTCTGTCCGTGTGCCGCCGCAATCCGCGGGAGTTCGCGCGCCACGAAATCGAGCGCTTCGTCCGCCCCAGGCTCGGTGTCCGACCGGCGAATTGGGCTTGCCCCGATTTGGTGGACGCGTGAGTGATAGGAACTACGCCGCCTCCTGCAACTGCTCTTCGTACGTCGGCCGGGCTGACGTAGCCGAGGGTCGAGTGACGGCGCTTCCG
The DNA here is from genome assembly GCA_963817445.1 of uncultured Gemmatimonadaceae bacterium. Classification (GTDB taxonomy): domain Bacteria; phylum Gemmatimonadota; class Gemmatimonadetes; order Gemmatimonadales; family Gemmatimonadaceae; genus JAQBQB01. The sequence goes on from CAWFOG010000025.1 coordinate 13,568, forward strand.
GTTGTACCACGATCTCGATGTACCGGAAGATCGCGCGGCGCGCCTCCTCCCGCGTGTGCCAATCGTTCTGCATCAGCAGCTCGAACTCGAGCGTCGAGAAGAAGCTCTCCGCCACCGCGTTGTCGTAACAGTCGCCTTTGCCGCTCATGCTCGCAATCATGCCGTGCGCCGCCAGCTCGGCGCGGTACTCGCCCGACGTGTATTGACTCCCGCGATCCGAATGATGAATCAGGCCCGGCGCGCCGGACGCCGCGCCTCGCGCGCCATCCGCAGCGCGCTGAGCGTCAGCTCGTCTTCCAACGTCTCCCGCATCGCCCACCCGACGCAGCGGCGCGAGCCCAGATCGAGCACCGTCGCCAGGTACAGCATGCCTTCGCGCGTCGGGATGTACGTGATGTCCGCGACCCACACGCGGTTGATGCCGACCCCATTCACGTCGAACTGCCGCGCCAGCAGGTTCGGCGCGATCGGATGATCGTGGTTCGAGTCGGTCGTCGAGACGCGCGGCCGTTTGCGCGGCCGCGCGACCAGGCCGTCTTCGCGCATGAGCCGCGCGACGCGCTTCGGGCTCGCGGGCAGCCCTTCCGCCTGCAACTCCGGTGCACGCGCGGCGCGCCGTAGGTCTCGTCACTCTCCGGCGTGAATGATCCGCACGTGCGCCATCAGCACTTCATCGATCGAGCGCGTGCCAACTCGGCGGGCGCTTGCAGCGACGCGTAGTAGCCCGAGGACGAGACCTCGAGCACGCGGCACATGAGTCGCACTTCGAACTCGCCGCGATGGCGAGTGATCACGGCGTACCTCAACGCGACTCCTTCGCGAAGTACACCGCCACTTTTTTTGCGAACGCTTGCTCCTGCCGCAACACCGCCACCTCGCGCCGCAGCCGGCGATTCTCCTGCTCGATCGTCTCGCCCGGCATCGCGGACCCGGTCCCGGCTTCACGGGCCTGCTGCTGCGCCCACGCCCGCAGCTGGTCCGGTCGGACATCCAGCTCACGGCCGACTTGCGCCAGCGTGCCCCCGCGCGCCCGACGCTCCGACCACCAACCGCACCGCTTCGGCTTTGAACTCGGCGCTGAACGCGCGCCGCTCACGCCGTGCCTGCTGCTCCTGCCTTCCGGTTCGATTTCATGTGCCACCTCCGCCCCGAACTTAGGGCGAGTAAGGCGTCCACGAAATCGGGTCAATCTCAAATTGACGCGCGCAACACATCAAAGTCGATGGGCCCCAAGTGCGTGAACGATCCCGGTAGCTCGGCCTCTGGCAACTCTGACGTGACATCGACGACGGCTTGGCAGCTAGCGCAGAGCCGTGTCTCGCGCAGGTCGAGCGGGCCGAAAACGGTCAGCTCGAAGTGAGCCGCCGGCCGTGAGTGGCATCGTTCGCACAGGCCCTCGCGAATGTCGGTCACTTTCCTTATCTCGATCCGTGTAGCCCTCTAACGCCCGAGCTAACCTGCAAGGGAATCATATAAGAGTGCTCGCGCAGCGAGCACCAATCAATAGCTCCCTTGTCAGGTTCAGCGTTCGTTAGGCGGTGCGGCGCGAGGATTTTCTCTGAAGCAATCGCTTCTGGCTAATCGTATAGCCGTAAAACGCAAAGCGGCGGCCGCTCTTGTCGACTCCGAACTGAGGGAGATAGTCGTCGCGCGCCTCGGCCAACGGCCGAATCATTTCAGTTCTGTTTCGACAGACGGTCTCGAAGAGGTATTCGACGTTGTCGCGACGGAACACGATCCATGCATGGCGCGTATCCAATGCGCTACCACCTTTCACCCAGTACCCGACAACAATGTCGGCATCGATCTTCAACTCGAGCAGTTTGCGCCAAGCCCAGAGGCTAAAATCTTCGCAGTCTCCTGCGCGCAGGCGCTCGAACGTAGCCGGATGCTGCCAGAAGTCGGCTTCGCCAAATAGGACCTCATCGGATTCGTACTGGCACCCAAGCAGCCAGTCCTGAATTGCCTCGACTGAATCGACCGAAACGGTCGTGGGCCCCGTGAGGAAATGTGAGAAGTCCAGCCGGGCACCGGAGCCATACATGTGAAGTCGCGGGACGACGGAGAACCGCTCCCAAGGATCATCGTCGGGCGCGACACGAAGGAAGAGACGCCAGAGTGGTGAGATCAACCATGCAGCTAATCGACGAATCACGTCGCATTCATGGGAAGAGGATGCATCCGCCTAACGCTTCAGCTAAGCTGCAAGCGAATCAAATAAAAGCGAGCGCAGCGAGCAATCAATGGCTCGCTTGTCGGCTTCAGCGTACGTTAGGCCTCAGGCGCTATCAGGCCCGAAACCGTTAACGTTGAATGCCTTAGATACGTGAACGGTGAGGTCGCCATCGGTATGTGTCGGCTTCACTGGCAGCGTGAGAATCGAGAAGCCGAGCGAGTCGCGACGGAATTCGTGAACTTTGCGAGCCTCCCGCGTGAGACGAGTCGCGGTATCTAGGGCGACGCAAGCTGCGTGAGCACTGTCGCTCGAGAGCGAGCCGCAATTCGAAGGACTGCCCGACGCTTGGCGCGGACGGTCACACCCCGCGAGGGCAAGGGCAAACGCAATGACTCGGCGCATTGGTCGTCGCTCGAAGAACCGTGTTGTAGGCCTAACGCCCCAGCTAACTTGCGAGCGAATCAAATAAAAGCGAGCGAAGCGAGCACTCCACAGATCGCTCGTCAAGTTCAGCGTTCGTTAGACCGCGGGCGCGACGGACGTTGATCGACGAGCGACAACCAAGAGCGGGTATGCATCGAAGAAAACCAAGAGCCACATACTGACAGCCGGATTGTCGGCCGCGACGACATAGTCGTACCAAAACACGCCTTCTTGGATGACTCGTCGCGTTCCACTGGCCATGACACGCTCGACTTCAGTGCGAGCAGCGAGAATGCCTTCTGGCTCGACGATCGCAACAAATTCGGAGTCACCGGGGAGTGTCACGCCGACTTCGTGGCGATGGAGCCCACGCACGTAACGGATTGCGGCGCGCCTGATTCGATTCGCATCAACGCGAACGACTGGCCGACGACCAAGTTGGATGCCCGCCGGTGTCCTTACATCGGCGATTGCGAATCGGGCCAGAGTCGCTTCCGCGTACTTTCGCTTCTCCGGTTTCGCTGCCGCGCGGATCATTGCTGCCACAGCCGATTCCGCTGCAGGCAGATCCGCGACACCATGGTATTTGACGATAGTATCGCGAAAGTACTCATCGTCTTGAGATGCGCCCGAGTTGCAGGCCGAGCAGGCCCTGACGGTGGCGAGCGTGCTTGGCGCAGCATCGCCGAAGACGGAGCGCGGCGGAACGTGATCTTTCGTCGCAGGCCCGCGCGCTCCGCAAAACGAACACTCGTAGGTTCGAGGCATTACTGGAAACTTGGTCGCGGTCTAACGCGTTAGCTAAGCTGCAAGGGAATCATATAAGAGGTTTGCGGCGCAGCCGCAAACCATCAGAAACTCCCTTGGCAGCTTCAGCGTTCGTTAGGCACCATGTGGCGACCAGGTTTGAATGCCACGAGCTCGAGTTCGAGGTACGCGTCGGTTTCAGCGGGGTCGAGTGCGTGAACCTGAAATCGATAGTGACCGGGCTGGCCGAATATTATCCCGTCACTTGCGATACTGAGGCTGTCGTTCGAGGCGATCGTCGTGCCCATGCTGTAACAAGCGGGGCCGAACTTGCCGTAGGGAGCGGAGACCTTCGGAGAATAGACGAAGGGGTAGCATAGGCGCTGCACGTCGATAGCAGTGGCTCCGAGATTGGCGATTCGCGATTCCACAAGTACCGTATCTGCCGCAGCGTGGGCAACCACGGTGTGGCGGATTCGAACGCCTGTCGACAGCACGAGAATGCGAGTTGCGGAGTCTACTCGAGCAAGTGTCAACCGTCTGGGAGCGGGCGTCCCCGTTCGCTCTTGTGACGAGGCAGGTGACGGCGGTGCCTGAGCGTGCGCAACGGCGGCCAGAGTCACGAACGACGCGAAAAAGATCGAGTTCAACATCGTGTGTGGAATGGTGCCTAACGCTCCAGCTAACCTGCGAGCGAATTGAATAAAATGCGAGCGAAGCGAGCTTCCACAGATCGCTCGACAGGTTCAGCGCCCGTTAGATAGCGGGACCGAGATCGTCATCCAGGAAATCCGACGCTCGACGAGTGGCATCGGCTGGCGGCAAGAAAATACTCAAGCGCTCCTTGGGCAGCACGGCGACATCGACCGGCAGCGAGGTCAGCCAACTGAACACTTCGACACCGTCGGTGAGGTGATCGCTGAGCAGCTCCTGCAGCTCACCGAGGCCAACGAACTCCCACGACACCGTCCGACCGTCCGCATTGAGGTACGAGTGAACCTCAGCCGCGCCAAGGGCAAGGGCGCGTAGGTACGCTGTCTCGGGATCGGCCGCCCGGATCAGTCGGACCTGGTGGTCGAGCATTGATTCATCGTGCCACTCGCCATCCACGCAGGCGCGCATGACAAGGATGCCAGTGTACCATCGAGACATCAACGTGTCGATCTCAGTGTGAAGCGATGTGCGTCGCTATCTAACGCTGAAGCTAAGCTGCAAAGGGACCATATAAGAACGCTCGCGAAGCGAGCGTATTCAAGAGCCCCCTTTGGCAGCTTCAGCGCTCGTTAGATTGGCCGCTCAGAGATCGTCGGGCTGCAGGCCGGTGTGGCGAGCGATGCGCGCGAGCATTCGCGGGCCGATCTCGTCGCCGTCGTGGAAGGCGAACACGTAGTCGGGAGAACCGGCGCGTGCGAGGACTTTATGCGAGCCGCGTTCGCGCTTGACGCTCCATCCCAGCCGGAGCAGTGCCGCGAGAACGCGGCGGGCCTTCACGGCGGGCCACGAACTCACGGCCGGTTACGCGGCGCGGAAGGCGACGCTGACGAGGTCGGGGCCGGCTTCCTCATGCTCGAGCCGGTCGGCGAGCACACGGAGGGCCAGGGCCTCGGCTCGCGCGATGGCCTGATCCCGCGAATCGCCGTAGGCGAGGACCCCTGGCAGATCGGCAACTTCGGCGATCCACCGGCCATCCTCTTCGCGCTCAACCTCGATGTTCAGATTCATTCCGACCTCAGTGGCAATTGCGGTTGGCGTCGCGCCGAACCATATGGCAATCTAACGCTTCAGCTCAGCTGCAAGGAAGTCCAATAAGAGCACGCGGCGGAGCCGCGTGCAACTCCGCAAATTCCTTGTCGGCTGCAGCGTTCGTTAGACAGGCGCTTCGAGATCGCGATCCCTGAGGTTTGTCGGGACAGATACACTCCGTCGGATGCGATCACGGATGGTCGGCAGGTCGCCGACCGGTACCGCCGTTCGCGGGAGGTAGTACGCGCACTGCGGCGTGTAGTAGAACAGGAAGTGCTCTGACGACTCGACAATGCGCAGCAGCGTTGCCCATCGTACCAGTGCCGAACCGGCCCGGTTCTCCATAGCTAGTCCGTCATCCCGAAGGGCGAATGACTGCGGCCCGCCCAGCATCGGGTTGCTGCGGAGTTGACGCTTCACCGCCCAGCGATTGATCCCGGGAAGTACCACAAATCCGAATAGCGGTAGTCCAACAATCCAGAACAGGTTGTCTCGGACGGCGGTTACGAGCGACCGGCCCGCCAGAAGCGAGATCCCGACGAATACGAGCGGAAACCATGCGTATGCGTACTGCATGCGCCGGTACCATGTTGACCGCGCTGCGAGCGCCCGTTGCACACTGGCGCGCAGTTCGGGAGTAACGTCGAACTGGTACGAGAGTCCGGAGTCCGTCATTCCGTGAGGGTCTAGTGGTCCATGCCTGTCTAACGCCCGAGTTAAGCTGTGTGCGAATCCATAAAAGCGCCGAGCGAAGCTCGGCGCAATCCGACGCTCGCACGCCAGCTTCAACGATCGTTAGATAGCAGGCGCAACGAACCCTCGGCTCTCTGAGCTAGAGCGAGATTTCGCGCAACTCAATTGGCACCAGTGTGACGACTGCGCGAGTCTCAGACGTGCCATACCAGAGATACACGCGTTCTGAATCGGCGCGCCCATCCGGGAGGACGAGTTCGCCCGTTGGCAAACGCGGCCAGCGCTCTCGGAGAAGGCGAATGACCCCGTCCTGGACCCCGTTCAGCATCGCGATCGCCATGTCGCACGCCACATCACCGAGCGAGACATCGCCTCGCGCCTTTAAATCGAGATTCGAGAATCCTTGGCCGCTCCACGGCTCGGCGCCATTGATGACACGAACGAAGACGTCGGCATCAGGCGTCGGCGGCGACGGTGGCTCGACCGAGACGTGAATTGGATTCGGTACGATCGCGTTCAGACGACGGGCGAGCGCTTCACCGATCTTGAGAGCGGACAATGGCATGAAGGACCGCGATGTCTATTGCTATCTAACGCTCAAGCTAAGCTGCAAAGGAAGCATATAAGAGTTTGCCGCGCAGCGGCAAACCGTCAATAGCTCCTTTGACAGCTTCAGCGCTCGTTAGATGGCGGCGCGCGGCTCTACGGGCGGGCGGAACCAGCTGGCGAACGTGCGCGCAGGCATCAGAAGCCGGCCGAGGTTCAACGTGTGGGCATCGTGGCCGGCCAGGCGCTGATCCGGGCAGCCGGGACCCCGACTGGGTACCACCGCCGTGTCAACGTGCATCCGCGACGCTTGAGATCACGCGCCGGGCCGGGTTCGAGGTGTGCGGAGCGCGGCCGGGCGCGACATCGAAAGCGAAGCACGCCTGCGCGCGTGGGTACTCGACGCGGTCGATGGTGTCACGTTGCGCTGCGCGCGACGGAGCGCATGCCGAGGAGCACGGCCAGAACGCCGTAGTCGCAAATGCTTTCCATACCGTGAGGGCTCGTCGCCATCTAACGCTTTAGCTAAGCTGCAAAGGGATCATATAAGAACGCTCGCGAAGCGAGCGTATTCAATAGCTCCCTTTGTCAGCTTCAGCGCTCGTTAGATTGACCGCTCAGAGATCGCGGGCTCAGGCCGGTGTGGCGGCGATGTGCGCGAGCATGCGCGGGCCGATCTCGTCGCCGTCGTGAAAGGCGAAACGTAGTCGGGAGAACCGGCGCGTGCGAGGACTTTATGCGGGTACACAACGGCGGGATCGTGGTGACGCGTTGCGCGCGCGCGACGAAGCCCATGCCGAGCGAGCAGGCCAGAACGATGCATACGTCGGCAGATGCTTTCCATACCGTGAGGGCTCGTCGCCATCTAACGCCCTAGCTAAGCTGCAAAGGAATCCAATAAAAGTTTGCGGCGGAGCCGCAAACGGTCAATAGCTCCTTTGACAGCTTCAGCGTTCGTTAGACAACACGCGAGCCAGAGGCGGAATAGGGACTCGCTGCCCGTCTGGTAGCCCACGCAGCGAAGCGGCGAGATGCGAAAGAAAGGCGAGGCGCTCCGGGATCGCGATCGCGCGCAACGCAACGCCCTGTCCCGATTCCTTGAAGACGTACGGCGGATAGACGCTCAAGAGTTCCCCCGGCTCGAGCGCTCCGCCCTCCGCGCGAAACCGTTCCAGTGGTTGCAGCTGCAGGTATCCGACCGGATCCGAACGCGCCGCCGCGTCAAAGGCGGCAAGGTCGACCGCGAGCGACTCCAGCTCCCCCGACTCGGTATCGAGGCGATGAACGACGCCCTCACGGAGGACGAATTGATGGCCGAGGGCGTCTTGGGCGAAGGGGATATCGCGCGGCGTGACGGCCGGAAAGAGGACGTGAATGGCGGAGCGACCGTGCCAGGCCTGGCGAAGCGAATGCCACTCCGGAGTTGCACATGCGCCGCGAAGATGAAGCCCGCCGTTGTACGCGACGTAGCCGTTTGCCCGCCGAAGCAGGCCAACCAGCTCGGCGGGGAGTCGTGCCAGAATGTCCTCGTCGTCAATTGGCGGCCCGACGAACATCGAACGCTCCGCGATGCGTGTGTGTTGTCTAACGCTCAAGCTAAGCTGCGGGCGAGTCAAATAAAAGCGAGCGAAGCGAGCAATTCAATAAATCGCTCCGACAGCTTCAGCGCGCGGTGCCGAGGCAAGGACCCCGAGATCGTCAGTCGATCACAGACAACTCGGCTAATCTGGATCTAGATATTGCCGTGGCGTGGCAATTCGGTTGCCTTCGACGAAGGCGCCGTGAAACGTCGCGCTGAGCAAATACGTCGCGACAACAGGTGCGGCGATGTCTGACAGGTCGGGACGCGACATTCCATGATGTAGGTCATTCTGTGAGCGGGACGATGTGTGCGTCCGCCTAACGCCAATTAGGCCGCGAGATTATGTGCTGTATTTATCCTGCGTACGCGACACGAATCCTACTTACATAAGTCGCATTTGTCGAGCGGCCACCCTGCCCGCTCTCGATGCAATGACTTGCGAGTGAACAACATACGCCCCGTGGCTTGAAGTCGCGTCTGGAATTTATGCGACTTACATATCTCTGATTTGTCGCAGCGAGTTTTTCTGAGCGCCGGGCGGCGTTGAGAGGAGACCTGATCCGCGGCCCCAGGCACGTGGTCCGCCGAGACAGAATGCCGCCCCCTCCCAAAGGAAATCCCGCCCCGCACTTCGCGCCCCACGCCCCACGCCCCACGAGAAAACGCCCGCGCATTTGCGCGGGCGTTTTCGGTCGAAGTCTCTCAAGTCGCGAAGCGCGGCGGGCTATGGCACCACCGGCGTCGGGCCGTCGTTCGGGGCGTATATGCCGTTGAATAAGAACTTGAAGTCCCCGTGCGGTTGGCCGCGGAAGGTGATCTCGGGGCCGAATAGGTACACCTTGCCTTTCCCGTAGCTCGCCTCGACCGCGGCGGCGCCGCCCTCGAGATAGTTCTGGCCCCACGCCCAACCGCTGCGCAAGGGAGTCGCCGTGTCGAACCAGGCGATCGCGTGCGTACCGCGGAGCGCGGCGTCCGGCTTGAGCCGGAACACGGGACTGTTGTCGAAGAATACGTCGAGCTTCGATGGCATGCCCGCCGCGACCGGTGCGGTATTGTCCACCGCGACCTGCAGGATCGAACCCGGCACGTAATATTCCTCGCCCGTCAGCGCGCGGTCGGGTTGGCCGGGCGCGCGCACTTCGAGATGGTTCTCGATCGGCAGCCCGAGGTCGTAGCCCAGCGACGTCGCGGAGCCGACGGTGACGATCGTGCCGCCGTCGTTGAGGAATTGCTTGAGCGCCGGCAGCGTCGTCTCCGGCGTCATCTGACCGAGCATCTTCTGATACTCTGCCGGGATGTCCGCCGGGTTGCCGCCGCGGCCACCGCCGCCGCCGCCACCGCCCCGACCGCCGAAGCCGCCTGCCCCGCCGCGGATCTGCGCGCCCGAGGGCAAGAGCAGGACGTCGAACTTGCTCTTGAGACTTCCGGCATCCAGATCCTTGGGATAGACAATCTGGTACGGGATCTCGAACGCTTCGAGCTCGTAGCGCGTCCAGCCGGACGGCATCGAACCGCCGTACTGGTCGAACAACGCGATGCGCTTGGACGACACGCGGACGGCGTCGGCCGGGCGCGATGCCGTGCCGGCGAAGCTCACGCCGAGCTCCGTCGCGGCCTTCTGCAGGGTGGGCAGGGCGCTGGCGCCAATGTAGTACGTGCCGGCGGGATACGTCTTGCCGTTCACCTGCAGTGGCGACTTAAGCCACGACACCTCGCCGCCGTCCTTCCACACGCGGTTGATCACCGTCACCGCGTCGTTGTAGTCGTGCGAGAGGAGATACCCCGCCGCGCCCGACGTGCTGGCCACGGTGCCGGCGAGCGGCTTGGCCAACCCTTCGATGCGCTTGGTCGGCGCGTCAAATGGGTCGAGCACGCGATCGAACTTGACGCCCATGTCGTAGGCGAGCGTCCAGCCCGCGTTGTCGTAGGGACGACGCGGCGGTCCGCCGGGATATTCAAAGTCGTTCGGGTGGTCCTGCGGTTCCATCATGTCCATCACTTCCGCGCGCGCGGCCTGGTTCGTCTTGATGACGTACGAGCCGGCGGGATACTGCTTGCCGTTCACGCTGAACGCGGCAGTCGCCTGGTCGACGTACACGTTCACGTAGCGCAGCGTGTTGACGAACTTGGTCGCCGTCGGGAAGTCCGGCTGGTCCGCCGAAATGATGTAGCCGCGCGGATCGCGCTTGTCCTTGGCGTGCAGCACGTCGTTGTACACGCGCATCTGCTGCTCGACGTTGCCGTTGCCGCGGCCGAACGGTGCGCCGGAATTGCCGACCGCGCCGCCCGGTTGATCGCCGCCGACTGGAGGCGCCGCCGCAGCGCCACGTCCGCCACGGCCACCGCGCCCGCCGCCGCCGGCCGGAGCGCCCGCCTGCGCGGCGCCGCCCTCCAACGCCGACTCGGCCTCGGCGATGCGCTTGCCGGAGATCGTCCAATTGTCCTGGCTGCCCTTCTCGATGGCGTGCTTGGCCATGAGATATTTGTCATACAACAACGTCTCGCGGTAGCGCGAGGCGAGGTCGAAGATCGCGTAGTTCGCCTGCACCGAGTAGTCGATCGCCGTCCGGAAGTGGAAGATGCCCGGCGTCACCGGCGCGGGGAGGTCGCCGCGCGGGAGTTGCTGCGCGGGGATGAACGGAATCCGCTCGGGCGTCGGATTGCCGATCGTCTCCGTCAGAATGCCGATGATGCCCTGGAAGTAGCCGATCGTGCGCAACCCGCCGTTCCACCACGTCGAGTAGCTGGAGCCGGAGCGCATGGTGAAACCGGGCATGTCGTGCTCGAGCAGGCGCTGATGGATCGCTGCGCCGACTTCGTCCAACCCGATGACGATCATCGGATCGAAGTTGTAGTTGAACGGATCGCGGAACGGTGGCGAGAACATGATCGTCCCCGCCGGGCCGGCCTGGTGATGGTTGTACATGATCACCGGATGCCAGTCCCAGAACATCAGGTGATTGATGTTCTTCGTCTCGCTCAGGTTGGACATGAACGAGTCGCGATTGTCGTCGTGGCCCGCGTACTTATTGTAGAGTCGCGGGATCTGCATGTTGCGCTTGAGCGTGTCCGGATTCTGCATGTACCAATCGGCGACGAGCTGCATGCCGTCGGGATTGGCGTGCACGGCGAGAATGATGTCGTCGTGCAGAATGCGCTTCGTCTCCTCGTCGTTGCGCGACACGAGCTGGAACGAGGTCTCGATCAACTGATTGGCGCCGAGGACCTCGGTGGCGTGGAGGCCGCCGTCGAACCAGACGACCGCCTTCCCTTCCTTGGCCAGCGCGTGCGCCTGTTCATCGGTCAGCCCCTCGCCCTTGGCGAGGCGCATCGAGATGTCCTTGTAGCGCGCGAGCAGCTTGAAGTTTTCCGGCGCGGTGATGATCGCGGCGAGCTGCGGGCGCCCTTCGCTCGACTTGCCCATCTCGAACACCTGCATGCGATCGGACTCGCCGTCGATCTTGTGCCAATACGCCATGAACTGGTCGTAGTTGGGCAGCCAGTAGTCGTCGCCGATGTTGTGGCCGAAGAATTCCTTTGGCGTGGTGACGTGCGCCTGCGCGCGCGCGGCGGTCGAACCGGCCGCGAGGAGCGTCGTAGCAACCGCGAAGGGCAGCGCGAGGGCACCGCGCCAGCGGCGAATAGCCCGCATCGACATGCAGAACCTCCGAATGGTGGGAAGAGGCATATTTTCGGTGGGAACGTACCTCGTGGACCTACGCGCCAGAAGTGGCGATGGATGCCCGCATTTGCCTTACACCGGACGCGCGAGCGACTGCCCACTCATCCAGACCGACCGAGGTTCGACAATTGAAGTTCGCCTGCCAATGTCGACGACACTGAATAATCTGTGGCGGGCTCTCTACATCGATGCTCGAATTAGCGATTCGATTCACGCTGGCCGCATGTCGTTCATCCACTTGTTCGCCGCTGAGCTAGGAAGACCGCCGGTCGTTGGAGACCTCGACTGTTTAGGCCCGGGTGTGCCGTCGCTGATCGAGCGGCATCACACCCCAAATGCAATCACTCCACTGAGTGCCTTGCTGCCGACCCAGTAGCTCGGAGTTCAATCCCGGGGTACAGGTGACGCCATCGCAGATACCGCGCTCCCGAGTCCGTCGAGATCCGCATGACGCGAGGGGCGTGACGCGGTCGACGACCGAGCGGTCGAAGTTGCGCGGCACAAAGCCCGGGACCATTCCCTGGAACGGGTGCGCCCGACGCCGCTGATCCTGCCGCCCGTGCCCCGGCCATGATCGAACGCGTCGACGCGCGCGCCCATCGCCCACCAGAGCTCGGGCGCCGTGGTCTCATCCAATGGATTCGCGGCTTAGCGCGATTCTCGAAGCCGAGCGGGATACACGCGCCGGTCTCCGCGCTGATGCGCTCGAGCGCCACGTCGTTGGAAAACGGATTCTACGGAGAACTGCATGGATTTGTGAGGAGGCCAATCGGCGGCCAGGACAACCCCACGAGCGTCGAAGGCGCCGCGTTCACTTTCTTTTTGCACGGCACACCAGCACGGCTCGATCGCCGGAAGGCCCTGGGTGTGCCATTCCCAAGAAATCAGCTGCGCGTCTCTGTGCGCGCGGCGGCGTGTTCGCCGAGAGTAGCATCCGTAGAATCCATGCCGTCGTCCGTTGAATCCGTATTCACGCGTCGTTGGCGGCGCGTGGGATCGTCGAGAACCTGGCGAGCCAGCAGGTGGAGACGAGCGAATGCGGATGGGCACTGCCGCTGGCGCGAATGCTGTTGTCGGTGATGGGGTTGGTCGAGGCCGACATCGAGCTCTCTGGCTAGCGATCGTAACGAATTGCAGAGAGACAAACTGAGCGACATGAGTCGTGAAGCACGAAGGCACCCTCGAGACAACGGGGCGGCTGGGATCAAAAGAAGCGTGCGCGCGTCGCAGCGGAATGCGAACTATCGCTCGTGCTCGATCTACGTGCGTCGACCGAGTCACGGCAGACATGGCATACTGAAACGCAAAGGACGGATCGCGTTGAGGTCAACGAGCCGAACGACTACGGACGCGTCAGCACCCGCGGCCCGTTCTCCGTGATCGCCACCGTATGCTCGAAGTGCGCCGACAGCGAGCCGTCGAGCGTGACGATCGTCCACCGATCGCCCAGCGTGCGCGTGAGCGGCCCGCCGATGTTGACCATCGGCTCGATCGCCAGCGTGAGCCCGGGCACGAGCTTCTCGCGACGCTTGGGCTTGCCGTAGTTCGGCACCTGCGGCTCTTCGTGGAACTCGACACCGATGCCGTGGCCGACGAGATCGCGCACCACGCTGAACCCGGCCGCTTCGACGACGCCCTGCACCGCCGCGCCGATGTCGCCGACATGGTTGCCGGCCTTCGCCGCGCCGATGCCCGCGGCGAGCGCTTCCTGCGTCACATCGAGCAGACGCTTCGTTTCCGGCTGGATGTCGCCCACGGGAACCGTGGTCGCGCTGTCCGTGAAGTATCCGTGATAGCCGACGCCGACGTCGAGCGACACGATGTCGCCGTCGTCGAGTACGCGCTTGGGCGACGGAATGCCATGGACGATTTCGCTGTTGACCGACGCGCAGATGCTGCCGGGAAAGCCATACAGCCCTTTGAACGCCGGCACCGCGCCTTCATGCGACCGAATGAAATCCTCAGCGATCGTGTCGAGTGCAGCGGTGCTCACGCCGGGATGCACGGCGGCGCGCAGCATGTCGATCGTGGCGGCGAGAATCTTTCCTCCCTGCGCCATCAGATCGATCTCGCGCGCCGACTTGAGCTGGATCACCGCCCGAGCGCTTCGAGCGCGCGCGCGGTGATGTCGCCGACGTCGCCGATCGCGTCGACGACGACGACTTTGCCGCCGTGCGTGCGGTACCAGTCGAGTACGGGCGCCGTCTGTTCGTCGTAGACGCGAAGGCGCGTGCGAATCGCGTCGGGCTCGTCGTCTTTGCGGCGCACGAGCATGCCGCCGCACTTGTCGCACACGCTACCGGCGTCGCGGCCGGTGTACGGGGTCTGACAGTTCTCGCACACGGTGCGCCCGCTCAACCGACGCACGATCTCGTCGTTGTCGATGTCGAACGCGAGCACGGCGTCCACAGCGCTCCCGGCCGACGCGAGCAATTGCTCGAGTCCCTCGGCTTGCGGCACGGTGCGGACGACGCCGTCGAGAATGGCGCCGCGTGCGTAGCTCGGCTGGCGCAGCTCCTCGCCGATGATGCCGAGGATGACGGCGTCGGGCACGAGTTCGCCGCGCTCCATGCACGCCTTGGCCTCGAGGCCGAGCGGGGTGCCGGCGCGGACGGCGGCGCGCAGCACGTCGCCGGTGGCGAGCGTCGGCAGGTCGAGCGCTCGCGCGAGCAGCGGCGCCTGCGTTCCCTTGCCGGCGCCCGGCTTACCAAACAGAACGATGATCACAGGCGACGTGCCGGGTGACGGGTCAGACGCGCGGAACGGTGGGAGCCTTGGAACCGCTGAACCCTAGAAGCCGCCGGGCGCGCCTTGGCGGCCGCGCATGCGGATTCGTCCTTTCTTCATGAAGCCGTCGTATTTGCGCAGCAGGAGATGTTGGCTCATCTGCTGGATGGTGTCCAGCGCGACGCCGACGACGATGAGCAGCGACGTTCCGCCGAAGTTGAACGGCACGTTGATCGCGCGGGAAATCCAGATCGGGAGCAGCGCGACGATCGTGAGGAAGATCGCTCCAGGGAGCGTGATCTTCGAGACGACGTCGTCGATGTACTCCGCCGTGCGCGCCCCGGGTTTGACGCCGGGAATGAAGCCGCCCTGCTTCTTGAGATTCTCCGCGACGTCGACCGGGTTGAAGATGATCGACGTATAGAAGTACGTGAAGAAGAGAATCAGTACGGCCTGGAAGATGTAGTACAGCGTGGTGCCCGGGGCCATCAGGTCGGCGAAGTCGCGGAAGCGCGAGTTGCCCATGAACTGGGCGACGGCGCCCGGCACGACGATCACCGACTGCGCGAAGACGATCGGCATGACGCCGGACGCATTGAGCCGAAGCGGAATGAAGCTCCGCGACGCTTCGCGCATCCGTCCGCGCGCCATCGTGCGCTGCGGGATCTGGATCAACACCCGCCGGGCGGCCATCGTCACGGCGACGACCGCGGCGACGACGAGCACCATCATCACGACGAGCACGAGCAGCGAGAACGTTCCGATGACGCCGGTGCTGATGTAGGTGAACGCCGAGGCGATGCCCGGCCAGATGCGTTCGACGATGGAGAAGAAGATCATCAAGCTGGCGCCGTTACCGATGCCGCGTTCGGTGATCTGCTCGCCCAGCCACATGACGAAGATGGCGCCCGTGGTGAGGAAGAAGGTCATCGACATCCGGAACGCGAAACCCGGGTTGGTCACCGCGCCCGGCAGCGACTCGGCGAAGATCGAAAAGCCCCACGCCTGGACCGCGGCGAGCAGCACGGTCGCGTAGCGCGACCACTGGTTGATCTTGTTCCGCCCCTCTTCGTCCTTGGACATCTTGTCGATCTGCGGCACGACCGCCTGGGCGATCTGCTGGAAGATCGACGCCGAGATGTACGGCATGATGCCCAACGCGAACACCGTGGCCCGGGCGAGCTGGTTCCCGGTGAACAGATTGTAGAGCCCGAGCAGGCCGCCGCCATTCCCCTGCGAATTCATGAAATCCTGAATCGCGATCGGGTTGATGCCGGGCGCCGTCACCGCCGCGCCGATTCGATAGACGAAGAGGCACAACAGCGTGAACAGGATCTTGTCTTTCAGCTCGGGCGTGCGGAACAGATTCTGAACCGCCGCCGCTGCCGCGTTGGTTTGGGCCATGGTTGTTTGACTACTCCTCGACGCGGCCCCCGGCCGCGACAATCTTCTCGCGTGCGCCCGCGCTGACTCTCAGCCCGCGCACCGTGACGGCCACCGACACACTGCCGTTCGCGAGCACCTTGACCTGCCCTTTGTTCGCCTTGATCAAGCCCGCCGCGACGAGGACGTCGCGCGTGATCTCCGATCCCTCATTCGCGCCGGCCAACGCCTGCGCCATGGTCTCGAGATCGTCGAGCCGCACGACCTGCGATTCCACACGAAATGGATTCGTGAACCCGCGCTTCGGCAAGCGGCGCGTCATCGGCATCTGGCCGCCTTCGAAGTGCGGCTTGCCGCCGCCCGGACCGTGGTGGCCCGCGCGCGCCTTGATGCCCTTGTGTCCCTTGCCCGACGTCTTGCCGGTGCCGGACCCTGGACCGCGGCCCAACCGCTTGCGGTCGCGCGTCGAACCCGGCGCGGCCACGAGGTTGCTGAGCCCAATCCGCTCGACCTTCGGCGCCTTTGCGGCGCGCGTCCCGGTCCTTTCGCTCTTCACGCCCCTGGCGCTCATCTACTTATCCCCCTCGACCGGCGTCACCTCGACGAGATGACGCACCTGCTTGAGTTGTCCGCGCAGGCCCGGCGTCACCGCCTTGACGACCACGTCCTGGTGGTGCTTGAGACCGATCGCCTCGAGCGTGGCGCGCATGCGCCACGAGTGGCCGATGCCGCTGCGAACTTGCTTGATCCGTACGTTGCCCTTCTCCGGAAGGTTCTGCTTGGGCGTGGTTGCCGGACCCTTGCTCGGGTGCCACACGAATGTGCGCGCCATTAGACGGTCCCCTCGCGAACAGGATGGCCGGCGTGCGCCGCGTCAGCGCCGCGATGCGCCTTGCGCGACGTGGCCCGCGACCGATACTGCAGGCTCGACGGCTCGATGCCGCGTTCACGCGCGATTTGTTCGACCGTCGTGAGCAGCATGAGCCCGTTCATCGCCGCGCGCACCATGTTGTGCGGGTTGGTCGAGCCCAGGCTCTTGGTGAGAATGTCGGAGATCCCCGCGCATTCCATGATTGCGCGGACCGCACCGCCGGCGATCACGCCGGCGCCCGGCGCCGCGGGCTTCATCAACACGCGACCAGCGCCGTGCTGGCCGATGATCTCGTGCGGAATCGTTCCGCCGGTGAGCGGAATGTCGTGCATGCTGCGGCGAGCCGCGTCGACCGCCTTGCGGACGGCCTCCGATACCTCGTTCGCCTTGCCCGACGCGAAGCCGACTTTGCCTTTGGCGTCGCCGACCGCGACGAGTGCGTTGAACGAGAATCGACGTCCGCCCTTGACGACTTTGGCAACGCGATTGATGGCGATGACATTCTCGACGAGTTCACTCCCGTCGCCGCCGCGCCCACGATCGTCGCCGCCACGGCCGCCATCGCGGCCGCCGCGTCCACGATCACCACCGCCACGATCACCGCCCCCGCCCCCGCCGCCACCACCGCCGGGACCGCCGCCACCAGGGCCGCCGCGTCCACGTCCGCCGCCGCCACCCGGGCCGCCACGTCCGCGTCCACCGCCGCCGCGACCACCGCCGCCGCCACGACCACCGCCGCCGCCACGACCGCCGCGCGGAGGTCCGCTGAACCCACCACCGCCGGACGGCGCGCCAGCGCCGCCGCTCGATCCGCCCGCGCTACCGGCTGAACCGCCGGTCGGCGCCGCGCCAGAATTCTGAGTGTCGTCCATATTAGAACTCCAACCCGCCTTGGCGGGCTCCGTCGGCCACCGCTTTCACGCGGCCGTGGTATTTGTAGCCCGCGCGGTCGAACACGACTTTCGTGATTCCCGCATCTTTGGCCCGCGCGGCAATGCGCTTGCCGACCTCGAGCGACTTGTCCGCCTTTTTGCCGGTCTCGAGGTCGGTGCTCCCGACGGTGATCAAGGTTCGGCCCTGCGTATCGTCGACGATTTGCGCGGTGATGTGCTTGAGCGAGCGGAACACGACGAGCCGCGGCCGTTCGGCCGTGCCGGTCACCCGCTTGCGCACGCGCAGATGGCGGCGTGCACGCTGCTGCTCTCGAGTCTTTGGAATCGCTGGCATGGTCTACTTTCCTCCCGCCTTACCGGCCTTGCGCCGAACGACTTCGCCGGCGTAGCGAATGCCCTTCCCCTTGTATGGCTCCGGCGGCCGCAGTCCGCGCAGTTCCGCCGCGACCTGTCCGACCATTGCCTTGTCCGCGCCGTCGATGATGATCGACGTGGGCTGCGGCGCGGTGAGCTTGATGCCCGCCGGCGCCTTGTACTGAATCGAGTGCGAGAAGCCGAGGGCGAGCTGGAGGCCGTACGGGCGGACTTCCGCCTTGTAGCCGACGCCGTTGATCTCGAGCTGCTTTTGATATCCTTTGGTCACGCCTTCCATCATGTTGGCGATGAGCGAGCGGGTGAGGCCGTGCAGCGACTTGTGATTCGTCTCGTCCGACGCGCGCTTCACGTTGACGATGTTCTCGTTCTTGTCGACCGTGATGCCGTCGGGGAGCGCGTGCGCGAGCTCGCCCTTGGGGCCTTTCACCTTCACCGATTTTCCGTCGATCGACACCGTGACGCCGGTGGGGACGAGGATGGGCAGTTTTCCGATTCGCGACATGGTGTTTCTCCTACCAGACGACGGCAACGAGCTCGCCGCCGGTGCGCGATTGCCGCGCCTCGCGGTCGGACATCAAGCCCTTGTTGGTGCTGAGAATCGCCAGGCCGAGGCCGTTGCGCACGCGCGGAATCGACGTGGCGCCGACGTAGCGGCGGAGCCCCGGCGTGGACACGCGTTGCAATTGCCGGATCACCGGCTGGCCGCCCGCGTACTTGAGCCGCACGCGGAGCACCTGGCGCCCCTCGTCGGTCTCGAGTGTTTGGTAATCCTGAATATAATTGTTCTCCTTCAGGATCCGGGCGATTTCGGTCTTCATCTTCGACAGCGGCATATCGACGCGGCGGTGCTTCGATCCGCAGGCATTGCGGATCCGCGTCAACATGTCGGCGATCGGGTCGGTCATGCTCATGAGGTGTGTCCTTGGCTTCTCGTTTCCGGAGACGTGGAAGCGGTGATGGAACGTGGAGCGTGGAAGGTGAACGGTTGGACGTGGACCGTTGGACGTTGGACGAACCTGCAAGCCGACGGCTGACGGCTTCGTCCCACGTTCCACGTCCCACGTCCCACGCGCTCTACCACGAGGCCTTTCGCACGCCGGGAATCATCCCGGACAGCGACAGCTCGCGGAAGCAGATGCGGCAGAGGCCGAACCGGCGCAGGAACGCGCGCGAGCGGCCGCAGCGGCCGCAGCGGTTGTGCACCCGCACCTGGAACTTGGGCTTCCGCTTGCTCTTTTCGATCATGGCTTTACGGGCCATTTCAAACTCTCGCTATCAGAAGATATAGATGTCGATGCTGCCGTACCGTCGTACCCTACCGTCCTGCGTTACGGCGCTGCTGCAGCGCCGGAAGCGGCGCTGGCGATGCCGCCGCCCATCGATTCCCGTCGCGCGCCGCCCTTCTTTTCCTCGGTGCGGAACGGCATGCCCAACTCGCGCAACAGCGCGAATGCATGGTCGTCGCGGTTCGTGCTCGTCACGAACGTGATGTCCATCCCGTGGATCGACTCGATCGAGTCGTAGTTGATCTCGGGAAAAATCATCTGCTCTTTGACGCCCAGCGAATAATTGCCGCGGCCATCAAAGGAACGCGTGCCGAGTCCGCGGAAGTCGCGGATGCGTGGAATGGAGACCGTGATGAACCGGTCGAGGAACTCCCACATCCGCGCGCCGCGCAACGTCACCGCCGCGCCGATCTCCTGTCCTTCGCGCAGCCCGAAGTTGGCGATGGACTTCTTCGCCTTCTTCTTGACCGGCAGCTGGCCGGTGATGATCGCCAGCTCGTCGACGACCGCGTCGAGCGCCTTGGGCTGCTTGATCGCTTCGCCGACGCCGACGTTGATGACGATTTTCTCGAGCTGCGGCACCTGGTGCGGATTGGAGAATCCGAACTGCTGCGTCAGCTTCGCGCGCACCGTCGCCAGGTAGAAGTCGCGCAGTCGCGGCGCCGGGAATGGGAAGCTTGGCACCGGCGTGCGGTCCCCGCTGCCGTGTGTCGCTCGCCGCCCTTCTTTCCCTTGCCGCTCTTTTTTTCCTTCGTCGCCATAACACTCTCAGTACGCTGTTGTCGTGACCTATCGAACGACTCGACTACTCAACTACTCGATTAATGCGCGCGGGGAATCGCTTCGCCGCTCTTGACGCTGATCCGTTCCTTGGTACCGTCGTCGTCGATCTGCCGGCGGGTGCGAGTCGGATTGCCGCTCTTCGGATCGAGGAGCATGACGTTCGACGCATGGATCGGCGCCGGAAAGTCGATGATCCCGCTTTGCTCGTCGGGCGTCCGCGCTCGGCGGTGGCGCTTGACGATGTTCACGCCCTCGATCGTCACGCGGCCGGTCTTCGTGTAGACGCGGAGGATCTTCCCCTCTTTGCCCTTGTCGTCGCCGCGCACGACACGCACCGTGTCGCCCTTGGTGACGTGGAGGCGGACGCGCTCGACGTTGTCGGCGTGCCGCTTCCGATTGACGGCGCGCGGCCGGTCAGTTTTGCGATGCTTGAGAATTCTCATAGTAGGACCTTGTAGAGCCTCAGATGACCTCGGGCGCCAGCGACACGATCTTCATGTACCGTTTTTCGCGCAGTTCGCGCGCGACGGGACCGAAGATGCGAGTCGCCCGGGGTTCTCCCTGATCGTTGATGATCACGACGGCGTTCTCGTCGAACCGGATGTAGCTCCCGTCCTTGCGCCGTGTTTCCTTGGCCGTGCGCACCACCACGGCGCGCGCGACGTCCGACTTCTTCACGGTGCCGTTCGGCAACGCGTTCTTCACGGCCACGATCACGACATCGCCCAGGCCGGCGTACCGCCGGCGTGTGCCCCCCAGCACGCGAATGACCTGTGCGGTCTTCGCGCCCGAGTTGTCCGCGACCTTGACCATCGACTCTTGCTGAATCATCGATCGTCTCCGTTAACCACTCTGAACCGCTCTTAGCGGGCCCGCTCGACGATTTCGACCACGCGCCAACGTTTGTCCTTCGACAGGGGGCGCGTTTCCGCGATCCGCACCGTGTCGCCGGTCTTGGCGGTGTTCTCCTCGTCGTGCGCCTTCACCCGCTTGGTCCGGGTGACCATTTTGCCGTACACCGGGTGTGCCACGCGCCGCTCGATCGCGACCACCACGGTCTTCTGCATCTTGTCGCTCACCACGATTCCGACGCGCGTCTTGCGCGACGCGCGCGTCTCGTCGGCGGCGGCGCCGGTGGCGCCATGTGTCTTGGTCATGTCAGCCATTAGTCAGTCACTCCTCTCAACCGCGCGCGGCACGGGCCGGCTTGCGCGCCGGCTTGCCCGCCGACGCGGCCGGCGTCTTCGGTTCGGTCGGTGTCGCGGCAGATCCCTGCCCCGCCCGCCGCTGTTCGCCCAGCACCGTCTTCAACCGCGCGATGTCGCGCCGAATCGACCGCAGCCGCAGCGGATCCTCGAGCGGCTCCGACGCGCTCCGGAAATTCAACCGGAACTGCTCTTCTTCGAATTCGCGAATTTTCTTCGCGACGTCGTCCAACGACATGTCGCGAATCTCATCAGCTCGCATGGGTGCCCGCCTCCTCGCGCGCGACAAACTTCGTTCTCACCGGCATCTTGGCCGCGGCGAGCGCCATGGCCTTTTCGGCGATGTCACGCGTCACGCCTTCGAGTTCGAACATCACGCGCCCCGGTTTCACCACCGCCACCCACATTTCCGGCGAGCCTTTGCCTTTTCCCATGCGGGTCTCGGCCGGCTTCTTGGTGATTGGTTTGTCGGGGAAGACGCGAATCCACACTTTGCCGCCGCGCTTGATGTGGCGCGTGAGCGCGACACGGGCGGCTTCGATCTGACGAGCCGTGATCCAGCCCGGCTCCAACGTTTGCAAGCCGTAGGTGCCGAACGAGATCTCGCTGCCCCGATGGGCAAGCCCTCTCGTGCGACCCTTGAACCGCTTGCGGAATTTGACGCGCTTCGGTGACAGCATTGATCGTCTCCCGCCTTACATGCCGGAGGAATAAGTGGTGCCGCGGCGATCGTCGACTTTCTCGCCCTTGAAGATCCACACTTTCACGCCGATGGTGCCGAACGTGGTCTTCGCGGTCGACGTCGCGTAGTCGATGTCGGCGCGCAGCGTGTGCAACGGCACGCGCCCTTCGTGATAGCCTTCGACGCGCGCGATCTCGGCGCCGCCCAGGCGGCCGCCGCATTTGATCTTGATGCCCTGCGCGCCCATGCGCATCGCGCTCTGCACCGCGCGCTTCATCGCGCGACGGAACGAGATGCGCTGCGCGAGCTGGCTGGCGATGTTGTCCGCCACGAGCTGCGCGCTCAACTCCGGACGCTTGATCTCTTCGACGTTGATGCCGACTTCCTTGCCCGTGAGATGCGCGAGTTCGTCGCGCAGCTTGTCGACTTCGGCGCCCTTCTTTCCGATCACGACGCCCGGCCGGCCGGTGTGCAGCGTGACGACGACCTTGCCCGGCTTGCGATCGATGATGATGTCGGCGATCGCCGCGTGGCCCAGGCGCGCCTTGAGATACTTGCGCAGCAGCTCGTCCTCACGGAGGAGCGCCGGCAACTCACGGCCCGCGTAGTAGCGCGACTTCCAATCCTTGGAAATGCCGAGCCGGAACCCGATCGGATGTGTCTTCTGTCCCATTAGCGACCTTCCTTTTCGGCGAGCTCGATCTCGATGTGGCTCGTCCGTTTCTGAATCGGCGTGGCGCGCCCCTGTGCGGCGGGCATGAATCGCTTGAGCTTCGGGCCTTCATTGACGACCGCGCGCGTGATGTACAGCGCGTCGACGTCCACCGGCGCGTTCGACGACCGGGCCGCGTGTTCGGCGTTCGCCACCGCCGAGCGGACGACCTTTTCGATCTGCTTGGCGGCGTGCTTTTTCGAGAACTGTAAATAGGCGAGGGCGTCGTTCACGCTCTTGCCGCGAATTTCGTCGATGACGAGTCGCATCTTGTAGGGCGACTGTCGCGCCGAGCGCTGGATCGCGCGGGATTGGGCGGCCATGGGCTACCTGCCTCCTCGGCCGGCGGGTCCCGTCGCGGCGGGCGCGGCGGCGGTGCCGGCAGCCGGCGTCGGCGCTTTCTTGTCGACCGCCTTCTGGCCGGTGTGGCCGCGAAACAGGCGCGTCGGCGAGAATTCGCCGAGCTTGTGGCCGACCATGTTCTCCGTGACGTACACCGGGATGAACTTGTTCCCGTTGTGCACGGCGAAGGTGTGGCCGACGAACTCGGGTAGCACGGTCGAGGCGCGCGACCAGGTCTTGATCACGCGCTTCTCGTTGCGCGCATTGAGCGCGTCGACGCGCTTGGTCAGCACGGCTTGAACGAATGGACCTTTCTTGACACTGCGTCCCATGTGAGTTCCAGTAAAAGTTACTGCGTGGCTTTTCCGCGCTTGCGGCCGCGCACGATCAACCGCTGCGACGACTTCTTCTTGTTGCGCGTCTTGACGCCTTCTTTCTTGCCCCACGGGCTGACGACGTTCCGTCCGCCGCGCGTGCGACCGCCATGCGGGTGATCGACCGGGTTCATCACTTCGCCGCGGACCTTCGGGCGGCGGCCCTTCCAGCGCGTCTTGCCGGCCTTGCCCCAGGAGATCAGCTCGTGCTCTTCGTTGCCGACCGTGCCGATCGTCGCGAAGCATCTCGCATGGATGAGCCGCATTTCGGTCGACGGCATACGCAGCGTCACGTACTCGCCTTCCTTGGCCACGACCTGCGCCGACATGCCGGCCGACCGGCAGAGCTGTCCGCCCTTACCGATCTTCAATTCAATGTTGTGAACCGCCGTGCCCAGCGGCATTTCCGACAGCGGCAACGAGTTTCCCGTGCGCACGTCCGAGCCCGGTCCGGCGATGATCGAATCGCCAACCGACAGGCCCTTCGGGTGCAGGATGTAGCGCTTCTCGCCGTCGGCATACATCACCAGAGCGATGCGTGCCGAGCGATTGGGGTCGTACTCGATCGACGACACCGTGGCCACGATCCCGTGCTTGTTGCGCTTGAAATCGATGATCCGGTACTGCCGCTTGTGACCGCCGCCGCGCCGGCGCATCGAGATGTGCCCGTGGTTGTCGCGTCCACCGCTCTTCTTGATCGGCTCGACGAGCGACTTCTCGGGCGTGGTTTTCGTGATGTCGGCAAAATCCGACACCGATCGAAACCGCGTCCCCTTGGTCACCGGCTTGAACTGACGAATTCCCATGGTCTATATGCTCCCGGCGTTCGCGCTCAACCTTCGAAGATTTCGATCGAATCGCCTTCACGCAGCGTCACGATCGCCTTTTTCCAGTTCGGACGGTGGCCGACGTTGCGCCCCATCCGCTTTTCCTTGCCGCGCACGTTCGACGTCCACACACCCGTGACTTTCACGCCGAACAGCTCTTCGATCGCCGAGCGGATTTGCGGTTTCGTCGCCAGCGGGTGCACCTCGAACGTGTACTCGCCGCGTGCCTGGTAGGCCGCCGAGGTCTGCTCGGTGATCAGCGGCCGCACGATGATGCGATGGAGTGTCGGCATGTTCTACTTCTTGCGTTTGGCGTTGGGCGTCGAGCGCTTGGCGCTCTTCTTGGCCGCTGGTTTCGCGGCCTTCTTCCCGGCGGGTTTGGCGGATGCCTTCTTCGCCGCTTTCTTTGCCGCTTTTTTCGCGGCGGGCTTTTTCGCGGAGGCCGGCGCTTTCTTCGCCGTCGACTTCTTGGCCGCGACGTTGCGCGTCGCGCGCGGCGCGGTCGGCTCTTCCGCCATCGGCGACAACTCGTGGCCGAGCGCGCTGCCTTCGATCAGCACGACGTCCGACCACAACACGTGGTAGGTCGACACGTCGCTATACGGCAGCACGTGCACGTTCGGCATATTGCGGCCGCTCAGGAACACGTTGGGCTTCACGCCGTCGGTGAGCACGAGCACTTTCTTCTCGCTCACGCCAAGCCGGTCGACCAGCGCCTTGAGGCGCGAGGTCTTGGGCGCGTCGTACTCGAACCGGTCGATGATGAAAATCGCATTCTCTCGCGCACGCGCATTGAGCGCGCTCTTGCGCGCGAGCGCGCGCACCTGGCGCGGCACGTACTGCGCGTAGCTGCGCGGAATCGGGCCGAACACGGTACCGCCGCCCACCCAGTTCGGCGCGCGGATCGATCCCTGTCGCGCGCGGCCGGTGCCCTTCTGCTTCCAGGGCTTCTGGTTGCCGCCGACGACGTACTTGCGAATCTTGGTCGCCGCGTTGCCCTGGCGCTGGTTGGCGAGATACGCCTTCACCGCCTGGTGCATCACCGGCATGTTCACGGTGCCGTCGAACAGCTCTTCGGGGAGCGTGACCGCGTCGCGTGCCGTTCCCTGCGCCGTGTACGCGGCCGCCTGGAATGTCGTGTTGTCTGCGTTATCAGCCATGTGAGGTCGTCCTTACCCCTGCTTCCGTACGACAACGATGCCGTTCGCTGGACCAGCCACCGAGCCGCGGATGTAAATCAGATTGCGTTCTGCATCGATCTTCTCGACGCGAAGATGAGTCTGCGTGTGGCGCGCGTGACCATAGTGGCCGGGCATTTTCTTGCCCTTGATGACGCGCGACGGATCGGTGCCCGGTCCGATCGACCCAGGCCGACGATGCTTCGTGTTGCCGTGCGTGTTCGGTCCGCCGCCGATGCCGTAGCGCTTGACGACGCCCTGGAATCCGCGGCCCTTGCTCGTCCCCGTGACCTTGACCTTATCCCCGACGGCGAACACGTCGACCTTGACCGTGTCGCCGATGTTGTACGTCGGGATCTCGGCCTTGGCGTTGCCCGGCTCGTCCAACCGGACGCTCCGCAGGGTCCGCGGCGGCGCGTCGAGCCCCGCCTTTTTCGCGTGCCCAACCGCGGCGAGCGACGCGCGATGTCCCTTTGGCTTGCCCTCGCCCTTGACCGACGCACGGCGCATGCGCGCCTGCCCCATGCCAAGCTGCACCGACGCATGGCCGACCTTGGCCTTGTCCGATACCGCGAGCACCGGATTGGGCTCCGCCTCGATCACCGTCACCGGGATCTGCTGCCCTTGCTCATTAAAGATCTGGGTCATGCCCAGCTTGATGCCGATGATGCCGATCATTGCCCTCGAGCTCCTCGTAGTCACTGCCCGCCAGGTGGCGAAAAAGCAGTTGGACTGTGACCGCCCACTCCCGTTGCCTCGTGCACCGCGGAGTTGGCGACCTGACGACTCCGTTACTCCACCTTGATCTCGACGTCGACGCCGGCCGGGAGATCCAGCTTGGTCAACGCGTCTACCGTCTGCGCCCGCGAATCGAGAATGTCGATCAAACGCTTGTGCGTCTTCAATTCAAACTGCTCGCGCGACTTCTTGTCGACATGCGGCGACCGCAGCACCGTCCACCGCTGCGTCTTCGTCGGCAACGGAATTGGACCGGAGACCTGCGCCCCCGTCTTCTCCGCCGTCCGCACGATGTCCGCCGACGCCTGATCGATCACCGCGTGATCGAAGGCCTTGAGACGGATTCGAATTCGACCTGCCATGTGAGTTTCCTTAATTGAGTTGTGCGCTGGACGTTGGGCGTTGTGCATACGCACAACGCACAACACTCAACGCGCACCGCGTCAGGCCAGAATCTTCGTCACCACACCCGCGCCAACGGTCCGGCCGCCTTCACGAATGGCGAACCGCACCTGCTCTTCCATGGCGATCGGCGCGATCAGCTCGATCGACATCTGGATGTTGTCGCCCGGCATGACCATCTCCGTGCCGGCCGGCAGCTCGATCGAGCCCGTCACGTCCGTCGTGCGGAAGTAGAACTGCGGGCGATAGCCCTTGAAGAACGGCGTGTGACGGCCGCCTTCGTCCTTGTTCAGCACGTAGACCTCGGCCTCGAACTTCGTGTGCGGCTTGATCGAGCCCGGCTTGGCGAGCACCATGCCGCGTTCGATGTCCTTCTTGTCGACGCCGCGCAGGAGCAGGCCGACGTTGTCGCCCGCCTGACCGTCGTCGAGCAGCTTGCGGAACGCTTCGACACCGGTGACGATCGACTTCTTGTCCGACCCGAACCCGACGAGCGCCACTTCCTCGCCGACTTTGATCTTGCCGCGCTCGATACGACCCGTCGCCACCGTGCCGCGGCCCGTGATCGAGAACACGTCCTCGACCGGGAGCAGGAACGGCTTGTCGACTTCGCGCACCGGCTGCGGGATGTACGTGTCGAGGGCGTTGTACAACTCCTCGATCTTCCCGACCCAGTTCGCGTCGCCCGAAATGGCGCCGCTCGCCGAGCCGCGGATGACCGGCGTCTCGTCGCCCGGGAAATCGTACTTGCTGAGCAGCTCGCGAACCTCGAGTTCGACCAGGTCGAGCAACTCGGCGTCGTCGACGAGATCGCACTTGTTGAGGAACACGACGATCTGCGGCACGTTCACCTGGCGTGCGAGCAGGATGTGCTCGCGCGTCTGCGGCATCGGGCCGTCAACCGCGCTCACGACGAGAATCGCGCCGTCCATCTGCGCGGCGCCCGTGATCATGTTCTTCACGTAGTCGGCGTGGCCTGGGCAGTCCACGTGGGCGTAGTGACGATTGGGCGTCTCGTATTCCACGTGTGACGTGGCAATCGTCAGAATCTTGGTGGCGTCGCGACGCCCCTGTGATTCTGACGCCTTGGCCACCTGGTCATACGAGATGTACTTCGTCCCGTAGCCCTTGTCCGCCGACACCTTCGTCAGCGCCGCCGTGAGCGTCGTCTTGCCGTGGTCGACGTGGCCGATCGTGCCGACGTTTACGTGCGGCTTGGTCCGTTCGAACTTTGCCTTTGCCATTGAACTGATCCCTATGAATTGAATGTTCAGGATTGAGGTCCGAGCGCCGAGGACGCGATACCATGTCCTCGAACCCTGCCGCCTACATCCTCCCTACGCTTTCACTTTCGCGACAATCTCTTCCGCCTTGCTCTTCGGCACTTCTTCGTAGTGCGCGAACTCCATCGAGTACACGGCGCGCCCCTGCGACATCGAGCGGAGCTTGGTCGAGTACCCGAACATCTCGGCGAGCGGCACGGTCGCGGCGATCACCTGCGCTTCGCCACGCTGTGTCATTCCACCGATCTTGCCCCGGCGCGCCGACAGATCGCCGAGCACATCGCCCATGAACGCATCGGGCGTCACGACTTCGACATTCATCATGGGCTCGAGGATGACCGGATGCGCGCGCTTGGCCGCCTCCTTGTACGCCATCGACCCAGCAATCTTGAACGCCATTTCGCTCGAGTCGACGTCGTGGTACGAGCCGTACACCAGCTCCACCTTCACGTCGACCATCGGATAGCCGGCGAGGACGCCGTTCTCCAATGCTTCCTTGATGCCCTGCTCGACCGGCGCGATGTACTCGCGCGGAATCACGCCGCCCACGACGTTGTCCTCGAAGATGAAGCCCGCGCCTGTTTCGGCCGGCTCCATGTTGATGACCACGTGGCCGTACTGTCCTTTGCCGCCGGACTGGCGGATGAATTTCCCTTCCACCTTCTCCACGCGCTTGCGAATCGTCTCGCGATACGCGACCTGCGGCCGGCCGATGTTGGCGTCGACCTTGAACTCGCGCATCATGCGGTCGACGATGATCTCCAAGTGCAGCTCGCCCATGCCGGAGATGATCGTCTGCGACGTTTCCTCGTCCGTGTGGACGCGGAACGTCGGATCTTCTTCCGACAATTTCGCCAGCGCGATGCCGAGCTTGTCCTGATCCGCCTTCGTCTTCGGCTCAATGGCGACGTCGATGACGGGGTTCGGAAACTTCATCGCTTCGAGGATGATCGGATGATCATCGTCGCACAGCGTGTCGCCCGTCCGCGTGTCGCGTAAGCCGATCGCGGCCGCAATGTCGCCGGCGCGCACTTCTTCGATTTCCTCGCGCTTGTTGGCGTGCATCTGCAACAGACGGCCGACGCGCTCGCGCTTGTCCTTGGTCGAGTTGTAGACGTACGAGCCGGCCTTGAGCACGCCCGAATAGACGCGGAAAAAGGTCAGCTTTCCGACGAAGGGATCCGTCGCGATCTTCGACGCCAGCGCCGCGAACGGCGCGTCGTCGGACGGCATGCGCTCGGCAATGTGCTCGTCGTGATGCGGCAGGTGCCCCTTGATCGGCGGGATGTCGATCGGCGCCGGCAGATAGTCGATCACCGAGTCGAGCAACGCCTGCACACCCTTGTTCTTGAACGACGCGCCGCAGAGCACCGGTACCATCTTGCCGGCGATCGTCGCTTTGCGGATGGCGCCGCGAATCTCGTCCGTGGTCAGCTCTTCGCCGTTGAGATACTTCTCCATCACAGAGTCGTCGTTGGCGACCGCGTGATCGATCAGGTCGTGGCGCGCCAGTTCGACCGCGTCGTGATACTCGGCCGGCACGTCGACGATCGTGAATTTCTTGCCCAGCGATTCGTCGTCGAAGATGTACTGTTTGCGTTCGATGACGTCGATGTGGCCGGTGAACAGCTCGCCCGAGCCGACCGGCAGCTGAAGCGGAAACGCGTCCTTCGACAAGCGGTCGCGGATCATCGTCATGCAGCGATCGAAATCGGCGCCGGTGCGGTCCATCTTGTTGGCGAAGATGATGCGCGGCACGCCGTACCGATCGGCCTGACGCCACACCGTCTCCGTCTGCGGCTCGACGCCGGCAACGGAGTCGAGGAGCGTGACGGCGCCGTCGAGCACGCGAAGCGAGCGCTCGACCTCGACGGTGAAGTCGACGTGCCCCGGCGTATCGATGATGTTGATGCGATACTCACTACCGTTGCGCGTCCAGAAGGCCGTGGTCGCGGCGGACGTGATGGTGATGCCGCGCTCCTGCTCCTGCTCCATCCAGTCCATCGTCGCGGTGCCTTCATGCACCTCGCCGATTTTGTGCGCCTTGCCGGTGTAGTAGAGAATACGCTCGGTCGTAGTCGTCTTACCGGCATCGATGTGCGCCATGATGCCGATATTCCGATAGTGATCGAGCGGGGTGGATCGGGCCATATATATGTGCAGCGATTCAGTGTCGTTGAACGAGCGTCGAACGGGATTCAGACAACTTCAATTAGACGAACTTCAAACAAAACGCGGGTGGACCAGACGCTCCGATTGGAGCCGGTGTCCATCCGCCATCGCCGGGTACACTCGTCACTGCCGCGCGAGTGGGGACCCAAGGCGCGCCGAATCATCGAATGCCTGACTCGACGTTCAATTGTCCTGCGTTGCTTGTCGGGAGCCGTCGCATTCGCTCGAATGCGTCAGCCGGAGCAGACCCCTGCGCCATGCAGGCCCATCAGTGTCGGCACGCAGTTCGCCGATTGCTACGCTACAAAGTGTAGGACCATCCGCCCCGCACCACGATCCAACCAACGAACCAGGTGAGTACTCGGGGGCAAAACCTCGTAGCCACTAGAATTTATTGGCAATCGCACGCGTGTCAACCGGCGACGGTCGCAAATGCTCACCCGCCCCGCCGGGAGACCCAAGCTCTCGAGTCCCCCTCACGCGGGGCGGGCAGCATCCATCCTTCCCATCCTTCGGGGCAGCCTCCGGGACCATCCTCCGGCATCTACCCGTCCTGCAACTCCGAACGCTCAGTCGCGCCTGGTCCAGATCGCGATCGCACCGCATCGAAGATCCGGCGCGGCGAATTCGGGCGGCATTTCCGACAGACCGCGAAAGATCTCGACCCCTGCAAGGTTGTCGAGCGGCTCTCCGCCGAGCGCGTCGGTGAGCGGATCGCTCTGACCCGGGATGTCGATCCGACGCCCGTCGAGGAACCACCCGAGTTGGCAGTTGCTCCCCGCCACTCCCGGCACGTTGCCGCCGCCAAACGACACCAGATTCCGCGTCAGCTGCATCGTCGACGCCGATCGGGGATCGCGAACTGACAACCCCGGCACGGTTTGCAGGAACTCGCCGAGCGTCGACACGTTGAGCCGCTCCATTTGCGTGCGGTCGTAGTGGAGACCGGTTCCGAGCCTCTGCCGCATGCTATACGCGGCCGACGGGGCGGCCGCCGCTTCAGCGGCCGCGCGCGCCTTGGCCTCGCTGACGTTGACCGGGGTCAACGTCGCGGTCTCATTCGCCGTCGCCCGGTCTCCCGGCCGGACGTGCTCGAGCACCCCAATACGGTGCGTCGGATCCGAGTTGGTGGCGATTGGGACGCGAACCGTGATTCGCTCGCCCGACTGCAGCGACATCGGCGCGGACAGGACCGATCGGTAGCCCGGACATACGGCGGCGATACGGTAGATGCCGTCGTGCGCCTCGAGTGTGAACTGGCCGAGCGAGTCGGTCGCCCGATAGACGATTGCCTCGTTGGATTGGGGATCGACGAGCATGACGGTGCCGCGCAGTCGCGTCCCGGTTGCATCGTCGTACAGCACACCGCGCAGAACCCCCTGCGCGTGGAGCGTCGCTGAACCGCACAGGGCGAGAACGACGCCCGCGGACGCGGCTGCTCGGCAGCCAAACGTGAAGCCCATGGTGCACCTCAAATCGGAGATGGTCCCCGGGCTTCGTACGAATTGCGACCTGCAATCCTTCGTGCTCTCCTGGTCCGACCGCGCCGAGCTTCCGCTCCCGCACTCCGGCCCCACCCCACACGCCGACCCGGTACACGACACATAGACGAAGATCGTGCCAACCGCGGACGACAGCGCGGATTTTCGCGGGTCCATGAAAAAAAATGTGACCGACTCGACCGTAGCAGTCGAGAACATCTCGGCGACGCCCGGTCCGTTGGTCGTAGGGCGAAGAGTCACCGCGCGGTTCGGCCGGGACTTGACGGTGTGCCCGGCCGGCGTATAGTAAACCACATGGTTTACCAATCCACCGCGCTCGACGCCACGTTTTCCGCGCTCGCCGATCCCACGCGCCGCGAGATCCTGGCGCGGCTCGCCGCCGGCGACCGCACGATTAGCGAACTCGCATCGCGCTTCGACATGTCGCTCCCCGCCGTCTCCAAGCACGTGCGCGTGCTCAGTCGCGCCGGACTCGCCACGGTCGAACGCGAGGGCCGCGTACGGCGCGCCAGCCTGCGCGCCGCTCCCATGCGGCGCGCGCGCGATTGGATCGAGCACTATCGCCAATTCTGGGAGTCGGAGCTCGAACGCCTCGCCACCTACCTCGAACACTCGTCACCTGCACCGGAGACCACATGGACAAGCAAGCCGCAGCGCCCCCGTCGCTCGAAGTCCGCCGCACGATCCGCGCGCCGCGCCAGCGCGTCTTCGACGCGTGGACGAAAGCGGAAGAGCTGAAGGCCTGGCACGCGCCGGGACCGCTCACCGTCTCGCTCGCCGAAATCGATCTGCGGCCGGGGGGCGCGTACCGCATTCACATGCGCTCGCCCGATGGAACGGAGCACCGCGTGAGCGGCGTGTACCGCGAGATCGATCCGCCGAAAAAAGTCGTCTACACCTGGGGCTGGGACGGCGATCATCCGGTCAAGGACAGCGTCGTGACGATCGAATTTCACGATCGCGGCGCGTCCACCGAGGTCGTGCTGCGGCACGACGGGATCACGCACGACAAGGAACGCACCGACCACGGGCAGGGCTGGACGGCGATCCTGGACAAATTCGAGGCGATGTACCCCGCCGTGGGCAAGTAGCCCGGCCGCCGCGCGACGCCCTAGGCCAGGATGTTCACCGCCCGCGCGGCGACGAGCGCAATCGTGAGGAGCGAAATGCTCGCCTCGAGCATCATCAACAGCTTCATCCGCACGGTCAGCGGCATCGTATCGGTCGGTGAAAATGCCGTCGAAGTATTGAACGAGAGGAACAGATAGTCGACATAGCCGGGTATTGCGTCGGCACCGACGGTCCCGGCCGGCAGGGTCATGTGCGGAAACACGAACTCGGCGGGCGCTCGTTGAGCGTGTCGGTCCATCAAGGGCCCGCCGCGGTCGAGCTCCCAGTACCAGAGGGAGAAGACGATGACGTTCGTGGCCCAGACGTTCAGTGCGTCCAGCAGCAACGCTCGGCCGTTGTGAGGTGTTCCCGCGAGCAGCGCCCGCAGCAGCAGCAGAAGCGAGCGGGCGTTCGAGATGCTGATGACCGCAACCAACATCACACCCAGCAGATGATTGAACCGGCTATACCAGGTTGCTGATTCCCACTGCGGCCTCGTGTGGGCGTGCCGCGCGAGGTGCTCGGCTCGAACCGTGAGCGCGGTCAGCGGAACCAGCAGGATGATCTCGAGAACGGGCGCGAGCCACCGCGCGCCGTACGCAAAATCGTTGATCAGCGAGAACTGCAGCGTGACGACGACGACGATGGCTCCGCGAGCGAGCCAACGGTCGAGTATCAGCGGATATGTGGGGAGGGAGGCGCGATCGTCGGGCATGTCACTCGAATCGACGCGCCGAAACCGCATCCGTGGCTATTGCACTATAGGCATACACAGCGCCCCGCTGAGTTTGTGAACTCAGCGGGGCGCGTCACCTTCTGGAAATCGGGCTCGCTACCAGCGATAGTGCGCGAATGCCTTGTTCGCGTCAGCCATGCGGTGCGTGTCTTCCTTCTTCTTGACCGCGTTGCCTTCGCCCTTGGACGCTGAGATCACTTCAGCGGCGAGCTTTTCCGACATCGATTTCTCGTTGCGCTCGCGCGAGTAGGAGATCAGCCAACGCATGGCCAGCGCGGTGCGGCGCTCGGGGCGCACTTCCACCGGCACCTGGTACGTGGCGCCACCGACGCGGCGGCTCTTGACCTCGACGACCGGCTTGAGGTTCGCGAGCGCCTGCTTGAAGATGTTGACGCCCGGCTGATTGGTACGCGATTCGACGAGATCCATCGCGCCGTAGAAGATGCGCTCCGCGGTCGACTTCTTTCCCTGGAGCATCATGGCGTTGATGAACTTCGAAACGGTCTGGCTGTCATAGCGCGCATCGGCGAGGATGGGGCGCTTGACGGATCCTTTGCGGCGGCTCACTTCTTACCTCCCGCCTTCGGCTTCTTGGTGCCGTACTTGGAACGGCTCTGGTTGCGCCCGTTGACGCCCGACGCATCGAGCGATCCGCGCACGATATGGTAGCGGACGCCGGGAAGATCCTTCACGCGGCCGCCGCGCACGAGCACGATCGAGTGCTCTTGCAGGTTGTGGCCTTCGCCGGGAATGTAGGCGATGACTTCGAAGCCGTTCGTCAAACGAACCTTGGCGACTTTGCGCAGCGCCGAGTTTGGCTTCTTTGGAGTCGTGGTGTAGACGCGGGTGCACACGCCGCGACGAAACGGATTCGAGTTGAGCGCCGGCGACTTTTCTTTCTTCTGCACGTCGCGACGGCTGCGACGGACCAGCTGGTTGATCGTTGGCATCGAGGACCGGTTGAATCGAACGGGATAGCCCCGTGGCTGCACTTCCCCAGGCCATCGGTGGCCGGGGGAGACTGAGGAAAATACCCGAGCGGAGTGGCCGACGCAAGCTGTTGAGGGGCAACGACCTCGACACCCGGGTCCATCGCGATCTCACGCCTGCAACGTCGACGAGGCGTGAGGTGGGACTAGTCTAGCGAAGCGACAGCGCGGGCAATTCGTCGCGGGCCCGTACCGCCTCGGCGAACGGACCCAACAGATGCGCGATGCTGTTCGCATAGTACGCCACCAACTCGCGGTGGCGCGGCACGACCACGTAGCCGTCGCCGTGCGCGACGAGCATGTGGCGCATCGCCAGCATTCGCCACGCTCGGTCGAACACCTCCTCGATCGTCGATTCGCTGCGGATCACGCGCCCGTTCAATTCGACGAGCACGTCACGCATTTCGGCCATGCGTTCGAGCAGTTGGGCGCGCGGGATGAAGTCCCGGTCGATGCTCTGGATTGCGGCGCAGGCGAGCGGTACCGGCGTTACCGGCACGAGCGCGCCGATGCGTGACATGATGTCGTCGCACAGCGCTTGAACCCGCGCCAGTCGCTCGGGCTTGGCGAGTTCATAGAGGTTCGCTTCGCGCGCGAACCAGGGCTCGAGCGGCACCGGCGCGCCGATGGTGAGCGCGGCGCGGCCGTACCGCTTCCAGCGGCGTGTCGCGAGGCGCGCGGCGTTCCACGCGAGGTAGCGCGTCACTTCGCCGAACTGCACGATGCGCGACGGGCGCGCGCGCCCTTCGCGCGACGCCAGCTCGCGGAGCAGCGATCGATCCTCGAGCACGCGGTCGTAGTTCACCGCCACGGGCACGATGAACATTCTCGCTCGGTAGGCCGGATCGCGCGCGATGCCGAGGACGTAGTCGAGGAGGCCGATCTTGGGCGCCTTGAGGAGGCCATCGCGGGTGAGGCCACCCTCGAGAAAAATGCCCTGCGTCACGCCCTCGCGCGTGATGAGCTGCACGTAGCGCTCGAGCACCGAGTGGTAGAGCGGCTCGCGAAATTTGCGTCGCACGAAGTACGAGCCGAATGCCTTGAAGATGAGTTCGAGCGGGAAGGCGCGCGCCCATTCGCCGACGGCGTACGACAGCGCGACGCGGCCGGCGAGCGCGTAACTCACGAGCACGTAGTCGGCGTTGGAGCGGTGGTTGATGACGTAGACGATGACCGCGTCGCGCGGCAGTCCGTCGAGCGCGGCTTCGTTCTCGTGCTCGACGCTCACCTTGTAGAACAGATTGAGCACGCGCTTGGCCGCGCGATAGCCGACCTGGTAGTAGGCGACGACGTTGAAGAACGGAACGATCTCGTGGATGTAGCTGTCGACACGCTTCCAGGCCGCGGCCTCGGACCCGCCGGTGGCCGCGGCGTGGGCTCGAACGGCCTCGGCGACGGTGGGGTCGTTGAGTAAACGCTCACGCACGGATGCGCGGCTGGAGAGCTTGAACCGGTTCAGCCGCGCGCGGAATCGGAGGAGCGCACGACGGCCGGAGCGCGGGGCGTACCATCGCGCGCCGAGTCCGAGCAGGAGGAGCGCGCCGAGTACACCGAGCCAGGGGGTCACGCCATGAGAATCCGGTATGGCGGGCGTGCGGTCAAGCGAGGCGACGTCCCGACGCTATTCGAGCGGCGCAATTGGCAGCGGAGTCCGACCCTCGCGCAGACGATCCCAATTATCCAGGAGTTCGTCGCGATGCCGGTCGCGCCACTCGAACAACAACGGCAGGCGTGCGGGCGGAAACGCCCCGCATACTTCGTCGCCACTGATCTCGATCGCGATCGACGCATCGCCATAGTCGGCGTGGAAGCGCGGGCGCGCGTGATCCGCATAGTACATGCGAATGATGATTCCGAAAAACCCACTGATCTCGGGCACGGTCGCACGGTGCCGCTCAGCCGGACGGGCACCGCCATCGTGCTGTTGCGATCCGTGGCTATCGAGCGCCAACAAGCGATCGTGCAGGTCATCGGGATCCCAGTCGGCGTCATTGGGCCAGGCGATGCTCGGACCCTCGATGCGAACGCGCACAAAGGGCGCGGGGTCGCGGACATGCCGCACTTCGGTGACGCGCGAGAGATCGAACGTGACCATGTCCCAATCCTGGCGATTCGGTCA
>CAWFOG010000026.1:0-475693 GCA_963817445.1 uncultured Gemmatimonadaceae bacterium
CGGCCAGGGCCGCATCGAACGATGCGGTGAACTGCCCGAGCCCGGTCGCGGACCAGGAACCGGGAAGTCCGCGGCGTGATCGCCGAGGTCCATCAGGAGATTGCGGATCTGCTGCGTGGTCCACGGCCCGTCCGGCGGGTGCGCGGTGACCCCGAGGATGTGCACGTAGCGGCTGCCGACTTCGATCACGAACAAGCAGTACATCCGCTGGAGCGTCATTGCGCAGTCCACGTGGAAGAAGTCGGCGGCAAGCATGGTCGTGGCTTGCGTGAAGAACTGCCGCCACGTTGTATCGGTGAGCCGCTTCGGCGCCGGGGGTATCGTCAGCGTCTTGAGGACCCGCCGGATCGTGGATGCACCTACCGGTGGCCGAGCTTAAGCAGTTCACCTTGGATCGTCTGTAGCCCCAGCTGTAGTTCTCGGTGGCGAGTCGCTCGATGAGCGCGGCGATCTCGGCGCTGACCGGCGGCCTGCGGGTCCGGTTCGGGTAGGTCCACTTGCGGGTGACCAGGCGGCGGTGCCACCGCAGGACGGTACCTGGGGTGACCAGCCGATGCATCCGCAGCCTTCGCGGCAGGAGGCGGATCAGCGCGGCGAGCACAGCGCGGTCGGCCCAGTCCAGGCGGGGCCGCGGATTGGTGCGGCGCAGCACGGCGACCTCGTGCCGCAGCACCAGCAACTCCGCGTCTTGGAGGCGGGCGAGCGGCCGAGCAGAACCAGCCATACGCACAGCCGGGTGAAGATCAGATAGAGCAGACGGCAGGCACGGCTGATCATCATGGCCGACCGCTGAGCCCGGTGCATCGCTACAGCTCACAGGCTGGGCAGACTTCCGGCACCCACAGGGCGTAGCCGGTCTCGGTGAACCCTTTGCGCTGGTTGCCGCGCCTGCGGCTGGTGTGGGTGCGATAAATCAGGCGGGGCTGCTGCCCGGGCTTGACGCAGATGCGCGGCGAGCGACACACGCTTGTTATGCGCGCCGGTCACCCGCACGACCGGGGTGTGGCCGCGGCGGCCCCAGGTGCGGCCTTTGGGCGGCCTCAGGCCCTGGCCGGATTCGTCTTCGAAGACCAGCCAGGCGCCCAGGTCCGCCGCCGTCCTTTTATTACCGGCCAGGCTTCCGCCACCTGGCTATCCGCGCCTCGTCCCGCTCAGCCGCCCGCCGGGCCGGGACGGACGCTCCACCCGATCCGGTGCAGCAGCAGATCCAGCCCCGCCAGGGTGTACTCCACCTTGAACCGCCGCCGCACGACTTCGGCGATGCGGGCCAGCGTCCAGCACTGTCTGATCCCACCCCCACACGGCCGGGCCGCTTCCAGCGCCACCTCCAGCTCCCGCACCTGCGCCGGGCTCAGCTTGGCGGGGCCACCACCAGGCCCTTTCGACAACAAGGCCGCCCGGCCGCTGGCGGCCAGCGCCCGCCGCCACCGGTTCGCCGATATTCTCGCTCACCCGGAACCGCCCGGCAACCTCCCGGTCGCCGGCACCGGCCTCGATCAGTTCAGCAGCCGATAACCGCACCTGCTCGCGGCGGGCCCGCTCGGCCGCAGTCAGCCCACCGCCATCGGGATACCTCATGACCCCTGGGATAGCACTGAGCGCCTGCAGCGCACCAGCCCGGTAACCCCCGGCATTAAAGATCTTTAGGTGCCCGCTCGCGGCGAGATACGTACTCAGCGCGGGGGTGCGGGGCGGCAGCTTGGCCCGCTGCCTCAGCGTGGGGACGCACGGCGCGGGCCGCTGCCGCAGCGCCGTTACCCCGCACCCTGCCACCGGGCCTGGCCACCCGCCGTCACGCAATCCCCGGTGCGCCGCGCCTGCAAGAGCAGCCAGACTCGTTCCTCCCGCGCCGGGCATGCTGTTGCCGTGCAAGATCACAGTCAGGCTGTCGTCCTCGCTGCGCTGCGGGGCGCTCCACCTTGACTGTGATCTTGCACGGCAAAGACCAGGCACCTGTTGGGAGGACGGGGGAAGAGCCGCGGTCTCCTGCCGGCAACACCCGTCACACCGACCAGCATCACCGGGGCCTTCAACCGCGTGTCCTTGTCTCCATCAAGCTGTTCGACCCGGCCGCACCCGATGACGCGCCGGAGCGGCTGGCCGACTGGACCGCCATCGAGGCGTGCCACAGCGTGGCCGGGGATGAGAGCTACATACTCAAGGTGCGCGTCGCCTCTCCGGGCGCGCTGGAGAACCTCCTGCAGGAGATCCGCGCGCTCGCGAACGTGTCCACCCGGACCACGATCGTGCTCAGTACCCCGTACGAGAACCGCCTGCTGGATCTGTAAACACCCCGTTGAGCATGAGCGACAGCAGCCGCCCGACTTCGTCGCCGTCGGCTGTCACTGCTTGTGACTTGCAAGACCGCGGGGAGCGTTCTGCTCTGGCGAGGTCATAAGCTCGCTGACGACCTTCAGAGGGAGATAGTTCCGGGACCGGGGTTGGCCATCGGGTTTATTCCCGGGCCGCCCATCCTCCTGAAGTGGTCCGATTCTGACCGGGGCCAACAACATGACGGCGTCTACGGCACCAGTTGACATTTAATACTGCAACGGCACTTAGGTGAGTGCATATCCGCGACTCGTAGTGGCAGCGCCGGGCGATAGACAATCTGGTTCCAGCCCTCGCGACCGTGCAGCAGCTAACCTCGATGTTTCTGGGGATTCTTGATCTGGCTGGCTGGGGTTGTGGCCGGGTGGCATTTCAGAGTCCGGCCGTGCCTGGCTGCCCGGTTGTCGCGCCGGGTGGGCGGGGTTCCACGGGCCGGGGTTGTCCTTCCTGGTCGTAGGGACGGTCCGGGCTGGTCAGCTGGGGCGAGGCTGGGCAGGGCGGGTGATCGCTGCGGTGAAGCTGGGGCGCCCAGGGCCAGGTCCGTGGACACAGGCGCAGCCGCAGACGCCGTGCCTGCTGGTGGTACGAGGCGCCCGGCGGTGGCGAACAGACGCAGCCGCAGGCGTTTGGGTTCCCAGGCGCGGGCGGGGCCGTCGAGCGCGAACACTGCATCAGGCCAGCAGTTCGCTGGCCATGGCCACCAGCTCACACCAGATCTGGTTCTGGGCGAAGCCGTGGAGGGGGAGGTTGCGCAGGCCGGTGTCCTTGGCGGCGCGGATGCGGTCCTCGCACCGGGGGCGCGGCGGCGGTGGCGCAGTTCCAGGTCGGCGAGCTGCCCGCGCCGGGCGCCGGTGGCGAAGGCGGTGAAGCGGTGGCCGTTGATGTCGGCGGTGAGCAGCTGCGCGCCGGGATGCGGGCGTTCCTTGGCGGACGATCACCCGCATCCCCTCCGGCCAGGCGGTCAGGTCCAGCAGGCCGGTGAGCCTCGGCCACCCACGCGCCCGGCCGCACCTGGCCGCTGGCGTCATAGGCCTGGGCTCCCAGATGCGGTCCGGCAGCGCCAGGATGGCCTTCTTCCACGTCCTCGGTGATGGTCATGCCGATCGAGTAGTGCAGCCTGGCGGGACGGGCTGGCCAGCCAGGCCAGGAACTCATGGGTGCCGCCACCGGAATCGGTGCGGATCAGCACGCGGCGCCGCGCCCGGCGGGGCAGTTGCGCCAGCGCCAGCCGGGTCACCTCGATGTGCTCGGCCGCGGTGTTCGATCCGGCGTTCCCGGCGCGCAGCAGGATGGCCAGGGCCTCCCCGCCTGCCCCATCGCCGTGGTCGGCGAACGCAGCCAGCGGATGGAACCCATAGGCTTCTTCCAGGGTAGGAGCGGCTTTCTCTTTCTCCGAGTGCGCCAGCACGATCGTCGCGTCGATGTCCACCGGGATCAGCGCCGCGTCCCCGCCGGGGGCGCGGTCGCCGGCCAGTGCCCAGGCGCGCACGCGGGCTGCCGCCCGGGCCCGGCGGATCGCCCGCAACGCCCGCGGGCCCTCCGCGGCCAGCGCGCCGACCAGGCGGGAGATCACCGGATCCGACGCCACCGGCCCCGCCAGCTCCGGCTGGGCGCGCAGCACCGCGACATCAGCCAGGCAGTCCCCACCCAGGGCGAGGGCCATGGCCAGGTCGGTGCTGATCTTCCCCGGGTCGTGCACCGCCCGCGGCGCCCGCCACCGGGCCAGGGCGCCGGACAGGCCCTCGCCCAGCCCAGCGACCCGCAGCGTCTCGGCCAGCAGCAGCCCACCGGCCCGGAACACGAGCCCGACGATCGGCAGACACGGTGATCTTGGGACGGCGCACGGTATTGTTCACCCGGAAGTGCCTTCGGGCTCGGCGCGGACAGGATCCGTACAAATCCCATCCTCCCAGGCCAAAGGCACTTCTTTATATGCAAACGATCAAGCTACGCCAGTCACAGGCGAAAGCGCGAGAGGTGAAAGTGCAGCAACCGCAACGTCAGGCCCAGCCGAATATCGGACCGCACTGGCCAGCTGATCTGTAGTTTAACGACCTTGAACTACTTTGGCTTGATGGCAAGCAATTATCCATCCATCCTGCTCAAGCAATACATGTCCTAACCAGTATAAAAAAAAAAAAAACAAAACAAATAGGGGAACCAACGATTTGTGAGGAGCTAATATGTTAAGTCCGCATTGTGCAGCACCTGCGCCAGCCTCTCCGCTTTTTGCGCCACCGGCACTGCATGGCGCGCAGACGCTAATTACCTCTAGATGAATCCTTGTTCTGGATTTACCGGGGCTCGCCACTATAACTGACCCCATTTTGCAGAATTCTTGGGTATTTACACACCAACACGAGCCCGTTTTGGATTTCAAACCAAGTTAACACGGCAACCCTCTACGCGGTGACGGGCAGCACAAACGTCGCTAAGGTGAACATCAACCCGCCGAGCGGCTTTGTCGCCATCCCAAAACGGCAAGCGGTCCCCAGGGTCCCACCGGCCAGGTCGCCAATACAAACACCTCCCCCTCGTCCTTTCCGGTAGGGAAACGGCGGAGATGGCGCGTCCGCTCACTTCATCTTTGCCTGAACTGGAAACGACACCATCTCCGCCTGGGACACCGGCACCACAGCTTTTAACCAAGTGACTATGCTGGGCGGTCTCGACACTGGACTGGCTATCTCAGACACCGGGAGCATGTTGTACGCGCACAAATAATGCGGCCGGCGCGATCAATGTTTTCAATAGTTCCTTCGCGCCGGTGAATTCGGCCCTAGCGCATTTGCAACTCCCGCAACCATTAGTGCAATGGATTCCGTTCCATTCAATGTGCAAAACATCAACGGCAGCATCTTTGTGACCTACGCGCCGGTCGGGCATGCAGCCCAGACAGGGGCCGCCCTGGGGCAAGGAGCCGTGGCGGTTTTCAGCGAGAGCGGGGTCTTGCAGCAGGTTCTAACCGGCGCTGGCCACCTCGCCGCGCCGTGGGGCATTACTCTTGCACCGGCCGGTTTCGGTCAGTTCGGAGGCGACCTATTGGTCGGCAATTTTAGCTACATCAACACCGGTATCAGCGCCTTCGACCCGGTGACTGGGGCATTCCTGGGCACCATCCCGATTGACGCCGGCATCGGCAACAGCGCCGGCGGCCTCTGGGCCCTCGGCTTTGGGATCGGGGGCAGCAACGGCGATCCCAATACCCTCGACTTTACTGACGGGATCGACGGCGAAAACACACGGGCTGTTTGGCGCCATATCAGCTGTTCCGGAACCAGCCACCTGGGCCATGATGCTGATCGGTTTCGCTGGCCTGGGCTTCGCGTTCCGGCAATCACGACGCAGGGTGTCGTTCGCCTAAACCGAGCCGCTGCAATGACGCAGCAATATCGCTCGCTTCGTCGGGCGGATTGGGCAGTGCGGCCACATTAATGCTCGG
Organism: uncultured Gemmatimonadaceae bacterium; assembly: GCA_963817445.1. Lineage (GTDB taxonomy): Bacteria > Gemmatimonadota > Gemmatimonadetes > Gemmatimonadales > Gemmatimonadaceae > JAQBQB01. The sequence continues at coordinate 5,774 of CAWFOG010000026.1, forward strand.
TCCCACCCGCTGCACAGGCTGGCTGGTGGCTGAGGCGACCGTGCAGCGCGCGGTTATAATCGCCGCTCGATCCCATTGCTGGCGTGACCGCCGCGAGAATCGATCCATCTCGCGGCTCAACAGAAATAACCGTCACCGCGTAACGCGTGTTGCCCAGCCTCATCGGCGGGCCGGCTTTTTGCCTAGGCTTTTGCGCATCACACCGTTCGCGATAGTGGCTGACGTGAGCGGATCTCCGATGAGGCTTCGTGTGCGTGCGCTCTGTTGATTTTCAAAATAAAGTCTTGGACCGAAATGTTTTGAGCAGCTGCGATTTCCCTGAAGCGCGTGCCAGAAACTGTCCTCCAGGCTCACACCGGTTTTTCGGCCGTTGAGTTCGACAGACCTTTTGCGCATGTAACAGGCGTTGGCCGTTTATTGGTTGGCGAGACGTCGCCGCAGATTTAGAAGTTAGTGCGATTAGCTTGCTAGCTTTTGACGGCAATAAAAATATACCCGTGGATATAGACGATTATCTTTCACGCCCGCCGGCATCGTTGAGGCACGGCGCAATCAGCCGCTGCACTTAAAGCTCGCGCACGTCGCCGAGCGTCATCGACGGCCCGATTGTACGGCTGACTTGCTGCGAAAGTGATCGAGAACAAATAACCCGATCGCCGATGACAGGTCGGCGTGTCGCCGTCCGCCATTAAGTTCAATTATCGAAACGAGTTTGCAGACGAATCTTTTGAGTTGCAGTAATTTGATCCACCGGGTTCTGAGGCTTACGCTGGTTTTGCGGCCATGGATTTTCATCGTTCTTTTTCATAACCGGCGATTTCTTCGGCGAGCCAGGGATGCTTAGGGTTCATTGACCATTTCGTCGGCGCGCGCACGGCGACAGCGGTAACGTGAATGAGCATACACTAACGAGCCAGTAGATGCAAACAAAAAATTTTTTTTTTTCGCCAATTGCTGTGCTCATCAGGAATGTTCCGCGACTTACAGGCATTGGTGAGCTCTAGGCGCGCTGACGTGACACTGACGTGACCCCACTTCTTGATCCACAGATTCTTACCGATCGTGGGTTGAGAATGAGATTGACCCGATTTCGTGGACGCCTTACTCGCTCTAAGTTCGGGGCGGAGGTGGCGCATGAAATCCAACAGGAAGGCAGGAGTAGCGGCACGGCGTGAACGACGCTCCTTCAGTTCGGAGTTCAAGGCGGAAGCAGTTCGGTTGGTGGTCGAGCGTCGCGCGCTCGGGGTGCCATGGTCGCAAATCGGTCGTGAGCTCGATGTACGCCCGGACCAGTTGCGGGCGTGGGTGCGGCAGCAGCACCAGGACAGCGGGGCGGGTTCCGGCATGCCGGGCGAGACGCTCGAGCAGGAGAATCGCCGGCTACGGCGCGAGGTCGCCGTGTTGCGCCAGGAGCACGCGTTCGCAAAAAAAGTGGCGGCGGATTCAACCGGTCGGTGCAACACCCTCAGCAAGTATAGCAGCCGGCGTACGGAAGCCGAGGGTTTTACGTGGACGTGTGTTGAGCTGACGTGCGATGCGGTTAAGCGCTTTTTGTGAGTACGTCGACACGTCAGTGCCGTCCGGAAAGTATTGGCGGAGCAGGCCGTTCGTGTTTTCGTTGGTGCCGCGCTGCCAAGGACTCTTCGGATCGCAGAAGTACACTGCCACATCAGTGGCGACTGAGAAGCGATGGTGTTGCGCCATCTCCAGTCCCCGATCCCACGTCAGCGACGCCATCAGGCCGGCGGGGAGTAGTTGGACTTCTCGAATGAGCGCCGTGACCACGGACGTGGTGTCCTTCGCGGTGACCCGCACCAGGTGGACGTAGCGCGACTGGCGTTCGACGAGCGTCGCGATATGAGTATTCTTCGCGCCAGCCAAGAGATCGCCCTCCCAATGACCCGGGACGGCGCGGTCCTCGATGCACGGCGGACGGTCCGCAATCGACACGGCGTCAACAATCTGCCCACGGAGCTGGCCCGCCTTGGTCGCCCGCTTGCTCCGTCGTATCGGCCGACGGGTGCGCAGATGCGCGGTCAGTTCACGCTTTAGGACCCCGCGGGCCTGCACGAAGAGACTCCGATAAATCGTCTCGTGCGACGCCCGCATCGTCGCATCATCCGGATAGGTGCTCACGAGCCAGCCGGCGATCTGCTCCGGCGACCAGTTGGCGCGGAGCTTTGCGGCGACCACCACTCGCAGTGGAGCGGTAGTCGCCAAACGACTGAGCTTGGGCCGCTTCGCTTGATGCCAGGCACGAGCATCTGCATCCAGGGCACGGTACTGGTGAGGGCCAGCATTCCGAGCAATCTCGCGAGTGATCGTCGACGGCGCTCGCCCCAACGATCGGCTCAACGCGCGCGCGGACTCCCCCGCCGAAAGCCCCCGCGAGATGGCTTCGCGCTCGCCGCTGGTCAACGCACCAACGGCCCGGTGACGGACCGGCGGTGCAATCCCACCGTGCCCACGGACGACGCCATAAATCGACCCGACCGGTTTCCCGAGCGCCCGCCCGATGGCCGTGAACGATTCACCGGCTTTGAACCGCGCCCAGAGCTCCTCCTTCTTGGTTGCCGACAGTCCAGGACGTCCGATCTGCGCCATTCACTACCTCCGATGAGTACATGCAAAGCAAGCCACTGTTACACTCACCGGTTGAATCCGCCGTCGCGTTTTTTAAGATCTCGCGCTCCTCGAGCAGGCGCGCGTTCTCGCGCCGCAGCCGGCGATTCTCCTCCTCGAGCGACGGCACCGTCGCGGCCTCCGCATCGCCCGCCGCGCGCGCCTGGCGCCGCCAGTTGCGCAGCGTCTCGAGATGCACCCCGAGCTGGCGCGCGACCTCCGCGAGCGGCATCGTCCCCGCCTCGGCGAGGCGCACCGCTTCCCGCCGGAACTGCTCATCAAACCCGCGTCGTCCTCTCTTCTTCATGTCCCACCTCCTGCCTCGAATTTCCATCGAAGCGTTGGAGGTGTCCACTAAACCGGGTGAACTTCACTCTTCAGCTTATTGAGAGATACGATCCGCCGCGTATGGTGCGGATGCGTCGTGACGTTCGGCAGATACTCATTACGGACGCCGCGACTTCCGCCTATTTTCGCCGATCGCGCACTTGTCTCATCGCCGCGAAACGTGTCCGCTCGGGTGATGCAATACGCGTCGCGCTCACAATCGTGCACGAAGCGATGCACGCGGAGTTGGCGCGGCAAGATGACGTCCAACCCTATCCATCCAAAGCAGACATCGAACGGCGTTGTGTAGCGGGGCAGGTTGCATTCTTGACCGTGCTCCAGAATGCGGGGTTTTCTGGTACTGAGGCGTGGGCCACGCATCTTCAAGCTGCCCTTACCTCTAGGTGGTGGGAGGAGGAGAAGATGTTTGCGCGTAAGGTCGAGGCGCTCCAGCAGGATGGTGTTCCGCCGTGGCTCGTGCGCTGGTACCAAGCTGTATTCCGGCCACGACCGCGCTAGCCGTCCTCGCGACGTAACGGCCGCTGATGATTCGGTATTCATGGCGGTGGCGACGGCAACGGAATTCCACGGCGGAAAGCGTTTGTGGGAGGAGCGATCGTCCGACGGGGAGCAGCTCCATGGATTTGATCGAAGCCGTGACACTGACCCGCAACACGGTGCCACAGGTGACCCAAAGTCAGCTGGGCTTGACCCGGTTTAGGGAACACAGGTCTAAGAGTACTTACGCTTTCGAATGGGTGCGTTTCAGAACTAAGAAGCGATCGATTTCGCGATGCCTGTTCCTGGCGCGCCTTGCTAAAGCCGGCGGCGCCTATCGACCACGCCTTTCCCTGGCCACCCGCTCCTCGCTTCATTGGCCCGCGCGGCAGCCGCCTTGTCCGGACTGGTCGCACGCCCCGCGAGCCGAGCCAGCTCGCGGTCCTATTCCGATTGGCCAACACACAAGAGCAAGAGCCCCGGCATTGCACTGGGAGCAGCTCGATGTCGATCTCAGCGCGCTCCCGCCGGGCGTAATTTCCACCGTCGCGAGCAGCTCCGGCTTCGCCTTGGCAAGCTGCGGCAGGAATTTGCCGGAGGATTTCCGCCTTCGAAGTGCGCGCCGCTTTAGCCATGATACTGCCTCCAACAGGTGAGCAAGTACTCCGGGTGCTCTCGGCGACCCAGAACGCACTCGCGACGTTGGTGGTTTGCATCCGCGACATATCCTAGCAGATGGGTCGTCGCAACCACGACATCCCGACTCGGCCCCGCCGCGGCTGAGAAAGGAAACTGATAGCGACCTGGCAACGCGAAATCGTAAGGGTCATATCAAGTGAGTCACTTCGCGTAGAGACTGACGGCCCTCCACGGGCCGCGTCCAACGCGCGCATGAGTATTCACGCATGCGGTGCGTCATTCGACCGCCAGCGCACGCCCAATTCGCCCCTCGGTCCGGCACGCGCCGCCGACGAGTTTTGTGCGTTTTCCGCCTCCGTGGCGACTTATTAGTAGAGGCCTGCACGTCGCTGCCTTTCGCCCATCGGCGCGCCCGAGCACCACTCTCGCGTCGCACCCGGCACACTTTGCCGCTCGGTCCCATCGATTGGCACTCGCTCATCACAGATCCATCGCCACGCAACGTCGATTCACATGATCGCCCAATCAACCTGCTCCCTCGCGCCGCGTGTTTGCAGGCATCGGCCGCAAACCTTCTCGACTGCGCCGCGAGTCTTACGCCGTCCGTCGCGAATGCACGCGGCAGCGCCGCGAGAGCGCACCGCACCGTCGACGAACGCGCATCGAGCGCCGAAGACCGCCGCTCCATCGAGGAGGATTCGCGCACCTGCGTGCTCGACCATCACCGATCCATGCTCGATGCACGACCACGCGCCGCAGATCGCCGACCGCCCTCACAGAATCCGCCGCCCTGCGAACTCGATCAGCAGCCCGGCATGCCCGATCGGTCGCGATCCTCGCTCGACGCACACCTGACCTCGATAATTCGGCGCCGCACCTCGCTGGATCGTGTCACCACCTCGCTCGATGACCTCCGCACCTCGCTCGATCCCTCCGGCCCCGCCGCCGCGGCCAGCCGTACGCCCCACGCCTCACACCCAACGCCCCACTTCACCAAGGAGACTCATTGCAATCCACTCACGCCGCCGCTCTCAACACGCTCACGCGAGTGCAGCGCTTTCTCGGCGACCACGGCACCGCCCTCGGCAGCATCAACCAGTCAGGGTATCGCGCTATTCTTGACGACGTCGTGACGATGCTCAGCGCCCACGCCGTCACGCAGACGACCTCCAAGCGGATGAGCGCCGCCATCGTCGCCAAGGAGCGCGTCCTCCGAAACGCACTCAAGCTCAACCACATGCGGCCGATCGCCGCCGTGGCCGCGGCCCAGCTCCGGCAGGTCCCGGAGTTCCTCGCGCTCAAGATGCCGCCGATCACCAGCACTTCGCGGGCGCTCATCGCGTGGGCGGGCGCTATGAATTCGGCGGCGGCCACGTACACCAAGACCTTCGTCGACGCCGGCTTGCCGCAGGACTTCCTCGCCCAGCTGCAGTCAGCGGCCGACGCCCTCAACGCGGCGATCACGTCGCGCGGCGCCACGGCCGTGGCCCAACGCGGCGCATCGGCTGGTCTCGATGCCGAAGTGACGCGCGGGCGCCAGGCGGTCAGGGTGCTCGACGCGCTCGTCGAACCACTCATCGCGGGCGACGTCTCGCTCCTCTCCGAATGGAAAAGCGCCAAGCGCTTCGGCGGCCGAACCGGCACCGTCGCCGAGACCTCGCTCGACGCCGCGAGCTCGGGGTCGGCGTCTATCCCGTCGGCCCAGCCGGCGAGCGGCACACCCAACGCTCCGGCGGCCGCATGACCATCATGATCACACCGTTCTTGACCGGTGCCATGTCGAGGCTGTGCACACTCGTGCCCTCGATGGCCCGACTTGTCGTCTCGTGCCTCGCCGGTGCGCTTCTCCATCGCATTTGGAGCGCCGCCAGTGCGCCCACCACGCTGCCAGGCACCGAGCCGTCCAAGTTCGACGACCATCGCCAGGACGGCCCGAATGATGGCGTCCAAGCCGGGTTCGCCCGATGAAGATCCCGGGCGTTTCCATCGACGAGCGCCACCGCTCGCGCGTGCTCCAGCAACCACTCGCGGCCCCGCGCCGCGGCATCATGCTGCACTACGACGATTCGTCGCGCGACGATTGGGCCGTCGAGTGGTTCGACGACCCGCGCTGCACCAACGGCTATACCTGGCTCGTGCTCGACAACGGCCGCGTCATCGAGCTCGCCGACCCGGCCCTGCGCACCCCGCACGCCGGACCGTGCCGCACCCCCATGGCCAACTCGGCTTACTATGGTATCGCGGCGACGACGAACGGGCTGGTCCTCGCTACCGAGGCGCAGCTCACTTCGATCACGACCCTCTGCGCCGCGCTCCATCGGTTTCACGGCTGGACGAGCGACTCGCCCAGTGACGACGGCGCGCGCCGCATCGTCGGCCACGACCAGGAAGCGATCTGGACACCGGCATACACCGACCGGCGCGAACTCTGGGGGACAGTCGGCCGCAAGGTCGATCCCACCGGCCGGCGTGCCGACGGTCGCCCGATCATCGATCTCGCCGAGATCTCGCGACGCGTCGCGGCTCTTAGCTGATGTTCGGGCCCGGTGAGACGAAGCGCTTCGTCTCGCCGGGCCCGTGACCAACCGCGCTGCTCACTTCACAAACCTCGTCTTCCCCTTATCCATCCCATCCAACACTTTCTGAATGTCACTCCCCACCGCTTGAATTCTCGTCACCGAATGCGGATTGAACGCCGGGTCGTACGGGCTCCGCGTCGGACCGCCAGCCACTTCCAACACCGCGTCGAAGTTGTACGGGTGCGCTTGCCCCGTCTTCGGATCCGTCCACGTTCCCTGCCACGCGAGCTGCCGGTTCTTCGGCCAAAGGCCATACGGCAGCGCCAGCGTTCGAATCTTGTAGCCCGGCACGGCCGAGTCGATCGCCATCATGTTCCCCGCGATCTGCTGCTGAACCGCGGCGTCCGGATACTTGTTGAGCATCATGTGCCACACCGTGTGGTCGCACAGCTCGAATCCGTTGTCCGCCAGCCATTTCACTTTTTGAAAGCGCCACGCCTTCTTCTGGCCGTTCCACTTCGGACCGTCGCCAAAGAAGTTGTGTCCGGCCGACGCGCCGTTCAGCATGCAGAACGTTCCCCGGTTCTTCCATCCGGGGTGCGTCTTCATGAAATCCTCCCAGATCCCGATCGCCGCTGTTCGGGTCGAGCGTCAACGCGCCGTTCGCACCCTCGATGTACGAGAACTGCTGCGGCGAGGCGTCGTCGAACACGAACACCACCGGTGACATCCCCGGCGGCACGTCGCTGAAATCCTTGCTCAGCATCTGCGCGATCGTGATCGGCCGGTAGCCGCGGCGGTACACGTCCTCCATGTCCGCCTTGAAGCTCGCCACCGTGCGCGTGTACAACGCGTCCTTGGTGCCGCCGATCACATGGTACTCGAGCACCGGTATCCGGCCCATGTGGTTCGCCGGCAGATTGCCGTGCGTCGTGTCCGCGGCCGACGCGAGCGCGCCAGCCGCCGAGTCGGCGCCAGCTGGGCTCCGTTTGTTCCGTTCTTGTTTATGCGACCCGCAGGCTGCCGCGAGGCTCGCGGCGGCCACAGACAGTACTTGGCGGAACGTCATCATTCGTCGTGTGGTAGGACTAGTAAGACGTACGAGGGGCCGGCGCGCCAGCCCGCTTCACCGCGGCGCGCGAGCGGACGCGACGGCGAGAAACATGCAAGACGTACCGGCGCGAACCGGCCGGCCATCGATAGACACCTTAGAAACCTCGGCAAGCGAAGAGCGTACCATTCATCAGGTGCTCACCAAGGGACCGGCGTGACCGTCACACTTCTTCGTGAACGTTTTGCGCGTCTGCGACTGAGGCTGCAGCCAAATCCGGCGGACCCATGGTCGCGCTGGCTGCGCCGCCAGTGGCCTTGGCTCAGCCTGCTCGCCCTGGCCTGCGCCGGCGTGTTCACCTTCGACGCCTGGCTCGGCACCTGTGGCTTTTACGGCTGCCCGTCACCCGCCGAAATTCGCGCCTTCCATCCGAGCGAAGGCGGCAACGTCTACGACCGTAACGGAAAACTACTCGGTCATCTCGAAGACGTGCGCCGGGTCAACGTGCCCATCTCGCTCGTGCCCAACTTCGTGCGAGCCGCGTTCGTCGCCACCGAAGACCGCCGCTTCTACGAACACAACGGGCTCGATTGGCACGGCGTGCTCCGCGCGGTCGCGCGCAACTTCAGCGCCGGCGGCGTACGCCAAGGCTTCAGCACGATCACCATGCAGGTGGCGCACAACAGCTTCTTGCTCGACCGCTACCACGGCCGCTCGCTCCGGCGCAAGCTCGTCGAGCTTCGCATCTCGCGCCTGCTCGAGCACGAGCTCACCAAAGACCAGATCCTCGAGCACTACCTCAACGTCATCTACCTCGGCAACGGTGTGAACGGCGTCGAGGCGGCGAGCCTCGATCTGTTCGGCAAGAACGTCAACCAGCTCACGCTCGCCGAGGGCGCGCTGCTCGCCGCGCTCCCCAAGGCGCCGTCGACGTACACGCCGCGCCGCAGCGTCGCGCGCGCGGAACAGCGTCGCAACATCGTCCTCGGTCTCATGGCCGGCCAGGGCTACATCACCGAGACGCAAGCGGCCGTCGCCGAGCGCACGCCGGTCGTCATCGCGCAAAACGAGTGGCGTCCGTCGATCACCAGCGAGCCGAGCGCGCTCGACGCGGTGCGCGCCATGGTCGATTCGGTCATGCCTGACATTCTCAAGGAAGGCGACGTCAACGTCTACACGACGCTCGACTACCTGCTCCAACGCTCGGCGGACCGCACGATCGCGAAGCACGTCGGCCGAGGTGACGGAAGAAACGCGCGAGACGATGGGCGGCGTGACCGACGCGGCGCAGGGCGCGCTCGTGGCGATGGATCCATTTACCGGCGACCTGCGCGCGCTCGTGCCCGGGCGCCGCACGCAGCGCGGCGGTTTCAACCGCGCGTTCTCGGCGCGGCGCCAACCTGGCTCGGCGTTCAAGCCGTTCGTCTACGAGGCGGCGATCGCCGCCGGATACAAGCCGTCCGAGCCGGTCGATGACAATCCGGTCGAAGTCGACATCGGGCGGCAGGTGTGGCAGCCGGCGAACTTCAACAACGAGTACAACGGGCGCATCACGTTCGCGCGCGCGCTGCTCCTCTCGGCGAACGCGGCGACGGTGCGCGTGAGTCGCGCGGTGGGCGAGCCCGCCGTCATCGCCGCGGCGCGGCGCAACGGCATCACCAGTCCGCTCACGCCGGTGCCGTCGATCGCGCTGGGCGCCGAAGGGGTGACGCCGCTGGAACTGGTGGACGCCTACGCGCCGTTCGACAACGGCGGCTTGAGGGTGAAGCCGCGGCTGGTGACGCGGATCGAAGCGCCGGACGGCACGCTGCTCTGGAGCACCGAGACGCAGCGCGCGCCGGCAATGGATCCGCGCGACGCGTACGAGATCACGGAAATGCTACAAGGCGTCGTGAATTACGGAACTGGAAAGACGATTCGCGACATGGGCGTGACCGGCGCGCTGGCGGGGAAGACGGGGACGACGAACAGCGGCGAAGACGTCTGGTTCGTCGGCTATTCGCCGACGCTCGTCGCCGCGATCTGGTTCGGCTACGACACGCCGCGGCAGATCAGCGACAACGCCACGGGCGGACGGCTCGCCGCGCCGGCGTGGGCCGAGTTCTACACGGGCGGCTGGCACGAGCCCGTTGGCTCGGCGTTCGTCGCGCCGCCGGGAATGGTGTCGGCCGTCGTCGATCCGGAGAGCGGCGAGCTTGCCGGCGACTGGTGCCCGGCGCGCACGCGCCAGTGGTTCAAGCCCGGTAGCGAGCCGACGGAACAGTGTCACCTGCACAGCGGCCCGCCGCAGGGACAGATCGCGATCGACGCGAACGGCAACGTGCTGCCCAACCAGAATGCCGCCGATCCAATCGCGAAGATCGGGCACGATCTGGGCAACATTCTGCGCCGCATCATTCGCTGGTAGCAGTACAATCGCGCTGGCATCGCGTCGGTCGATCTGTCCGACGGCTAAACAGGCGGTCTGGTGCGCGGCCCGCGAATCAACAGGTGATGGTCATCACGGTGAGGACCGCGCTGTAGCGCGAGCGTTGGGCATGCGGAAAACCATTACGGGATTCTCATGCTGCCTGGCGGCGACGGTTGCCGTCGTCGCTGCTGCCTGTTCGTCGAGCAGCGAGATGGGTCCGTCGTCGTTGGCGCCGCTGGACTCATCCGCTGGCGCGTCGCTCGGCGGGCGGCGTCCATTTCCGGCGGACAACGCCTGGAACCAGGACGTCACCACCGCCCAGGTTGACCCGGCGTCGTCGACGCTGATCGCGTCGTGCGGGCTGCGGAATCTCCATCCGGACTTCGGCACCGTGTACGCCGGCGCTCCGAACGGAATCCCTTATATAGTAGTCCACGCTGGGCAGACGAAGGTGCCGGTGACCTTCGACTACGCCGACGAGAGCGACCCCGGACCGTATCCCGTTCCGGCCGACGCACCGATCGAGGGCGGGGCGAACTCCGATGGCGATCGCCACGTGCTCGTCGTCGACCTCGACGCGTGGAAGTTGTATGAGCTGTACGACGCGCATCCGATCAACGGCGGCACGAGCTGGCACGCGGGCTCGGGCGCGGTGTTCGATCTCGGATCGGACGCACTGCGTCCCGCCGGCTGGACGTCGGCTGACGCCGCGGGCTTGCCGATCTTCCCGGGGCTCGTGCGCTATGACGAAGCGGTGGAGCAGGGCGCGATCAATCACGCGCTGCGCTTCACCTGTCCGCAGACGCGAATGGCGTACGTCGCGCCGGCGCGGCACTACGCGAGCAGCGACACGAGCAGCGCGCTCCCGCCAATGGGCATGCGCGTGCGGCTCAAGCCGAACTTCGACACGACGAGCTTTTCGCCGCCCGTGCGCGCGATTCTCCGATCGATGATGCGCTACGGCATGCTGCTGGCCGACAACGGCTCAGGATGGTACGTGAGCGGCGCGCCCGATCCGCGCTGGGACGACGACGACTTGGCGACGCTGTCGCGCGTGCCGTCCAGCGCGTTCGAGGTCGTGAAGCCCTAGCTCAGAGTACGCCGACCCACTTGCTCTGATCGCCGCCATAGCCCGGGAACACCGCGTCCATCTTCGCGGCGCCCAGGTGCTTGAACGCGACTTCAGAGAACACTGAACGGAAATCCGTGGTGAGCGCCAGGTCGCGGCCTTCGTTGAGCTGCTCCGGCTCGAGGCCGGGCCACTTGCCGTGCACCTTCTTGCCCTTCACGTCGCCGCCGATGACGAACATCGACGTGGCGTGGCCGTGGTCGGTGCCGCCGTTGCCGTTCTGGTGCGCCGTGCGGCCAAACTCCGACATCGTGAGAATGGTGATGTCGCTCATCCGCTCGCCCATGTCCTGCACGAGCGCGGCGATCGACTTGCTGAAGTCGTCGAGCCGCCCGGCGAGCTGGCCGGTCGCGCCGCCCTGGTTGACGTGCGTGTCCCAACCGCCGACGTCGGCGAAGGCGATCTCGAGTCCGACGTCGCACTTGATGAGCTGCGCGATCTGGCGAAGATGCTGTCCAAACGGCGAACGCGGATAGTCGGCGCTGTTCTGCGGCGTGTACTGCTGCGGATTCGCCGTCTTGAGAATTTTCATCGCCTCGAACATCTCGCCGCCGGCGGCATGTACGACGTCGGCGTTGCCCGTGCGATACAGCGCCTCGATGCGCTCGGCCTGCGAGCCGTTGGTGCGAATGGTGAACTCGTCGAGGCTGTTCATGGCCACCGTCGGCGCCGAGCCCTCGAGAATGCGCGGCGTCTGCGGCGTCATCGACACGGACTGGAAGGCCGCGGTCCCTGGCGCTGGGTCGTTGACATGGCATTCGTCGCACGTGCCCTTGACCGCGAGATAGCGATTGAGCCAGCCGTCGCGCGTGCCCTTGTTGTCGGGCGTGCCGCTCTCCATGTAGTCCTGCGCGTCGAAGTGCGACCGCGTGTTGCTTGGGCTACCGACAGCGTGAACGGGTGCGAGGATGCCATCGTCCCACAGGCGCTTGAACGGCGCGAGCGACGGGTGCAATCCAAAGAAACCGTCGAGGTCGATCGCCGTGTTCGCCGCGCCGGACGCGGGCCGCGGAATGGCAATGGTCGGGCGCATCGCGTAGTAATTGCGCTCGCCGTGCGGTACGACGACGTTGAGCGCGTCTGCCGCGCCGCGCTGGAAGAGCACGATCAGCACTTTGCCGCGGCGGTTGCCGTTGAGTGCCGCGCCCTTGAGGAGATCCTGCGCGAACACTGAGCGCCGCAGGAAGCTCGGGCTGAGCCCGATCGTCGTGAGCGCCAGCGCGCCCGATTTCATGAACACTCGGCGATTCATAATGCGTCCCTCGAACCACGGGTTGTGAATACCGTCATTTAACGTCTCTGAAATTCCGGAGCACCGAGCGCGAGGCCGACGACTTGGGGCAGCCCCTGGAGGTTCACCGGGCGTCCGTAGCCGGGAATCTGCGCGCCACGACCTACCGGAAAGCCCTTGCCGCCCGCCTCCTGCTTGGCCGCCTTACCGCGAGCCGGCGGCGCGCCACGACCGCCGCCCGTCATCGTCGGATCGCTGTCGCTCGCGACAGCCATGCCGTTCGCGTCGTTCGCGTCGCCCTTCTGCAACATTGGATTCTCGCCGCTCATCAACACTTCGCGCGTTTCCACCGACACCTGTCCGCCGAGCATTGAACGCACGACACCGTCCACCTGCTGCGACCGTGGGAGCGCGCGAAGTGAATCGAACTGCGTCCAGGCATTGAGCTTGGCGCCGGGCACCTGACCCGCCGCAAGGCTCAACCCGAAGTTGATGCGATTGAGAATGGCGCCCGTGTTCATCCACGCGTCGCCATGGTCGGGCCACCCGTCCGGCGTCTGCCGTCCGTAGATCGGCTGACCCATGCGAGCGACGAGCTGCGCGGTGCGCGGCGTCGTGTCGGGCTCCGCGTTGACGGCGCGCAGCGCGCTCGCCACGAGCTCGAACGGTGTCTTGACCTTGGCGCGATACGCCGCGCGGCTGAAGAACTCGGGCGACGTGACGACGCAGCGAAGCGTTTCGCGGATGTCGCCGTCGGTGTTCGAGTACGTGTTGGCGCAGCGGTCGACGAGCGCTTTGGGCGGATCGTCGCTCACGAAGTGGCGCGCGAGTTTCGTCGTGATGAAACGCGCGGTCGCCGGTGCTCGAGCGAGAATGTCGAGCACGCGCTCACCTTCGTCTTCACCGTGGCCGCCAGGGAATTTGTTCCCGAGAATGACCTTGTCGCCGGCGTCATGAATATTCGGATTGAATTGGAACTCGCCGTCCTGCCGGTTGAACGTCCATCCGGTCAGCGCGCGCGCAACTTCCTGCACGTCCTTCTGTGTATAGCCGCCGTCGACACCGAGCGTGTGCAGCTCCATCAGCTCACGCGCGTAGTTCTCATTGAGACCGCGCTTGGCGCGCTGCTGCGCCTGCTGTGCGGCTCCAAACCCGCCACCGAAGATCGGGCGGCGGGCAAACATGGGACGTGCGCGCCCGCGTGCCTGCGCGAGCGTGGGATGCGTGCTGTCGGCGGCGCTCTGCCAGTTGTCGAGAAAGAAGAGCATGGCCGGGCTCTTGGCCACCGCGCCCAACAGGTCGCGGAATTTGCCGAGCGCGTGCGGGCGAATCACGTCGCGATCGTACTGCGCCAGATAGAGGCGCGTTTGCCCCTTGCCGGCGAAGACGCTGAAGTGGTTTTCCCAGAAATCGACCATCACTTCGTTGAGCTGCCGGTCGGAGATCACGGCGCGCGCGAGCGACGCCGATTGTACTTCGCCGGTCAACTGCTGCGCCTGGCGCTGGGCCTCGGCGAGTTTTGGATTCTCGTCGACGATGTCGCGGCGCGTTTCAGCTTTGTTCATCGTGCTGTCGTTCGCGTCGGTCTTTTTCACCTGGCGCTGCAACTGTTGCACAAGGTTGTAGTCGTGGACGATGTCGCCGGTCTTCATGTTGAAGATCGCGTAGCGCGACACGAGCTGCTCGGCTTGCGGGTCGTCGATGCGCTCCGGGTGGAGCTGGCGGTCGATCCATTTGTCGACGCCCATCGCGCGCACGGTCGTCGCGTCGCCTGGACGGGCGCCAAAGGTCAACCTGTTGAGCACTTGTTGAATCTGCTCGTCGGGCAGCAGCTCGCGCGCGCCCGCGTCCACGGCCGGCGCGGTCAATGCCGGCTGGGTAGACGCCGGCTTGGGCGATGCTGGTTTGGGCGACTGCGCGGCGCATGCAATCGCGCCGGCGACGCAGAGGATCAGGGAACAGGTACGCATGTCCAAATCCCGTGATGCAGAGTGACTGCAATGGTAGACGAGTGGGGTCAGCCGTAGTTAATAACCGACGGTGGCCTGCGGCCTTGCGCCAGCCGAACCCCAGTTCTACGGTTGGCAATGCGCCGCTGAACGCGGCGTGCGCGCCCCGCCCCCTGCCGCCAGTCGCCGCCCGTCGTGCCCCATTTTTACCGATCGACCCACGAATTTGTTGCTGCCGTCGAGGCCGCAATCGCCGACGCCGCGCCAAAGCAGCCGGTGGCGGTGCTGGTCGTGGAAATCGATCCAGGAGCCGGGCCGCCCGCCGAGCCTGAGTCCGCGTCTGCTGCCGTCGCCGAAATCATTCGGTACACGTTGCGCTCGGACGATCATGTCGCGCGCATGGACGGCCGCATTGTTGTCGTGCTGTCGGGAGCGACCGCCGACGGCGGACGTTCGGTCGGCGAACGGATTTGCGGCGTCGTGCGCAACCATGAGTTCGGCGACGGCCTCGGTCGAATCACGCTGTCGATCGGCGCGGCCGCTGCGCCAGAGCATGGGCGTTCGTTCGACGTGATCGTCGAAGCGGCCGTGGCGGCGCTCGAGCGAATCCAGTCACAGGGGCGCGACGGTGCCGCCTCGGCGCCGCTTCCGCATCACGAGGCGCTGCATCGCCCACTGTCGATCGATCAATTCGCCGGCCGCAAACAGGAACTGGCGTCGCTCGTGCGCTGGCTGGACGAAGCGTCGAGTGGACAGCCGCGCGTCGTGTCGATATTCGGCGACGTGGGCGTGGGAACGGCGACGCTTGCCCGACAGCTCGAGGCGGAGGTTCGGCTGCGCGGCGGGTTGTTCGCCATGGCATCGTCGTCGAACCACGAAGTGCGCGAGCCATACGGCGTGTGGCGCGCGCTGCTGCGCGCGACGCACCGCTTTCCGACGGCGCCGAAACGCGACTGGCAGGAACTCCCACAGCTCGAGCCGATGTTCGGCGCGCACGAGAAGGCCGCGCAGACGGGAAGCCAATATCGGTTGTTCGCCGAGCTGAGCGAGTACTTTCGCGCATTGGCCGCCGACCGTCCGCTCGTGCTCGTGCTGGATGAAATGCAGTGGGCGGACAGCACGTCGTGGGACGCGCTCGAGCACGTGCTCACCGCGTTCGACGCCGACCGCATCATGTTGTGCCTGGTGCAGCGCCCGGATTCGGCGTTCGACCATTCGCCGCAGCGGGCCATGCTCGCGCGGCACGAATTCGTTCGCGAGTTGACCATTTCGCGTCTCACGCGCGACGACGTCAAGCAGTGGGTGGACGCGGCGTTCCACCGCCAGCAGGTTGGACGCGAGTTTCTCGCGTTCGTCTATCGGCACACCGAAGGCAATCCGCTGTTCATCGCCGAGCTGCTGCGCGCGCTGGTGGAGAACGGCGCGGTCTGGTACAGCGGCGCGCGGTGGGAATGGAGTCCGGTGTCGGAGCTCCGCGTGGCGTCCGGGTGCCGGGCGCTGATCGCGCAGCGATTGAGCAAATTCTCATCGAGTGCCCACGCCGTGCTCGCCACGGCGGCGGTCCTCGGCCGCGAGTTCGACGTCGGTCTTCTCGTGGCGGCGGGCTGCGGCAGCGAGCCCGCGGTGCGTTTGGCGCTGGCCGAGGCGCTGCTCGCGGGCGTGGTGCGCCACACCTACGAGCGAAAACGCGGGGCGTTCGTCTTCGCGCACGATGAGATCGCCGCCGTGGTGGTCGATTCATTGCCGCGCGACGCGCTGCGATCGACGCATTTGCGCGTGGCGCAGGCGCTCGAGCGGCGCAGTCCCGAGCGCCTGGGCGAGATCGCGCTTCACTACGACGCGGCCGGCGACACAGCCGCGGCGTATCGCGCGGCGCAGGAAGCCTCGCGCGCCGCCGAGCAGGTGTATGCCCACGGCGCGGCGTGGTCGTACCTCCAGGTCGCGGCGCGCAACGCGACGAACCCGGCGGAACTCGCTGAGATTCGCGTGGCGCTGGCGCACGTCGCAGAAACGCGTGGGCGCCACGACGAGGTCGACGAGTTGTGCGATCTGGCGATCGAATGGTTTGCCGGGCAATCAGACAGCCGCCGCGCCTTGACGCTGCGGCGCATTCGAGAGCGCGCTCGCATGGAGTTGGGTCAGCCGGCGCGTGTGACGTTGGATGCGCTCGTCACGCTGGACATGGAAGCGAAGCGTCTGGGTTTCGATCGAGAGCGCGTGGCGCTGCTGATGATGGCGTCGCAGACGCATGAACGACTTGGCGAGCGACAACGGCGGAGCGCATCGCGACCGATTGCGTCGTGATGGCGAAGAGTTGGACGATCGACGCGTTGATGGCGGATGCGTTTAGGAGGCTTGGCAACACCGTGCTGATGGAGGCACCGGCGCGGGCTCGGCAGGCGTATGAACGCTCGAGGGTTTTGTACGAAGCTGTGGGCGACGCGCGAGGTCTCGTCGGCGCGTACAGCAATCTCGGGATCGCGGCGCAGTTCGAGGCGAAGCTCGATGAAGCCCAACAAGCGTTCGCGCGCGGGATGTCCGCAGCGCGCACCGCCGGAATCGCGGATTTTTGGGGATTGTCTGCGCTGAACCTCGGAGTGTTGTCGCAAAAGTGCGGCGACTACGATCGTGCTCGCGAGCTGTTCGGTGAGGCGCTCGCGCTGTTCGCTGCCGTGAAGCACAGCGAATATCAGCTCGTGGCACTCTACAACATGGCGCACGTCGAACGTGAACTTGGACTTTGGGAGTCAGCGTCCGAGTTGTACGATGCGACGATCCCCCTCGCGCAGCGGATCGGTAAATCGGATATCGAGATCGGAGCGATCGTCCGGCGCTGGGCTTTGCTTCCTCGAGCTGGGACGACTCGACGATGCCCGCAAGCTCGGTGCAAGTGTGATCGAACGGCTCGAAATCCAACCGCATTGGTTCCAGGGACGAGAGATTTCGGAGGCGTTGCTGATTCGCCTTGACGCGCTCGATGGTCGGTCGGAGGCCGCTCTCAGTCGTTTTGACCGAGCCACGGCGTTCGCAGAATCCGCAGACCTGTACAACGCCGCGTGGCTGACGGCCACGTGTGCCGAAGCGCTCCTTCGCCTCGATCCCGGTCGCGTCAGAACGTCCATCCAGCGATACACTGAGCGTGTGAGAGATCTCGGATATCCCGAAATGATAAAGCGTTATGAGCTGCTCGTTGCCGAGTGATCTGCGTCACATAGGGAGCAATTTTCCCTGGTATACAATGGTTGCGTACGGTATCTTCGCCCATCAGTCGCTCGTCAAGACTGCGTCAAGGCAGTGGTTTCCTCAAGCACCCATGGTATGCAAATCAGACTTCGATACGTGGCCGCGCTCGCGGCATTGGTCGTAGCCGCGGCTTGTAGCGAGTCGGGCACGGACCCTCTGGTCTCGTCGCCGTCGTCCCGGTTGACGCCGATTTCTCCATTTTCGGCGCCGACGTTCAACTACGCGTCGGCCGGCCGGTTCGGTGCACTGAACAATGACTTCACGCTGACGTCGCAGGGCGGCTCGTTCACCGTGGGCGGCGGCTTGTTCACGCTGAACTTTCCGCAGAACTCTGTTTGCGATCCTGACACAGTCGTCGTATGGCGACGATCAATGGGACGTGCCGTGCGTGACGCTGAGCGACGCGCAGTCGATCCCGGTGCACGCAGTTGTGGTGCTTGGCTCGAACGGCCTCTCGGTGGATTTCACGCCGCACCTCCGTTTCTCGCCGGATCAGACGGTCACGATCTCGACCGACATCTTCTGCGCTGTTGATCAGGTCGAATCAGTCGTTCTTTGCCAGCAACCCGAGCACGCTGCGTCCGCTGGCGCTGGATTACTCGCCGACGCTCGGCGGGGATGCGGTCGCGGACTACGTCAGCGACCCGAGCCTGATCACGCACATCGATCTCACGACCGGTCGCATTTGGCGCCGCGTCAAGCACTTTAGCGGCTATAGCCAGACGAACGGCCTGCCCTGCGATCCGTCGCCGGATGACCCGGACTGCATTGAAGTCGACGACATTCAACCGTAGAGGCGAGCACTAGCGACGCCTGTCAGAATTGCTGTACCGAGGCCCTGGACTTCGCTCCGGGGCCTCGTGTTTTTATCGCCGCTTACGCCTCGTGCTGGCTGGCGGGCGGAGGACGTAGCCGAGTCCGCGCACGGTGTGCAGCAGTGGCTCCTCGCCGTCCGCGTCGAGCTTCCGGCGAAGGTATGCGACGTACACGTCGACGACGTTCGTTGCGTCGACGTCGATCGGCGAGTCGCGCCAGACTTGCTTCGGCGATCGCCGCGCGGGTAAGCACCACGTCGACATTGCGCATCAGGCACTCGAGCACCGCGAATTCGCGCTGCGTGAGCGCGAGTCGCCGTTTACCGCGCAGCGCCTGACGTGTGACGGGGTCGAGAAGCGACGTCGGCGACGGTGAGTCGCGCGGCACGGCCCTGCGCCGCGGAGCGGCGAAGGAGCGCGCGGACTCGCGCCATGAGTTCGTCGGTGTCGAACGGCTTGACGAGATAGTCGTCGGCCCCGGATTCGAGGCCGGTGATGCGATCGGCGACGTCGCTGCGCGCCGTGAGCATCAGTGCCGGCGTGTCAAAGCCGCGCTGGCGCAGTTCGCGAATGACCTCGAAGCCGTCGCGCCCCGGGAGGCCGACGTCGAGAATCACGAGGTCAGGTTCGTCGCTGAGCGCGGTCGCGAGCCCTTCGTCGCCGTCGCGCGCCGCGCGCACCTCGTAGCCGTGCTCGCCCAGCACGCGCCGGAGAAGCGCTACGAGCTCGGTCGAGTCTTCGACAATCAGGATCGTCTTGGTGTCGAGCGCAGCGTACATGTGGCGGTGAAGCTATCGCGCGCACCGCTGCGAGCAAGTCACGAGTTCGCTCGACGTGCGCAAATCGCGGCGGGCACTTGAGCGGGTGTACGTGCTCCGCTTCCTTTGGTTCGTGGAAACGCAACGTGGCTCGCCGGTCGTGATTCTCGCCAGCATCGCCGTCGCGGCGACGACGGGCGCGCTCGTGGCAATCGGGAAGCGGCTCGGGTCGGCGGGCGACGCGTTCGCCGCGATCGGAGACTTGATTGCGCCAGGTTCGATCGTCGCCGGCGTTGGCGTGCACGTGGTCGCCGTCGTCGGCTGGACGCTCGTCTTTCTCTGGCTCACGCGCCGAGTCGGCTGGAGTGTCGCGTGGGCCGCAACCGCTGTCGGCGCGGCGGAGCTCGTGCTGTCACAGTTCATTGCTGGGGCAAGCGGTCGTGGCATTGGGACTATTGTTCCACTCGGCGATCGCGTCGTTCTGGCACTCGTACTCGCGTTGTCGCTCGTAGTGGGCATGCGCTTTGCCTTTTCGACGTTGCGAAATGCATGACTCGCAACGCGCGTTGTGCACTATGTGACGGAAGGCTTTGCACGACGGTTGTACAAGGAACATCGGCGGTGCGACCGGGTTGGATCACATGCATCGACGATGTTGGACGGAGGTGCAATACCGGCGTTCGCCGAGATTGAAACTCCGAGACGTCAAGGATCGTCGAGGTAGCAGGGATGGTTGAGCAGCACCATTTTCAGGAGGGGGGTATGGACATCCTCGTAATGCTCGAGGAAAACCCCGATCACTCGCCAGTGCTGGCGCATGTGAACTCCGTCCCGTCGCCGTTGCATTCGTCAGAGCGGCCGTCGCGAGACATTGTGACGTTGTACGGGGAGCCGAATCCGGAGTCGCTGGCGTTAGCGCTTGCCGCCGCCGTAGAGTCGCATCGCACGAACGATGGTCGCGCCGAGGCAATTCGTCATCTTGGTGTGTGGCCGGAACGAGGTGCGATAGGCGATGCAGCTTGGCGAGACGCGTCGGGCCGCTTGGTAACAAGCGATCTCGAGATTCCTCTCGAGACGTTGCATTCGACGGCAAAGCAGTTGTTGGTCGAGTGCGGGCAGTTGATCCGCAGGTTGGTCGCCGGGCTCTCCATGCCGGATTGGCCAGAAGGTGCACGACGGGCGATCAGTATCTCGATCGGTCCGATCGTCGGAATCACTGGACCTGTGTTCGCACCGCTGGAATCAGTCATCGAACGGCTGAGAGAAGCGGACGGACTGGCCTTCGAAACCGAAGGAGACTGAGAACGGAAACTGATTTGTCAGAGCCGAACACGACGGGACGATCCAGGCGGATCGTCCCGTCGTTGCTTTTTGGGCGCCTGGAGCCACCGCGAAGCAGGCTCGGCGCGGCGCCGGAAATCATTCCCCTTGACGCACCCGCCGACGCGCGCCAGTGTCACCAAGAGCGGGGTAGTCGCCATGCCAAGGTTGTCGGCCAGCAGCACGACATACCGCCCGTCCGGTGGCGCGCGAGTGTTCGCCGATCATGCGGGAAGATTGTGGAGCGTCGCCCAATTGGGCGACGCTGTCGTCTTCGCCTGTATCAGCGATGGACGCCAGCCCGGGCGCGCGATGAGCGCGGATGCGGCATGGATTGACGACGCGGTTGGCGACGAAACCCTGCGCGCGTGGCTGATGTCGGCCCCGCGAATCGGCATGCTGTCGTAACTCGTCTGTCACGGCTTTCGCGCAGGAGACGACGCTATGAGGGAGTACAGAGGGTCGGAAATCCGCAACATCGCGGTCGTGGGACATGGGGCGAGCGGCAAGACCAGTCTGGTCGATGCGCTCGCCTTCGTTTCAGGTAGCACGAAGCGACACGGGTCGGTGAAGGACGGCACGGCGCTCACCGACGTAGCGCCCGAGGAGATCGAGCGAGGCTATTCGATCAACCTCGGCTGCGCCTACGCCGAGTGGCAGGACACGAAGATCAATCTCATCGACACGCCCGGGTATCTCGACTTTCAGGGTGACGCGGTGGCGGGCATTGCCGCCGCGGACGGCGCGCTCGTCGTGGTGCCCGCGACGTCGGGCGTCGAGGTTGGCACCGAGCGAATGTTTCGCGAAGCCGTCTCGCGCGGCGACGCGGTGATGTTCGTCGTCTCGATGATGGACAAGGAGCACGCCGATTTTGACCGCGTCTACCAGCAGATCAAAACGCGACTGACCAACAAGGTCATTCCGGTGGAAGTGCCGATCGGTGAAGGCGCCGACTTTCACGGCGTCGTGAACTTGTTCACGAAAAAGGCGCACCAGTTCAAGCGCGGCATCAAGACGGGCGAGTATCAGGAGACTGACATCCCCGACGAAGCCAAGGCGCAGTTCGATCTATACTACAACGAGTTGATCGAGTCGATCTCGGCCACGGACGATTCGCTGCTCGAGCACTACCTCGAAGGCGGCGAGATCTCGCGCGACGAAGCCATTGCCGGAATGAAGGAAGCGATGAAGCGGATGGAGCTGTTTCCGCTCTTCTGCGTGTCGAGTGAGCTGAACTACGGAATGCAGGCGGTCCTGTCGACGATCGTCGAAGTCATGCCGAACGCGTACGAAATGGAAGAGGTGCACGCGTTCAAGGGCGCTGAGGGCGACGCGACGGTCGAGATCCACGCGACGGACGACGGTCCTTGCGTGGCGCACGTGTTCAAGACGATGTCCGAGCCGCACGTGGGCGACGTCACGTTCTTCCGGCTGTTCTCGGGCTCGATCGGCAATGGCGACGAGCTATACAACGCCACGCGCGCCGGGTCGGAAAAGCTCAATCATCTGTCGACGTCGCAGGGCAAGGAGCGAGTCGAGATCGCGCGGCTGCACGCGGGCGACATTGGCTGCGTCGCCAAGCTGCGCAACACGCACACGAACGACACGCTGTCCACGCGCCAACATCCGGTGCGACTGCCGCAAATCGCTTTCCCTGACGGCGCGATTCAACTGGCGGTGCACGCCGCCAACCGGACGGACGAAGAAAAGCTTCAGGCCGGTCTTCACCGGTTGCACGACGAAGATCCGACGTTCGAAGTGCACTACAACGCCGAGACGCACGAGACGATTGTGTCCGGGCTCGGCGAGCGCCACCTCGAAGTCGGCCTGGCGAAGCTCAAGCGAAAGTTCGGTGTGACCGCGGAGCTGTCGAAGCCGAAGATCGCGTATCGCGAAACGCTCAAGGCGCAGGCCGAAGGGCAAGGCCGGCACAAGAAACAGTCGGGTGGCCGCGGCCAGTTCGGCGACTGCTGGGTGCGATTCGCGCCACTGCCGCGCGGCAGCGGCTACAAGTTCGTCGATGAGATCGTCGGCGGCTCGATCCCGCGCCAATACGTTCCGGCCGTGGATCGCGGTATTCAGGAAGCGGCGGTGCGCGGCGTGCTCGCCGGCTATCCGCTGGTGGATTTCCAGGCGGAGGTATTCGACGGGTCGTACCATACGGTCGACTCGAACGAAATGTCGTTCAAGATGGCCGGCATTCTCGCGTTCAAGGCGGTTGCCGCGAAGTGCAAACCCGTACTGCTCGAGCCGCTCGACGAGATCGAGATCGTCACACCGGACGACTACATGGGCGACGTACTTGGCGATCTCTCATCGCGGCGCGGGCACATTCTGGGAACCGAGCCGAGCGACGGCGGCACGCGCATTCGGGCGATCGTTCCGCAGGCGGAGTTGCACGGCTACGCGAATTCAGTGTCGTCGACGACGCAGGGTCGGGCGACGTTCAAGCGGCGGTTCAAGGGCTACGAGGAAGCGCCGCACGACGTCCAGCAAAAGGTCATCGACGATTCGGCGAAGATCAGAGAGGAAGAGCTGGCGGCCACGCACTGAAGTCGGCGAGCGAGACGAATGAGGCCGCGGCAAATGCGCCGCGGCCTCATTCGCGTCTCGGTCAACGCTCAGCGTTGCATCAGTTCTCGAGCGACATCGATGATCGTTTTGGCCGCCGCTAAGACTCGTCGACCCGTCGCTTCGTCGGGGATCGCCACGTCTTCCGGGTAGCGGACATCGACCGCGTAGTCGCGCACGAGCTGGCACTCGGCAGCGACGTCCGGAAAGACGTAGTTGAGTTTTCCGGCCTCGGCTATGAGTTCCGCGAGATCGTGCGTATGCGGAGGTCGTTGGTCCCGCATGATGAACAGGATCTTGACGTGTTTCTCGGCCGCTTGCTGACTGTGGAAACACACACTGCTCCACGACGCGTTGGCTCCAGCAGCAATGTTGTTCTCGATGTCGCGAAGGTCCTCGTCGGCGCGGGCGAGCCAATCAGTGACCGATCGATACGCTTCAGGTTCTCGGACGTAGCCAACGCCGCGGCACGGTCGCAAGGCGCGGCTGTCGGCTCCGTGCGGATATAGGATTACGCCCTCACGCGCGATATCCCAATCCATATAGCCCGGGTCGTCGCGTTTGGCCTCAATCTCACCAGGTTGCCGTACGAGTACGTCCACACCGACGTTGCGCGTCAGGCCGAACAGCGCTGCGTCGACGCGGCCGGCGGTCTGGTAGTAGTCCTCGCGTTCGAACGGGAGCTCGACGACGAGATCGTAATCGCTGTCTGGGCGCGCATCGCCACGCGCGCGGCTGCCGAACAGGATGACACGCACGGGCGCGACGTCGCGCACGATGGCAAGAACCATCGTCTGGAGCCGTCGGTCCTCTCCGTCCGCGCGATGCATGCGATCTCTCATGTATGAAATCTCTGCTCGGCTCGGCGTTCCGCGCAACTCGGCGGATCACGATCGGGCGCATTCGATTGCGCTCGTCCTCGTCACCCTTGATCGTGCGCCTGGCCGAGCGTCCGCCTCAGTGCTCGTAATCCTCAAGCGCCGCCTGAACCGCCAACACGATGCCGCGCGCAGCAGCGACGGCGACTCGACCGGTCGGTTCGTCCGGGATGGGAACGTCCTCGGGATAGCGCACGTCCACAGCGTATTCGTTCAACAATTGGCATTCCGTCGAGAATGCTGGAATCGCGTAGCCCATCGCCTGCAGCTGGGCGACGATCTGCGAGAGATCGTGGCCGCGCGGCGGGCGCACGTGGCGCGCGATGAACAACACCTTCAGATGCTTTTCAGCGAGCTGTTGGGCGTGGAACGCGACGGCGCTCCACGAAGTGGGGTGCGCGCTGTCGAGCATCCCGTCGATGGCCCGGGCGTCCTCGTTGGCTCGCGCGAGCCAGTCGGCAATCGACGAAGACGGCGCACTCTCACGCACCGCGCCGGGGAACGGCGGGCGAAGCAACTCTGCGTCCCAGCGGCTCGGATACAGCACGACTCCATCTCGCGCGATGTCCCAATCCATGTAACCGGGATCGTCTCGCTTTCGCTCGATTTCGCCGAGCGTGCGAATGAGGATATCGACCGCGGCACCGTCTCTTGCCTTGCCGAGCGCTGCGGACACCCGGCCGTACGTCGCATGGTACTCCCCGCGTTCGAACGGGAGCTCGACGACGAGATCGTAATCGCTGTCCGGGCGCGCGTCGCCGCGCGCGCGGCTGCCGAACAGAATCACACGAGACGGTTGCACCCCTTCCACGATGGCCTGGACCATCGCGCTGAGTCGTGCGTCTCCCGTTCGGACCTCGTCCGCGCCGTCGATCATGCCGCACGATACGCTCGGCTCGGCGGCTGACACAACCCTTCCGTCGCGACCCAACACACGGCAGCGCGCCGTGCGGCACGGATGTCACTGCCGCAATACGACAGCGGCCCGGCTCATCGCCGGGCCGCCTGCAGCACGTCAGGTCCCTGTGCGCCGTTTTCTCGCCACCGCCTTTTTCCGAGCGGTGCGTTTCTTCCCGACCTGAATTGGCACGATGTCGGATTCCGCCGCGGCAGCATCACCACACGCGGACGCCGCGATCGCCGCCTGGCGCGGCTGCTTGTAGACGAACCGCCGCCCCTCGTAGTTGCGGAACACCACTTCGTCCTCGTTGATCTCTTCGACGTATTCGGGGAGAAGCGGCACCTTCCCGCCGCCGCCTGGTGCGTCGATGACGAAGTGAGGCACCGCGAGCCCTGACGTCCAGCCGCGGAGCGCCTTGATGATCTCCAACCCCTTTTCGACCGTCGTGCGAAAGTGCTCGCCGCCCGCGACCTGGTCGGCCATATAGATGTAGTACGGCCGAACGCGCGCCTTGAGGAGCTTCTGCATCAGCTCCATCATGATTTCGGGCTGGTCGTTCACACCACGCAGCAGCACAGTTTGGCAACCGAGCGGGATACCGGCGTCGGCCAGTCGGCCGAGGGCGGCGACGGTCTCGGGGGTGAGCTCGGCCGGGTGGTTGAAGTGAGTGTTCATGTACACGGGATGGTACTTCTTGACCATCTCGCAGAACTCGGGCGTGATGCGCGACGGCAGGTGCGACGTGATGCGGCTGCCGATGCGGATGATCTCGACGTGCGGGATCTCGCGCAGACGTTGGAACAGGTACTCGAGTCGCCGATCCGACAGCATCATCGGATCGCCGCCCGACATGATGACGTCGCGAATTTCGGGATGCTCGCGAATGTAGGCGAACGCCGATTCGTACTGATTGAGCGGAATCTTCTCCGGATCGCCGACTTTGCGGCGCCGGGTGCAAAAGCGGCAGTAGGTGGCGCAGATCGGACTCACGAGGAACAGCACGCGGTCCGGATAGCGGTGCGTGATGTTCGGGACCGGCGAGTCGCCGTCCTCGTCCAGCGAGTCGATCACGCCATCGACGATGTCCAGCTCCTGCGTCGTCGGCACGTACTGTTGCCACATCGGATCGCCAACTTCCCGGATCGTGCTCAGGACGTTTGGCGTGATGCGCATTTGAAAGTTATCAAACGCCGGCTCCAGTGATTCGACATCGATCACGTCGGTGCCGAAGCGTTCGGCGAGCTTGGGCAACGTATCGACGCTTTCGTGGAGGATCTTCTGCCAGTCACTCATTGCGCGACGACTCCGAGTTCGGTCGTAGGAGGGCTGCGGGAGGGGCGGGGCGAGTCAGACGCTTGGTGTAGATGACCCGGGCGTCGCCGGGGGAGTAGAAATCGGCGAGATATGCGGCGCGGTCGTATCCGCGCGTCTCGTAAAAGTGGCGCGTGGGCGCGTAGTCATCGCGCGACGATGTCTCGACAACGAGCAGTCGGGCCTCACGTTGGCGAAGACGGCGCTCGACCTCGTCAAGTAACTGAGATCCGCCACCGCCGCCCTGGAATTCCGGGTGCATCGCGATCCAGTAGAGATCGTACGTGCGATCCGTGCCCGGTGTCGCACCATAGCAGACGTAGCCGACGAGCTGACCTTCGCGCGAGAACGAGCCGACGAACTCGTAGTTCGCCACGCCGTCGCCCGGATCGTACGGCGCGCGCGCCGGACCCGCGGCGAAGGTCTCGTCGAACAGCTCGAGTGCTATGCGAACTTCCTCGTCACGGAAGACCGACGTGGCGTCGAGGATCTCTCGGATTCGATTGCGATGTCCTTTTTGCAGCGCGCCGAGCTTGATCTGCATATCAGCTCCGACTCGCTGCGGCGGCCGTGGTCGCGGCCGGTGTCGCGAACAGGTCGAGATCACCAGCCGCCGGCGCGTCGGGGTTCACGCCCGACAGCCTCTGCGCCAAGATCCATTCGTCGGCCGCCGGCGCCTGGCGTGCACGCTCCAGCGCCAACTCGCAGATCGATCGAATCAGCGCCGGGTACTCGATGCCCGCGACGCGCGCCATGCGGGCGAGGCCGGCGTCCGGCGCGATGTCCGGATTGGCGTTCACTTCGAGGATCCACGGCCGGCCGTCGGCGTCGACTCGCATGTCGACGCGGCCATAGCCGAATCCGCCGACCAGCTTCCACGCGCGTAGCGCAACGCGCCGCGTTTCAGCGGCAACCTTGGCCGGCAGGCGCGCGGGACAGCGCGGCTCGGCGCCAATGTCGTCGACACTTCCGGTTTCCCACTTCGACTGGTAGGTGACGATGCGCCAGTGGCCGCGCGGCATCTTTCCGAAATCGATCTCGGCGATCGGGAGGACCGAGTCGCCGAGAATGCCGACGTTGACCTCGCGTCCGTCGACGTAGCGCTGCACGAGCACTTCGTCCCAGAGCTCGAGCATGGCACCGACCCGTTCGGCGAGCTGGCGCGAGTTGCGCACGACCGATCGCTGCTCGACGCCAAGCGACGCGTCTTCCGCCGCCGGCTTCACGATGGCGGGGAATCCGACGCTCACCAACGGATCGCCGCGACGCACGGCGACGAAGCGCGGCACCGGGAGCCCGGCCTTCTCGAGCAGGCCGTTGATCACGTGCTTGCGCAGAGAGACCGCCGCCGTGTAGCTGGACGCGCCGGTGAATGGCGTCTTGAACAATTCCAGGACCGAGATCACCGCCGACTCGAGCGACGCGATGCCGTCGATTCCCTCGCACATGTTGAACGCGAGGTCGAACTTTCCGCGTCGCAGCTTGTCGATCCACTTGCCGTCCTGGTACACCGGCACGTATCCGACGTCGTTGCCCTCGGCCATGAGCGATTGCTCGATCGCGGACACCGTGCCGAGGATCAGCTGATCGGGTTTCGTCGCGTAGGCGGACGCGCCGTCGAAGAGGATGGCGATCTTCATGCGACGAGCGTTGGGCGTTGGGCGTGTTGCGTCGTGCGCAACGATACGCCGGTGCGCTCGGCCGCGGCGGTCAGGGCGGCCTGGATCAGTTGGTCGTAGTTGAGGCCAGCGGCTCGCGCGGCTTTGGGGAGACAGGAGTTGTCGGACGGATTCGGCAGAATGCCCGGGAGCGGATTGACCTCGACGATGTTCGGAATGCCGGCGGCGTCGAGACGAACGTCGATACGCGACCAGTCGCGGCAGCCGAGCACGCGATAGGCGCGGAGCACCGTCTGTTCGATCGCTTGCTGGAGTCGGCGATCGATTCGCGCGGGACATTCGAAGATGTCGAGCGGATTGTCGGCGGTATCCCAAATCCACTTGGCTTCGAATCCGTAGATCGGCAGCGCGCCATCCGGCAGCGAGCCGAAGTTCATGCCGACGAGCGGCAAGACACGCGCGCCGTCGCCGTTGCCGAGAACGCCGCAGGTGAATTCGGCGCCGGGAAGAAACGCTTCGACGATGACCGGTTGCGCATACGCCTCGAGCAGCGAGCGCGTTTGCGCTTCGAGCTCAGAGGCGCTGCGAACGAGATTGCGCTCAGTGATTCCCTTCGAGGAACCTTCCTGGACCGGCTTCACGAAGAGCGGCGCGCCGTGCGTTGGCCGTCCGAGAGGGTGCGCGTCGCCGGAGAGAAAGTGGTCGAGAGCGGTGCCAGACTCGAGGACGACGAACGGCGCCGTGGGAATGCCGTGGGCGCTGAGTACGTCTTTGGTCCGACCCTTGTGGAGGCAGAGCGAGAGGGTGAACGGATCGCTGCCCGAGTACGGTGCATCGAAGAATTCGCAGATCGCCGGGACGTGTGCCTCGCGATTGGTGCCGTACAGTCCTTCGGCGATGTTGAAGACGATGTCGGGGTGTTCGGTGCGGAGTCGCTCGGGAAAGTCGGCGTTGGCCTCGAGCCGGATCACGTCGCCAAGGGCGGAGAGCGCGGAGGCGACGGCGTCGATGGTGTCGGCGGAGTCCCACTCCGCGTAGACATCGTTGATACTGGGAGGCTCTTCGTCTGAGCGCGATTCCGAGGCTGTGCTCACCAGCCCCACAGGCGGCTCAGGTTTTTGGTTGTACGCGAACCCGATGCGCGTCATCCAGTCTCAGTTGGTCGTCCGCGGCAAGCCGCCGCCAAAGTTCGAGCTTCGAGAAGGCGTCGCACGTAGTGCGGAGTCATCGACGCGGCGGCGCAAGAGAAATGCCAACTCGGATGCAGCGCAAAATACGAACACTGAAAAAATGACGCAATGATTTTTTTCGAGATTTCGCGGCCGGGAAAATCTCGAGCGGTCTGCTCCGCGGTTCTCGTCGCTCAGACTTTGTGGTACCCGACGCGACCAGCCTCTCGGCGGTCGTCGGCCATGTAGATCTCGAAGTCGGAAAAAAACCCCGGCGCCGTTCGCTGGAGCAGTCGCAGCGTTGCCACCGCCATGCGGCGAATCTCCAACTCCGCGCCCTCGCTCGACCGCAACTCGAGCATGGTCCGCCAGGCGCGCGCGTTTCCGGTGACGACGATTTTCGTCTCCGTCGCATTGGGAAGAACGGCACGCGCCGCCTCGCGCGACATCTTCCGGCGGTGGACGCGGTCCGCGACCCAGCCGTAGCGCTCCATGAGCTGCGCCACGAGCGCGACGTACGCGACCTGCGCGGCGTCGACCTGCTCGCGCCATGCGCGCTCGAGCCCCTCGTCACCGACGATCGCGGGAGGCATCACGAAGTTCGCCTCGGATTCGTCGACGTAGCGCTGGGAGAGCTGAGAGTAGGCGAACCCGGCACGATGGCGAACCAGCTCGTGCGTGAGCGACCGGCTCACTCCCTCGGCGAGAATCGAATAGTTCGCGTGTTCGAGGACGCTGCCGTGCCCCTGCTTCTTGATGTTCTCCAGATACTCCCGCGTCTCGCGCTTCGCCGGATTGTGCTGGCTCATGTAGCACAGCCGCCCGGCGTATTCAGCGAGCCGCTCGCCATCGGTGCTCTCACCGATCCACGTCACCGGCAAATGCTCGGCAACGGTGAAGCTCGGCTGCGAGAGCAGAGTGAGAACCGGCTCGGTGTAGTAGCGAGACATGAGCGATTGCCGCGATGCGTGGGTGTGGAACGTCGGGTGAGGCGGAGAAATCAACGGGACGGCGCGGCGCGGGACAAGGCGCGTTCACGCGCGGCATCCGCCCAATCGGAGTTAGGTCGTGGCGTCGAGGAGATCGAGTCGGAACGACGCATACGCTCGATCGCGCTCGACTCGATCGAGCACTGCGCGCGCGCGCGCCGGCAGCTGGCATGGAGCGCCGGATCGTACTTGATGCCGCCGAGCGCTTGCTCGCCATCCAGCGCCACTTTGACGCCCGGGTTGAGAATGCCGTCCGGGATCGAACGCACGCTTCACCTCGCCGAATTCTGCAATGGCGCTCGCCGGCCACACTCGCGCGAGAAGCGGCGTACGGAGTCGCCCGTCGCCATGCTCGCCGGTGAGCGTTCCACCGAGCGAGGCGGTGAGCTCGGTGACCTGGTCGAGAATTCGTTCGACGCGCGAACGCCAGTCGGCACGACCCACGTCGACGAGGGGATTCACATGCACGTGCGCATCGCCGGCGTGCCCGAAGATCACGCCGCGCGTGTCGTTCTCGGCGAGAATTCGCCGGACACCGCGGACGTACGCCGCGAGCTGCGCCGGCGGAACGGCCGTGTCCTCGATGAATTGCATCGACCGAAGATTCGGGTCGAGCTTGGCGAGGATTGGGCTCGCGGCATGCCGCAGCTCCCACAGTTCCGTCTCCGTCGGCTGGTCGAGCGCCACGCGAACCGTCGTCGCACCAGACTCGCGGAACACTCGCTCCACGTCGCGCGCCGCCGCGGCCGCGGCAGCCGCGTCATCGCCCTCGACCTCGGCGAGCAACGCGGACTCCGTTCCGTCGGGTACCGGTCGCTCCGCGCCTCCCGACGCCGCGACGTCGAGGAACGTGCGATCGAGCAGCTCGCACGCCACAGCACCCGACGCGCGCGCGCGACCCGCGGCGGCGACGGCGTCCTCGACGGAACTGAAGGCGCCCAGCACGCTACTCGTCGCATGAACGGCGGGCGCGAGCGCGAGTTCGATTCCGGTGAACAGTGCGAGCGTTCCTTCGCTGCCGACGAGTAAATCGACGAGATCGTGTGACGTGGAATAGCCGGCGATGTCGTACCCGGACGAATCCTTGACCACGCCCGCATGCGTCGACGGCCGCCGCGACTCGCGCTCGACGAGCGACGGCGCAATCGGCGAGAAACCGATCGATCGCCGGAACGCCTCGCGGCGGATCTTCTCCGCGACGAACCGTGGCGCGGGTTCCATCGGCGAATACGCAGTCGAGCGCGCGTACCCAGCGGCGCATCGACCCGAAGTGCATCGAGTGCGCGCCCGCGGCGTTTGTCGACGCCATGCCGCCGATCGTGCAGAACGCGCCGCTCGACGGATCGACCGGAAACCGCAGCCCGTGTCGCCGAGCGGCGCGGTCGACTTCGGCGCGGAGGACGCCGGGTCCAACGCGAATCGTGCGCTCGATGACGTTGACCTTATCCATGGTTCGCCAACGACTCAGGTCGACGATGACGCCATCGCCCACCGCGCCGCCGGGCATGCTGCTTCCCGACCCGCGCGGCACGAGTGGCGTGCGCGATTCGCCGGCCCATCGGACGAGTCGCACCAAGTCGTCGACGTCGACAGGTACGGCGACGGCGCGCGGCATGACGCGCGCGATTCCCGCCGCCTCGGCGTACACGCCGCGGGCATCGTCGTCGGCGCGGAACAGTCCGCGAAAGTCACTGGGCGGAGTCAACGCAGCCGTCGCACTCATCTGTCGGAGCTCACGCTTATAGTGTAACTACCGGAGTTGCGGGCAGCGGTTGCCTGCGCTCTTCCCACCTTTTCTTCGCCACGACGTCTCGATGGACGCACGCGCGCGCCGGGCCAACGACTTCTGCAACGAGATTCTGCCGTCGGTCTCACGCACCTTCGCCGTGAGCATCCGAGTTCTTCCCGGCAATCTCGGCGGCGCCGTGCGCGACGCGTATCTCCTCTGTCGCATTGCGGACACGATCGAAGACGAGCCCGTTCTCGAGGCAACTACCAAGGCGTCGCTGCTCGACGCGCTCGCCGCGTGCTTCGACGACCCAACTGCATCCGACGCGCTCGCGTCGCGGCTATCCGTGTTGGGCGGCGAGGCGGCGCACACGCGGCTGGCCCGAAATACAAACCTCGTGTTCGATCACTATCGCTCGTTGCCGGTCGCGACCCAAGCGATCATCAAGCGCTGGGTGGTCGAGATGATCGTCGGGATGCGCAAGTTCGTCGTCGCGTACCCCGAGGGCATTCGAATTCAGACGCTCGACGAGTACAAGGAATACTGCTATTACGTCGCCGGTACAGTCGGGTACCTCCTCACCGACCTGTGGCGCGAGCATGCGCCGAGCATCGGCGCGCGACGCTACGAGGCGCTCCGTGCGCGCGCGCGCGCGTTCGCCGAGGCGCTGCAAACGGTGAACATCCTAAAAGACGTGGCGGGCGACGCCGATCGAGACAACTCGATCTACATCCCTGAGCAGCTGCTGCGCGCCCACGGCAGCGGTCACTCTACAATTCTCGCACTCGACCTGGCGAGCGAGAATCAGGCGGCACTCGCGTCGCTGATTCAGCTCGCATGGCAGGACCTCGAGCAGGCGACGACGTATCTGCTGGCGATTCCGCGCCGCGCCGTGGCGATCCGGCTTTTTTGCGCGCTGCCGCTGCTCTTCGCGTACGCGACGCTGCGCGATCTCACGCGGACACCCGACGCGATCGCGCGGCGGCATACGGTGAAAATCTCTCGGCGCGAGGTCAAGTCGCTCACGATCCTCAGCGTGCTCGGCGTACTGAGCAACCGCGCGCTGAGCGCGCTCGTCGAACGGACGCGGGCAAAACCCCTCGAGCTGAGTTGGTGACGCGCCGTCGCGCATAGCGCGATCCTGGTCGCCGCTCGCTGTCGCCCGTTAGAGGCGTCGCGGCGGAACTGCCGTCGCTGCCGCGACGATCGCCCCGAGGAGCGATTCGCCGCCCCGCCGCCCGATCTCCTGACGTTCCAGCCGGTCGAGCAACTGCTCGAGCGCGAGCTGCGCGCGCGACACCAGTCGCCGCTGAAACGTGCGTGCCCCGGCGAGCCCGATGACCGGAGCGATCAGCGCCGGCGCCGCGGCGACGATGGCCGTTATGCCGATGAAGGACGAGCGCTCCAGCCGCCGCCGCGCCGATGACGGTGGTGGCAGCGGCCTGTTGGGCGCCGTGCGCGCGATTCGTGCGAAAATCGGCGTCGAGCGCGACGTGGACTCGTGTGTCGTCCACGGCGATCGCCGTCGCCGATACCTCGAACGCCTGCGATAGCGCGTAGTCGCGTCCGCCGACTTTGAACGCACGCTTGATCCCGACGAGAAAATCGTGTCGTGCTTCCCACACGATCCGGTCGGCGTGGTGCCGTTTGACGATGAGCAGCTCTTGTCGTTGCATCCACGTGTCGATCGCCGCGAGCACATCGGCTGGCTTGCCCGCCACCGTGCGCGCGGCGCCCACGCGGCTCGGGCCGATCACGCTGTACGCGAAGCCGCGTTCGTCGCTTGGCAGAATCGATCGCGTCTGTTCTTCGGCCATCGCTTGACGCAAATGCTGCGGCGATAGGCCGACCTCGCGCCCCAGGTCGAGAAGCTGCGCTTCCGTGAACTCTTCGCTCGTGTCGCCGCTCGTGTTGCTCTGAAGCTCGGCGGCGCGCGCGAGCACGCGCTCGAGCGAGGCGCGGTCGATGCGCGGTGCCGGCGGGCCGGAAGGAGACGAGTCGGGCATGGTTGAATTCTACTAACTAATTGCGGCTGATACCGGATTACCGAGCTAGCGTCCGCTCAGTTTCACCCGCGTCAGATTCCGCCGAGCACCACGTCGATCTGTTTGCCAACGGCCGTGAGAATCGCGGCGGGCAGAGGAAATGTCGCTTCGAACGCCGCGGTCGGATCACCGGTGGGAATTGCCCGGCCAAGCGTGCCGATGTAGAAGCGCATGTAGCCAGGCAAAAGATCTGGTGCAACGCGCTGAAGCAACAACGCTCCGCTGCGGACTGCTCCGTTGCCCTCATAGGTGATCGATGCTCCCGACCGCTGCTCGGCGGGGGTGGTGTTGTCGGCGATCGCCTCGTCAGCCAGCTTGGCGACGGCTTCGTGCACGAATGCGTACAGCGCCTCGGGCACAGCCTCAACCGTTCGAGGAAACTCGACGGCGATCGTATTCAGCTCTTTGCCGCCGTTGACGGTGCGTCCTTCGCCGCCAAGCGGCAGCGACAGAAGGAGCTCGCCTGATCCCTGCTGCGTGTTGGTGAGAAAGCGCGCCAGTTTCGGATAGTAGACCGACTGCCACTGCTGGGTGAATTGCAACAGGGCTGCATTGCGCGCCTGCTGCTCGCTCGCCCAATACGCGCTGTAGAAGCGCGTGTTCTCGTCTTGCAGGCTCTGCACGAACAGTCGCAACCAGTTCCGATCGGCAGGCGTGGGGAAGTTCGCCGCCAGTATCGCAATCTCCTGCTGCATCATCGGGTCCGACGCGGCGCGCGGATCTCCCCCCGAACGGATGAAGTGGTCCGTCGCGATGACGATTTCCTGGAACGACGGGAAGTACATCGCCAGAAACTGCGCGTTCGTGAGCGCGGGATTGGTCACGAACCGTTGCGACAGCTCTTTCTGATTGGCGTCGAGCTGCGTGACGAGATTTCGCTGGTGCTTGAGCGCGGCGATCTGCTGCCTGTAGCCGCGGTCGAAAAACGGCACGTGTCCGGTGTCGCTCGTGAGGATCGAAAACCCGTGCAGCCACAGGTCGATGTGTTCCTCCGTTGCCACTCGCCAGCGACCCGGGGGAGCGGCGGTGTTCGGCAGTGCACGCGCCGCTGACCCCACTGTAGGCGCGTCGAGCGCTCGAACGTCAACTGTGCCCGCGGAGGTCCGGGCGGTGGCGCTGGCGTACGAGATTGCCAAGAGTGCGGTAGCGGCCACGCACGCCGCGCCGGTCGTTCGTCGTCTGTTGTTCATGCCGTTCTCGCCGAAGTCGGTCTACGGCTCATACCCCGGAACTCGCCGTTTGCTCTACGCAGTCGCGGCCGGGCGTCCGCACGTCGGGCAGAACTTCCAGCCGACCTCGAGCTCCGATCCACAACCCAGGCAGTTCATCGTCGTGAGGTTTTGCCCGCAGTGCGGACAAAACGTGATGGGGCGACCCGTTGGCAACCCTTCGCCACACGAGCGGCACCGGTCGCCGGCTTCCGGCATCACGCGACGGACACCAGACGGCGACGTCGTCGCCGCTCCAACGGGGCGCGGTACGGGAGCAGCCGTTGGCAACTTCGGAGTTGCCGAACGCGGCGGCTTCGCGCCGGTGGGCGCGGCGGCCGGCGGACCAGTAACGGACGCGGCGTTCGAACTGCCCGACGCATTCGGCGCGCTCGCCGTGCGTGCTTGTTAGAGATTCTTCATCGGGACCGATGTCGAGACTGCGGATCGCGGCTGGCGACAGCGCGACGGTCGCGCTCCCGAATTCCTTGTAGCTGCTCGGATCTGGGTTGGGCGTCGACAGCTCGCGGCGGAGCGCGTCGCGCATTTGGTCGTCGACGATCACATAGTCGCGCGATCCGGACAGCAGCTGCGTCAGCGTGATCTCGTAGTCCTCGTTCGTGTCGAGCCCCAACTCGCGGCGATGCAGCCGGTAGGGGAGAATCGTCTGGTGCAGCTCGGCGACGTTGAACGGTTCCGTGACGTACTGCGGAAAGCGGGCGCGCACGGTCCGCACCAAATGACGGTACATCCGATCGAGATTGTCCATCAATGCGCCTCTCTCTGGGCCATCACAGTGTGCTCTCCGATGCCGCCTTCACGGTAGCGCGACACATTCCACAACGCGAGCCCACCGGTGCGCGCGTTGCGAGGTTCGCGATCGGTCGCCCTCCGCGAACGCGGAATCACAGTGCGCTGATCGGGGGCGCGGCGATCGGGTACGCGCGGACGGCCCGAAAGCTCGCTCCGTCGGGGAACGACTCGGGTTCGATCGACAGCCCCTTGGTCCGCTCGTCGGCCAGCCATTCGTCGAAGGTCGACGACGCGAGGCCGGCCGAGGTCGTCTGCTCGCGCGCGGCGCGCGTCGCGAGAAAATTGGCGTATTCGTTCTGTGGATGACCATCATGGCCGCGCACCCACCGCCAACTCACCTGGTGTCCGCGAACGGCATCTACCGCCGCCATCCACAGCTCCAGATTGAGAATCGGACCGTCCTTCTTCTTCCAGCCGCGCGACATCCAGCCGAACACCCACTCGCTCATGCCCTTGATGAGATACTGCGAGTCGCTCGTGAACACGACGCGAAAACGGACTCCCTTTTTCGACAGCGCGTGAAACGCCTCGATCACGCTGCGCAACGCCATGCGGTTGTTGGTCGTTCCGGGCTCCGATATCCAATAGTCCCAACGCGTCAGATTTCCCGAGTCCGGGTGCACGTACTCGATGAGCCCCGCTGCCGCGCCGGGATTGCTCCCCTCGCGTCCGTTGCCCAAGCACGACTCGTCGGCGTACACGGCGACCAACGGCAACGGCGCCGGCGATTCACGCTGCCCCGTCATCCGACCGCCTCCACGCGCTCGATCTCGTCCAGGTAAATCGTCAGATCGTGTCCCGTCGTCGGATTTCGCGTCTCGATCGCCTCGCGTCCGTCGCTCGTCCGCAGCGCAAGCGGCGTAACGATGTACTCACGGCCCAACCTGACCACAGCGAGCCGCGTGCGGTGCATGATCGCGCGCTCGATCAGGTTGTATTGCTCATGGCTCAATTGCGTCATGCAGGAACACCGCTCGCCCGATCGGACGAGCACCAGCGCAGCGCCAATTGCGCGAGAATGTCCGTCGCGCTCTCAATTTCCTTCATCGACACGTACTCCTCCGCCGCGTGCGCGACACCCATGTCGCCCGGTCCGAAACAGATCGCGGGAATTCCCGCTGAGTTGAGGAGCGCGGCATCCGTCCACGCCGTCATCCCCTCGATGCGCACGCTCGCGCCCCGCATCGCCGATCACGGCTCGCAACTCGCGCACGATGGGCGCGTCGACGGCCACGTCGCTCGGCGCCTGCGATAAAGTAACGACGACATCCGACCGGAAGTCGCGTTGCACGGCCGCCACGCGCGCGCACGCGTCGCGCCACTCTTGTTCGACGTCTTGCGGCGTCTCGCCAGGAATCGTCCGGCGCTCGATGCGAATGGTGCAGCGGTCAGGATACGTCGACATGCCCGTTCCTCCGGCGATCAGCGACGCGTGCACCGACGGTCGGCCGAGCAGCTGGTGACGGCGCGTCGTGAGCACCGTCGAGTCGATGCGATCGAGTTCCGCGAGTACAAGGCCAGCGTGTCGAATCGCGTCGACACCGAGATCCCACCGGCTCCCGTGCGCGGCGCGGCCATACGTCGTGACGTCGAGCCACACGAATCCCAGATGCGCCGGCATGATTGCCAGACCGGTTGGCTCGGTGACGATCGCCGCGTCGGCGCGAACACCGCGCTCAATCAACGCGCGCGTCCCGAGGCTCTCGAATTCCTCGTCGACTACCGCGGCAATCACGATTTCGCCATCGAGTCCGGCGTCGATCGCGCGCGCGGCGGCGGCGCACATCGTGGCGACGCCGGCCTTCATGTCCGCCGATCCGCGCCCGTAGATCCGTTCCGCCCGTTCGTGGACGTCGAACGGCGGGTGGATCATTCCGTCGACGCCGACGATGTCGAGGTGCCCGTTGAACATCAGGCTCCGACGTCCCGCGTGTCCGACACGTGCCACGACGTTTGGCCTCCCTGGTGCGGCGTCCATCAACTCTACGTCGAAGCCCCAGGCGCGCAGCACGTCACCGAGTGCGCGCGCAACGTCTCCCTCGCCGGGCGCTCCGGCGACCAGCGACGGATTGCGCGAGTCGATGCGCACCAGCTCGCGCGTCAGCGCGATCGCGTCGCCTCGTGCTACGAACATCGCGTCGCCCCAGCGTCGTCGATCGCGAACGGCAGCAATGTGCCGAGAGATTCCACGGCGCGCCGAACGTCGTCGACGCGATCGGCATTCGCGATCACGAGGACGCATCCGCCGCCGGACGCGCCCAGCGCTTTCGCGCCCATGGCGCCGGCCCGCGTCGCTCGACTTACTATTTCGTCGATCAGTGGCGTCGGGATCGCCGCGTGCAGCGACCGCTGGTGAATCCACTGTTCTGACACGAGCGAGGCGAGCGTGTCGAGGTCGCCGGCACGGAGCGCGCGCGCCATCTGTTCGGCGCCGTCGCGCATGCTTGCGAGCGCGCCGACCACGCGCCGGTCGCGCGAGCGATAGGCGTCGAGCACGGCGTTGATCGTGTCGCCGGAAATCCGGCTTTGACCGGTATAGACGATCATGCAACGGCGTTCTATCTCCCGCCGCAGTGCATCGTCGAGCGGAATCTGCTCGACATCGACATGGCCGGAGGTGAAGCGAAGTCCCAGCGCGCCGCCGAACGCGGCAGCGTAGTGATCCTGCCGTCCACCGGCGATGCCGACATCCGCGATCTCGATGTCGCGGCTGAGTTCGGCCATTGCCGCGCGGTCGAGCACCTCGTCGCGCGCGAGGGAAAGCGCGGCGACGGTCGCCACGCCCGCGGCGGACGATCCGCCCAACCCGGCGCCGATCGGAAAATCGCTGCTCACGGAAATCCGGACACCGGCAAGCGGGAGCCGTTTCGTTGCCGCATCGACGATGGCGCGATCGGCGGCCGACGTCGTCTGCGCCATTCGGACGTCATCGCGCGCGATCGTCACGGCGGCGTATCGCGAGATGGCCAGGTTGCACACGAACCCGCCCATCTCGTCGGAGTACGGCGGTACGTCCGTCCAGCCACCGCCGAAATCGATGCGCGTGGGTGCGCGCGTGACGATAGTATCGCTCACGTCCGCTAAACGTATTCTTCGCCCAACCATTCGCCAGTCGCTTGCGTGTACGCGGGCGCCCGAACCGGGCATGGCTGTTGCTGCTTCAGCACCGTCTAATGGTCGATATCACGCACTATCTGGACGACTGCAAGTTCATCCTCGTGTCCAACCGCGAGCCGTACGAGCATATGCGCGGTAGCCGAGGGATCGAGGTGAGGCAGCCACCCGGCGGCTTGGTGTCCGCCCTCGATCCGACAATGCGCCGGACGCACGGCACCTGGGTCGCGTGGGGATCTGGCAGCGCGGATCACGAAGTTTCCGACGAGACGGGGCGCGTCGCCGTTCCGCCCGGCGAAGAGTCGTACACGCTGCGTCGCGTCTGGCTCGACGACGCCGACATCAACGGTTACTACCACGGGTTCGCCAATCGCGCGCTGTGGCCGTTATGCCACATGCTCATCCAGCACGTCGAATTCCGCACGGAGTTCTGGGAGCGATACCGCACGGTCAACCTCCGGTTCGCGCACGCGGTGGCCGACGAAGCGGAACGATGCACCGGGCGCGCCATGGCCTGGATCCAGGACTATCACTTCGCCCTCGCCGCGGAATTCCTGCGCGCGATGCGCCCGTCGCTGTTCATTCATCAGTTCTGGCACATTCCGTTTCCACCGGCCGACATTCTTCGCCTGCTCCCCGCCGGCACGCACGAAGCCGTTCTCCGCGGACTCCTCGGCAACGATCTCATAGAATTTCAGATCGACCGGTACGTCGTGAATTTTCTCGACTGTGTCGAAAAGTTCGTCGCCGAAGCGCACGTCGACCACGTCCGCCAGACCGTTTCGTTTCGCGATCGCGTCGTCGCGGTCGGCGCCTTTCCGATCAGCATCGACGTCGATCGGTTCGAGGCCATGGCGTCGTCGACCGACAGCATCGCGCGCGTCGACACGTTGCGTGCACGGTACACGAAGGACACGCGGCAGCTCGGCGTTTGTGTCGACCGCATCGACTACACCAAGGGCATTCCCGAGCGATTGCGCGCGCTCGAAACATTGTGGACCGAATCGCCCGAGCTGCGCGAGCGCTTCACGTTCATATTCGTGTGCACACCATCGCGTACCGATCTGCCGGCCTACAACCTCCTCGATCGCGACGTCGCGCGTTCGGTCATGTCGATCAATGAACGGTTCGGAACCGACGACTGGACTCCGATCGTGCTGATCAACGAGAATGTCGATTCCGATCTGTTGGCCGCGGTATATCGAGCGGCGGATCTGTGTATCGTCTCATCGTTGCAAGATGGAATGAATCTCGTGGCCAAGGAGTTCGTCGCTTGCCAGCTCGACGAGCGCGGCGTGCTGATTTTGAGTCGATTCACCGGATCCGCCGAAGAGATCGACGGTGCGGTGCTGATCAATCCGTTCAACATCGACGGATTCGTCGGTGCGATCCGCACCTCGCTCGAGATGCTTCCGGAAGAACGCAAACGCCGCATGCATCGGATGCGCCGCCAGCTGCACAACTCCACCATCTTCGATTGGCTCGACTCGATCCTCGCGCGATCGACCGACATCATGGGCGCTCAGCAGCGTCACATCGCCGCCGTGTGACACCGTGACCACGACGCCGGCGCTTCCGATGTCCCAGACGCTGGTGTCGCGTCTCGCCGGTACGCCGCTCGTGTTGTTGCTCGACATCGACGGAACGCTGTCGCCGATCGCACCTCGTCCCCAGGACGCGGCGATTTCGCCCGTCACACGCGCCATGTTGGCCGACCTGTCGCGCTTGCCGGACGTGCACGTCGTTGCCATCTCTGGTCGCGGCGCCGCTGACGCCGCCCGACTGATTGGACTCGATACCGTCTGGATTGTTGGGAATCACGGGATCGAGGTCGCCGCACCAGGCCAGGTGGCGATAGTCGATCCGGAAATCGCGCGTTTCGGCGATCAACTCGCCGCCGCGTCGGTCGCGGCCAACGATGTGGCGCGTCGTACGCCGGGCGTGATCCTCGAGGACAAGCGCTGGACGCTCAGCGTGCACTACCGGCTTATGCCGCGCACCCTCGTGCCCGAACTCACCGCGCGCATCACTGACATCGCGAATCGCCTGGGACTCGAGCTCTCACACGGGAAAGAGGTGATCGAGTTGCGTCCGCTGGCCAAAGTCGACAAAGGGACTGCCGCCCTCGAGCTCGCGGGAAAATTGGGCGGACTCGCGCGCGACGCGTCGCTGCTTTGCGCCGGTGACGACCGAACAGACGAGGACATGTTTCGCGCGCTGCGCATGCGTGACCCGCGGTGCGTCACGGTGCACGTTGGCGGAAGTGCCGTCTCGACGACGATCGCGGAGTTCAGTGTGCCCGATACAACCGCGATGCATGAGCTTCTCGCCACGCTACTCGCGCAGCGCCAAGCACAATCGAAGTCTCGCTAGCGCTTTCCGCCCTTTTTCTTCCCGCCGACTTCACGCTATTGGCCGGCTTGCTCAGCTTGGCGGATTTTGGCTTCGGCGCTGAGGCTTTAGCGCACGACTTTCGCCGGGGCTTTCGCAGGTTTGGCGCTCTTCGTCGCTGGAGCAGCGGCGACATGCGTCGCAGGCTTCTTCGCGACTGGGGGCGTGGGCGCGACAGACTTTGATACGGCCGGCGCATCCGTGGGCTTGGGCGACGGCTTGCTGTTCATTCCGTTCGACGATCCCGCCGGCGGCACAACCGGTCGCACGCCGGGACGGAATGGCGGCATCGACGCGGCGAGCGCAGCGGCGCGCGCTGCGGCCTGAATCTTCGCTTCAGCCGCGCGGTCCGCGGCCACTTTCGATGCGGTCGGACGCGCCTTCTCGCTCGGCGATCGCTTGTCGTGCGCTGCCTCGGCCTCCCGAATGAGCTTGTCGCCTTCCTCGGGTGTCATCTGCCCACGGCGTACCATGAACTGGACGAGATCGCGGGCACTCTCGATCGCGAACCCGGTGATGCCCGCGCCGGCACTGATCACGTCCTTCATCGCTGCCGCGACCTTGCTTCCCGCTTCCTGACTGATCAGCTGCGCACGCTCAGCCATTTCGGCGACGGTATCCCGCATGTCGGCGCCGCGGTGACCTGGCGCGCGTCGCGGAGCAGCCGGGGCCGCACCTGGTGCCGTTCCGGGCGACGAGGGGGCGCCTCCTCCCGGTGCTGGGACTGGAGGAGCGGCCGGGTCGTTCGAGTGGGGCTTGTCCGCCATTTATTGATTGCTCGGGAGAGCGGCGTAGGGGGAAGGGCCGCAGATCAGTTGTCGCAGGCAGTCGCTCGCGCTATCTTCGCGCCGCCAAAGGCTGCTCGACGGCGGAAGTATATGATTTTGCAGCAGCTATGCAAGGCGGGGCCAACGGGTGGACTGTGATTGCTCAATTGCGAATTCGCATCAGAGCCTCTGCCAGACAGTTATTTAGACATCAACACGCAACTATAGCGACATTTTATGCTCAATGGCCTCAAAATTCTGGATTTGAGCCGAGTTCTCGCCGGGCCGCTTGTGCTCCATGTTGCTTGGCGATCTT
Organism: uncultured Gemmatimonadaceae bacterium; assembly: GCA_963817445.1. Taxonomy (GTDB): domain Bacteria; phylum Gemmatimonadota; class Gemmatimonadetes; order Gemmatimonadales; family Gemmatimonadaceae; genus JAQBQB01. The sequence goes on from CAWFOG010000026.1 coordinate 48,106, forward strand.
GGCGCGGATGTGATCAAGGTCGAGCGGCCGGGCGTGGGCGACGAGACCAGAACGTGGGGACCGCCGTTCGACGAGCTCGGCCGCAGCGCGTACTATCTGAGCGTCAATCGCAACAAGCTCAGCCTCGGAGCCGATCTCTCGTCGGCGGAGGATCGTGGCGTCGTCGCACGTGCTGATCGCCGATGCGGATGTGGTGATCGACAATTTCCGACCCGGCATGCTGGAGCGCCACGGGATTTCGCCCGAGGAGTGGTGCGTGCGCCGGCCCGAGCTGATCTGGTGCACGATCACCGGATTCGGACTCGGCGTGGATCGTCCCGGGTACGACTTCGTCGCACAGGCCGAGTGCGGCTGGATGGCGATCACTGGTGAGCCGGACGGCGACCCGATGAAGGCCGGCGTGGCGCTCGTGGACGTGATTGCTGGAAAGGACGCCGCCGATGGCGATTCTGGCTGCGCTCGTTCGGCGTGGCCGCACGGGCGGCGGCGGTCGGATTGGAATTTCCCTCGCGGACAGCGCGCGCGCCGCTCTCGTGAACGTTGCGCAGAACTCGTTGCTGACCGGGCGCGACGCGGTGCGGTGGGGGAACGCGCATCCAAACCTCGTTCCGTATCAACTCTTTCGTGCGTCTGACAAGCCGCTCATCATCGCGGTCGGGAGCGACGCGCAGTGGGTCGCGTGTGCGCGAGCGATTGGACACGGCGCGCTTGCCGATGACCCGTCATTGGCGACGAACGCGGCGCGGTTGGCGGCGCGTGATCGAATCGTCGCAGCGTTTTCCGAGCGAATCGCTTTGCGACCTGCGTCACACTGGCAGCGTGAACTCGACGCCGCCGGCGTTCCGAACGGCATTGTGCAGGGCGTTCTCGACGCGCTGCGTGGAACCGGCGCGTCGGCGCTTACCGGCGTTCCGTCGAGCGTTGGTGGAAGCGTGCGGTTGCCGCCGCCCGGACTGGACGAGCACGGGTCGGGAATTCGAGCGGACGGGTGGGGCGTGTTTCACTCGGTGGCGACCCGTGGCCGCTCCATCGAGAATTGAAGGAGCGGTATTAGAACTTTACAGCGCGCGTTCGGCGAGGCCGCAAAGGTGACCGGTCGCCCCTCCAGCCGACTGCCCTGTTACCCGGGATTGGCGCCCCTCGTCTTATCCACGTGGCAACCCTTCTTCAGCCTCGTGGCCGAGCCGGCGCCCTGTCCGAAGCGCGTACAACGCGTTACTCTGTTGTCGTGAAGACAACGGAGACGCCCCTGCGGGCTGATCAGAATATGGTTGATCAGGATAACACCGATCAACTCATCATCCAGCGCGTCCTAGCTGGCAATCGGGACGCGTTCAAAACGTTGATTTCGCGGTACAGCGATCCTCTCTACCGTCATGCGCTGTGCATGACCGGTAGCCCGGACGTGGCCGAGGACATTCTGCAGCTCAGCTTCATCAAGGCGTATCAGCACCTCGCCGAGGTGCGCGGCCGATTCGATGCCTGGGTCTTCAGAATCGTCGCCAACGGGTGCAAGGACTGGCTGAAGAACATTCGCCGCTCGCACCTGAGCTACGACGAAGACGATCAACCGTCGTCGTACGCGACGCCGGACGAAGAGCTGGATCGTACGGAACTGCGTAGTGATTTGGACCGCGCGCTGACGACGCTTCCCGCGTCGCTCCGCGAGGCGTTCGTGTTGAAGCACGTGGAAGGACGGTCATACGAAGAAATGGCCGATTTGCTCGGTACTACAGTCGGGGCGCTGAAGATGCGCGTACATCGCGCGCGTGAAGCTCTCCAAGCACTCCTAGAGGAAAAGTACGCCTAACATGGTAGACGATCTCCGCTCCGACGACGGCCTTGGCGGGTTCGACGGCCACCGTGATCGGCAGACGCGACGCCCGGAACGCGCGCGCCCGCTCACCGATCGAGAGGTGCCGCTAGGTCACCAGGAACAAGATGCCCGAGTGCTCGCGCCCGCGGTGCACGCGTGGTTGGATGGCGAGCTTCCCGAAGCGAGCGTTCGCAAGGGTGACACCGCGCGCGACGTCGAGTTCTGGAAGAACATCAATGTCGAAGTCGACAAGCGCCGCCGTATGCGGACGCCGGTCTACCTCGAAGCGCGTATCATGGATGCGCTGCCGCAAACGGCACCGCAGTTGATCACGCCGTGGTGGCGCCGCGAGTTCGTGCTCACGCCAGCGATGGCGGTCGGCACCGGTACTGCGCTCGTGCTCGTTGCCGCAGCGGTCACCGCGGTGATCTTCGCGGTCATCCGCTAAGGGCAGCGTAGTCTAGTTTGACAGAACGGCCGGCCCCTCAGGGCCGGCCGTTGTTGTTTCCCGGGGTGCATTGCCCGAGGAAGGCCATGTCACAGGCAGAACGCTTCGCGCACCTGCTCCGCGAGTTCGAACGCGTTGGCGTCGATCCGAACACGATCAGCGCCGGGCTCGCCGTTCGCCCCGAAGACGTACTGCGGGCTCTCGCTGTGCTGCCGGATGGCGCCGGACCTGAGGCGTTTCTTTCGCGCCTGCGGCTCGTGATGGCGGACGGACCTGCGGCGGACGTGCCTGACCTCAGCGAGCCCACGAGCTAGTCCGTACTCCTACTGTGCCGACTGCACGACGCGCATCGATCGCGCTCGCCTCGTTCGCCGCGGTACTGTGCATCGTCGCCGCGCCGAGCGCACGCGCGCAACGATCCGGCCAACCAGCCGACTCGTCGTCGTTTGCCGCGCTGGTTGCTCGGATCTCCGAGCCGGGCGGCTATTTCGATTCGGACAACATCATCACGAATGAGGGCTCGTACCTCAGCGTCGCCAGCCAACTGCACAAGGTCGGCGTCCACGGCGGCGTGTACATCGGCGTCGGTCCGGATCAGAACTTCTCGTACATCGCGCTCATCCGGCCGACCGTCGCGTTCATGCTCGACATCCGTCGCGACAACCTGCTCGAGCATCTGCTGTTCAAATCGCTGTTCTCGATGTCGCGCAACCGGCTCGAGTATCTCTGCCTGCTGCTCGGCAAGCCGGTCCCGTCGGACATCAACCAGTGGACGGGGCGGCCGATCGCGTCGGTGATGGCGTACCTCGACAGCCATCCGTCCGACTCGCTCGTCGCCGCGGCTACGCGGAAGTCGAGCAACGACCGCATCACCGCGTTCGGGATTCCGCTCGACGCGCGCGATCGCCAGATGATCGATCGATATCGCGACGAGTTTGTCGCCGACGGTCTCGAGACGCGCTATTCGAGTCTGGGGCGCAACAATCGCTTCGACTATCCAACGTTCCGTCAGCTCGTGACGGCCACCGATCGTGCCGGTCAAATGATCGGCTATCTCGCTGATGAGAGTGCGTTCCAGTTCGTGCGGCAGATGGAGCTCGACGGGCGCATTGTGCCGGTTGTCGGAAACGTTGCAGGCGACAAGGCGGTACGAGCGATCGGCGAGTATGCCGCGGAACACCACCTGACGCTGTCGGCGTTTTACCTGTCCAACGTCGAACAATATTTGATGACGCGCGACGGCGGCTTCGATACGTACGCCAAGAATGTTGCGCTCCTGCCGCGTGACCGTTCGAGCGTCATCATTCGCAGCTATTTCGGGCGCTTCGGTTCGACGCATCCGTTGTTCGTGCCAGGCGCGGGCTCAATCAGCACATCGATGATCGAGACCGTCGACGGCTTTCTCGAGCGACAGGCGGCGGGGGCGATTCATAGCTACGCCGATCTCGTGTTCAACGGATTCGTCACGCCATGACGCTTCCGCCGCCGGTGCGCGCACCCGCTGCCGTGATTCGAGTTCTCGCACTTGGTGACTCGTATACCGTGGGCGAGTCGGTGGCGCCGGACGCCGCGTGGCCGGCGCGACTCGCCGCCACGCTACGCGCACGCGGAATCGCCGTGTCGACGCTCGAGGTCGTTGCGCGCACCGGATGGACCACCGACGAACTCGCCGCCGGAATCGATGCCGCGCCGCCGACCGGGACATATGATCTTGTCACCCTGCTCATCGGCGTCAACGATCAGTATCGTGGCGAACAGATCGACGCGTACCAGTCGAAGTTTCGCGCGCTGCTGGCGCGGGCGGTTGCGTTCGCGGGAAACCGGCCGGCGCACGTCATCGTCGTGTCGATTCCCGATTGGAGCGTCACGCCCTTCGCTGCCGGGCGCGATCGCGCTCGCATTGCAGCCCAGATCGACGGATTCAACGCCGCCAATCGCGCCGAAGCCGCGCGCACCGGCGCACGCTATGTCGATGTCACGCCCATGTCGCGCCGAGCGACCGACGAGCCCGGTCTGATCGCGTCGGACGGGCTCCATCCGTCGGGGCGGATGTATGAGCATTGGCTGACGCTAATTTCAGCCGTAGCCGTCGCTGTTCTCGAATGACACTCTGTCCAATTTGCGGGTCTGGGTGCATTGTATACCAACCTCAATTCAGAATTGGAGTCGTCTATGCGCCGGACATTGCTGGTCATTCTGGTCGCCGGGTGTGCGAGCTCTGGCGGCGCCACGAACGAGAACAGTACGCCGCGTCAGGCGACCATTCTCATGGGCGGCGACGCGCCCGGTACGGCGGGCTCGCGGCAGATCAGCGGCGACGGCATCATGGCCGAGCGCCCGCGCGCCACGGCGGCGATCGTCGCGGCCGGCACGCAGGACGTTTGGGTCGCGGTGAAAAAGGTCTACGCGCAGTTCGAAATCCCGTTGACCGTCGAGAATCCCGCGTCGCACCAACTCGGCAATCCGAATTTCTATAAATCGCACGAAATGGGCGGCAAGCCGATGAGCCAATTCGCCGACTGCGGGTCGGGAATGGATGGCCCGAAGGCGACGAGCTATCGCATTTACATGTCGCTGCTGACGACGGTGGAGCCCGACGGCAAAGGCGGCACCAAGATCCAAACGACGTTCGTGCCGATGGCTCAGGACATTGCCGGTGGCAGCTCGGATCGAATTCCGTGCGGCTCAACCGGGCGTTTCGAGCAACTCGTGAACGACGACGTCAAACTGGCTGTTGCCACCAAGTGACGGACGTCGCTACAACGAGAGCCGAAGAAACGTCAGCGCAACGCCGTCGCGGTAGAAGTCGGGAACTCGCGCGTCCTCTGTGAAGTCCTGTTCGCGCAGTAGCGTGACCATGGTGCCGAGTGCGGGGTCGTCGGGCATTTCGACGAGAAGAAACCGCGCGCCGGCGTCGCGCGCCGCGTCGGCGACTGCTCGCACCAGTCGCCGGCCGACATCGTCAGCTTCGACACCCGGCGCGAGCACCGCGGTGTGAAGGCGGGCAGCGCCGTCAGATCCGGCGACCGTTCCGTACAGTGCCAGTCCAGCCACAGTGCCGTCGCGCGCGATGACGAGCGCGCGGTGCTCGGGATCGTTGCCTCGTTCGGCGAGATGCAGCACTTCGAGAGCTCGATCGATGTACGGCGTGACACCGAGCGCGCCCATGAGCAGCACGCGCGTGCCCTGATGATCTTCCGGCAGCATCGGCCGCGGCTCGAGCGCGAAGTAGCCGGTCACGTCACATGTTGAGCGCGCGGCCAAGCGTGGCGAGCGCGGCTTCCTTCGTGGCTTCGGACAACGTGGGATGCGCGTGGATCGTCATGCCGATGTCGTCGGCCGACGCGCGATACTCGAACCCGAGCACGACTTCAGCGATCAGCTCGGAGACGTTCGGTCCGATCATGTGCGCGCCGAGCAGCTCGTCGGTCTTGGCATCGGCGACGAATTTCACGAAGCCGGTCGCATCACCCAGCGATCGCGCACGACCGTTGGCGGAGAAGGGAAACTTGCCGGTGCGATACTCGCGCCCACTCTCTTTCACTGCCCGTTCCGTGAGTCCGACCGCGGCGATCTCCGGCCAGGTGTACACGACGTTCGGGATTGCCTTGTAGTGCATATGCGCCGGCTTGCCGGCGATCACTTCCACGGCGACGACGCCTTCTTCCTCCGCTTTGTGCGCCAACATCGGTCCCGGTACGCAGTCGCCGATCGCGAACACGTTGGGGAGGTTGGTGCGCATCTGATCGTCGACGAGCACTTCGCCGCGGCGCCCAAGGTTGAGACCAAGCGCTGCCGCGTCGACGCCGGTGAGTGACGGGCGACGGCCGACCGCGACGAGCACGCAGTCGCCCTCGATGCGCTCCGTCGCGCCATTCTGTTCGACGTCGACGAACACACCGCTCTCTGTACGGCCGCCGTTCGTGACGCGCGTGCCCGTGCGGATAGCGAGGCCTTGTTTGCGCAGCGTTCTGTCGGCCTCACGTACGACGTCGTCATCCATGCCGGGGAGAATCGCCGGCAGCAGTTCGATCACCGTGACGTTGGCGCCGAGGCGTTTCCAGACCGAGCCGAGTTCGAGGCCGATCACGCCGCCGCCAATGACGATGAGATGCTTGGGGACGGCGGGGATTTTGAGCGCGCCAACGTTGGAGAGGACTCGTTCCTCGTCGAACTTGAGGAAGGGGAGTTCGATCGGTACGGAGCCGGTGGCAATGATGACGTTCTTGGGGCGGTACACGGTGATATTCTCAGCGGGGGGGCCCCCCGCCTCGGTGCCACCGACGACTTCCACAACGTTCCCCGCACGCAGCGTCGCCCGCCCCTTGGCCCACGTGATCTTGTTTTTTCGAAATAGAAACTCGATTCCCTTGGTGTTCTGGCCCACGACGTCGTCTTTGCGTCGGAGCATCGTCGCCAGATCGAGGCTCAGCTGGCCAACACCAATCCCGTGCGCCGCAGCGGCGTGCTGCGCGAAATCGTAGTGCTCTGACGACGTCAGTAACGCTTTCGACGGAATGCAGCCGACGTTCACGCACGTGCCGCCGAGCGTCCGGTCCATCTCGACGCACACCGTACGCAAACCGAGCTGCGCCGCACGAATAGCCGCGGTATACCCGCCGGGGCCGCCGCCGATGATGACGACATCGGGGGTTTCTGCCGAATTGGAAGCGGACGGGAGCGATGTGTCGGACGTTGCCATGTCGAATCAGATCGGATGAAACATCCGAAAGCTAACGACGGACGTTCCCTCCGATCCGCGAGCTCGTCAGTCGATGAGCATGGACGCCGGGTCTTCCATCAGCTCCTTCACGCGTACGAGAAAGAGCACCGCCTGCTGACCGTCGATGATCCGGTGGTCGTACGACAACGCCACATACATCATCGGGCGGATTTCCACCTTGCCGGCGATCGCGACCGGGCGATCCTGAATCTTGTGCAGCCCGAGGATGCCGACCTGCGGATAGTTGAGAATCGGCGTCGAGACGAGCGACCCGAACACGCCGCCGTTGGTGATGGTGAACGTGCCGCCCGTCAGATCGTCCATCGTGAGCTTGCCGTCGCGCGCGCGCTTTGCCACCGCCGCGATGTCGCGCGACACCTCGAGCATGCCTTTACGATCGGCGTCCTTGACGTTGGGCACGACGAGGCCCGCGTCCGACGCGACGGCGATGCCCATGTTCACATAATGCTTATAGACGATCGAGTCGCCGTCGAGCTGCGAATTGACGGTGGGGTACGCCTTGAGCGCGAGACACGATGCGCGCACGAAGAACGGCATGTACGACAGCTTGACGCCGTGCTCTTTTTCGATGCGCTCTTTCAGCCGCTCGCGCACCGCGCTCACGGCCGTCATGTCGATTTCGTTGAACGTCGTGAGATGCGCCGTCGCGTGTTGCGACTCGAGCAAGTGCTCGGCGATTCGCTTGCGGCGCGTCGTCAGCTTCTCGCGCGTCTCGCGCGGATCACCGGCCCTTGGCGCGTCGCTTCGAGCGACGACCGGCGACGGTGCGCTCGTGCGTTCTGCCGTACCACTCGGCGCGTTCGACTGCTCGATGACGTCGGCCTTGCTGACGACGCCGCCGCGCCCGGTGCCTTGGACCGTCGCGAGGTCGAGACCACGCTCGGCGGCCACCCGCTCAGCGGCCGGCGACGCGCGCACCTCAGCCGGTTTCGCGGGGGCCGGCGCTTGGGGTGCTGACGGCGCTGCTGGCGCTGGCGGTGCGCTCTTCGCGGCGGGTGCCGCTGGCGCGGCGGTCGCCTCAGGCTTCGCCGGGAGTCGGCGCTGCAGCGCCGGCCGCGGACTCGTCGATTTCAGCGAGCAGGTCGTCCACCTTCACGACGTCGCCTTCCGCACGGGCGCGCTTGGTCAGCACGCCGGGAGTCATCGATGGAACCTCGACCGTGATCTTGTCGGTCTCGAGCTCCACGAGCGTATCGCCGGGCGCCACGCGGTCGCCTTCCTTCTTCAGCCACCGCGATACGGTGGCCTCGACGATCGATTCACCGAGCGGAGGAACTTTGATGGCGGTCATTCAAACGATCCAATGAGCCGGGGTGTGTGGCGACCGGTCAATCGATAACTTCCCAACGCCTGAATATAACGCCCCACGTGAACGCACTCACGATCTCCGGACACGGTTCCCTCGATCGGCTCGAGTATCGCGACGACCTTCCGGTGCCCGAGCTTCGCGCGCCGACCGACGTGCGTGTCCGAGTGCGTGCGGCCGCGCTCAATCATCTCGATCTGTTCGTCGTGGCCGGCTTGCCCGGTGTCACGATCGTCCCGCCGTGGACTCTTGGCGCGGACGCGTGCGGCGTCGTCGAAGCAGTCGGGAGCGTCGAATCGACAGTCGCTGTGGGTGACTACGTCGTGATCAATCCGGGGATCAGCGATCGGACATGCGACTATTGCCGCGCGGGCGAGCAGCCGCTCTGCCCAAAGTTCGGCATCCTCGGCGAGCACAGTCCGGGGACGCTCGCGGAGTATATCGTCGTGCCGGCGACCAACGTGCGAGCCATTCCGTCAAGTGTGAGCGTCGAACAGGGTGCGGCGTTCACACTGTCCATGTTGACGGCGTGGCGGATGGTCGTGTCGCGCGCACGCGTGCAAGCGGGCGAATCCGTGTTGATCTGGGGAATCGGCGGGGGCGTTGCGCTCGCGGCTCTCCAGATTTGCAAAATGCTCGGCGCGCGCGTGTGGGTTGCATCGAGCAGCGACGAGAAGCTGCGCCGCGCCGCCGAGCTGGGTGCTGATGAAACGCTCAATCGCACGCGAGTCGATGTCGCGCGCACCATTCGCGATGCAACGGGCAAGCGCGGCGTCGACGTCGTCGTCGACGACGTCGGAACGGCGACGTGGGCGCAGTCACTCGGCGCTCTCGGTCGCCGTGGACGGCTGGTCACCTGCGGCGGAACGTCCGGCCCGATGGTGGAAACCGACGTTCGCCGCCTGTTCTGGAACCAGTGGTCGATCCTCGGCTCGACGATGGGGAACGACGACGAGTTCGATGCGATCGTCGCCGAGCTTCGGGCAGGACGGTTGTTGCCGGTTGTCGACAGCGTGTACTCGCTGGCCGATGGGCGGGCCGCGTTCGAGCGCTTGGAGCGTGGCGAGCAGTTCGGCAAGGTCGTCGTGCGAATCCCATGAGCGATTCGAACGCGCCGAACGAGGCCGGTGGCGCGCACGAGTCAACCGCGCGGTTCGAGCCTGGGGAAGAGCGCGCCATTCGCGCGCAGCATACGCGCGGCGATGCGGCAATTTGCCCCCGCGACGGAAGTGTGATGACGAAACGCAGCATTGGCGGCGGCTCGTTTGGTTTGGGCTACGCCCGACAGCGCGAGTGGCTGATCTGCCCAGCGTGTCGCCGCAGCGTGATCTTCGACGTGAAGCGAGGCACGCGGACCTGACGTAGATTGAACGAGCGATGCAACAAGACACGACGAACCTAGGCGACCGCCTCCAGTCCGCGCTGGCGGAATTCGGCCAGACGCTGCCGGCACTTCTCGGCGCGCTCGTCATTCTGTTCGCCGGGTATCTCCTCGCCAAGCTGCTCGAGAAGGCGACCGAGCGCGGGTTGCGTCGCATTCATCTGAACCAACTGCTCGAGCGCGGCGGCGTCATTCAAGCCGTGGAGCGCTCGGGGACGCACGTGAACCCGATTCGCGTGGTGTCGAAGTTCGTGTTCTGGCTGGTGATGTTCACGGTGATTTTGCTCGCGGCGAAGGCGCTGGGGCTCGACTCACTGGCGAACGTCGTGTCGACGCTGGTGAGCTATGTGCCGAGCGTGATCGCGGCGATCGTGATCATACTCGTCGGCATCGTGCTCGGTGGATTTGTTGGCGGATTGATCGCGGCGTCGGCCGGAGCGGTGCATGGCGGACGCGCGTTGGCGCGCTTGGGCCGCGGCGGCGTGTTGCTCCTTGCGGTGTTCATGGCGCTGCAAGAGTTGGGGATTGCGACCGACATCGTCACGACCGCGTTTGCGATTCTATTTGGTGCGATCGCGCTGGCGCTATCGCTGTCGTTCGGCCTGGGGAATCGTGAACTGGCCGGCGAGATCACGCGCGAGTGGTACGACCGATATCGACGAGAGCGCGCGGAAGCGTTGGCGCGAGAGGAACAGGAAGAGGCGCTCGCTGAAGCCGAGCTCGATGCGGAGGTCGGGCATCTGCGCGCGGCACGTCGCGAGACGCCGCCGTTTGGCCCGCCGACGACGAAAGAATAGCAACGAACAGCGTCGATTCGAGTTGAAAATCGCGGCGAGATGCCGTGGGCCGGGCGCCGATGATCGGCGCCTTTTTTTGTGCTCGGGACCGGCTCGCGATGGCGCGCCATAACTGACGCAGCGATAACAACTTAGATAACTCGGCTCCGGTTGCGTTTCGCTCTGTTTTCGGGTACATTTCAGATTCGCAAACGACCCCTCAAGTCCGCACCCGCGCATGACTGCACCGAACAATCGCGAACGCATTCTTCCGCGACTCATCGACGACGAGATCAAAGAGTCGTTCATCAACTATTCGATGAGCGTGATCGTATCGCGCGCGTTGCCTGATGTGCGCGACGGACTCAAGCCGGTGCATCGTCGCGTGTTGTATTCGATGTTCGACACCGGGTTGGTGCCGGGTCGCCCGTACAAGAAAGCGGCGACGGTCGTCGGCGACGTGCTGGGCAAATATCATCCGCACGGCGATTCGTCGGTGTACGACGCGCTCGTGCGCATGGTGCAGGATTTCTCGCTGCGCTATCCGCTCATCGACGGTCAGGGGAACTTCGGTTCGATCGATGGCGATCCGCCGGCGGCGTACAGATACACCGAAGCGCGCCTCATGCCGATCGCGATCGAGATGGTCGCGGACATCGACAAACGCACCGTCAATTTCGCGCCGAACTTCGACGATGCTCACGAGGAGCCGACGGTGCTGCCCGCCGGCATCCCGAACCTCATCGTCAACGGCTCGTCGGGCATCGCCGTGGGCATGGCGACGAACATTCCGCCGCACAACCTGCGCGAGGTCGTCAGCGCGATCGTCCATCTCGTGGACAATCCAGACGCGACGGTCGGCGAGATTAGGAAATTCATAAAAGGCCCTGATTTTCCGACCGGCGGCTACATCTACGGACGCGCGGGCATCAAGGACTATCAGGAGACGGGACGCGGGCGCATCGTGATGCGCGCGCGCGCCGTCATCGAAGAGAAGGAATCGTCGAACAAGTCGCAAATCGTCGTCTCCGAAGTGCCGTACCAGGTCAATCCGAACCGGCTCGTCGAGACGATCGCCGAGTTGGTGCGCGACAAGAAGCTCGAGGGGATCAGCGATCTCCGGAACGAGTCGGACCGCGACGGCGTGCGCGTCGTGATTGAGCTCAAGCGCGACGCCATTCCGCGCGTGGTGCTCAACCAGCTGTACAAGCACACGTCGATGCAGTCGACGTTCGGCGTGATCATGCTCGCGCTGGTGCCGGACGCGAAGACGGGCAGCCTCGTGCCGAAGGTGATGCCGCTCAAGGAAATTCTCGAGCACTACATCACGCACCGCCACGAAGTCATCGTCCGGCGCACGCAGCACGATCTCGACAAGGCGCTTGAGCGCGAGCACATCCTCGAAGGCCTCAAGATCGCCGTCGACAACATCGACGAAGTGATCAAGGTCATTCGCAAGGCCGAAGACACTCCGGTTGCGAACGCGCAGCTGCAGCGGCGCTTCAAACTGTCCGAGCGGCAGGCCGAAGCGATCCTCAACATGCGCCTCGCCAGGCTCACCGGCCTCGAGATCGAAAAGCTCGAGGAAGAGTTGAAGGAAGTGCGCGGGCTGATCAAGGAGCTCAAGGCCTTGCTCGCCTCGAAGGAGGCGCGGATGACGGTGCTCAAGGACGAACTCACCGAGATCGCCAGAAAGTACGGCGACGAGCGGCGGACCGAGATCACGAGCGACGAAGGCGAGTTCACGATCGAGGATCTCATCGCCGAAGAAGAGATGGTCCTCACGATCTCGCACTCCGGTTATATCAAGCGCACGTCGGTGTCGACGTACAAGAAACAGCGACGCGGCGGGCGAGGGAACAACGGCGCGACGCTCAAAGAAGAGGATTTCGTCGAGCATTTGTTCGTGGCCTCGACGCACGATTACGTCCTCGTGTTCACGGACGATGGCCGCTGTTTCTGGCTCAAGGTGCACGAGATTCCTCAGGCCGGACGCGCGGCGAAGGGAAAGCCGATCGTCAACATGATCAACGTTTCTCCCGACACCACGGTCTCGGCGATCGTAACGGTGCGCGAGTTCCCCGACGATCAGTTCCTGTTGTTCGCGACGAAAAAGGGCACGGTGAAAAAGACCGCGCTGTCGCAATACTCGAACGTGCGCGCCAGCGGCATCAAGGCGATCAAGGTCGAGGCCGAGGACGAGCTGATCGACGTGCAGGTGACGACCGGGACGAACGACATCGTCCTCGCCACGCGCCACGGATTGTCGATCCGGTTCCACGAGCAAGACGTGCGCGAAATGGGACGCGACACGACGGGAGTGAAGGGCGTCGAACTCGGTCCGCGCGACGAGTTGATCGGCATGGTCGTGATCAAGCGCGAAGCGAACTTGCTCGTCGTCACGGAAAAGGGCATGGGCAAGTGCTCGCCGATCGACGAGTACCGAGTGCAGAAGCGCGGCGGCAAAGGAATCATCACCGTGCATCGCACCGACAAGACCGGCGACGCGGTGTCCATCAAGGAAGTGCTGCCCGAAGATGAGCTGATGCTCATCACGAAACAGGGCGTCGCCATCCGCATGCCGGTGAGAGGTATTCGCGTGGCAGGGCGCAACACGCAGGGTGTACGGCTCGTGAACCTCGAGCCGCACGACCTGGTCATGGACGTTGCCCGGGTTGTTCCTGAGGACGAGGCGGTGGCGATCGACGACGCCGGGGAATTGGTGCCCGAGGGGCCGGAAGACGGCGAGGACGCCGAGGAATAGCCCCGGCCGGTGCCCGAATGGCGGGTCGCGAGCCCTGCTAAAGGCCGCTGAAACACATCGTTCCAAACTCGACGCTTTCCGCTACCGGTCGCGGCATGTAATTTAGTGACTCCCGTCACTTTCGCCTGCCGACGGCTCGACCGGTATTTCCTTGAGCGACATACAGTTAGTCAGCCTCGCTGACCTCGAGGCCGCTGCGCGCGTACTCGCGCCGGTGGCCGTCCGCACGCCCCTGCTCCCGGCAGACTTTGTCTCGGCGCAAGTTGGCGTGCCCGTGTGGGTCAAGCCGGAGATGCTCCAGCGCGGCGGCGCGTTCAAGTTCCGCGGTGCGTACAACTTTCTCGCGCACCTCGGTCCCGCGGCGCGCGCGCGCGGCGTCGTCGCGCCATCGTCCGGGAATCACGCGCAAGCAGTCGCGCTCGCTGCGCAACTGTTCGGCGTGCCGGCAACAGTCGTCATGCCGACGACGGTGACTCCGGCCAAACGCTCCGGCGCAGAACGACTCGGCGCGCGCGTCGTACTCGCGGGCACCACGACGGCAGATCGAATGGCGCGCGCCGAGGAACTGGTGCGCGACGAGGGTATGGCACTCGTTCCTCCCTACGACCATCCGGTGATCATCGCCGGGCAGGGCACCGTGGGTCTCGAGATCGCGCACGACTTGCCGGATGTTGAAACGGTGCTCGTGCCTGTTGGCGGCGGTGGTTTCAGCGCCGGGGTCGCGACGGCGATCAAGGCGCGCGCTCCGAAAGCGCGCGTGATCGGCGTCGAACCGGCTGGCGCACCGAAGCTGAGCCGCGCACGCGCGGCGGGAAAACCGGTCAAGCTGGATCACGCCGGCGGCCTCGCCGACGGGTTGCTGGCCGTCGAGATCGGCCACGTCACGTTCGCGCACCATCAACGCTATCTGGACGATGTCGTCACGGTGGACGACGACGCGCTTCGCGGTGCAATGAGACTGCTACTCGACCGCATGAAACTGGTCGTCGAGCCGAGCGGCGCCATTACGATCGCAGCGCTGCTCGGCGGCGGGGTGAAGCCGCGCGGTCCGACGGTCGCTGTGCTGAGCGGCGGCAACATCGAGTGGGACGGACTTCGTGAACTCCTTGGCGGGTGACGCGGCGCGCGTGGTCATCGCCGAGCAGGATCCGGTCATCGCGGGGACGCTGTCCTGGCTACTGCGCGAGCACGGATACGCTGTCTGCGCGGTAAGCGACTGCGAGGGACTGTTCGCGTCGATCACGCGAACGGTTCCCGATCTCATTCTGCTCGACTGCGACTCGATCGCTGAACCGGACGTACTGATTCGCCGGCTGCGCAGCGAACCGCGGTGGAGCGGTGTGCGCGTCATCGTGACGTCGGCGTCGTGGGTCGACGACGACGATCGTGTTCATCTCCCGTGGGGTGCCGACGACTCGGTGACCAAGCCGTTCCGCGTGCACGAACTGCTCGTGCGCGTGCGCACGCAGCTGCGCGCGATCGAGCAATTGCGGAGCGCGCAGACACAACTGCGAGAAGCGACCGCCGAGCTAGAGCGCGTTCGCGGCGACGCGCTGAGCAATCGCCGCCTCGTCGACATTCTGCACGACGTGACCAGCGAGCTGTCTGCGAGCGGCATCTATCGCGTGTTGACGCGGCGGGTCGCGCACGCCCTTTCGATCTCGCACTGCTCCGTGGTGCTGACGCGCCCGGATGACGGTGTCGGCGTCGTCGTCGCCGCGTTCGAGGACGCGACGGTGCACGACTTCGAGATTCGACTCGAGCGATATCCCGAAATGCGCACCGCGCTGGCATCGGGCCGACCGGTTCTCGTGGAAGATGTGCGGCGGCATCCGTTGTTCGCCGAGCTGCGCGAGCAATGGGTGCGCGACGGCTCGGCGGTCGAGATTCAGTCGGTGGCGACCATTCCGTTCGCCATCGACCGCCTTCGCTCCGGCGTGTTGTTTTTGCGCACCGATTTTGGCGGACGCCGCCTGACCGCCGACGATGTCGAGTTTGGCGACATCGTGATTCGCGCCGCCGTGGCAGCGATTCGTCGCGCGCAGGCGCTCGACACGACGCGGGCCGACAACCGGCGCCTCGAAGCTTTGGCGACGACCGATCCGTTGACGCGCGTGCTGAACCGGCGGGCGCTGCTCGATCGGCTGGCGACCGAGCTCGATCGCTCGCGACGGTACAGCTCGTCGGTGACGCTGTTGCTGATCGACGTCGACCACTTCAAACAGATCAACGACACGTCGGGGCATCAGGCGGGAGACAGCGTGCTGCGGCAGCTCGCGTCGCTGCTCGAGGCGGACGTGCGCAAGGTCGACATCGTCGCGCGCTACGGCGGCGAAGAGTTCGTCATCATTCTCCCGGAAACGTCGAACGAGGGCGGTGTCGCGTTCGCCGAACGACTATGCGAACGTATCGCCGCCACATCGTTCGACGTGGGTGGCGGACGTCCCGTCCATTTGACGGTGAGTATCGGCATCGCCACTTTTCCATCGGCGAACGTCGACTCGACCGATGAGCTGTTCGCGCGATCCGACGAAGCGCTGTACCGGGCGAAATCCGGTGGGCGGAACCAAGTGCGCGCGTGATGAACCGTTGCCCGACCTGCGGAACGAAGTACTCCGACGACGTGCGATTCTGCACGCGCGACGGGACGAAGGTGTCGAACATCGCGACAGTGGCGGGAGCAGCGCCCAAGCATGCGCGGCGCGGTGACGCGCACGTGGGCAGGACGCTCGACGCCCGGTTTGCGATCGAGAGAAAGATTGGCGAGGGCGGGATGTCGTGCGTCTATCTGGCGACGGACGGAACGGGCGGACGCTTCGCGATCAAGGTCCTCGCTGCACCGCTTGCGCGCGACGCGACGGCGATGGCGCGGCTCCGGCGCGAGGCCGGCTTCGGGATGCGACTCGAGCATCCGAACGTCTGCCCAATCGTGCACTTCGGCCAGACGCGTGATGGACTCATGTTCATCGCCATGCCATTCGTCGACGGTGAGCTGTTGTCGGGACGCATGCGTCGCCTTGGCCATATTCCGCTCATCGAGGCCGCGGCGCTCGTGCGCGATATCGCCGCCGGACTCGGCGCCGCGCACGCGCTCGCGATCGTGCACCGCGATCTCAAGCCGGAGAACGTGATCGTGCGAACGTTCGACGACGGAACGCTTCAGGCCGTGGTGATGGATTTTGGATTGGCAAAGGAGCGAATCGCCGGCATGGATCGCCAAACACTTACCGCGACGGGAATGGTCATCGGCACGCCCGAGTTCATGAGTCCCGAGCAAGTTCGCGGGAGGCCGGTCGATTCGCGCAGCGACATATACGCGCTGGCCCTCGTGACGTATGAAATGTTGACCGGCGCGCTGCCGTTCAGCGGACAGACGCAGCAGGAATTGATGCTGGCGCGATTGCGCAGCGATCCGGTTCCACTGCGTCGGATGCGACCGGAATTCGACCTGCCCGAGTCCGCGGAACGTGTGCTCGCCAAGGCGCTCAGCCGGAATCCGGACGATCGGTACGCGACGACGTCCGAGTTCGCCGATGCGTTCGAGAGCGCGGCGGAGACGCCGGCGTACGTCGCCGGTTGGAGCGATCGGCGTCTCGAAAAGCTGTTCGGGCATTGAGCGCGACATCGGTGATTCGCGCCGTTGGCGCGGCGAGCGCCTGGATTGTGCTCAGCGCGTCGGCGGCGCACGCGCAGGACGTGCGGCCGTATCGTCCCGCGTTTGATGTGACCGACTACGCGATCACGATCGAGCTTCCGGATTCCGGCGCGACGATCCGCGCGAATGCGGTGTTGACGGTGAGCAAGATGATGAACGCCGACACACTCCAGCTCGACCTGCTCGATCTCACCGTCAGCAACGTCACCGTCGACGGGCGCGCTGTGCGGTTCACGCAAACCGGTACCGGCGTTGCGGTGCCGTTGCCGCGCAAGACTGGGCGGGCGCCGACGTACGCGGTGTCGATCGACTACGGCGGCGCGGTCACCGACGGCCTCATTGCGCGCAGCGACAGCGCGGGGCGGTGGACGTACTTTGGCGACAACTGGCCCAATCGTGCGCGCCACTGGATTCCGAGCATCGATCATCCCAGCGACAAAGCAACGGTGACCTGGCGCATCAGCGCGCCGATTGGAAAGACTGTAGTCGCCAACGGCAAGCTGATGTCGTCGCGCAGCGTGCTCGACACGCAAGGGCGCGAACGCATGCAGTGGGTGTGGCGCGAATCGCGGCGCATTCCGGTGTATCTCATGGTGATCGCCGCGGCGCCGCTCGTCGAATACGACCTGGGCGACACGGATTGCGGACTCGCCGAGTTACAGCGCTGCGTGCCGCAGTTCGTGTACACGGCGCCGGAACAGCGCGATTTCCTGCCGGGGCCGTTCGCACGCGCGGGCGAGATCGTTCAGTTCTTCTCGGGCCTGGTCGGGCCGTTTCCGTACGAGAAGCTCGCCCATCTTCAGTCGTCGACGCGGTTTGGCGGGATGGAGAACGCGAGCGAGATTTTCTATTCCGACGCAGGGTTTCGCCGTCACTCGATGACGGACGACGTCATTGCGCACGAGACCGCGCACCAATGGTTCGGCGACGCGGTGACGGAACGCGATTGGCCACACCTGTGGCTGTCGGAAGGGTTTGCCACGTACTTCGCGGCGTTGTGGCAACGCGCGGCGCGCGGCGACAGCGCGTTCCGCGAGCGCATGACGTCGATCCGGGAAAGTGTCATCTCGGATTCGGTGACCGTGCCAAATCGCCCGGTGATCGACACAATCGAAACGAACTATCTCGCGCTGCTCAACCGGAACAGCTATGAGAAGGGCGCGTTCGTGCTGCACATGCTCCGTCAACAGGTCGGTGAGCGCGCATTTTTTGATGCCCTGCGCCAGTACTATTTGCACCACCGGCACGCCACCGCGACGACCGATGATTTGCGCATCGAAATGGAGCACGCGTCGAATCAGCCGCTCGGTCGCTTCTTCGACCAGTGGTTGCGCCGGCCCGGGTATCCCGAGGTGACCGCCACATGGTCGTACGACTCGACGGCGCATGAGGTCGTGATCGCGTTGACGCAGTCGACGCGGTTCGGCGCGTTCGAGTTTCCACTCACGGTTGCCGCCGTCGATTCGGCCGGCGCGTCGCATCGCGCGACGACGAGGCTTTCGGCGATGTATTCGTCGCCGCAGCTTCGCATCCCGTTGCCATCGCCGCCGCTGCGCGTCGAACTCGATCCGGACGTGGAGCTGCTGGCCAAGTTGACCGTGGTCCCCAAGTGAGCACGAGTTCGTACGCGCGCATCGCGCTGACCGTCGCCTGGCTCTCGGTTCCGCGCATCGGTGCGGCGCAGTCCATTCGCGCCGCAGACTCGTTGTTGAGCCGCGGCGCGCTCGCGCGCGCCGAATCGCTGTACTACTCCGCGGTGCGCGCACGGCCGCGCGACCCGGCGGCGCGCTGGGCACTCGGCCGGTTTCTCGCGTCGCGCGGCGCACCGCGAGTTGCCTCGACACTCATGGAGGAGGCGATTCAGTTTGGCGGCGACGCGCATCTCATCGCGCCGGACCTCGCCCAAGTATACGAAACGCTCGACGAATATCGCGAGCTGGTCGCGCTCGGCGGAGCACCGCTCTCCGTGGGCGAACGCAATCGCGCGACGTGGCTCCTCGAGCATCCAACGCGGACGATCGCGCCGGACACGATGCTCCTCGCGCTGTACCACGAATCGACGAGCGGCGACGGCTACCTCGGCGAACTACCCATTCGCGTCGACGGACGAACGCTCGACGCGATGATCGCGCCGCGCGTCGTCGGGCTCGTCGTGGCCGACACGAATTCGATCGTGCAACGATTGCACCGATTCGCGTCGCCGGAAGGCGCACTGACGCGCGGCCGCCGATCGCTTGCCGCGGCCGCCGACTCGTTGGCGATCGGGAGACTTACGCTGACGAACGTTCCCGTCACCGTCGCGCCGATCGATGGCGGTCATCAGGCGATCATCGGGCTCGATCTGCTGGCGCGCCTCGCGCCGACGTTCGACGGATACACGAATCGATTGACGCTTCGCCCCGCGGGCACTGTCGCCGCGAGCGCCGACTCGGTGACTGCGTTCCCGACACTCCTCACACGCGATGATTTCAGAATCCTGCGTGCGGGCAACTGGTCGTCGGCTACGTCGACGAGCGTTCAATCATTGCTGTCCGGTCATCGATGGACGTTCGACGCGCGGCGCGGGCAGCTGATCGTCGAACGCTAGCTCGCGGATCGACCGCGCTCGCGCAGCTCGACCATCAAACAACGATCCTGGACGACGTCGATGCCCGCGCGCGCGAACCGCTCGGCGGCCGCGTCGTCGCGGATTCCAAGCTGCATCCACACCGACCGTGGCCGCTTGGCGAGGATGTCGTCGACGTGCGCTCCGACATCGCGGCTGCGCCGAAACACGTTGACCATGTCGATGTCGCCCGGCACACCGGCCACCGTTCGATACACTCGCTCGCCTAGGATCTCCGTCGCCTCCGGGTAATACACCGGCACGGGAACGATCTCGAACCCCGCGCGCTGCGCGAATGCCGGGACGAAGTGCGCCGGGCGGTCGGGCTCGATCTTGATGCCGAGCACGGCGATGCGGCGTGTCGCGTCCAATACACGCGTGATGCCGTCGTCGTCGTCGATCAGATGTCGGCGCCAATCGAGTGTCGTCGTCGGAGCGCATGCGCACACGATGTGCGAGGATCGTGCGCGCTCGCAGGTGACGACGCATCATGGGCCATGGTAGCTTTCCACGACCACCATGTAGCCACGGAGACGTGACGGAATGCGGATGCTCGTTTTGGGGGCGGGACTGCAAGGGTCGGCGTGTGCGTACGACCTGCTGCAGAACGCCGAGGTTCGTGAAGTGCGTTTGGCCGACGTCCACGTCGGCCGCCTGCCGGACTTTCTCGCGCCGTACTCGGGCCCGCGGCTGATCCCGACCACGCTCGACGTGCGCGATCACGCCGCCGTACTTGGCGCGATGCGCGAGTGCGACGCCGTGATGAGCGCCATTCCGTACTACTTCAACTTCGAACTCGCGCGGCTCGCCGCCGAGGCCGGCGTTCATTTTTGCGACCTTGGCGGCAACACCGAGATCGTGTTCAAGCAGAAAGAGCTCGACGCAATCGCGCGGCGAAAAAAGATCACCATCGTGCCCGACTGCGGACTCGCGCCCGGAATGGTGAACATTCTCGCCGAGCGCGGAATCCATCAGCTCGACACGGTGGAGTCGGTGAAGATTTTCGTCGGCGGACTGCCGCAGCATCCGGAACCGCCGCTCAACTACATGCTCGTGTATTCGCTCGAAGGAGCGCTCGACTACTACACGACGCTGTCGTGGGTCTTGCGCGGCGGCAAACGCACGCAGGTGAAGGCGCTGTCCGAGGTCGAGCCGGTGCGCTTCAATGCGCCAGTCGGAGAGCTCGAAGCGTTTCACACCGCCGGCGGCCTGTCGACGATGGCATTTCGGTATGAGGGAAAGATCCCGACCATGGAGTACAAGACGCTGCGCTATCCGGGTCACGCGGCGCTGATGGCGGACATCCGATCGATCGGGTTGCTCGATCTCGAGCCGGTGGACGTGAAAGGAATGAAAGTCGTGCCGCGCGACGCGTTCATCGCGACGGTGGGTCCCCGGCTGACGAAGCCGCAGGGCCGCGATCTCGTAGCGCTACGCGTCGTCGTGTCGGGTACGCAGGGCGGCAAACCGGCGTCGAAAACCTTCGAGCTCGTCGACCGCTACGACGAAGCGCATCACGTGAGCGCCATGATGCGCACCACGGGCTACTCGCTGTCGATCACCGGGCAGATGCAGGCGCGCGGACAGATCGAGCCGCCGGGTGTCCATACGCCGGACGAGTGCGTTCCCGGCGGCGCGTACATCACCGAACTGCGGGCGCGCGGAATCGATATTAAAGAAAGCTGAACCAGGTGCGCGAATGGCCGGACAGCCTTCGCTATTCGCGCACCCACTCCGCCATCGTCGCGCCGATCTGGTCCATCGCCGCCTTGGCATTCCCGCCGTCGCCGCCGTTGTAGATCAGCGAGAACGCGAGCACTTCGCCGTTGCGCGCCGTGACGTAGCCGCCGAGCGCGGCCACCGTGTTCGTCGTGCCGGTCTTGGCGTGCAGGTTGCCGCGCGACGGCGCGCCCTTGCCGTGCTTCTTGAGCGTGCCCGATTCACCTTCCACCGGCAGCGCCGCGTCGAATGCCGGCCCCCACTCGGCCTGATGTACGAAGCCGAGCAGCTTGACCATCGACCGCGGCGTCACTGAGTCGAGTGTCGACAGGCCGCTGCCGTCGGCGACCGTCACGACGTTGGGACGTGTGCCAACTTTCTTCTTGAGAAACTCTCGCAGCGTCGCCAGTCCCGTCTCAGCCGTGCCGACTTGTCCCGACGCATGCGCAACGGCGCGGAACAACAACTCGGCGTACATGTTGATGCTCTCTCGGTCCATTTCGCCGATGATCTGCGCCAGCGGCGGCGACGCGATGGCGGCGATTTCCGTCGCACTGTTCGGCGTCTCACCGAGTCGGGTTTGACCGTCGACCGTCACGCCGACCTTCTGCAGCGACGCGCGTAGAGCGCCCGTCGCGAATAGCGCGGGGTTGTCGGCCACGAGCGAATAGCGCAGTGGGCCGGAGTTCGCGCCAATCGAGCCGCGCACGGTGATCCCGCCGTCCGGACGTCGCGCCGCGTTGATGTGTCCACCCGACCCACCAACGAGGCTCACGCCGCCGTCGAGTGGGATCGCCGTTGTGGCCGGGTCGAGCGCGATCACGGCCTTTCGTCCGCTCGGCTGCACCACGACCCAGACGAGATTCTCGTTGAGCGACAGCGCCGATACGCGCGCGGCGTACGCGGCGCCGAGATAACTCGACTTCCAACCGTCGGGGATGAGCTTGTCGTCGAACGCGGTGGCGTCGCCAATGATGTCGCCGCGCACGTGTTTGATTCCCGCGGCCGCGATCTGCTTTGCGAGCGCGTCCATTGGTTCTTCGTCGTGCCAGAAGCGCGTGCTGAGCGATGGATCGCCGACGCCCCGCAGATAAAGATTGCCGGACGAGCGTTCCGTCAGTGCCGACCTGTCCGTCGCGTAGCACGGGCGTGCGGAAGGTGAAGTCGGGGCCGAACCGGTCGAGCGCCATCGCCGACGTGTACATCTTCATCGTCGAGGCGGGTTGCATCATCGCGTCGGCGTTCTGATCGAAGAGCGTGTCGCCGCGCGTCAACGAGACGATGATCGCTCCCCACTCGCCGCTCCGCGTGTGACTCGACAGCGCGCTGCTCACCGCCTGTGCGAGCGCACTTGCACCGACCGGCGCTGCCCATGCTGGCTGGCGCGACGACGTGCGTCGCGGCGCGACACGCTTCTTCGTCGCGCGCGGCTTGATCGTCGCCGTGCCGGCCGCAAAGGTCGTCTCCGCCAGAACGGATGACGTCGCAAGCGCGTTCGCGGGCGCTGCCTGGTCCGCCGCTCCGGCGGGCGCGGACAGCGCACTCAGGCCAACGATCGCAGCGCCGAGAAACAGCAGGCGGCCGGATCGACCGGTCGCGCGAGAGTTACGTCGAGTCATGCCAGACAAACGGGCAACATTAGTACCGATACGTCAGACCTTGAAGAAGATTCTCTTCTTATAGAGAAAGTACAGAATGGCAAACCAGAACAGCACGAACGCGATGGCGAACGCGAGTGACGCGTTGACCGGGTCGAGCCAGGAGTGGAACATCGATTCGTACATCGCGGTCTGGAGCGCCGTGGACTTGCCGTGATAATTCACGGTGAAGATCGAGTAGATGCAGCGCGCCATCACGCCAGACCCGACGAACGCAACCATCGGGTTCATACCGTAGATGACGAGCGGCTTCGTCCATCGTTTTATCTGCTGCACGTCGACGATCCACATGATCGTCGCGATTGCGACGGCGGCCATTCCGGCGGTGAACACGACGTACGAACTGGTCCAAATGCTCTTGTTGATCGGGAATGACCAGTTCCACATCAGACCGGCCATCATGCCGAGCGCGCCGGCGGCGAACAATCCGCTGAGTCGCTCGAGCAACGGGCGCCTTGTGCCGATCCACTGTCCGGCCAGGTTGCCGAGCATCGTCGTGCCGATCGCCGGAATCGTCGAGAACAGTCCTTCAGGATCCCAGGTCACGCTGTTGACCCACGTATGGTTGCCGAGGCCGAAGCGCGACCAGTCGAGCAGGAGTCGATCCCACCAGGCGGCCATCGTGCGCGGACCGTCACCCAACACGAGTTGCCCCATGGCGCCGCTGTCGGGCACTGGGAGCAGCGTCATGGCGAACCAGTAGCCGTAGAGCAGGACGACGATTGTCACCACCTGACGCTTGAGCGACTTGCCCTGCGAGAGCAACGCGGCGCAGATGTATGCCAGGCCGATGCGTTGCAGCACGCCCATGATGCGCCAATGGTACAGCCGATCGACGATTCGCTGAATCATGGTCGGATGCGCGATACCGGCGACATCGCCCCACGTGAAGAACGGAAAGCCGTTCATCAGGAAGCCGAACAAGAAGATCAACAGCCCGCGGCGAATGATCTGCCGGCGGATCGTCCCATCATCGTCGCCTCGCGCTTGGCGCGCGGTCAGCGACAGGTGCGTCGTGATGCCGACGATGAACAGGAAAAATGGGAAGACGAGATCGGTCGGCGTCCACCCGTTCCACGCTGCGTGCTCGAGCGGCGGATAGATCGATCCCCAACTCCCAGGGTCGTTGACGAGGAGCATGCCGGCGATCGTCAACCCGCGGAACACATCGAGCGACAACAACCGCTCGCGCGGCGCCATGGACGTGCGCTGCGCAGCGGGCGACGGCGACGCTTCGGAGTCGCGATGGTCGCGACGCGCGCGCTCGTTGGCGTCGCCGAGCGTGTCGCTCGAGGTTGGAATGGTCGTGCTCACAAGACCCACCCTGTGAGAGGGTACCTTCGGGCAGACACGGGCGTCTGCGATCCGTCTAATCGACTAGTATAGTACCGCCGAAGTATCGGAAAGGAGCCGACGAAAGGGTGGGTGCGGCGAGGGGTGAGTCGGTTCGCGGCGTGGCGCTGCCCGCGCCGCCCAGTCGAATCGCGACGCAGCCCCCCCGCCGATCAGGTCGCCCGCCAACCAACCTGCGCGCCGGCGCGCGTCTCGACGCCATCGCGCTGCTGCCACTTGTAGAACACGACGGAAATGATCGTATAGAAGTAGAGCCCGCCGGGAATCCACATGATCAGCCCGCCCGTGAGCTGATCGTTCATCGGCGAAATCCCCCAAATGCGTGGCGCGCTGGCGTACATCGGATAGAGAATCGAACCCGAATACGCGATGCACACGGCGACGAGCGCCATCGGAATGCTGAGCAGGAACAGATACAGCATTTGCCCGGGATAACTCAGCCTCGGCAATTCCGGCAACGGACTCAGAACCGGCCACCACATGATGACCGACGCCGCGAGGAACATGAGGTGTTGGACGATGTGCACCGGATGGTGCGCCAGCGCGTAGTTGTAGAGCGGCGGCAGGTGCCACCCGACCATCACGACATTAAAGATCGCGAAACAGTGGATCGGTCGCGTGAGCCAGCGAGCGAGCGGCGTCATGCCGCGAACGCGGAGAATCGGACGCAGCATGTCGCCCGGCGTGCCCATGACGAGCAGCGGTGCGATGGCGAACGCGAGCAGCAGAGTGCTGCACCATGTGCGCGCTGAACAGGTAGTAGTCGCTCAGGTCGTGCAGCCAGCCGTTGAGCGAGAAGAACATCACGACGAGTGCGCCGTGGAAGCACAGGCGCTGCGAGCGGGTCGGCGCGGTCATCGTCGGGAGGCGCGCGGCGCGCTCGTAGAGCGCAGCCAGCGCGACGATGCCAATGACGGTGCTCGGGTGAACGCTAAATGTCGCCCGATTCAGGCTCGCGCCCGTGTGCAGCAGCGCGATCACCATCGGCGCTACCGCCCCGCGAACTTGCCGAACAGAAAGAGCAGCGAGACGAGCGTAACCATCGCGATCATCAACGGCCCGGTGAACAGCGCGCGGAACAATTTGTGGTCGTACTTGAGGTGCATGTAGAACGGCCACGACGATGGCGAACTTCACGGCCGACATGATCAACAGCACCGGTGCGAACAACGGCGAGTCGCGGAACGGCGTGTAGTAGATCCACACCTCGCAAATGGTGATGAGCGTGAGGATCAGCGCAACCCATTTGTATTCGCGCCACGTCGGGTGCTCGTGCACCTCGCCCATGGCGTGGACGTCGACGTCCGGATTGGTGTGCGTGAAATCGTGGTCAGCCATGAGTGCGCTCCGGGCCGGCGCTACTTGATGAGATAGACGAGCGTGAAGATCGCGATCCAGACGACATCGACGAAGTGCCAGTACAGGGCCGAAATATCGACGAGCAACGCGTCCTTCGGTTGCAGTCCGCGTTTGACGTCGATCGCGAACAGCGTGAGCAGCCAGAGCACGCCGGCGGTGACGTGCGCGCCGTGAAATCCGGTGAGCGTGAAGAACGACGAGCCGAACAGGTTGGTGCGGATCGTCAGCCCTTCGTGCACGAACGACGTGAACTCGTAGGCCTGGAACCCGAGGAACGTCGTGCCGGCGATCGCCGTCGCCATGAGCCAGAACTTGGACGAGCCGCGAATGCCGACGTAGCCCGGCTTGCCTTTGTTCTCGACGGCTTCCAGCGCGAGCACCATGAACAGCGACGACATCAGCAGCACGAACGTCGAGACCGACGTCACCGGGATGTTGAGGATCGCGTGGAGCGGCACCGCGCACACCGGCGGATTGCACGCCTCGTGCGGGAACGGTCCGACGAGGCTGCGACCCTTGTAGATGAGGTACGTCGAAATGAGCGACGCGAAGAGCATGCACTCCGAGCCAATGAACGCCCAGATCGCGATCTTGCGATGATCGAGGCCCGTACTGGTCGGCGGGTGAGCGTGACTTGCGACGGCGGTAGCCATGATGGAGTCGGGAGTGCCGGCGATTAGTGATGGTGTGGTTCGAGCGGCGACGTGAGCCACGCGTAGAGGAATGTCGTCATGATCGTCGCGCAGACGATGACGCCGCCAATCGCAAGCTCCAGCTTGTCTTTGTGGATGAGCAGCAGGCAGGCGAACATCAACGTCATGAACAGCGCGACGAACAGCGGCTTGATCGTCGGATACGGAATCGGAATGCCGAGTTCCTCGGCGGTCTTGATCGACAACTTGGACGATTCCTGATGGGCGTGCGGATTGAGTCCGCCTTCAGGCGTGCCGGCGCTCAGGTGATCGTGGAACGCGCCGACATGCTTGCCGCCCAGCGCGAGATCGTTGCGCTCGTCACCATGCTTGCTGTGCGGCACCTGCGCCGTGAGTTCCGGCGACTTCACGTCCCACAACGGATAGCGCGACGTCACCGTCGGAATCGTGGCGAAATTGTATTCCGGCGGCGGCGACGGGATTGACCATTCGAGCGACGGCGCGCCCCACGGATCATTGCCGGCAATCTCGCCGTTCTTGCGGCTCTTGAGAATATTCCAAAAGCCGATCATCACGGCGACGGCCTGGATGTAGGCGCCGATCGAGCTCATGAGGTTGTACGAATCCCAGCCTTGGCCGGCGTCGTACGCATAGACTCGGCGCGGCATGCCGTACAGGCCGGACCAGTGCATCGGCATGAACGTCAGGTTCACACCGATGAACGTCAGCCAGAAGTGCCAGTTGCCAAGCCGCTCGCTGAGCATGCGGCCGGTGATCTTGGGATAGTAGTAGTAGACGCCGCCCCAGAGGCCCATGAGCGAGCCGGCGACGAGCACGTAGTGGAAGTGCGCGACGATGAAGTACGTGTCGGTCTGCTGGAGGTCGGCCGGCGGCGAGGCGTGCATCACGCCCGAAATGCCGCCGATCACGAACAGCCCGACGAGCGTGATGGCGAACTTCATCGCCACCGTGAAGCGCAGGTTGCCGCCCCACATCGTGAAGATCCAGTTGAAGATCTTCACACCGGTGGGGATGGCGATGAGCATCGTCGTCACGCTGAACACTGAGTCGGCGATCGGACCCATGCCGACGGCGAACATGTGATGCGCCCACACGCCAAAGCCCAGGAAGGCGATGAGGATTCCTGAATAGACCATCACCGGGTAGCCGAAGATCGGCTTGCGCGAGAAGGTCGGCAGGATCTCGGACACCAGCCCGAACGCCGGCAAAATGAGGATGTAGACCTCCGGGTGTCCGAAGATCCAGAACAGGTGTTGCCAGAGCAGCGGGTCGGCGCCGGCGCTCACCGTATTGTAAAAGTTCGTGCCGAAGAACCGGTCGAACTGGAGGAACACGAGCGCGATCGTGATGACCGGGAAGGCGAGGATCAGCAGGAATTGCGTGACGAACGCCATCCACGTGAACATCGGCATGCGCATCAGGTTCATCCCCGGCGCGCGCATGTTGATGATCGTCGTCACGAAGTTGAACGCCGCGGCGAGCGACGACACGCCGAGGATCTGAAGGCCAAGCATCCAGAAATCGATGTTCAGCCCCGACGAATAGGGCATCGTCGTGAGCGGCGCGTAGCCGAACCAGCCGCCGTTTGGCGCCGCGCCAATGAGCCACGACGTGTTCATGAACAGCGACCCGAACAGGTACACCCAGTAGCTGAACGCGTTGAGGCGCGGGAACGCGACGTCGCGCGCGCCGATCTGCAACGGGATGAGAAAGTTGAAAAACGCCGCCGAGAGCGGCATGACGACGAGGAAGATCATCGTCGTGCCGTGCATCGTGAACAACATGTTGAACGTTTCGGCCGACACGACGCGGCCGTTCGGCCCCTGGAGCTGCATGCGCATGATCAGCGCTTCGATGCCCCCGACGGCAAACCAGGCGAGCGACGTGTACATGTACAGCGCGCCGATCCGCTTGTGGTCGACGGTGGTGAGCCAGCTCCAGATCCCGCTCTTGGAGTACTCTCCAGGATGCGCGTAGGCTGGGCTGACGGCGGCGGTTGCCATTCGTCTATGTCTCCGGTTCGACAGTGCGTTATTTCAGAGTTTGCAAATAGGCGACGACGTCGGCGATCTGCGCGTCAGTCAGGCCCGCCTTCATGGTCCCGTGGAGGATCGGGTCGTACTGCCCCTGTCCGATCGTGTACATCGTGACCCCGGGCTTCATTTCGCGCGCGTTCTTCACCCAGCGCGCCAGGTGACGGGGGTCGTTCGGATACAGGCCGGCGGCGATCGTCGTGCGGATCGCCAGGTGCGTGAGGTTGGGGCCGACGTTGCCGATCATTGTCGGATTACCGCGGACGGAATGGCAGGCTAGACACCCGCCAACGCCCCCCATGATCTTGGCGCCGTTGGCCGCGTTGCCTGACGCAAGCAGCGCGTCGTTGAAGTCGAGCCCCGCCGGCAGCGGAGTTTCGGGAATCGTGTATGCCGGCAGGCTGTCGCGCGGAAACGCGATGAAGCCTGCCTGCACGACCGGCGTCGCGGCCGCGGCCGAATCGGCTCCGGGCATCGCGGACGGCGCTTCCTGATGCGCGATCCAACTATCGAAGTCCGCCTGCGTCACCGTGAACGCTTTGAACCGC
Source organism: uncultured Gemmatimonadaceae bacterium (assembly GCA_963817445.1). GTDB lineage: Bacteria > Gemmatimonadota > Gemmatimonadetes > Gemmatimonadales > Gemmatimonadaceae > JAQBQB01. The sequence continues at coordinate 76,945 of CAWFOG010000026.1, forward strand.
ATGTTGCCGTGGCTCGTGCCGCAGTACTCGACACACGTGCCGTTCCAGGCATTCACGCCGGAAGAATCCGGTGTGTACCAGAGGTAATTCGTGTGGTTCGTGACGACGTCTCGCTTGCCCGACAGCGCCGGCACCCAGAACGAATGAATCACGTCCTTGGAGTGCAGCGTGAAGTTCACCGTCTTGCCGATCGGGAGATACAACTCGTTCGCCGTGACCACGGTGTCCATGCCGCCGCCGGTCTTCGCCATCGTGTACTGCGGGTAGCGGAACTCCCACCACCATTGATGGCCGATCACTTCGACCTGGAGTGCGTCGGCGCGGGCCGTCGCCTGCGTCTTGAAGATCGTTTGGATCGTGGGGATGGCGATCACGATGAGGACGAGGAGCGGAATCACCGTCCACGCGATCTCTAACGTCGTGTTGCCATGTACGTGCTCGGGCGCCGGCTGGCCTGGCCGCTGTCGGAACTTGATCAGCGTGTAGACGAGAATGCCTTCGACGAACACGAAGACGATCGTCCCGAGCCAGATGATCAGCCTGAAAAGGAAGTCGACGTCCCGATTGACGTCGGTGCGATGATGAAAAATTGAATTCGGGATGGTTCTGACCGCAGGCGGCGAGAAAAACCGCGAGCGCGACCGTCAGCGCGGCCGCACCCGTGCGACGGGTACCCAGCCGGCGCAGGCGGGTGAGGAAGGGCATGTCGTGTCCTTTTTACCGGCGTTCAGAGCGCGGTAATCGCGCCGCAAAATCGCGCCGCGCTCGGTGCGTTTGATTCGTTCTGGACCATTGGTTTGAGCAAGCGGAACCTACCGGAGCACAGAGGCCAAATCAAGCGAAGCTGGCTGTGCTATTCCGTATCCGCGGCACCGCCCGTCGCGCCCGGGGCGGCGTCTTCCTTCACGGCGTGCTTGTCCTTCGTCAGCGTGATCGCAATCTCCAGCGCCTGCTTGACCTGTGCGATGCCTTCGCGCAGCACGCGCAGGCGCATCGCCTCACTCGCACCTCGACTCGACGCGAGGTTGGTCGACATCACCTGCTCGGAAATCATGCCGAACTGCGACTTGAGATTCGTTGCCAGCGTCGGCAGCGAACGGCGCATGTTCATCACATAGGTCGTCGTTGGCTGATTGCGCTTGAGCGCCAATCCGTACTGCTCGACGATCCCGTTGATCCGCTGGAGCAGCAGCAGCGCGTCGTCGAGCGTCTTGAGTTTCGCGGTGCCCGCGGAGTCGAGCCTGGGGCCGGCCATCTACTTCACCCGCTCCATCCGCGGGTTCTCGATCTTCCGCCGGCCAGCCTTCGCCTCAGCCTTGCCGTTCACCTGCACGATGTCCGCCGTGAAATCGAACCGTCCGTCGAACAGCGCCGACCCCACTCCATACGCATCAACCGGAACGCCATCGTCCTCGAACGCCCGAATCCTGTCCGCGTCGAACCCGCCAGACACGATGATCTTCACGTCGCCAAACCCCTCGGCGTCCAGCGCGTTGCGCACGTTCCACACGAGTGCCGCGTTCACGCCCGTCGGTCGCATCGTGCCCATTACCGGCACCACCGACTTGTCCACCATGTACTCGGCGGTGTCGAGCCGCACGCCCCACAACCGATCCTCGAGTGCGCGCGCCACGTCGAGACTCGCCTTGACGCAGTCGTTGTCGTAGTCGACGAGCGCGATCACGTCCACGCCCTCGAACTGCTCGGCGAATCGCTTGGTCGCTTTCACGGTGTCACCGCCGAACGCGGCGATGAGCGCATGCGGAATTGTCCCCACGGCCTTGCCGCCAAAGAGCGACGCCTGCGCGTCCGTCGACACCATCTTCACCCCGCCGACCATCGCGCTGTAGCCGTCGCCCGCCTGCGTGGCGTACAGATCGTCGCGCGCGCCAAAGAACATCACGGGCTTCGATTGCGCCGCCTCCGTCAGGTGCTTGGCGTTCGTGCAGATCCGCGTGCGCCGCGTGAGAGCGCCAAGGCAGAGGGTCTCGAGGTGCGCGAAGGCCTGATACGGGCCTTCGATCGTCATCACGGTATCCCAGTTGTCAAACCCGTCGCCCTCGTACAGCGCGTGCACCGTGAGCGCGCTCCAGTCGTCGACGCATAGCTTGACGATCGCGATCGCTTCGTCGATGCCGCCCAACCACGCCTCGGTCTTCGCGGTAAACTGCATCGTCACGACCGGGTCGCGCTTGTCGTTGGCGACGATCTCCCGCGCGCGCAGAAAATACGCGTCGGTGTAGAAGCCCTGCTTGATCTGCTCGACCGGGAGATTGAACACCGCGGGCTCGAGCCGTTTCCGTCGTCGGGGAGGCATGGGATGCGGCTAGTGGCGATCGCTCGAACGGCCCGTCATCGCTTCCGGATCGAGCGCGCGGTCGAGCTGTTCGCGCGTGAGCAGCCCGCGCGCCATCACGACTTCGTACACGCCGCGCCCGGATTCCAACGCTTCCTTCGCCACCGAGCCCGCCTGCTCGTAGCCGATCGCCGGCACGAGCGCCGTGACGATGCCGATCGATTGCTCGACGAACTGGCGCATTCTCATCGGGTTCGCCGTGATGCCGTCGACGCACCGCTCGCGCAGCACGACGCAGCCACGCTCGAGCGTCTCGATGCTGCGCAGCAATCGATAGGCGATCACCGGCTCGAACACGTTGAGCTGCAACTGTCCGGCCTCCGCAGCCATCGTCACCGTCACGTCGCCGCCGATGATGTCGAAGCACACCTGGTTCACCACTTCAGGAATGACTGGGTTCACCTTGCCCGGCATGATCGACGATCCCGGTTGCATGGCCGGCAGGTTGATCTCGCCGAGACCGGCGCGCGGCCCCGAGCTCAACAGCCGCAGGTCATTGCAGATCTTTGATAGCTTGACCGCGCACCGCTTGAGCACGCCGGATAGTTGCACGAACGCGCCCGTGTCCGCGGTCGCTTCGACGAGATCGGGCGCCGTGATCAGCGACAATCCGGTGATGCGCGAGAGCTCGCGACACACCGTCGCCGCGTACCCCGGCGGCGCGTTGATGCCCGTGCCGATCGCCGTCGCGCCCATGTTGATTTCCCGAATGAGCGCCTGCGCTTCGCCCAATCGTTCCACGTCTTCGAGAATGGTGTGGCCGAACGCGGTGAACTCCTGGCCGAGCGTCATCGGCACCGCGTCCTGCAACTGCGTGCGCCCCATCTTGATGAACGCGTTGAACTCGTCGCCCTTGGCGAGAAACGCCGCCGCGAGCGCGCTCATCGCCAAGCGCAGCGCTTCGATCGCGCGGTGCAGCGCGATCTTCACGGCAGTCGGGTAGACGTCGTTCGTCGACTGGCTGAGGTTGACGTGGTTGTTCGGGTGCACCGCGCCGTAGTCGCCGCGCCGGCGGCCGAGCAGTTCGAGCGCGCGATTCGCGATCACTTCGTTCGCGTTCATGTTCGTCGACGTGCCGGCACCGCCCTGAATCATGTCGACGACGAAATGCTCGTGATGGCGGCCGGCGCGAAGCTCTTGCGCGGCGCGGATGATCGTGTTCGCGATCGTCTGGTCGAGCAGCCCGAATTCGGCGTTGGCCGACGCCGCGGCGTGCTTCACCGCGCCGAGCGCTTCGATCAGCACCGGAAATTCGCGCAGGGCAATGCCGGTGATCGGAAAATTCTCCGTCGCGCGGAGGGTTTGCACGCCGTACAGCGCGTCTTCCGGCACATCGCGCTCGCCGAGCAGGTCGTGCTCGCGGCGTGTGCGCGCGCCCGTGAACCCCAGCGTGCGGCCGCGGCCGACGAGCGTGGCGTCGGTGGCCGCCAGACGCTGCGCGATCGAGCGCGCCGCGCGTCCCACCAAGCGCGGCGTAGATCGTGGGATGCTCTTTCACCATCTCGCGCACTTGCTCGGCATTCAGCAAGTACGCCTCGGTGTGCTGGAGCGCGCGCGCACTGGTGCCATGCGGCAGATCGTCGAGCAGCAGTCCTTCGCCAACGGCCTGACCGGCGTCGAGCGTCACCAATCGCACCGGCCGGCCGTTCAGTCCCTTTTCGATGGCGACGGCACCGGACACGATGATCGCGAGAAAAGTGCGCGGCGCGCCTTCCTCGAAAAGCACGTCGTCGCACTCGTAGGTCGCCGGCGTCACCAGCTTGGCGAGCTGATGGAGCGCCGAATCGGTCACTCCCTCGAGAAATTGCGCTTGGCGGAGGCGGTCCCGAACGGCTGGGGCAGTCATAGGCTCAGGAAGATAACCGTCGAATGGCGCTGTGCTTTCGGATGGCTCGTGCGCCGGAGCGGCAGTATGATTACGAGTCTTCCATCCCCGCTTCGAGTCGGGAGGGCCCATGTCCGTTTCTCGCCGTGATTTCCTTGGTGCCGGCGCGGTTGCCGCCGCCGGCCTTGCGTTGCCAAAGCTCGCCGGGGCAATGCCTTCCATCGTTGTCCGCGACCGGTCGGCGCTCGTTCCCAAGGCCTTCGCCGGACGCCCGGTGATCATTTCGGCGGCAAACGGCCTTCGCAGCAAGGAGAACGGCGTTTCGGCATCGAAAAGGCCTACCGCCTGATGACCAGCGGCACCGACCCGCTCGAGGCGGCGGTGGCGGGCGTTCAGGTGATCGAGCTGGACCCGACCGATCAGTCGGTGGGCCTCGGCGGGCTGCCGAACGAAGAAGGCGTGGTACAGCTCGACGCGAGCGTCATGCACGGGCCGACCAAGCGCGCCGGCGCCGTGGGCGCGCTGGAAGACGTCGCGACCGCGGCGGCCGTGGCCAAAGCGGTCATGGATCGGACTGATCACATCTTCCTCGTCGGCGCGGGCGCCAAGAAATTCGCGCTCGAGATGGGGTTCAAAGAGCAAAACCTGCTCACCGATCAGAGCCGCGAGGACTGGATGCGGTGGAAGGCCAAGCTCAATCCGAGCGACAACTGGCTCGATCCGGTCGATCGCGCGTCGCCGCGCCGCACGGTGCCCACTGGCCCCGCGCGCCCCAATGGCAACGACGATTTGCTGCATCTGTCGTACGACGCGAACGGCGTCCCCTATACATACGGCACGATCAACATGAACGCGGTCAACGCCGCGGGCGACATCGGTTCCGTCACGACGACCAGCGGCTTGTCGTGGAAGATTCCAGGCCGTGTCGGCGACTCACCGATCATCGGCGCGGGTCAGTATTGCGACAACGACATTGGCGCCGCGGGCTCGACGGGCCGTGGTGAGGCGAACATCAAAGTGTGCGGCGCGTTCCTCGCCGTCGAGTTCATGCGACAGGGGATGTCGCCCGAGCAGGCGCTCATGAAAGTGATGGAGCGCGTCATCGCCATGACCGAAAGCCGGCTGATGGTCAACGGCAAACCGACCTTTCAGCTCACCTACTATGCCGTGAACAAGAAGGGAGAGTATGCCGGTGCGTGCTGCTACGAGGGTGCGAACTTCGCCGTCTGCGACACGAACGGCGCACGGCTGGAAAAGTGCGCGTTCATGTACAAGCAGAGCGAGCAGCCAACGAACGCGTTGAGCGGAGAAATGCTTAAGCCCTGATCGCAATCGCGATCGGGACGGTCAGGTCGATCAGACCTTGATCGCGTTCGACGCGCGGGCTGGCGTGAGCCGGCCGAGCATCAACTCGGCTGCCGTCGCCCGCGGGCTCGTCTCATGCCCGGCATCGCCAGGTTCGCGACCCGCGCCATTCCTCTCGAGGTGCAAGTTCGCCACGAGACGGCTGAGATGGTCCGCTGCGCCCGACAGCGTTGCCGCTGCCGCGGCGATCTCTTGCGTGCTCGCGCTCTGCTCCTCGCTCGATGCCGCGACTTCTTCCATCGCGGCGGCGAATGCTTCGGTCCCCGTGGCGAGCACGTCGAGCTTCGTCCGCATCGTGCGCGCGAGACCGTTTGCCGCCGTCACCGTGCGCTGCACCGATGACGTCCAGCCCTCAGCGTCGTCGACCGCCTTCTCGATCTGGCCGAACGACCGCGATCCTTCCTGCGTCGCGCCGCTGACGGCGTGAACGGTGTGCACCGTCTGCGCGCTCGAATGGCGCGACTGCTCGATGCCGCGCAGCACGCCGCTCACGACGACTTCCGTGCGTTCCGCCGCGTCCGACGACATCGCAGCCAGGCGGCGCACCTCTTCGGCGACGACGGCGAAACCGTGGCCGTGCTCGCCCGCGCGCGCCGCTTCCATCGCCGCGTTCAGCGCAAGGAGTTTGGACTGCCGCGCGAGTTTCTGCACGAGCGTCACGAAGCTCCGCACTTCCTCCGACGCCTGCGCGAGCTGCTCGATCGACGTGGCGCTCGCCTCGACGTCGGTGCTCAGCGTCTCCAGGGCGCGCGTGCTTTCGTCGAGTCGCGCGCGATTCTCGAGCGCCAGCGCACGCAGCTTGGTGTTGCGCTCGACTCCCTCGTGCGCGCCGGCATCGAGGTCCGACGCGACGTGCACCAGATTTTCCGACGATTCGGCGAGCGCGGTGATCGTTTCCGCCATTCCCGTCGCCTGATGGCTGAGATCGGCCGCCGTGTGGGCGATCTGCCCCGCCGACGCGGCCATTTCCTCGGAACTGGCGGTGATTTCGGTCGTCATGCTCGTCGTCTCGACCGCCGACTCCTTGAGCGCAGTCGCAAGATGACGGAGTTCGGCGATCATCGCGCCAATCGCGCGCGCGAGGCGGCCAATCTCATCGTCGCTGCCCGTCGCGTCGACGTGCTTTGACAGATCGCCCGCGGCGACTGCCTCAGCGACGATCGCGAGCTGCGCCGCCGGACGCGTGATGTGGTCCTCGATGAAGCGCCCCACGAAGAACAGCGCGCCGAGCACCAATCCGAGAATGACGAGCATGCCGGTGAGCAGGGACCAGCGGGCGACTTCGTAGGCATGGCTCGCATCGGCCAGATCCATGTGGGCAACGACGCGCCAGCTACCGCCGTTGACCGAGGCGACTGCAGCGCGTTGCGCGATCGAATCCGTACCGTAGGTGAACGCCTTGTCGGTGGTCCGGCCGTTGAGCGCCGAGAAGCCGCCAAAGATCTTGAACCGGCCACCGGGGATCGAGCTGGCGATGACCTTGCCAGTCGAATCGAGGAGGTCGACGCGGAGGGTCTGTCCGCCCGCGCTCCCTTGCGCGAGCACCGAGTCGACGACCGACAGCCCGAACTTCACCTTCACAACCCCAACTTTGGCGGATGCGTCGTGAACGGCGGCGGAGAGTTCAACGACCGTGCGCTGCGTTGCCGGGTCCGCGGTCGCCTGTGCCGTTGTCGTACCCGTGGCCCACGCCGTCTGCCACCAGCCCTCGTCGCTCTGCACGAAATCGGACGACGGCGACGTCGTCACGGCGTTGTAGCCGTACTCGTCGGTGAGCATTACCTCGGCGATGTCGAGCTTTTTGAGCAGGTCGGTGAGGTACGTGAGTGCCGCGGGATCGACCTGCTGCGAGCGCGTATCCTTGAACATCTCCTCGAGCTGCTCGATCGACAGCTTGGGCAATCCGTGCTGCCGCGAGACGTCGCCGCCCTTCTTGGCCGCCACGATGACTCCTGGCGCGGCGGCGATCAGGTCGACCTGGCGGGCTCGTTCGTCGAGCACACGCTCGATGAGTTGGGCTGAGAGAGCCGTGGCGTTCACGATGCGGGCGTCTTCGTCGCCGCCGACGGACCGCTTGAGCACCTCGATACCGGCGTACCCGATGATGGCCAACACGATCACGGCACCGGCGCCGACATAGCCGACCAGCCGCCAACGCAGTGACCCCGCCGATCGGCGGCCGGTCTCGGATTCGGAGGGTGCGAACAGGGTCGTACTGGGACGGAGGTTCATCAGACGCTAAATTCCGCTCTCACAATGACAGAACCGACTAATCCAGCATCGGCCGCGGAGACGGCCGGCTACGATCCGACTGCGATCGAACGAAAATGGCAGGAGCGGTGGGAACAGCGCGGGACCAACGAAACCGACGTCGACGATGGTGTCCGTCCGTTTTACGCGCTGATGATGTTTCCGTATCCGTCCGCAGAGGGCCTGCACGTTGGAAACCTCTTCGCGTTCACGGGCAATGACATCTATGGACGATTCCAGCGGCTCCAAGGGCACACGGTGTTCGAGCCCCTGGGGTTCGACGCGTTCGGCATCCACTCCGAGAACTTCGCGCTCAAGGTTGGGACGCATCCTTCCGACCTGATTCCACGCAACATCGACAACTTCCGCCGGCAGCTGAAACGGGCCGGCCTGATGATCGATTGGGGCCACGAGCTCTCGACGACGGACCCGGCGTACTACAAGTGGACCCAGTGGCTCTTTTTGCAGCTCTACGAGCGCGGGCTGGCGTACAAGAAAGGCGCGGCCGTCAACTGGTGCCCGAACGACAAGACGGTACTCGCCAACGAGCAGGTCATCGCCGGTGAATGCGAGCGGTGCGGCGCCAGGGTAGAGCAGCGGTTCCTCGAGCAATGGTTTTTTCGGATTACCGACTACGCGTCACGACTGCTCGGCAATCTCGATTGGCTCGACTGGTCGGAGTCCACCAAACAGGCCCAGCGCAATTGGATCGGCCGGTCGGACGGGGCCGAGCTCACGTTTCGCGTTCAGGACTTGGCGGACTTCACCGGTACGGCGACGATCGCCAGCGGGCAGAGCGACGAGTACGCCGCGCGCCCGGTCGACATCCGCGTGTTCACCACGCGTCCGGACACCGTCTTCGGCGCGACGTATCTCGTCGTCGCACCGGAGCATCCGCTCGTTGCGGCGCTGACGACCGACGAGCAGCGCGACGCCGTCGAGGCGTACACGCGGCGCGCGGAAAAGCAGGATCTCGTCACGCGCAAGGTGAGCAAGGAGAAGACCGGCGTGTTCACCGGCTCGTTCGCTATGAACCCGGCGACGCAGGAGCCCATTCCGATTTGGGTCGCGGACTACGTGCTCATGGAGTACGGGACGGGCGCGATCATGGCGGTGCCCGGCCACGACGAGCGCGACTTCGAGTTTGCCACGGCGTTCGATTTGCCGATCGTACAGGTCGTTGCGCCGATGGCCGGCGCCCTGTCACCGACTCCGCACGCTCCGCAAACGACGCTATCGGCGGCGATTACGGAGACCGAAGGCGTTCGACTCGTAGGTTCTGCTGAGTTCAACGGTCTGAGCATCGAGCAGGGCAAGCACGCGATCGTCGCTTGGCTCGCCGGCAACGGGCACGCGCGCGCGTTCGTGAACTATCGCCTGCACGACTGGTGCATTTCGCGCCAGCGGTATTGGGGCCCGCCCATCCCGATCATCTACTGCGACGCCTGCGGAACGGTGCCGGTGCCGGAGCGCGATCTTCCCGTCGAGCTGCCGTACGTCGAAGACTTCAAACCTGACGACAGCGGCGTGTCGCCGCTGGCGCGGGTCGAGTCCTGGTATCGCGTCGCCTGCCCGCGCTGCGGCGCCCAGGCGCGGCGCGAAACCGACGTGTCGGACACGTTTCTCGACAGCGCCTGGTATTTCCTGCGCTATCCGAGCACCGACTTCGACGACGTGCCGTTCGACCCCGGGCTTACGAAGAAATGGTTGCCCGTCAATTCGTACATCGGCGGCAACGAACACGCAGTATTGCACTTATTGTATTCACGTTTCGTGACCATGGTGCTTCACGACGCCGGCCGTCTCGAATTCGAGGAGCCGTTCGTGCGCTTTCGCGCGCACGGCACGATCGTGCGCGACGGTGCCAAGATGTCGAAGAGCCGCGGCAATGTCGTCAACCCGGACCAGTACGTCGACCGCTGGGGCGCGGACACCTTCCGCACGTACCTCATGTTCCTCGGTCCCTATGAAGAGGGCGGCGACTTTCGCGACCAGAGCGTCGCCGGCGTCCGGCGCTTCCTCGACCGGCTGTGGAGTTCGGCCATCGACGCGACCACGTCGGGCGCGCCCGATCCCGCCGTCGTGCGCAAGCTCCACCAAACGATCAAGAAGGTGTCGCGCGACATTCCGGCGCTGAGCTACAACACCGCCGTTGCGGCGATGATGGAATATCTCAACGTCGTGCGCCGCGGCGAGCGCACGCCGCATCGCGACGAAGTCGAACCGCTGGTGCAGCTCGTATCGCCATTTGCGCCGCACATCGCCGAAGAACTCTGGGAGCGATTCGGGCACACCGAAAGCGTTCACGACGCCGGATGGCCGGCGTTCGACGCCGCGCTCGCTGCGGAAGAGACCGTGACCATTGCCGTGCAGGTGAACGGTAAGACGCGCGGCACGATCGGCATTCCGGCGGGGAGCGAGCAGGATGTCGCGCTGGCCGCGGCGATGGCCGATCAGACCATTGCCAAGTTCGTCGCCGGCGCGCCGAAAAAAGTGATCTTCGTGCCGGGGCGCCTGCTCAACATCGTCGTGTGAGCGCCGCGCGCGCGGTCGCGCACGAGCGTCAGCCGACCGCGTGCGCGATCCACCCGCCGACGAAGTAGCCGACGATCGCCACGCCCAGGCCGACGACGAACATGTCGAGGCCGGAACGAAACACGCTGCGCCCGGTGAACACGGAGCGCGCCGCGCCGACGATCCAGTGCGACGCCATGGCGATGACGAACGCCATGACGATCGCGGTCGTGCCACTCCATACGAGAAATGGAAAGACGGGAATGAACGCGCCGACGGCCGTCGCCGTGCCCGTGACCCACGCCTCGCGCATCGGCGACATATGCGGATCGCCAATGCCGAGTTCCCCCTGCACCTGCTCGTCGAGCATGCGCTGGGGATTGCCCATGACTTCGGTCGCCAGCGCGTGCGCCGCGTCCGCCGCCATTCCCTTCGCCTCGTAGATGAGCGCCAATTCGTCGCGCTCCACCTCGGGCATCAGCGCGATCTCGTCGCGCTCCATCGCGATCTCGTTGGCGTAGACTTCCTGCTCGCTCTTGGCCGCGAGATAGCCGCTCGACCCCATCGACAGCGCATCGGCGACCAGACCCGCGACGCCGGCGACGAGCACGGTGTGATGCGCCGCCTCGGCCGACGCACCGATCACGCCGGCGACGAGACCGAAATTCGCCGTCAGTCCGTCGTTGAACCCGTAGACCACGTTGCGCAGGAAGCCGCCGGACGACGTCCGGTGCCACGGCTCGCCGGTCTTTCCAGAAATGTGATTGAGCGTTTCCGCATGTTCTGCACTCTCGCGCGCCAGGAGCAGCGATTCGTCCGCGCCTGGCGCGCCGCGCGCCGTGCGCCGGTGAAGATCGAGGTAGCCTTTGACCTCGCGCCCTTCTTCAGCGAGCAGCATCGGCAGCAGGAATCCCGGTCCAAAGATCTTGCCCAGCCCCGCGAGCAGTCGCGTACGTGCGCTCGGCCGGAACTGGCCCGGCTCGCGGCCATGCTCGCGCAACACCCGTCCCCAAATCTCGACGTGCCGGTCCTCGACCTCGGCGAGCCGAAGATAGAGGCTCTTCTTCTTCTCGTCCGGCTCCGCGGCGGACAATAGCCGGTACAGGTATGCGGCGTCCGCCTCGTCCTGCCAATGATGCTGAAAGACGTGGAGATCGGGCGCGCCGACCGCTCCGGACGTCGGCGAGCCTGGTGTGGGCGTGGGTGCGTGCGGGGAGGCGGCCATGCCGAAAACATACGCGAGTCATTCCCTTGGCGCGCGGTAAACCGTTTTAGGCGTCGCGTGTGACTCACCCTACGCACCCCAACGAGCAACGAGGAGTTATGCGACTTTCTAGAATACTGCCGGCCCTGTTGGCCGCCGGCGCAATGACGTCAACGGCGACCGCGCAGACGCCAAGCATTGTCCGCGTCGGGCCGAGTGGCGGCGGCGGACGCGGCTTCATGATCAACGGTGGTTCGCGCGCCGCCATCGGCCTGAGCACATCGTCAGCCGCGACCAGCCGCGACACGCTCGGCGTGCTCGTGAGCTCCGTGCGCAACGACAGCCCGGCGGAGAAAGCCGGCATCACCGAGGGCAACAGGATCGCGTCGATCAACGGTGTAAGCCTCAAACTTTCGGCGTCGGATGTTGGCGACGAAGAGATGGCCGACGTCATGACGCGTCGGCTCAGTCGCGAACTCGATCGCATGAAACCCGGCGACGACGTCGACCTGCGAGTCGTGGCCGACGGACAGACCAAATCCGTCAAGGTGAAGACGGTGTCGACCGACGATCTGTATCAGTCGCCAGCCCGCCGCGCGGCGCTCGAGCGGCCAACGCTCGGCTTGAGACTCGCCGTCACCGGCAGCGCCCGCGACACGATCGGCGTGTTCGTGCTGTCCGTCGACGACGCCGGTCCGGCGGCGAAAGCGGGGATCATCGAAGGGAGCCGCATCGCGTCGATCAACGGCATCGATGTCCGCGGCCATGCACCTGATTCGGACGACGAGTTCTATGTCACGCGTGCCGGCGGCTCGAATCGCCTGGAGCGCGAGATTTCCCGCTTGAAAGCGGGTGACGACGTCGACCTGCGCGTCTACTACAACGGGCAGTATCGCAGCGTCAAAACGAAACTCGTACGGGCCGGGGACCTGCCGCATCGCAACAGCGCGATCATGATCACCGGTGACGCGATGGTTTCACCGGACTTCGACGTCACCTCAATCCGCGCCGACGACGAAATGCGCCGCGCGCTGGAGACGGCCCGAGTCGCGACGGGCAGCGCGATGACCGGAATCAGTCGCGGCCTGGGCGCGGCGTTTGGTGGGCTTGGCGGATTTGGGGGGCGGACGCTGGTGTGGTAGCGGGTGGCGCGTGGGTAGCGCGTGGGACGTGGGGAGCGGTGACCGTTGAACGTCCCACGTCCCACGTTCAACGTCCCACCGTTAAAACTCCACCTGCGCCCCCAACTCGACCACGCGGTTCGGCGGGATGCCGAAAAACTCGGTGGCGGACCGCGCGTTTCGCGACATCAGCACGAACAGTTTCTTGCGCCAGCGCGCCATGCGCGGCAGCACGGCGTCGTCCGGCGCGCGCCGCGTGCCGGGCTTGCGCTCCCCCGTGGCGATGATGATTCGCTCACGACCGAGATAGAACGTCGTTTCGTTGGGCTTGGCCTTGATCCCCCACTCGCGCGCGTGTTGCAGAATCTGCGGCACGTTCGGCGACTCCATGAATCCGTAGCGCGCGGTGACGCGGTAGAACCCCTGCTCGAGTTCTTCGACGGACACGCGCTCGCCAGATAGAACCTCCGGCACTTCCTGCGTCAGCACGGACATGAGAATTACCTGCTCGTGCAACACCTTGTTGTGCTTGAGATGATGGAGGAGCACGACCGGTACGCCGTCGTTGGACGAGGTCATGAACACCGCCGTCCCGGGAACGCGAAGCGGCTTGCGCCGCGCGACGTCGCTGAGGAACAGGTCGAGCGGAAGCGATCCGGCGCGGAGCGCCTGATTGAGCAGCCCACGTCCCTTCTTCCACGTGCTCATCAGCGTGAATACACAGAGCGCGATGGCGAGCGGTACCCATCCGCCGTACTCGACCTTGATGATGTTCGCCGAGAAGAGCGAAATGTCGATCACGAGGAACACGACGACCAGCGGCACGATGTGCGCGAGCGACCAGTTCCACCGGCCGCGCGCCACCACGCCGAACAGCACCGACGTAATCGCCATCGTACCCGTCACCGCCACGCCGTACGCCGCGCCGAGCGACTCGGACGAACGGAAGACGAGGACGAGCAGCAAGCATCCGACCATCAACGCCTGATTGATTTCCGGAATGAAGATCTGGCCGGCCTCGCGCCGCGAGGTGTGAAGAATCGTCACGCGCGGAGAGTATCCCGAGCTGGACGGCCTGTTGCGTGAGCGAGAACGCGCCGGAAATCAAGCGCCTGCGATGCGATCACCGCCGCCAGCGTCGCCAGCATCACGAGCGGCAGCAACATGGTGCGAGGCGCGAGCAGGTAGAACGGATTGACCACCGCGCGAGGATCACGCAGCAGCAGCGCGCCCTGGCCGAGATAGTTGACGAGCAGCGCCGGCAACACGAGGCTGAACCAGGCGAGGCGGATGGGGCGCTTGCCGAAGTGACCCATGTCGGCGTACAGCGCCTCTGCCCCGGTGACGGCGAGAACGACCGCGCCAAGGGCGAGGAAGCCGATGCGGCCATTGGCAATGAAGAAGGCGACGCCGTGCCAAGGATTGAGCGCGAGCAAAATGCGCGGCTCCTTCACGATTTCAACGCCGCCAAGCACCGCGATCGTGACGAACCACAGCGACATGATCGGTCCGAACGCCGTGCCGACCCTGCCGGTGCCAAGGCGCTGCACCAGAAACAACACGAACAGAATGACCATCGCGCACGGAACGATCAGGTCGTCGAACGTGGGCGTCACCACGTGCAAGCCTTCAACCGCGGAGAGCACCGACATTGCCGGCGTGATGATTCCGTCGCCGTAGAGCAGCGCCGCCCCGAACAGCGCGATCGAGATGAGCAGCACGCGACGCCGGGTATCGGTCTGCCGTCGCTCTTGCTGAAGGATGAGCGCCATGAGGGCGAGAATGCCGCCTTCGCCGCGATTGTCGGCGCGCATGATGAAGACGATGTACTTCACCGCGACGACGAGGATCAGCAGCCAGACGATGAGCGACAGGACGCCGTATACGTTCGCAGTCGTCGGGGCGAGGCCATGCTTTGGGGATGAAGCACTGCTGCAGCGCGTACAGCGGGCTCGTGCCGATGTCGCCGTACACAATGCCGAGCGCCGTGAGCGACAGGAAGGCGAGTCGCCGACCCGTCGGGTCGGACTCGACGTGATAGCGCGCTGCGGAACCGCCGCGTGAAAACCGCTGATGCCCGGCGCGGATGGTGGCAGTACTTCCGCAGGTGCCGGAGTAGGCTGCGCCTCGGCGGGCGGAGGCTCGCCCGAGGATTCGGAGGCGCGACGTGGCTGTGCTGTCATTTAGAAGCGGCGGGTGGGCCCCGCGAAAGGCTCGCGTGTGGACCGGAGCAGACGACCGCACCAGTGTTACGCAAAAATGGGTCGCGGAGCTTGTCCGCGACCCATTGTGCAATCTAATGCCCTGCCGCGCGACTGCTCAGCGCGATTATCCGCCAGCGTTCGAGTCCGACTGCGGAGGTTCAGCCCTTGGCGATCGCTTCGATCTCGTCGGCGGCGCGCTGGATGATTTCTCGAATCTTCGTCAGGCGATCTTTGTCATGAATGTGCGCCGTTGCTGTCTTGTAAGTGGCGCGAGCAAATCGCTGAAATGACTGATTTAGCTCGACCATCGGCACGTCGGTGAAGCCCGACACGAAGCGCGAGATACGCTCGAAGATGTCGTCGACCGTGGTGCTGTGCTCGGACAGGTGCTTCCGGCCCTCGTCGGTGATCTCGTAAATCTTCTTGCCGCCCTCTTCGGGAACGACGCGCGCGTAGCCCAGGTCCTCGAGCATGGTCAGCGTCGGGTAGACGGTTCCCGGGCTCGGCGTGTACGACCCGCCAAACCGTCCCTCCAGCTCCTTGATGATCTCGTAGCCATGTCGCGGCTTCTCATCGAGCAGTCGGAGGATGACGTACTTGAGATCGCCCTGCTCGAAGAAGCGCGCGGCGCGTCCACCCATCCGCGGCCCGTGGCCGCGCATCGGTCCCCAGTCGCCGAACCCAGCCCAGCGACCCCTACGGTCGCAGTCGAAACCAAAAAGCCCGTCCATACGATTGCCTCGAGATATATCGGAGTTGAGGTGAACGATATATCTCTCGATATATCGGCGCAAGGGGAGAGTTCTGGCCAATCTCCGATGGGGCAGCGGTTTCGCGCGTTGAGGCAGCTCTAGCGCACCCAGCCCTTACGCAGGGCACGCCCGTTGCCATTTCGGGCTTTGGGGCCAACGCGGCCCCATGAACCGTCCTCTCGTCTTACTCCAGGGGGTTGTGTGGCGGACGAACTCAATCGCGACAGTCTCAAGAACCGGGTCAAGGGCGCCGAGAAAGAAGTGGAAGGCAGAATTCGCAACGCCTTCGGCGGCCTCACCGGCGACACCGCTGAGCAGTTCAAAGGCAAGGGAAAGGAGCTCGAAGGAAAAGCGCAGCGAAAGATTGGTGAAGCCCAGGGCGACGCCGCCCGCGACATCGACCGTGACCGCAGCGTCGACCGTGACATTGATCGCGATCGCGACATCGACGAAGAACCGTAGGCGCCGGCCGTCATCAAATGCTCATGTGCGCGACACGCACAGATCACGCGATGACCACAGACTCCTCATGGTCGACTCACGGATTGCTCACGCCGGCGAAATGGGCGCGACATCCGACGACCATATCGTGGTGATGAACGGCGACCTGCCGCTCATCACCCGATCGGAGGGGGACGTATGCTCGAAGTGCTTCTCGAATCGCGAAGCCGGCACCAGCCGCGAACTGGCGGAGCGGCGTTGAGTGTCGGAGCGCATGTCGCAATCGTCGGCGCAATTGCCGCCGCCGCGGTGCAGGCCACCGGTGTAAAGCCCACGCTCCCGATTCCACAGATCATCCACTTTCGCGTGCCGGCGCCGGATCCGGTCCGGACGACGCGCCCAGCGTCCACCGCGGCCACGCCACGCTCGGCGATCGCGCCGGTCGACATTCCACAGGTTCTCTTGCCGGCGATCGCTCCGGCCGCGCCGCAGCTCGCGATGCCCGCCTTCGGCGCGGGCGCCGAACCGCCGGCTGTCGGTTTCGGCGGGGCGTCGCACGCGGGGCCGATCGGCATCCTCGGCGTCTGGGGAGATCGCCCTGGCGAGACGGTGCAGGGGGTCGACCTCGTCGTGCGCATCCTCACGACGGCGAAACCACGCTATCCGGAGCTGCTCCGCAACGCACAGGTCGAGGGCAGCGTCCTCGTTCGATTCGTCGTCGACACGACGGGGCGCGTCGAAATGTCGTATGTCCAGGTGCTCTCGACGACGCACGAACTCTTCACCCGTGCCGTGCTCGAGGCACTTCCGCGCTTCCGATTCAAGCCGGCCGAGGTGCGTGGGCGCCGCATCAGGATGGCCGGCGAGATCCCATTCGAGTTCTCGCTTACGCGAAAGCCCTAGGAGACAAAAGCGAATCGGCGCGCGGCGTGGGAGTCATAGTCCGACTCCGTACGCCGCGCGCCGATGTCATCGAGCGCTGATGTGCCGTCGCTTATTCGTCGCTACTCGTAGCGCAGCGCGGTGATCGGATCGAGCACCGCGGCACGGCGCGCGGGCCAGACGCCGAAGGCGACGCCGACGAACGCCGAGAACAGGAACGCCATCACGATGGCGCCGGTCGATACCTGCGTCGACCAGCCGGCGGTCTTGCTCATGATCGCGCGCGCCGCCCGCGCCGAGGCCGATGCCCAGTACGCCGCCAAGGCAGCACAGCACGACGGCTTCGATGAGGAACTGAAGCAGGATGTTGAACCGCGTGGCGCCAAGCGCCTTTCGAATGCCGATCTCGCGCGTGCGCTCGGTGACCGACACGAGCATGATGTTCATGATGCCGATGCCGCCGACGAGCAGCGACACGGCGGCGATGCCCGAGAGCAGGTAGGTCATCACCTGCGTCGTTTCCTGCGTCGTCGCCAGGATGTCCGCCTGGTTCCGGATCTGGAAATCGTCCGGCTGACCCTGGCGATCCGGTGCTGCCGTCGGAGCACGCGCTGGATGTCTCGCCATCGCGTCGGGAATCTTCTCCTCCGTCTCGGCGAGCGCGCTGATCGACTGGAGCCGGTCGGATCCGTTGACGCGGAAGCGCGCCGTCTCGATCGGAATGAGCACTTCGTCGTCGGGATCCTGGAACGCGTTCGCCTGTCCCTTCGGCGCGAGCACGCCGACTACGAGGAACTGCGTGCCGCGAATGCGGACGTTCTCGCCGATCAGCGCTTCGGGCGTCGTGAAGCCCATGTTGTCGACGACGGTGTTGCCGAGGACGGCGACGCGCTGGCGCCCTTCGTCGTCGGCCGCCGTGAACATCTTGCCGGCCCGCATCGTGTACTTGCGGACTTCGAGATAGTTCGGCGACGTGCCGACGATCGTCGTGCTCGCGTTCTTGTTGCCAAGCACGATCTGCTGGCTCGACCGCATTTCCGGCTGCACGGCGATGAGCGTTGGTGGCGCGTTCGTCGACCGCCTTGGCATCGTCGATCGTCAGCTTCTGCTGCGCGCCGGCAATCGCGCACGCCCCGGCCGCGCTGCTGGCCCGGGCTCACGGTGAGCAGCGTCGTTCCGAGCGCGGCGATGCGATCCTTGACCGCCTGCTGGGCGCCGGTGCCGAGCGCGACGACCGCGATGACTGCTCCGACGCCGATCACGATGCCGAGCATCGTGAGCAGCCGAGCGAAGCTTGTTGGCTCGCAGCGCGCCGAGCGCGACGCTGATGATTTCTCCAATGAGCATATGACTCATCACCGTCCGCCGCCGACCGCCGCCGCCAGCGACCACCGACCGCCGCCGCCCGGGGCGGTCTGGCCGCCGAGCGGGCTGGCGCTTGACGGATGCGATCCTGCTGCTGGAGGCGCTGCGCCTGGAGCGCGAGCGCGCCGAGCATCACGACGCGTTCGCCTTCCTTGAGGCCGCTGACGACTTCGGTGAAATCGAGGTTGCCCTGGCCAAGCTGCACGATGCGCGGATCGAACTCGACTTGCGCGCTGTCCGACACGAAGACGAGACCCGTCTGGTGCGCTGCGGACGTCCGCCGAGTTCGGGCGACGGAGTCAACGCGCCGCCGCCGGGAGCCTGTCCGCCCTGATTTCTCGTGCTCGCGCCACCGGTCGGTCCGCCGGCCAACTGCGGTGTGCCGCCCTGCGCGCGACGCGCGCACAGCGCCGGCCGTACGCGGATCGATGCTGAGCGTGGTGTAGATGGCGCGCAGCTGCTCGTTGACCGCCTGCATTTCCGGGCTGCCGCGGAATCCGCCGCCGCCGCCGCCGCTGGAGCACCGCTGCCGCGCTGGCGCTGACCGTTCGCGCCGCCCTGCGACGACTGGTCGCCGCCAGCGCTACCGCTTGCCGAACCGCCGTGCGCCGGGGCGCCGTCCTTGCCGCCGCGATTCCCGCCGGCGCGCGCCGGCCGGCCGCAGCGCCATCAGCTTTGCGCGCAGATCGTCGATCTGCTTTTTCTCTTTCGGGATGCGCCTTCAGGACGTCGTCGATCTTCTTGCAGTCGGCATCGGACACCTGCTGGAACCGCCGCTGGCCGCCCTGCTGGCCGCCCTGCTGAACCAGCGCGAGGTCGCCGCCGGCGGTCCTTGGAGCTGCCGATGCGGCCGCACCGTTCGTTGCACCGGTACCCGGAGCGCCTGGCGCCACCAGCTGCACCGCCATCGGCAGCACCGTTGCCGCCACCGCGCCGGCCGCGGCCGCCAAAACCGCCGCGATTGCCGCCGCCATCGCCGGTGAAACCCTGCGCCTTCAGCTCGGCCTGAATGGTGTCGGCGCTCATGCCGAGCATCGCGCCCGTGGCAACCGCTTCACGCGGGCTCTTGATCGCGTCGTTCGGGATCGCCAGCACGCCGTCGCGCTCGTCGATCAGCACGGACGACTTCGCCGTTCATGCCCGGCTTGAGCAGCCCTTCGCGGTTCTCGAGGTTCACGAGCACCGGGAACATCGTCACGTTCTGCTGCACGACGGCCTGCGGCTCGATCTTTTCGACGACGCCGCTGAACCGACGATCGGGGTATGCGTCGACAGTGACGTTCGCCGGCTCGCCCGAGTGCACGTTGCCGATGTCCGTCTCATTGAAATAGCGCGCGAATGCGCACGACGCCCAGGTCGGCCATCTGCACGATGGTCGTTCCGCCGCTGACCGAGCCCGTCGCCGACGCGATCACCGTTCCGACGGCGACGTTCTTCGTGATGATCGTGCCGTTGCTCGACGCCTTGACCGTGGCGTCTTCGAGACTCTGCTTGGCGAGATCGAGGCTGGCCGCGGCGCTCACGACGCCGGACTTGGCGTTTTCGTAGTCCACCGCGACTTGCTCGTATTCCTGCGGCGTGATGACACGCGCCTTGAACATTTCCTCATTACGCTTCTTGTCGCTCTCGGCCACGGTGAGCTTGGTCTGCGCGGCATCGAGCGCGGCCTTGGCCTGGTCGTAGCGGTTCTGCACGTCGCGCGTGTCGATCTGAACGATCAGATCGCCCGGCTTGACGAGTGTGCCGGTCTCGACCGGCATCTGCGTGATCACGCCCGATGCCTTGGACTTGATGTCGATGATCGTGATCGGCTCGATCACGCCATTGCCCTGCGCGTCGACGATGACGTCGCGGCGCGTGACGAGAGCGGTCTGCACGGTCGGCGCCGTTTGCTTCCTGGCGCAGGCAACGGCGGCGACGAGCACGGCCGCTCCGAGATATCGTCTCACGTGAATCTGTCTCCTAGAATCGGCCGGTATGGTGGGGCCGTGGGCTGGTCGAACTATCTGGTAAGTGTACGTAACCGGGCGGGGAAGTGCTGGCCCTGTACGCGAATCGGAGGCCGGACGAGGAGCTTCCGGCCTCCGATTGTACTGTGCAGCCCGCCGACGTGCGGCGGCCGCGGTCCGTCTTGCTACCGCGTTACGGCAGGTCGTGCCCGATGACGGCCTCGATCTGCGCGCGCGCGTTGCGGTAGTTGAGCCGCGCCTGAATCAGCTGCTGCCGTGCCGGTGACGAGGTTCTGCTGCGATGTCAGCACGTCGAGCAGAACGCTCGCGCCAAGCGCGTACCGCTGCTGCACGACGCGAAGGTCTTCTTCGTCGGCCGTCACGTTGAGCTGCTGGATGCGCATCGTCTCTTCAGCAACGCGGAGTGCCGCGATGTCGGTGACGACGTTCTGCTGCGCCGCAAGCTTCGCGTCGTGCGTCTCCGCGACCGCGTTGTCGTAGTTGATCTGCGGCGTTCGCGATCGTGTTCTCGCGCTGGAAGCGGTTGAAGATCGGATAGTTGATGCTGATGCTGACGCCGCGGCTGTAGGGATACGGATTTCCGTTCAATCCGTAGAGCGACGCCCGCGCCGCTGCCGCCGAGCGGAGAGCTGGCGGTCAGCGTCGGGAGATACGCGGTCTTGGCCGAACGCTGCGATGCCTGGCCGGCGACTACGCCGGCGTCCGCGGCACGAATGGTCGGTCCGCTGAGCGCCAGTCGCATGACGGCGGCGCTGTCGATCGGCGCGGCCGTATGCTCCACCGTGTCGGAGCAGTTGCGCCGTGACGAAGTACGTCGTACCGACGAGCCGCGTGAGCGCCGCGTTCTGCGTGCGGAAAGCGTCTTGCGCCGTGAGCACCGCGAGCTGCGCGTTTCCAACCGTCACGACGCTGCGCAACGAGTCGGAGATGTTCGCTGCGCCGGCGTTCACCTTGGCGATCGACGTCTCGAGCTGAAGCTGCGCCGTGGCGAGCTGCGCCAGCGCCGCTGCCTCGCTCTCCTTGGCAGCGAGTACCGAGTTATAAGCCTGCTTCACACTCAGACCGACGGCGTAGTCGGTGTTGATGTCGTTGGCTTCTGCGACGTCGACGTTCGCCTGCTGCGTCCGGATGTCGGCGAACATTTTGCCGGCGTCGAACAGCGTGACGTTCGAGCTCAATCCCGTGGAGTACGTCCACTGCCGGCGTGATGCGGCACGAGGTCGCCGCTCTGGCCAAGGCGGTCGCCGGCGCTCAGGCTCTGCCCTGTGGTGAGGTTGAGCGTTGGGATGAGCATCGCGCGCGCACCGCGCGAACGAGTTGTTCGCCGATCCGAATCGTGTTGTTCGACGTGATGTTCTGAACGTTGTTGTCGTGCGCGAGCTTGAGCGCCTGCGCGAGCGAGATGGGATGGAACGCCGTGTCCGAGATAACGGACGCGGCGGGCATCTGCTGCGCCGCGAGCAGCGCCGGCGCGGCGATGAGTGGGATCAGTTTCCGGAACATGTTCTCTTGGGCTCCTTTTGCTGCTCGGCTTCGCGCCGTGCCTGATTTTCTTTGTTGCGCTGATCGAACTTCGTCAGCTGATCTTGGGTGAACACCTGACGCATCTGCGCGCGGAAACTGGCGCGGATCGCCTTGAGGGCCGAGTCGCGCGGCGCGAGCACCACCTTGATCGCGCAATCCTGCTGGAACGCGAGCGAGTCGAGCGAGACGCGCTGCTGCTGCGACAGACCGAGCTCGTCGTAGAACCGGGCGCGCGGCCCGTACTGCGACGTGAACTTGTCGTGCACGAGGTAACGATCCCCCGACACGCCAAGCACGCCGCCAACGAGGATGGCGCCGAGAATGAACATCAGCGCCTGTTGTTTGGAGCGCTGCATGGGAACTCCGAGTGAACGACGTTAACGGCCGGAACCGAACAGGAAGCGGATACGTGCCTCCCGATCGTCCGACAGGGCTGGGCGGATCGCGGTGGACACCGGAACCGCGGGTGACGACAACATGCTATCAACGGCGATATCGTTCTCGACCTGGCGTGCGCGGAACATGGCCGCGCCGGCGGCGAGGAGCAGCACGGCGGCGGCGACGAGCGCGGGACGAGCCCAACGATCGAGTTCCGTCCACCAGCCCAGCTCTACGTCCGCGACGCGCGCCATGATGCGTGCCTGCAGCTCGTTCCAATACACGTCGCCGACGGGCGCGGCGTACAGCGAGCGGAGCCCGCGTACTACCTCGTCGTCGTCGTGGTTGGAATGCAGCCGAATGTCGCTCATAGGTCGCTCCGTACGTCCTTCAACAGGCGGCGCAGCGCCGCGCGTGCGTGATGCAAGTCCGACCGGGCCGTGCCTTCAGGGATGGTCAGCATCTCCCCGATCTCTCCGTGCGTAAAGCCTTCAACGTCGTGTAATACGATGACTGACCGCTGACGGTTGGTGAGTTGTGTCAGCGCCTGATTCAGGCGGCGGCGCAGCTCATCGGACTCGCCCGGATCCCGAAAAGGCATGGGAACCGATTCCGGCAATTCGTCGGCGTCGCGAACCTTTCGCCGCCGCACCAGGTCCAGCGACGCGTTGGCCATGATGCGGTATAGCCACGCGCCGAACGGTTGATCAGGAAGGAAACGATCCAGCGCCTTGAAGGCGTGAAGGAACCCCTCCTGGACCGCGTCCTCCGCGTCTTCGTGCGTTAGTACGATCGCGCGACACACGGCGTACGACCGACGCTGATGCTGGCGCACGAGCGTCGCGAACGCGTCGCTCTGCCCATGCTGCGCGGCGATGACCAACGCACGCTCGTCCGACCGATCATCACCGTACGACGGCATGCCGTACGACAATTCGATTGTAGATGCAGCCGTCATCGATGCGTGTCCGGTGTCCACTCTCACTAACGGATGGTCGGAACGAAACGTTGATGCTCAGCGGGCCAGTTCCCCTGCGGCGGGCGCCGCCGTGGGAGCTGGGGCTCCGACCGCCGCGCCGGACAGGCCGACCGATTCCGCGACGCGACGAAGCGCGTCGATGACGAACTGAATGTGCGCTTCGAGCTCGACACCCAACTCCTGCGTGCCAACGAGCACGTCGTCCCGGCTCACGCCCTTCGCGAACGCCTTGTCCTTCATTTTTTTCCGCACCGATTTGGCGTCGAGGTCGTGCACGCTCTTCGACGGTCGGACGAGCGCCGTGGCGGTGATCAACCCGGACAGCTCGTCGACAGCGAACAGCGCGCGAGCCATGCGCGTCTCGCGCGGCACGTTGCAGTACGCCGCGTGGCCGAGGATCGCCTGCAGGATGTCGTCCGGCCAGCCGCGGTCGCGCAGCAGGTTCACGCCGGACGACGGATGCTCGTCCGTCGGCGAGTGCGCGGCGTTTGGGAACCGCTCGTAGTCGAAGTCGTGGATCAGCCCGGCAAGGCCCCATCGTTCGGCATCTTCGCCGAAATGTTCGGCGTACGCCCGCATGGCCGCTTCCACGGAGAGCATGTGCTTTCGCAGCGACTCGCTCTGCGTGTACTCGTGCATCAACGCGAGCGCGTCAGCTCGACTCGGGAGAGTGGGGTCCGGCATACCGGGCAATATACTGGACGTCGCACTATCGCATCGATGGGGCCCGTTCGGCCCCTTGATCCCGCCCTACTTCGTGGCTTCGGCGGCGGGTTGCTCGTGCGCGTAGTGCGCGTTCGTCAGCGCGACGATCGTTCGCACGATGCCAAAGAGCACGATCGCGCCAATGAAAAGTCCGAGAAACGCGGCCTTCGCGTCGCCGCCGAAGGTGTGCGAGGCTTGATCGTGCTGTTGGTCGTGTGCCATAGGAAGCGAAGGGGAATGTCCGCGGCTCACGCGACGCGAACGGAGTTCATGACATCGTTTCGCTCGATCGACTTCATGACGTCGATTCCGCGGGTGATTTTGCCGAACACGGTGTGCACGCCGTTCAGGTGGCGCGTGTTGCTCTCGCTGAGCACCATGAAAAACTGGCTCCCGCCCGTGTCCTTGCCGGCGTGCGCCATCGACAGCGAGCCCACCTCGTGCTTGTGCGGGTTGCCGGTCGTTTCGCACTTGATCTTATAGCCGGGGCCGCCGGTGCCGACGCGCGGATCACCCGCGGGGAGGTCGCGCGACAACGGATCGCCGCCCTGGACGACGAAGTCCGTGATCACGCGATGGAACTTGACGCCGTCGTAAAACCCGGCGTTGGCGAGCTTCTCGAAGTTCGACACGGTGGTCGGCGCGTCTTTGTCGAACAACTCGGCGACGATCTGGCCGCGATTGGTCTCGAACGTGGCGGTCTTTGACATGGGCGGAAAGCTAGACCAGCCACCCATGTCGCGGTAGTAATGCGCCGCGCGGCGTGCTACTTGGTCGTCGCGGTCCGCGCCGGCGCCGAAGCCATGAAATGGTAGACGCGGGGGATCTTGCATCCGGCGAGTTCCGCGGGCTCGAACTTCCATTTGCCGATGACGCTCTTGACGTTGGTCGCGAGCCACGGGTGCGAGGCCGCAACGACCTTGAACGTCGTCATGTCGGGCTTGCCGAGCGTGTCGATCACGACGTCGACCTTGATCTCGGCGCTGCCGTCTTTGCGGAGCGCGCTTTTCGGAACGCGCTGAAGGGCCGCCGGTTTTGCGACGATGGGCGCGGGAATGCGGTCGACGTCGAGATCGGGCTTGGCCGCGGCGCGACGCATCGCTTCCGCGCAGTCGCCCGGCTCGACCGGCGACTTCCTCCGGCGCGATCCGCACCGGCGTCTCGGTCACTCGACTGAGATCGGGCGCGGTCTCGGCGGGGTGGCTCGCACAGCCGGAAACGAGTAGCGGCGATCAAGACGGCAGAAATGCGATTGACGGGCATGCGTTGGGTGAGGAAAGTGCGCTTCGTCATACCCTGGACGACGGGCAAACGTCGCTGAGGAAACAAATTTCGCACTTGGGACGCCGGGCGTCGCAGATCTGGCGTCCGTGTTCGATCAGCAGGTGCGAGAGCATGGTCCAGTGGTCACGGGGGAACAGACGCACTAGATCCTGCTCGATTTTCACGGGGTCAATTTGGCGAGTCAGGCCGAGCCGTTGCGTGACACGGCTCACATGGGTGTCGACGACCACCCCCTCGTCCTTTCCGAAGGCGTTGCCCAGAATCACGTTAGCCGTTTTACGGCCCACCCCGGGAAGTTCGACCAGCGACTCGAGAGCTGTCCGGAACGTGACCACCGTGCCGCTCAGCGATCGCCGCCGCCATGCCGATGAGGCTCTTGGTCTTGTTTCGGAAAAAGCCGGTGGATCGGATCAGTTCCTCGAGTTCGCGCGGATCGGCGGCGGCGAGGGCGGCGGGCGTGCGATAGCGCTTGAACAGCGCGGGCGTGACGAGGTTGACCCGCTTATCGGTGCACTGCGCGCTCAGGATCGTGGCGATGAGCAGCTGGAACGGCGTCTTGAAGTCGAGCGCGCAATGCGCGTTCGGATAGTGCGCGGCGAGCCGGTCGTAGACGAGTGCGGCGTGCGCGGCGGTCGCCGCGCCGCGCCGGCGGGCGGGCTTTCGTGGCATTGAATTAGTGAATGCTAACTGCGTTGCGGAGCGGCGCTATTCCTCGACGCCCGCGCTGAGACGGAGGCGGTCGATGCATTCGTGCAATTGCCGCTCCGTGAGCTCGATTTCCTGGCGTGCGCCGTCTTCGTCGAGCAGGCCGTCGCGCATCGAGATGGCGATCTGATTGAGGTACCGAATCTTGGCGAGGATGTCGTCAGCGGCGCGGCGCAGTCGGACGAACCGCCGCTTTTCGGCGAGCGCGCGGCGATGGCGCAGGCCCAGTTCCTGGCGCGTGAGGCGGCGCGCCTGTTCGATCACTTCGTCGCGCGTGCGCCCCGGAATCGCCGCCCGGTCGGGAAGTCCCGCGTCGTCCCAATCCTCCTCCGAAAACCACAGCCGCCCCACGTACTCGATGCCGTCGAACGTCACGCGACAGGCAACCGTGTAGCGCTGTCCGAGGTAGTCGATCGTGGCGATGAATGCTTGCGGGGCCGGATCGGGGAAGGGCATAGGCAACAGTCAACCAACAGGTGGGACGTCGTACTGGCAAGGGAGCGACTCGTACAATAGGATCGCTTACGAGTCCAACTCGTCACCGAGTCGCGTCGAGAAACTGACGAATCGCCGCGAACAGCGCAGTGGGCTGCTCGACGTACGGCACATGTCCGCAGTGCTCGATCACGACCAGGTCGGCTGCCCATGGCACGAGCCGCCATCTCAGACGACGCGAGCGGAATGGGATCCTGGCGGCCATGGGTGATGAGTGTCTGGAACGCGCACCGTATCCAGGCCGCCTGGCCTGAGCAGATCGAACTCGCCCAAGCTGTCCCAGACCGATTGCTGGACGCGACCGACGATGCGAAAGGGCGTGAGATCGCGCGCGGCGGACGGTTCGGCGAAGTAGCCCGCGACGCTCAGCTCGAACGCGCGATGGCGATAGGCGGCTGGATCATTTTGGCGCAGGTCAGACGCCGCCAATTCGGCGCGGAGAGTCGCGACCGATGGATCACTCTGTCGACGCGAGAATTCGCGCTCGAATGTGTCGCGGAACGAGCGGTTCACGGGCGCGGGGTCGATCAGCACGAGGCGCCTCGGCGCGGTCTGCGTTCTCGCCGCGGCGGACTCGATGGCATAGAGGAGCGCGAGCAATCCGCCCCACGAGTAGCCAACGATAGTCAGCGGGTCGACGTGCAACTCGCTCGCGACTCGATCGAGATCCTCGACGTGCGTGCGCCAGGTGACCGGCGTGCGATCGTCGGAGGCGGACCGTCCGCCGCCCCGTTGATCGTAGAGCACGAGGTCGTAGTCGCGGGCCAACTCCAACATCTGCGGCAGCAAGTAGCAGTGGTCCGCTCCGGGGCCTCCGTGCAGAACGAGCAGCGGCGGCGCGCCCGGCGAGCCGTAGCGCGCCCAGTACAACGGCGCGGCTGTGGTCGACGTGAATCCGGACTCGCGCGGCGGTGGAATTGGCGGCATCGCCACCAACTTAGCGCCGGCCCGATCGCGCGGGGGCCGTCATGCGGGAGCGATCACGCGGAAGCTGTTCGTCCGAGTCACGCGTCGCCGGGGGACGCATCAAAGCTGTCAAAACGCACGAATCCAACGAATAACTACGAATCCACACGAATCAATTGACGTATTCAACTGCATTCGAATTAGTTTATGATCATTAGTGTTTATTCGTGCTTATTCGTGGGTGGTCTCAACCGGTGAGTGCAACAGATTCACGCATTCATCGGAGGTGAGTCTGTGCAGAGTCGGAAGGCACGAGGAAAGTACAAACGCCTGTCCGCGAGTGAGACGGCGGCGGTGTGGACGCGCTGGCGAGCCGGACGAAACCACGGTCGCCATTGGCGCGGCGCTCGTCCAAGCGACGGGCACGATTCGGCGCGTCTTAGTCCGTCATGGCGGGATCGCGCCCGGTGCCGCGCACGCGCGCACCACGGGTGTTGAGTCCGGCGGAGCGCGAGGAGATCTCGCGTGGGCTCGCGGCGGACGACTCGGCCCGGGCGATCGCGCGGCGGCTGGGCCGTGCGCCGGTCGACGGTCAGTCGCGAGATTCGTCGCCATGGCGGCGACGCGCAGTATCGAGCGACGGTGGCGGACGGCGCGGCCTGGCGGGCGGCCGCTCGGCCGAAGCGCTGCCGACTGGCGACACACCCGCGGTTGCGCAGGCTGGTGGAGGCCCAGCTGCGCGCGGACTGGTCGCCGCAACAAATCTCGGCGTGGCTCATGGACGACCTATCCCGACGACGCCTCGCTGCACGTGTCGCACGAGACGACTCCGCACGCTGTACGTGCAATCGCGCGGGGCGCTCAAGCGAGGCACGTCACGGCGGCGCATCTCCGGCGGCGGCGCCTGATGCGGCGGAGTCGTGCGGCGACGACGCGCGGCCATGGCCAAGGCCAGACTCGTGCGACGTCGTCTCGATCAGTGAGCGTCCGCCGAGTGCCGACGACCGCGCGGTCCCGGGGCACTGGGAGGGCGATCGGCTCGCCGGCACGAAGACGTCGTCCATCGCGACGTTGGTCGAGCGACACTCGCGCTACGTCCTGCTGGTGCGATTACCGACGCGTGACACGGCGACCGTCGTGGCCGCGCTCGCCGTCGCGTCCAGACGCTGCCCCAGAGTCTCAAGCAGTCGCTGACGTGGGATCGCGGCAAAGAGATGGCGCAACACAAACAGTTCACGATCGCGGCACCGAGGTCCAGGTGTACTTTTGCGATCGCCCGCAGTCCCTGGCAGCGCGGCTCGAATGAGAACACTAACGGGCTATTGCGTCAGTACTTTCCGAAAGGCGAGGACGTAAGTCGGTACACCGCAACGACAGCTCGATGCGGTGGCGCTCGAAGCTCAACACGCGCCCACGACAAACGCTCCACTGGACAAACCCCCGCGGAAGTTCTCGCCGCCGCTGTTGCATCGACCGGTTGAGGCCAAGTGTTATTCGTGTTCAAATCGGTTCCAACTGTACAGGAGCGGCGCCGCTCGCCGTGAAGCGCGCAGCAATCCTCGCCGTAGTCGCATGCACTTGCACAGTCATGTCGATCGGGTCGGCGTAGCCGCCGCCGATCACGATGGCGACCGGAAGGCCAACCTCGCGGCATTGCTCGAGCACGAGCGCGTCGCGCCGCGCGAGGCCGTCGAACGAGAGCGCGAGTCGTCCGAGTCGGTCGCGTTCGTGCGGATCTGCTCCCGCGATGTACACGACGAGATCGGGCTGCCGCCGCGGCAATGACTCCCGGGAGCGCGCCGGCGAGCTGGCCGAGATAGTCGTCGTCGCCCGTGCCGTCGGCGAGCTCGATGTCCAATCGGCCGGGCACTTTGTGGAACGGATAGTTTCGTCCGCCGTGCATGCTGAACGTGAACACTCGCTCGTCGTCGGAAAAGATTGCGTTGGTGCCGTTCCCTTGATGCACGTCGAGATCGACGATCGCCGCACGCGACACGCGGCCTTCCCGCTGCAACACGCGAATCGCCACGGCGACGTCGTTGAACACGCAAAAGCCTTCGCCGTGGTCGGCGAACGCGTGGTGCGTTCCGCCGGCGAGGTTCATGGCGACCCCGTGCGCCAGCGCGTGCCGCGACGCGTCGAGCGTGCCGGCGGTCGAGCGATACGATCGTTCGACCAGTGCCTCGGACCAGGGAAAGCCGAGGCGCCGCACTTCGTCGGGCGTCATCTCACCGCGCGTGAACCGATCGACGTAGTCCGCGCTATGGACGAGGAGCAGATCGTCGCGCGACGCGCGGTCGGGCTCGTGCACGCAGTCCACCGCCACCGTGCCGTCCGCGACGACGCGGTCGCGGAGTAGCGCATACTTGGCGATCGGAAAGCGATGGCCGTCGGGCAGCGGGAAGGTGTACGCGGCGCTCGACCACACGTGGAGAGACATGCGACGGCCCGCGTAACGCGACGATTGGCTCGACGCGCGTCAGCGCGCCGCGAAGTCAGTCTTCGTGGTGATCTGCCGGCACACGTCAGCGATCAGCGTCGCCGTCTTGTCGACGTCTTCCAAGCTCACCAGCTCGTTTGGCGAATGCATGTAGCGGTTGGGAATCGACACGAGCCCCGTCGCCACACCTTCGCGCGCGATGTGAATGGCGTCGGCGTTGGTGGCCGTTTCGCGCCCGGCGGCATGCACCGAGTACTTGATGCCCTGCCGCTCGGCGCTCGCGCGCAGCAACTCGAACATCGCGGGCGAGATCACGGATCCGCGGCTCAACACCGGTCCGCCGCCAATGCGATGGTCGCCGATTTCTTTTTTTTCCACGTTCGGGTGGTCGGTCGCGAACGTGACGTCGACGACGATGGCGACCTGCGGATTGATGCAGTTGGTGCAGATGAGTGCACCGCCACCGTGCCAGGCGATTTCTTCCTGCGTCGTGGCCGCCGCGACCACGCGTGCCGACCCGCGGTTCTGGGCGTAGCGCCGGAGCGCCTCGAGCACGACGAACGCACCGATGCGATCGTCGATCGAGCGCGACACGATGCGATTGTTCGGAAAATCGATCGTCTTGGAATCGATCACCCCCGGATCGCCGACACTCAGCCGCGCCTCGGCTTCGGCGCGATTGGCCGCTCCGATGTCGACCCACAGGTCGGTCATCTTGGACGCCTGCTCGCGGTCGGCCGTTTTCATCAGGTGGATCGGCTTTTTGCCGACGACGCCGAGGACGTCGCCGTTGCGACCGATGAAGCGGATGCGCTGGCCGACCAGGACCTGGATGTCCCAGCCGCCGATCGGCGACGGATAGACGTATCCGTCGTCGTCGATGTACTGCACGATCAGGCCGATCTCGTCGATGTGGCCGTCGAGCATGATCGTCGGCGACCCATCGGGATTGACCTCGGCCATGCTGTTGCCGGAGACGTCGGTGGTGACCTTGTCGGCGAAGGACGACGCTTCCTCGCGCCAGACGCGCGCGGCGGGCGACTCGAAGCCCGAGGGTGCCGGGGTGTCCAACAGCCGTTTGAGAAAGGCGAGCGAGGACGGACTGAGCATGAGCGAGGGGGTCGTTCTGCCGAGGAGAAAAGAATGCTTAAAGAATCCTAGTGGCGCCGTGGATCGCACGGAAGCGCCACATCAGGATACGCCGCGGGCGTCAGGCCGCCGTCATGCGCTCACGAACGCCGCTGGCGGATGGGGAACGCGACGAAACTCACGGCGAGGACGAGGAGCCCGGCGACGAACCAGCGGGCGTCTTCTGTGAATCCATAATAAAGAATCCCAAACCATGCGAGCATTTGGCCGAACAACCACCCGTGCAGGCTGTCGGGAATTCCGACCGATACCCGGCGCCGCCGCGCCCACCGGCTGTTGTAGAAGCGAAGGTCGATCATCTGCACCAGCGCGTATACCCAGGTCAAAACGCCCACGCCGCGAAGCTTTCTGATGAACGGCGCCGGCGCGAGGTGCGGCTCGCCGAGCGTGTGAAAGACGTAGACGGCGAGACCGAAAAAGAACGTCAGGCCGAGCAACACCGCGCGCACCCGAATCAGTCGACTGGGTGTGAGCCATCCGTTGCGCTCGACGACACCCGCGCTCGGACCAAGCTCCGCGATTGGTGGTACCATGAGAACCGCCCTGAGTGAATCCGCCGGCCGGATTGACGGGGGCCGCGTTAGCGACCGCGCTCGTACACCGCCCGTCCCCCAATATACGTCGCTACCACTCCGGTGCCGAGTATTTCTGATTCCGGAATCGTCATAATATCGCGATCGAGGATGACGAAATCGGCATATTTGCCCGGGGTGAGCGAGCCCATGGTTTGTTCCTGGAACGCCGCGTACGCCGGCCAGATCGTCATGGCCTCGAGTGCCTCGGCGCGGGTCATTCTCTGCTCGGGGAACCAGCCACCGGGAGGCCAGTTGTCGTCGTCCTGGCGCGACACGGCGGCGTGGAACGAGTAGAGCGGGCTCACGCGCTCCACGGGGAAGTCGCTGCCGTTCGGGATGATCACACCGGTATTGAGCAACGACCGCCAGGCGTACGCTCCCATGATTCGCGCAGGGCCCAGGCGATTCGCCGCCCAATACATGTCGCTCGTCTGGTGCACGGCCTGCATCGACGGAATCACGCCGAGTTGGGCGAATCGCGGGATGTCGGCATGGTCGAGGACCTGGACGTGCTCGATGCGAAAGCGATGGTCGACCGTCGGCACGGTTTTGAGCGCCGACTCGTAGGCGTCGAGCGCAATGCGATTCCCGCGGTCGCCGATGGCATGCGTCGCCACCTGGAACCCATGCTGCAAGGCGCGTGTCGCCACGTCCTGAAGGTGCGCCGGAGTGGATTTGAGCAGGCCGCTGTTTTTCGGGTCGTCGGTGTATGGGTCGAGCAGAGCCGCGCCGCGTGAGCCGAGCGCGCCGTCGGCGTAGAGTTTGATCGCACGAATCCAGAGGTGGCCGTCGTACAGCGCGCTCTGAGGCCCGCGCTCGAAGTAGTGCTCGATCGCCGCGCTGTCGTCGGAAATCATCGCGTACACGCGCAGACTGAAGTTGTTCGCCTTCGCGAGCTCCTCGAACAGGTCGAGCACGTTGCGCGGCTCGCCCGGGTCGTGGAGGCCGGTCAGTCCCCAGCGATTGGATTCCTTGATTGCGTCGAGGGCGGCGCTCGTCATCTCGTCGTGCGAGAGCGGCGGAATGACGCGGTCGACTAACGACATGGCGTTGTCGACGAACACGCCGGTGGGCTCCCCGCTCGCCGTGCGCTCGATGCGTCCACCGGCGGGATCCTTCGTCGCCGGCGTGATGCCGGCCGCGCGCATTGCGGCGGCGTTCACGAGAAGTGCGTGGCCGTCGACGCGCGTGAGTACGACGGGATTATTCGGCGACACACGGCTCAGCGCGTCGTGCGTGGGAAAGCGCGTGTCGCCCCACTTGTTCTGATCCCACGCTCGGCCTTCGATCCACCGACCGGCGGGCACCTCCTTCACGCGCGCGGCCACGCGCGCGACGACTTCGTCGTACGAGCGCGTGTCGCGCAAGTCGATGTTGTGCAGGTACGCCCCGAGCTCGAACAGGTGCGCGTGCGCGTCAACCATCCCGGGGATGACGGTGCGCCCCGATGCATCGATCACGCGTGTGTCCGCGCCGCGGAGCAGCATCGCCTCGCCCACCGAGCCGACGAATTCGACGCGACCACCGCGCACGGCGAGCGCGCTGACGAACGGGTGCGACTGGTCGACCGTGTAAATGCGCGCGTTGATGACGATGAGATCCGCCGCGGGCTGTGCAGCGCGCTGCGCGGGCACAACGCCGGCGAACGAAACGCCGAGCGCAATAGCTGAGAGGATGACGCGCATTGGACGCGTGGCGGAAGGGAAAGCGAGCGAGCGCTGCACGCTACGTCTTCCGCCGCGGACGCCCTACCAAGTACACGGGAATTGCGAGCAGCACGATGTACGCGAGCATGGCGATCTTCCCGTTGGACGAACCGGTCGTCCTCGACAGATCGATCGCTGCGTCGAGCCCCTTCGCCTGGAGTGCCGCGAGTACGACGCCCGTGATGGCCCCGCCCGCGATGAGCCCCGACGAGAACAACACGCCCGGGCCCGAATCAGCCGCTGGCCCGTCCCGCTCCTCCGCCGATGCTCGGCGATCGACCAGCCAGCGCAACATGCCGCCCATGAACATGGTCGCCGACGTCGAGATGGGCAGATACACGCCGACGGCGACGGGGAGCGATGGAACGCCCAACAATTCGATTCCGACGGCGAGGAAGGCGCCGATGAGAATCAGGCCCCACGGCAGCTTCTGCGTCAGAATTCCGTCGACGACGAGCGCCATGATCTGCGACTTCGGCGACTCGAGCTTGTCGATTTCGCGTCCGTCGTAGTTCACCCGTTCGCGTCCGCCCAAACCAGGATCGACGAGGTAGCGAATCGCTCCGCTGTCGTCCACGAGATATTTGCCCGCGGGTGCCGCGCCGGTCTGCTCGTACAGATGTCCGACGTGAAGCACCGGAATGCCGGCGTCGCCGGTGGTCGACGACACGAGGCGTCCGGCGCGCAACGTCACCGGACTCGGATCGACATCGTGCGCTACGATACCCGGGTAGCTGCGTACGACGATCGTCTGCTTCGCCGTGTTGAGGAAATGAATGATGCCGCCGACGAGCAGCGCGGACGCCGTCACGCCGAACAACAGACCGATCTGTTGGCGAATCGGCGTCGCGCCGACGAGGTAGCCGGTCTTGAGATCTTGCGACGTCGCGCCGGCGGTGGATGCCGCCACGCACACCACACCGCCGATCGACAGGGCGAGAACACGGTATTGAATGCCGACCCAGCCCGCGGCGAGGAACACGAGCGATGTAAGCAGCAACGTCGCGACGGTCATGCCCGACACCGGGTTGGACGACGAGCCGATCTGGCCCGTGATGCGACTCGACACCGTGACGAACAGAAAGGCGAAGCACAGCGCGAGCAACGCGCCAACGACGTTGATGTGAATTTGCGGCAACACGACCATCGCGATCCCGCAGGCAAGCGCGCCGCCCACGACGACGGTCATCGGCATGTCGCGCTCGGTGCGACGCGTTCGGTCGCCGCCCGAGCCGCTGAAGTCGCGAAGTCCCGCGACGAGCGCCTGCCAGATGGTCGGCAGCGTGCGTCCCAGGCTGATGAGACCAGCCGCCGTCACCGCGCCGGCGCCGATGTAGTAGATGTAGTTCGAGCGAAGCTCGCTGGCCGACATGTCCGCGATCAATTTGTTCGCGGGGAAAATCGGCGTGGTGAAGCCCGAGCCGAAAAACTTGATCGCGGGAATCAGCGCAAACCACGCGAGCACGCCGCCGCCAAACAGATAGCCGGCGATGCGCGGGCCAATGATGTAGCCCACGCCGGTGAGCTCGGGACTGATCTCCGCCTGGATCTCGCCGAACAGCTGCGTGTGTCCGGCAGCCATGACGCGTTGAAACGCCCGCGCCGGCACCTCGAGCCAGAGATGCAGTCCCGACGCGAGAAACTTGTACACGGCGCCGAGTCCGAAGCCCATGAACACCGTCTTGGCTTGAACGCCGCGCTCCTCGCCCACGATGAGCACTTGAGCGCATGCCGTGCCTTCGGGGTATTTGAGATTGGCGTGCTCTTTCACGATCAGGCTTCGGCGCAGCGGAATCATGAACACCACGCCGAGCACACCACCCACGATGCCGATGGCCATGACCGTCGTCCACGGCAGGTCGTACCCCATGAGCAGCAACGCCGGCAGCGTAAACGAGATCCCGGCGGCGATTGACTCGCCGGCGGAGCCGGTCGTCTGAACCATGTTGTTCTGGAGGATCGTCGCCGGCGGGCGCTTGAACACGCGCGACACGTAGCGGAAGATCGTGATCGACAGCACGGCGACCGGGATCGACGCGCTGACGGTCAGGCTGACCTTGAGCGCCAGGTACACGCTCGACGCCGCGAACATCAATCCGAGCACGATCCCGAGGACGATGACGCCAACCGTGAGCTCGGCGGGCGCTTCGGTTGCGGGAATGTACGGAGTGTGTACGACGTCGTCAGTTTTGCTAGGATGCGTCATGACAGACGGGTTGGGGTGGGACAATTATGGTGGTGGGGCAGACCGCGGGACAGGGCTGTTCGGCGGCTGATGTATTGGCAGATGACTCACGAGGTTCACGGCATGCGCAGCAGGTTGAATGTCTCCGCTCGATTGTCGCGCACGGTGCGACTGCTGGTTGTCACGTCCGCGTGTGCGATCTCGGTCGCGCCGCGGGTCGGGCGCGCAGGCGGCCGCGCAGGGCGCGGCGCGCGCGAGCGACAGCGTGTCCGCACCAATTCGCGACGTGCATTACGAGGTCACGTTCATGAAAGCGAACGGCGAGCTGCGCGCGGTCGATGTCGCGATGTCGTTCACGACGACGAGTGCGGCGCCGGTGCTGTTGTCACTCCCCGCGTGGACGCCGGGCGCCTATGAGATCAGCAACTTCTCGCGGTGGGTCACGGGGTTCGACGCCGCGGCCGACGACAAGCCGGCGACGTGGGAGAAGCTCGACTACGACACGTGGCGCATTCACCCGGATGGCGCGAAGACGGTGCGCGTGGCCTTCCGCTACATGGCCGACACGCTCGACAACGCCATGACATGGGCGAAGCCGGATTTTCTTCTGTTCAACGGGACGAATCTGTTCCTGTACGCCGAAGGCCAGCCGATGGACGCCGCGTCGACGGTGGTCGTGCACACGGAGCCCGACTGGCGCGTCGTGACGGGGATGACGCAAGCGGGTCCGCGGACATATACGTCGACGAACTACCACGATCTCGTCGACATGCCCTTCTTCGTCGGCCGGTTCGACGTCGACAGCGCGCGCATCGTCGATCGCTGGGTGCGATTCGCGAGCTATCCGGCCGGGACGATCGGGTCGCAACTCCGATCGGCGGTTTGGGATCAGCTGCAACGCGTGCTCCCGCCGGAGACGGCGGTATTCGGCGAAACGCCGTGGGCGAACTACACGGTGTTTGAGATCGTCGATTCGACGTTCGCCGGCGCGAGCGGACTCGAGCATCAGAATTCGCACGTCGACGTCCTCGCGCCATCATATGTCGGCGGCGATTTCCAGCCGTCGCTGTACGCGCACGAGATCTTTCATTCATGGAATGTAAAGCGGCTCCGCCCGTCGGAGATGTGGCCGTATCAGTACTCCCATCCGCAGCCGACGCCCTGGCTGTGGGTCTCGGAAGGAATCACCGACTATTACGCCGATCTCGCCGAAGTACGCGGCGGCGTCGTGGACGACCGCGGCTTCTACATGCTGACGGCGGAAAAGCTCAACGAGGTGGCCGCGGCGTCGCCCGTCTCATTGCGCGACGCGTCGCTCGACACCTGGGTGCACCCGGTCGACGGCACGGAGTACCTGTACTATCCCAAGGGATCGCTGGCCGGGCTCGCGCTCGACGTGATGATCCGCGACGCCAGCGACAATAAGCATTCGCTCGACGACGTGATGCGGAGCCTGTACCAGTCGGACTACAAGAAGGGGCGCGGCTTCACCGCGGCGGATTGGTGGAGCGCGGTGAGCGCGGCGGCCAACGGACGCTCGTTCGCCGACTTCGCCGAGCGATACATCGACGGGCGCAAGCCGTTTCCGTGGGACAGCATCATGGCGAAGATCGGCCTGCGCACGCATCAAGAGCGATTGCCGCGACTCGGCGTGCTGACGCAGCAAAGCCAGAGCGGCATTCTGGTGGTCAACGTTCAGGAGGGCAGCTCCGCGGCCGGCGCCGGCGTGAAGCCGGGCGATTATCTCGTGTCGGTCGGCGACATTGCGGTCGAAGATCAACAATTCGGCGCAAAGATGCGCGCGACATATGGCGCGTCCGCTCCGGGATCGCCGTTGTCGATCAAAGTGCGGCGCGGGACCGAGACCATGACATTGACGGCGAAGCTGCAATTCGCGCCGGGCGACATGACGCTCGAGGTGGATCCGGCGGCGAGCGAGAAAGCCGTGCGCATTCGCACCGGTATCCTCAAAGGAACGACCGGCTGACTCGGCCGGTCGTCCGCGCCGTCATCTCAAGCGGCGCGCGTCAGGGCGGGTAGTTCGTCGCGAATGCCGCCCACGGGCCAGTCGTACGCGTCCGTTCGCGAATCAGCTTGGTCACGGTGTTGAGCGCGTCGCTGCCGTCGATCGGAACGGACAGCCCCGCCACACGCGTGGACAGGATCGAATACGACAGCGGCTGCTGCGACGCGTAGATCAGCAGGTATCCGTGTTCGCCGAAGCCGAATGACGTCGGAAACGAATCGCGCGGATAGCCGCTGTTGCGACCGTTACGCCCGGTGTTCGTTGGCCGCGAGCCCTGGTCGTTCGGCAAGCGAATGAGCTTACTGCTGTCGCTCGTGCTCTTGGACATCGCCGTCTCGACCAGGTGCGACCCGGCCTCGACATACTGCGGCGTCATCGAGTCTTCCGGAAAGAGCAGTCGGGTCGCGCCGCCGGGGACGATGAGAAACACCGCGACGTTGGCCGGATGCGCGAGTTGTACGGTCAAGTGCCGCGGCACACGTTCACCCTGCGGCAGCGCGACCTTGGGAGCGAGGTCGCGATACTCGCCGAAGGTGATCGGGCCGCTACTCGCGCATGCGACGAGTACGGCGGCGAGCGCGGCAATCCCTTTCGTTCCTAGTCGCACCGAACGCCTCCCCCCACGAATCGTTCCGAGAATTCATATCGCGCGCCGGCGCATCGTGTCAGACGAACGCGTCGGCGTGTTTGGTGCCGTACAATCTAGCGGCGTATGCAGGAATAGTGCTCTCATTGCGTGCGTAACCGGTCACTGACGGGTTGTATTCACTGGACACGCGAGGCGACGGCGCGCCACTACGACG
Organism: uncultured Gemmatimonadaceae bacterium; assembly: GCA_963817445.1. Taxonomy (GTDB): domain Bacteria; phylum Gemmatimonadota; class Gemmatimonadetes; order Gemmatimonadales; family Gemmatimonadaceae; genus JAQBQB01. The sequence goes on from CAWFOG010000026.1 coordinate 115,054, forward strand.
CGCCACATCAGAGCCCCTTGTTTCGGTCGATATCTCTCAGTGTGGGGCTGACGGATCACGGAACTCCGCGTTCCTGTGGTCGACGAGGATTCTGAGGAGTGGAGGACGGGATGCGCATTCGCAGGCTGGGCGTGGTCGGGGCTGGCACGATGGGCGGGGGCATCGCCGCGCTGGCCGCATCCGCTGGTGTGCCGGTCGTGCTGCTCGACGTGCCCGGAACGACGGGCGATCGACTGGCCGTCGCGCGCGGCGGGCTGGAACGGGCGAAGAAATCGAAGCCGGCGGCGTTCATGCTCGCCGAGCGTGCGGCGGCCATTACGATCGGCAACACGGACGACGACCTCGAGCGGCTGGCCGACTGCGACCTCGTGGTCGAAGCGATCATCGAGCAGCTCGAGCCAAAGCGCGCGCTGTACAAGCGGCTCGAGGCAGTGCTTCCATCGCACACCATCGTCGCGTCGAACACGTCGAGCATTCCGATGCAGCGGCTGGTGGACGGTCGCGGCGCGTCGTTTCGGCAGCGCTTCCTCGGCATGCACTTTTTCAATCCGCCGCGATACCTGCATCTCCTCGAGATCATTCCGACGCCGGAGACGTCGCGCGAGACGATTGACGCGGCGCGAGGCTTCAGCGATCGCATCCTCGGCAAGGGCATCGTCGTCGCCAAGGACGTTCCCGGATTCGTGGCGAATCGCTTGGGTGTGTTCGGAATGGTGTTGGCCATTCGCCTCATGGAACAGCACGGACTCACGATCGACGAGGCTGACCTGCTCACCGGCGTGCTCAGCGGCCGCTCGAAGTCGGCGACATTCCGTACGGCGGATCTGTCGGGCATCGACGTCATCGCGCACGTGACCAAGGAGCTGAGCGAGTCGACGGGCGAGGATTTTTCGCTGTCGCCCTGGGTGCTGGATCTGGTCAAGGCCGGGCGCACGGGCGAGAAGACCGGCGCGGGCTTCTACAAACGCGTCGGCAAAGAGATTCATACGCTCGACTGGCGGACGGGCGAGTACGGACCGCAGGCCAAACCCGGTACTCCGGAGATGGCGCGCCTCGGCGCGCTTCCGCTCGACCAACGGTTCGCCGCGATACCCGGGTGGAGCGACCGCGAAGGCGCGTTCGTCAGAGAATACTTACTTAAGTTCTCACATTACGTGCTCGCGACCACGCCAGTCGTCGCCTACGACGTGCCGTCCGTCGACCATGCGATGGAGTGGGGGTACGCCTGGGAGGCGGGCCCGTTCAAGCAGATGGATTTGCTCGGCGCCGATTTCCTGCGCCGCGGTTTCAATCAGCTCGGCCTGGACGAACCGGCGCTCCTCCGCGAGGCCGCCCGCGGCTTCTACACTGGCAACGGGACCCAGGTGCTGTCGTTGGCCGGCGGATACGAGGACGTTCCGCGCGAACCGGGCGCGATCCGATTGGCCGAGCTGCACTTGCCCGCCAATCGCGAGCGTCGCGTCCTCGAGCACTCCGACGATGCGTCGTTGCTCGACGCCGGGAGCGGCGTGGCCGTGCTGGAATTTCACAGCAAGATGAACACGCTCGGCGCCGGCGTCTTGACGGTTCTCGAACGATCGCTCGACCGCGTGGAGCGTGACGGGATGCTGGGGCTCGTGATCGGCAACGAAGATCCGCGCACCTTCAGCGCGGGCGCAGACCTCGCGCTCGTGCTCGAGATGATCGGCGCCGACGACTGGCAGCGTCTCGAGCGGACGGTCGCGTCGTTCCAGGCGACGTCGCTTCGACTTCGCGAATCGCCCTTTCCGGTCGTCGCCGCGGCGTTCGGGCTCACGATTGGCGGAGGATGCGAGTTCTCTCTGCACGCCGATCAGGTGCAGGCGCACGCCGAGCTGTACATGGGGCTCGTCGAAGTCGGCGTCGGCCTGATCCCCGGCGGCGGCGGGACGACGGAAATGCTCTTTCGCTTCGCGACGGAGCTCGTGCCGTACGTCGAGGCCGATCCGTTCGAGGCGGTCAAGCGCGCGTTCCAACTCATCGCGCTCGCGACCACGAGCACGAGCGCGCTCGAGGCGCGCACGCTCGGCTTCTTGCGGTCGACGGATCGCGTCACGATGAATCGCGATCGGCTGCTGGCCGACGCCGTCGCGCGCGTCATTGATCTGGCGCCGTCGTACGTGTCGCCATTGCCGCGCCGGATCACGGCGCTGGGGAAAGAAGCACTGGGCAACTTGCAGTACGCCGTGTGGGCGATGCGCGAGGCCGGACAGGCGTCGGCGCACGACGCGCGGATTGGCCATGAGCTGGCGTACGTGCTGTCGGGCGGCGACGGTCCGCCGCGCCAGGTAACGGAATACGATCTCCACGGGCTGGAGCGCGAGGCGTTCCTGCGCTTGTTGGGGACGAAGGAAACGCAGGAGCGAATGCGGTACACGCTGAAGACCGGCAAGCCGCTGCGGAACTAGCGCGATGCGGCCGGAATTGTTGAGGAGAGTATTATGAAAGAAGTGGTGATCGTGTCCGCCCGGCGCAGCGCCGTGGCCCGAGGCAAGAAGGACGGCGCGTTGGCCAACGTCCACGCCGCCGATCTGTCGGCCGACCTGATGCGCGCGGCGATCGGCGACGCGAAGATCGATCCCGCGTCGATCGACGACGTGTACTGGGGCTGCGCCATGCCCGAGGCCACGCAGGGACTGAACGTCGCGCGGCTCGCGTGGCTGCGCGCCGGGCTGCCGGTCAGCGTGCCCGCCGCCACCGTCAATCGCTTTTGTTCGTCAGGATTGCAGACGGTCGCGCTCGGCGCGCAGGAGATCATGAGTGGGATGGCCGACGTCGTCCTCGCCGGCGGCGTCGAGATGATGAGCCAGGTGCCGATGTCGGGCTACCACACGCGCCTCGATCCGGAACTCACCGAGTCGTACATCGGCATGGGCTTCACCGCCGAGCGCGTCGCTGAGCGGTGGAAAGTGACGCGCGACGATCAGGATCGGTGGGCGCTTGGCAGTCAGGAAAAAGCGGCGCGGGCGCTGGACGCCGGAGCGTTCGACGACCAGATCGTGCCGATCAACGTGGAGCAGGTTGCGTGGACCGGCACGCGCAAAGACGCGAAGATGGTCCCCTTTCGCCGCGACGAACTCCCGCGCGCAGGGACGACGATCGATGCGCTGGCCAAGCTGCGGCCCGCGTTCAAGGCCAACGGTACAGTGACAGCGGGAAACGCGAGTCCCTATTCAGACGGAGCGGCCGCCGTGTTGCTGATGAGCGCCGACCGGGCCAAGGAACTCGGGCTCGCGCCGCTCGCACGATTCATCACGTTCGCCGCCGCCGGTGTCGAGCCGGACATCATGGGCGTTGGGCCGATCAAGGCGGTGCCGAAGGCTCTCGCGCGGGCCGGCATGGAGTTGAGCGACGTGAAGTTGATCGAGTTCAACGAAGCGTTCGCGGCACAGGTGGTCGCCGTGGTGCGCGAGTTGGGATTCGATCCCGAGCGAGTGAACGTGAATGGCGGTGCGATCGCGCTCGGTCATCCCCTCGGCGCCACGGGCGCCAAGCTCACGACGCAGCTCATCCACGAACTTCGCGTCCGCGGCGGCGGCGTCGGGCTGGTGACGATGTGCGTCGGCGGCGGAATGGGAGCGGCGGGGTTGTTCGAGGTGTACGCCGCTTAGGATCTCTCGGCGCTTACTCGCTGCGCAGCGCCACCTGTGGGTCCACGCGCGCCGCTCGTCGCGCGGGAATCCAGCTCGCAGCGATCGCGACGAACAATAGAACGAGAGTCACGAGCGCGAACACGGCTGGATCGCTCGCCGACTCGTTGAACAGCAGCGGCTTGATCCATCGCGCGGCGCCGAGCGCCACGATCGCGCCGATGGCGAGCCCGACGGCGCTGTGCGTGATCCCCTGCCTCACGATCAGCCGGATGACGTCGCGTGCCTGCGCGCCGAGCGCCACGCGCACGCCCATCTCGTGCGTCCGTTGCGCGACGTTGTAGGCGATGACGCTGTACAGTCCGATGGCGGCGAGCGTCAGCGCGAGCACACCGAACGCCGCGAACATCGTCGCGCCGAGTTCCCACGATTTCGTCTGCGAGCCGATGACGTCGCGGAATGGCGTCACGGTGATGTACGACGCGCCGGGCATCTCGCGCTGGAGCGAGCGCCGAATCGATTCGGCGTAGGAACTCGCGTCGCCCGCGGTGCGCACCATCAGTCCACCGGAGCCGTGCATCTGCTCGGCGGGGAGGTAGTAGGAATACAATCCCGAGTCGGCGCTGATGCTGCGCTGGCGAATGTCCTCGGCGATGCCGACGACCGACGTGCAGGGCATCGTGTCGGCGTCAACGCGCGCGCACTGACCCATCGGGTCTTTGCCCGGCCAGAGCACGCGTGCCATCCCTTCGCTGACGACCATTACTTTCGCCGCGGTGCGCGAGTCCGCGTCGGTGAAGCCGCGCCCGCGAATGATCCGCGTACCAATCGTCGCGAAGAAGTCCGGGCTCACCGAGTTGAGATTGAACTGCCCGAGACGCCCGACGGTGTCGATGCCGGCGACGAATAGCGAGGTGCTCCACGAGCTCCAGAATGGCACCGACGCCGAAAGGCTCGCGCGAAGAACGCCGGGGGTCGCCTTGGCCGCGTTGAGCACGCGATAGCGCAACTGGTCCGAGTGCGCACTATCGAGCGTCACACCCCGCATGTTCAGATCGACGAGCAATACCGGCTCGACGTCGTAGCCGAGGCGCGTCGAACGCACGTTCTGCAGGCTGCGCACGAACAGTCCCGCGCCAACGAGCAGCACGACCGACAGCGCGCCCTGGGCCACGAGCAGCACCGAGCGCAAGCGCGAGCGATGGAAGTTGCCTTCGCGCGCGCCTGCCTTGAGATCGTCGACGAGCGTGGTGTTGGCGCGCGAGGCTTGCAGCATCGGCGCCAAACCGCTCAACACACCGACGACGAGCGCCGCCGCGCCGGCGAAGAGAATCGTTCGCGGATCGCGAAACACGACCGTCGGCGCGGACTTGGTGAGCAGTACTGCGCGAAGCGCGGCTCCGCCCCATTGTGCGACGAGCATCCCCGCAGCGCCTCCCAAGAGCGCGAGCACGACGCTTTCCGTAAGCAGTTGCGAGAGCAGACGCGCGCGACTCACGCCGAGGGCAAGACGCACGGCGACTTCACGACGCCGGCGCAGCGCGCGCGCCAGCAACAGATTGGCGACGTTCGCGCAGGCGATGAGGAGGACGATGATCGCCACGCCGGCCACCCAAGTCGCGACCTTTGCGAGACTCGATTCGTTCGGTCCGCGTTCGGAGAGAATCGACGCCGCGATTGCGTGCGGCTTCACGAGCGCGATCGGCGTTCGGCCGCGATCGTCTTTGCCGACCTCGGACTGATAGCTCCGTCGCGCCGCATTCGACAACTCGGCGTTCGCCGCTTCGATGCTGACGCCAGCGCGACGCCGAGCAATCGCCGACATCCAGCCCCAGTGGTACGTCGCCCACCAACTCTCGCCCGACTTGAGCCAGCTGAAGCTGGCCGCCTGCGCCGCGCCGAAGTTGACGATGGGGATATACGCGACCGGTGGCTGATCGGGCCACAAGCCGACGAAGCCCGCCGGCGCGACGCCGATGACGGTGTAAATCGTCGAGCCGATCTGCAGCTTGTTGCCGAGCACGTCCTTCCGTTCACCGAACTTCGTGCTCCATAGTCCGCGACTGATGACGGCGACCGGTTGGCCGGCGGGCACGGCGTCTTCGGACGCATTGAAGTAGCGGCCGAGTACTGGCGGCGCGTCGAAGAAGCCGAAGAAACTGGCGCTGACGGCGCCGATGGACATCTCGCGCGCGGCGTCGCCGACGCCAACGGCGAGGTCTCGACGGGTATAGCCCGCGAAGGCGGAGAAGCTCTTGGAGGACGTGCTCAGGTCGACGTAGCGCGCGTACTGGCCGCCGCCCGATGCCGACTCTTTTCCGCGGAAGGTCGAGTAGTAGTAGAGGCGATGCGCGGTCGCAGGATCGCGCATCATCGGCGGCGGCCGGAAGAGCATGCGATCGACAATGCCGAACATCGCAGCGTTCGCACCGATGCCCAACGCGAGGGTCAGGACGACGGCCGACGAGAATCCCGGTTTGGCGCGGAGGCCGCGAACGGTGTAGCGAAGGTCTTGGCGGAACGAGTCGAACATGCTAAAGCCCCGCAGTTCCATTGACGATGCGTGTTTGACACAAGAACGGTGACGATGGTTCACGGGGGATTCGGCCGACGCGCCGCAGAGGCGGACGGCGACCGGACGCCGTTGGGATGCTTTTCTGGAGATGGGATCATCGTCACTTCGACATACTGCGACGCGTTCAGATACGTCGCACATGCGGCGGCGAGAGATTTTCGTGTGACGAACTTCGCGCGGACGTCACGCGTGCCGATCTCGGCCAAGGGCCACCCCATTTGCGCATGCCAGGCAAGCGCCGTTGCCCAATATGAATTGCTCTCGCTTTCGCCGTCCAGATCGTGGGTACGCGCGGCGATCACCTTGGCGGCTTCGAGCTCAGTCGGCCCCTCGACGCGGAGTCGCTCGAGTTCGCGAAGCGCCGCGTCTGCAAGCGAGTCGATGCGTTCCGGCTGCGCCGCGAAGTCGATCGTGATGACATAGTGGCGGGGTGGTGCGGAGCTATAGCTGCTCGTCACGCTCGCGTCGTACGTACCGCCGAGCCGTTCGCGCAGATCGTCGTTGAGCGCGCGCTCGGCGAGTTCCTCGGCCTCCTCGATCCCGTCCGCGGCTTCGCTTGACCCGTCGTAAGCGCCGGAGATGGTGATCTCCGTTCTCGCCCTTGGACCCACGCCTGCGACGATCCGCCTTCGGGAGACGCCGTGAGGAAACTGGTATCCGCGATACCGCTGATGCTCCGGTGCACCCGCCGGCAGCGACGCGAGATACTGCGATGCGAGCTGACGCATGCGAACGAGAGCGAAATCGCCGGTGAGGACGACGGTAAAGCCCGACGCGTTGGCCATTCGGGCCTTCCAGAAATCCAATGCCGTAGCAAGGCGGACAGCGTCGGTGAAGTGCGCGGTTTGTGTAAGCGCGCGCACGTCGTGCTGGGTGACGGTGGCCGCCACTGAGTCGGCGAAGATTGCGTCGGGATCAGCGACGCGGCCGTGCGCGTATTCAGCCGCGCGCTGTTTGTAGCGGCGAAACGCGGTGGTGTCGGCTCTCGGCGCCGTGAAGTACAAATTGACGAGTTGGAACAGCAGGTTGATGTCACGCGGCGCAGCGCTTCCGGAAAAATAGACGATGTCATCGCGCATCGTTGGCGTGAGCTCAACCGACGTCGGCGCGATTCGGCGAGCGAGCTCGCGTCCGGACAACGCTCCTATCCCCGTATTTGCGACGACACCGTCCGACAGATACGCCGACGGGTATTCCGCGTCGCTCGCGAGCGACGCTCCGCCCGGCGCGAACATGCGCAGCTCGATGTCGTCGAACGAAAAGCGGGTCGGCTTGAGAATCACCCGCATGCCGTTGCTCAATCTCCAATCGAAGGTGCCGAATCGGTCCGCTCCGAGACTGCGCCCGGGTGTCGGTGTCGGCGACGAGTAATTTGACACCGGCGCGGCGGGGAGGGTTCGCGGGTGGCGGCGCGGCGTCGCGTCTCTTCATACCGAGCCTGGCGACGACGGACGGGCGACGGTATCCTCCCGCGTCGCCCAGACCACGGACATCGTCATGCGTCTCTCGCTGCAGACGACGGCACGTATCCTCCGCGTCGCCAACACGACATCGTCATGCGTTCTCGTGTGTAGCCATATTTGCCGCCCTTGCGACAACGCCTGCTTTTCCTGCGTTCGCACAAACGCCAATGACGACATCGACCAGCATCCCCATCATCCTCCACGCCGACCGCATCATCGACGGCCGCGGCAACGTTCTGCCAGGCGCGATGATCGTCGTCGAAGGTGACAAGATCGCGCGCGTCGACAAGAGCGCCTCGGGCGCGGCGACGTACGACTTGACGGGGATGACGCTCCTCCCGGGTTTGATCGACGCGCACGCACACCTGAGCTGGTACTTCAATCGTCAGGGCCGCCTCCACCAACCCGGCGACGGCGACACGCCCGCCGAGTCGATGCTGTCGATGGCCGGCAACGCGTACGCTACGCTCATGGCGGGGTTCACGACGATTCAGAGCCCCGGCGATCCGGAGGACAAGGATCTGCGCGAGTGGATCGCCATGGGACAAATTCCCGGGCCCCGCGTTCTCACATCGCTCAGCCCGTTCAGCAGCACACGGCCGATGCCGGACTCTCTGCGGGCGCTCGTCCGACAACGCAAAGCGCAGGGCGCCGACGTCATCAAGATTTTCGCGTCGGCCAGCATTCGTGAGGGCGGCGCGCAGACGCTGAGCGACGAACAGCTCGCGGCGATCTGCGGTGAGGCGAACGCGCAGGGAATGCGCACGATGGTCCACGCCCACAGCTCGCAGAGCATCAAGGCGTCGGTGCTCGCCGGCTGCAAGCAGATCGAGCACGGTGTATTTGCTGATGACGAAGTGCTGAAGCTGATGGCCGATCGCGGCGTCTACTTCGACCCGCAGATCTGTCTCGTCTTCCGCAACTATCTCGACAATCGGGCGAAATACGAGGGAATCGGCAACTACAACGAGGTCGGCTTTGCCTCGATGGAGAACGCGATTCCGATCGCGACCGACATGTTCAAGCGCGCGCTCCGCACGCCGGGGCTCAAGGTCATTTTCGGGACCGACGCGGTGGCGGGTGCGCATGGCCGCAACGCGGAAGAGTTGGTCTGCCGCGTTCAGGCGGGCGGTCAATCACCGATGGCGGCGATCACGTCAGCCACGTCGCTGACGGCCGAATCGATGCGGCTCGGCGATCAGATCGGCGCGATCGCGCCGGGAATGCAGGCGGACATCATCGCCGTCGCGGGCGATCCGAGCACCGACATCACGGCGCTCCGGCGCGTGATGTTCGTGATGAAAGGCGGCAGGATCTACAAGAACGTACGGTGATTGGGGGGCGTCGGCTCAACGCCCTTCCAGCCACGCCGCGTACGCGCTCGGCGAAATCTCCGACGGTTTGATTTCGCTCCGGCCACCCCAGAACACATTGGTGTAGGACACCGGAATTCCCACCGACGCCAGGTGCGCGTCGATCGCGGCCTTGTGCGCGAGCACGAGCGCCTTGTCTGTGCCGTGCGCGACGGCCATGATGTTCACGTTCGCGAAGTCCGGGCCGCCCTCGCGCCAATACGCGTGCGTGAGCACGTGATGACGCCCCACTTCGCGCCCCGCTTCGATCTCGCGGCCCGGCGGAACGCGCCAGTGAAAGAGTGCGTTGTAGCGCGTCACGCGCGTGCCGGTCGCCGACGGCTTGACGTGCTCGAGAAAGGTCGAGAAGCGGCCGATCACGCCGCGCGCATTCAGCGATTGCGCAACGCTCGCGAATTCCTCGAGCGACACGCCGGCCTCGCGCGCACGCAGCGACCCACGGATCGTCGCCGATCTCGCCGACGGCGAATTCGCGCTTGAGCGTCTCGAGCACGCGCCAGTCCTGCGCGCTCAGCTCGACGATGTTCGTGTCGAGCACCGCGCCCGGCTCGTCGCTCTTGCTGCCGGGCTCCATGCCGCGCCGCCGCACGTGGCCAACACCCAGCGCGAACAAACATTTCGCCGGCATCATGCGATACGACGTCGCGCCGATCCGCGCCGCGAGCAGGTCGCAGTGTACCGCCATCGAAAAGCCCTGCGGCACCTTGAGCGTCGTCCACAGCCGGTACACCGAGCCCGGCGTCTCCGCGTCCGTCGAGCGAATCACGATGTGGCCGGAGAACGGATCGTCTCTCCACAGGAAATCGAACGCCGCGTCGAGCTTCTCGGTCGGCACCTGCCACGCGACGAGCGCGCCCGGCGCCAGGTTCGTCGCCATCAGCGTCTGGCGAATGCGGCGGATGGTTCCCGCGGCGAGCATCGCGCGAAGTCGTTCGTGGACCGTGTCGACGTCGAGTCCGCTTTGACGAGCGATGTCCTTGAACGGGTCGAGCGAAAATCCTGCGATGCGATCTTCCGACACGGCCAGCATGCGCGCGTTGATCGGATCGGTGATTTCGGTGGGAACGGCGATGTCGAGCATGTCGTGTGCGGCAAAAGGGAGCGTCCACTCGAATCTTAGCCGCGGCGCGCCGCGTTCGCTGGCGTGCCACGTGCACCGCACGTCAGCGTGTCACGTGGCGCCCTCGCTTTCAGCCTCGCGTTCGCTCGCGCTCGCCGCACTCACGGCGGGCGCGTTCGCGCTGCTCGCGCGCGAGCTCGAGTTCGACCGACCAACGGAGTTCGATCGTCGGGTGCGACGGTCGATGCAGGGGCGCCGGATGCGGCGGCTCGATCGCGCGCTCACGCCACTCTTCCCGATCGGTCTGCCGGGCGCGCTCATCCCCACGTCGTATCTCGTCGCGCGCGCGCTCGACCGTCGCGGGCTCGCCGGCGGTCCGGCGATCGTGACGTCAGCGTGGCTCGGCTGGCTCGGGCAACGCGCGATCAAGCTCGTGTATCTGCGCGAACGACCACGCCGCGCCGGCGTCAAGCGTCGCGTCGACAGCTATCCGAGTGGACACACCACCGGCACGACGGCCGTCGCCGCGACCGTCGCGTCGATTCTGTGGCGCCGGCGACTCATCTCACCCGGCCAGGCGCGATTGCTGGCGGTCGGCGCGCCAATGCTGATGGGCGCGTATCGCGTGATCTCCGACGAACACTGGGCGACGGACGTGCTGGGCGGATGGCTCTGCGGCGCGACGATCGCTCTCACGCTGCACGGCGCTACTCGGTGACGCCGGCGGTCAATCGGAACGTCGCGACGTGCGCTTGGCGCTCAGCCCGCGTGCGCCTCGGGTACGGGCAGCCATAGGCTGAATCGCGAGCCGCGGCCCACCGTGCTCTCGACGGTGATGTCGCCGCCCATCATCTGCGCGAGGTTGCGGCTGATCGTCAGGCCGAGTCCAGTGCCGTCGTGCGCGCGCGTGTAGCCCTGATCGACTTGGACGAACGGCTGGAAAATGCGCTCGAGGTCTTCGGTGGCGATGCCGACGCCCGTGTCGGCGACGGTGATGAACGACCACGCTCCGTTCGCCTTGCCGTTGCCGTGCGCGTGCGGCGGTCCGCCGGCGGCTACCGCATCGGATGGAGACGCGGCCTCCCTGCGCCGTGAACTTGACCGCGTTCGACAGCAGGTTCGTGAGTATTTGCTGAACGCGGTGCGGATCGCCGATGTATTCGCGTGGCCGGTTCCCCGGCGACCGACGGCGCGATCTCGACGCCCTTGGTCGTGGCTTGCGGACGAATGAGCGCCAGCGCGGCCTCGGCGGCGTCGCCCGTCGTGCCGACCGCCGGCTCGAGCATCATGCTGCCCGCTTCGATCTTGGCCAGATCGAGAATCTCGTTCACGAGCGCCGTGAGATGCTCGCCGCTCGCGCGGATTCTCGCCAGCTGCTTCGCCTGCATCTCGCTCACGTCTCCCGAAATCCCCATCTGGAGCAGTTCGGCGTAGCCCATCATTGCGTTGATCGGCGTGCGGATCTCGTGGCTCATCTTCGCCAGGAAGTCCGACTTGGCGTTGCTCGCCGCCTCTGCCTCGAGCCGCAGCGCGAGCGATCGCTGGTAGATCAGCGCATTGTCGATCGCCACCGCCGAGCGGCGCCCGAGTTCTCCGGCGAGCTGCACGTCGTCGTCGCCGAACACGCGGCCCGAATCCGTCATGGTGAACGAGATGGCGCCGAACGCGCGTCCGCGCGCGACGAGTGGCACGCACATGAACGACGTCGGTCCAATCTCGTCGAGTAGCCGTACCGTTTCGGCATTTGGCGCGGTGGTGCGAACGGCGTCAAGGCGCACGTGCGGAACCACGATCGGTTGCCGCGTGCGAATGACCTGCGCGACTTCGCCCGGTCCGTCGACGCGATACTCGTACCGGCGAACGAGCGCGCGGACGGCGTCGTTCTTGGCCGGGTCGTAGTGCAGCGTCTCGACGCGACGAATGGTGCCGTCGTCGCCGGCGATGTGAATCGTGCAATAGTCGGCGAGTCGCGGCACGCACAGGCGAGCGAGCTCCGGAACCAGCTTTTCGTCGGAGAAGGCGCCGGCCAGCGTCTTACTCGCTTCGGCGAGAAAGTTCTGCGTGTCCATCGCGTGCGTGAGGCGCGCGACGGCGGCGGCCGAAGAGCCGGACGATTCCTGCACCTGCTCCGCCATTCGATTGAACGCGGAGGCGAGTCGTCCGATTTCGTCGGCGCCCGTGCTGTGCACGCGCTTGCCGTACTCGCCGAGGGCGAGCGCTTCGGCGGCGTCCGTCAACTCGACGAGCGGCCGCGTCAATCGCCGACTGATGACCCAACCGAGCAACGCGCCGAGGAACGCGAGCACGAGGGCCAGCGCGGTGAGCCCGCGAAAGATCGCCAAGGGGCGTTCGAGAATCGCGTCGACGGGCCGGGCGACGACGACGGCGAACGGCGTCGAGGCCACCGCGGCAGTCGACGCGAGCGTGGATGCTCGACCGCGATAGGTGAGTACTTCGAGGCTGTCCGCGTAGCGGCGCGACTTGATCGGCGTCGGAGCGCGCCGACCGGTCAGCGATACCCACGTGCTGTCACGGATGTTGTGCAAGTAGAACTCAATGTCCGGCCCGATCAACGCGCTGATCGGTCGGAGGGCCTGGGGGTTGGTGTTGATGCGCCGCTCTTGTATGACGTACCCGATCACGGAGCCGGCACGTCGCACGGGGACCACGTCCCAGGCGGAGGTGTGCGTTCCCTCGACATACAAGTCTGTGACGTGGCCGCTGTCCTCACTCGGCGCGCGCAATATTTCGTCGCGCGCGCGCGGTGCGTCGGACGGGAGCTCGAGGCGCATGTCGCCCGCCGGTGATCCGTCCGCCGTCCACAGACCGGCGGGAGTCGACGTGTCGGCGGGTGCGAGCGCGAGTGTCCCGAGGGCATGCTGCGCCGCGGGCGTGAGCGGCTGTCGCGGATGCGACAGCGCGTCGATGACGGCATCGTCGCGCGCGACGCGCCGCATCTGCACGAACCGCGTCGTGGTGGCCTGCGCGCTCAACGCGGCGATCGTGTGGGACAGGCTGGCCAATCGGTCGGCGGCCGACTTCTCGGCGGCGCTGCGCACTTCGTAGTACGAAACCCCCAGCGACGCGACGATGACCGTGCCGACGAGCGCGAAGACCAGCAGGGGCAATTTGCGTTCGAGGGGAAGCGAGCGCAGGTCAGACCGCCGCAGAGACGCCATCGGCTTATTGCTTGGCCGCGGCTGGTCGTCCGTCGCCGATGTCCAGCGACCGCCACAAATACCAGCTCGCGACGGTGCTGTGCGGGCTCCATTTCGCGCCGATCTTCTTCACCTGTTTGGGCGTGGGACGTGAACGCATGCGATACGCGCGGCGGATGGCATTCTGGATTCCGAGGTCCAGCTCTGGGAGGACGTCCCGGCGGCCGAGACGAAACATGAGGAACATCTGCGCCGTCCATCGTCCAATTCCCTTCACCTGGACGAGGTGCGCGATGAGGTCGTCGTCGTCCATGGTGTGAACGGCATCGAGCGGCAGCGAGCCGTCAGCAACCTTCAATGAGAGATCTCGCAGATAGCCGATCTTCTGCCGCGACAACCCTGCGCCGCGCAGCGCGCATCGCTGGCCTGCATGACGGCCGCGGGCGTGGGGGCGCCACCGTCGCACAGCGCGCTGAACCGCCCGTGGATCGTCGACGCCGCCTTGCCGGACAGTTGCTGGAAAACGATCGACCGTGTCAGCGCCTGGAAGTGCGTACCATCGGCCCGCTGCTCGATCCGGCAGGGCCCGACGGCCCGAATTACCTGCGCGAGGACCGGATCGGCGCGTGTGAGATGTCTGACGGATGCGCGGTAATCGGCCATTCCGAGAATCTACGCGTTCGCCGCCCCGTTCGCTTCGCCGCCGAGTCCGCTTTCGCCATCGCGCGCGCCACGCCGCGCAGGTCCGCGACGAACATTCGCTCGGCGCGCTCACGCTGGTCGCGGCGCGCCCGCAGCACCGCCGACGGGTGAACTGTGGCAAACGCGACTTCCGCCCACGGAGTTTGCTGCGCCACGCCGCGCGACTTGAGCACGCTGAACCGGGAACCGAGCAGTGACTTCGCCGCTGTGGCGCCCAGGCAGACGATGACCTGCGGACGTACGAGCGCGATCTCGTGTTCGAGCCATGGGCGGCAGGCGCGCACTTCGCCGGCGCTCGGAGTCTTGTGGAGACGCCGCTTGGTGCGCGCGTCGCGCACCCACTTGAAATGTTTCACCGCGTTCGTGACGTAGACGTCCTCGCGCGAAATGCCGGCGGCGTCGAGCGCACGATCGAGCAACAGGCCCGACGGTCCAATGAACGGACGCCCAGCCTTGTCTTCGACGTCGCCCGGCTGTTCGCCGACGAACATGACGCGCGCCCGACTCGGGCCTTCGCCGAACACGGTTTGCGTGCCGACCTTGAACAGTCACGCATCCGCGGCAGCCTTTCGACGCGGCGCGCAACGTCGCGAGCGTTGCGCGCGGCGGAATGAAGTCAGCGGCGGAGCCGGTTGGCTTCGCTGTTTTTTTCGGCTTCGTCGTGTTGCTCACGGCCTTCCTCGAGTCTGCGGTGTCCAGTGGTGATCGGTCTGCCGTACACGTCCGCTTCGCCCTCGTCGTGCGACGCGGCGTCCGCCTTGTTGCCGGTGGTCTCGGCGCTGCCGCCGTCCTGCTCGGCGGGCTGCCCTTGCAGCTCCTCGATGAATGCGGCGTGGGTCTTGTCGCCGTGCCCGGTTTCGTCGTGCTGTGGGGCGCCCTTTTGATGGCCGTTGCGCTTTCCCATGCCGCCCTCGCGTTGCCGATGAAGTGCGTCTGATCCGCTCGTGATCAGCGAGGCAAGGGGAGGGCCAGTGGTCATGAACGTCGGCGTGCCGGCGAATCGGACATTGCATGTCGGCTTTCAACGGCGCACTGGCGGGCATACGTTTCTGCCGTGATGTCGCGCCTCCTCAACTATTTTCTGCGCGGTCTCGTCCTCGTCGTACCACTGGCGCTCACGGTCTACGTGTGCGGCCTGATCTTCGTGACGATCGACCATTGGCTGGGGCTGCCGATCCCCGGCGCCGGTTTCGTGCTCGCGCTCGCGCTCATCACGCTCGTTGGATTCACGGCGTCGAGTCTCATCACGCGCAGCATGATCGCCACGCTCGACCGGGTGTTCGAACGTCTGCCGTTCGTGCGCCTGCTCTATTCGTCGACCAAGGACATGCTCAACGCGTTCGTCGGCGAAAAGCGCCGGTTCGACAAGCCGGTCGTCGTGTCGCTCAATGACGACGGCTCGCTCAAGGTGCTCGCGTTCCTCACGTCTGACTCGCTCGCACAGCTCGGCATCACCGATCGCGTGTCCGTGTACATGCCGCAGTCGTATGGGTTCGCCGGGCATATTCTCGTCGTGCCCGCGAGCCGGGTCCAGCGAATCGAAGCCGATGCGGCGCACGTGATGGCGTTCATCATTTCCGGCGGCGTCACCGAAGTGGAGTCGCGGCACACGCCCACGTGAGCCGGCCGCGGCGGCGCGACGCGCCCGCGCCCGACAACGACCCTCCATTCGAGATTCGTCCATCGCCGATGCAGGGACTCGGCGCATTCGCCACGCGCGCGATTCCCGCCGCGACGCGACTGATCGAGTACGCGGGCGAACGGCTGACGCCGGCCCAAGCCGAGGCGCGGTATCCGGATGTCGTCGGCGAACGGCACCACACCTTTCTGTTCGCGATCGACGACGACGTGGTCATCGACGCCGCCGTCGACGGCAACGACGCGCGATTCATCAACCACTCGTGCGATCCAAATTGCGATGCCGTGATCGACGACGGGCGGATCTGGATCGAGACGATTCGCGACGTCAGTCCGGGCGAGGAACTCGCCTACGACTACGCATACGTTCTCGAGGAACGGCACACGCCGGCCGCCAAGCGGCGGTTCCCCTGCTCGTGCGGCGCACGGAACTGTCGCGGGACGATTCTCGCGAAGAAGCGGTGACGCCGCCTATTTCGGCGGCGCCGCGCGCGGCCACACGTTGTTGTCGCGATCGATGTCGACGCTCCGCTTGTCTGGATCAATCTCGACCTTCGTCATCTTCTTGCCGGCGAACCCGTATTTCCGAACGTACGCCGTCGTGTTCGTGCTCCAGATGTCCGCCGGATAGTCGAAGTTCTGCGTCGACCCGTCGGTGAACGTGAACCGCACGTGGAGCGGGAGCACGCCGAGCGCGCGGTTGAGGTACAGCACGCTCACGGAGTCGATGTCGCCGACCTGCTTCTGGACGAGCGTATCGATCTCCACGTCGAAGTGCTCATTCTGCAGGAACCACTCGCGGAAGAACCAGTCGAGGCGCTTGCCGCTCACGTCTTCCATCGTGCGGAAGAAGTCGGTCGGCGACGGGTGCTTGAACGCCCAGCGTCGCGTGTACTCGCGGAACGCGTCGTCGAACGCGGCGGCTCCAAGCACTTCGTCGCGCAGCTGGCCGAGGCGCAACGGCGGTCTTCACGTACGCGTTCTCGCCGAGGAGCTCGGGATTGATGCGGTCCGGGCTGCACCTCGAGCGGCTGGTCGACGCCGCGGCGCATGTACTCCTCGACGGTCGCGCGATCACTGGCGATTCGCTGCTCGTACGAGCCCTTCTCCGGAAAGCGGCGCGCCTCGGAGAAATAGTTGATGAAGGTGTTGAAGCCTTCGTCCTGCCACATGTGCATGCGCTCATTCGACCCGACGATCATCGGATACCACATGTGTCCGATCTCGTGCGTGACCACGTTGTAGAGCGCGTACTTGTCGGGGTTCCGGTCTTCCATGGCGAGCATGGGGTATTCCATGCCGCTGATCGGCCCCTCGACGGCGCTGATCTGCGGGTACGGATACGGGAACCAGCGCTCCGAGTATTCCATGATCGACATGCGCGACATGTCGGCCGCGTCCTTCCACGGATCGGTCGCGCTCGGACGGTAGTACGCGAACGCCATGTGACCCTGCCAGCTCGACGCGTCCCACAGATAATTCGGCGCCGTGGCCCACACGGCGTCGCGCACGTCGTGCGCCTTGAACCGCCAGGTCACCATGCCGGTCTTTTTCGGACGCGCGCTTCCGTTTTCGAGCTCTGCTTGCGTGATGATGTGGATCGGCGTGTCCGACTTGGCCGCCTGGGCGAGTCGCGAGATCTGCGTCGTCGTGAGCACCTCAGCGGCGTTTTGCAACGCGCCAGTTGCGGCGACGATGAATCCGGCGGGTACGGTGACCGAGAGGTTGATGTCGCCGTACTCGAGATAGAATTCGCCCTGTCCGAGATAGGGCTCGGTGTTGAAGCCACGCAGGTCGTCGTACACGCAGAGGCGTGGATACCACTGCGCGAGCTCGAACAACGAGCCGTCGCGGCCCATGCGGTCGGCGCCGTGCTCGGGAATGTTGAAGTGCCACGCCGCGTCGAACGTCGTCGTCTGTCCGGGTGCGAGCGGCGTCGCGAGGTCCACCTTCATCACCGTGCCTTCGACGCGCATCTTGAGCGCGGTCTTCTTGCCGGCGGTGACTTCGTCGAAGTGGTCGATCATGTCGCCGCCCTCGAAGTTCCGCGCGCCGAATCGCGAATCGGCGGGGAACACCAACGAGTTGAGCGAGCCGTTCTTGAATGCGTTCTGCTCGACCTGGAACCAGACGAAGCGCAGCGTGTCGGGCGAGTTGTTGGTGTAGCGCAGCGTCATCTCGCCCTGGAGCGACTTGGCCGCGGTGTCGAGCGTCCCGTGCAAGTCGTAGTCGGCGTGCTGCTGCCAGTACTTGGGCCCGGGGATTCCGGAGGCGCTGCGAAACATGTTGCCCGGCGGGCAGGTTGAGCGGCGCAAACAGCGACGTATCGCCAACGCCAGTCGTGTCGAAGCCGGTCGCCGAGGTGTTGGGACGCGGCTGTTGCGGCGGCGCGGCCTGGGTGTGAAGTACGGCGGAGGGTGCCGCGATTGCCAGCGCGGCGACGACGAACACGCGTCGATCGATGAACATGGTGCAGTTGGATTTGGGAAAGAACATGCCGCACGGCGCTGACCGCGGTCGTTGAAATCAAGCGACCTCAGACAGTCGAGCAAGAACGAAGCCCGTAAGGAACCTATCAATCTTGGCGATCGGGGCTGATACTTTCCCCCTCGATGCGTCTACGTGCGGCTCTCAACGTGGTGCGGGTCGGAGGGGTGGCGGTGGTGCTCGCCGCCACGACGTACAAGTCGTTCGACCTCGACCGCTACTTCGTTCCCAAGGAACTGGTCCTTCACCTGTGCGCGGCGGCCGCCGCGCTCCTCTGCTTGCGCGGCTGTAAGCGCCTCACGTTGAGCGCGGTCGACGTCCTCATCGCCGGATTCCTCGTCGCGAGCGTCGTGTCGGCGTCGTTCGCGACCAATCGGTGGGTGGCGGAGCGAGCGCTGGCCATCTCGTGCTCCGGCGCGGCGCTCTTTTGGGTGGCGTCCGCGCTCCGACGCGACGGTCTCGTGCGGCCGCTGCTCGTGGCGCTCGCGTTTGCCGTTGTCGTCGGCGCGGCGACGTCGCTCGCCCAGGCCTACGGCGTGCAGACTGAGTTCTTCAGCCTCAATCGCGCACCCGGTGGAACGTTTGGCAATCGGAATTTCGTCGCGCACCTGTGCGCCATTGGCGCGCCGGTCGTCGTGCTCGTCGCGCTGACGGCGCGACGCGGGTTTGGGAGTCTGTTCGGCGGGCTCGGCATGGTCGTCGTCGCCGCGGCGCTCGTGCTGTCGCGGAGCCGCGCGGCGTGGCTCGCGGTGCTCGTCCTCGCGGTGCCGGTCGCCGTGCTGGCGCTGATGACGTGGAGCCGCTGGTGCGAGCCGCGCACGCTGCGTCGCCTCATCGTGCTCGGTGGAGCGACCGCGATCGGAGTCGTCGCGGCCGTCGTGGTCCCCAATCATCTCGAGTGGAAGAGCGACTCGCCCTTTCTCGACTCGGCGACCGGTTTAGTAAATTATAAAGAGGGCAGCGGCCACGGACGTCTCGTGCAGTACGGCAATACGCTGCGCATGACCGCGGCGCGCCCGGTGCTCGGCGTGGGACCGGGGAACTGGGCGGTCGTATATCCCAAGTACGCCACGCACAACGATCCGTCGATGTCGCAGGAAGGCGGGCTGACGTCGAATCCGTGGCCGAGCAGCGACTGGGTGGCGTATCTGTCGGAGCGCGGTGTCGTTGGCTTCGCGCTGCTGCTGTCGGCGATGATCGGCCTCGTCTGGCGCGCACTCCGCGACTCTGCGCGCCGACACGGGTCGCGATCCGGAGCGCGCGCTCACCGCGATCGCGCTCGTGGGGACGCTCGTCGCCACCGCCGTCGTCGGTGCGTTCGACGCCGTGCTTCTCGTCGCCGCGCCGACTTTCTTCGTGTGGGCGCTGGCCGGCGCGCTCGCCCCAGAGGTGGACGGCCGATGGACTCTCGAAACCGGCGTGCGCAGACTCGGCCCCGTGCTCGTGTTCGCGCTCGGCGCCGTCGCGGTGGGACGGAGCGTGCTGCAGCTCGCGTCGATGGATGTCTACACGCGTGCGTCGCACGTTGCCGACTTGGATCGCGCGGCGTTGCTCGATCCCGGCAACTACCGGATTCAAACGCGCGCCGCTCAAGCTCATCTCACTCGCGGCGACTGTGCACGGCGCGCGTCCGCGTGCGCACGCGGCGCACGCACTCTTTCCCAGTGCGGCGGAGCCGCGCCGCCAAATCGCGGATTGCGGCGGGCGCTGAACGCGGATGGCCGATCAGACTCCTGGGCACACGGACGAGTGCATTGCGAACATCGGCGAACGCGGCGCACGCCGCCGCCGCGCGTCGGGCGTGGTCTGGGCGGTGATCGGCGCCGTCGCGCTCGCGTGCTTGTTGCTCGGCCACGCACCACGCTGGGATCGCGCCGTGCTTCGTCATCCCGTTCGCGCTTGCGGCGATCGGGTTTCTCCAGGCGCGCGAGAAGACGTGAGTCGCACTCGGCGCGCTCGGGAAGCGTGAAGCCGATGCGGGAGATCCAACATTGTCCGAGCGCGAACGGCCCATCGTCCGGCGACAGGTCGTACGAGTCGTACTGCAGTCGCTCGCCGCGGCCATCGTGGCCACGGCGATTGCGCTGGTGATTTGAGCTGCGCCGCTAGCGAGCCGACGACGGCGGAGTCGCTGGCCGGGGACGCGGCTGCAAGGGCGGCAATCCGCCGGGCTTTCCGCGCTCGGGAATCAGATATTCCGGCGCGGGCGGCTCGTTGTAGCCGCGATGACAGGTCGCGCAGTCGATCTTCGGCGTGTCGCGCGGATAGAGCTTGGGCAGTTGGTTCTCGTTGATGTCGTTCACCATTCGCTGCATGAAGCGCGCGCGCACTTTGTTGTTCGACGTATCGTTGGCAAAGTCGCCCTGGGCCGCGAAGCGGTGGCAGTTGGTGCAATTCCAACTCAGTGCGACTCCGTAGTCGGCGTCCATCTTGTGGACCAGATCCGCCGCGGTGATGCCCTTGAGCACTTGCACGTTCTTGAATACCTGCTCCGCCGGCTGGTTTTCGCGCCCGGCGATTTGCTTCATCACCTGCGCGACGAAATCGGCGCGAAGCTTGACCAGGCTGTCACGCGACGGCGGAACGCGGCGCGGCGGCACGACGGCGGGCGCGCTGTTCTCCGCCGCGGGCGGCGGACTCGCGCTCCCCGGCGCCGGCGCCGGCGTGGCGGACGGACGGGTGCATGAGAGAACACTTACGATGCTGCCAGCCAATGCAATGAGACGCCGATCCACCGGTCGATTCCTCCCTCTATGGTGCAGACTTGGCGCGGGCACTTCGCGCAGAACGGAGAAATCTATGCCGTCTAGGGCTTGAGAATGCCTGGCACTTGTGCCCATCTCGCGATCCGCCCGCGGGGACCCGCGGCCCACCCCGCGTCGCGCGACGCAAAGGCCACGCTGTTGTAGGCGACGGTGTCGACCATCGTCCAGCTCTCGCCGCCGTCGAGCGACTGCGCGGAACCGGCGAGACCGACCGCGACGAGCGAGCGGCCGTTCGTGCCGGGAACGTAGGCGACGGCCGACATGTAGCCGGCAGGCGCCGGACCTTTGGCCGGGCGCCAGCTTTTTCCCCCGTCGCTCGTGACGGCGACGTTGGCGACGAGTTCCTTTGGCTTCGCATAGTCGCCGCCCACGGCGACGCCGTGGACCGCGTCGTCGAACGCAACGGAGAACGCGCCAGACGACGCATTCCCTGCGTGGATCGGCGTGTCGGCCACGGTCCACGTGCGCCCGCGATCGGACGATCGAAAGACCCGAGCGCGCGCGCCGCCGCCCGTGGCGATCCATACGTTCGAGGTCCCCTGCACGGCGAGACAGGTTCCGCTCGCGGCGAACGATGCCTCGCCCTGGAGCACGGGCGGCGCGCCGTCGGTCGCGACGCGCGACCAGGTCGTGCCGCCGTCGTCCGTGCGCAGAATGTACAGTTTGCCGGCGACCGGATCGCCGATCGCGATGCCGTGCGTGTCGTCCCAAAACGCGATGGCGTCGAGAAAGACGCCGCTGTCGCGCGTGACGAACTGTGTCGACCAGTGCGCGCCGTCGTCGGTGCGAAAAATCTGCGCAGCGCCGCTCTCGGCTTGGCCGGCGCTCATCGCCCACGCGCGCCCGGCGCCGAGCGCCGCGACGGCGCGCAGATCGAGCGCCGTCGCGCCAGCCACCGTGTCGGCAATCCAGGTACGCCCGCCGTCGGTGGTGCGAATGACTCGGCCGCGCGTGCCGCTTGCCCACACGACGAGCGGCGTCACGGCGACGAGCCCGCGAATTTCGGCGGTCGTGCCGCTCGTCTGCGGCACCCATTGCGCGCGGAGCGACGGCGCGCCGGCGAGCGCAATCGCGACGATCGTGGACACTCGAATCGACATGTGTGTCTCCATATTACAGATTACAATAGACGGCACGTGCGTCGCGTCAGCCCCACCAGAATGCCGCAGCGATGATGCCGTAGAGCCCGATCAGTGCCACGCCCTCGATCCAGATCGTCTCGCCGTCGTTGACGATGATCGCCGTCGTCAGCGTCGTGAGCAGCAGCGCGGCGATCATCAGCGGCGGAAGGACCAGCGTCAACACCGCGCCGCCCAGCGCGAACGACAACAACACCAGGGCCGGTCCAACGACCAGCGCGATGAGCAGCGAGCTGTTGAGAATCACGCTGATCGCGTAGTCGGGCCGATTGCGCGCGGCGAGGCGGATTCCCGCCACATTTTCCACGGCGTTGCCGGCGATCGCGACGATGACGAGACCGGCGAACGCCTGTGAGATGTGCAGCGCGTTGATCGCCGGTTCCAGGGCGTCGACGAACCAATCGGAGACGACCGCGGCGCCGAGCGAAGCCACCGCGAGCACCGCTACGCGCGAGCGAGAGAGGCCACTGGTCGGGATCGGCGTGCGCGTCCGGCGCGTGCCGAACGGATCGCTCCGGATCGGAACTCAACGAGAACGGCAGACTCGCGCAGAACACGGCAAGGAGCAGCACCGCGCACGCCGCGCTCAACGTTCGCTCATGTCCGGCCGCGGGTGTGTGCAGCTGGTCGGCGAGAGTCGGAATCGCGAGCGCGGTGACCGCGACCATCATCAGCGACACGATCATGCGCGGCGATTCCGCGTCGAAGGTCATGCGGCCGTGCTTGATGCCGCCGACCAGGATCGCGATGCCGAGCACGAGCAGCGAGTTGGCGAGGATC
Organism: uncultured Gemmatimonadaceae bacterium; assembly: GCA_963817445.1. Taxonomy (GTDB): domain Bacteria; phylum Gemmatimonadota; class Gemmatimonadetes; order Gemmatimonadales; family Gemmatimonadaceae; genus JAQBQB01. The sequence continues at coordinate 137,802 of CAWFOG010000026.1, forward strand.
GAACCGATGAGCGCCGCCTGAACGACCTGCACCAAGCCCGCGCGCAGGGCGAACAGGCAGACCATCAGCTCCGGAAGATTGCCGAGCGCGGACTGGAGAATGCCCGTCGCGCCCGGGCCGAGGTGCGTGCCGACCTGTTCCGTCCCGCGCGACACGGCCATCGCGAGCAGCGACAGCGCGGCCGCGCTGGCGACGAAGCGCGCGACATCGTTCGACGCCGGCAAATCGCAACACGCCGGCGACGAGCACCACGATCGCGATGAACGCGACCGACAGGATGTCGTTGCGGCGCAGCACGCGCGGGGCATGAGTCGTAGGCAGAAGCGGCGAATCTAACGCGGCTAGATTTCAGCGACCACTCGAAACCCTCGTCCGCAGACATCTCGTGCCGCTCGATCTATCCGCCATTCGCGCCGCACGCCAGCGCATTGCCGCGAGCGTCCATACCACGCCAACCGTCACGGCGACCCGGTTGGGTGACGCGGCGGGCGTCCAGCTGCTGCTCAAATGTGAGAATTTGCAAAAGACCGGATCGTTCAAGGTGCGCGGCGCGCTGAACAAGCTGTCGCAGCTCGATCCCGCGGCGAGAGCGCGCGGCGTGGTGACGGTATCGGCCGGAAACCACGCCCAAGCGCTGGCCTGGTCCGCTCGCTCCGTCGGCGTGTCGGCGACGGTCGTGATGCCGGCGAACGCGTCAACGGCCAAGGTCGACGCCAGCCGCGGCTACGGCGCTGAGGTCGTGCTGCACGGCGCCTCGAGCCTCGACGCGTTCAAAAAGGCGCGGGAGATCGAGGCCGAGCGCCACCTCGCCTTTGTTCATCCGTTCGACGATGAATTCGTGTGTGCCGGCGCCGGCACCGCGGGGCTGGAGTTGCTCGAGCAGGCGCCCGATCTCGACGCCGTCGTCGTCCCGATCGGCGGCGGCGGACTGATTGCCGGAATACTCGTCGCCATCAAGGAGAGCAACCCGAAGATTCGCGTCTATGGCGTCGAGCCGGAGGGTGCGCCGTCGATGCGCCGGAGTCTCGACCAGGGACATGCCGTGCGGCTCGACGCGGTGAATACCATCGCCGACGGACTCGCCGCGCCGATGGCCGGCGATCTCAATTACGAAATCGTGCGGCGCTACGCCGACGACGTCGTGCTCCTCTCCGACGACGTGATCGCCGACGCCGTGCGGCAATTGCTGCTCAGCACGAAACTGCTCGCCGAGCCGGCCGGCGCCGCGGCGACGGCGGCCGTGCTCGCGCGCGCGATCCCGTTCCGGCAGGGCGAACGCGTTGCGGCCATCGTCAGCGGCGGCAACATCGATCTCGCCAAGCTCGCGAGCATCATCCACTAGCGCGTGGCTGAAATAAGGAGGAAGTACTAGAGCAGGGACGCAGTTTCGGCTTTTTCAGCGGCCGGCTCGCGCTCGCGAAAGGCGAACATCGTCGTCCCCAGCCACACGAGGCCAACGATCGCACCGGCGAACACGTCCGTCGGCCAATGGACGCCGAGGTACATGCGCGAATAGAGGTCGGCGAGCGAGATCGGGATGAACACGAAGTACTGCCACGTCCATCCCTTGAGCCGATGCAAGATGATCGCGAGCGTCATCAGCACCGACACGCTGGCAATGGCATGGCCGCTCGGATACGAGCTCCATCCGTACCAGCCGCGCCGCGGGAACAGATCGGGGCGATCGCGATCGAACAGCGCCTTGAGCGACGGGTTGAGCAGATAGCTGCCGATCTGCACTACGGCCAGGCGCACGGCGAGCTGCGGCTCGTGCTGTCGCTTCCACAGCCACCAAACCACGACCGCAATGCCGGGAATGAGCGAGATGTTGGTGCCAGACCAGGGGAGGATCATCATCAACATGTCGAGCGCGCGGGGCATCGTGACGTGCATGCGAATCAGCATCGTCCGCTCCCACTCCAGCCCGTGATTCCAATCCCCCGACGCTTTCACCCATTCCGCGCTGGCGATACCCGCGAGCGAACTCAGGATGTAGGCGCCGAGGATCGTGCCCCAGCGTTGGCGCCACCACGGCGCGACAGTCGGCGCGTCGATGACGTTGTCCTCCAGAGTCGTGGCCATGCCTCTCGGAAGAGGCACGTACCCTGCCACCGTAGAATCCGGTGACACGGACCAGCCCGGCGAGGTTAGTCGGACAAGCCGCGGTCGCGCACGGTCATCATCGTTCCGACCATCGTCGCGACGAGGCGCTCCTGCGTTCCGGCGAAGGCGGTCACCTCGGCCCAACACACGGTGATCGTTTTGCCGGCGCGAATCACGCGTCCTCGCGCAACGACGCGGTCGCCGGCGGCCGGCGCGAGCAGGTTGATCTTGAATTCCACGCTGAGCACGGCCGCGCCCGCGGGCATGAGGCTGAGCGCGGCATAGCCGCAGGCGCTGTCCGCCGCGGCCGCAAGCACGCCGGCGTGGAGGAATCCGTGCTGTTGCGTCAGATCGTTTCGCACGGCGAGCTCGATGTCGACTTCACCCGCGGCGACGCGCGCCAGTCGCGCGCCGATCGTCGCCATGAACTGCTGCCGCGCGAAGCTGGCGCGAACGCGCGGCTCGAAATCGGGATCCTGCGGCTCGAAGGCCGCGCTCACGCCGCCTGCCGGCACTCGCAGCACACCGGATCCGCACCGAAGTCGACGAGCAGTCGCCGCAGCCACGATCCGTGAAGGTGTCGCGCGCAGAGCGCGCGGCGGCAGCGCAGGCACGCGCCGCCGGCAATTAGATCGAACCGTGCACCGCAGATCTCGCACTCCGTCCCCATCTCGGTGTGCATGAACACTCGGATCTTGCTGCGTCATGCGAGATCGTGCGGTCGGGTCATCTCACGGCGTGTCGTGACGCATGCCGACCCGCGCCTGCGTCCAGATGACGACCGCGGCGCAACCGCTCTGGCCAGCCGGAGAGAACTGCGGAGGCGTCTCGCTCCCGTGGTAGATCTCAATGGCGACGACCTCGTCCGGCCGGACGTAGTCGTCGATGTCGCCGGGCGTCATCTCTGGTACGGGCGAGTTGTCGACGTAGAAGTTGACGCAACCGCTCTGCTGGTTCCGTGAATCGCGGATGACGTTGGTGCGACCGTCGCCCGATGGCGACATGGTGAGACCAGGCGCGACACGCAGCGCATCGCTGAGCAGATGCGAGTCATGGTTGATCATGCGGCCGTCCAGGAAGTAGCCCATGCCCATCTGCTTGCGCTCGAGATAGCCGACCTTGGTCAGGCCTTTGTCGACGGCCGCCTCGACGCGCATCGTCGCCAGGAGCGGCGCGGCGTCGCTCATCGTGACCGTCGTCTGCGCGGGCGACGTCGCCGACAGCTCGACCGCAACCTCGGTCACCGAGAAGCCGATCTTGCGCACTTCGAGCGCTTGCGTGCCCGACGGCAGGCTGTCCAGCGTGAAGGTGCCGTTGGCCTTGGTTTTCGTCACTTCGCCGCCGCCCTGGAGCATGACGCGTGCGTCGACCAGTGGCGTTCCCTTCTTGTCCAACACACGTCCGGTGACGCGGGCCGAGCCCTTGGCGACCTTCACGATTTTCCCGCTGTCGCCCTTCATCTCGACCGTTCGCTGCGTGTTCGCGACGGTAAAGCCACGCAGGGCGAGAAATCCGTTCGTGACTTCGGCAGGCACTTCGCCGGAACTCACGCCGTTGCGGAACACCTGCACCTTGCCGCTCATGTCCTTGGCCAGCCCACAGATCTTGTACATGCCGGTCGAGTCGACGATCCCTTCGCCAACGCGCGTCTGCTTCCGGCCAATCAGGTCGGGGACGAAGTAGACGAGCTGCACCTTTGCGCCAACCGCAGGACCCTTGGTCTCCGGATCGCGAACGAACCCGACCATCGCCGCGGGACCGCGCAGTCGCTGTGCCGCCGTGCAGAGAACCCCGACGATGCGCGCCGGTGTTGGAACGGCGAGATCCAAGTCGCGCGTCGATCCGGCGGTGAATTCCATCGCCGCGGTCCGAAGCACGCCGATCCCGAGCGTGTCGAGCAGAGGATGCAGGATCTGCAGCCGATACGATCCGGCCGGGATGCTGTCGATCACGTAGTGCCCATCGGAATCGCTGGTCGACGAACGCTGCGCGCCTTCGACGAGGATCGCAGCCTTGGCCAACGGCCCGTTATGCACGCTGTCGGTGAGGTAGCCCTCCAGTTTCGCGTAACCGGACGGTACTGTGGCTGGCGCGCTCTGAGCGGACGCGGCGTTGTTCGGCGCTGCGCCCATGAGGGCGACAACGGCGGCCAGCGTCCACGAAGCGCGAAGGGCGGGGGAGATCGCTTGCTTCATGGGAGAACGACGGGTTGGAGGAGTACTAAAGCAAATTAGGAGAGGAGTGGCGAGCGTTCTACCCCCTCAACTCACCGTTCGTTTCGATTCGTCATCACGGGTGAGCCCGCTGGCCCGTACAAGCCCGCTCCCGCCGCTACTCCACGCCGCGCGGCCACCAACGCGCCCGTCGGCTACCGATTTATGGTCGCGTTGCTCAGGTCGAGCGCCGGCTGAATGGTGAATTTAATCCGGTCGCCTTTGGTCGCCGCGAGCGGCCCGACCACGGCGCGTCCGTGCCCATCCGCGGGGAGCGCGACGACGAACAAAATCGCCGTTGGAAAGAGCGTGGGATCGAGCAAAATGCTGGTGCTATCGTTTCCGCCGACGGACCCGATGAACGTGGAGCGGCCGTTTTCCACCGTGCGCAACTCCATCGACTCGCTGCTGATGTTGTCGACGTGCAGCAGCACAGTCTTCGCCGCCTCCGCCGGGCTGATGACGTCGCCTGCGGCCGCGGCATCGGGCGTGTGGGCGCAACCCAAGCCAACCGCCGCGAACACAGCCGCGGTCGGCAACATTAGGAGCGCATGACGTTTAAACATCCTAAACACGCGATACGGGCGAAACATGTCCCGGGAAAAAGCACATTCAATGCCGCGTCCGCACGAGTCCCCCACGTTCCATCATTCCTGCGCGTATTCGAACACGTTCAACGTGTCGTAGTTGTCGAGGTCGACGTAGCAATACGGCGCGCAATAGGTGAGTCCGGCGCGGCCGAAGCTGGCGCCGATAGGCTCGCGGCGCTCCGCTCGTGCCAACCGACGCGGTCGCCCTCCATGTGATCTTCCGTCGCGAATGTTTCGATGTACGCGACACCGCCCAGCAGCCGGCGTATGGCGCGCAGCCCGCGCGCGGCGTCGGCGTCCGACACGTATTGCAACACGTCCGCGCACACGATGAGATCGATCCGCCGCGGGAGACGCATGTGCGCAAGGCCGCCGAGTGAGCCGCGTCGAATACTTCGAGACGCGCCGTATCGCTCGATCGCGTAGTCGCTCGAATCAACGCCAATGTATCTCACGTCGCGCCGCAGCCGCGTCAGCACTGGCTGCCACGGCGCCTCACCGCAGCCGACGTCGAGCACCGTGCGCACCCGTCGGCCGAGCATGTACTCGGCGACACTGAGTGCCAGCCGCACTTTGCGCTCGAGAACTTCCCGTGTGGACACGCGATCGGTCGGGTCGCGATACCAGTGCTCGAAGTACGCGCGATCGTACGATTTCATTGGTTCACCTGTTCACGAATTCATGTCCATCAGTTTCACGCATCGCACGTTCGTTTCGGCACGTCGTCTGCGGCGTGTTCAAAGATCAACGCCCGCACCAGGAGAACGACGACATGGCCGACGAACAGAATCGCGATTCGTCCGACGAGCGCCGCGACGCCCGCGCGGCAAGCGACCAAACCGTCCGCCGTCGCGACGACGAACCGCTCCGCATACTAAGGCTCGTGGTGCCGGATACTCTGACGCGCCGCGAGCGCGAGGAACGCTGGCCCATCGGCTGAATCGATTGGCGCAGTGTGATCGCACGCGGCGTCGTCGAGCGTGAGATCTACGTGCGTGCGATCTCTGAATGAAAACCGGCTGGCGAAGGCTGCCTCATGCGTACATAGTCAGGCATGGACATCGCCGCCCGCCATGACGACCCCAGCGTAGACGAGCTGGCCCGGTCGATTTACGCGCTCTTTCCTCGCTGCATGCGCTGCGGCGAGGTCATCGACCGCTATGAGGACGCGGACATTCGCATCCTCAGCAACCGTGTCGTGCATCGCGGCCGCTGCGCCGCCGACGAGGACGCCGCCGATCGCGCGGCCGCCGCGGCGGCCCAGCCATGATGCGCCCGCTCACGCGCCGCGCCGCGCTCCTCACCGCGCTCGCGATTGCAACGACCAGCGCGCTGCGCACCCACGCGCTCGCCGCGCAACGCATCTCGCCGTCGACCTATTCCGAACTCCGCTGGCGCATGATCGGGCCGTTTCGCGCGAGCCGCACCAAAGCCGCGGCCGGTATTCCCGATCAGCCCAACGTCTTCTACATCGGCGCGGTGGACGGCGGCGTGTGGAAGACGAACGACTTCGGCCGCACCTGGACGCCGATCTTCGACGACGAGCCGAGCGGTTCGATCGGCGCGATCGCCATCGCGCCGTCGAACCCGAACATCATTTACGTCGGCAGCGGCGAGGGATTGCAGCGCCCCGACCTGTCGACGGGCGACGGGATCTACAAGTCGACCGACGCCGGAAAAACGTGGACGCATCTCGGCCTGCGCGACGGACAGCAGATTCCGCAGATCGTCGTCGATCCGCGCGACGCGAACCGGCTGTTCGTCGCCGTGATGGGCCATCCGTACGGCCCCAACGCCGAGCGCGGGCTATTCCGCTCGGTCGACGGCGGGCAGTCGTTCCAGAAAGTCTTATATAAGGACGAGAATACTGGCGCCATCGACGTCGTGATGGATCCGTCCAACCCAGACATTCTGTTCTGCGCGCTCTGGGAGTCGCGCCAGGGACCGTGGGAGAACGGCCAGTTCTCCGGGCCGGGGAGCGGCCTGTTCAAGTCGACCGACGGGGGCACCTCGTGGACGAAATTCGGCACGGGGCTGCCGAACTTCGAGCAGGACGGACTCGGCCGCATCGGTCTGACCATCGCGCCGAGCATGCCGAGCCGCATGTTCGCCACGGTGAACTCGGCGCGCGGCGATGGACTGTATCGCTCGGACGACGCCGGCGCGACGTGGCATCGCGCGACGGAAGACACCCGCGTGTCGACGCGCGAGTCGGATTTTGCCGAGGTGAAGGTCGATCCGAAAAATCCGGACGTCGTGTACACGGCGAGCGTCGTCACGTGGAAGTCGACCGACGGGGGCAAGACCTTTCACGCCTTTCGCGGAGCGCCCGGCGGCGACGACTATCACAGAATTTGGATCAACCCGATCAATCCGAGCATCATCATCATCGCCAGCGATCAGGGCGCGATCGTCACGGTCAACGGAGGCGAAACGTGGAGTTCGTGGCTCAATCAGCCGACCGCCGCGTTCTATCACGTCGCCGCCGATAACGCGTTCCCGTATCGCCTGTGCAGTGGACAGCAGGAGTCCGGCTCCGCGTGCGTGCGCAGCCGCGGCGACGACGGGCGAATTCTCGACTGGGATTGGCATCCCGTTGGCGTCGAAGAGTACGGCTACGCCGCGCCCGATCCGCTCGATCCCGATCTCGTGTACGGCGGCAAGGTGACGCGCTGGGACCGGCGCACGGGAGAAGTGCAGCAGGTGGGCCCGCGCGTCGGCCCTGGCGGCGCCGCGGATTTTCGCGTCGTGCGCACCGCGCCGCTCGTGTTCTCGACCGTCGATCCGCACGCGCTGTTCTTTGCGTCGAACGTCGTGTGGAAGACACTCAACGGCGGCGCGAGCTGGGCGCGGATCAGCCCGGATCTCACGCGCATGGACTCCATCGTGCCGCCGACCGTCGGCGTGTATTCCAAATCGCCGGCGGCCGTCGCCCGGCACGGCGGCGTGGTGTACACCGTTGCGCCGTCGTACGTCGACATCAATCGCATCTGGGCGGGCACCGACGACGGACTGATTCAGACGACGAGCGATGGCGGCGCGCACTGGGCCGACGTGACGCCGCCCGCGCTGCGCGCCCGTCCGTGGAGCAAGGTGTCGATCATCGACGCCGGGCGCTTCGACGCGAAGACGGCGTACGCGGCGATCAACACCTTCCGCCTCGACGATCTCAACCCGCACATCTACCGCACGCACGACGGCGGCGCGACGTGGACGGAAATCGTCAACGGCATCGCTGCCGGCGCGGCGATCAACACGGTGCGCGAAGATTCAAAGCGCAAAGGGCTGCTGTTCGCCGGATCCGAGACGCAGGTGTGGGTGTCGTTCGACGACGGCGACCACTGGTCGTCGCTGCGCCTCAACATGCCGGCGACGGCGATTCGCGATCTCATAGTCAAGGATGATGATATCGCGTCGGCACGCATGGCCGCTCGTTCTGGATCCTCGACGACATCTCGGCGCTGCGGCAGATCACGCCGCAGACGGCGAGCTGCGCCGGCCACGCTGTTCAAGCCGGCGCTGGCGTACCGTTTCCGCTGGAGCAAGTACCCCGACACGCCGATTCCGCCGGATGAACCGTGGGCACAGAATCCGCCCGACGGCGCGATCATCGACTATTTCGTCGGCGCGAACTCGACGGGCGACGCGACGCTCGAGATCGTCGAGCCGAGCGGCCGCGTGATTCGCCGGTACTCGAGTCGCGATACGTCGATGGTGCCGGACGACATCGGCAACACACCGCGCTACTGGATTCGCCCGACCGCGGTGCTGCAGGCAACGCCGGGGTTTCACCGGTTCGTGTGGGACCTGCACTACGCGCCGCCCGCGGGCACGAGTGCGCTGCCCGGCGACTATCCGATTTCGGCGGTGCCGTACGACACGCCGCGCGAACCGCGCGGCCCGTGGGCGCTGCCGGGAGAGTTCACCGCGCGACTCACGCTCGGCGGCAAGTCGTATTCGCAAACGTTCACCGTGAAGATGGATCCGCGGATCAAGACGCCGGCCGCGGCAATCGCCCAGGAACACGCGCTCGCGGTTACGCTGTTCGACGACATCGCGCGCGACTCGGCGATCGTCGCGGAGGCGCGCGCGTTGCAGGCTCCGCCTTGCGACGGCACGCGGTCGAACGACCGACGCGTCGCTCGCCGCCGCGATTGATACGTTCGACGAACGCATTGCGGCGCTGGCGGGTGGAGGAGGCGGGGGCGGACGTCGCGGAGGACGTGGACGCGGCGGCGCAGCGCAGCCGACGTTCACGTCGGTCAACGGCGACCTGTTGGCGATGTTGGCGCTACTCGAGGAAGCCGACGCGGCGCCGACGCCTCAAACCGTAGCGGCGGCTAACGCTGCGCGGCGCGATTTTGACGCGCTCGTCGTTCGGTGGACAGCGCTTCGTGGCCCGGAGCTCGACGCTCTCAACGCCAAGCTGCGCGCCGCGGGTCAGCGGGCGCCGTAGTCCCTGCCGGCGCCGACGGAAAAGGCGTGCGCGGCGATCCACTCGATGACGAGTGCGGCCGGCAGTGCCAGGGCGATGATCGGCAGATTGTCCTGCCGCGACACGCGCATCACGTGTAACGCGAGGGCGAGCGCCGCGAGGCCACCGAGCAGGATGGCGAGCATCCGTGTCCACCGCCAGGCATGTCCGGTCAGCAAGCCGACGCTGAACAACACCGCCATGACCAGCCAAAGCGGATTGAAGAGCAGCAAATTCTCGTTCGAATGCGCGAAGGTGTGATCGGTAATCGTCCACAGAAGCGTGAGCAATACGCCGAGCAACCCGGCGACGACCGACCAGAGGCCGATGAGCGTCGCGGCGGCAACGGCCGCACCGCGATTGCGCCGGCCGCCGCGCGTCGCCTTGACGCCAAGCCAAGCAAATAATCCCGAGAGGACGAGCCCCGCCACCAGGAGCCACGGGGCGAGGTCGGGAGGCTCGGTCGGCTCGGCGGGCCGTGTCGATTTGAACAGCACGACGTCGTGGCGCACGAGCGGACGGAGAGCGCCGGTGCTGTCGCGCACTTGAACCGTGTTCAGATAGTCGTGGAGCTTGGCGGGCAGAAACATAGAACGCCATTTCGTCATCTCGCTGTCCGCCGGCTCGCCCAAGCCGATGTCGACGCCGAGCACGATCGGCTTGTTGCCTTGCATCAACCGCAACGTCTCCGACCGGTACGACGATCCCGACGGCACGTTCGCGTGCGCGGCAATCTGGCCGCCGAGCACGCGATTGAGCAGGTCGCGCGGCCTCGTCGCGCAATTGTCGATGAAATAGTCGTATCTGTATTGCCGGTGCCCCGGCTCCGCGTTCACCGCAATGAGGTGCAGCAGCGAGTCCTTCTGTGACGCTGTGAGCTCCAACTCCTGCGACGTGACCGATCGATTGGCGTACGTATAGCTGGCGCGCAGTTCGTCGAACGTTTCGCCGCCGATCTGGTAGAGCATCAAGCCCTGCAGAAAGTGCGGAATGAAATTCGGTGCCTGCGAATCGAACACGCCCCAGTTGAACACGCTGTCGCGGCCGGTGACCGTATCGTGGATCCAAATGGCGCTATGGCCGAACAGCTCCCACACCTCCTCGCCGTTGCCCATCGTCAACAGTGAGATCGTGACGTTGTTGCCGGACTCGTGCAGTGGATCGGGCGGGGCGGACGGCTGAGCGACGGTCGCCGGACGCTGCGCGTGGACCGCTGTCGACGATTAGGAGGCCGAGCCCGGCTCGGCGGAGGAGCGAAGACATGCCCGGAAGCTAACGCTCGGCCGGCGCGTCGGAACGGGCCCGCAGCGGCCAGCCGGCGTCGCTCGGCGTCTACCCAGGTTGCGGATGACCGTGCCCGTGCCCGCGAGGCGACGGTTCGCGAACCGGCGGGACCTTTGCGCGCGTTCTGGCGCGCGACGCGGCGATCGCGTAGTCGACGCTCCACACCCCGCCCCCGGCGAACGCGAGGTAGAGATAGATGAAGCAGAAGAGCACGGCGGGCTCGCCGCCGTTGTTCACGGGGAAAAAGCCGCGAACGAAGTGTGCCTTGAAGTACGCCACGGCCATTTCGCCGGCGAGAAGGAATGCGACCGGGCGAGTGAACAGACCGATCAGCAAGGCGAATCCGCCGCAGGCCTCGAGTATGCCCGCCACGCCCATGAGCGACACCAGATGGTAGTCCATCGGACGCGCCGCAACGGGCAGGTTGAACATCTTCTGCGTTCCGTGCTCGATGAACAGCAACGCCACGACAATTCGCAGCATGCTCAGCATTCGGTCACGCCACATCGATTCAGTTGGTTCGAACAGCGACACGACGGATTCTCCTGTCTGGATGACAACACTCGAATCCGACAGTGGCAGGAACGATTCCACGGCTCATCCGTCGCCCGTGTTCGAGCGGGCACGGCGCGTGCGGTTCAGTGCGTCTGTCCTCAACGGGAGTGGGGCATGGCGGATCCGAACAAGAAGCACACCGATGGGCTCGGCGATCAATCGGACGCCGAGCGTGAACGGCTCAAGGGCGACCCGCGCGAGAGCGACAATGAGTGGCTGCGCGATCAGGTCGGCGACGACAACAACCTGAGCGGCTCGAGCACCTATCGTACGCTGCCGGATCAGCCGGACGACGATCGCAGCGACCTAAGCGACCGCGACACGAAAGACCGGCAATCGAGTCGCTAGTTCATCCGGCGACGCTGGGAAACCTCGCGGTAGCACGCGTCTCGGCGCGCCCGACGATTCGTGCTACCGCCGTACCCAGCGGTTGTTCGTTCGGTCGACGTCAGGGAACAGTTGGTCCGGATCGATCTCGACCGCGGTGATCGTCGCCGCGGAATCGAGCGCGACCGTATATCGCCGCGCGCCGGTGAGCCACACGTCCACCGGAATGACCATGCGCTGCACGCGACCGCCCGTACGCGTCACGGCGAGCACGATCGGCATCGGCGCGAGCCCGCGATCGTCGATTGTCACCAACAGCTTGCCCTCCGCCGGCGTCGCCGAGGCGATCGCCTGATCGAGCGTCCACGTCTCGTACCACCACGTCCGCCAGAACCAGGACAGGTTGCTCCCCGCGGACGCGTTGAACGAATTGAAGAAGTCGTATGGCGTTGGATGCTTGTCGACCCAACGCAATCCGTATGTCCGATAGGCCGACTGAAACAGGGTGTCGCCGAGTATGCCGCGGAGTGCGATCATGTTGATCGCCATCTTGTCGTACGACGCAATGCTGTACGCGCGCGAGTTCACCGGATACTGATCGGCCGGCCGCATCAACGGGACTTCGCTATCGGTCACGGCGAGCATGAGATAGTTGTCGCGCGACTGCTGCACGCGATCGTATCCCTTGAAGAAGGCCTGCATGCCCTGAATCTGATTGAACCGCGTGAGTCCTTCGTCGGCCCACGCGTAGCGCCGCTCGTCGGATCCGACCTGCATCGGAAACCACATGTGCGCCGTCTCGTGGACCAGCACCGAGTACAGGAGCAGCGTGTCGCGCGCGCCGCCGACGCACGTCAACATCGGGTACTCCATCCCCGCGCACGACGCTGGACCTTCGAGCGCCGTCATCTGCGACCAGGGATACGGCCACAGATAGTTGGACAGAAATTCCACCACCGACCGCTCGTACGACGCCGACCGGTCCCACGCCGATGCGCGCGCCTCGGGACGGTAGAACGTGTTGATGGTTGTCGTGTCCGCGTGGTGGTTGACGCCGCGATCGCCGACCACAGCGACCGTCGCATCCCACAGGTATTTCGCCGATGCACCCCAGTCGAAGTCGCGCACGTTGCGGGCGCGGAATCGCCAGGTGAGCGCGGCGTCGAACCCGGTGTTTGTCGCCTTGGTCGGCCCAACGCCGCGATCTTCCTCGCGCACGACGTGGACGACGTTCCCGCTCCGGCGCGCCTCGGCTAATCGCGCACGCGTCTGCGGCGAGAGCACGACGTCGGGGTTCACGAGATCACCCGTCGCCGCCACGAGCCATCCCTGCGGCAGCGAGATGTTCACGTCGTAGTCGGCGAAATCCATGTAGAACTCGCCCTGACCCAGGTATGGATCGATCTCCCATCCGCCGACGTCGTCGTACACCGCGAGGCGCGGATACCAGTACGCGACCATGAACACGTCGCCGGTCGTGCCTTCGCGCGGCGCGCCGTCCGGCGGCACCTGAAAGTCCCAGGCGATGTCGAGGTCGACCGAGTCAGCCGGCGCGAGCGCATGCGGTAGTCTCACGCGCATGAGCGTGGCGTCGACCGAATAGCCGGCGCCCGCATCGTTTCGCGGAAGCGCCTGTCCGGCGACGGCGACGCGCAGAATTTCCGTCCCGCTCGTAACCGGCGTCTCGACCACGCGCGGCGACGACGGCGCGAACAAATTCTGATCGAGGTGAATCCACAGCACGCCGAGTGTGTCGGGCGAGTGATTGACGTAGCGGACCGTTTCGCGCCCGTTGATCTGGCTCGATGACGGCACCAGCTCGGCGTCGATGTGATAGTGCGCGGACTGCTGCCAGTAGCGCGGTCCGGGCTCGCCCGTGCGTGTGCGAGTGCCATGCGCGACGGCCGCCTCGAAGGCGCGCGACTCGAAGACGGGGTAGGGAATTGGGCGCGTCGGCCGGGCGACGGCAACCGGCGTGACGACGGCCGTAGTGGGCGGCGCGCTGTGCTGCGAGAGGAACGGCCACGATGCGCAGGCGGAGACGGGCAGCAACGCGAAGAGAGCGAGCCTGGGTTTCATGAATCGAATATCGTGCGACATGATGCCTGGTCCAACGGCGGATTATTCGAACTGGATGCAGCTCGGCGCGCGACGGCGAGGGCTTCGCGTCGTCACGACGGTGTCAAGGACGGCGCGATGCCTGACGAGCGCGGAATACATGGCGTCTCGCCGGGCAATTGGGAGATCGAGGGGGGAACGAGCGAGGTGGGGAGGCAATCGAGCGAGGTGGCGGCAAGATCCAGCGAGGTGCGCCGCCGATCGATGGCGGTCACTCGCGCGTCGAGCGCGCATCGGGCTCGATCGGGCACGCAGGGCTGCTCATCGAGTTCGCACGGTGACGAATTCAGCGAGGATGGTCGGCGATCCGAGGCGAGTGGCCGCGCGTCGCGCGTGGGTCGGCGGCAATTGAGTACGCATGCGTGCGAGTCCTCGTCGATGGAGCGGCAATCGTCGACGCTCGGCACACGTTCGTCGGCGGTGCGGTGTGAACTCGCGGCGCTACCACGCGAATTCGCGGCGGGCGACGACGGGCTCGCGGCACAGCCGAGACGATTTGCCGCCGATGAATACAGACTTGCGTAATGCGCTTACGCAAAGACGGTCCACGGCGAGCGATCCGGCGCGTCGGCGCGTATATTCGGCAACGCTCGCACTCTGTCTGCCGGAGACCCTCCCATGCGTCGCATCACCGCCATCCGCCGCGCGCTTGCCTGCGCGCTCGTTCTGTCGGGCCCCGCGTCCCTCGCCGCCCAAAACGCCGCCGTGCCGACGCCACAGGGCGAATCGCACGCCGACCCGGGCGCCAAGAAAATCCTCGGCCTCGCCGACATCGGCCGCTGGAATCGAATCAACAGCGCGGCGCTCTCGGCGAACGGCAAGTGGATGACGTACGTCTATGCTCCGATGGAGGGCGATGGGACGCTCTACATTCGGCAGCTCGACGGTGAAAAACGCTACACCGTCCCCGTCGGCTCCGCCCCGCAATTCTCCGACGACTCGCGTTACGCCGGCTACTTCGTGAGCCCGCCGGAAGCGACGGGTCGCGCAGGCCGCGGTGGTCGTGGCGCCCCGGGCGGCGGCGGACGCGGACGCGGCGCGCAACCGGCGGGGGAGACGCCGGCCGCACCGCCGCGACACTTCGAGCTGCTCGACCTTGCGACCGGCGACACGTATCAGGTGCCCGACGCCGCGACATTCAAGTTTGCGAAGGGCTCGAAGTTCATTGCCATTCACGCGAACAAGGCGAACGCCGCGGCGAAGAACGGCGGTGCCGACCTCGTGCTGCGCGAGTTGTCGAGCGGCATCACGCAGAATATCGGCAACGTCAACCTGTACGACTTCGACGACGACGGCGGGCTGCTGGCTTACACGATCGACGCCGCCGACCGCATCGGAAACGGGGTCTACGTCGTCGACCTGGCGACGAGTCGCTCGACGGTGCTCAACTCCGCCGCGGCGGACTACGACCAGTTGGCGTGGAGCCCCAAGGGCACGTCGCTCGCCGTGCTCCGCGGCGACAAGAAAAAGGAGAACACGCAGCGGGACAACGCGCTCGTCGTGTGGCGGAACGCGGGCGGCGCGGCGGCGCGGGCCGAGGAGTATGATCCCGCCAAGGACGCGGCCTTCCCGACACGCTACGTCCTCAGCGAGCTGGCGCCGCTGCGGTGGACGCGCGACGGGTCGCGCATTTATACCGGCATCAAAGAACAAGAATTAGAGAAGACGCCCAGCACCGATCCGCAGGCCAACGTCGACGTGTGGCACTGGAAGGACCCGGAGGTCCAGTCGGTGCAGATCGTCCGCTTGGCTCAGGAGCGTCGAGCGACGTTGCCGGCGGTGTTCAACGTCGCGGGCAACAGGCTCGTGCGGGTTGCCGACACGACGATGCGGACCGTGACGCCAACGGGCGATCCGCGTTGGGCAATCGGTCGCATCGATACGACCTATCGCGGCGAGGTCGAATGGGGCGGTTCGCACGCCGACTACTATCGCGTCAACACCGAAACGGCCGAGCGTTCCTTGATCGACAAGGATCTGTTGCGGACGATGGGATCGTCGCCGGACGGCGCATGGTTCCTCTATCTCAAGAACAAGCAGCTCTACGCCTACAACACTGCCGCGGGTCGCAGCACACTGCTCGGCGGCGGCGACAAGGTGAGTTTCGTCGACGAGACCGACGATCATCCGTATGAGAAGCCGATCTATGGCGTGGCCGGCTGGTCGTCGGACGGGAAGTCCGTCCTCCTCGACCACCAATTCGATCTCTACAGCGTGCCGCTCGACGGCGGCAAGCCGGTGAACCTCACGGGCGGCATGGGCGACGCGCAGCAGATCCAATTCCGCCTCGTGCGTCTCGACCGCGCGGGCGGCGGCGGACGCGGTGGGCGCGGCGGCGGCGCGTTTGGCGGCGGTGCGGCTGACGAGGACGACGGTGTCGACATGACGAAGCCGTTGCTGCTCTCCGCCTACAGCGAGTGGACGAAGAAATCCGGCTATTACACGTTGGCGCCCGGTGGAAAACCGACGCCGCTCATCTACGGAGACGAAGCGATTGGCGGCGCGGTGAAAGCGGCGCAAGCGGATCGCGTGATCTTTACGCGGCAAACGTTCAGCGAATCGCCGGACTACTGGTCGACGACCAGCTCGTTCGCCTCGCCGGCCAAGGTGACGGACGCCAATCCGTTCATTGGAGAATACGCGTGGGGTACGCGGAAGCTGGTCGATTTCAAGAACAGCAAGGGTCAGCATCTGCAGGGCACGCTGACGCTCCCGTTCAACTACCAGCCGGGCAAGAAATACCCGATGCTCGTGTATTTCTATGAGCGTTTGTCAAACACGTACAACGATTTCCCGATGCCGCAGTTCGACGACCGGCCGCACTTTGCCGAGTATGCGAGCGACGGATACATCGTGTTCGAGCCGGACATCACCTATGAAATCGGCAAACCGGGCAGCTCGGCGCTCGACTGCGTGACGAGCGGGGTCAAGAAGGTGATCGAGCTGGGCTACGCCGATCCCGCGCACATCGGCATCCAGGGGCACAGTTGGGGCGGGTATGAGACATCGTTCATCCTCACCCATTCGCACATGTTCGCCGCTGTCGTCACCGGAGCGCCGCCGACCAATCTCGTGAGCTTCTACGACGAGACGTATCCCGGGACGGGGACGCTGCAGCAGGGCATTGTCGAAGACGGACAAGTGCGCATGGGCACGAACCCATTCGACAATCTCCAGCAGTTCCAGGATCAATCGGCGCTCTATCACGTGCGCGACATCACGACGCCGTTCCTCATTCTCCAGGGCACGGCCGACAATGCCGTCGATTGGCACCAGGGTCTCGAGCTCTACGCCGCGGCGCGACGCTGGGGCAAGCAGGTCATCTTCCTCTCGTATCCCGGCGAGCCGCACCATTTGGCGAAGAAGGAAAATCAGAAGGACTTTCAGCAGCGGATGAAGCAGTTCTTCGATCACTACCTCAAGGGAACGCCGGCGCCGAAGTGGATGACGGACGGCGTGCCCCAGACCGAGAAGGGCGGGCCGATCCAGTAGTGCCGGACGCGCCGGTGCGTTCACTCAAACCGTTGTACGCAGCCGCCGTTTTTCTCGGCAGCCTGTTGCTGTTTCTCGCCGAGCCAATCGCCGGCAAGCGGCTGTTGCCGCTGCTTGGCGGTTCCGCCGCGGTATGGACCACTTGTCTCGTGTTTTTCCAAACGGTCCTGCTGCTCGGCTATTGCGGCGCGCACGTCTTGGCGACGCGCGTCGCGCCGCGCCGGCAGGCGGCGGTGTACGTGGCGTTGCTCGTGCTGTGCCTGGCGCAACTCGGCGTGAGCGTCGACCTCGGACCACATGCGAGCGTCGCGCATCCCATCGCCAGCGTGCTCTGGCTGCTCACTCTGCTGATCGGCGTTCCGTTTCTCGTCCTCTCGGCGACGAGCCCGCTCTTGCAGAGCTGGTACGCGCGGGCGCTGGCCGGCGGCGCGGCCGGCGCGCCCGGTGAATCGGCGCAGCCATATCGGCTATTCGCACTCTCCAATGCCGGTTCGCTGATCGCGCTCGTGCTGTATCCGTGGCTCATCGAGCCGCACATGCGCCTGAGCGACCAGCGGCGCGGCCTGTTCGGCGGATTCATCGCGTTTACGGTGGTTTGCGGGACGATCGCGTTCCGAATGCGGAACGTCGCGAACGACGCAGCGCCCGCGGCAACGCCGCAGTCCGCGGTGTCCGAGCCCGCGCCGAGCGCACGACTGTACGCGCTGTGGATCGGGCTCGCCGGCTGCGGATCGTTGCTGCTGTCGGCGGTGACGAATCACCTCAGTCAAAATGTGGCCGCCGTTCCGCTGTTGTGGATCGCTCCACTCATCGCCTACCTCCTCAGCTTCATCGTCGCGTTCAGCGGCGAGCGGTGGCGGCCTCGGTGGGTCGTGCTCGGGCTGTTTGTCGTTGCGTTGGTCGTCGTCGGGCGCCAACTGCTGCACACCGAACTGACGACGGCGCTCTCGCACACGATCGCCGTCTATTGCCTGTCGCTGTTCGCGCTGTGTCTCTTCTGCCACGCGGAGCTGCATCGACTGCGGCCGTCGACGCAGTATCTCACGGCGTTTTATGTGTCGATTGCCGCGGGCGGCGCGCTGGGTGCGATCGCCGTCGGCGTCGGCGCACCGATGCTGCTGTCGGGCAACTACGAGTTGGCATGCGGGCTCGCCTGCGCAGCGGTGCTTGGTCTCGCCGTGTTCTGGTCGGCCGGTTGGCTGCCGCGCGCCATCTGGTTCGCCGCGACCGCGTCGACGATCACGCTGCTCTATCGCCAGGTGCGTGACGACCGCGTCGACCGGCTCTTACAGCTTCGCGACTTTTACGGCACGCTCCAGGTGACGCAGTTCATCGACGCGCACCATGTGACGACGCGCACGCTGTATCACGGCACGATCGAGCACGGCAATCAGGTATACACGACGGCGTTGCACGACGAGCCGACGACCTACTACTCGCGCAATTCCGGCATCGGCCTGGCGCTGGCGCTCTGCTGCCACGCCGCGCCGCGCCGAGTCGGCGTGATTGGACTCGGCACCGGAACGATTGCGACGTACGGCCGTGCGGGCGACGTGTTCCGCTTCTACGAAATTGATCCGCACGTCGAACGCATCGCGCGGGGGCTGTTCACCTATCTGCGCGACTCGCCGGCGACGATCGAGGTCGTGCCCGGCGACGCGCGCATCTCGATGGCGCGCGAGGCGGACGAGCAGTACGACGTGATCGCGGTCGACGCGTTCTCGGGCGACGCGATTCCCGTCCACTTGCTGACGCGCGAAGCGCTCGTGCTCTATCGCCGGCACCTCAAACCCACCGGGATTCTCGCGGTGCACGTCTCGAATCGCTACCTCGATCTCGCGCCGGTCGTGCGGCAGCAGGCGGAGCAGGCCGGTCTTCGCTCGACGCTCATTACGGTGGACAACGACACGACGCGCGACGCGTACAGTTCGGACTGGGTGCTCGTCACGGCGAACGGCGCGTTCATGGCCGACTCGCTCGTCAAGGCGGCGGGCGACACGATCGGCCTGCCGGCCGGGTTGCGACTCTGGACGGATGATTACAATAGTCTCTTGCCCATTTTGAGAAGGAAATCGCCCGATGACTAAGCGCCTGGCTGCGGTGATGTTTAGCGTGGCGGTCTGCATCGCGCCGGTACGCGTGCTGACCGCGCAGGGCACACCCGTCACGCTGCTCGACTATCACACGACCGCGCCGGCGAACTGGCTGGTGCGCCCGCCGTCGTCGTCAGCGCGGCTCGCGCAGTTCGTGATTCCGTCGTCCGACACCGCGACGAACGTCGAAGTCGTCGCGTACTATTTCGGAGCCTCGCAGGGCGGCGGCGTAGAGGCGAATCTCGCGCGGTGGAAGAGCCAGTTCTCGTCGCCGGACGGCTCGCCGGTCGTCGAGCGGGTCACGCGAGATTCCTCGGGAGCCTTTCCGGTCACGATCGCGGAGTACAGCGGCTCGTATCGCCGAGGCATCGGCGCCGGCTCGGCGGATTCAGTGCGTGCGGGCCAGACGCTCATCGCGACGATCGTCACGACGCCGCGCGGCCCGCTGTTCATTCAGCTGTTCGGCCCGAGCGCCCTGGCGGCCGCCGAGCGCGCGAGGTTCCTCGGATTCGTCCGGGCGCTCAAATAGCCGCGCCCGGTCGCCGCGATTGGTCAGTGCGGCGTGATGACTCGTTCCGGAAGCCGGCTCGCGTCACCCAAGTGGCCGACGCGCTGGCCGAGCACCTGCGCGGTGAACCGCTGCGCCTCGGAGATGCGTTCCACTTCGATGGCGATCGACTCGACCGCGTTGACGAGATGCTCGATGCGATCAGTTGACCGCGCGGGCGCGTCGGAGCGCAGCTGCCCTTCGATGCGCGCACGCAACGCGCGCTCTCGCGCCCCGAATCCACAGCACGGCAAGGGTAATCGACGTCGTCAACAGGCCGGCCGACGCGAACAGCAAGATGACCGCAAGATCCTTGTGTCATGCCGAACCTCGTCTCTGAGGGGAAGCCGATGCGCCGCCGCGGTGCCGGCACGACGACTACGTAGTCGCACGCCGCTTGGTTACAGGGTCGGAAAGCTACTGGATTGCCAACCGGCGAGCCATCTGGACGACCGGCCCGAGCTGACGTAGGGTCATGGCATGCCTACCACTCAATCCTTCCGTCGCGCTCGCTGCGCGTGCGTTGCCGCGGCCGTCGTCGCCGCCGCATGATTCTTTCCGCCGCGGCGTCCCGTCCAGCCTCGGCGCAACGGCCCGCGCTCAGTCGCGCCGTGCGCGACTTCGTGTCGGTCGACACCGCCGTCGTCGCGCTCACGCACGTCCGCGTCATCGACGGCACCGGCGCGCCGGCGCGCGATGATCAAACACTCATCATCCGCGACGGAAACATCGCCGCGCTCGGCCCGGCGTCGTCGACCAGCGTGCCGGCCGGGGCGCAGGTGCTGGATCTATCGGGCAAGTCGGTCATTCCCGGCCTCGTGATGATGCACGAGCACCTCTTCTACCCGACCGGCCCAGGGGTGTACGGCAATGACTACGTCAGCTTCACGCGACTCTATCTCGCGGGCGGCGTTACGTCGATGCGCACGGCGGGCAACGTTGGCGGATACGGAGACTTGCGCGTGGCGGCGGCGATCAAGGCCGGCGAAATGCCCGGGCCGTGGATCGACGCGACGGCGCCGTACGTTCAGGGTCCGTCGGCATTTTCGCAGATGTACGCGCTCAAGGATTCGAGCGACGCGCGGCGCTACGTCAATTTCTGGGCGGACGCGGGCGCGACGTCGTTCAAGACGTACATGAACATCACGCGGTCGGAGATGGCCGCGGCGGTCGACGCCGCACACAAGCGCGGGATCAAGGTCACCGGACACATTTGCTCCGTCACGTACCGTGAAGCGGCGGACCTCGGCATCGACAACCTCGAGCACGGCTTTTTCGTCGCGACCGATTTCGTCGCCGACAAGCAGCCGGACCTGTGCCCCGGACAGAACGTCGGCATGACCGCGCTCGCCGCCGTCGACTCGTCGAGTCCCGCGTTCAAGTCGCTCGTCCAGGATCTGGTACGCCATCACGTGGCGCTGACGTCCACGCTCACCGTGTTCGAAACGTTCACGCCCGGACAGCCGCTGCCACCGGGGATCGACGTGCTCGATCCAATTCTGCTCAAGCAATTCCAGGACGGGTACGCACGGACACAGACGAACACGCGCTCGATCTATCCGAAGCTCTTCGCCAGCGAACGCGCGATGGAGCTGGCGTTCGTCCACGCCGGCGGACTGCTGCTTTCGGGCACCGATCCGACCGGCGGCGGCGGCGTCATTCCCGGATACTCCGATCAACGCCAGGTCGAGCTGCTCGTCGCCAGCGGATTCACTCCGCTCGAGGCGATCAAGATCAGCACGTCGAACGGCGCGACGTACTTGGGCCGCGCCGACCGCGTTGGGACGCTCGCCGTGGGCAAGCAGGCGGATCTCGTTGTCATCGACGGCAACCCCGCCGCCGACATCGCGGCAATTCGACATGTTGAATTGGTGTTCAGGCAAGGCGTCGGGTACGACCCGCAGAAGTTGATCGCATCCGTCAAAGGACGCGTGGGATTGTATTGAGCGACGGCCGAGTCCGCGGCCGCCGAGCTCGACCACGCGCCCTTGCCTGAGTGAACCTGTCGATACAGCGTACGAGGTCAGAGCAGTATCGGTCAGTCTACGTTCCACTCGGGAGATCATCATGACGCACGCCACCGCAACCCCCATCTCCGTTCCGCAAACGTCCGCGCGGACGGAAGCTGCGCGTTTCCTCGCCACCTTCCTCCGGGAGCACGCGACAACGCTCAAGGTTCTGCGTGCGTTCCCCGCTGCCGAGAGCAACTTCAAGCCGCATGATCGGTCGAACAGCGCGAAGCAACTGGCGTGGACGTTCGTCGTGGAAGAACGAATGATGTTGAAAGCGCTCCGCCACGAGCAGGTTCTCGGCGGTGGATTCCCGCCGGCGCCGGAATCCTGGAGCACGATCATCGATGCATTCGAAGCGACGCACGATCAAATCGTCGAACAGCTTGGTGAATCAAAGAACGCAAATCTCGACGGGACGGCGACGTTCTACACCGGGCCGAAACAGACCGGCGAATTCTCCACGGGAGACTTCCTTTCGTTCATGCTGCTGGACCAGGTGCATCACCGCGGGCAGCTGTCCGTCTACACGCGCATGGCCGGCGGGAAGGTGCCGTCGATTTACGGACCGTCGGCGGACGAACCCTGGTTCTGATCCCGGTCGGCGAGGCACTGCCGTGAGCGCGACGCCGGAGACGCGGTTGCCGGCTATTTCCGTTCGCATTGCCGACGCGTCCGAGCATGACGCGCTCACGGCGCTCTACCGCACGTGGGGATACCGCGCGGGTATCGCCGACGGCTCGATCGTGTACGCGGCGACGCGTGAGACCGACGTCGTCGGACTGGTGCGGCGCACCGACGAATACGGGACGACAATGCTGCGCGGGATGTTCATTCATCCCATGCATCGGCGGCAACGCGTGGGCGAGCAATTGCTCGCTACGTTTGCCGCCGATCTCCCCGCGGTCGATTGCTACTGCGTGCCGTTCGTCCACCTGATCTCATTCTACGGTCGCGCAGGCTTCGCCGTGATCCCCGAGGATACTGCGCCGCGCTTCCTCATCGAACGACTCGCGCTCTATCGCTCGGAGGGCCATGAGATGTTGATCATGCGACGGCGCGCGGGAGCCGCGAGCGCGCGCTAGCGCGGCGACAACTGCGCGAGCGACGGGTCGCCAAGTTTCGCGACCCGACCTGACATCGGGCGCCGGCGCTTGAGCCCCGCGGCGGCGGCTAGCGACGGACGAGATCTCGTCGATTCATTCTCCGCCCTCGCACGACTAAAAAGAATGCGGCGAATGCAATCGAATCGTCAACGTGTTGACGTTTCATTCGTTCTGATTCGTGTCATTCGTCTTATTCGTGTTTCAAGAGCTCTGGTGCGTCCACGCCGGGCAGCGTTGGAACCGATTGGGGCACGAATCAAACGAATGAAACGAATCAAACGAATGCAATCGAAGCATCAACATATTGACGTTTCATTCGTTCTGAGTCGTGTCATTCGTCTTATTCGTGATTCAACAGCTTTGATGCGTCCGCACCGGCAGGTTTGGAACCGACTTGGACCTATCTAAATCGGCGCGAACGATTCCCGAATGAGCCGCAGAATGCCTTCCGCGCTCGCTGCTTCTCCGGCGATTGCGCGCCCCGACCGTGCCTCCGTGAAACCAAAATGTAAGGATTGACGCTTCCAACCCATCGCGGTGTGCGACTGTCTGATCGAGCGGACCTCACTCCCCGCCGCCGCCATGCTCCAGGATCTGCGCTTCGCCGTTCGTACGCTCGCCAAGAACCCGGCGTTCACCATCGCCGCCGTGTTGTGCCTCGCGCTCGGCATCGGGGTCAACGCGACAATTTTCAGTTGTGTTCGCGCGCTGCTGCTGCGCCCATTTCCGTACCACAATCCCGACGAGATCGTGGCGATCGGTGAGGCGGCGACGGTGCGCGGCTGGCACATGAACTCCGTCTCCTATCCGAATTTCAGGAGCTGGCAAGCAGGGACCCACTCGCTCTCCAACATCGGCATCTACACCAGTACGTCGTACAACCTCGCGAACAGCGACGGCGCGGCGTACGTGCAAGGCGGCCAGGTGTCGTGGACGATGTTCCGCACGCTCGGCGTTGCCCCCGCGCTCGGCCGCGACTTTCGCGAGGAGGAAGACCGCGTCGGCGCGCCCAAGGTGATCATGCTCAGCGACCGCGTCTGGCACGATCGCTTCGACGCCAAGCGCGACGTGCTCGGGAAGCAGATCACCGTCAACGGTGTGCCGCACACTGTGATCGGCGTGATGCCGGCGGGCTTCGAATTCCCAACGGCGTCCGGGGCGTGGACCACCATGCAGCTCGACCCGCTCAACAATCGCGGCAACCATTCGTGGCAGGTGATGGGCCGGCTCAAACCCGGTTCAACGATCGAGCAGGTACACGGTGAGTTGAACCGAATCGCGGCAACGCTCGAGGAGCAGTACCCGAGCTCGAACACCGGATGGGGCGTGGACGTGCAAACGCTGCGCGACTTTCAGGTCGGCAACTTCCGGCCGGTGCTGATGATCATGATGGCGTCGGTGGCGTTCGTGCTGCTCATCGCTTGCGCCAATGTCGCGAACCTCTTGCTCGCGCGCGCCGCCGTTCGGTCGAAGGAGATGGCCGTGCGCGTCGCGCTCGGGGCCAACAGCTGGCGCATCGTGCGGCAACTACTGATCGAGAGTGTGCTCGTCGCGTTGGTCGGCGCAACGGGCGGCGTCGCGTTCGCCTACGCGTTTCTTCAATGGATCAAGGCCAACATCCTCGGCGGCATTCCCTTCTGGATGAAGTTCACGATCGACGCCCCCGTGCTCTTGTTCACGACAGGCGTCGCGATCGCGACGGGGATTCTGTTCGGACTCGTGCCGGCGCTGCAGGCCGCGCGCCCGAACTTGACCGAGACGCTGCGCGACGCGGGCGCGCGCGGCACGAGTGTCGGCCGCGCGCGGCAGCGTCTGCGGAGCGGCCTCGTCGTGAGCGAGGTCGCGTTGTCGGTCGTGCTGCTCGTCGGGGCGGTGCTGCTCATTCGAAGCTTCGTCGGTATGCAGAGCGTGAAGCCCGGCTTCGATCCGGGGAACTTGCTGACGATGCGCGTCACGCTCAGCGGTCCGGCGTACGACTCGACCTACAAGCGCTTCGCCTTCTGGGATCGCTTCCTCACGCAGATCAACGCGCGACCGGGAATCGTGTCCGCGGCGATCGCGAACAACATTCCGTTGAGCGGCAACAACAACAACAGCTTCATTGGAGTCGAGAATCAGCCGGCCAAGCTGGGCGAAGAGCCGTTGCTCGAGATTCGCTGGGTTTCGCCGAACTATCTCGCGACGATGAAAATTCCGCTGCTGCGCGGTCGCATGTTCAACGAGCAAGAGTGGGCCGACACGGGCGTGACAGGGCGCGTCGCCGTAGTCAACCAGAACATGGCTCAGCGGTTTTGGCCAAATCAGGAGGCGCTCGGCAAGCGATTCAAGTTTGGCTCGGCGGTCGACACGCTCAACCGATGGATCACGGTCATCGGCGTCACGGCGGACATCAAGGACCGGCAACTCACGTCGCCGCTCGATCTGCAGGGATACATGCCGTATCGCCAAGGCGGCTGGAACAGCGCCGTGATCGTGGTGCGCACGCGCGGGAATCCCGCGCTGGCTACGCCGACCGTACTCGCCGCGCTCAAGCAGGGCGACCCGCTCCTGCCGGCGTATCGCATTCTGAGCATGGACGCGAACATTCAAACGTCGTACTGGCAGCAGGCGCTGTACGGCAAAATGTTCGGCGCGTTCGCGGCTATTGCGCTCGTGCTGGCGGCGGTTGGCGTCTACGGCGTGATTTCATACGCCGTATCGCAGCGAACGCAGGAGATCGGCGTGCGGGTCGCGCTCGGAGCGCAGCGGGGCGACGTGTTGCGATTGATCGTCGGCCACGGAGCGCTGCTCGGCGGCGTCGGGGTGGCGATCGGCCTCGTCGGCGCGCTGGGAGCGACGCGGTTTTTGCGCACGATGCTGTTCGGCGTGTCGCCGTTCGATGTCGCGAGCTTCATTGGGGTCGCGGGGCTGCTCGGTATCATCGCCGTGCTCGCCAGCTACATCCCGGCGCGGCGCGCGGCGCGAGTGGACCCGGTGGAGGCGCTGCGGTACGAATGATTGGCGGAGCGCGCTGGATCCCTTGACGTCCGCGGCGGTAGCGGTGGTATTGTTCCTCGTCGCGGCGTTCGGATTGCCTGGCAACGAATTCTCCACGACCGCTGTCTCAATTCCGTCCCTTTTGGCCGAGCAGCGCAATGCCACTGATCCGAGCGATGGAAGTTCGTAACGCCGCGCGCAGCCTGGCGCGCACACCGACCGTCGCCCTGTCGGCGATCATCTGTCTTGCGCTTGGGATCGGGGCGACGACTGCCATCTCGAGCGCGATCAGTCGCGCGCTGCTGCAGTCGCTTCCGTTCAGGGCGCCCGACCGGCTCGTCGGCGTGTTTCGCGTGACGCCGCAGACCGGCCCGCGCGGAACGTGGCCGCAGTCGGCGGCGAACTACGGCGACCTCGCGCGACAAACGCGCCGACTGACGTCGCTCGCCGCGCTCGCGCAGGGCACGGCGCTCGTGAGCCTGAGCGACAACGCGATTCAAGCCAGTCAACTGTTCGTGACCGGGAATCTTTTCCCCATGCTCGGCGTCGCCGCCGAACGCGGCCGGCTCGTGTCGCCGGCAGACGATCAGGTCGACCAACCGCTGGTCGCGGTGTTGAGCGACGCGTTTTGGCGGACGAACCTCGGCGGCGACCCGGCCGTGATCGGCAAACAGATCCTCGTCAACGGCGAGCCGACGACGGTGATCGGCATTGCGCCGCACGGGTTTCGCGTTCCCATCGGACCACAGATGTTGAACGCCGATATCTGGATGCCAATTCGCTTGACGGCCAAGCAACTCACGCAGCGCGGAAGCAACTACCTCCAGCTCGCCGGACGTCTGGCGGACGGCGCGACGCCAGAGACCGCGCAGGCCGAATTGCGCGGACTGTTTGCGGGACTGGTTGCCGCGAATCCAAACCTCCGCGGCGAGGACGTTCGCGTCGCCTCGCTGCAGCCGGAAAGCGTGCAGTCGATTCGCAAACCGCTGCTGCTGCTGTTCGGCGCCGTGTGCATGGTGCTGCTCATTGCCGCGACCAACGTCGCCGCGCTGCTCCTCGCCCGCGGCGTGCAGCGCCGCCGTGAGATGGCCGTGCGTACCGCGCTCGGCGCAACACGCTGGGACGCGATGCGCCCGCCGCTTACTGAGAGTTTGCTCATCACCGTCGTCGGCGGTGTGCTCGGCCTCGGACTCGCCGTGGCGGGTGTGCGCACGATCGGCACCTTGGCGGCGGCGCGCATGCCGCAACTCACCGGGCTCGGGCTCGACGCACAGGTGATCGTGTTCGCGCTGGTGCTGGCCATCGTCGTCGCGGTCGTCTGCGGCGCCGTCCCCGCTTGGCGGGCGTCGACCGTCGATCCCCAGGATGCGCTGCGCGGCGGACGCGCGGCGGGAGACGGAAACGACTCGCACCGCGCGCTGCGGTCGTTGGTCGTGCTCGAGATCGGACTATCGCTGATGCTGCTCATTGGCGCTGGGCTGTCGCTCAAGGCGTTCGCCGAATTGCTCGGCAAGGATCCGGGTTTCGATCCGACGCACATCCTCACGCTCAACGCCACCGTGTCGCAGGCTCGCTATGCGCAGGGGAATTCGGAGCGCGATTTTCTCGAGCCGGCGCTGCGAGCGATCGACGCCATTCCGGGCGTCGAGGCGTCGGGGGCAATCAACCTGATTCCGTACGTGAGCTGGGGATGGAACAGCAATATTCGCTATGAGGGTCATTCAGGCGACGATCCGACGCGGCTTCCCCTCGTCGAGTATCGCGTCGCGACGCCGAGTTGGTTCGACGTGACGAAGCAACGCCTGATTGCCGGCCGCGCGCTCAGTGCGTCGGACGACGACAGCCCGAACGCGGCGCAAGTCGTCGTGGTGAATCAGGCGTTGGTCGATCGCGATCTCAAAGGGCAGAATCCGATCGGGGCGCGTTTCTACATCTCTGACAAGGATCTCGCCACGATCGTCGGCGTGGTGAGCAACGTGCGAAACACTGGCCCGGTCGCGCCGCCGCAGCCCGAGATGTACTGGTCGTTCCGCCAGAGCGGGCGCGGCAGCACCGGATTCCCGATCATGGTGCGCGTGCGGAGCGGCGACCCGAGTGCCGTCGCCAGCGAAGTCCGCGCGGCGATTCGTGGCATCGATCGCACGGCCGCCGTGTCCTCCGTCTCGCCGATGCCCGACGTGATCGCTCGTAGTCTGGGTCAGCCGCGCTTCTATTTTGTGCTGCTCGGAACATTCGCCGCGATCGCGATACTGCTCGCCGTCGCGGGATTGTACGGCGTATTGAGCTACGTCGTGGCGCAGCGCACGCGCGAACTGGGCATCCGCGCCGCGCTCGGGTCGTCGACGACGGCGCTGATGGGGTTGATCACGCGCGACGGGGTGCGCCTCATCGCGGGCGGCCTGGTGCTCGGTCTGATCGGCGGCGCTGGCGTCACGCGGTTCATGACGTTCATACTCTATGATGTCAGCCCGCTCGACAGGGCAACGTGGATCGTCGCGCTGGTGACGATGACCGGAGTCGGATTGTTGGCGACCATTGTGCCGGCCATGCGCGCAACGCGTGTTGATCCGATGATCGCGATTCGCACGGACTAGCGGGAGGGCCCTGGCGTTGCGAGTTCCAATTGCTCTGACGGCGCTCCGCGCCGCACTGGCTCCCGTCGTCGTTCTTCTGGCGCTTGTCCGGCCGAGCGCCGCTGCTTTTGCAGTATGCTTGACGCTCGCGCTGCTCTCCGACTACTTCGACGGCGTGATCGCCCGTCGGCTTGGAGTTGCGACGCCGACTGTGCGCCGTTTGGACAGTATCGCCGACACGCTGTTCTACGTGTCCGCGCTTTACGCGGGGTGGCACCTCCACTCGGCCATCCTGCGTCCATATGCGCTCGCGCTGTTCCTCCTCGCGGCACTCGAAGTCGCGCGGTACGCATATGACTTCTGGAAGTTCGGCAAGGAAGCGAGCTACCACATGTGGTCTTCAAAGCTGTGGGGTGTCACACTCGTCATCGCCTTCTACGCCCTTCTCGTGTTTGGGCGAGCTGGATGGCCCGTGTCGTTGGCCATCTACGTCGGCATCGCAGCCGATCTCGAGGGCCTCGCGATCTCGAGAGTGTTACCGACATGGAGAGCCGACGTTCGCACCTTTTTCCATGCGCTCAATCTCCAGGCCGAGGCCCGAGGGCGTCCTTAAGAACGCCGGGTACGCGGTCCGACCGCTCATTGCTGGTCCTCTAATGAGAAGGTCTACCTATGCTGGGGCGCTCGCTCCACTCCCGACGGTCCAGATGACTCCAATCCAGCCGTCCACTTGCGCCGTCGTCAGAGCGCAGTATCCTATGCGCGTTCCACGCGACCGTGATACCCGCCCAGGAGCCGCCCGTGCTCAACTCGACCGTCCTCGACGTCACGATCGGCCTGGTGTTGATCTACCTGACACTCAGCCTGTTCTGTAGCGCGATCAAGGAGTGGATCGCGCGGTTCCTCGCCCTCCGTGCCACCGCGCTGCGCCAGGGAATCAACGAGCTCCTCTCCGACGGCACGGCGACCGGGCTGGCCGCGATGATCCACGATCATCCGCTCATCGAAACACTCAAACCCGACAAAGCGCCGCTGATCTGCCGGCTGTTCAAGCAGGGCGACACGGCGCGCTATCCGTCGTACATCTCGTCGCAGACGTTCGCGCTCGCGGTCATGGACCTCACGTCGACCGTCTCCGCCGCGGGATCGCTCGGCGGCGCGAAAGCCACCTTGCTCGCCAACCTGCGTCAGGCGCCGGCGACGACCGCGGGGCACGACACGCCGACGCCCGTGCCCGCCGTCATCAAGAAAGTGCTGGCCGACGTCAACGGCGATTCCGATTTGATGCGCCAGCGACTCGAACAGTGGTTCGATGACTCGATGCAGCGGGTGTCCGGTTGGTACAAGCGCCGCACGCAAGCGTGGCTGTTCTGCATCGGCCTCGCGGTCGCCTTCGCGCTGAATGCGGACACGCTGACGATCGTCAAACAGCTCGTGCGTGATCCCGCGGTTCGCGAAGCCTTGGTCAAGCAGGCCGACGCGGTCGTCGCCGGCGCAAATGGCCGCCCACTCGACAGCGTACAGGCACGCATCAAGATCGGCGTCGACAGCCTCGAAAGCGCCGGCGTCTCATTCGGCTGGGACGCCGCGTGCGCGCCGAAGCACCGCGTCGCCACGTTCTTCAGTCGCCAATCAGCAACATCCAGCGGGTGCGGGTCCGCGGGAAGCAGCATCGTCGGATTGCTCCTCACCGCGATCGCGCTCGGCCTCGGCGCGCCGTTCTGGTTCGATACGCTGAACAAGGTCTCCAACCTGCGGCAAGCCGGTGCGCCGCCGAAGCGTACATAGGGTATGACACGGCGGTTGATTGTCTGCGCGGACGGTACGTGGAACACGCCCGACGAACAGAGCGACGGCGTGCCGACGCCGACCAACGTGTGCAAAATGAAAGAGGCACTCGCTGCGTCGGGACCGGATGGCAGCGCGCAGCTCGTGTACTATCACGACGGCGTCGGCACCGGCGGCGGACTGAATCACCTGCTCGGCGGCATCACGGGGCAGGGCATCGACGACAACATCAAAGCCTGCTACGCGTGGCTATGTAAGACATATATAGAAGGCGACGAGATGTTTCTCTTTGGCTTTAGCCGCGGCGCGTACACGGCGCGCAGTCTCGCCGGTCTGATTCGCAAATGCGGCTTGCTCAAGCCGGAGTTCGCCAACAAGGTCGACGACGCGTATTCGTTCTATCGCAACGACATCGTGCCGAGCGCGCCTGGGGCAGTGCAATATCGCGCGCAATATTCGCTCGAACGTTATGTGACGTTCATCGGCGTGTGGGACACCGTCGGCGCGCTCGGCATTCCCATTCCCGCGCTCAAATTTCTCGACGGAAAGAAATACCAATTCCATGATGTCACGCTGAGCAGCACCGTGACGTACGGCTACCAGGCGCTCGCGATCGACGAGGAGCGCGTCCCGTTCGAACCATGCGTGTGGGAGCAGGGAGCCGCGCCGAACCAAACGCTCGAGCAGGTGTGGTTCGTCGGCGCGCATTCGAACGTCGGCGGCGGCTATCCGAACGCGGGCCTGTCGGACCTCACCTTTCAATGGATGCAGACGCGCGCCGCCGCAGCCGGGCTCGGGTTCGACCCCGCGTACGTCGCATCGCACATCGATCCGTCACCGGTTGCACCGCTCACCGATTCGATGACTCAGATGTACCTCGCCCTCGGCCGTCTCATTCGTCAGATTCGGACGCCGCGGCTCGACGCGAATCACCAGCCGATCAACACGCACGAATCGCTGCACAAGAGCGCGTTTGATCGGTTCCAGACGCCAAGCTATTCGCCGAAGAACATCACCGATTTCTTCACGCGCATTCCCTCGGACGAGCCGGGCGCCGTCAGCGACTGACGCGATTGGCGATGGCCGCGATCTCTCGTCGCACACTCACGACGAGCACGCCGGCGATCACGCACCACAGGATGACCGCGCCGATACCGAACGCCCATCGCCCGGTCGTCTCTCCACCGTGCCAACGGGTCGCAACAAACGGCAGCGCGGCGACGCTCGAGAAATGCCGGTCGCCGGGACCGAACGCAATCCAGCTCGCGATCGCGGCGAATGAACCGACGATGCCGAGTGCCATCACGGATTGCACGCGGCGGAGTGCCAGCGACATCGGCTTCACAAGTTCACCGCTCGGCCCAGTGCCGCCGGACGCTGCGGTGACGATCAGCGCGCCGCCGGCAAACAAAAACGCAAAGCCTGCACACACGACAACCCAACCCGGCGTTCCGGGTGTCGGCCGTATGGGGATCACACCAAGTCCGACGAGGATCGGCTCCGCGGCGAGCGCGGCGCAGAACAGACCAGCCACCATGGCGCCGCGCGGCGACAATTGCGATTGGTTTGGCATATCTCTAATACGATCATGCCACGAACGCGCCACAGGCCGGCCGCGCGGCGGTCGCGGGCGCACTGTTGCGCTTCGACGTGCCGACGGCATATTCGCGTCATGACCAAATATTCATATCTCGCGATGCTCGCGGTCGCGGCGCTCGGAGCGACGGTCGGTTGCCGCGTCGAATCCAAGGCTGCGACGACCGACACGATCTACCACGGCGTCGCCGTCGCCGATTCGAATCGCTGGCTCGAGGACGCTGCGTCGCCGCGTGTGACGGCGTGGATCGACGCGCAGAATGCGAGAACCGACAGCATCGTCAGCACGTTCGCGCAGGGTCCGTCGCTCACCAAACGCGTGGCCGCGCTCGCGGCGACCTCCGCCGCGCGCTTTTCGCCGTCGATTGCCGGCACGTCGCTGTACTACTTTCGCGAAGCGCCGCCGCAACCACAGCCGGTGCTGGTGCGCGCACCGTGGCCGTCCGGGGCCGAGCGCGTGCTCGTCGACGTCAACGCGCTGCCTGGGAATGCAAACATCGTCGCCTACTGGCCGTCGCCGAGTGGACACATGGTCGCGTACGGCACAGCGACCGGCGGCAGCGAGTTGGCGACGATTCACTTCGTCGACGCGGCGTCGGGGAAAACCTTGCCCGACACGCTGCCATACGCCGGCGGCGGCACGTCGCCGGCCGCGCTCGCGTGGGACGCAGACGAACATGGTGTCACCTACGCGCGCTTTCCCGTTCCACCGGCAGGGCAACCGGTCCAGCAATTTGATATCTCGCTCTATCATCACACGTTTGGCACAGCGACGGACAGCGCGGCGTTTGGACAGGGCTATTCGCATATCGCCGAGTTCCGTCTGCTCACATCGGACGACGCCAAGCAGGCCGCCGTATTGGCGAACAAGGGCGACGGCGGCCCGGCGGACGTCTATACACGCGGTGCGCAGGGATGGCAGCGCGTGGTCGGCGACACGGCCGGCGTGACCACCGCGACGTATGCCGGCGACAGTCTGTTTGTCGTGGCGACGAGCGGCACGCCGCGTGGGCGAATCGTCGCCGTGGCACCGGACGGTCACGTCGCGCAGGTGCTCGGCGAGCGCGCGTGGGCTGTGCAGTCACTGTCGCCAATCGCCGGCGGTATGCTCGTTGTCGAGGACTCGGGCACGCAGTGGCGCGTCGAGCACTATGCGTCGTCGGGCGCGCTCGTGCGCGTGGCTGGCTTGCCGCACGACAACATCGGCGTCGACGGCATCACGTCGTCGAGTGCGGCGAAGGATGCGATAATCGAATGGTCTGGCTGGACCACGCCGCCGCGCTGGCAGCGCTACGACGGTCGGACCGGCGCGCTGACGACTATTCAAGAAGTGAAAAGCCCCGGCGACTTCTCGCACGTCACGGCGCGCGTCATCGACGCGGTCTCCAAGGACGGAACGCGCGTGCCGGTCACCGTGCTCGCGATGGCTGCGACGCCGCAGGACGGCACCGCCCCGGCGATTCTCGACGGGTACGGTGGGTTCGCCATCCCCACCGCACCGCACTTTCTTGGATCGAACCTCGCGTGGCTCGAGCGCGGCGGCGTGCTCGCCTATGCAAACATGCGCGGCGGGAGTGAGTTCGGCGAAGCTTGGCACTTGTCCGGCGCCGGCGCGCACAAACAAAATGTGTTCGACGACTTCTACGCGGCTTCGCAAGCGCTCGTGCAGAACAAGTGGACGTCCACCGACCGCCTCGGCATCGTTGGCGGGAGCAACGGCGGACTGCTCATGGGCGCCGAGCTCACCCAACATCCGTCGGCGTTTCGCGCCGTCGTGAGTTCGGTCGGCATCTACGACATGCTGCGCCACGAAACATTTCCCAACGGCGCGTACAACGTGACGGAATACGGCACGGTGGCCGATTCGGCGCAATTCGCGAACTTGTATGCGTATTCTCCGCTCCACCACGTGAAGGCGGGCACCGCCTATCCCGCCGTGTTGCTCGAGACCGGCGTGAATGACGCGCGGGTCGCGCCCTGGCAAT
The DNA here is from genome assembly GCA_963817445.1 of uncultured Gemmatimonadaceae bacterium. Taxonomy (GTDB): domain Bacteria; phylum Gemmatimonadota; class Gemmatimonadetes; order Gemmatimonadales; family Gemmatimonadaceae; genus JAQBQB01. The sequence goes on from CAWFOG010000026.1 coordinate 171,631, forward strand.
CGCGGAAGTTTGCCGCGGCGCTCGAGGGCGCGACGTCGTCAACTCGACCGATCGTGTTGCTCACTCGCATGAACGCTGGTCACGGAATTGGAGCGCCGTTCGCGCAACGCGTGGATCAAGCGTCGTTGACGATGGCGTTCTTCGCGCACGAGCTGGGGCTCAAAGACTCGACGGCTGGCGACACGCGCAACAAGGCCGACTTGAAGAAACCCTAATGGCGGCGCCGGTCATGCGGGCGGAGCCTACTCCGCCCGCATGACCTCCGTCGGGTCCACGCGCATGGCGCGGCGCGCGGGAACGAGCGTGGCGACCGCCGCGGGTACGATGAGTAGCAGTGGCGCGGCGGCAAAGCTGACTGCGTCGTGCGGATCGATGCCGTAGAGCATCGATGCGAGAATGTGCACGAGCCCCCACGCGCCGCCGAGACCGAGCGCTAGGCCGAGCACGATCGTCCACGCCATTTCTCGCCCGACGAGCATCGCGATGTTCCGACCAGTGGCGCCAAGCGCGGCGCGGATGCCGAATTCGCGCGCGCGGCGCGCGACGCTGTACGAAACGACCGCGTACACGCCGAACGCGGCCAAGGCCAGCGCGATCGCGCCGAAGATCGCGATGAGCGTGGTGTTGGTGCGCCTCGGCGCGACCGAGGTTGCAATCACGTCGTCCATCGTGCGCACGTCGTACACGGCCTGCGTCGGATCGACGCTGCGAACCGCGTCGCGCAATCTGGCGAGCATCACCGCCGGATCGAGCGTACTCCGCGCGACGATGGCCAAGCTCGACGGCGTCTCGCGGTCGACCGAGAAATACATTTGCGGCCGCGCGTCGCTCTCCAGCGAAAGCTCGCGCACGTCGGCGACGATGCCGATGATGGTGATGGGTTCCGGCCACACGGTGTGAAACGTCTTGCCGAGCGGATCAGCGTTCGGCCAGAATCGCTTGGCCATCGTTTCGCTGATCACGGCGGTGCGCGGGGACAGCGAGTCGTCGGTCGCCGGGAACAGATGCCCGCGCAAGAGCGGAATGCCCATCGCCTTGAAGTACCCGCTGCTCGCCATCAGGTAGCGCGCGAACCGGTACTGATCGACGGACGTCGGCGGCGGCGCGCCGTCGACGTTGATCGAGATCGACATGCCGGCGCTCCCGCGGAGCGGCAGATCGTTGACGATACCCGCGCCATTCATTCCCGGGTCGACCGCGAGACGATCGAGAATCTCGTGCACCTTGACGAGGCCACCGGCGCGGCGCCCGGCAGAAAACGATAGCTGGAGCGTGGCGACGTGCTCCGGATTCATGCCGAGTTGCTGCGTGAGCACGCGATCGAGGCTGCGGATCATCAGCCCCGATGCGACGAGTAGCATGGCCGTCAGCGCCACCTCGATCGTCACGAGGACACGACGTGTTCGGCCGGAGCCCGCGGTCGCTCCACTACCGCCGGATTTGATGGTTTCGCCTGGGTCGGTGCGCGCCGTGCCGAGCGCGGGCCATAGCCCGAACGCCAGCGCGGTGGCAATTGCGAGCGCGACGGCAAATATAAGAACGCGCGAGTTGAGATCGACCGCGACGACGCCGGCGAGATTGCTCGGCATGAGCGCGCGTATCAGGCGCAGCGCGACTGGCGCGCTCGCCACGCCAAGCGCGGCGCCGGCCAGGGCGATTAGGAGGCTCTCGGCGAGGAGCTGTCGGACGATTCGGGCGCCCGACGCACCGAGCACCTCGCGCAGCGCCACTTCACGGCGGCGCGAAGCGGCGTCGGACAACAGCAGATTGGCCACGTTCGCTGATGCGATGAACAGCAGCAACGCGGCAGCGCTCATGAGGATGATGAGCGCCTGTCGCCGATCGCCGACGAGCTGCCGTTGCAGTGGCGTCAGCGTGCCGTGCGCGCGCATGTCGGCAAGCTGCGCATCCGTGCGGGCGTGGTCGCTCGCCGGTGCCCCGACAATCTGCTGCCACCGGTCGAGCAGCCGAGCGTTGGCGACGGCGGCGGTCACGCCGGGAGCGACGCGCGCGAGAATGAAGGTCGGAAGGAACCCGCGGAAGGGCGCGAATGTCTCCGCCGTTGCAGGCACGGTCAGCGGAATCCACAGCTCGCTCTCATTAGGAAACCCAAATCCACGGCGCATGATGCCGATGACGGTGTACGGCGTGCCACTCAGGTCGATCGAGCGCCCGACGAGGTCGGCGGCTCCGAATGCGTCGCGCCAGAGGGCCTCGGACAGCACGACGGAGTGTGGCCCATGCGGCCGACCCTCGGCTTCGTTGAACGTGCGCCCTGCCCCTGGGAAGGCGCCGAGCAGCGAGAAAAAGTTCGCGGTCACGACGCCGACGCGGACGCGACGTGGATTGGCGGCGTCGGCGAGATTGAGCCCGCCCGCGGCGTACGCGCCAACTCCTGAAAAGAGATCATGCATCGTGGCAACGCCCGCATAGTCGAGCGTCTTCGGCGCCGGTTGCGGCGGCGGCGATCCGCCAGGTGTCGTCGGCGGAGTGTGCACCGCCAAGAGGTCGCCCAGGTCGAGTGGCACGAACAAGTTGTTCAGCGTCACCAATTCGTCCGGCCGCGCAAACGGTAGCGGCCGAATGAACGCCGCGTCGACCGCGCTGAACACTGCCGTCGTCGCGCCGATGCCGAGCGCGGCGACGAGGATCGTCGCGGCGGCGAAACCGGGGCGACGGCGCAGGCGCCGTGCGGCGAATCGAAGGTCGACGGCCAGATCATCGAGCCAGGTCAGTCCCCACATGTCACGGCTCCGCTGCTGGAGATGGATTGGATTGCCGAAGCGCTTGCGCGCCGCATAGTACGCCTCGAGCGGCGCCGCTCCTCGCTCGCGCAGTCGCGCTTCGCGCAGCTCGAGGTGGAGGCGCATCTCCTCCTCGAGGTCGGCGTTCACGCGATCGCGCCACACAAGGAAACGAAATCGGCGGACGAACTCGCGCAGCCACGCCATGATCACGCCGGGCTCAAGATGCGATCGATGGCCAGCGAGACGCGGCGGTACGACGAGACCTCGGCGTCGAGTTGCTTGCGTCCAACGGCGGTGAGATGGTAGTACCGCGCGCGACGATTCTCCGCGGTCCGCCCCCATTCGCCGACGAGCCAACCCTTGATGAGCATTCGTTGAAGGGCCGGATAGAGCGACCCTTCTTCGACCTGCAGCACGTCGCCGGACCGCAACTCGATTGCCTCGGCGATCTCGAAGCCGTGGAGTTCGCGCTGCGCGGCGAGCGTCTTGAGGATGAGCATCTCGAGGGTGCCCGGCGGGATTTCGTCGCGCGCGGTCGGAGTCATGACATAGGCTATCTATGTTAGTGGCCGGCGTCAATAGTCGGTGCGCCGCGCTCGCCGGGGAACACCGGCGCGCCGGCCGAGGTTCATCACTTGCCGCGGCATTTACAATTGATTGAACCCAGAGGAGACCGTTCCATGTTGCGCGCCATCACCAACACGCTGTTCGTCGCCGCCGTCGCGGCACTCGCCGCCGTTGAACCGGCTGCGGCGCAGAAGCTCACCGTCACCAGCACGGACATTCACCAGGGGCAGACCATCGCCAGCGCGCAGGTGTTCAACGGCATGGGCTGCGCGGGGAGCAACATCTCACCGGAAATCGCCTGGAAGGGCGCGCCTGCGAACGCAAAGAGTTTCGCGGTCACGGCGTACGATCCCGACGCGCCGACGGGGAGCGGATGGTGGCACTGGGTGGTCTATAACATCCCGGCGAGCGCGACGAAGCTGGCGACCGGCGCTGGCGATGCGTCCAAGCATCTGTTGCCGGCCGGTGCGGCACAGGGCAACACCGACTTCGGCACGCCCGGGTACGGCGGTCCGTGTCCGCCCGTCGGCGACAAGCCGCATCACTACCATTTCACGGTGTTCGCACTCGACGTCGACAAGCTCGACATTCCCGCAGGTGCAACAGCCGCGTATGTCGGCTTCAACTTGCACGGCCACACGCTGGCCAAGGCGGAAATCGTCGCGCTGTACGGGCGCTAGACAGCGCCCGCCTCTCGCGCGTTCGTCGTCTCTCGTTTCAACGTCGTTCCGTCGCGAATATCACCCGGCGCGAATACTTCCACGGCGAACGTGAAGCTCCGCGCTTCGCTCGGCTGCAACGCGCCGACGCCAACGATTTGTCGGGTGATCTCTTCGCCGCGTTCGTTCTTGACGGAAACCATGATGGAGTATTCCCACGCCTCGCCGGCGTCCGGGTGGCGAATGGAGCCTTCCACCCGGAGCGGAACGAAGGTCGGTACCGCGCGCGTCGCAGCGCCCGGCTCGAAGCGCAAATGCTTCTTGCACGCCGGACACACGGCCGCGCTCTGAAGAATCGTGGCCCGGCAGTGCGGGCAGGTGCGCGTGGCACCCGCCGCAGACTGTCGTACCGAGCTCACGAGAGTTGGCCGCTCCCCAACGTGAGGCCGGACTTCGGCGGATGCTCATCGCCCCAGCCGAACTCCGCGCGTCCGCGCATGCGCGAACCTGCGGCGACCGTCAGCGTTCCAGCTTTGAGATCTCCGTTCAACACGCCCGTGTCGAGCAGCTCGACGCGCGCCGCGCTCTCGATGTTGCCTTCCACTTCACCGCCGATCGTGACCGAGTTCGCGCGCACGCTGCCCGTCAACTTGGCGCCCGCTTCAACCGTCAGGTCACCCTGGATGTGGACGTCGCCCTTGAATTTTCCGGCAAGCCGAACGTGTCCGGTGCCGTCGATCTTGCCTTCGATCGTGATGTCGGACGCGATGACTGACTCCCTCGACTCGCGCGGTGCCATGCGCCGCGGGGCGCTCGGGCTCGGCGTGAGGTCGCTGGAATAGTCGGGCTCTCTCTTCAGTGCTGGTTCTGGTGTCATCGTCGGCGCGTCCTTTTTGGGGAGTGTGGTTTCCTTCCAGATTGCCATGATCGACGTCCTGTTGGATTGGAGTCCCGTACGAAATACCGAACGGTGGACGCGTCCGCTGTCAGCCGCGTCACCATCTTTCGTTCCCCGGTTCACCAGCGCCGTGCTTCGACCGACTGGCGACCCGAGCGAAAGCTAGCGTCGTGTACGCGCGCATGCGCAAGAACTGACATGTTCGCGCACGCGAACTCAGCTGTATCGCCGCGCGCTCAGTACTTCGGTACCGTCGGGTCGACGTCGTCGCTCCACCGCAGAATCCCGCCAACGAGATTCGTCGCGCGAAATCCCGCCGCCGTGAGCTGCCGCGCCGCGTCCGCGCTTCGAACGCCCGAGCGGCAGTACACCACCACTTCGCGCGTGGCGTCGAGCGAACTCATCGCGGCGCTCAGCGTGCCGAGTGGAATCAACCGAGCGCCCGCGATGCGTCCGATGCCCCATTCGTACGGCTCGCGCACATCTATAAGTGTGAAGTCATCGCGCGCCGCCAGACGCTTCGCCAACTCGCTGGGTGTGATCTCGGTCACCGTACTCATGTTGCGCGCTTCGCCGTCACGCGGCGCTCCGCAGTATTCGTCATAGTCGATCAGTTCCGTGATCTCGCGAGTTCCACAGGCCGGACAAGTCGGATCGCGCTGCACGCGGACTGTGTGAAACCGCATTGTAAGCGCGTCGATCAGCAGCAGGCGACCGGCGAGCGTTTCGCCGACGCCGAGTATCAACTTGATCGTTTCCGTGGCCTGAATCGTTCCGACAATCCCCGGCAGCACTCCCAACACGCCGCCCTCGGCGCAGCTCGGAACGAGACCCGGCGGCGGTGGGTTCGGAAACAGGCAGCGATAGCATGGGCCGTCGGGTGTCGCGAACACCGAGGCTTGCCCTTCGAAGCGGAAGATCGAGCCGTACACGTTCGGCTTGCCGAGCAGCACGCACGCGTCGTTGGTGAGATACCGCGTGGCGAAGTTGTCGGTGCCGTCGACGATCAGGTCGTAGTCGCGCAGGATCTCGAGCGCGTTCGCCGACGTGAGTCGCGTGTCGTACGTCTCGATGTCGACATTCGGATTGACGTCGGCAATCCGATCGCGCGCGGATTCCAACTTCGGCCGGCCGATGTCGCTCGTGCCGTGCAACAGCTGGCGGTGCAGGTTCGTGACGTCGACGACGTCGAAGTCGACGAGACCAAGCGTGCCGACGCCGGCGGCGGCAAGATACAGTGCCGCGGGAGAGCCGAGTCCGCCCGCGCCAATGAGCAGTACGCGCGATGCCTTGAGTCGCTGCTGTCCTTCGAGCGCGACGTGGGGCAACACGAGGTGCCGGCTGTAGCGAAGCAACTCTTCACGCGACAGCTCGGGCGCGCGCGGCTCGATTCCCATGCTGAATTGATAACCGGGGCCGCGCGCCCGGCACATCGGCGCGCCCGTCTTTCGACAGGCGCGCCGACGCGCCAGTCGCTACCGCGCCGCGGCGAGCGAGCGAAGCGTGGCTTCGAGCGATCGCAGGCGTGCCGGGTCGGTTACACCGCCGACGGAGGCGTTGCCACCGCCCGCGGCGCTCGCCGCCGTCGTCGCGGCGCGCGTGAGGATGTCCCGTCGTTGAGTGCCGGTCGCGGCTTCTGCTTTGTCCAGTGTCTGCCGCATGTCGCCGACCCACTGCGCCGTGACGATCGTGTTCGACCGCGCGAGCTGGTCGACATAGGCGCGGGCGAGCGAGAAGGTCGCCGGCCACACGATTTTCGGCTGTCCTTGAGTATTGAACTGGTCGAAGTGCACCGACTTGGCCGCGTCGATCTCGTTCTGCGACAGGAATGCGCTCGGCGTCAACGCGTAGACGTCGAGTCCGCGCGCGATCTCCGACCCGACGATGACGCCGTTGTACCAGTACGCGGACCACGTGCCGCCGAGGCCCATGTGCGTCGAGTCGATCGGTCCGCGATCGAAAAAGGCGATCTCTTTCGGGTGCGCGGCGTCGGTGAAGTCGAATACTGAAATGCCGCCCTGATACCAGGCCTGGACCATGACGTCGCGTCCAGGAATTGGTATGAGCGATCCGTTATGCGCGACGCAGTTCTCCTGCGGAGTCTGAGCCGCCGGCATCTTGTAATAGCTCTGGAAATGCATCTGGCGGTCGGTCAACGTGAAGATCGCGTCGGCGCCCCACTCGTGCTTGTCCGTGGCGCGACACTTGGGTTGGCCGCCGCCGCCCCACTCATCGGAGAAGAGGATCTTGGTGCCGTCGTTGTTGAACGTCGCCGAGTGCCAGTATGAGAAGTTTGAATCGGCCGCGGCTTGCAGGCGCACCGGGTGCGTGGGATCGTGGATGTCGAGCAGGAGACCGTAGCCTTCGCACGCGCCGCCGGCGAGTCCGATCGCCGGGTACACGGTGATGTCGTGGCACTGCGTGGGGCCGGTTTTCTCGCCGACGCCGAACATCTTGTCGAGAATTCCCTGCAGCGCGCCGCGCAGCGCGGTGCTGTCGGCGGCGGTCGGCGCGCCGGTGCCGCCGCGCGCGTGCACGACGCTGTCGAGCATCGGCGCGATGAATGTCGGCGGAACCACGCGTTCGAGGCCGAACACGTTCGCCGTAAACCCACCTCGCGCGCGCTCGGCCGCTGCGGCCGTTTTCGCGGCGGCGATGTCTTCAGGCGCTTCGTCGTGCGACGCGGGCGCGGTGAGATCGTTGAAGATGCGCGGCGAGCTCACGATCGCGGCGAGCTCGGGATGCGCCAGCGGCACCTTGATCACTTCGATGCGGAACAGCGCCGAGTTGGGATCCTTGTCCGGCGCCACTTTCACGCAGCCGCTGAGCTCCGAGGCGGGCCGTACCCCAGCCGATCCGGAGATGTACACGTACACGTTGTCTCGGTCGTTTGGATCGGCGACGACGGTATGTGTGTGCGACCCACGGCACGTCTGCACGTTGGCGACATACTTTGGATTCGTGATGTCGCTGATGTCGAAGATGCGAAGGCCCCGGAGACGCGCCGCGCTCGCCGTGTCCTTCACGCCTTCGGCGCTGCAGTCGAGACGGCCGCTCGTGCCTTCACCGGACACGAAGAGCAAATTCTTATAGACGGATACGTCGCTCTGCGACGCCGGACAGAAGTACGCGGTCTTCAGCGTCGGCGCGGTCGGGTTGCTGAGGTCCCACACCTGATAGCCGTTGTAGCTCCCCTGAATGGCGTAGGGGCCGGTGAACGCGAGATCAGAGTTCGTCGAGCCGAGGAACTTCGCCGATGGCCGCGTGGTGGAGACGAGCTTGAGATTCCACTCCGCCTGGGCGGCGTCCCAGAGGCCGGCGCGGAGCCCGACGCGAGGATCGGGGGTGGGGCTCGGACTCTGCTGCGCATTCGCCGTCGCTGCGATCAGAAACGCGAACGCGAGACAGCCGGGCGTCACGATGCCGGCAAATCGTCGCAGGCGGAAATGCGGACGGCGGAGCGTGCAAGTCATGGTCAAATCCTCTGGTGGGAACTCACGGACTCGGGAACATCACGGCGGCGAGCATGCGCTGCATGCGTGCGATCTCCGTCGTCTGATCGACGTTGACGTCGGAGGCGAACTTGAAGACGGTCTCGTCCTGGCCGGCGCCGTACGTGTCGAACAGATCTTTGACCATCGACACCGCGCCGCGGTGGTGCTGGATCATGAAGGTGAGAAACAATCGGTCGAACTCAGTTCCGCGTGCGGCGTCGAGCTGTCGCATCTGCGCATCGGTGAGCATGCCGGGCATGAGCATCTCATGCTCCATCCCTTCCATCATCATCGGCATCGCGGCGTTCGGATCGGGAACGGGTTGTCCGCGATCGCGCAGCCAGCGTTGCATGGTGACGATCTCGTCCTGCTGCGCATTGATGATGCGTTGCGTGAGCGTCAGTACCGACGGACTTGCTCCGTGCGACGGAGCCCATTTGGACATCACGATCGCCTGACTGTGATGCGCGATCATTCCTGACATGAAGTGGATGTCGGCCGCCGTGTACGGATAGCGCGCGCTGTCCGCGCGGGCTTTGGCCATGGCGGCGTCATCCCCACGATCGCGCGAGTCGGTGCGCTCGCTCGTCACCACGTGCGTCACCTCGCGCGGGGCTGCGGTCGGTGTTCCACTCGGCGCGGAGCGACATGCCGCTGTCAAACTCGCAACGGCAAGGGCAACGATGACGTGACGTCTGCTCGGTCGAACCATGGACTCGGCGTCTGACTCGCGTGTTCGGGGTCGTTGCACCGTTGAACGATATACAACGGGAGGCCGAAATGGACCAGACCGGACGCGAACCGGCGCGATCCCGGTTGGTCACGGTGCCCGGCGCGGCGGGATCGCGGTGCACCGGCCACGCCGGCATACTTTAAGCCCTGGAGCGACACGCTTCACCGCTACGACACGCTACGGGATCCAATCACGCGAACGACGACAGAGAACTCCCCTCATGACGAATCAGGCAATCCCAGTCAAGGAATTCGACACGGAGATGACGACCACGCGCCGACTCCTCGAGCGCGTACCGGACGACAAAGGTGAGTGGAAGCCGCACGAGAAATCGTTTTCGCTGGGACACCTCGCGCTGCTCGTCGCCTGGATGCCGGGATGGATCACGAGCACCTTGCGCGAACCGCACATCGATCTGGGAAAATCGAGCGGGTACAGCATTCAGCCCACTGCGTCCATCCTCCGCGAATTCGACAAGAACGCGCGCGAGGCGCGCGCGGCCGTTGAATCGGTGACCGGTGCGGCGCTCGATGAACTGTGGTCGCTCAAGCGCGGCGACCACGTCCTCTTCTCGTCACCGCGCGGCGAGACGGCACGGCAGCATCTGAATCACCTCATTCACCACCGCGGCCAGCTCTCGGTGTACTTGCGTCTCGTCGACGTTCCCCTTCCGTCGATCTACGGCCCGACGGCGGACGAGAAGTGGCAGATGTGACTCGCTAGTCCGCCCGCAGCGCGACGTTGGGATCGACGCGCGCGGCGCGGGCCGCGGGCGCCACGCTCGCCGCAACGGCGACGCCGATCAGCGTCAGCACCACGGCCGCGTACACGACCGGATCGTTCGGCGATTCATCGAATAGCAACGGCGCCATCCACCGACTCGACACGAGCGCGATCGCCGCGCCGATCACCACGCGCCGCGTCTACGTACCGCGGCGCGTGTCGCCGAGCGCCACGGTCGGCGCAAACGTCGGCTTGCGGCGCGCTGGTCCCGCCTGCTCGAACGAATACGCGAGCTTGAGCAGCGTCGGCTCGGTCCACGCGCGCCCGACGAACGACAGCCCGACCGGTAGACCGCGAACAAATCCCATCGGCACCGTCACGTGCGGATAGCCGGCCACCGCCGCCGGCGCGGTGAACGATCCGCCGCCGCCCGCGTCGCCGTTCACGAGATCGATCAGCCACGCCGGTCCCTGCGTCGGCGCGACGATCGCGTCGAGCTTGTACTTCGTCACGGTCGCGTCGATGCCTTGCGCACCCATCAACCGCCGATTCTTCGCCAGTTCGTCAAGATACTTTTTCTCCGTGAGCGGCCCCTTTTTCACGGACTGTTCCATTATTTCCTGACCAAAATATGCGAGTTCGCGGTCCGCGGTCTTCTTATTGAACGCCATGACGTCAGCCATCGAATGGACGGCGACGTTCGGGCTCAACGCCGACAGATACTTGTCGAGATCCGTCTTGAACTCGTAGAGCAAGAGGTCGAACTCCGAGTCATCCGTCTGCCCGGCGGTCGCGATGTCTGCCGGATCGATGATCGTCGCGCCCTGCTGCTTCATGACCGCGAGCGCGTGCTCGAAGACTTTGTCCGTCTCCGGGCTGTAGCCGGTGAAATGCTTGCGCGCGACGCCGATTCGCGCGCCACGGAGACCGTCGCGATTGAGGGCCGTCGTGTAGTCGGCGAGCGCGTGGCCGGTGCTCGCCGCGGTCGCGTTGTCGCGCGGGTCGACGCCGGTGAGCACGCCAAGCAGAATCGCCGCGTCGCGAACGGTGCGCGCCATTGGCCCGGCGGTGTCCTGGCTGTGCGCGATCGGAATGATTCCCGCGCGGCTGATCAAACCGAGTGTCGGCTTGATGCCGACAAGCGACGATGCTGACGACGGCGACGTGACCGAACCGTCGGTCTCGGTGCCAATCGCTACGGCGCAACAGCTGGCCGACGTCGCCGCGCCCGAACCGGAACTCGATCCGCTCGGGGTGCGGTCGAGTGCATATGGATTGTGCGTCTGTCCGCCGCGCCCGCTCCATCCGCTCGTCGAATGCGTCGAACGGAAGTTCGCCCATTCGCTGAGGTTCGTCTTGCCGAGTATGATCGCGCCAGCCGCGCGCAGGCGCGCGGCGACGAATGAGTCACGCGCGGCGATGTTCGCGGCGAGCGCGAGCGACCCGGCCGTCGTGTGCATTCTGTCCGCGGTGTCGATGTTGTCCTTGATCAACACTGGGATTCCGTGCAGCGGACCGCGCACGTTTCCGGCTTTTCGTTCGGCGTCCATCTGCGTGGCAATGGACAGCGCGTCCGGGTTGAGCTCGATCACCGCGTTGATTGCCGGCCCGCGCTGATCGATTGCGTCGATGCGCAAGAGATATTGCTGGACGAGCGACTCGGCGGTGTCGTGCCCGGACTTCATACGAGTTTGTAGATCGTCGATCGTCGCCTCTTCGAGCGCGAACGCCGGGACCTGCGGTGCGTCCGGCGGCGGCTCGTTCTCGTGCGACGTGCGGAGGCGTGCATGCCGCGCGGCGACGACGCCGGCGACGGCAGTGCCGACGAACGAGCGACGGGTGACGGTTTCGTGCAGGTCGCGCTCGATTTCGTTTGGCACTGTGGACTCGTGAAGAAGGGTCGCTAGGGTGCTCGCCGCTGCGTCTCGACGGGATCGAGCACGAAACTACCGATATCCTGCACGTACGTCACGCCCGGCTTGAGGGTGACGAAGATGGCGTTCGTGTTTCCGATGACCGCCGCCGATGTGTCGAAGCAGTCGTGGTACTCGATCGACTCGATATGTTCGGGCGCGATATCGGAGAGGACCGCGAGCACGGCGTATGAGTACCTCGCGTGGAATGGTAGGTCGATTCGCGATCGCGTGGCGTTCATTCCCGTGGCCGGCAGCGGCAGACGAATCCGCGCTCCGTCGACCCAGATTTCCTGGGCACCCGTGTTGCAACCGCCGCGACTCGTCAGCATGTCCGGAGCGAGTCGTTTGACGACATCCCACCCGTTGGCGAGCGGTGTGGTGGCGTTCATGATGTCGTCGGCGTCGACGTGGTAGCTCCGCCATTTCGGGTCGGGGTGTGCGGTGACTTTGACGGTGGCGAGGGTCTCGTGTGGCTGGCCGACGACGATCGTCAGATTGACACTGTCGCGCGGAATCACCGAGATGAACTGGTCGCCGCGCGTGTAGCCGATCTTGCGCATCGCGATCGACAGATCGGTGGACTGGACCAGTCCCGTGACGACGAGCCGCCCCAGGCCGGTCGAGTCGGTCGTGCTCCTGGGCGAGAACCTCGCGCAGTCCGCGCGTAACGGTGAGCTCGGCGCCTGGAATTGGCGCGCCGGACGAATCGCGAGCGGTAATCTCGAGGATGGCGTGAGGTGCGGTCTGCGCGCGGGCGCGCACCGCGACTGACGCAACGAGCGGCGCGGCGAGTGCTAGCGTCGCGGTGAGCCGCCGGCTGATCGGGAGCATGCGCACGATTCCCTCCTGGTGGGAGTAGCGAGGCCCGACATACTTATGAAATTGTATGCAATGCCGCGGCGCGACGCAAATGATATCGGCGAATAAAGCGCGTGAACCGTCGCGACCGCCAGTAAGCGGTTGGTAAGCAGCTGGTTAGCGAATCGCCAGTCAGGGAACGAGCAGGACTTTTCCCGTCGTTTGACGGCCCGCTAGCGCCTGTTGGGCTGCCGCCGCGTCACTCAACGCGAACTCTGCGCCCACTCGGACGGCCAGCTCGCCGCGTTCGATCCAGGAAAACAGATCGGTCGCGCGCGACAGGAGTTCTTCGCGCGTGAGCAGGTAGTCGTTGAGCGTTGGACGAGTGAGAAACAATGAGCCTTTGCGATTGAGCACCTGTGGATCCTGCGGGCGGCACCGGGCCACTCGACTGGCCGAACAGCACGAGCATGCCTCGCTTGGCCAGTGAATCGAGCGACTTGTCGAACGTCGTCTTGCCGACGGAGTCGAACACGACCTGAACGCCCGAGCCGTTCGTCAGGCGTCTTGCTTCGGCGGCGAAGTCCTGCGTCGTGTAGTCGATGACGACGTCGGCGCCCGCGCCGTGCGCGAGCTTCCGTTTTTCCTCCGTCGACGCGGTGCCGATGACATACGCACCGCGCCGCTTCGCCATTTGGCAGAGCAGCAACCCCACTCCACCCGCGGCGGCGTGGATGAGGACGCGATCGCCGCGCGAAATCGGAAACGTCGACGTGCTCAAGTAGTGCGCCGTCAAACCTTGGAGCCAAACCGCCGCGGCCTGCCGGCTCGTCACGCCATCCGGAATTTTGACGGCTCGATCAGCGGGGACGCGCGCGAACTCGGCGTACGCTCCCTTCACGGATTGTGAAACAACTCGGTCGCCGACGCGGAAGTCCGTGACGCCGGCGCCGACCGATCGGACGACGCCTGCCGCTTCCGCGCCAAGCGTGAATGGGCGCGGGACCTGATACAGGCCCTTCGCGCTGATAGATGTCGATGAAGTTGATGCCCGCGGCTTCGATGTCGATCAGCAGTTCGCCCGCGTCGGGCGCGGGATCAGGAACGTCCTCGAAGCGAAGGACATCCGGGCCGCCAGTCTCGTGTGCACGAATGGCTTTCACGCTCGCTCCGGCTACTTCAACATGCCTTTGGCAATCGTCTGCAGCTGCATGTTGCTCGTGCCCTCGTAGATCGCGCCGATCTTGGCGTCGCGATAAAACTTCTCCGCCGGATAGTCCTTCGTATATCCGTAGCCGCCGAACAGCTCGAGCGAAATCGACGTGACGCGTTCGGCGACCTGCGACGAGAACAGTTTGGCCATCGCGCCTTCCATGGCGATGTCGCGGCCGGCGTCCTTGAGGCGCGCGGCGTTGTAGACCATGAGCCGCGCCGCCTCGAGCTCGGTGCGTGCCTGCGCCAATTGAAATTGAATTCCTTGAAACTCGGCGAGGCGCTTGCCGAACTGCGTCCGTTCCTTGACGTAGTCGGTCGCCGCGTGCAGCGCGCCGGCGGCAACGCCGATCATCTGCGCGCCGATGCCGACGCGCCCTTCGTTCAACGTCTCGATGGCGATCTTGTAGCCCTGACCCACGGGGCCGAGGACATTTTCTTCCGGGACGTCGACATCGTCGAGAATGAGCTCGGTGGTGCTCGACGCACGAATGCCGAGTTTGTCCTCCTTCTTGCCGACGCTGAAGCCCTTGAAGCCGCGTTCGACCACGAACGCGGTGATGCCTTTGTATCCGGCCGCGGGGTTGGCGTTGGCGAACACGACGTAGATCTCGGCCTCGGCGCCGTTGGTGATCCACATCTTGCGGCCGTTGAGGATCCACCGATCGCCGCGCTTTTCGGCGCGCGTCTGCATGCCGAACGCGTCGGAACCGGAACCGGGCTCGGAGAGCGCGTACGCGCCGACCTTTTCGCCCGTGAGCTGCGGCAGGTAGGTCGACTTGATGTGATCACTGCCGTACGTGCGAATGGGGTAGTTGGTCAGCGTGTTCTGCACGTCCATGAGAATCGCTGCTGACGCGTCGACCTTGCTCAGTTCCTCGACGCCGAGCGCGACCATGAACAGCGAGCCCGCGGAGCCGCCGTATTCCTCGGCGACTTCGATGCCCATGAGGCCCATCTCGAAAAACTTCGTAATGAGCGTTTTGTCAATTTTGCCGTCGCGCTCCATCTGGGCCGTGCGCGGGCGTACTTCCTCGTTCGCAAAGCCGGCGACCGCGTCGCGGAACAGCAACTCGTCGTCGGACAACTGCGTGAGCGGCGCGTGGGTCGTCGAACCGTCGATAGACATGTCGGATGGAGAGGGTGGGCGCTTAATGCGTCAGGTCGCGCGAGCCATCCGGTCGGCGTCGTGCACGGCGCAGGCGACTCCGCACGTGTCGATGCGCTGCTCCGCGTCCCAACAGTGCGGGGCGCCCGCGTGCGGTGCGGGCTCGGCGAGCGCGACCCCCGCTCGGTGCGCGATCACTTCGGCCAATTTTTCGTTGACGCCAAAGGCATCGGTCACTTGATACGTGACGCCCGGAAACGGCCGCGCAGCTTCGCCCACGAGACGCGGAATGTCGCGCGTCGTGTGCTTGCCGGGCGACAGCATGTATGGAAACACGAATACGTCACCGGCGCCGGCACGCACGCACTCGGCAAAGCCCTGCGCGATCGAGGGCTCGGCGAGCTCCATGTGGGCGTGTCGCACGAGGACGGCGTCGCCGACCATTTGCTGCAGCAAATTCGCCATGCAGCTCAACATATGATTGGCCTCGGCGCGCATCGAGCCGTGGTCAATGAGTAGAATCGCACGCATGGAGGGAATATACAGCTACGCGTGGGGCGTTGTGCGCGGGGCGTTGGGCGCGGCCGCACCTAATACCGTCCGCCACCGCGCTTGACACATCGCCTTGAATCGATGTACTGTACTAGTAACACTAGTACAGTAACCCATGCCGTTGACCATCTCGATTCTCACCGGAAGCAGCGTTTCGATCTATCGGCAGATTGTCGAACAGGTCTGCGCCGCCGTGCTGTCCGGCCGCGTCCATGACGACGAGCCGCTGCCCAGCGTGCGCACGCTCGCCGAGGAACTCGTCGTCAACCCGAACACTGTCGCGCGCGCCTACAGTGAGTTGTCGCGCGAAGGCGTCATCGAGTCGCGGCCGGGGCGTGGCATGTTCGTCTCGCGTCGCCGCCAGATCTACAGCGGCCCGGAGCGGCGGCGGCGCATGGATCAAGCGGTGACATCGCTCGTCGCCGAAGGGTTCATGCTCGGATTTACGCCCGCGGAAATTGTCGAGCAGGTGAATGCCAAGACGCGTGAAGGTGCGTCGTCGACCACGACCAAGCCAACAAACAGGGGAGGCGCGCGGTGATGTCCGCATTGCCTACGACGTTCGAGCCGAATCGCACGGACCCGCACGACGCGGTCATCGATGCGCGCGGCCTCACCGCGTACTTCGGCGAGAAACAGGTTGTCGATCAACTCACGATGTCCGTTCCGCGCGGCTCAGTGTTCGCGTTCCTCGGCCGCAATGGATCCGGCAAGACGACGACTATCCGAATGTTACTCGGGCTTCTGCCGCCGACGCGCGGATCGTCGACCGTGTTCGGCTACGACAGCCGGGAGCTGCCGCCGAGCGTGCGAGCGCGGGTCGGGTACATGTCGGAATCGCATTCGGTGTACGAGTGGATGAACGTGAAGCAATCGGGTGAATACGCGTCGCGCTTCTATCCGCGGTGGAACGCGCGCGTGTTCGATTCGATCGTCGGCCACTTTCGCCTCGATCCGCGCGCCAACGCCGGACAGTTGTCGCGCGGCGAGCGCGCCGGATTGTCGCTGGCGATCACGCTCGCGCCGGAGCCCGAGCTGTTGATACTCGACGATCCGGCAATCGGGCTCGATCCCGTTGCGCGGCGCTCGCTGCTCGAATCGATGATCTATGTGACGCGCGGCGCCGATCGCACGATCTTTTTCTCGTCGCATTTGCTCGACGACGTCGAGCGCGTCGCCGACCACGTCGCGGTGCTGGACCGCAGCGTGCTCCGCGCCTGTGGCTCGATCGACATGATTCGCGCCAACGTCCGCCAGTTCAGTTTGCAGTATTCCGGTCAGAGCGCGCTGCCGGCGAAGCTACCAACCATCCGCGGCTTGCTGCACGTTCGGCGAGCCGAGTCGCAACTCCTTCTGACGGTCGCGGCTCCTGACGACGAGACGCACCGGCTCATGCGGTCACTCGGCGCAGCGAACGTCGAGGAGACGTCCGTGAGTTTCAGCGATGCGATGATCGGCTATCTGGGCGATCGCGGCGAGCACGGATTCTTTCTCGACAACACCACGATGCTCGAGCCGGCAGGGAGATCCACATGATCGCGACCGTGGGCACAGGGTCGATCGCGCCGGGCACGGGCACGTTCCGCGCAATCGTATGGAAGGAATTGCGAGAGGGACTCAAGCCTGCGGGTGTGGCGCTGGCGATCGTCGCGTTGGGATTGCTCTTCAGCACGTCGATATCGGGGTCGACCAGGTCGGTCGGCATGTCCGCCGAGGCGTCGTTCCCGATTTCATTTTTTACACTCACCAGCGCGGCGGCCGCGTTCCTGATTGGCCGCGCACAGATGGTGCGCGAGTATCGCGGCGACATGTGGGCGTTGCTCACGCATCGGCCGGTGACCCGCTCGACCTTGTTCCGGGGAAAAGTGGTCGCTGGTGTTTTGCTGTACCTGATCGCGGCCGGCGTTCCGCTGGTACTGTCGATCGCGTGGCGCGCGGCGCCAGGGAACTATCCGGCGCCGTTCGACCCGCGCATGGTGTTGCCCGACGTCGCCGACATGCTGTGTGGGCTGGTGTATTTCTGCGCCGCACTTCTCTGCACGATGCGGGAGGCGCGCTGGTATGCCAGTCGCTTCACGCCGATCGGTGCGGCAATACTTTGCTCGACGCTCGTTGTCGGCACGCCAAGTTTTTGGGCGGCGATGGGCGTCGTGATCGTCGGTCTCGTCGTGGTCAGCACGGCAGCGCACGGGGCGTTCGTTGCCGCCGGCATGTACGAACCCCAATCGCTGCGGAGCCGCGCGGCGCTCGCGCTGTCCGTGGGACTCGGCCTCGAAATGGCCGGCGGCGTCGCCATGGGTATCGTGAGCTTGTTTCTCGTCGTGCGAGGTCCCGTGGCGCACGACTTCCGGATCACGAAGGTAGCAATCGTGAGTGACGGCTCGCTCGCGCGCGTTACGCGGTCGCTGCGCATGCTTGGTGGCGCAGAGCAGGCGACCAGCGTCACCGATCTCGACGGACAGCCGATTGATCGGTATCAGGATTCCACCGCGCGCGGCACCAAGCTCACGGCAGGCGTTGTGTCGACGGCGGACATTCCGGCTGATTCCGGCGACCGCTATCGCTCCTTCGATCGAAATCGCGGATATCGGGGGACAGAGGACATCTTCGTGCCGCTCGTGCAGATGCCGCCGGCGCCAGCCGCGGCGTCGTGGTATTTCATGCGGCGCCTCGGACTCATCGCCGGGTACGACAACCAAACAGGGCAACAACTCGGCTGGCTCGGCCCGGATGGCTTTTCGCCGGGCAAGGTGCCGCCGGCGCATCGGTTCGAAGGGTCGCTGCGGCCGTATACAGAATACATGTATTTGCAACCTCTTATCGCGCTGCCTCGTGCCGTGTATCGGCTCGACCTGCCGAACCACGGTATCCGGCAGGTGTTCTCGGCGCCTGCCGGCGAAGAGGTCCTCGGGGCTGCCGGGTCCGGCGACAGCAGGGCGACGGTTCTCGCGGAACCGCGCAGTCAATTCGATGCCATTGCCACCACGGGACGCATCTACGTGCAAGCGCACGACGGCACGCCGGAGCTGTCCGCGGCGCGCGATCCGCGAGCGACCGGCTACGGCACGGTTTCCGTCACGCGCGCGCTGCTTGCGCCGAACCAGCCGACCTTCGTGTGGTACAAGCCAGAGAATGGATCGCTCTCGGGCCGAGCGCTCGACCAGGCGCGCGACCAAATCACGAAGCTGGGCGATGACAACCAAGTGCTCGCGCAGTTCACCGTACGCTCGGATTCCGGACCGACGAGTGTCGCGAAACCGGAGTGGGCTCAGATCGTCGGCATGGGACTCGTGCAGCCGGTGACATGGCGGTCGATCGAGGCGATTCGCGACCGGCTGCGCTATGGTCCGTCGCGGCGCGCCCACCGACTGACGGGCCCGACGATCGCGGGATGGCTCGCATCGATCATCGGGTCAATCGTGTCCGCGCTGCTTGGGTTCATGATCGGTCGACGATACGCGTTCGACTCGCGCCGCCTGTGGTTGTGGACGGCGCTGGGCTTTGTGCTCGGTCCACTCGGCGTGCTGTTGATGCTGTCGTTGATCGACTGGCCGGCACGCGAGCCATGTCCATCGTGCGGCCGCGAACGAGTCGTGACGCGGGAACGGTGCGAGCATTGCGCCGGCGCGTTCAATCGGCCACCGGTGGATGGGACGGAGATGTTTGAGGATGCGTTGAGCGTTGGGAGTTGAGCGTTGGGCGACGACCGTCTGACGTTCTAGCCCACAGCGCCCAACGTCCAACGCTCATCCCAATACCTCGAGCGCCAGTTCCACCTTCCCGAACGGCGCCGAGACCTGTGCGCCTTGCACGATCGGCCGCACACGTTCGAGCATCTCGCGCGCGATCGCGATCCCCTCGGCGACCGCGTGTTCCTTCGACTTCTCGTTCGCGCGCCGCATGCGCGTGATCAACGCCTCGGGCACCGACACGCCCGGCACTTCGTTGGCGAGAAACTCCGCGTTGCGAACCGAGACGAGCGGCCAGATGCCCGCGATGATCGGAATGTGCGTCGGCCCGAGCCGCTCGAGAAAATGCTCGAGCTGCGCCGGATCGAACACCGGCTGCGTGATCGCAAACTCGGCGCCCGCGTCGACCTTCCACTCGAACCGCCGCAGTTCTTGCGCGGGATCGATGGCCACCGGATTGACCCCGACGCCAATCGCAAACCGCGTCGGCTGACCGATCGCGTTGCCACCGGGATCGAGGCCGCGATTGAGGTTGTTGACGAGGTTCGTCAATCCAATCGAGTCGACGTCGAACACGGCGGTCGCGTCCGGATACGGCCCCATCTTCGGCGGATCGCCGGTGACGACGAGCAAGTTGCGAAGGCCAACGGCAGACGCTCCCAGCAAATCGCTCAGCATGCCGAGCAGGTTGCGATCGCGGCAGGCGTAGTGCGTCACCGTCTCGATGCCGACCTGCTGCTCGATCAGCACGCTCGTCATGAGCGCACCCATGCGACTCTGCGCGCGCGGACCGTCCGGCACGTTCACCGCATCGACACCGGCGGTCTTGAGTCGCCCGACGTCGCTCAGCATCCGCGTCGCGTCGACGCCGCGCGGCGGCACGATCTCCACTGACGAGACGAATTGGCCGCGCGCGAGCTTGGCAGCCCAGCGCGAGCGCTCGGCGAACGGAATGGGGTCGGGGAGGGGGACCGTGGTGCGTTGCGCAGTGAGCGCGGGGCGCGAGTTGCGCTCGGCGACTGGTCCGTCGCGCTTGGCCAGATCGGTTTGCAGCGCGGCCAAGCGCGGCGCCAGCGGGCGAATGCCTTCGACCATCGCGTGGATGTGGTCGGGCGTCGTGCCGCAGCAGCCGCCGACGATCTTTGCGCCGGCCTGCACGAGATGGCGCGCGTACGTCGCCATGTACTCGGGGCTGGCCATGTACATGCTGCGCCCTCCGACGTCGCGCGGCATGCCGGCGTTCGGTTGCGCGCTCAGCTTACGGCGCGTGTGCGGCGCCATTTTCTCGATGCACTCGAGAATTGTCTGCGGACCAACGGAGCAATTGACGCCGATGACGTCGGCTCCCCACGCATCGAGCGCGCGCGCCACGGCGTCCGGCGCGGCGCCGTACGGTGTGAGGCAATCGGCGCCGATCGTCATCTGCGCGATGATCGGTTTGGTCGGATCGACAGAGCGCGCGGCGAGAATCGCTTGCTCGATCTCGTCGAGATCGGAGAAGGTCTCGAGGATGATCAGGTCGACGCCGCCCTCCACGAGTCCTTCGACCTGCTCGCGAAAAATGGCGCGCGCTTCGTCCTTGCTCGTTGGACCGAACGGTTCGAGGCGGACGCCGAGCGGACCGAGCGCGCCGGCGACGAGCGCGCGATCTCCCGCGGCGGAGCGCGCGACGGCGGCCGCGGCGCGATTGAGTTCTCGCACCTGATCCTGCAACCCGTACTGCACGAGCTTGAGCCGGTTGGCGCCGAAACTGTTCGTCTCGATGACGTCGGCGCCGGCGTTCACATATTGCTCATGCACCTCGCGCACGAGCTCCGGCGATCGCAGGTTGAGCTCATCGTAGCACTGGTTGATGAATACGCCCTTGCTGTACAGCATCGTGCCCATCGCGCCGTCGAACACGACGATGGCGTTGGGGTCGAGCACGCGCTCGAGCTTGGACGCGGTCGACGTCATCGCGCGACCTCGCCGCGTACGGCGTAGTACTTGGCCTGCGGATGGTGCACGATGATGGCCGCCGTGCTCTGCTCGGGAATGAGCTGGAACGCGCTCGTGAGCTGCATGCCGAGGTCGCGCTCGGCGGGCAGAATCTTGAACAGCTGCGCGTGGTCCTCGAGGTCGGGGCACGCACCGTAGCCCCACGAATAGCGCTTGCCCTGGCCCGGCGGGACCGACAGCTCGCGTCGCACCGTGCGATGCATCCACTCGGCGACGGCTTCCGCCGTTTCGACGGCCAGTCCGTGCACGTAGAACGCTTCAGTGTATTCGCCGGCGTTCTGCAGCGACTGAAAGCGTTCGCTCGCCGCGTCACCCACCGTTACGATCTGGAACGACACGACGTCGACGTCGCCCGACGCGACGGAGCGGAAGTAGTCGGCGATACACAAACGCTCGCGACCTTCCTGACGTGGAAAGTGAAAACGCGCGATCTCGCGCGTCGTGCCGTCGACCGTGTACGCATCCGGATCGTAGACGATGAGATCATTCCCGTTCGACTGCGCGGGAAAATTTCCATACTCCACGCGCGGCTGAAGCCAGCGGTCGCACGCGGCGGACTCTTTCAGGCGCGCGAGCACCGGCTCGAACTCGCGATGGACCGTGGCCTCGTAGTCCGGGCCCGATCCGCGCGCACCCCACTGTAGTCGATAGAGCTCGTCCAGGTCGAGGAGCGCAAACACCTCGTCGAGCGGAATGTCCGTCAGCGTCCGCACGCCGAAGAACGGCGGCGTCGGCACCGGATTGTCGGCCGACACGTCGCTCCGCTGTCCACCCGCGGTGCCGGCGCTCGTGTCCTTGCCAACGTTGGTGTGCAGGAACTTGTCGTTGCGCGCATCGTCGAGGAGTTTCTCGATGAACTGTTCTCGACCTTCCTCATCCTGCAGCCGGTCCATCGTGTCGAGCCCCTCGAACGCGTCCTTGCAGTAGAACACGCCCGAGCTGTACGCCCGTTCGCCCTCGACGAACAGCGCGCGCCGGCCAAACCGCCGGTTGATCGCCGCGCCGCCGATCAGGACCGGAATCTTCAGTCCGCGCCGATCGAGCTCCTGCACGCAGAGCGGCATCTGCTTCGACGTCGATACGAGGAGCGCCGACAATCCAATCGCGTCGGCGTTCACCTCGAGCGCCTTTTCGACGATGGTATTCACCGGGACCTGCTTGCCGAGGTCGTACACGGTGTAGCCATTGTTCGACAAGATCGTGTTGACGAGCGACTTGCCGATGTCGTGCACGTCGCCGTACACAGTCGCGAGCACGACGCGACCCTTGGTATAGCCTTCCGCGCGCTCGAGAAATCCTTCGAGGTGCTTTACGGCCTTTTTCATCACTTCGGCGGACTGCAGCACGAACGGCAGAATCAATTCGCCCGCGCCGAATTTGTCGCCGACTTCCTTCATTGCCGGGAGGAGCACTTCGTTCAGTACGCGCACCGGCTGCTCGCGCACGCCGGCCGCGTCGAGCGCCGCTTCGATGCCGTCCTTCTTGCGATGGACGACCATCCAGTGCACGCGCTGCTCCGGCGTCATCGACGCGGTCGGATCTTCGGCGGACGCGGCGGCGGCCGAACTGCTCGAGCCGCCGGAGTACGCTTCGATGAACCGCTGCAACGCGTCGGCCCGGCGATTGAACACCAGATCGTCGGCCAGCGCACGTGCAGCGTCGGGAATCTCGGCGTACGGTTGCACGTGCGCCGGATTGACAATCGCCATGTCGAGCCCCGCCTCGACGCAGTGATGCAAGAACACTGAATTCAGCACCGCGCGCGCTTCGGGCGCGAGGCCGAAGCTCACGTTCGATACACCGAGGCTGGTGAACACGCCCGGCAATTCGCGTTTGATCAAGCGAATGCCTTCAATCGTTTCAACGGCGGAATCGATCCACTCGGCGTCGCCGGTGGCTAGCGTGAACGTGAGATCGTCGTAGATGAGATCTTCCGGACGAAGGCCGTACTCGCCGACGACGATGTCATAAATCTTCTTCGCCACCTCGAGCTTGCGCTCGCGCGTCTTGGCCATGCCGACCGGATCGATCGTGAGCGCGACGAGCGCCGCGCCAAACTTCTTGGCGAGCGGCACGACGCGATCGATGCGTTCGCGGCCGTTCTCCATGTTGATGGAGTTGATGATCGCGCGCCCGGGAATCGCTTCCAGCGCGCGCTGAATCACCGCCGGCTCGGTGGAATCGATCATGATCGGCGTGTCGACGGTCATCGACAGCAGCTTGACGACCGCCGCCATCTGCTCCGCTTCGTCGGCGCGCTCGGTGACCGCGACGCACACGTCGAGCACGTGCGCGCCCGACTCGACCTGCTCGCGCGCGACGTCGGAGATGCCCTCGTAGTCGTCGGCCAACAGCAGCCGTTTGACTTTGCGCGAGCCCTGCGCGTTGACACGCTCGCCGATCAGCAGCGGCTTTGGGTTTTGGTCGAAGTCCATGGCGCGCATGGCGGACGACGCGCGCGGAACGCGGGAGCCTCGGCTGGCGCCGGGGACGGCGTTGAACGTTGGATGTGCAACGTTGGACGCAACGACTGAGTTCTGAGAACTCAGATCTGAGGTGTCTCGTCCCACGCGCGCCACAATCGCCGCCAAATGCTCCGGTCTCGTTCCGCAGCACCCGCCGACCACGCGAACACCAAACTCCGTCACGAACTCGCCGAGCATCTGCGCCATCGGCTCGGGTTCGAGCGGATAGACCGCGTCGCCCGTGCCGGTGTTGAGCGGCAAGCCGGCGTTCGGAATGCACGACACTGGCCGCGACGCGTTCGTCGCCAGAAAGCGAATCGGCTCGCGCATGTGTTCCGGGCCCGTCGAGCAATTGAGTCCGATGACGTCGATCGGCAACGCCTCGAGTGTCGTCATCGCGCTGGCGATGTCGGTGCCGAGGAGCATGCGGCCGCTGGTGTCGAGCGTGACCTGCGCCTGAACCGCCACGCGCCGTCCGAGCTCAGCGAACAGCCGCTCGAACCCGGCGACCGCGGCTTTGACCTCGAGAATGTCCTGCGACGTTTCGATGAGCAGCACGTCGACGCCGCCTTCGACGAGGTACTTCGCCTGCGTGTAGTAGTTCTCTTCCAGCGCGGCGAAGGTCGTGTTGGACAGCACCGGATCGCTGCTCGAGAGCAACATGCCAGTCGGCCCGATGGAGCCGGCAACGAAACGCGGCTGCTCGGGCGTCGAGTATTTGTCGCAGGCGGCGCGCGCGATCCGCGCCGCGGCGATGTTCACGTCGCGGGTCTTTTCCTCGATGCCCCACTCGCGCAGCCGGTGCGGCGTCGATTGAAAGGTGCAGGTTTCGACGACGTCGCAGCCGACGGCGAGAAAGGACTCGTGGATCGCCTGGATGATGTCGGGCCGCGTGAGCACGAGGTGGTCGTTGCAACCCTCGAGCGACTTCCCGCCGAAGTCCTCCGGCGTGGGATGATGGAGCTGGATGTTCGTTCCCATCGCTCCGTCGAACACGACGACGCGCGTCGCGATCGCCGCCAGATACAGGCTTGGGGCGGCGGGGGGCTGCGGGACGTTCAAGTCAGTCTGTGCCTCGGATGTGGAAGACCGGGGCGACGATGGAGTGGTAGGCATCGGTCAAAAAAAAGAAAGGCCCGACACGCAAGCGCTCGGGCAGGCGCTTTAGCGGAATGTTTAACGTGGCCGCAAGTTGCCCTAAATCGCCACGATACAAGATTATCGATTGTAGTCTATCATGGTGCGCCAGGCCGAGCAATGCGGTGCATGGGCTGGCCCGTGTCAAGGACTCGGATCGACGGCTTCTCTCACACTCGCGCTCTAGTCGGGCGTCGAGACCCACCGCCTTTGGCGATGATGATGTACTTCGTCCGACTCCGCCAGACGACCTGGTGTTCGCCTTTAGAAAGCCGCCACCTCTGGCGATGGTAGTTCACTCGAAACATGTTCTTGCGGCCGTAAAGCGGCCGCGTATCTTGGAACAACTGTGTCGTGCGGCAACGCTGCTCCACTCATCATCGGAGGTCATCATGCAGCCGCTGTCCATGGAGGAGATGGCATCAATCGAGGGAGGCTTCAACTGGGGATGCGCTCTGGGCATTGCTGGTGACGTCCTTTTGGTTGCTGGCCTATCCGTCGTCCCCGGGCCCGGATGGGCAGCCGCAGTATACGTCACCACGGCGATTGTGGGCCCGACCGTCGCTGGTGTAGGCACCGGCTTGGCTTGCGCCTCGTAAGCCGCGCCACGGCATGTGGCTCGCCGGGTCGGTGCGTAATGGAGATTCCTCTCTCCACGCGCCGGCCCGACGGGGCGACGGGTCGATGGAGCCGAGCGAGCGGGAAGGTGAGGCGTGTCGCCATCGGATAAGGCCGCCTTCTTGAGTTGGCGCGAACTCGCTACTCTGAATCGGACGCTTGGAAGACGTGTGAGACGGCCTCAGCGCTTCTATCCACTGGCCGCGTACACCGCCGCCCTCTTTGTGGCTGGCTACTGGGGAGTCGTCCTCGTGAATCCGGATCTGCCGACGACGCCAATGCCCCAAGTCGCGGTCGAGTTCGCGTCCGGCGCCGCCATCTTGATCTTCCTTGATCTGTTCTTCGTCCTGAGCCGCTTTCAGAAGCGAGCGCTTGTCGAACCCGCTCACTTTCAACTGTTCCCAGTCGGTCGCGCCAGGCTCGTACAGTTCGTCCTCATCTCGATCGTCGCCGACAAGAAGTCCATGATTTACGCGGCGACCTCGGTGGCGTTTGTGGTCTTCTTCGCACTCACCGGCAGTCCACGCAGCCTGTTGCTTTCGCTGATCGTGAGTGGGGTTTTCGCGGCAGCGGTCGCCGTGTGGAGTGCAGCGACGGTCTTCGCGATATCGCTCTATGTCCCGGGTGCCAGGCAAGGGGTCGTTGCGCTGCTCCCCCTCTATGCCCTCGCGTTTAACGTCGTCATTGCAACGCGGCACTTCGGGATCTTTTTGAAGATCCCACTGGCTGGCTCCTATGGCGAAGTGATGCGTGCTGTCTACGCCGGCGCAATCGGCGGTGCTTGGATCGGACTGCTCGTGCTGGGCCTCGCGGTGGCGCTCGGCGTGGCGGCTCTCTTCCTCCTCGCCTGGCAATTGCCGTCTGACGCGGACCCGCTGTAAGACCGGCACCCCGCCATTCCTCGAATGCGCTACATGGGTCGCGCGGACGCGCGTGTTCTCTTCCGATTGGGATTGAAGCAGGCCTATCGCACCTATAGGCCTGCGCGCGTGATGCTGATCCTCCTCGCCCTGATTTGGCTCATAGGATGGCTGGCGTCTAATACTCACGGCCTACTCGATGGCATCAACAGGATCAATGTCGCGGCCTTTCTCGGCATCGGAATGGTGGGTGTGTACTTCTCAACACTGTTCGACGGGGGTCGCGGCGAATTGCTGACTTATTTCGTCAGTCCAGGGAGCTTTCGCGACGCGTTGCTCGCCAAGCATCTGTGCACGCTCGTCGTCGCGATGTCGGAGCTGCTCCTGCTGGTTGGCGTGTGCGTGGTTGTATATCGACCTGCGCCGGGTCAGGTTGTCGACGCGGTGCTCCTGTGCTCGAGTGCAATGATCGTGATGGTGCATGGGGGGACGTGGCTGAGCATCGAGTTTCCCGAGGGAGCCCAGGGCAGCCGAAGCACGCTCTTCCTGCTCGCTTACGGCCTGCTGACCGGCTGCGCCGCCGTTCCCTACTACCTGCTCCGCGTTCTGGCGGGGAGCCCTCTCTTGGCTGCACTGTTCCTGGGCGTCGGCGGAGCAAGTTGGTATGCGATCCTCCTCCCGGCTTCAGCACGCCAGTTGGTCCGCCGCAGATACTCGATGCTGGATCTCATATGAACAGCATCGTGGTTCGTGGTGTGAAGAAGACCTACCGCGGTGGAGTGACGGCGCTGGCCGGCGTGGACCTGTCGATTCCGTCGGGCTGCATCTACGGGCTCGTTGGGGTCAACGGTGCTGGCAAGTCCACGCTGATCAACGTTTTGGCGGGTGTCGTCCGGCCGGATGAAGGCGAGATAACGATCCTGGGAGAGTCGGTGGGTCCAAACGACTTCGCGTACAAGCAGCACATCGGATTCGTGCTCGACCGACCCCGCTATATCGCCAAGCTGACGGGTGAAGAGTACCTGCGATTCGCCGCGGCGATGTTCGGAGTCGAGAAGATGGAGGCCACCAGCCGAACCAGTGAATTGATCCAGTTCTTCCACTTGGAGGACAAACGTGACGACCTGATCGAGTCCTACTCGACAGGTATGCGCAAGAAGATTTCTCTGGCGGCCGCACTCATCCACAGTCCGGACATCCTCGTCCTAGACGAGCCGTTTGACGGCCTCGATCCGCTGGCGTCACGGGACCTTGTCGACAACCTCAGGGCGATGGCCGATAGCGGCGTCACGATACTCCTCAGCTCACATGCGCTCGGTACGGTGGAACGGCTTTGTGAACGAGTAGCGATCATCCACCTCGGCCGAATCATCATGGAATCATCATTGGAGGAGTTGAGGCGGCACGCGGCTGCCGCCGACCGGAATGCAGGCGAGGGTTCGCTCGAGGACGTGTTTCTGCGTGCAATCTCGTCGGACAATCCTCAGCATCGCCTTTCCTGGGTCCCGGCACCTCGCCGGACCGAGTAGCCCCGTGACCCACATGGAGCGCCGGAGGATGGTACCACGTTGACGAATGGAGGCGGAGCGGCATCGGTGCCGTCGACGGCAGATGCGCGAGCGCAACGGCTGTTGCGCTCGATTCTCGACGTGGACTCGTGGATCGTCTTCGGGGTTGTCGTCGTGGCTTTGACGGTCCAGGCCGAATACTGGAACACTCACGTGCTTACCGACCAGGTGTATTACCAGACGTTCGCCGGACAACTACCGACCGAGCAGATTGACAGGTTGCTTCGCCTCCGCCGCGGGTACGCCTGGCTTTCCTATGTATTCATCCCCCTGAGCGTGATCGTGCAAGTCGGCTTCACTTCACTGTGTCTTCTCGTTGGTGCGGTGCTGGCCGAGTATGGGCTACCCTTCGCGAAGGCATTCAAGATCGCTCTGGTGGCCGAGGTGGTTCTCGTGGCTGAGGCCTACGCCAAAACAGCCTGGATGGCGGCTACGCATGTGCAGA
Organism: uncultured Gemmatimonadaceae bacterium; assembly: GCA_963817445.1. Taxonomy (GTDB): domain Bacteria; phylum Gemmatimonadota; class Gemmatimonadetes; order Gemmatimonadales; family Gemmatimonadaceae; genus JAQBQB01. The sequence continues at coordinate 199,818 of CAWFOG010000026.1, forward strand.
CGGTCGCCGACGCCGCGGTGTTCACGCCACTGTCGCTTTTGTCTCTGATGGGCTCGGAGCACGTCGCGATGTGGATGGCCTATCCCCTCCAGGTGGCGAACGCGTTCGAGCTCTTGTACTGGATTGTCCTTGCGATCTGTCTCGGCGCTCTCGTGGACAGTTGGAATCTGTCCACGAGCGGGCACCCGAGGGCGCCCTACTGCGCCGGAATGTGCTCGTCCGGCCCCGCCTGGGAGCTGCGACCCGTCGCGCGGGCGCGTTCACCGACGTGCTGCACGAGGGCCATCAGTCGGTTGCGCTCGAGCGGCAACGTGAGATCGGCGAGAACGGTTCGCTGCACGGTTGGCGACAGCGTGACGAGCGTGCTGCCCACGGCGCGATACAGCACCACCGCGCCCCCCGGCGCGAGCGGTATGCTCAGCGTGTCGGCGCTCGATTCAGCGGCAAGGCCGCGACTCACGACGGCGATCAGCGGCGGCGCGTGGGCCGCCAGCTCGCGCGCGTCGCGTAGCGACTGCGCTACCATCGGGGTGAAGCCGAGGGCCGCGAAGGACTGAGACAGTCCTTCCAACAGAGGCAACTCGGTGCCGACCAAAAGAATCTGAGCCATGGCTCCCTGCGTCCGCGCGGCCTGTCTGCGGCGACGACCCGCACCGCGCGCTCGGTGATTCCGTCGATGTCGACCTGTTCGACTCACGAACGCTTCGCGGGGAGAATTCTAGTCGCTTGACCGGCGCGCGCGAAGATGTCCGCAAGAAAAAAATTCTACGGAATTCCCAGCGCGCTCTGCAGCAGATTCAAGAGGAACCAGGCGATGATCGGCGTGATGTCGATCATGCCAATGAGCGGGATGATGCGCCGAAGGGGTGCAATCATCCACTCCGTCAGGAAGAAGGCCCAGCGAATCCACTTCGAGAACTTCGTCACCGGAAGCCACGACGACAGCACTCGCACGATCAGCGCGAGTCGGAGAATCGAGAAGCCCCACCCGGCGAGCAGCAAGCCGGTCGACCGTGCATCGTGCATCCCGAACGCGACTTGGCTCAAGATGGAGCCGACGAACTCGAGCAGCGTGATCAGCAAGATCCCGATCAGGGCGACGGCGACGAGCGACCACCAGGGCGCCGAGGTCGGAACGCCGCCGGCGCGAACGATGAGGCGCTCGATCGGCAGCATCAGCGGATCGATGCGTGCGCGAAACAGCCGCGCAGTTCGGCTGAACGGACTGATGCGTCGCGACCGCACCGCCCAGTCCAAGCCAGCAATCACAACGACCGCGGCTCCAACGAACAGCAAGCCCGTCCGAACCATGGCGACAAACGACGCGTATGCAGCGAGCCCTCTCATGAGCGAAAGGTGAGTACGCGTCGGGAGCGCAGCAAGCCGTCAGCCGCAGCGATCATCTCGCGACGTGGAGTGTTGCCGCGAGGAACGTGAGTCGGTCCGCGTCGAGCGACGCACTGCGTCCACGCGGTGCGCCAGGGCCGTGGCCCAGGTCGTCGTCCACACGCAGCAGGGCGACCGCCCCCGATCGAGCTGCCTGCAGCGCGGCGACGAACTTGTAGCTGTTCGCCGGGGTGAGATAGTCGTCGCGCGCGCCGGCGGTCAGCAGCACCGGCGGGTAGCTCGCCCCGATATGGACCGCCGCCAGCGGCGAGTAGTCGAGCATTGCGCGCAACTCGGTAGAGTCGCCGGGCGAGCCAAACTCCGGTGTCCAGTCGCGCGCCGCCGCGAACCGGTCGAAGCGCGACATGTCGAATAGCCCGCCGTCGATCGCGGCGGCGGCGAACAGGTCGGGCCGGCGCGTAATCGCGGCGCCGGCGAGAAGGCCGCCAACGCCCTCTCCAAACGCGCCGAGCATCGAGGGCCGCGTATATCGCTGGTTGACGAGGAACTCGGCGGCCGCAATAAGGTCGTCGATGCTCACACGCTTGTGGACGGTCATCGCGGCGTCGTGCCACGCACGTCCGTATTCGCCGCCGCCGCGCACGTTGGCCGTGGCGAAGATGCCGCCCATCTGCAGCCAGGCGACGACCAGCGGCGAGAACGATGGCGTCGCCGCATCGCCGAACGCTCCGAACGCCGAGAGAAGCGTCGCATGTGAGCCATCAAGCGTGATTCCGCGTCGTGCGGTGACGAACATCGGAACGCGCGTGCCGTCGCCGCTGGTGAAGAAGAGCGGTGTGGTCTCGTACTCCGCGAGCGTAGTGTCGGGCTGCGGCGCGTGGTACGCGCCGAGGACACGTGCGTCGAGGTCGTATTGGTAGACGGCGCGCGATTGCAAGACGGATGAGTATTCGTAGAAAAGTGTGCGGCCGTGGGCGGCGAGCCGCGTCACAGTGCCGACGCCTGGGAGCGGGATCGTTCCGCGCGCGACCCCGTCGAGCGTGAACAGGTCGAGAGCGGAGTGCGCGTCGCGAACGCGCTGGACGACGAGCCGGTCGTCGACGCGGAGCACACTGACGATCGGATCGTTCGACTCGCGGACCACCGTGGTCCAATGGTCTTCACCCGGCGCGTTGATGTCGACGGCAATGACGCGCCCGCGCGGCGCGCTCTTCGTCGTGCGCACGAAGAACACCGGTCCGTCGTTGGCCACGAAGTCGTACGCCGCGTCGCCCGCGTCGAACAGCGTTACGAGCGGCGCGCCGAAGTTGGGATGACCGGGATTGGCGAGATCGATCAGGTACATGCGGTTCGGCTCTGCGCTCAGGCTGCGCGCCGCGACCACGAAGTACTGACCGTCGTCGCTCACGTCGGCGCGAAGGCGCCACTCGGGATGGTCCGGTCGCTCGAACACAATTCGGTCGGACGACCGCGGCTGGCCGACCCGATGATAGACGAGCTGCTGGCGTCCCTGCGGCGCGAGTGGGTTTCCTGTCGGACGTCCCACGTCGGAGCGCGTGTAGACGAAGCCGCGGTCGTCGTCGGTCCACGCGATGTGCGCGTCCCAAATGCCAGGCAACTCGTCCGCGAGATCCTGATTCGTGCGCAGATCGCGGATGTGGATGGTGCGCCAGGACGATCCCTGTGTCGAAATGGCGTATGCCAGGTATCGCCCGTCGGGCGACGGCGTCTGGTCGACGACCGCGATCAAGCCCTCCTCGGAAAATGCGTTCGGATCGATGAGCGTGCGTACGGGCATGTCGCGTCGGTCTTGTACGTCGACCACGGGCTGGTTCGCTCGGCCGTCGCTGTGGGTGAAAAAGACTCGTTCCCCCCCGAACGATGGCATGTCCCACGACGGAGACGACCACACACGACTGGCAATGCCGGCGATCTCGTTTCGCCTCGGCAGTTGCTCGAGGAACGATCGCGTGACCGTGGTCTGTGCCGCGGCCCAGGCGTGGACCTCGGGCGATCCGACGTCCTCGAGCCAGCGATATGGATCGGAGATATGGACGCCGGCGATGTCGTCGGTTTGGGTTTCCCGACGCGTGGCGGGATAGGTGGGGTTCAACATCACCTGGGCGAGCGCCGCTTGCGGCGTCGCGAGCACGCCGAACGGCAGCGTCACCGCCGTCACCATCGCCAATTGGACTACGGCAGCCAGCCGTCGCACGACCTGCGCGCCAATCCAGGACCAACATCATAGATTCATAATGGACTGGTTGCGCCGCCGCGACAATGTGTAACCCTCACGAACCGCCATTCCGCCATGACCGCTCACCAACCGCCGCAGCACTGGCTCGTCAAATCCGAGGCCGACGTCTTCTCGTTCGACGATCTGCTCGCCAGCCCGAAGAAAACGACGGGTTGGGACGGCGTTCGAAACTACGCGGCGCGAAATCATCTCCGCGCGATGAAGACGGGCGATCTCGTGTTCTTCTACCACTCGATGGAAACGCTCAAGGCCATCGTTGGAGTCGCCGAGGTGGTGCGCGAAGCGTACCCCGACGACACGGCATTCGACCCCAAGGACGCCCACTATGATCCCAAGAGCGATCGGAGTGCGCCGCGCTGGCTGATGGTCGATGTCCGCGCAGTCGAGAAGCTCAAACGCCCCGTCTCGCTCGACGAGATCAAGAAAACCAAGGGACTCGAGAACATGGCGTTGATCCGCATCGGGCGTCTCTCGGTGCAACCAGTCACTGAGCGCGAATACGCGATCATTCGCCGCCTCGCCGACGCCAAACAAAAGGGCTGACGCGCTCGGAACGCTAGCGGCCGCCTCGAGCCTACCGAATTCGGAAGCTAGTTCGTTCGGGACTGCGAGTTCGCGGCAGCCCCAACTCGGCGGTTTCAGGTCGTTTCACACGGCGCCGCCAGTCCTTCCGACGGCAGCTAGGGAAACTCTGCGTAAGTGCTGATTCAACGAGATATTTCCCCTGCGCGAAGCGGTGTCGCTTGCGCGGCATACGGCGGCGGCCCCGAGTCGGGCTCGGTTCGGCGTCCTCGGATCAATTCAGTCGATCCGAGAGACACCGCGCCCTACGACCCGCTCAGGTCAGACACGGCTGGAAGCCCCGCGGGAACAGCCGACGGCGCAGTCGGTACAGATTGGCGAGACCGAAGGCGACAAACCCACGCGTGAGATTCTTCGCCAGCCCCCGCTATCGTACTTTCACGAATCGCCATAGACACTTTACGACCTGGAAGCCGTGCTCGCCTTTGGCACGCGTCCGCGAGCGGGACCGATTCAAACCGGCGCATCGCCTCGCTGTCATAGAGCGCCTCTTCGGCCGCGGGATCCGAGAGATTGAACCAGTGCTGCAGGCAGTGGATCCGCAGCATGAGTTCCAGCGGATAGGGCTGCGTCCCGTTCCCAGCGTTCGGATCGTGCGGCTCGATGATCACGACCAAGCTCGCCCAGGGCACCCCCGCATTCATTTCGGCGAGAAATCGTTCGCGTCTCGTCGTTTTGCCCTTGGACTGCCAGGCCATCGCCGCGAACGTGAGCTGGTCGGCCACCGAAGACCTCACTGAAAGAAGGAGCGGTCGTTGTTATACTTCTATAACGCTCCTTCGACTCTCTGCGTTGAACCTGTGCAGAGGTTCCTTAGCTCCCTGCGAGTCGCCTGCCCGAGATACTGTCGGTGACGACGCACGTCGTGTAGATCGATCCAGCAGGATCACCGTCGCGAAATGTGAACTCCTCCGCGCCGCTCCCCCTCAAATCGACCTCTGTCGCACCCGGAGGATCCAAAACGAGAGTGATAAACCAGGCCGTGTCCGCGTTCGCTTGGGTGACAAAGAAGCTGTGTCCACCAACGCGTGGTCCTTCCGCTCGAGTCGAGATGCTCGATAGGTGCGCGACATCGTTCGACGAAATCGAGCCGTTGAGCAGGAGCGTCGACGGTGAAGCGCCGGTCGAGGTCGTTCCGGCCAATGATACTACAGAGTCGGTGCGCCGTACTTCCGCACTTAGTTGAGTCGATATCGCGGCAGCAGGCATCGGCGCGTACTGTGTTGTGTCGCTCAGCGTGGGCGCAGGCAGGTTCCGGGGTGCGCATACCGCGGAGGAGCGGGATAATACAATGACGTACCGCCCTGGGATTGGATCAGACGAGGTGTCTGGTTCCGTTGACGTACACCCCACGACGGCTGCGAACGCGACCAGGCACGCGGCCGCCGAGTGAGAACCCGCACGAATTGAACGACGCATCACAAAACGCTCCTCCTGCCGCCCAAGGGTCAACCTGACCTGTTTGTGTTCGGCGCGCTGACAGCAACCGATCGACGAGTATCAGGTCTAACAGATCAACACGCCAACATCACAAACGGTCACCGACATCGACGTGTCATACCGAGCCCCGGTCGCATCCCGGACCTCGAGGAACAGCGTTCCGGTCCCGCTCGGGACTCCGCTCACCGAGGATCCGGTTCCGCTCAGAATTCCGTTCCACGAGTACGTGTAGGGCGCCGTTCCTAGGTGAGGCGACGTGATCAAGGCGGTCCACGTATCGCTCGCGCCATCCGCCAATGCTGATGGCCCAGAGATCTCGGCCTGCACGGATGTCGTCGCGGAATCGGCGAGAGACGCCGTTGTGCTCGTCGCGACGACTCCGTAACCACATTGCGGAGTTATACCTGATGGGACCTCAGGCATAAATGTCGGCGTGATCTGACCAAGTTCGGTGTACACGGCGATGTTAGAGAATGAAACTCCGCCGGCAGGAAAGGCGTCACAACTGGTCAAGTTATACGTTTCCAGAGCGCCTCCCAACGCGTAAGTATACGTGTCGTTGGATTGACCGCGCGTTGGACGACTGGCCGTCAGCGTCATCTCAAACGTGACTTGGCTCGTGTTGTTAGAAAGTTCTATCGTCCAGTCACACTTGCCCGACGTACAATTGCTCGCGTATACAAGGCCGGACAGGTGATCGCCCGTCGTGGCCGCGATGGTGCTAGAACCGTAATAGCAGGGGTCGGTTAAGCCTTGACATACGTAGAGCGCGCCGATCCAAGAATAACCAGGACTAAACTCTGAGTTGTTGCCAAGTTGTAGAACTGGCTGGGCGATACTCCCGTTGCTTGTTCCGATATTGTTTTCGAGCGCGGGAAAGATGTAGACTAGGTTTCCACTCGTGTACGAAATGGGCTTCGGGGGCACAATCCAGTCTGCTTGGATCTGACGGAACTCGTGCCCAGACGATGTCGGAAGACTGTCTATTGTGTATTCGAGCGCTCCGGCCGTCGAAGGCTGGTTCGCCGTTCGAGCCCAAGAGCCCGGACCTCTCGGCCAAGGGCTCCTCGCGATTTCCGGGGAGCCCCGCGCGAGAGGGCCCGGCGATATGCACGCGGGGTAGTTCCGACGCATTCGCCTCCAGATTGTTGTTGCCGCCCGGTCGTTCGTGTGGCCATTCAGTTGCCGACCTTGCCCGGCGAGCCTTAAACCATCGCGTGGGGATGATGGGTCGCGCGTCAACGCCCACGCGATCCGCCACACAGCCAGTTGCGTTCGGGCCCCCGCCGAGCACTGGGGCAAGGGCACGCCAACGTGGCACGGACGGACGTGTATCCCGCATGCGCCGGCCCAAGCAAGTTCAATCTCGCAGACTCACGGGGCCTACCGCAAACAAATATATGGGTCGAGTCGTCGTGTCAAGTTTAGACCGTGTGAATATATAACTGTCGTTTGTCCTTACATAAATAACACAATGCCTTGCGCGTGTCCTCATCGGACGATCTCGCGTGCAACCCAAGGGCGGAGCGGCGATGTCGGAGGCGCGCCGACGCACCCTTGCGCGTCAACCGCGTCTTCGTCGACGAGGCATTGCAAGAACCTCTGCATGCCGGACGCACGTAAGATCCTGCGGCATTTGCTGCGTCATCTGGCGCCCCCGGTCATCATCGCCTGTGACAACTGCATCGTTCACCGCGAAACCATCGGGTGCGCCTTTCTCGCGTGGCCGCGGCGGCCCCGCCTCGCCTATTTCGCGGAATACGCGCCTAAACTCAATCCGGACTAAGGGGCGTGGGCGTGAACAAACGCCGGGTGGCCAGCGTCATCCCGACGACGGACTCGCGCTGGTCCGCTAGATCATCCGCTTGCTCACGTTAGGCGATCACACGTGTAGCGTCAGCCCTGGGTTCGTTCGCCGCCCCACCCGCCACGCCCGCGCTCCCTACTTCCGAATTGCGTCCTTGTTGGCGTTGGGGAACCGGTTGGTCAGCTTGCTCGCGAACGGCCGCTCTCCATACCCGACGTAGATCTGCCGCGGCCGGGCGATCTTCTGCTCCTTGTCGTTGAGCATCTCTTCCCACTGCGCGAGCCAACCGGCGGTACGCGCCACCGCGAACAACACGGTGAAGAAATCCGTGGGGAACGCCATCGAGCGATAGATCAGGCCGGTGTAGAAGTCGACGTTCGGGTACAGTTTGCGCGACACGAAGTAGTCGTCGTGCAGCGCCGCGTCCTCGAGCTTGAGCGCGATCTCGAGGTCCTTGTCCAGGCCGACCTGCTTGAACACGTCGTCGGCGAGCGCTTTGACAATCCGCGCGCGCGGATCGTAGCTCTTGTACACGCGATGGCCAAAGCCCATCAGCCGGCTGCCCTTGCCGCCCTTCACTTCGTCGATGAACGCGGGGACGTTCTTCGGATGACCGATCTCCTTGATCATCCGCAGCACCTGCTCGTTGGCGCCGCCGTGGAGCGGGCCGTACAACGCCGCGACACCGGCGGCAATCGCCGAGAACGGATCGACCTGCGATGAGCCGACCGCGCGCACGGCGCTCGTCGAGCAGTTCTGCTCGTGGTCCGCGTGGAGAATGAACAGAATTTCCAACGCTTTGACGAATACCGGATTGCCCTCGTACTTCGGCTCCGACATTCGCGCGACCATCGAGAGGAAATTCTCGGTGTAGCTCAGATCATTGTCGGGATAGATGAACGGCAATCCCTTGATGTGGCGATAGCAGAACGCCGCGAGCGTCGGCAGCTTGGCCAGCAATCGGACGATTGAAATGTTGCGCTGCGCCGGATCCTGGATGTTCTTCGCTTCCGGATAGAACGACGAGAGCGCGGCGACCGCGGAGCACAACATCGACATCGGGTGCGCGTCGTAGCGGAAGCCCTGCAAGAACGTCTTGATGTTCTCGTGCACGTACGTGTGGTACGTGATGTCCCGCACCCACTGGTTGTACTCGTCCTGCGCGGGCAACTCGCCGTGCCGCAGCAGCCACGCCACTTCGAGAAACGTCGATTTCTCGGCGAGTTGCTCGATTGGATAGCCGCGATAGCGGAGAATGCCCTTATCGCCGTCGATGTAGGTGATCGCGCTCTTGCACGATGCCGTGTTCATGAACGCGGGATCGTACGTCATCATTCCAAATTCGTCGGGCGACGTCTTGATCTGGCGCAGATCCATGGCGCGCGTGGCGGTGTCGCCTTCGACGCCGCCCTCAACGATTTGAATCGAGTAGCTCTTGTCGGTGCGAGAGTCCTTGATGTCGAGCGTGCCAGTCGCTCGAAGGTCGCCAGAAGGCGGGTCCCCCGCCGATTTGCCCGCGGCGGCCGCGGGTGCGGAACCGGCTGTGGCGCCGGCCGCCGCAGACTGCGTGTTGCTCATGCTGACGTTCTCCCAGAAAGTTCGAGACGGAGCGTGCACGCGCCGCCTCACATGAGCAGAAATCTAAGTGCTGCCGGACGACTCAGGGCAATCGCGCTGGGCGCCGCCTCCGACGCTCGCGATCGATAGGCCGATCAGTGCGGCGTGGTCGATGCGGTTGCGCGCGGAAGATCGGTGAGCGCGCCGGCGGCCGGGCGGTCGGCGAGGAGTCGCGTCGTGAACCGCTGAGCTTCCGAAATCCGTTCGACTTCGATGGCCATTGCGTCCACCGCGGTGTCGAGGTGCCCGAGACGTTCTGCGATCTCGGCCAGCCGGCTGTTCAGTTCGGGACCCGCGCCGAGCTTCCGGCTTCGCAGCTTGAGCCACGTCAGAACGATGGCGGTGAAACAGGCAATACTGACGATTCCGGCCGCGAAGCCGAACACGTCGTTGAGTATCATTCGGTCCATTCGATGTCCTCCGGGTGCGTCTCAGGTCCGTCGGCGACGCGCGCTCGCCGACTGTACGGTTTGCCCCACCGAGAGTTTCGCCGCTGACCGGCACACGCCGCGCACGGGGCACCGGTCACAATGCGCCACGCGCGCCGTACACACCAGGGCGCCGAGCTCCATCAGCGCCTGGTTGTGGGTCCAGGTCGCTCGGCCAGTACGCGGTAGAATCGCTTCAGCGATCCCCCACACGACGCGCTGGCCGCGCGGCTTCTTGATCTCGGCCGACGGCGCGAACACGCGCTTGAGCACGCGCGCGACGTTCGTGTCGACCAACGCGGCCCGTCGTTCGTAGGCGAACGACGCGACGGCGCCCGCCGTGTACGCCCCGATTCCCGGAAGCTCGCGCAACTCGAGTGGATCGGCGGGAAGCGGGCGATGCGGCGCCAGCCCGCCGTCGGTAACCTCGCGCGCCAAGCGATGGAGATTCCGCGCGCGAGCGTAGTAGCCAAGTCCTTCCCATGCCTCCATCACGCGGGCCGGCTTGGCGCGCGCTACGTCGGCGAGCGTGGGAAAGCGCGCGAGGAATTCGCCGTACCGCGTCTCGACGCGCGAAACCTGGGTCTGTTGCAGCATTAGCTCTGACACCAGCACCTCGTACGCGTCGCGCGTGCGGCGCCAGGGCAGATCGCGCGCGTTGCTCCGGTACCAGGCGCGGAGGCGTCGCCTAAAGGCGTTTCGTACAGCCGGATCGATCGCGATCGGTTTGGTCTTCGAGCGCGAAGCCGATTTGCGGGCGGAGGTCGGTGAAGCAGTCATCTACGCGAAATCTACCGAACGTGGCGCGGAGCCGGATCAAACGAGCGAATCGAGAAATGACTGGCGCGGACGGAATTCGATGACGGCTGCGCCGCGGCAAGCTGATAAGATCGCTGCATCGATGGGGCGGTCGCGGCTGTCCGTGACCGCCTTGACCAAGTTGACCAACATCACTATACTTCGCTTCATCCGCACCGGATGGGGCCAATGGGCAAACCCGTGAACATTTACGACGCCAAAACCCGACTGTCCGAGCTCGTCGACCGCGCGTCGGCGGGAGAGGAAATCGTGATCGCGAAAGCGGGCCGCCCAACGGCGCGCCTGGTTCCTCTGCGTCCGGTACACGAAGCGCGTGCTCCCGGCCGTTGGGCGGGTGCTGTCACGATTGCGGCCAATTTCGACTCGCCGCTGCCTGCCAGCCTGCTCGGAGAGTTCGAGGGCAGCGACGAGTGAGTGCCGCCGCGCGCCGCCGTGTCGGTCGACCGCACGCGCCGGCGCGGGGTGTTCCAACAGCTACGGCGCGCCGCCTGCTGCTCGACACACACGTCTGGCTCTGGTGGCAGAGCGGCGATCGGCGGCTCGGCGTGCGGGCGCGGCGCACCATCTCGTCGGCGACAGAGGTGCGGTTCAGCGCCGCGTCGGCCTGGGAAATCGCCATCAAGTGCGCGATTGGCAAGCTCGTTCTTCCGGAAGACGCGGACATCGGCGCAGAGCTGGAGAAGGATCAGTTTCTTCCGCTTCCCGTCGACGTCGCTCACGCGAGCGCGGTCCGCGATCTTCCGGCGCTGCATCGTGACCCGTTCGACAGGATGCTCATTGCGCAGGCGCTGAGCGAAGGACTGACGATTCTCACCGCCGACCCGAGACTCGACGGGTACGGGGTCGCGGTCATCGACGCGACCGAGTAGAGAGGGCGACCTGCGCGTGGTGCGCGTGGCGCCCGTCGAACCTCAGCTGACCTTGCGCGTCTTCCGCTTGAGAAAGTCCATCAAAATGAACTGGCCGAGCGTCATCGTCGACGTGAAGTAAGCCTTGCCGCGGCTGATCTCCGATACGCGCTTCACGAATTCAACGAGCGTGCGGTCGCGGGCGAGCATGAAGGTGTTGATCATGATTCCCGCGCGGCGGCAGGTCGCCACTTCGCGAATCGTTTGCGCGATGACCGTCGTGTCGAGCCCGAACGAATTCTTGTAGATCTGCCCGTTGGGCATCGTCAGCGCGCTCGGCTTACCGTCGGTGATCATGATGATCTGGCGCATGTCTTTCTTCTGGGCGAGCAACAAGCGGCGCGCCAGCTTGAGCCCTTCCGCAGTGTTGGTGTGATACGGGCCAACCTGCGCGGTGGCCAGCGCGGCGAGCGGAATTTCCTCGGCGGAGTCGTGGAACAGGACGACTTTGAGTGTGTCGCCGGGAAATTGCGTGCGGATGAGATGTGTGAGCGCGAGCGCGACCTTCTTGGCCGGCGTAAAGCGATCTTCGCCGTAGAGGATCATCGAGTGTGAGCAGTCGAGCATCAGCACCGTGGCGCACGACGAGCGATACTCGGCTTGCCGCACCATGAGATCCGAGTAGTCGAGGTCCATCGGCACTTCGATCTTGCCCGTGCGCGCCAGCGAGTTCTTGAGCGTTTCGTTGACGTCGATGTTGAGCACGTCGCCGAACTCGTACTGCTTGCTCCAGCCGTCGGATTCGATGCCGGTGGCGAGGTAGGCGGTGTCGTGACTGCCGAAACTAGACTTTCCTAATGAGCCAAGGAGATTTCGTAACGTCTTATAGCCAAGGAAATCGATGGCCTTGTCGGTCAGATTAAACTGGACGTCGCGCGCCGCCGCCTTGGCGAGGGAGCCTGGCCCGGTTACGGCCTGATGGCCGGCCGGCATCTGCGGAGCGTTCTCGAGATTCAGATAGCCCTCGTCCATCAACCGCTGCACGAGCTGGTCGAGGAGCTGGGCGAGCTTGGCTTGGCCTTGTTCGTCGTCACCGCCGCGGAGCGCCTCGAGCATTTCCGGCGTGAACTGGCCGCCGTCCATCAACGCGTCGAGGATCGCCTGCTTCAGCGCGTCGAGCGACCGCGTGCCGTCCGCGTCGCCGTCGAACGGATAGTACGACTGGTTGTCGCCGCCCGCGAAGCCCGACTGCAGCAGAAAATCCGCGAGCTTGTCGAGCAGCGCCTGCAAATCGACGGCGTCGGCGAGCTCGGGGCTGAACTTGGAGTACGTGTGAAAGCGCATGGCCGGCCCCTCCTGTTGGAAGAATACCTCTGGGGGGCCGGGGAAGGGGAGGGCTTGCCGAGGTTGGCGTTGGGTGCTGTGAGTTGTGCGTGTTTAGTCGGCTCGCAGCGCGGTGACAGGGTTGACCTTGGCGGCGCGGAGGCTGGGGAGCGCGGCGGCGAGGATGCCGACGACGAGCAGCGCGATCGTGGCGCCCGCGAGCACCGGCGCATCGTGCGCGCTGACGCCGTAGAGCAGTGTCGCGACGAGCCTGCCCGCGGCAAGAGAAATCGCCACGCCGACGAACACGCCAATGACAAGGACTCGTGCTCCCTCGCCGACAACGAGCGAAACGACGTCCGACCACTGCGCGCCGAGCGCGATGCGAATGCCCATCTCGTGCGTCCGCTGGCTCACGGCATACGCGACGACGCTGTACACGCCGAGTGTGGCGACCAGGAGGGCGAGCACGCCGAGCGCGGTGAACAGTTGGGCGCCGAGTCGCCAGGGGCGCAGTTGGGGCTCGATCTGCTCACTCATCGTGCGGACGCTTGCCGGCAGCATCGACGGAAATTCGCGGGCGAGCTCTCGGGCGACGCGCGCGCTGACGATGCCAACCTCGCGTTCGTTTGCTCGAACGATCAAGCGACGCGGCATCGAGAAGGTGTCAACGCCGGCGACGGGCAGGTACATCTGCAGCGTTGGCTTCTCGATCACGCTCCCGCGATGCACGTCGCCGACCACGCCGATCACGGTGGAGCACGGTGCACTTCGATCGCCGATGATGAGGCATTTGCCGAGCGCGGGTTGGCCGGGCCAGTAGACGGACGCCATGGCACGGCTCACGATGAGCCGCGCCGCCTCGTCGATCGGAGGCCGTGAAGTCACGGCCCGCGACGAGCGGAATCCCCGTCGCACGGAAGTAGTCGGGTGACACGGTGAACATCGACGGCGACCGCTCTCCGTTGAACATGGCAGGGAGTCACGATCGGGAAGGTGATGGTGGTGCAGCTGTCTCCTTGCATCGGCGCACGTCGCGGCGAGCGCGACGGCTTCGACACCCGGACTTTCACGGAGCCGATCCGCCGACGTCGGTCAGCCGCTGGAAGACTTCTGCTGCGGGTGGCCGTGACACGAATGCTGGTGCCACGAACATCGTCCGTTCGATGTCGTAACCGAGATCGATCGCGCGTACGTTGTCGAGGCTGCGAACGAACAGCCCGGCGCCGACGAGCAGAACAATCGAGAGCGCAGTCTGCAGCAACCAGGAGCGTCGAGCGGAGCATGGAGCGCTGATACGCGCCGTCGTGCGAGCCGGCCTTGAGACTGTCGACCAGATTCGGTCGGCGAGGCTTGCAGCGCCGGCGCCAGCCCGGCAAGGATACCGACGGCGATGCTCAGGCCGACAATGAGCACGACGGTCCGCAAGTCGATGGCCAGCGTCGCCCACTGTACGTGCGGCAGCAGTAGGCGGCGCAATGCCGCGGCGGACCAGTACGCAACGAGCAGCGCGACCGCACCTCCGAGCGCGCCAAGCAGCACACTCTCGGTCGAGAAGCTGTGCGTAGCAGCCGCGAGCCCGACACGCCGAGTGCGCGTCGCAACGCGATCTCGCGCCGTCGTCGAGTCGCGCGCACGAGAAGAAGGTTGGCGACGTTTGCGATCGCAATGAGCAGGACGATGAGCGTGACGCCGGCCAAGCGCGTCGAGATCGACACCTCCTGCGCTTGGTGCGCCGGACCGGCTGCGCTGACGATCGAACCGAGCTTCACCGTTGCCGTCGAATCGTACTGCAGGAAACGGAGATGAACTCCACGCTGCGCCTGCGTGGCGAGCGACGTGACCGGAATCTCTGGAATACGCGGCGGGATTCGCGCCAGCAGTTCGAAAGCATCATTGAAGCTCTCATACCACGGCTCGCCGGTGAAAGCGAGCCCCGATGCACTGGTGTTGGCCGTGAGCCACACATCGACGGCATCGAGATCGACGCCGCGAAACCCGGAGCCGCGACGCCGATGACGGTATACGGTCGACCGTCGATCGTCAGCCGACGGCCGATGGCGCTATCGCTTCCGTCGAACGCCCGATGCCAGATACGCGTCGCTCAGCACGGCGACGGGCGTCGGTGCCTCGATTTGCGTCTTCGTTGCCGGAGAAGAAAGCGTCCGCGTTGCGGCTCGACGCCGAGGAGCGTGAAGTAGCCCGCACTCACGTGGCTGAGGCGAATCGGAATTCGCGCATCGCCGTCGATCACGGCTGCGGAGTCTGGAGACGTGAACGACGCCAACACCACCGGCGCGTGTTCGGCGTCGGCTGATCGCGCGGAAATTCGGATAGGGGAACGACGCCATCGCGAAGCGCGAGCCCGGCTTGGTGCCATCGGCGACGTCGACGTACAAGCGTTTGACCTCGCCCGGGCGCACGACGCCCTGCGGCGGGCGCGCAAAGAGTTCGTCGAGAAAGGAGAAGAGCGCCGCGTTGACGCCCATGCCGAGGCCGAGCGTCACCATCACCGCAATCGTAAACCCTGGCGACCGCCGTAGCCCGCGCCATGCGTAGCTCAGATCCTGCCGCAGATGATCGAACCAGCCGAGCAAAGTCATACGTCTTACCTCTTCGCGATAGTAAGTGACGTTGCCGAGCGAACGGTGCGCAGCCAATTCTGCGTCGAGTGCGCGCGGGTCGGCGTGCGCCGAAAGCGCGTCGAGCGAGACGTGGAAGCGCAGCTCGCGCTCGATCTCGGCGGCGTAGCGCTCGCCGCGCCACAGCACGTACAGCCGATGTCGGAGGCCGTCGAATAGCGACACGCGTCTACGTGCCCCGCATGACGCGAGCGATCGCCGCGGCGACGCGTGCGTAGTCGGACTGCTTGGTCTTGAGCTGCTTGCGTCCCGACGCTGTGATCGCGTAGTAGCGTGCCTGTCGCTTGGTCGGCGTCTCGGCCCACCGCACCGTCGCCCAGCCCTTGTTGAGTAAACGCTCGAGCGCCGGATAGAGCGACCCCTGTTCGACGCGGAACAGGTCGTCCGACAGCTTGGCGATGTGCTGGGCGATGGCGTAGCCGTGGAGCGACCCGAGCGTGAGCGTGCGCAGGATCAGCATCTCGAGCGTGCCCGGTGGCAGGCCGCTTCGGTCGGACGGTTCGGTGTGAGGCACGGGATGGGGCGCGAAGTCGTTATAGGAAGTCGAACTGCATGTGTAGTCTGGCTACATATACGACGGAATGGGCGAGTCGTCAAGCGGATGGGGCGTTGGGCGCGGGGCGTTATGCGCCCAACTCCCAACGCCCAACGCCCAACGCTTTACTTTCCAATCGTGTCCAGCCCGCCGAGCGCGACTCGCCAACCCACGCCGATCTCCACCGCGGTGCTCACGCCCGCGGCGAGTCCGGGCGGCTCGTCGCTCAATCCGTTCCAGACCCTGCAGCGGCACCGGAACTTTCGCCTGTTCTGGATCGGGCAGACGGTGTCGCTCATCGGTACCTGGATGCAGACGATGGCCCAGGGGTGGCTGGCGTTAGAGCTCTCCAACAGCGCGTTCCTCGTCGGACTCGTCGCCGCGGCCGGATCCCTTCCCGTCCTGCTGTTCTCGCTGCACGCCGGCGTCATCGCCGACCGGACGGAAAAGCTGCGCCTCGTGAAGATCGGCCAGGCGTTGTTCGGCGTTCAAGCGTGCGTGCTCTGGTGGTTCACCTGGAGCAAACACATCACCGTCGGCTGGCTGCTCGTGCTCGCCACGGTCAACGGCATCATCAACGCGTTCGAGATCCCGGCGCGTCAGTCGTTCGTCGTCGAGCTCGTCGGTCGCGACGACTTGCCGGGCGCGATCGCGCTCAATTCGAGCGGGTTCAACATCGCGCGCGTCGTCGGACCGAGCATTGGCGGCGCCGTGATCGCCAGCCTCGGTCTGTCCTGGTGCTTTGGCGTCAACGCCATCAGCTACATCGCCGTCCTCGGTGGGCTGATGATGATCCGTCTGCCGGCCTGGACGCCGCCCGAGCACCTCGCGTCGCCCTTCGAAGGCATTCGCGAGGGCATCATTTTCATGCGCGACACGCCGTCGATCGCCGCGCTCATGCGCTTCGTCACCGTGTACTCGGTGCTCGGCGTTCCGTACCTGACCTTGATGCCGGTTGTCGCGCGCAACCAGCTCGGACTCGCCGCCGGCGGCTACGGCGCGATGCTCGCCTGCGTCGGCGTGGGCGGCGTCGCGGGCGCACTCTGGCTTGCCGCGGTCGGCGACCGATTCAGTCGCATGCGGCTGCTCGCGGTGACCTCGTACATCTTCGCGGTGCTGCTCGTCGCGTTCTCGCTTGTGCGCCAACCGATACTCGCGTACCCGATTCTCCTCGGCGTCGGGTTCACGATGATCGTCACGAGTGCGGTTGCCAACTCCACGCTCCAGCACATCGTGCCGAACGAATTGCGTGGGCGCCTCATGGCGGCGTATTCGTTCGTCGTTGTCGGACTGTCGTCGGTAGTTGGATCGCTCGTCGCCGGCGCGGTGGCGCATGCCATCGGCGTGTCGTGGGCGATCGGCGGCGGAGCGGTGATCATGCTCGTGTACTCGTACGTCGCCTTCGAGCGGCGTACGTCGCTGCGCGACGTCTAACGCGTCGCGACGCCGAACTGGCTCTGCGCTGCGTCGACGATCAGCGACGCCGAGCCGTCCGTACCGAGCCAGCCGGTATTCACGCAGAGATGATAGTTGTCCGGCGAGAGCCAGTTGCGATTCCAGTGGCGCTTGACGTACTGCTCGCGCTGCTTGTTCATGTCCGTGACGATGCGCTCAGCTTCGTCCTGACCGACGCTGAATTTGTTCATCACGTAGCGCCGTAGACTTCCGCGCGGCGCGAAGCAGAACACGTGGAGCGCGTCCGAGCGTTCGGCGAGCAGGCATTGCGCACCGCGTCCGACGAACACCGACGGCCCGGTCTGCACGGCTTCCTCGATGACGCGACGCGTCACGGCGACGATGCGCTCCTCAGTCGTCTCCATCGGACCGCTTGGCACCGGCGGCATGATCTCCGGAGAGCCGAGTGACAGCGCGGTGGCGAGCCGCTCGACGATCGACGGCACGCGCTCGTCCTGCGCCGACACTTCCGCCTGGCGTGAGTCCCGACCGCTCGGCCACGGCCTCGATCATGTCGTTGTCGAACAGCGACCAACCCAGCGCGTGCGCCACGCGCTCGGCGACTTCCGACCCACCGGAGCCGTACATCCGCGAGATCGTGATGAAGGGCATCAGTACGCTCGCGCTGGCGTGCGATTGCGCGGCAGCTACAGCGCGCTCCGATCGCGATGACGCGGCGTCGCACCTGTTCGACGACTTCGAAGCCGAGCGTGTTCCACGTGTGCGTCGCCGGCGCCGACGACGTCGAACTGTGGAGTCGCATTTCGGTGAGGCCGCGCTCGTTGCACCATCGCTCGGCCGCATCGACCATCGTGCGGAGCACGCCGCGGCGGCGCTCGGCGGGACGCACGTATGCCGACGACACGTAGCAGTAGCGATCCGGATGCATCAGCGGTGAGCCCGGCGTGTCGACGCAGCGCAGGATGCCGACGGCGTGCCCGCCACGCTCGGCGAGAAAAATCGTTTCGCTCGGCGACGCGAGCTGCGCGCGATACAGATCGAATGCGCGGACGCGTCGCGTCGGATCGCAGATCGCGATAGAGCGCGTGGTCGCCGTATTCCCGGAGCAACGCCATGCGGAGTTCGACGACCGTTGGCAGGTCGTCGAGCCGCGCGGCGCGCACCGAGATGTCTCGCGTCACGCCAGGCCGCCGCCGAACAGATCCTGATTCGGGCGACGTCGCGGCTCGGGGTTGGCGCGACCGTACTGGCCGGCGTCGGAGCGCGAGATTTTCTTTCGTGCGACGAGCGCTTCGAGCACGAGTTCACAGGCGGCGACGGTCAAACCCGGATCGTCTTCCGGCGCGAGGCCCACGTGATGGACCACGTGCATGAGATCGGGAACGCTCTCGAAGCCCTTGAGCGCGAGGTCGGCGCGAGCGTCGTCGGCCACCTGCAGCGCGCCGCCCTCGTCGAACCACATGATGATCTCGTCGACGTTCACGCCGCCCGCGCGATCGTGGAACGTCGTGTCGGCGGAGCGACGGATCAGTTCGCGCGCGATCGTCGTGCCGCCGATCAGCTCTCCCTCGTATTCGAGCTCGATCTTGCCGGTGATAGCCGGCAGCGCGGCGTAGACGTCGGAGATTCGCGGAACGATCTCCGCGTCGCCGGTGACGATGGCGCGTCGCTCGGCGTTGGAGACGACGTTTTCCATCACGGTAATCGGCATGCGCTGCGAAACGCCGGAGCGTTTGTCGATCCGACGGTCTCCGCGCGCCTCGAACGCGACGCGCTCGATCACTTCGGCGACGAAATCTGGAATGCGTACGGGCCGTCCGTCGCGCTGCGTCCAAGCCTCCTGCTTGGTGATGTCCATGCCGAGCTCCACGCTCGTCGGATAGTGCGTGGTGATCTCGCTTCCGATGCGGTCTTTGAGCGGCGTGATGATTTTGCCGCGCGCCGTGTAGTCCTCGGGGTTGGCGGTGAAGCAGAGCTGCACGTCGAGCGGCAGGCGGATCGGGTAGCCTTTGATCTGCACGTCACCTTCCTGCATGACGTTGAACAATCCGACCTGCACTTTGCCGGCGAGATCAGGGAGTTCGTTGAGCGCGAAGATTCCGCGGTTGGCGCGGGGAAGCATGCCGTAGTGGATCGTCAACTCGTCGGACAGCATGTGCCCGCCGCGCGCGGCGCGAATCGGATCGAGATCTCCAATCAGGTCGGCGATCGTGACGTCGGGTGTCGCCAGCTTTTCGACGAAGCGGTTCTCGCGGCCAACCCAGGCGATTGGCGTATCGTCGCCCGCCTCGGCGATCAGCATGCGTCCGTACTTGGAGATCGGCGCGAACGGGTTGTCGTTGATCTCGCTGCCGGCGACGATCGGCAGCGCGTCGTCGAGCAGGGTGACGAGTGCGCGCAGGATGCGCGACTTGGCCTGACCGCGCAGTCCGAGCAGGATGAAGTTGTGCTTCGACAGAATGGCGTTGACCATCTGCGGCATGACGCTGTCCTCGTAGCCGATGACGCCGGTGAACAAGGGTCCACCCTGGCACAATCGGTCGAGAAGATTCTGACGCATTTCGTCCTTGACGGACCGAAATGCTCGTTCGGGAACTCCAAACGGCGAGCGCTTGAGCGCGCCGAGGGTTTCGGGGTGTGACGGCACGTGGGTCTCCGTGAGGCGCCAGCGAAAAACGGCTTCTGCTGCAATGAAGGTGCGGGGAGTCCGGCGGCGCAAGTGTTTTTGCGGCGCCGGGGGGACTACACCGACGGATCGGGCTCAGTCCGCCAGCCCAACCTCGACGAGATTGTCGTAGAACACGGGTCCGTGCCCCATGTCCGTCTCACGTTGCGACGTGGTGTGGTTGGCATTGGCACCGTCGGCGGCGTACTTGCCCCACCAAATCGACGGCGCCCAGACCACGCCGGGCCGGATGGTGTCTTCGACGCGGGCGACCGCGGTGAACGCGCCGCGATCGTTGTGTACGACGACGCGCGCCCCAACCGCGATGCCGCGCCGTTCGGCGTCGTGCGGGTGGAGCAGGCACTCCGGCTCGCGCGCCGAGCGGCGCAACGTGTCGATGTTGACGAAGGTGGTATT
Organism: uncultured Gemmatimonadaceae bacterium; assembly: GCA_963817445.1. Classification (GTDB taxonomy): domain Bacteria; phylum Gemmatimonadota; class Gemmatimonadetes; order Gemmatimonadales; family Gemmatimonadaceae; genus JAQBQB01. Next base: position 219,961 of record CAWFOG010000026.1, read on the forward strand.
CAAGAATTGGTGAGCCGGCGACGAGATCAACGTCAGCGGATAGCGAGCAGCGAGCGCCGGCACCGCTTCGGGGAACTCGTACGGTGGCGTGAACGCCGGCAGAGGATCGAGCCCCATCGCCGCCATCCGCGCCGAAACGAACTCGCACTTGCCAGACGGCGTGGTGAAGCCGCCGTCGGCGTAGGGCAGGTACGGCGTCGGCAAATTGAGCCGCATCCAGCCGCGCTCGAGCAGCGCGTCGAGCGTCACACCGCGCATCTTGTCGCTGGTTGACCCGAGCGCTTGCCCGATCAGCGTCAGATCATCGTCGCGCAGCGACGGGTGATCGAGCCCCATCGCCGCGCCCAAGCGACGGAATATCTCGCTATTCGGCAGCGACTCGGCGACCGGCTCGATCGCCGGCCGGTTCAACGACACGTAGTGATGTCCGTACGAGAGATGCAGGTCCCAGTGTTCGAGCTGCGTCGTCGCCGGAAGCACGATGTCGGCCCAGTCGGCCGTGTCGGTCTGAAAATGCTCGAGGACAACGGTGAACAGATCCTCGCGCGCCAGGCCGCGGAGCACCGCGGTCCGATCCGGCGCGACGGCCGCAGGGTTGGAGTTGTAGACGACGAGCGCGCGCACCGGCGGTCCGCCGACGCCGGCGTCCGACGTCGTCAACGCTTCGCCCAGGCGGATCATGTTGATCGTGCGCACACTCGGTGAGAAGTCGGGTCGCTCGAGCGTGCGTTTGTCGAACTGAAAGTTCGCGCTCGACGAGAGTTGGATGCCGCCGCCCGGCCGGCGCCAATGGCCGGCGAGCGCGGGAAGGCAGGCGATCGTGCGGACGGCCATGCCGCCGCCGCCGTGGCGCTGCAAGCCGTAGTTGACGCGGATGAACGCGGCGCGCGAGCGGCCGTATCGTTCGCCAAGCGAGACGATGGTGTCGAGTGGAATTCCCGTGATCGCGCTCACGCGGTCCGGCGGATACTCGTTCACGCGCGCGCGGAGTTCGTCGAAGCCGAGGGTGTGTGCGGCGACGTAGTCGCGATCCTCGAGGCCGCGGTCGAGGAGGACGTGCATCATCCCAAGCGCGAGCGCGGCGTCCGTTCCCGGACGGATTGAGATCCACTCGTCGCACTGCGCGGCGGTTCGCGTTCGAATCGGGTCAATCGCGATGATCGGCGCGCCCTTCGCCTTGGCTTCGAGCACAAACGGCCACAGATGCGGATTGGCGGTCAGTGTGTTCGTGCCCCAGAGCAGCACGAGATCGCTCTGCGGAATGCCTTCAGGGTCGGCGCCGATGTTGGCGCCGACCGTCATGCGCATGCCTACCGTGCCGGCCATCGAACAGATCGTGCGATCCAGCATCGATGCGCCGATGAGGTGGAACAGCCGGCGGTCGATCGACGAGCCCTGGACCATCCCCATCGTGCCGGCGTACGAATAGGGGAGGATTGCCTGCGGTCCGTCACTGGAATGCCTAATCTCGTTCAGCCGCCCGGCGATCTCACGAAGCGCGTCGTCCCACGAGACGCGCTCGAATTGCCCCGAGCCTTTTGGTCCCACGCGGCGCATGGGGTGCTGGAGCCGATCCGCGTGGTAGGTTCGCTCGACGTATCGATTGACCTTGGCGCACAGGAACCCGCGCGTGAACGGGTGCTCCGCATCGCCGGAAACGCGGACGGCGCGTCCGTTTTCGACGGTGACGAGCATGGCGCACGTGTCGGGGCAATCGTGCGGGCAGGCGCCGCGGACGACGGTGCGCTCGGGCGGCGATACATCAACGGCCATTGAGTCCTCCGCGCGCGCAGAACTATGGGGGTGGATCCCACCAGCAAGCTATGAACGCGGACAAAATGCGGCCAGTGGCCCGGAAGGTGCAGCGGGCAGAAGGTCAGTACGAGGGGCAGTCGGATGAGTGCGTGAAAGGAACTCGTTGCCTCACGCCAACTTGCTGGGCTGACCCCGGTCTTGACACGCACTCTAGGTCCGGTAAGTTTCAGCGCCGCTCGACCTGAGCGCCACGATCGCGTGCACGGACCACGCGGAAGAACCTCGACCTACTCTTCAGGAGATTGTCATGAAGCGCCTGGCTTTCGTCGTCGCCGCTGCACTTGCGATTACTGCTTGCTCCAAGTCGGATGTTGCCAAGACGGACACCGCTGCTCCCGCCATGGCCCCAGCGCCTGCGGCTGCGACGACCGACACCGGTATGAAGATGGACACGACGAAGAAGGATTCGTCGATGATGATGGACACGACCAAGAAGATGGACACGGCCACCAAGGCCGGGAAAAAGAAGAAGGGCTGATCGCTCGGCGCAAGCCGAACATCGGCAGTAGCTTCGGGGCGCGGCTTCACGTCGCGCCCCTTTTGCTGTCCGCTATCGGCGCGACGTCGTCTGCGTCGCCCACCAGCGAAACGCGTCTCGAATCCCGTCCTCGGGGCGTACCACCGGCCTCCATCCGAGTTCGCGCCGCGCGCGTTCAGACGTGAACGGATCGTTCTCCGTGAGCAAGGCGAGCGACGCGTTCGACAGCACATTCATTCTGCCGCCCGTCATGTGCCGCGCGACGAAACGCACCGCGCCGAACCCACCGCGCGCGAGCCATGTTGGCACTGGTACCAATCGAACGTGCCGGCCCATTCCATCCGCGGCGAGTTCGAAAAAGCGCCGAACGGTCACGTCGCCGTCGTTCGTGAGATTGTAGGCGCGTCCGCCGGCGACATCTTGAGTGGCGGCGAGAACCGCGCCCGCCGCGACGTTCGCGGCGTTCACGATCGCCAGCGTCGAGTGGCCGCCGCCAATGATTGGAGCAACGCCGCGCTGTAACGCCCGCGCCATGCGGGGGACGAACTGTCGGTCGCGCCGACCGTAAATCACTGACGGTCGAACGGCGCTCGCCCAAATTCGACCGCCATCGTGGGCATTCATCACGAGCTGCTCCGACTCGCGCTTCGAGCGCGCGTAAAATGCGCGTTCGGGCAGCCGGCCGAGCGGAGTCGCTTCGTCTGTCTTCACACCAGGACCGCGATAGCGTCCGTCCGGTCCGTACACCGCAACACTGCTCACGTGCAGCAGTCGCGCGCCCGATCGCTCGGCGGCCGCGATCGCGTTCTCCGTCCCGTCGATGTTGAGGTGGCGGTATGCTTCCCATCCGCCGCGCGGCGTGACGGCGGCGGCGGTGTGAAAGACCGTGTCGCACCGCGCGGCGGCGCGCGTGAACGCGTCGGCGTCGAGTACGTCGCCGGTGAACTGCTCGACACTGTCGTCGAAGTGCGCGGACGACGGCGAGCGAACGAGCGCGCGCACAGTCCAACCATCCGCGACGAGCCGGTCGACAATGTGCGAGCCGACGAGTCCTGTCGCGCCGGTGACGAGCGCGCGGCGCACGTGTGCGACTTAGATGGGGAAGGGCAGCGCCGTTACGTCGAGCCGGCGTTCGCCACCTTCCCAGCGGGCGGTGACGCTGCACCCCGGCGTCACTTCGCGCCGCAACATACCGAGAGCGATCCCGCCGAGTCGCGGGGACGCGACGGCACTCCGCACGTCGCCAACGTGCGCGCCGGCATCGTCGAATAGCTGCGCGCCCGGCGCGGGCGGTTCGCTGCTCGCCGCGCGCAAGCCGCGCAGATGTCGGTTCACATGGCCGCGAAAGTGAACGCGCGCCACGAGCTCCTGCCCGATGTAACAACCCTTGGTATACGAGATTGCTTCGAGTTCGTCGAAATTCGCTTCCTGCGGAATCGTCGTGTCGTCGATGTCGATTCCCCACTCCGGGCGCCCGGCCTCGATCCGCGCGATGTCCCACAGGGCGGGAGCCGGCCGGTGTTGCGCCAGCCGAAACCGAACGCTCCCACACCTGATCGAATCGTTCGAAGGGAACGAACAGATCGTAGCCTTCGACGCCGATGTCCGGGGCGCGCGCGACCGTCACGGCCGCGTCGTCGATCGTCGCTGCGATGTGCGCGTACGGTGCGAGTTCGCCAAGTTGCTCGACCGCGATGCCCGTGAGCTCGGAGACGACTTGTCGTGACGCCGCGCCGAACAGCCCGATGTCTCTCACGGCGTGCGAGTCGTCGCGATAGCCGGTCGCGCGCGGATTGACGTATTTCTTCACCATGGCGAGGAAACCGGGCCACGCGCGCTCGGATGTGTCGACGAGGTAGTGGCCGGGTCCGGCGAAAATGCGAAGATCGGCGATGATGCGTCCCTTGGCTGACAGCGCGGCGCCGTACTGTCCGTGGCCAGACTGCATTGCGAGCACGTCGTTGGTCACGAGCCCGGTGAGCGCGACACCGGATCCGTCGCCGAAGAATCGAATGCGGCCTCGATGGCTTCGGTCCACGACGATCGAACGCGTGCGCAGCGCGTCGTACTCGGCATTCACAGCGGAGACTTCAACGTCAATCATGCTTCGTAAGTAAGCCGCCGCGTCAAACATTGGCTATTGGCCGTCGGCGATAAGGCGAGCATAGCTCTGGTCGAGCAAGTCGATCGGGTGCGCAACGCGCACGGCGGATTTGCGCCGCAACAAACCGGCGCCAATCTGCATGAGGCAGCCCGGGTTTCCCGTTGCGACGAGCTCCGGCGCAGCGCCGGCGATGTTGTCGAGCTTGCGATCGAGCACCGCGTTCGACGTCTCCGGCTCGACGAGGTTGTAGATCCCCGCGCTGCCGCAGCACACGTCGCTCTCGGCCAGGGGCACCAACTCGAGTCCGGGGATCGCGCGCAGCACCTGAAGTGGCGGAGCGGAGATTCGTTGCGCGTGCTGCAGATGACAGGGCGCGTCGTAGGCGACGCGGAAGGTCACAGGCCCGCCGCGGTTCGGCCCGGCCGACGCAAGCAGCTCGCTCACATCTCGCACCTTTGCCGACAGCGTGGCCGCGCGTGCGGCCCACTCGGGATCGTCGGCGAGCAGATGACCGTAGTCTTTCATCATCGCGCCGCAGCCCGCCGCGTTGACCGCGACATAGTCAGCGTTCGCGTGTTCGAACGCCGCGATGTTCGCGCGGGCCAAGTGGCGCGCCGCGTCCACGTCTCCCGCGTGCGCGTGCAGCGCGCCACAGCACCGTTGGCCCGGTGCGCCGGCCAGTGTGAATTCGTTCGCGCGGAGCACACGTTCGGTCGCGCGATTCGTCTCGGCGAACAATCCTTCCATGACGCAGCCGGTGAGCAGCGCTGCCGATCCACCGGTGTTGGTCTGAGCAGTGTGCTCGGCGGCGTCGTGTTGTCGCAGGCGCGCATCGCGCCGTGTCGATTCCAACATCGCCATCGAAAAACCGATCCGCCCGGGCAGGCGCGCCAGGAGACGCGACACACGAAGCGCGCGCGCGACGCGGCCCGCGGCCATCGCCAGCGAGAGCAGCGACGGGCGCTTGAACACCGCGAGCATGGCGCGCGCGACGAACGGAATTGGCCGATGCTCGGCGAGCGTGGCTCGCGTGGCCTCGAGCAGATGCCCGTACGGCACGCCGGAGGGGCACACCGTTTCGCACGCGCGACAGCCGAGGCATTGCGCGATGTGCGTCTCGACGCTCTCGTCACCCGGCGCGAGCGTTCCCTCGAGCAGAGCGCGCATGAGCACGATGCGACCGCGCGGACTGTCGTTCTCGTCTTCCAGCGTGAGATACGTCGGGCATGCCTGCAGGCAGAAGCCACAGTGCACGCAGGCGTCGATGCCGGCGCGCTCGCCGGCGAGCGGGCTGTTTGGGAGCGCGCATTCCGCCGGGACGATATCCGGCGCGCTCATGAGAGTTCTCCAAAAATGCCCGGGTTGAGCACGTTGGCCGGGTCGAAGGTCGCCTTGACGCCGCGCGACATCCGATCGGCGGTTGGCGGTGGCGAGCAGACGGCCCACAGATCGGCCGGCAGGCGTTCGCCAATGCGCGTTGCCTTCATCGTCGAGTTGAACGCCGCACGTACGGCGTTCGCCGACGCATCGCCTGGCGGAATGATGCAGCGAGCGACGCCGCGCAACGGCCGCGCGTGAACGAACGCGCCGGCGCATGGCGCGGTGAGTGCCATCGCCTCGCTCCAGGTGCGAGCAATCTCTGATTGTGCGCTCGACAATCGGACGACACTCGCGCCCGCCGGCTCCGCGGTGCGGAATCTGGTCCACACGTCGGCGTCGATCTCGGTGACGCTCGCGAGTTCGGCGAACGCTGCGCGCTGCGCGCGCACGGCGTCGCGATTTCCGCCGAGTCGAATGAGCATCGCCGGGTCGCTGCCGCCGACGAGATGCGCCGCGAACGTCGCGTTGACGACTTCGCATGCCAACGGCGTGAACGGAAGTCGCCGCAGCGCGCGGCCGAGTCGATCGAGGTCGTCGGCGCTCGCCGGGAGTCGCGCGACGAGCGTCTCGTCGGCTTCGGGGCGCGCATGAAGGCGGAACGTGATCTCGGTGACGACGGCCAGTGTTCCCCACGAGCCGGTGAGCAATCGTGTGAGGTCAAACCCGGCCACGTTTTTCACGACGCGTCCGCCGCCGCGCGCGAGCACGCCGGCACCGCTCACGAATTCCACGCCGAGCGCGAGGTCGCGCGGGCCGCCGAAGAACGTCGACAGCGGCCCGCTGGATGCCGTGGCGAGCGTCGCGCCGATCGTTCCGTCCGGCGCGCCGTGCGGATCGAGCGCGAGCCACTGGCCGTGCGCCGCGGTGGCGTCGCGAATTTCGTCGAGCGTGGTGCCGGCGCGCGCGGTGATGGTGAGATCGCCTGGAACGTACTCCACGATTCCCGACAACTCGCGCGTCGACAGCATTTCCGACGCGCGCACCGGGCGCCCGGCGTCGAGCCAAGTGCCGCGTCCGGCGACGCGGAGCGCGGTGCCTCGCGCGCGCGCGTCCTGAATGCGATCGCGAATACGATCGCGCGCGACGTCCGCGCTGTCGACCGCGAGCGCCGTCACTCGACGCCCGTCACGGCGGCCGTTGCCGGCGCGCCGCGGTGTACGGACGGCGTTCCGTGCCATTCACGACAGGCATGAACCGGGACGACCTTGCCTGGGTTCGAGCGATGATCGGGGTCGAACACGTCGCGCAGCGAACACATTGTCGCCAGCGAGTCCGGCGAAAAAATCAGGTCCATGTACGGCATCTTGTCGAACCCGACGCCGTGTTCGCCGGAAATCGTTCCGCCGGCGGCGATGCAGGCGCGCATGATCTCGCTCATGGCGAGATGAACGCGTGCGGTTTCATCAGCGTCGGCGGCGTTATATGGCACGTTGGGATGCAGGTTGCCGTCGCCGGCGTGAAACACGTTGCAGACGCGGACGCGATGCCGTTCACCAATTGCTTGAATCGCGGCGAGTATCTGCGGCAGCTTGGTGCGTGGCACGACCGCGTCCTGCACGACGAGATGCGACGACACGCGGCCCATCGCGCCGAACGCCTTTTTGCGCCCCTGCCAGAGCTTGGTGCGTTCGGTTTCGTCGCGCGCAATGCGTACTGTGCGCGCTCCGCTCCGCTTGCAGAGCGCGTCGACGGTGGCGACGTCGTGCTCGACGCCGGCCGCGGCACCATCGAGCTCGATCAACAGCGCCGCCGCGGCGTCCGTGGGATAGCCCGCGGCGTAGATCGACGACTCCACGGCGCGAATCGTTCCCTGGTCGATCATCTCGAGCGCGGCCGGGACGATTCCCGTCGCGACGATGTCGGATACGGCGCGCGCCGCCGCGTCGATCGTCATGAAATCAGCGAGCAACGTGCGAATGACTTCGGGGTTGGGCGACAGGCGCACCGTGATCTCGAGCGCGATGCCGAAGCAGCCTTCCGATCCGACGAACGCGCCGACGAGGTCGTAGCCTTCGTGCTCGCCGTGAGCGCTGCCGAGCTGCACGACGTCTCCGTCGGGGAGCAGTACGGTGAGCGCGACGATGTGATTCGTCGTCACGCCGTACTTGAGACAGTGCGGACCGCCGGCGTTTTCGGCCACGTTGCCGCCGATCGTGCAGGCCGCCTGACTCGAAGGATCCGGCGCGTAGTGCAATCCGTGCGCGGCGACCGCGCGACTCAGTGCGACGTTCACCACGCCGGGCTCGACGACGGCGAGGCGGTTGTCCGCGTCGACCGACAGTACGCGCGTGAGACGATTGAGCCCGACCAGCACGACGCCGTCGGCGAGCGCGCCGCCCGACAAACCGGTGCCTGCACCGCGCGGCACGAACGGCGTGCGCGACCGGGCCAGCTCGCGCACGACGGCAATCGTCTCGTCGCGCGTGCCGGGAAACACGGCGAGCGACGGCTGCTGGTGGTACGACGGCAGCGCGTCGGCCGCGAACGCGAGTAACTCGCTCGGGCGATACAGAACGCGGCGCTGTCCGACGATCGACGCCAGACGCTCGGCGAGACCTCGATCAATTGCGGAGGACACGATTGAAAGCTATGCCGCCGCGGCGCGCAGCGGGTAGCGGCACTGTCGTTCTAACGGCGGTCCTGCGGGAAGCACGACACGGAGTTGTCGGGGCAACGATCGGTAGCTGAGCGGTGGATGCGCCGTCACGATCTCACCGTCGACGGCCAAGCGGTTGGTAGGCGGCTCGATGCGGCACTCGTTCACGAGAAATGAATCCATCGCCGGCGTTTGTGATACGGCGCGCACGCCGCGCGCTGCCGCGGCGAGTCCCAACGCGATCGCGCGCGCGCCGGAGCGACTGCGTACCACCATGACGTGCAGGCCGGCGCGCCCATCCGTCACGCGCGCGCCTACCGACGGCAGCTTGAGCTCGCGTTCGCCGACACCGACAAAGACGAGCGGCGTGAGGTACTCGCGCGCGTGGCCGTCGACGCGCAGCGTGACGGTAAAGAGCGGCAGGTGCACGGCGAGCCGCACGCCGGCGATGAATGAGGCGACGTGATAGCCGAGGCGGCGCTCGAGTCGCTGCCGTGCACGAACGAACGCGACGTACGCGCCGACGGAGCTCGTGCTGAGAAACGCCCGGTCGTTCACCGACGCGGCATCGACTGAAACGCCGAGACCCGCGGTGGCGAGGCGCGCCGCGTCGTAGAGGTCGAGCGGAATTCCAAAATCCCGCGCGAAGTGGTTGAGCGTTCCGCATGGAAGCACGGCGAGCTCGACGCCTGTGCCGACGAGCGCGCCCGCCGCGCTGCCAATCGACCCGTCGCCGCCGGCGATGAGAATGCGTCGCGCACCGCCCGCGACGGCCGTGCGGACCGCGCCGTCGAGCGCGTCGGGACCCACGGCGCGGATGTCGAACCCGCCGACTGAGCGCAGGGCCGCCGCGGCGTCTGCCCCACTGCCGGCGAGCGAGTTCACAAATGCGGGGATCATTGGGGTTATCAATAGCAGACGAGGTGCCGGCCTCGTCTTCTCACCTCGCCAAAAACACCGCGATACGAAGGCGATTGAGCTTGTTGCAAAAAAAAACGCCGGAGCCCGTGGGCCCCGGCGTCATTCTTTTGTTGCGCTACGTCAGCTTCGCGGCGCCGAACTCAGGCCGCCCAGAACCCGCAGAGCGCCCGACCATCCGGCGATTCACGGAGCTTCTCGAACGCGCGCTCGCGGATTTGGCGGATACGTTCGCGGGTGACTCCCATGAGCGCGCCAATCTTTTCGAGCGTCATCGCTTCCGATCCTTCCTCGAGCCCGTAGTAGAGGTAGAGGATTTTTCGTTCGCGCGGCGTGAGATATTTCTTGAATACGCGATCGATAAACTCGCGCATCAGCTTGTAGTCGGTTACCTCTTCGATCTCGGTGCCGTCGACGCCGGCAAAGCGTTCGCCCAAGGTCGACGCTTCGCGATCGGATCGATCGATCGGAGCGTCGAGGCTGATTTCGGTCGCCGACATCTGCTTCGCGGCGCGGACGTTGGCCGGCGTCTCTTCGAGGAGGCGGCTGACTTCGTCTTCCGTCGGGTCGCGCTTGAGTACTTGCGCGAGAATGGTCTCGGCGCGCGCGAGTCGAATGAGCTGCGAATTCTGATTGAGCGGAATGCGTACCGAGCGCGTCTGTTCGGCGAGCGCCTTCAACACGGCCTGTCGCACCCACCACACGGCGTACGAGATGAACTTGACGCCCTGGTCCGGATCGAATTTCCGGACGGCTTTGAGCAAGCCTTCGTTGCCGATGGCAACGAGCTCGCTGAGGTCGAGTCCGTGGCCCTGGTATTTCTTGACGTACGAGATGACGAACCGGAGGTTCGACGTCACGAGGCGCTCGGCGGCCTTCTCGTCGCCCTTCTGTGCCCGCCGGGCGAGTCGACGCTCCTCTTCAGGGTCGTCGATGAGCGGGAGTTTCTGGATGTCCTGCAGGTACTGGTCGAACGCGGTAGACGGAGACGATCGGAAGTATCCCTTCGACGATCTGGTCTCGGTCACTTGCTCCATACACGCTCCTTCCCGATTTACGCCGGTTAGTGGAGCGAGCGTATGTTCGCTCGCGCGCTCTTGTGGGGACGCGCAGGATAATGTTGGTCCCCAGAGGCGTCAACAGAGATGTGAGCGGTGTCCGCCGAATCGCGTCGTTCGAATGAATGTATGTCGTTGGCCTGACAGCATTTTGCAGGTTACTTGACGGCGCTTGTCGGGAATCGACGATTTCGGTCACGCTGACCGAAGCGGCGACGAATTTGGCTACTTTGCGCGCGATCGACCTCCGTCACCGGCAAAACACTGCGGTTCGTCACCGGTTCGCAGCAGGTCGTCACTCGTCGAATAACGCTCGGCCCAACGCGACGAACGCGGAGAATCGCCGCGTGGTCGCCGACGCTGAACGTGCTAGGCGTTCGGCGGAGCCGGCGGCCGGTGGTCGCCAATCGGCGGGGTGTTTGCGCCGCCGGACGTCGGGGACTGGTCGCGAAGCTTGGTGCGGCTGGTCGCACTCAACACTCCGACGCCGATCAGCACGATGACGCCAACGCCGATCCACACGGTCGGCACGTTGAGCAGGTAGGCGCCGATCGCCAACCCGATGATCAGGACGATGAAGCCGATCAGATACGTCGCGAACGAAGACATGCTCCCGAGCTCGCTATTTGAGGATGCCGCATGTGAAAAGCAAAGCGCGAGCCGAACGCTACTGAAACCGAGACAATCGCGTCATTTCACGGACCAGGCGCGATTGTCGAGCCGGCTTGTTCCACGCCGACCGGAAGGCGTTGGATCAGCACCGCCGTTCCGCGTTGGAGGCCAAATCGCTCCGCCTCGCGGCAGCTCGACGACCACACGTCGATGCGCGCGCCGACGATGCGCTTGCCCGTGTCGTCGACGAGAAATCGGCCCAGGTATCGTTCGCCAACGTACAACTCGATGTAGCGCGACAGCGGAAAGAATCGCGGATCCGCGGCGACGATGCCGGCTCGGACGTACCGGCCGCGGCGTGTCGTTCCGCTCAAGCAGTACATCGTCACGCCGACCGGCAGCGGATCGCCGTAGCGCACGGGTTGCGTGGCGAGCTTCCACCAACCCGTCTCCGCGCCTCGCACCATCACACCGGCCACGTGAAACGGGCTCATGACGACGACGGGCGGCAACACGGCTAGACCGCCGTCGTCCGTACAGCCGATGACGACGATCGCGCCGAGCGCCAGGCTCACCAATGCGCGTCGTGCGCGCACTAGCCGAGCACCGCGCGCACAACGTCGTCGGGCACCGGCAGCGACCATCCGCGATCGGCGCCGGCCATCGCGCCAATCCGCGACGGGAGCGCGTACTCCGCGCGGTTCGCTCGCGCCTTCTTGTCGCCGCGGGTCGCATCGAGAATGTCGTCGACCGACATCGACGCTGGTCGCTCGTCGGGCAATCCGGCGGCGCGCACGGCAGCGCGGACGCGCGACGCCGTGCCCGGCTCGGCCACGCCGAGTCGTTCGGCGATCGCGCTCTCGTAGACCATGCCGATCGCCACCGCGTCGCCGTGGCGCAGGGTGTAGTTGCTACAGCGCTCGATCGCGTGGCCGAGCGTGTGACCGAAGTTGAGCGTTTTGCGCACGCCCGATTCCCGTTCGTCGCGACGCACGACATCCGCTTTGATCTCGACGCTGCGCGCGACGAGATCGAGCACGGCGTCGCTCGCGACATCGAACGCGGGCAGATTGGCAGCGAGTGCCGCCACCGATTCGAAGTAGGACGCGTCCGCGATCACGCCATGCTTGAGCGCCTCGGCCATGCCGGCGCGCAAATGTTCGAGCGGCAGCGTCGCGAGCACCGTTGGGTCGGCGATGACCGCCGCGGGCTGGTGGAAGGCGCCGACGAGATTCTTGCCCGCCTTCGTGTCGACGCCCGTCTTTCCGCCGACCGACGCGTCGATCATGGCGAGCAGCGTCGTCGGCACCTGGACGAACGGAACGCCGCGCATGTACGTCGCGGCGACGAAACCCGCGAGGTCGCCAATCACACCGCCGCCGAGCGCGATGATCGCGCCGTCACGGCCAAACCCCGTGCTCAGCAGATCGTCGGTCGCGTACGCCCACATCTCGCGCGTTTTGTTGGCTTCGCCCGACGGGATCGCGACCATCGTGACGTCGGCCAACGGCGCGAGTGCCGCGCGCACGCGTTCGACGTACAGTGGCGCGACGATCTCGTCGGTCACGAGCGCGTAGCGATGCGCTGGAGCCGCGTCGCCGATGATGTCATCGAGCTGGTCGAGCGCGCCCGGGGCGATCGTGACGCGGTAGGTGGGCAGGTCGATTTGACGCACGCGCGTCATGGCGCCGCGACTACCACGTGACCTCGCCGACGCTGCCGCGCATGTTGGCGACGCGCGCGAGCGTGAACAGAAGGTCCGAGAGCCGGTTGAGATAAATGACGACGAGCGTTGGAATTTCGGTGTCCGCGCTCAGCTCGACGACGCGGCGCTCGGCGCGGCGACAGACCGTGCGCGCGACGTGCAGTGCGGCCGCCTTCGGCGATCCGCCGGGGACGATGAACGAGCGCAACGGCGTCAATTCCGCGTCGCCGTCATCGATCGCGTGTTCGAGTTCGGCAATGCGTTCGTCGTCGATCCGCGCCTTTTCCAAATGCTGGCGCATCTTGTCGCGATCAGGCGTTGCCAGCAGTGCGCCAATGGCGAAGAGATCGCGCTGCACGGGCACGAGCACTTCGTCGATGCGCGGCATCTGCTCGACGGCGCGGACGAAGCCCAGCACCGCGTTCAGCTCGTCGACGTCGCCGTAGGCCTCGACGCGCGGATGGTTCTTCGCGACGCGCCCGCCGCCAAACAATCCGGTGTCGCCGGCGTCGCCGGTCTTGGTGTAGATCTTCATGAGGGGTCTAATGTACGCCGCTGCCGCGTGCCGCGCCGCTCGCGTGCGCATGACGGGCTCGCCCTGCCGGGCTATGCTTCATCGCATGGTTCACGATCCGACCGACATCACGATCATCGGCGGCGGCCCCACGGGGATCTTCGCCGCGTTTTACGCCGGGATGCGCCGCGCGACGGCTCGCATCGTTGACGCGCTGCCGGAATTGGGCGGCCAGCTCACCGCGCTCTATCCGGAAAAGTACATCTTCGACGTCGCCGGGTTTCCCACGATCCTGGCGAAGGATCTGGTGAAGTCGCTTGCCGACCAGACCGCGCGGTTCAACCAACCGATTTACCTGGCGCAACGAGTGATTGGTCTCGAGGAGGAGAACGGACAGTTCGTGCTCGTCACGGAGACCGATCGATTTCCATCCAAGGCGATCGTCATCGCCGCCGGTATCGGCGCGTTCTCGCCGCGGCGACTGCCGCAAGCGTGCGCGGAACCGTGGTATGGGCGCGGCATCTACGACGTCGTGATGAATCCGGACGAATTTCGCGGGCAGCGCGTGGTGATCATTGGCGGCGGCGACTCGGCGTTCGACTGGGGAACGCAGCTTCTGTCGCGTGCGCGGCAGGTGACGATCGTTCACCGGAGCGACCGATTTCGCGCGCATGGCGCGACCGTGGCGGAGTATCAGCGCGCGGTTGAAGGCGGGCGCGCGGCGTTGTTCACCTTTCACGAACTGTTCGACATCAAGTGCGCGAACGGGTCGGACCAGTTCACGCACGTCGTTCTACGCAATGTGAAAAACAAGACGGAAACGCGCGAGCTCGACGCCGACGTCGTGCTGCCCATGCTCGGATTCGTCAGCGACATTGGCCCGCTCGGCGGCTGGGGGTTGTCGCTGTCCGAGAAGGATGAAATCGTCGTGAACAGCATGATGGAGACGGGCCGCGTGGGCATTTACGCTGCGGGCGACGTCACGACGTATCCAGGAAAGCTCAAACTCATCGCGACGGGATTCGCCGAAGCGGCGACGGCCGTGAACCAGGCGGTGCACTGGATCTATCCGGATCGGAAGGTGAATCCGGGGCATTCGTCGAACATGGAGATCTTCGGCCAAAAGGACGACTAAGGCCGGCGACTCACGCGGTGTTTCCCGCGCCAAATCCGCCGGGATGGCGCTTGGCGAGTTTCTCCTGATTGCGTTCGGCGACGCGTGACAACGGAACACCGATGGAATCCGCCGCGACGGCCAGGCACCAGAGCGCGTCGCCGAGTTCCTCGATCAGCGCGGCGTCGTCGATGTTGCGCTGCTGGAAGGCACGCTTTCGCACGAGGCCGAGAAATTCTCCGGCCTCCTCCGCGAGACCGGCGCTGGCGTCGAGCAAGCGGTCGCGCGGGGTGAGCGACGGGTTGGTGGTGCGCAGCGCGGCCCGCTGGTAGTCGTCGAGCGTCATGGCGTCAGTCATGCCTCATTGATAGCTCACTCGCGGATCGGCCTTGGCGTATGCGAGATCTGTAATCAGGTTCACGACGACGAACACGGTGCTGAGAAACAGCACGGAGCCCTGAATGGCCGGCAGGTCGCGGCGCGAGATGGCGTTCACCACGTACCGTCCGATTCCCGGCCAGGAAAAAATCGTCTCGGTGAGGATGCTGCCCGTAAGGTATGCGCCAAAGTCGAGGCCGAGCACGGTGATCACCGGAATGAGCGCGTTGCGCAGTGCGTGCTTCAGCGTCACGACCCATTCGTTCAACCCCTTGGCGCGCGCGGTGCGCACATAGTCGGCGCTGAGCGCGTCGAGCATCGCCGAGCGGGTCATGCGCGCCTGGAACGCGATCGATCGCATGCCGAGCGTGATCGCCGGCAGCACGAGAAAGCGCAGACCGCCGTAGCCGGACGGCGGCAGCCAGTGCACCGTCACGGCGAACAGCAGGATGAGCAGCAGCCCCACCCAATACACGGGAAACGAGATGCCGAGATAGGCGACGCCCAAGCGCGAATCGATCGGCGAATCCGCCGGGGCGCCGCGCACTCAACACGCCAAGCGAGACGCCAACCACCGTGGCGAGGAGCATGGCCGCGCCGGCGAGTTCCAACGTCTTGGGAAAACGCTCGCGAATGTCTTCGGTGATCGGCCGGTTGGTGATGTACGACGTGCCGAGGTCGCCGGTGACGACGCTCTTCACGTAGTGGGCGAAGCGAAGCGGGAGCGGATCGTCGAGATGGAGTTGGGCGCGCAGCCGCGCGATCGTGGCGCTGTCGGCGCGTTCGCCGATCATCGACTCGACGGGATCGCCGGGCGCGACGTAGAGCAGCAGGAACGCGACGACGAGTACGCCGAACAGCGTCGGGATGGCCAGCAGCACGCGGCGTACGATGAATCGGCTCACTTCTTGGCCGTGTCGATCGTGACGTCGATCCAGCGCTGCCCGTTGAAGATCACCGGTGGCACGAAGTGCTTGATCCAGGGCTGAACGGCGTAGAGATCGTTGTAGAAATAGAGAAACAGCATTGGTGCGTCAGCGAATGCGATCGAATCGGCGCGCGCGTACAGATGGTTGCGCGTTGGTTCGTCGGGCTCGTGGCGCGCGGTGGTTACGATCGAATCAAACGTCGGGTTCGAATAGAACGACACGTTGCCGCCGGCGCCACGACTCGCGCTGGCCAGTAACGGATAGAGAAAATCTTCGGCGTCCGGATAATCGGCGTACCAGTCCTTGAGGAAAAGATCCGTCTCGCCTTTGCGCGCGGCGGCGCGCGCGGCAGCGGCTTCGCGCTGTACGATCTTGACCCGAATCCCCGCCGCGCCCAGGTAGGCCTGGAGCGTCTCGGCGATGCGCAAATCCTTTGGCGAAGTCCAGAGGTCGACATCGATGCCGGTTTGGTGACCGGCGGCGGCAAGAAGCTGTCGCGCCTTGGTCGAATCGTACGGATACGGCTTGCGCGTGCTGTCGTAGCCGCCGAGCGCGGGCGGCACGACACCGGCGGCGCGCGTGCCGCGGCCGCCGACGAGTCGCTCGATGATGCGACCGACGTCGACCGCGTAGTTGATGGCTTGGCGGACGCGCGGATCGGCGAGCGGTCCACGCGTCGTGTTGATGCTCACATACACGAGCTCGAGCGCGGGGACCGACATCAGCATCGGCTTCTTGCTCTCATCGTCGACCCAGTCGGATGCTTCGGACGCGGGGATCTCGAGGATGTCGACGTTGCCGCTCTCGTATTCGGCGACCGCGGTGCTTGGCTCGGCGATGATGCGCGCGCGGAGGGAGTCGGTTTTTGGCGCACCGCCGAAGTACGACTGGTTGCGCGCGAACAGCAGATAGTCGTCGTGCTTCCATTCGACGAGCTTCCACGGGCCCGTGCCGATTGGATGTTCGCCGAAGTCGGCCGGCGTGTTGGTCGGCACGACGGAGGCGACGGGCATGGCGAGCATCTTGGGGAAGATGGCGAGCGGCTCAATGAGTGTGACGACGACGGTGCTGTCGTCGCGTGCGACGACGCCGGCGAGTGCCTTGACGGTGCCGGCGTTGAACTCGCGGGCGCCGCGGATAGTGAACAGGAATTGCGCGGCACCGCTCTTCGTGGCCGGGTCGAGGGCGCGAGTCCAGCTCGAGACGACGTTGTGCGCGGTGAACGGCGTGCCGTCGTGGAAGGTGACGCCGCGGCGCAGGTGGAAGGTGTAGGTGCGCCCGTCGGCGCTCACGTCCCAGCGTTCGGCAAGCGCGGGCTCGACTTTGGCATCGGGAGAAAAGCGCGTGAGGCCGTCGAAGAGATAGGCGACAGCGCGGCCGGTCGGTACGTCGGTCGAGAGCGCGGGGTCGAGCGAGCGCGGATCGTACTGGTCGCGCGAGTCGATCAACTCGTGCCGCGCCGGCGATTGCGTCGACCCGCAGCTCGCGACGCTCATGCATGCCGCGATGGCGATGAACGTCAGCGAGAGGCGCAACGGTCGGCGATCTTCCATTGACACTGGCGAAGTGGCGCGAGAACTTACCCGATCCTGCCGTCAAGCGTCAATCAGATGCGCCCGCCGGAGGTTGTCCGAGCGGGCGCACTGTGTGTTCACACTGCCCGCGCGTCGGGTAGTGGCGACGATGATCAGCGCTTCCCGGCCAGACGTGGCCGGAGCTCACGAGGTTGGCATGCCTGCAAAGAGCGATCCGCGCATTGACACCGCGGAGACGCATGGAGTCGTATAGCCCAAACCAGCGCGCGCTCGCGCGAGCCACCGTCGCGACGGTGCTCCTTCCGCTCGCGCTTGCGCTGGTGCCGGTCACGGGTGGAGCGCAGCAGGTGGAGTGCGAAGGACGAGCCGCGCCGAAGGAAGTGCGCGCGCTCGCCTTCGACGGCAATCATACGTTCAACGACGACGAGCTGTCGACGTTCGTGGTGGCGACGCCGTCGTCGTTCACGCGGCGGCACTTTCGGTTCTTCGGCGCCAAGCGCTGCTATCCGCTGGACGGGCTCGGCCAGGACGTCACGACGCTCAAGGCGCTGTACCAGAACAACGGATTCTACGATACCAAGGTCGACACGATCGTCCGCCCGCTGTCGAAGAGCGCGGTCTCGATCACCTTTCGGATTACCGAAGGCCGGCCGCTCATCCTCGACTCACTGACCATTGGCGGGCTTGGCTCGCTGCCCGACTCGGCGGCGATTTTGCGCAATCTCCCGCTCAGCGTTGGCGGCCGGTTCGGCACGCAGCTCCTCTCGACGCAAGTCGACTCGATCGTCGCGCGCCTGCGGAATTCGGGTTACCCGAACGCGGACGTGCTTCGTTCGGCGATCTATACGAATCCGAGCCAACACTCGGCGAGTGCGGTCCTGCAGGTGGTTCCCGGCGCATTCGCCCGCTTTGGCGCGATTGCCATCACCAGCCAGAACGCGCGGGGCGACGGGCCCGGCCAGATCGACAGCGCGGCAGTCGTGCGCCTGCTCGGATTCCGGAGCGGCCAGCCGTACAGCGACCGCGCGATCCTCGACGCTCAACGCAACCTGTACAATCTTGGCGCGTATCGGCACGTCAACATCCAGCTCGACACGACGCGACAGCACGCCGACTCGTTGGCCGACGTGAGCGTCGATCTGCGCGAGGACTTCCTGCGTCAGATCGACCTGACGGAGGGATGGGGCACGCTCGACTGCTTTCGCGCCACATCACAGTATACTGATAAGAATTTCTTCAACGACGCGCAACGCCTGGAACTCACGGGGCGACTGTCGAAGATCGGGTACGGGACGCCGCTCGAGACGTCGGGCACGCGCAACCTCTGCTACCGGCCGACGCTGGACAAGGACAGCATCGGCAGTTCGACGCTCAATTACTACGCCGGCGCGACCCTGAGTGAGCCGACGCTGTTCGGCTACCACTGGGTGCCGTCGTACTCGGTGTACAGCGAGCGGCGCGGAGAGTATTTGGCGTACCTGCGCGCGACCGACATCGGACTCGGCGCGTCGGCGACACGAAACATCAGCCAGGCGACGCCGCTGCGACTGGGGTACTCGCTGGAACTCGGGCACACGCGCGCCGAGCCGGCCGTGCTGTGCTTCGTGTTCAACTTGTGCACGGAGCAGCAACGCGAACAGGCGGAGCGGCGACAGCGACTGGGGATCGTGAGTGCCCTGCTGCAGCGAGCCACGACGGACAACCCAGTCGAGCCGACATCGGGCTACAACGCCGCGTTCGAGCTACGCGGGTCGGCGCCGTATTTCGGCTCCGACACCGGGGAAACATTCGTCAAAGGGACGTCGGACCTGGCCTGGTACCGCGCGATCCGGCGGCGGACCACGTTGGCGCTGCGCATTCGCGCGGGTTACATCGCGGGCGGAACGTCGTCGTCGCCCGGGGACGCCAGGCTGCCGCCGCCGCAGGAGCGGTTGTTCGCCGGCGGTGCAACGAGCGTCCGCGGCTTTGGGCAGAACGAGCTCGGGCCGCTCGTCTACACTCTCGACAACTCGGCCTTCACCATCACACGGTGACGGCTCGACACGGTGACGTTCGTCGCCAGGCCGGGCGCCAGCTCGCGGCGACCGATCCCGGTCGGGGGCAACTCGCTCCTCGTGCTGAACGCCGAGCTTCGGCTGCGCGATCCGTTTTTTCCCGATCTGTTGGAGTACGTGCCGTTCGTCGATGCCGGTCAAGTGTGGACCCGCGGCTCAGCCAGTGATCTCGATTACAAACGACTCGCGGTGACGCCCGGTCTTGGGCTTCGATACTTCTCTCCGGTAGGGCCCATTCAGATCAGTTGGGGGTACAATCCGTACACGAGTCGACCCGGACCGGCGTACTTCCCGCAGCCGGTGGATCACGGAAACGGGGAAGGCGCCATTGATCTGTGTACGGCTCGACGTGCGGACACTCCGCCCATCGTCCAAGATCCGAAAACGGGGGCGATTTGGACAGGACGCGGCGGCCTGCCCGGCGACCTTTCGTCCGTCACGCGGAACAGGTTTCTTCAGCCATCTGACCTGGAATCTCTCGATCGGAACCGATTTCTAGGATGCATCCGGCGTGACCCGCCGCAGTCTCGTGGCGCTCGTGAGCGCCGCCGTGCTCGTGACCTTGGGACTCGTGGTGCTCGCCACGGTCCTCTTCGTCACGCACACGAACGCGGGCCGCGAGAAGCTGCGCGAGATTGCGCGGCCGCTGGTTGCGCGCGCCGTGCACGGCGGATCGGTGTACCTCGGCCATTTCAGCGGCAGCTTCATCAACGGGATCACGATCGACAGCGTCGCGATCCGCGACAAGCGGGGCGACCTGTTCCTCAGCACGGGGCGCATCACGCTGGTGTGGAATCCGCGCGACCTGGTCGACGATCGCGCGTACTTGCGCCACGCCGACATCGAACATCCGTACCTGCACCTCGTGCAGCACGAGAATGGCGAATGGAACTTCAAGGAGATCTTCGGATCGAACGCGCCCGAGCTGCCCAAGCCAAAAGAGCTCAACACGAGAGGGTGGGGCGACTACGTCGTCATTGATTCGGCGACGACGCGCAACGCCACGGTGCTCCTCACGATGCCCTGGCACCCGGACGATGCGCTGCGCGGCGCGGCGCGCGACAGTTCCATTCACGCTCATCTGACCGCCGCGAACAAGCTGATCTCCAAGACGTTCGACGGATACGGACGGACGTACGCCTGGCGCAACGCGAGCGCAGTGGTCACGCATGCGCGGTTGGCGGATCCCGACAGCGACCGCAAGTTCGGCCAGGAAATCCAGATCGCAACTCTGACCGTCGACGAGTACGATCCGACGTTTCGGATTCGCAATCTCTCGGGCGAGATGCGCCACCTCGGCGACTCGATCTGGTTCCAGGCGCCGCGGTTCAATATGCCCGCGTCGACCGGGCACGGTCAGGGGAAAGTGTGGTGGGGAAGCGACAAGCCGGTGCGCTATGACATCGCCATTCGCGGCGACAGCGTCGCGCTCGACGACATCAACTGGGTGTATCCGACGCTGCCGCGGACGGGCGGCGGTTCGGTCGACCTGGGGATTCAGAACGATCCGAAGAATCTGCAAATCGTCGATTTCAATCTGGCCAAGATGGATGTCCGCAGCACCGGCTCGCATCTGACCGGTCAGATGTCGTTTGGGATCGGCGCGCCGGTACTGCTCGTGCGCCGGGTCGACCTGCGCGCGGATCCGGTCGATTTCGACCTTTTGAGAACGCTCAACGGCAAGCCGTTCGCCGAGGATTGGCGCGGACAGCTGTTCGGTACCGTCAAGGGCAAGGGTGGTCCGCTGACGAATTTCGTCGTCGACGACGCGCAGCTGACGTTCCAGGATGCTCATGTGCGCGGCGCTGTGTCGCGTGTTGCCGGCCAGGGTGAACTCGACATCCTGAACCCGGCGTACACGTCGTTCCATGGATTCGCCGTCGATGCGAGCACGGTCGATCTCCGATCGATCGAGTATCTGTTTCCCAACTTCCCCCGACTGGGCGGCTTTGTCTCGGGTACGGCGACGCTCGATTCCTCGTGGCTCGACGTGCGCTTTTCCGACGCACACCTCATCCACCAGGACGGGCCGGGCGATCCGACTCGCGCGAGCGGGAGCGGGCGGATCACCTACGGCGAGTCAATGCTTTACGATCTCTCATTGAACGCCGAGCCGCTGTCGCTGACGATGCTGAGCCGATCATATCCGTTGCACCTGACGGGATTGATGAGCGGGCCGATCAGCGCGAAGGGTGAGGCGTCCGATCTCGCCTTGACGGCGTCGCTGCAAGGGCCGCCGGGTGCGTTCAGCTTCGACGGCCGGGTCGACGCTGACTCGATCGGCGGATATGGAATGCACGGCCGCGGCGAGTTCAGCGGACTCAAACTCGCGTCGCTGCTCGACCGGCCGGTGATCGCGATGGGGCCACTCAGCGGTCACTATGGCGTCGACTGGGCTGGCGAAAGCGCGAGCACAGTGCGCGGCACGGCCGATCTCGCGCTGGAACCGACGACGGTGAGCGGCGTGCGCGTCTATCAATCGACGGCGCGCGTGCGCTTTGCCGACGGCAAGATGTCGGTCGACTCGCTGCGTGTGCATACCAAGGCCGCGACACTCGTGGCAAAGAGTGCGGGCGGAATTGGGCTTCCGCACGGCCGGCCGGATTCACTGGCGTTCACGATTGAGGTGGATTCGCTTGGCGGGCTGCGACCGCTGTTCTTCGACGTCGATTCGACGGTGGCCACGCCGACGACGGTCGCCGCGGCTCCGGATTCGCTTTCGGGGAGCGTAACCGTGAGTGGCACGCTGCGCGGCACGCTCGATTCACTCTCGATCGACGGCACGGCGAGTACGCCGATGGGGATCGCGCTCAACTTTCGCAACGAGCGCGCCGACTCGCTGTACGCCAAGTTCGATTTCCGCGACGTGTTCCGCGCACCCGCGGGATTTCTCGACGTCCGACTCGACAGCGCGCTCCTCGGCGGCGTGTCCGTTGATTCGTTGAAGGGACATTTCGTCGTCGACGATTCGACGCATCGACGATTTGCCCTCGCGGCCGCGAGCACCAACGGCCCGACGATCGCGACGAGCGGTGCCTGGTCGTCTGCGGGGCGAACGCAAACCGTGAGAATCGACTCGCTCGGCCTGGCGATTGGCGTGAGCCGCTGGCATCTCGATCGTCCGACGCGGCTCGTGATCGACAGCGGCGGGTCGCGCCTCGACTCACTCATATTGAGAAATCGTGACACGGCGGTCGTCGTGCTCACCGAAGCTGTTCCGCTCACGGGACCCGCATTTGCGCAATTCCACGCCGTGCACGTTCCACTGTTCGACGTCGGCACGCTGCTACAGTTGAGCGACACGATCTCCGGGACCGCCGACGTCACCGCGTCGGCGACCGGCACCAAGGCTCAGCCGGCGGTCGTGGCGACCGCGGTGCTGTCCTCCGTGCGCTGGGCTGGAATGAATGTCGACCAGGCCACGGCGAACGCGCGCTACCAGGACGGGCGACTGCGGTCGTCGCTGGACGTCGTGCGCGGCGGGAAGTCGGCGCTGACGGCGAGGGTGTCGCTTCCCGCCAGCATGTCCCTCTTCGGAATGACGGTGCGCCGTGCCGATTCGCTCAGCGGGTCGCTGACGGCGTCGAGAACCGATCTCTCGATTCTCCAGCCGTTGTTTCCATCGGTGCAGGCATCCGGTTTTCTCACGGCAAACGTCAGAGTGAGTGGCTCGATGGTCGCGCCGTTGTACGCCGGCAGCCTGCAGGTCGACAGCGGGTTTGCCACGGCAAAACCGCTCGGCGTGAAGTTCAACAACATCACCGCGCGGGTGTCCGGCGGCGTCAGCACGAGCGGCCAGGACAGCGTGAGCGTCACCGTTGGGGCGACCACGGCCGACGAGCAGCACAACGGCAGCGTGTCGATCACCGGGTTTGTGAAGAACGTGATGCAGACGAAAGCGCCGATGGCGTTCAACCTCGCGCTCGTCTTCGACACGTTGCACGCGTACAACCGCCGCACGGTGGCCGATCTGTACCTCACGAGTCCGCGGCTCCCGAATCGCCAGCGCGAGCCCCTGCGGCTGACTGGCACGACGAACGCGTCGACACTCACGGGAACACTGAACGTCGACCACAGCTCGATCTTCCTGCTCGACGCCGACCTGGCGCGCAAGCAGGCCGTCGATCTCGTCGTCGCGGAGCAGAGCGACGTTGCGGCAGCGGCGAGCGGCGTGCCCGTGTTGAACCGCATCCGGGCGAACATGGTATCGAACGTGACCGTCAACCTGGGCGACGACGTGCGGCTGCGGTCGGCCGAAGCGAACGTTCGCTTGGGCGGGCATCTGGCACTCACCGGCCCGCTCGCCTTCGGCTCGGTGCCATCGCTCGCCGGCCAGCTCACGACGATTGGCGGCACGTACAATCTCAATCTGGGAATCGTGCAGCGCGAGTTCCAGGTGCTGTCCGACGGCACGGTGACGTTCGACGGGGCGGCGCAGGATCCGCTGCTCGACATCAAGGCGCAATACGCCGTGAAGCAGTACCACGACCGCGATCTGAACGTGATCGTGAATCTCAGCGGCCGGGTCAAGACGCCAAAGATTCAGTTCTCGAGCGACGCCGATTATGAGATCTCGCAATCCGATCTCGTGAGCTACCTCGTGCTCGGCAAGCCGGGCCTCGATTTCGGCGCGAACAGCGACGCGCGCGAAGTCCTCGCGTCGGTGATCGCGCCGACGTTGAGCGCCTACGCGGCCGACCGCCTGCGCCAGAGCGTTGGATGGCTCGACATGCTCCAGTTCCAACTCGGCGGCGGCAACTACACGACGAGCGGCACGAGCCCGATCACGAGCCAAACGTTCTCGTCCTACCTGTACGGCGCGACGATCGGCGCCGAGAAGCAGGTCACGAGTAAGCTGTATCTCAACGTGAACAGCGGTCTGTGCCAGCTCCAGAATTCGCCGGGGAACCGCAACGCCCTGACCGGGCTGGGCGCCAAAGCCGAATACCGATTCAAGCCGACACTCTCGCTGGATCTCGCGTACGATCCGCCGACCGCGAGCCGGACATGTAACGCCGACGGCCAGCAGAGCATCGTCGGCCTCGTCCCAACACCGCCCAATTTCAGCTTGGCGTTCTCGCACACGTGGCGCTTCTGATCCAGCGCGTCGTTGTCATTGCGAATCCCGCGGCGCGGCGCGGACGCACGCTTGCTGAACGCGCGCGTTCGGGAATAGTCAGGCGCGGCGTCGAGTGCGACCTCGTGTTTACGGAGCGCGCTGGGCATGCCGCGCACCTCGCGACAGCGCATGCGCCGTACTACGACGCCGTGTTCGTGCTCGGCGGCGACGGAACGGTGATGGAGGTCGCCGGCGCGCTCGCTGGAAGTGGAACACGCATTGGCGTGCTCGCCGGAGGCACAGGCAACCTGCTCGCTCGCGCCCTCGGGATTCCGCTCGCCATTCAGCGCGCGATCCCCGCGCTGCTCGACGGCGACGAGCAGTTGATCGATGTCGGACGGTTCGAGTCGGGAGGCCGATTCGCGATTGCGGCCGGCGTCGGTATCGACGCGGCGATGGTTGCCGAGACGCCGCCCTGGCTCAAGCGGCACTTTGGCGTGCTGGCCTACACGGTGATGGGAACGCGGGCGGCGCTGCGGACCGTATGGCGCAAGGACTACTTTCGTGCTCGCGTGACCGTCGACGGTCGCGAGCATGAGCGGCCCGCCGCGATGGTGATGGTCGCCAACTTTGGCGAGGTGTTCGGAAACCGCATCACGCTCGGACCGGAAATTCGCACCGACGACGGCATGCTCGACGCCTGCATTTTCTCCCCGCGCACGGTGGGTGACGCGATCCGCATCATGTGGCGGTTGGTACGTGCCGACTTCCGTTCAGACGCGAGCGTGTGGTATGGGCGCGGGCGTATCGTGCGCGTGGAAACCACGCCGCCGCTCCGCTGGCAGGCTGACGGAGATTTGATGGGCACGACGCCGTTCAGTGTCGAGGTCGAACCGCTGGCGGTTCGTCTGCTGGTCCCACGCCGAGGCCGTGCGCAGGCAACCGTCCGCCACTAGTATCTTCCTATCATGGCCAAGATCGAAGAGCATGATGCGATGATCTGCCGGGCGTGCGGCAACGAAGAGCGCGCGTCGGAAGGCTATCCGTGCCGCAATTGCGGAACGTTCATCTGCCTCATGTGCGATATTCGCGGCGTCACGCTGTGCCGGGAGTGTCAGGCCAAGTTGCCCGCCGGTACGTCCGCGCCGAATACACCGAAGTGATCGATCGCGTGGATCTCACGCGGTTCGGCGTCGCTGTGGGCCACGCGACGGACGAC
This sequence comes from uncultured Gemmatimonadaceae bacterium, assembly GCA_963817445.1. Lineage (GTDB taxonomy): Bacteria > Gemmatimonadota > Gemmatimonadetes > Gemmatimonadales > Gemmatimonadaceae > JAQBQB01. The sequence goes on from CAWFOG010000026.1 coordinate 245,429, forward strand.
GAAGGCGCGACGGGACTCACCGTCATCCGCGGCGTCGATGCGCCACTGCGCGCCGGTGCGGCCGTGTTCGGCCGCGCGACGGGAAGTCGCGATCTACTCGCGGCGTCGCCCGATCACCTCGTCGCCGGTCGAGTGGACGCCATTCTCCTCACGGGCGGCTCGGCGTACGGCCTCGACGCGGCCGCGGGCGTGATGCGGTGGATGGAGGAGCGTGGTCGCGGCTTTGCCGTTGGTACAGGCGTCGTACCGATCGTGCCTGCCGCGGTGGTATTCGATCTTCTTCCGCTCGGCCGCTTCGACGCGCGTCCGTCGGCGGACATGGCGTACGGCGCAGCAGATCGCGCGTCGAGCGTCGACATTGGCGAGGGATCAATTGGCGCGGGGACGGGGACGACCGTCGGAAAAATCCGCGGAGCCGCGGGCGCGATGAAGGGCGGACTTGGCTGCGCCGTCGAGCAGAGCGCGGATGGATCGCTCGCCGTGGCGGCGATTGCGGTGGTGAACTCGTTCGGCGACGTGCGCGACGCACACGGGGCGATCATCGCCGGCGCGCGCGACGACAGCGGGAACGGTGGATTCGTCGACACCGAGCGGCTGCTGGCGAGTGGATCGCTGACGGCGGCCGACGCCGCGCTGCGCAACACGACGTTGGCGGCGGTAATCGTCAGCGCCCCGCTCGACAGCGGCGTGCTCACGCAACTGGCGCGCGCCTCGGGCGCCGCGCTGTTCCGGCGAATCACGCCGACGGGAACAGCGGTCGACGGCGACATTGTTTTCGCACTGTCGCCCTTTTCCGCGACGAGCGCGTCCGACTCTGGCCGGCGCACCGACGTGCGCGTGGCCGAAGCGCTCGCCGTGCTGGCACTCGAGCGCGCAATCGAGCGCGCGGTTCGCTTGGCGCACGGGCGCGACGGCGTTCCAGGTCTGGCTGATACCAATGGCCGCTGAGACGCGCGTGATCGATCCAGAATTGCCCGTGCTATTTGCGGCGACGGTGCGCTCGCCGATCGCGCCGATGCACAGCGAACCTCGCGTGGCGAGCCAGATGATCTCGCAACAGCTTGCCGGCCACCGCGTCGACGTGATCGACGAGGAAGGCGATTGGGTGCGTGCTCGCGGCGCCGATGGCTATGAGGGATGGGTGCACGTCGGCTTCATGGCGCGGAGCGCGCCGAGCGACTCGACGACCGAGAGCGCGGGAGCCGTGCCGCGTGTCGCTCGGCTGCGTCGCACGGACGGCGTCTGGCCATCAGCGCGCGTTGCCGCTTCGGGCAATTCTCGCGGCCGACGAAACGGTGGTGAGCGGCGACGCGGCCGACGGCGCGCAATTGGCCGACCGATTTCCGCGCGATCAATCGGCGATCGCCAAGAGCGCGAAGGAGCTGTTCGCCGGCACCAGCTATCTCTGGGGCGGCGTGACGCCGTGGGGCGCCGATTGCTCGGGACTCATACAAAGTGTGTTTGCGCTGCACGGCGTTCAGTTGCCGCGCGACGCGTGGCAACAGGCCGAGATGGGGAGCGACGCAGGCCGCGACGTCGGCGACCTTGTGGTCGGCGATCTGCTGTTCTTCTCCGATCGCTCCGATCGCCGCGTCACACATGTTGGCGTCGCGCTCGGCGATCGTCGCATGGTGCATCTCTCGCTTGGACGCGGCGGGTATGCGGTCGAACTGTTGAGCGATCGGCGCGATCCGTTCGTCCAGCGGCTGCGAGAGCGCTTTGTTTGCGCGCGGCGCATCGATGTTGCGCGCGCCTTGCCCGACCGCTAGCTGACCAGCGTTTTCGGACCGATTGGCGCCGACGACCGCACGTGTACGCCGACGTCGATCGTGTGCTCGCCGTCGATCGCGATCGCCATGGTGTACGCGCCGGCCGCGTCGATCGGCAAATCGAGTTGCGCGATCAGTGGAAGATCCATTTCCGTCACGCCCGGCGGCGGCGCGCCAACGTTCAAGTCGCCCGAACTGCTCCACAGTTCCTGTGAATTCGGACTGAGCCAGCGAAAGCTCACCGTATGCGCGCCGACATCGCTCGCCGTGCCTTTGAGGTGAACAACGAGATGCGCCCGCGAATGAACGGCGGGGAGCGCGGCGACCTGCAGCGCGTCGAATACGCCGAGGACGTTCAGCTTTCCCTCTTGCGAGAGATTCGCCGCGTCGGCGAAGAGTGCAAATGCGACGTGCATTGTCGGAACATAGACAGGCCAAAGGGTGCGCGTCTACTTTACGACACATGAGTTTGACGGATAATGAAACGGTTGCGCCCGGCCACGCGATCACAACGCGGCCGGGCGTTTGGTTGACGGATCTTTCGCTCGTCGGCATGGCGCTCATCTGGGGCGTCAACTTCAGTGTCGTAAAATTCGGCACGTCGCTCATCGACCCGCTCGCCTACAACGGCGTTCGAGTGCTGCTTGCCGCCGTGCTCCTCAGCACGATCGTCGTCGTGTGGAGGCTGCCGCTTCCATCGCGCGCAACGTGCGTGGCGCTGATCGGACTTGGCGTACTCGGCAACGGCGTCTATCAGTTGTTCTTCGTCGAAGGCATCGCGCGGACGCGCGCGAGCGATGCCGCGCTCGTCGTCGCCGCCTCGCCCGCGTTCATCGCGATCATCGGGCGGCTGCGCGGAGTCGAGCGGATCGTGGGGCGTGGACTGTATGGAATTGCGCTTTCGGTGGCGGGCATCGCGCTCGTCGTTCTCGGCTCGACGAGCGGCGCCGACGGACACGCGACCGTTCTCGGCGATTTGCTCGTGCTGGCCGGTGCGCTTTGCTGGGCGATTTACACCGTCCTACTCAAACCGCACACCGAACGCGTGGCCGGCATTCAGCTCTCCGCGCTGACGATGATTGGCGGCGCGATCCCGCTGTCCATCATCGCGCTCCCGGCCGTAGCGCGAACGAATTGGAGCACGCTGCCAGCGCTTGGCTGGATGGCGATCGTGTACAGCGGTGTGTTCTCGCTCGTCATTGCGTACTTGATGTGGTACAACGGCGTTCGCGTCATCGGGCCGACGCGCACCGCGATGTACTCGAACCTGCAACCGGTCATCGCCGTGCTCGTCGCGTGGCCGTTGCTCGGCGAAACACCGACCGCGTGGCAGTGTGTTGGAGCGGCGTGCATCATGGGCGGCCTCGTGCTCACGCGCCGATGACGCGGGTCAAGCTCGTGCTGTTCGACATCGACGGCACCATTCTGCTTTCCGACGGGGCAGGTCGCCGTGCCGTTCACCGCGCGTTGATCGAGGTGTTCGGCGGATCGGGGCCGTCCGATCATCGCTTCGATGGGAAAACCGATCCGCAAATCATTCGCGAGCTGATGCGACTCGAGGGGCACGCCGACTCGCACATCGACGCCAACATGGTCGCCACGTTCGAGCGGTACGTCGAATTGCTTGCCGAAGAACTTCGCGCCGGAAGCAGCTCCGTGCGCGTCATGCCCGGCGTTCGCGAACTCCTCGGCGCGCTCGCGCCGCGCGCTGACGTCGTGCTGGGTCTGCTCACCGGGAATGTTGCGGCCGGTGCGAGGGCAAAGCTGGGGGCCGCGGGCATCGACCCAGACCATGTTTCGCGTCGGCGCGTATGGATCGGACCATGAACACCGCGGCGAACTTCCCGCGGTCGCCCAACGGCGCGCTCGCGAGGAGCTACAGGTTGACGTCGCCGGCCAGGATGTCGTCGTGATTGGCGATACACCGGCAGATATTGCCTGCGGCCGCGGCATTGGCGCGCGAGCGATTGCCGTCGCGACGGGCCACTATTCGGTCGAAGACCTCGGACAGCACAGTCCGGCAGCGGTGTTCGAAGACCTGTCGCGGACGGACGAGGTGCTTCGGGCAATCTTCGCCGAGGCGCCAGAATCCGTCCGGCCAGGCGTGTAAATTCAATTCATGATCGAACGATCGCGCGGCCCGTCGCTGGCCGTCACTACTCGGATCGGCAAGACGGAAATTGGCCCGGGTACTCTCGTCCTCGGCGACGACGTGCTGACGGTCGTCGTTCGCGCGGACGAGAACGAGCGTCCTGTGCGAGTTCGGTTCGCGTCGATCGACGGGATCGGCCTGGACGGCAGCGCTGTCACGCTGGCACTGCGCGACGGCCAACGCGTGACCTTCGTGTCCGACAAGGGCGCGGCGCTTCGCGCCGATCTCCTCGCCCGTTGCCGGACGCTTCCTGAATTGACGCGCACGTTGCGGGCATTTGGATCGCGACGCGGGCTGGCCGCTGGCCGCGCCGACGCCGGTGAACAGCAGCGCTTTTTCGCGCCGCTCATCGCGGCGCGCCGTCAGGCGGTGCTCGCCGAATCGGCCGGCGAAGCGATCGGCGCGTTCGACTGCCTCACGCTCACGCGAGCGCTCGACGCGACGTTGCGCCGGTTCGCGCACGAGCGGTACAGCGAGAACGGTCCGGAGCGGCGGGCGTTTGAGGCGGCCCTGGTCGACGCCTGTGAGCCGCTGCACGCGTCGATCGCCGTGCTCCGCGGACTCGCCGACGAAGCGCGCGGTTCGGTGGACGACCTCAAGCGGTGGCGCGCGTGGGCGGCGCAGCTCCGCGTGATGTTCGAAGTTGCCGATCGCGTCTGGATTGCCGTGGATTCGGCGCTCATCGGCACCCCTTGGCAGCAGTGATCGTCGGCATAGGCGTCGACGCAATTGACATCGAACGCATTGAGCGCATGTTCGCCAACCAGGGCGAGCGAATGTTGGCGCGCCTGTTCACCGCAGACGAGTTGAAGTTCATCTCGACCAAGGTCGCGCCGGCGCAACATCTGGCGGTCCGGCTCGCGGCCAAGGAAGCGACCTACAAGGCGCTCGCCGGCAATGAACTGGCGCGCGGCATTGGATGGCGTGATGTCGAAGTGTGTTCGCGGAGCGATGGTGCGCCGGAGCTACGCCTGCACGGCCGCGCCGCCGAGCGCTACGCGGAACTGTCGGCGACGAGCGCGCACGTGTCGCTCACGCACAGCATCGCCACGGCGGTGGCCGTCGTGATTCTCGAGCGCTAGTCGCCGGTCGGCACCGCGAGCTACGCCATGGCGGGTGCTCGAATGCCGGGGCTATTCGGTCCCGTTTGCCGACGGGCCATCATGATGACGACTCCGGCCGCGACGATGCCGAGCGCGAGGAGCTGCGCGGTGCTCAGACCGAATGCCCAGCCGAAGCGGTCGTCCTTGGCGCGAAAGAACTCGACGATGAACCGTTCGACGCCGGCGAGGACGCAGTAAACCCCAAACAGCCAGCCCTCGGCGTGGTCGTGATCGCGCATGCGCCAAAGAACGCTAAACATCACGAAGCCGAGCACGACCTCGAGCAACTGCGTTGGATACACGGAGACGACCGTGTTGGGATCGGTGCCGGCCGGGAACGTCTGGTGAAATATCTGATGCATTGCGCCGACGGTCGACGGCGGCGAGCCGTTGGGAAACGCGACGGCGAGCGGGCCGGAGTACGGTTTGCCGTAGTCGTCGCCCACGGCCCAACAGCCGGTGCGCCCAACCGCATATCCCGCCGCGATGGCAATCCCCGACACGTCGGCAAAGCGAACGAACGAAAGCTTTTTATGCCGGATGGTCAGCGCGCATACGACCACCGCGCCGATGAACCCGCCCCAGAACACGAACCCGGCGCGGCTCCAGAGATCGCGCACGTCGTGCGTGATGACGACGACGTAATACAACTTGGCCCCGATCAGCGTGCCGATGAGTGCCGCGAAGAGTACGTCGCTCATCGCCGCGGATTCGACGTCGTGGCCGCGCCGGGCGAGCTCGCGTTCGGCCACGATCTGCGCGATGAGGAACGCGAGAAGTACAGCGATCCCGAATCCCGTGAGCGTGAACCCGAATATCGGGATGTTGGCGGGATGATGAATGATCGGCGACGAGGCGAGCATCATGCGACGAGGAGTCCGGGAATGGGCTGAGCGGCGAATGCGTTGAGGTCGAGCGCGGACCGTTCGCCGCGCTCGAGGTGAAATAAACCGGCCCGCGCGATCATCGCGGCGTTGTCGGTGGCGAGCCGCGGCGACGGCGCAAATACCTGTACACTGCGGCCGGCGAATCGGTCGCGCATTGCAGCGATGAGCGCGCCGTTGCACGCCACCCCGCCGCCGAGCACGATCCGGTCGCGCTTGTACTGGCCGACGGCGCGCGCGGTTTTTTCGACGAGCGTGTCGATGAGCGCGTCTTGAAAGGCGCGCGCGATCGCGCCTCGCTCCGCCGAAAGGTCCGCCGCTCGCACCGCGTTGAGCACGGCGGTCTTGAGACCGCTGAACGACATGTCGTAATAGTCAGGATCGTTGGGTCGTTGATCGCGGCGCAGCATCGGGCGCGCAAAGCGGTGCGCACCGCGCTCGCTCGCCGCGGCCAACCGCTCGACGTGCGGGCCCCCAGGATACGGCAGCCCGAGGAGCTTGGCAACTTTGTCGAACGCCTCGCCCGCGGCGTCGTCGCGCGTGCGGCCCAACAACCGGTAGCGACCCCACGCTTCGACGTCGATCAACAACGTGTGACCGCCCGACACGAGCAGCGCCGTGAACGGCGGCACCGCGTCGCGATGCTCGAGCGCTGTGGCGAACAGGTGCCCTTCCATGTGATGCACGCCGATCACCGGCACGCCGCGCACGAACGCGAGCGCCTTGGCGTAGCTCACACCCACGAGCAACGCGCCCACGAGCCCCGGTGCGTTGGTGACGGCGACGGCGTCGACCTGTTCGACCCCGGCCTCGCGCAGCGCGCTGGCCACGACGGGCACGATGGACGTGAGGTGCGCGCGCGACGCGATCTCCGGCACCACGCCGCCGAAAATCCGGTGGACGTCCTGCGAGAGGATGACGAGCGAGCGGAGCGTCGTGTCGTCGCCGGCGCCGTCGAGCACCGCGGCCGACGTTTCGTCGCACGACGTTTCGATGCCGAGCACGCGCATCAAACGCGGGGCACGTTGGTGAGCAGCACCTTCACCTGTGACGGTCGCGCTCGCACGCCCGGGCCAAGCAACGACGTATCGATGTCGACCAGATGCGGCAGCGAGTCGGGAAACACGATCGACGTGCGCGTCGTGCGTACCGACGGAATCTGCATCACGCGACGGCGCGGGCCGGTGATCAGTACGCTGTCCGGCTGGAAGCGGGGGAACACGCGCCCCGTTCCGGCCGGCGCCACGACGTCGATGGCCGAACGGACGGGGACGTTGCGCGACCAGGTGGACTCGAAGCGCAGCGCGAGACTGCTCGGCCACACTTCGCGCACGACCGCGTCGACTCCGTCGGGAATCATCACGTCGGTCGGTCGCAGGTCGAGCACGAGGGTGTCGGGCGCGTCGGCGGTGATTCGCCGGCGGATGACGAGCGCGTCGGCGCCCAGCTTGATCAGTTCTTTCGGTGAGCCGGCGACGAGTGCTCGAATCGGCGTCGGCTGCTCGCGCATGGCGAGCGTGCTGTCGAGCACCGGCTGAAAGCGGACCGGCATCATCACTTGCTGCGGCTCTTTGTTGTTGACGACGAACCAGAGCACGATGGCGAGGAACAGCGCGGTGACCTTGAGCAGGAGCTGATCGGTGAACGCCGCGATCAGGCGGCGCTGCAGCGAGCTAGGCGGTCGCTGCGCGGCGCGGGGCGGGGGCGCATCGGTCATCGGCGTTCAGCGATCGCCGTCGTCGGCGACCGGGCGTGGCGTCGCGATGCCCAGCAGCTGCGCCACGAGCGCGCGATTGCCCTGCGAGCTCCAATCCGCAGCGCTGATCCATTTCTTCCGAATCGTGCCTTCCCGGCCGATGACGAACGTTTCCGGGTAGCCGGTGGTCTGGTAGGCCTGTTCGACGCTGCCCGTGGGATCGTGCAAGATCTCGAACGTCAGATCCGAAGTGATTGGCGAACGCACGAATCGAGTCCTCGCTGATTTCCTTGTCGATGCTCACGGCCACGAGCTTGAGCCCTTGAGCGCCGTACGCCTTGTACAACCGCTCGAGACTCGGCAGTTCCTCACGACAGGGACCGCACCAGGTGGCCCACACGTTCAGGACGACGACTTGGCCCTTGTAGTCGGCGAGCGACTTGTACGCGCCGGCGCCGAGCACCTTGGCGCGGAAATCGGGCGCGGTGGTTCCCACTTCGACGGGATTCAGCTCGTCTTGCATCAGGTGCGACGCCACGAGCAGCGCCGTGCCGATCACGGCGACGATCGCGGCGACGGTGAGCCACTGCTGTCGAAGCGTCATGAGGCGGCTCCACAACACTTGCGGAGCGCGCCGATTTCCGCCGTGGGATCGGCCGCGGCGAAAATCGCGTTACCGGCCACGAAGGTGTCCGCGCCGGCGTCGCACACGTCGCGAATTGTCGCGCGCGCAATGCCGCCGTCGACCTCGAGGGCGGCGTCGCTGCCCGCTTCGTCGAGCAACAATCGCGCGCGACGAATCTTGTCCACCGATCGCGCGATGAACTCCTGACCGCCAAAGCCCGGGTTCACCGTCATGATCAACAACAGGTCGAGATCGCCGACGATTTCGCACACGGCGTCGAGCGGCGTGGCCGGATTGATCGCGACGCCGGGCAGGCATCCCAATTCTCTAATACGCTGAATCTGCCGGTGCAGATGCGGCGCGGCTTCGGCGTGAATCGTCAAGCGCGTCGCGCCCGCCGCGGCGAAGTCGTCGAAGTATTTCTCCGGTTCGACGACCATGAGATGCACGTCGAGCGGCAGCGACGTGCAGCGGCGCACCGTCTCGATGACTTTCGCGCCGTACGTCAGATTCGGCACGAATCGGCCGTCCATGACGTCGATGTGAATGCCGTCGGCGCCGCCGGCCTCGCACATCGCGATATCGTCGCCCAGGTGCGCGAAGTCCGCGCTCAGGATCGACGGGACGATGCGAATCGTCATGCGCGGCTCACCGCGTGCTGTCCGTGATCGATGCCGAGCTCACCGTCAACGTCACGATCGTTCCTTCCGGTTCCTTCGTGCCGGCCGGCGGATCTTGACCGAGCACTGTGTTGACCGGTGTGGCGTCGCGATACTGCCGATCGCCGCGCGTGGCCTGGAATCCTACGGCGCCCAGTCGTTTGGCTGCGTCGTCGTACAACAGGCCCGTCACGTTGGGCACTTTCGCGTTTCCCGGAACGACGCCCGACGGAAAAATCGCGAATGCGACGAACAGATACGCGATCAGAAATCCGCTGACAATCGTCGCCGCGTACGGAAGTGACGCGCGGAGAGACGTGCGAAAGCTCATCCGCCCGCTCTCCGCAACCGCGCAGCGAACGCGCCGTCCGTACCGTGGCGCTGCGGCAGGACGCGGAGCCGTCCTGCGTCGAGCACCGTCGCCGGCACGACTCCGTCCGGAGGCGGCTCCAATCGCCAGTCCGCATGCTCGGCGAGGAACCGATCCACCTGCTCGTCATTTTCTTCCGGCTCGAGCGAACAGGTGCTGTAGACAAGCAGTCCGCCGGGCTTCACGACGCTCGCCGCGCTTCGCAGAATGGCGCGCTGGATCGCGGACATCACGGCGACGTCCGAGATCTTGAGGCGCCACCGCGCGTCGGGATGACGGCGGAACGTCCCCGTTCCCGTGCATGGCGCGTCGACGAGCACGAGATCGGTTGGCCGAATCGCCGGATAATTCGCGTCGGCCACGTACGCGTGCAGCGTGTCGATCTCGAGGCGGTGCGCGTTCTCGATCACGCGCTGCAGTCGCGCCAGCGACACGTCGCTCGCGAACACCTGCGCCGCGTTGCGCGACAGTTCGATCGACTTGCCGCCCGGCGCCGCGCAGAGATCCGCGGCGAACGCGCCGGTGGGCACGCACGCGTACTGCGTCACGAGAGTCGACGCGGGATCCTGAAGATGGAACAGACCCTGTCGGAACGGACCGAGCTCGGTGAACGACGAGACGGCGCTCGACAGCACGATGCTGTCGCGCGCCAGCGGCGCTTCGTCGACATGGACGCCGGCCGCTTCGAGCATCGCTTCGAGCTGTTCGCGCACGACGTGGTACGGCCTCGCCACGAGGGGCGGTTCGTGATTGTTCGCCTCGAGCAAGAGGCGCGTCTGGTCGATGCCCCACCGCTCCACCCACCGCGCCACGAGCCAGCGCGGATGCGATCCTTCGAGCGCGAGCATGTCCACGGGATCACTCGCGGGCGGGAGCGCGAGTTCGTCGCGCTCGCGATCGAGCCGACGCAGCACGGCATTCGCCAGTTTGCTCGCGCCCATTCCGTGACGGCGCTTGGCCTGCTCGACGGTCTGCGCGATGCCGGCGTAGGCGGGCACGCTCTGCATGTACAGCAGCTGCGCCGCGCCGAGTCGGAGGAGATCGAGCAGGTCGGCATCGAGTCGCACGATGCCGCCGCGGACGCGGGCATCGAGATACGCATCGAGACGCGCGCGACGTCGAAGCATGCCGTACACGAGTTCGCGCGTCCACCGGCGATCGCGGTTGTCGAGGCGCGCGGTGCGGCGATCGAACACGGGATCGAGCAACTCGCCATGTCGGAGATCGGCGCAGATCTCGGCGGCAGTTATCCGCGCGTCAGTGACCCCGCCGGTCGGGCTAGCCATGCCGACCGCGACTCCGCCGCCACTCGGCGTTCCGTGGCCCTGATCCTCCGGTCCCATGCTGCTTAAAATAGTCGCTCTCCCTGACTGATGCCGCGCCCGCGCGACCATTCGAGCGGTGTGATCCGGCGTTTTCCCGCCGGATGGACGCTGGCGATGCGGACGGCCCCGGTACCACACATGACCGTCATCCCGTCGCCGTCGATCGAGAGCACCTCGCCCGGCTCAGCCGGCGCGCTTTGTGGCAACGCTCGCGCGCCAAACAGCTTGACCTCGCCGGTCGCGGTCTGGGCGAACGCGCCCGGCCGCGGATCGTAGGCGCGAATGCCGCGCGATACGACGCGCGCGTCGGCGCGCCAATCGACGCGAGTCATGTCGCGTTCGATCTTTGGCGCGTACGTGGCGATCGCTTCGTCCTGCGGTGTTTCCGTCGCGCCGCCCAGATCGATCAAGGTCAATGCTTCGATCAGCGCCATCGCACCCATCTCGGCGAGACGGAGCTGCAACTCGCCGTAGGTCTCGTCGTCGGGAATTGGCGTGCGCACCTGCACGATCGACGGTCCGGCATCGAGCGCCTTGACCATGCGCATGATCGTGACGCCCGTTTCGATGTGCCCATCGCGAATGGCCGACTGAATCGGCGCCGCGCCGCGAAGCAACGGCAGCAACGACGCGTGGATGTTGATCGTGCCCAAACGCGGCAGTGCGATGACGTCGGCCGGAAGCAGGTGGCCGTAGGCGACGACGACACTGATGTCCGGCGCCGGATCGAGTGCGGCAAGCTGCGCGACAAACTCTGCGCCGCGCGGACGCTCGGGTTGCAGAACGGGCAGCGACTCTTCGAGCGCGATTCGTTTGACCGGCGGCTGCTCGAGCGTCGACCGCGACCGACCGACGGCGCGGTCAGGCTGGGTGACGACCGCCGCGACGTCGAAGCCTTCGCCGATCAGCGCGCGCAGCGGCGGCTCGGCGAACTCCGGCGTGCCCCAAAAGAGCACGCGCATTCACAACTCCTCGTCGGGATGCGCGTGCGCGCGCGCGGGATCGGTGTCGAGCGACCGAATGAAGTCGGGATACTTCTGCTTTTCCTTGCCCCACTTGGCGAGCGCCGCGCGCCGCTTGAGCACACTGAGATAGTCGACGAACAGCTTGCCGTGCAGGTGGTCGATCTCGTGCTGCAGGCAGCGCGCGAGCAGCTCCGTGGCCTCGATCTCGAACTCGTTGCCATCGAGGTCGCGTGCGCGGACGCGTACGCGCGCCGGACGCTCGACGTCGCCGTAGATCTCGGGAATCGAGAGGCATCCCTCTTCGGCTTTCGCGGTCTTCGCGTCCGCTTCGACGATTTCGGGATTGATGATCACAAACGGCTTGTCGTCGACGTCGATGACGGCGATGCGTTCCGAGCGGCCCACCTGCGGCGCGGCGAGGCCAATTCCCTTCGCCAGGTACATCGTCTCGAACATGTCCGCCGCGAGCGCGCGCACCTCGTCGGTCACCTCGGCGACGGGCAGTGGTGTCTTCACGAAGAATCGGGTCGCCCAGCACCCGAATGTCGAGAATGCTCACGTCGCGGCGTGTTGGTCGAAGTCGAAGGCGTGACGGTGCCGGTGATCTGGGCGATGCGCCCGCGTTCGACGACGAGACGCGATTCGCCTGACTTGATCGTCACGCGATCGTGCAGCCGATTCGCTCCGCCGTCTTTCGTCGTTTCGCGAATGTGAATGACCTCGCCGACGATTCCGCCGCTCGTCACCACTTCGTCGCCCTTTTTCAGCGCCTTGAGCGCGGCTTCGTGCTTTCGGCGCTGGTTCTGCTGCGGTCGCACCATCATGAAGTAGATGATCGCGATGATCAGGCCGAACTCGACGACGAACGGCATGACGGCCGAGCCTCCTGGAGCCGCTTGGAGGATCAGGGCGAAGGGCACTCCTGGCGTCATCATGCGGCGGTCACCGTTCGTGAGTGGTAGCGCGCGAGCCATTCCCGGCTCCACGCGTCGATCGTCCCGGCGCGGATCGCGTCGCGCGCCTCGCGCATCAGGCGAACGAGGAAATGTACATTGTGCAGGGAGAGCAGGCGAAGGCCGAGGATTTCGTCCGCCGTGTACAGGTGCCGGATGTAGGCGCGCGAGAAGCGGCGGCAGGCGCTGCAGTCGCACGACTCGTCGAGCGGCGCGCGGTCGGTGCGGAACTCGGCGCGCTTGATGTTGATGCGTCCGTCGCGCGTGAATGCCGCGCCGTTGCGTCCCATGCGCGTCGGCGCCACGCAGTCGAACAGGTCGACTCCACGGAGCACGCCTTCGACGAGGTCTTCCGGAAAGCCGACGCCCATCAAATAGCGCGGCCGGTCGCGTGGCAGTTCGCCATCGACGACCTCGAGTATGCGATACATGTCCGGCTTGGCTTCGCCGACGGAGAGTCCGCCAATGCCGAAACCAACCCAGTCGCCGACACCGCGAATGGCGCGGGCGGCTTCGCGTCGCAGCGACTCGTGGATGCCGCCCTGAACGATCGGGAACAGCGCCTGCGGGCGCCGACCCTCGTCGCGATCCAGGCGGGCGACTTCGGCGACGCATCGCTCCAGCCATCGCACGCTGCGCGCCGACGCGTCGCGCGCCGTGGCCTCGTCGCTCTGACCGGGGATCACATGATCGAACTGCATGATCACGTCGGCGCCGAGATTTCGCTCGATCTGCATGACGCGCTCCGGCGTGAAGGTGCGGAGCGACCCGTCGATGTGACTGCGGAATTCGACTCCATCTTCGCTCACCGTGCGTAGCCCTTCGAGCGAGAACACCTGAAAGCCGCCGGAGTCGGTGAGAATGGGCCGATCCCAGGCCATGAACGCGTGCAGGCCGCCGAGATCGCGAATCAACTCGTCGCCCGGCCGTAGATGCAGATGATACGCGTTGCCGAGGATCATCTGCGCGCCCAGCTCGACGAGATCTTCTGGGTCGAGCGTCTTCACCGTGGCCAGCGTGCCGACGGGCATGAACGCGGGCGTGTCGATGGCGCCGTGCGGTGTGACGAATCGGCCGACGCGCGCGGCGCCAGAGTCGTGCTCGACTGAGAATTCGAATCCGCTCACGCGACGTCCACTAAGAAAATGCTCGGGGTCACACGACGACCATTGCGTCGCCGTACGAATAGAACCGATAGCCCTCGTCGATCGCGACTTGATACGCGCGCATGGTCAACTCGTAGCCCGCGAACGCGGCGACGAGCATGATCAACGTCGAACGCGGCAAATGGAAGTTCGTGATCAATCGGTCCACAGCGCGAAAGCGATACGGCGGCCGGATGAAGATGCTCGTCTCGCCCGCCGCAGCGCGAATCAGGCCGTCGTCGTCCGCGACCGTCTCGAGCGTACGAACGCTCGTTGTGCCCACCGCCCACGAGCGGCCGCCCGCTGCCCGGCGCGTGTTGATCGTGCGCGCCGCGGCGTCTGACACCGAGTACCACTCCTCGTGCATCACGTGGTCGGCCGGATCGTCCGTCTCGACCGGCTTGAACGTTCCCGCGCCGACGTGCAACAACAACTCGGCTCGCGCGACACCGCGCGCGTCGAGCGCGGCGAGGAGCTCCGGCGTGAAATGGAGCCCCGCCGTCGGCGCGGCGACCGACCCTGCCTCGCGCGCGAACACCGTCTGATACCGCTGCGCGTCATCGGCCGCGTCGGCGCGATCGATGTACGGTGGCAGCGGAATGTGTCCGTGAAGTTCGATTGCTTGGTCGAGCGGCAGCTCGCTCTCCAATCGCACGATGCGGGTCCGGCGAGCGGTCACGTCCAAGATCTCGGCGACGAACCCGGGCGCGATGTCGACGCGGCGACCGGGCTTGAGCTTACCACCCGGCGACACCATGGCTTCGTAGCGTGCGTCGCCGAGCGACTTGAGCAGAAGTATTTCGGCCGGCGCGCCTGAGGCGCGTTGGCCGAGCAGCCGAGCGCGCAGCACACGCGTGCGATTGACCACGAGTACGTCGCGCGGATCGATCAATTCCGCGAGATGGTTGAACGTATGGTGCTCGATCGTTCCCGCGGCGCGATCGACGACCATGAGTCGCGACGCATCGCGGCGCTCGAGCGGTCGCTGCGCGATACGGTTCGCCGGAAGATCGAAGTCGTAGTCGGACGTGCGACCGCCCGGCGACGGCGCGCGTGCGTCGCCCGTCAGAACAGCGTTTCCTGCGCGGCCGGCGACGGGGATTGGGGAGTGAACCCAAAGTGGCGGTAGGCCTGTTGCGTCGCGACGCGGCCGCGCGGCGTGCGCTGCAAGAATCCATGCTGCACGAGGAACGGCTCGTAGACTTCTTCGATCGTGTTCGAGTCCTCACCGATCGCGGCGCCGATCGTGCTCAATCCGACCGGGCCACCGTCGAACTTCTCGATGATCGTCTTGAGGATTCGCGCGTCCATGTCGTCCAAGCCGAACGCGTCGACGTCGAGCAGCGCGAGCGCCTGCTCGGCGATGGCCTTCGTCACGACGCCGTTGCCCTTGACCTGCGCGAAGTCACGCACGCGACGCAACAGGCGATTGGCGACGCGCGGCGTTCCGCGCGCGCGCCGCGCGATCTCGGCGCCGCCCTCCGGTTCGACGCGCACGTTCATCACGTCCGCGGTTCGGCGCACGATGAGTTCGAGATCGTCGGCTGGGTAGAAATTGAGCCGTTGTTCGATCCCGAAGCGGGCGCGCATTGGTGGCGTGAGCATGCCAAGCCGCGTCGTCGCGCCGATGAGCGTGAACGGTTCGATCGTCATCGGAATCATCTGCGCCTTGGGGCCGTCGCCCAAGCGCAGATCGATGCGAAAATCCTCCATCGCCGGATAGAGAAACTCTTCGATGATCGGCTTGAGGCGATGGATCTCGTCGATGAACAGGATGTCGCCGCGGCGCAGATTCGTGAGCGTGGCAACCAGATCGCCGGGCTTTTCCAGCGCCGGGCCCGAGCTGGCGCGAATGCTTACGCCCAATTCGCGCGCGATCAACTCGGCGAGTGTGGTCTTGCCGAGTCCCGGTGGGCCGAAAAAGAGCGTGTGATCGAGCGGCTCACGCCGCGCGAGCGCCGCGTCGATGTAGATGCGCAGGCTCTCTTTGACCTTGTGCTGTCCGATGAACTCCGACAGCCGCTGCGGACGGAGCGACAGCTCGACGATCGACTCGTCGGAGAGCACTTCCGGGGTCGTGATCTCGGCGCGCGACATGGACCCAATATAGCCGAAGAGAGGCCGAAGACCAGCGGCTACAACGCGGCGCGCAGTTTCGACAGGCGTGCCGCCGCGTCGTCGAGCGTCGATTGCTTTTTACAAAACGCGAATCGCACGAACGAGCGCCCGTCGTCTTTGTGCGAGTAGAAACTCGAGCCGGGAACCGTCGCCACGCCAATTTCCTGCGTCATCCACTTGGCGAACGTGACATCGTCGAGATCGCTGAGCTTGGAGAAGTCGGCGAAGATGTAGTACGCACCCTCGGGCATGGCGAACTCGAACCCTTGCTCGCGGAGCACGGCGCCGAGGAATTCGCGCCGCGCCCGGTAGTTCGCGCAGAACTCGTTGTAATACGCCGCATCGAACGCAAAGCCGACCGCGGCGGCGGCCTGGAGCGGCGCCGGCGCGCCGACGGTGAGGAAGTCGTGGACCTTGCGAATGGGCGCCGTCTGCGCCGGCGGCGCGATGATCCATCCGATCCGCCAGCCGGTGCAGCTGAACGTCTTCGACAATGACGACACTGTAATCGTCCGCTCGCGCATGCCCGGCCACGTGGCGATCTCGTGGTGGTGGCCGGCGTACACCATGTGCTCGTACGGCGAGTCGGTGATCGCCCACGCATCGTGCTCGATGCACAGCTCGGCGATCAGCGAAATCTCGTCGCGCGTCAGCACGCGTCCGGTCGGGTTGTGCGGCGTGTTGACGATGATCGCCTTGGTGCGCGCGTTGAACGTTTTGCGCAGGCGGTCGGCGTCGAGCGTCCAGCCCGGCCGGTCGAACGGAAAGAACACCGGCTTGGCCCCGGCCAGAATCGCGTCGGGACCGTAGTTCTCGTAGAACGGTTCGGGGATGATCACTTCGTCGCCCGCGTCCATCAGCGCGAGAAACACCGCCGCCATCGCTTCCGTCGCGCCGCACGTCACGGTGACGTCCCGGTCGGGATCGACCTCCATTCCGTACCAGCGGCGATACTTCTCGGCGATCGCCTGGCGCAGCACGGGTGCGCCCCACGTCACCGCGTATTGATTGATGTCGCCGTGAATCGCCGCCGAGGCGGCGTCCTTCATCACCGTCGGCATCGGAAAATCCGGAAAGCCCTGCGCGAGATTCACCGCTTGATGCATCGCGGCAATGCGCGTCATCTCACGGATGACCGACTCGGTGAACGTGGCGGTACGTGTGGCTGCGCGCACTCGGATTATCCTCGAATCTTGCCCAATGCCCGGCGAATCAAGTCGGCGGCCCCGGTGCCGCTGCCGCCGTCGTCGAGCGCTTCGCGAACGGCTTTCTCCGCGTCGGTCAGCGAATAGCCGAGCGACACCAGCGCCCGCATCGCATCGTCTGAGCCCGCCGACTCGGAACGCGGGCCGGCCGGCGACAGCGAAACCTGCAGATCGTCGAGCTTGTCCGCGAGGTCGAGAATGAGCTGCTCCGCCTTTTTTCGTCCCACCCGCGGTGCGCTCTGCAGGGTCGCGATGTCGCGCTCGCGCAGCGCGCGCACCAGCCGCTCCGCCGTGAGCGTCGACAGCAATCCGAGCGCGAGCGCGGGCCCCACTCCCTTCGCGTTGAGAATGCGCTGAAATACGCGCCGCTCGAATACCGTCGCGAAGCCGAACAACTGCCAGGCGTCTTCCTTGACGACGAGATGCGTGTGCAGCGACACCGAGTCGCCTGCGCGCGGCAGCGACTCGTACACGCCAAGCGGGATCGCGAGCTCGTACGCCACTCCGCCGGACGTCATCACCTCGACGCGGTCGAGCTCCTTGGACACGAGCGTTCCTGTTACCTGCGCGATCAACGCTCTGCTCCCATGCTCCGCGCGTGCGCCACCGCCGCCCGCTCGACCGACGGCGCTCGTACCATGCCGAGACAGGCAAGCGCCGCGGCGATGCCATCCGCGGCATCCGTGGGCTGCGGAATCGACTTGAGGCGGAGCAGGCGCGTCAGCATCGACTGCACCTGCTCCTTTGTCGCCGCGCCGCTGCCGACCACCGCTTTCTTGATTTCGGCCGGCGGAATCTCGTAGATGTCGACGGCCGCTTGCTCCCCGGCCAGCAGCACGACGCCGCGCGCGTGGCCGAGCACCACCGTCGTGCGAACGTTCTTGGCGTAGAACACGTCTTCGACGGAAAGTGCGCTTGGCCTATGCCGCGCGATCAGCTCAGTGACGCCGTCGTAGATCTCGCGCAGTCGAGCGGCGAGCGGGTCCCGCGCGCGCGTGCGAATCACACCGCATTCAACTAGCGAAACGGCGTGCAAGCCGTCGCCGGTGACGACACCGTACCCGGTGTTGGCCGTGCCCGGATCGATGCCGAGGACGATCACGTCCGACGCGCGGTGAGAATCAGTCGGTCACCCGTCGGCTCTCGCCATGGCGCTCACGTCCATGTCGAAGTTGGCCCACACTTTCTGCACGTCGTCGAGTTCTTCCAGCGTTTCGAGGAGCTTGAGCAACGCATCGGCGTCCTTGCCGGCGACGTTGACCGTCGTCTTCGGCACCATCGCCAGCTCGGCTTCGGCCACGCGCACCCCTTTGCCCGACAACGCTTCCTGCACCGCGTGGAAGTCGGCGGGCACGGTCGACACGAGAAAGCGGTCATCCTCGCGCACCACGTCTTCCGCGCCGGATTCGAGCGCCTTCTCCATCAGAGAATCCTCGTCGATGGACGCCGCCTCGACGTAAATCTGACCCTTTTTCTCGAACATCCACGCCACGGAGTTCGGCGTTCCCAGATTGCCGCCCAGTCGCGACATCTTGCTGCGCACCTCGGCCACCGTGCGCGTGGGATTGTCGGTCACCGCGTCGATGAGGAGTGCCACGCCGGCAGGTCCGTATCCCTCGTACGTCACCTCGTGGTAGTCCACGCCTTCGAGTTCACCCGTCCCCTTCTTGACCGCTCGCTCGATGTTCTCCTTCGGCATCGAGTTCGACCGGGCGGTGTCGATCGCCAGTCGGAGGCGCGGATTGCCCGACGGATCGCCGCCGCCAAGCTTGGCGGCCATGGTGATCTCGCGAATGAGCTTGGTGAACAGCGCGCCGCGTTTCGCGTCGGCAGCTGCCTTGTAGTGCTTGATCTGCTTCCACTTACTATGGCCTGCCATAGCCCGCGGGGACTGGGGGTGAGCAGGGAATATAGCGCGCGGCGGACAGCGGCGAGCGGCGCGGCGGACCGCCTAGCGGTCAGGATCGAGCATGTCTTCGAACCGCATCCACTGCGCGTAGAAATAGAGATCGACATAGCCGAGCGGGCCGTTGCGATTCTTGCGCACAAGCAGTTCGGTCGCGCCTTCGATGTCGCGCGACGGTTGGTACATGTCCTCTCGAAACAGCGCGAGCACGACGTCGGCTTGCTGTTTGACGCTGCCCAGCGCGCCGAAGTCGTCGAGCGTGGGGCGGCGATCGTCGCGCGTGCCCAAGTTGGGGAGCGGCGCGGTGGTCAACAGCGCGACGTTCCGATCGAGCGCGGTGCGCTTGAGTTCCCGCACGATGACCGCCAACTCCTGGTCGAGCGCAGCGCCCGACACGCCCGACGCGAGACCGGCCAACGAGTCGAGAATGATCAGGTCGACCGGCGGCAGCTCATCGAGGAAGACGGGCAGGGGCGTCACCTGTGCGGACGGGACGCGATCCAGGATTGGCAGCCGATCTCGAAGGCGGAGCGCGACGGCGCCCGCGCTCACACGCGCGGCATCGTCGAGGGCTCCTTGGCGCAAGTCGTCGACGCGCGTGCGAGCTTCGATGGCGATGATCCGCTCGAGCAAACGCTCAACGGTCGTCTCCGTCGTCAGCAGCGCAACGCGCGCATGGGCCGCCGCTCGGACGGCGAATGCCAATGCCAACGCCGACTTTCCGCTCCCAACGTCGCCGCCGAGCACGACGAGGTCACCGCGGCGCATGCCGCCGCCCATCATTTTGTCGAGGCTGGGAAAGCCGCACGCAATCGTGTCGCGCGCCGGCGAGCCGTCGGCGACCGCGTCCACGCGCGAGAGGAGGATGGAAAGGGGCGAAATATCGGGCGTGCGACTCATGGGTCTATGTAGACTCTTGAGCGCGATTGGAGCAACGCTGCGCGCGCGCTAGTGCCTTATTCCACAAGCGCTTGCGGTTGCGGCGCGGCTGGTGCCAACGCGAGCGCGCTCACGAGGCGATCCAACTCTCGGCGTGCGCCCGGGTCGAGATGCGCAGTCGTGGCGGCAATCACACTCGTCAACGCGGCGGCAGCGTCATTGGCTCCGTTCATCGACGCGTCGATGAGTTTGGTGAGGCTGGCACGCAGCGTCGCCGTGGGGAGAACGAGCGTCGACAGCCATTGGCGCGCGCCGACCGCACGCTCGCGCCGCGCCGCGCCGGAGACCGATTGCTCAGGCAGCGCATCGTGCGCCAGTCGCGCGACGACGTACACGGCGAGCGCTACTTCGCGCTGGCCGCCCAGGGGCGCGCGTCCGGCGAGGGACGCGAGCGCCGCGAAGCGGAATGAGGTCGACGCAAGCGCGTACGGCGGGGTGACCGCGAGCATGTCGGACAATCTGCCAGACAATCCGATACGCCGGAAGCACGCGCGACGGTGGGCTATATTTCGCGCCATGGCGCAACCGGCGAAGTCCGTCCTCTGGGTCGACGACGAGGCGGAGCTGCTCGAACCACATCGCATATTCTTGCGCGACAAGGGGTTCGAGGTCGAAACGGCGACGAACGCCGACGACGCCGTTGAACTCGTGCGCCGACGCCAGTTCAACCTCGTTTTGCTCGACGAGCAGATGCCGGGAAAGCGCGGCCTCGATGCGCTCCGCGAACTGCGCGATGCCGATCCGAATTTGGCGATCGTCATGGTCACCAAGAGCGAAGAGGACTCGACGATGACGGAGGCGTTGGGCGCCGCGCTCGACGGATACCTGGTCAAGCCGACGACTCCGCGTCAGGTCTACGCCGCCGTGACGCGCTTGCTCGACGGGGAGCGCATTCGCCAGGAAACCGTCGCGCGCAGTTTCGTCGAGCGCTTTCGCGATCTCCAAACCGAACCAACTCGCGGACTCGACTGGCGCCAGTGGATCGCGCGGTTCAGCGAGATCACGCGTTGGGACCTCGATCTGATCGGCGCGAACGAAACGGCGCTCCACGAATCGCTGCAGGCGTTGTATCCCGATCTTCGTCGTGACTTCGCGGCGTACATGCGCACGGCATACCCGGGCTGGCTCGCCGATCTGTCGGGCGACCGACCGCCGTTGTCGATCGACATCGTTCCAGAATTTCTGCTGCCAATTCTCAAATCGGACAAGCGGGCGATCTTCGTCGTCATCGACTGTTTGCGGCTCGACCAATGGCGCTCGCTGGAGTCGAGCATCGCGCCGTTGTTCGACATCGAGACGGCGCACTATTTCAGCGTTCTCCCCACCGCGACGCCGTACTCGCGGAACGCGCTGTTCAGCGGACTGTTTCCTGGTGAAATCGCCGCGCGCTTTCCCGATTGGTGGGGCGAGCGCGAAGACGAAACGCTCAATGCCCACGAACGGCAGTTGCTCGAGGCACAGTTGGCCGAGCTGGCGATCGGCGCGCCGGTGCGCTACGAAAAGGTGTCGACCGCCGCCGATGGCGACGACATCGAGCGGCGGCTGTCGCGGGTCATCGCGCCGGAAGGGATCTCGGCGTTCGTATTCAACTTCGTCGATCTGTTGACCCACGGCCGGTCCGAATCGGCGATCCTGTACGAGGTGGCGCGCGACGAGATTGCGCTGCGCCAGTTGACGCAGCAGTGGTTTCGGCGGTCGGCGCTGTTCTCGGTGCTCAAGGAAGCGGCGCGGCGCAATGTCAAAGTGCTCGTGACGAGCGACCACGGTTCGATCCACTGCCGCACGCCGGCCACCGTGTTCGCCAAGCGCGACGCGACGCAGAATCTGCGCTACAAGTTCGGCGAAGACTTGCGGGCCGAGGATCCCGAGCAGGCCATGCTGTTCACCAATGAGGATTCGCTCAAGCTTCCGCGCCGCGGCCTCGGCGCCAACACGCTCCTCGCCACCGGCGACTCCTTCTTCGTGTATCCAACCAAATTGCGCGAATACCAGGGACGCTATCGCGGGTCGTTCCTGCACGGCGGCGTGACGCCCGAGGAGTGCATTCTGCCGGTCTCCCTCCTCACGCCGAGACGCTGACCGGTGACGCCGGCGACAGTGTCGAACGCAGCGGGAGCACCGGCCGTGCCGGGCACTCGCGCGTCGATGTACCGGCGGCTGCTCGCCTATCTGCGCCCGCACTGGTGGCGCATGGCGGGCAACATCGTGTTCAGCGTGATCGGCGCGTCGCTCGACGCATTCGTCTTTACGCTGCTCATCCCGTTCCTCAACGCGCTGTTCCAGCAGCCAACGTCGCTGGCCAACAGCGCGTGGTTGGCCGAGCTGCAGCGGCGCGTCGTCGGCACGTTCCTCAACGCGAACGATCGCCTCGGCTCGGCCGAGCACATGATGTGGACGATCCTCGCGATCGTCGCGGTGAAGAACGTGTTCCTCTGGGCCGCCGGCCAGCTCGGCGCGTCGCTCCAGGAATATGTTACGCGCGATCTCCGGAACTCGGTCTTCCGCCACATGCAGCGGCTTCCGCTCGGCTACTTCCAGCGGACGAAGACCGGCCAGATCATGTCGACCGTCCTCGCCGATACGGAGCAGACGAAGGTCGTGATCACCGAGCTGGTGACGAAGACGATTCAAAACCTCGCGCAAGTGGTGGTCACCATTGGCGTGTTGCTGGCCATGTCGCCGTTGTTGACGGCGGTCGCACTCGTCATTGCGCCGCTCCTCACGCTCACGCTGCAACCGATCTTGCGCACGCTGCGCAAGGGCTATCGCGGTCTGCGCCGCGACTACGGCGAGATCACGAGCGTCGTCCAGGAAGTCGTGAGCGGCATTCGCCTCGTCAAGTCATTCGGCGGCGAACGGTACGAGGACACGCGCTTTCGCTTGGCGAGCGACGGCTACTCCGACGGCACAGTGCGGATCACACGCGTATCGCTGCTCTCACAGCCGCTGACCGAGATCATCGGCACGTCGATCGCCGTGCTCGTGCTCTGGGTCGGCGCCAAGCAGGTGTTCGCCGTGCCGCCCCGCTTCGACCCGGCAACTCTCGTCACGTTCATGATTCTCGTCATGCGACTGCTGCCGCCGCTCAAGCAGATCTCGCAGGCGCCGACGACGGCGCAACAATCGTTGGCGGCAGCCGAGCGCTTGTTCGGCGTACTCGACCAACCGACTGAAGATGCGCTCGACCGTGGGACACGGCGCGTCGACTCGCTCGAGCGGCAGGTCGCCTTCGACAACGTCGCCTTTGCGTACGACAGCGAGTGCGTCCTCGAGGACATTACGTTCACGGCGTGCAAGGGCGACATGATCGCCCTCGTCGGGCCGAGCGGCGCCGGCAAGAGCACGCTCGTCGATCTCATTCCGCGTTTCTACGAGCCGACGCGCGGCCGCATTCTGATCGACGGCATCGACAGCCGCGAGCTCACGCTCGGCTCGCTGCGCGGCCTCACCGGCATTGTCAGCCAGGATACCGTGTTGTTCAACGACACCGTGCGCAGCAACATCGCATACGGCGCCGCGGCGGAATACTCGACCGAGCAGATCGAGCGCGCGGCGCGTGCCGCAAACGCGCACGACTTCATCATGGCATTGCCGCAGGCGTACGACACGGTGCTCGGCGAACGCGGCACGCGACTGTCCGGTGGACAGCGTCAACGTCTCGCCATTGCTCGCGCGCTGCTCGTCGATCCGCCGATTCTCATCCTCGACGAGGCGACGTCAGCGCTCGACACGGAGTCCGAGCGCCTCGTGCAGGAAGCAGTCGACCGCTTACTCGCCGGGCGCACCGTGTTCGTCATCGCGCACCGCCTGTCGACGATTGTGCACGCTGATCTCATTCTCGTGCTCGACCGCGGTCGTGTCGTGGAACGCGGAACGCACGACGAACTGTTGTCCGCGCGCGGCGCCTACTTCCGGCTGCATGCCTTGCAGTTCGGTGACGAACGGCAACCTGTGGTCGGCTGACATGCGCGTTCTGTTTTATTGCGGCGACGCACGATGGTCGGGAGGCGCGCGAGTCACGCTCGCCGCGGCGCGCGGTCTGTCGGCACGCGGACATCCGGTGACCGTCGCCTCGTGCGACGGCACGCGCCTCACTGCGGACGCGCGCGCCGCCGGGCTCGAGACGGTGATCGTCAATTCTGCGCGTTCCGCGGCGGGAGGCGCGTGGGATTTGCGCCGCGTCATGCGCGAGCGGTTCATCGAGGTGGCCGTCGTGACGTCGGAGCGGGATCAGCTCATCGTCAGCTCGGCAATGCGACTCGCCGAGCGTGGAGCCGTGCTTCGCCGCGTGCCGTCGTTCGATCATCTGACGGTCTTTCGCAGCGGCAAGCTCGCCCTCAAGATCGCGGCGGCCGGGCTTGGTCTTCAGCTCCGATCGCGAGCTCAAGGACACGACCGCAAATGGCTGGATAATTCCGCCGGCACTCGCCCCGCTCGGCGTCGACGCGGCGCGGTATGACGCCATCGAACCGGCGCCGCGCCGGCGGCTCGAGGCGCCCAATGAGGGTTTGCTCATGGCGTGCAGCTACGAGCCCTCCGGCCGCTACCGCATCGCGACGCTGTTCCGCACGCTGGCCCTCTTGTCGCGGCGTCACGCGCACATGCACGTCGTCGTGTTCGGCCCCGGCTCGCTCGATGAGGATCTTCGCATGCACGCCGCGGCCCTCGGCGTCGGCGGATCGGTCACGTTTCTCGGCGAGCCGGAAGACGATCAAGCGATTCTCCGCGCGGCCGATGTCGCCTGGGTCGCCGCCGGCAGCGATACCGCGGCCATGGCCTGTCTCGATTGCATGGCGCTCCGCGTGCCCGTCATCGCTGAACGGTCGCCGCTCACCCAGCACTACATCGCCGATGGCATCACCGGCTTGCTGCTCTCGGCCGGCGATCCGTCGCACACCGCGTCGGACGTCGCGGAGTTTCTCGCCGTCGGCGACCGCCGGGTCGCGATGGGCAACGCCGGGCGAACGCGCGTCCAGCGCGATTTCTCCGAGTCGTCGATGATCGACGGCTTCGAGCGCGCGGTGGTCGCGGCGGGTGAGCGCGCCAAATGGACGACGGTGACGTGACCGCTGCCGTGCTGCCCCCGCCCCCGACGCTGGCGCACCGGGCCGAGTACGCGGCGCTGCGTGGCGCGGTCGCCACGTTCGAGCGGTTCAGCTTCAACCATGCTGGCCGGTTGGGTGAACGCATCGGACGGCTTGGCTACTGGCCCCTCGGCATTCGTCGCGCCGTCGTCGAACGCCAACTCGCTGCCGCATATCCCGAGTGGGACCAGCGCGAGGTCGAGCGCGTGGCGCGCGCGGCGTACGGACATCTGGGCCGCACGAGCATCGAGACCGCGGTGCTTCCGTCGTACAGCGCGCGCGAGATCATCGATCTCTTCGAGGCGGTCGAGGGATGGAGCATCGTCGAGGAGCGTCTGGCGCGCGGCAAGGGACTGATCGTCGTCACCGGCCACCTCGGCAATTGGGAACTCGGTGGCGCGTATCTCGCGGCACGGCAACTACCGATCGACGCCGTGGCGCGCCACATGTCGAACCCGCTGTTCGATCGATATCTCACGCGAACGCGGCAGCAGATCGGAATGACAGTGGTCCACGATGAAGACGCTGTGCGGCGCGTGCCGCGTGCGCTGCGCGCCGGTCGCGCAGTGGCGTTCCTCATGGATCAGGGCGCGGTCGGCCTTGCGTCCACCTGGGTGCCGTTTTTCGGGCGATATGCCAAGACGCCGCGCGGACCGGCCGTGTTCGCACTCAGGCTTGGTTCGCCGATCGTGTTCGGCGTTGCGCTTCGCCAGCCATCGGGGCGGTATCGGCTGACGTTCGAAGCGATCGACGCGCTGGACACGGGCGACCGCGAGGCCGACGTCGACCGCATCGTCGCCGACTACACCGCGACGCTCGAGCGGTGGGTACGGCGCGCGCCGGAGCAGTATCTCTGGCATCATCGGCGGTGGAAGCATCAGCGGCCGGGCACGCCGCCCGAGCTGGGAAATCCGTTGTGAGCCGCGCGTCGAACCGACTCAGGACCGACCCGCGTGCGTGGTTTGGCGGCGGCGTGATCGTCGCGCTCATCGCGCTCGCGATCGCGGCGCCGCTCGTCGCGCGCCACGATCCGTTCGGCATCAATCTCATCGACTCGCTCGAGCCGCCGTCGTTCGCGCATTGGTTCGGCACCGATGTGCAGGGCCGTGATGTGTGGGCGCGGCTCATTTATGGCTCGCGCGTGTCCCTCTCGGTCGGTCTCGTGTCGCAGGGCATCGCGCTCACGCTTGGCGTCGCGCTCGGGTTGATCGCCGGCTTCTATGGCCGATGGGTCGACGAGCTCGTCATGCGGCTGGCCGACGTGACGCTGGCGTTTCCGACGTTGCTGCTCCTGATCGCGCTCGTCGCGGCGCTGCAGCCGTCGCTCACGGTCGTGTTCGTGACGATCGGCGTCGTGGGGTGGGCCGGAATGGCGCGTCTCGTGCGCGGCCAGGTGCTCGTCGTGCGCGAGCTGGAGTTCGTGCAGGCCGAGCGCGCGCTCGGCGCCGGCGACATCAGAATTCTCATACAGCACATTCTCCCCAGCGTCGTCGCGCCGGTGCTGATCGCCGCGACGCTCGGCGTGGCTGGAGCGATCATGGCGGAGTCGTCGCTCTCCTTTCTCGGGCTCGGCGTTCAGCCGCCGACGCCGAGTTGGGGTTCGATGATCGCCGACGGGCGCGACCTGTACCAACTGCGGCACGCGCCGTGGACGTCGGTGTTTCCGGGTTTGGCGATCGGCGCCGCGGTGCTGGGCTTCAACCTCCTCGGCGACGCGTTGCGCGACGCACTCGATCCGCGCGCCGTGCGGTCGACGATGCCACGCAGCGCCATTCAATCGTGAGCTACGACGTCGACGCGCTCCGCGCCGATGAATTCCCGTGGACCACGACGGGCGAGACGGCGTATCTCAACAACGCCTCGACGGGACCGCTTCCCCAGCGGACGATCGACGCGCTGGCGACGTGGGCGAAGCTGCGCGCCAATCCGCAGCGAATCTCGCAGGAACTCCAGTTCGGCGCGCTGACGCGCGGCCGCGAGCTGATCGCATCGCTCATCGGCGCCGACGCGTCGGAAATCGCGCTGGCCACGAACACGAGTTTTGGCATCAACCTCGCGGCATTCGCGCTCCCGCTGCGCGAGGGCGACGTCGTGCTTTCGCCCGCGGGCGAGTTCCCGGCGAATGTGTATCCGTGGATGCAGCTCGCCAAGCGGCGCGGCATCGAGTACCGCATGGTGCGCTGCGACGAGGGTGTGCTGGACGCCTGATCGTCTGGCGCGCGAACTCGAGGACGAGCGCGTCCGCGTCGTCGCCGTGTCGTGGGTGCAGTTCGCCACCGGTGCACGCGTCGATCTCCGCGCACTTGGCGAACTCTGTCGAGCGCGCGGCGTGTACTTCGTCGTCGACGCCATCCAGGGATTGGGACCGCTCACGCTCGATCTCCGCACGACGCATGTCGACATCCTTGCGTGCGGTGCTCAGAAGTGGCTGCTCTCCCCCTGGGGCGCCGGCTTCGCGTACGTCCGCCGAGGCCTGATTGAAAAGCTCGAGCCGCACGACGTGAGCTGGCTGGCCGTGCAGAACTCCGACGACTTCTCGCGGCTCACCGACTACGATCTCACCTGGCGCGCCGACGCGCGCCGCTTCGAGTTCGTGACGCTGCCCTTTCAGGACATGGCCGCGATGAACGCGAGTCTCGAGCTCTTTCACCACCTTGGCCCGGCCGCCGCGAGCGCGCATGCGCTCGGCCTCGCCGAACAGATCGTGCGTTGGGCCGCCGACCGCGACGACGTTGCGCTCGTCACGCCGAGCGATCCGTCGCGGCGCGCGGCGATCATTTCCGTTCGCCCGCGCGATGCGCAGCGGGCGAGTGAACGCCTCACCGCCGCCAAGGTCGCGCACTCGTTGCGCGAAGGGGCGATCCGCCTCTCGCCGCACTTCTACAACAGCGAGAGCGAAGTAGCCCGCGCGCTGGACGTGCTCGCCGAGCGCGCCGCCGGTTAGCGCGCCTTCACCAGTCCGTAGCTCTTCGCCCCTTTGCGCACGAGCACATATTCGCCGCCCAGCAGGTCGCCGGCGGCGAGCGGCTCGCGCTCCGCGGCCACGCGCCGGCCGTTGAGATAGACGCCGCCTTGCTGCAGCATGCGCCGGAGGTCGCCCTTGCTCGAGAACAGCGCGTCGGGACCGACGAGTGTCGCCTCGAGCACGTCGTGCGTCGTCGGTGCGCCGTTCGGCTCCATCGCGAACACGGGAATTTCCAATGCGCAGCGCGGCCAGCGCTTCGGGCGACAACGTCTGCGCGTCGGCGCCGCCGAACAGCAAGCGCAGACACCTCTTCCGCCGCGGCCGCCGCGCGCTCGCCGTGGACTCGCGTCGTCACCTCGTGCGCGAGGGCGCGCTGCGCCTCGCGCCGCTCGGGATGCTCGGCGACCGCCGCGTCGAGCGCTTCGATGTGCGCGTGCTCCAACAGCGTGAAATACCGCAGGTATTTCCCGGCGTCGCGATCGTCGACGTTGACGAAGAATTGAAAGAACTTATATGGCGTGGTCAGCGAGGCGTCGAGCCAGACGGCGCCCGATTCCGTCTTGCCGAATTTCGTTCCCGCCGACGTCGTGACGAGCGGCGCCGTGATCGCATGCGCGTCGAGCGACGCCGCGCGGCGAATCAGTTCGATGCCCGCCGTGATGTTGCCCCACTGGTCGCTGCCGCCCATCTGCAGCCGAACGTCGTGGCGCCGGCGAAGCTCGAGGAAATCGTACGCCTGCAGCAGCATGTACGAGAACTCGGTGTACGAGATGCCGGCGTCCATGCGGCCCTGCACCGAGTCCTTCTGCAGCATGTAGTTGATCGTGAAATGCTTGCCCACGTCGCGCATGAAGTCGACCGCGCGCAGACTCGTGAGCCACTCCGCGTTGTCGACGAGCCGAGCCGCGTTGCGTGCCGGTGAAGTCGAGAAAGCGCTCGAGCTGCGCGCGAATCTTCGCTGTGTTCGCCGCAACGATCGTCGCGTCCGCCAGCGGCCGCTCGGACGTCTTTCCGCTCGGATCGCCGATCAGCCCGGTGCCGCCGCCGGCGAGCGCGACCGGCCGATGTCCCGCGCTGCTGCAGCCGCACGAGCAACATGATCACGAGCAGACTGCCCACGTGCAGGCTCGGCGCCGTCGGGTCGAAGCCGATGTACCCCGAGACGGGGCCGCTCGCGAGTATCGTTGGCACGTCTTCGGTATGTTGATACAGAAGTCCGCGCCAACGCAGTTCGTCGAGCAACGCATGAGATTGCATGGCACAAAATTAGATGACCGGGGAATGAACTTCTATGGCATTCCCAACCGCTAAACGATTCCGCGCGCGATATCCACGCTTCTCGCGCGGCTTGGCGCTCCTCGTGTGTTTCACGGGCGCCTTTTGCGCCGGCTTCGCGTACGCGAGCTGGGCCATGGTCTGCCGCGCCGGTCGCTGCCCGTCCGCCGACGCGCTCGAGGACTATACGCCGCATCAAACGTCCAAGCTCTACGCGGCCGACGGCCGCTTCATCGCCGAGCTCGGCCTCGAGCGCCGCACGCTGATCCAGTTCAAGGACATTCCGCTGCTCGTCCGCGACGCATTCGTCATCACGGAGGACAAGCGCTTTTACGAGCACTCCGGCATCGATTGGCGGCGCGTTCCCGGAGCGCTGCTCGTCGACCTCAAGCACCGCAGCTTCAGCGAGGGCTTTTCCACCATCACGATGCAGTTGGCGCGGAACATTTTCCCCGACCGCATCTCTCGCGAGAAGACGCTCATTCGCAAGCTCAAAGAGGCGAAGGTCGCGCGCGCCATCGAACAGCGATTCACGAAGGACCAGATTCTCGAGCTGTACCTCAACCAGATCTACCTCGGCAACGGCGCGTACGGCATCGAGAGCGCGGCCGAGCGCTACTTCGGCAAGTCGGTCAAGGATGTGAACCTCGCCGAGGCCGCGCTGCTCGCCGCGCTGCCCAAAGGCCCCGAGCGGTACAATCCGCGCAAATACCCCGATCGCGCGGTGGAACGCCGCAACACGGTCATCGCGCTCATGCGCGAGAATCACCTCATCACGCCGTCCGAAGCGAGCGAGGCGCAGGCCTATCCGCTTCGACTCGCCACGCGAATCGCGTCGGGCGAGGTCGCGCCGTATTTCGTCGAGTGGATCCGCGGACAGCTCGACGACAAGTTCGGAAAGCAGCTCTACGAGCAAGGGCTCAAGGTCTACACGACCCTCGATCTCGACATGCAGTCGGCTGCCGAACGTGCCATGGAACGGCAGCTCCGTGCGATCGAGGCCGGGCGCTTCGGCCCGTACACGCACATGAGCTACGAGCGATACGTCGCGCGATCCGGCGGCGACGACGATCAAACGTCGAGCGTCGGCGGCTCGCCCTATCTCCAGGGCGCGTTCGTCGCGATGGATCCGCGCACCGGTGCCGTTCGCGCGCTGGTCGGCGGCCGCGACTTCGACGACAGCAAGTTCGATCGCGCCGTGCAGGCCGTACGTCAGCCCGGGTCGACCTTCAAACCGTTCGTCTACGCCGACGCGGTGCAGAATGGCCGGCCGATGTCGTACATCCTCGACGACTCGCCGCTCACGCTGCAGATGAACGGCAGCCCGGACTGGACGCCGCAAAACTACGAAGGTGATTTCGTCGGCAAAATCCCGATGCGCCGCGCCCTGTTTCAGTCGCGCAACGTGCCGACCATTCGCCTCGGTATGGAACTCGGCACGCAGAGCGTGATCGACGAGGCGCGCAAATTCGGCATCACGACGCCCATTCCAGGGTATCCGTCGATCTTCATCGGCGCCGCCGATGTGTATCCGATCGAAATGGTCGCCGCGTACAGCGCGTTCGCCACGCTCGGCACCCGCGCGGCGCCGATCGCGATCACGCGAGTCGAAGATCAGCACGGAAGCGTGCTGTGGGCGCCGGAGCCGACGACTGTGTCCGTGCTGTCGCCCGACGAGGCGTGGCTCATGGTGAGCGTGATGAAGGACGTCGTGCAGCGCGGTACGGCGGCGGGAAGCGTGGGCTCGGTGTTTCATTTGCCCGCGGGCGGTAAGACCGGCACGACGAACGACGGGACGGACGTCTGGTTCATCGGATACACGTCGGATCTCGTCGCCGGTGTGTGGATGGGCTTCGACAAGCCGCAGAAAATCAAAGCGAACGCACAGGGCGGCATCCTTGCCGCACCGGCGTGGTCGGCGTTCATGAACGAGGTGTATCGGCGAAAGCCCGCGCCGCGCGACTGGCCGATGCCGACGGACCTCGTCACGCGCCAGATCGATTTCTCGACGAACATGCTGGCGACCGCGTACTGTCCGCCCCAGCTGGTCGGCACCGAATTCTTCATCCCGGGCACGGACCCGGTGGAACCGTGCACGGCGCACGGTCCGGGCTTGTATCCCGACACGAGTGGATTGAGCGGCGCCTACCCGTCGGGCGGAACAGCGGGGCCGCCGTATACGCCGGGCGGCGTGCCACCTCGTCCACCGCGCGCGCTGTCGCCCAACGGACTCCCCGACACCTCGCGCCGCATTCCCGACAGTGCGATCTTTGCTTTGCCGCGGCGTGATTCGACGCGGCTCACCGCGCGCGATTCGTTGCGTCTGCGCGACTCGCTGCGGCTCCGCGATTCGCTGCGCATCAAGCCGCGGCCGCCGGATTCGACTCGCACCAAATAACCGAACTCAAATCAGCGTACCATGAACTGGCAGCCGGTTGACTGCCACGCGCACACGACATTCTCCGACGGCGCGCTCTCGGTCGCAGAGCTGGTCGACCGGGCCGCGGCTCGCGAGGTCACCCCGTCGGTGTCCGACCACATCTCGCGCGACGTGGCCAAGAGCATCACCAGCGTGCCCGAGGTTCGCCTCTACCTCCAGACGCTCGAACGATTCGCCGTCCTCCGCGCCGGCGAGTTCTGTTGGCACGACGAACTGTGGCGTCAGATTCCGGACGATCTCGTGCGGCGGTTCACCCATCGCATCGGCTCGCTCCACGCCATCCGCCTGCCGGACGGTTCGCTCGTTCACGCGTTCGCACGCCGTCCGCCGATAGGCCTCACGGCCAACGCCTACATGGACGCGCACATCGCCACGCTCGAGCAGTTCGCGCTCGAGATGCCGGTCGACATTCTCGCGCATCCCACGCTTGATCACGCTCGCGTTCCGCGCCGACAATCCCAACATGCTGTGGACGGAGGCGCGTGAGACGCGAATTGCCGAAGCACTGTACGACGCCGGCATCGCGTTCGAGGTATCGGCGCGGTATCCGCCGCAT
Organism: uncultured Gemmatimonadaceae bacterium; assembly: GCA_963817445.1. Taxonomy (GTDB): domain Bacteria; phylum Gemmatimonadota; class Gemmatimonadetes; order Gemmatimonadales; family Gemmatimonadaceae; genus JAQBQB01. The sequence continues at coordinate 277,563 of CAWFOG010000026.1, forward strand.
GAGCGCATCGTCCAGCGCATGATCGATCGCGGTGTTCGGCTGTCGCTCGGCTCGGACGGCCACACCGCGGAACAGGTTGCGAACGTCGCCCGTCCGTTGGCGCTGACGCGAAAGCTGGGCGTTCCCGACGACGCGCTGTACGATCCGCGTCGCCACGGCTCGAAGACCGGCGGCGCGTACTCGACGTGAAGCGATATCGCGGGCGATGGGTCGTCCCGATCTCGTCGCCGCCTGTCGCCGACGGCGTCGTCGCGGTGGCCGATGGACGTATCGCCTACGTCGGCGCGGCGAACGGCGGCCCAAAGGGCGATGAGATCGACCTTGGCAACGTCGTCATTCTGCCGGGCCTCGTGAACGCGCACTGTCACCTCGAGCTCACGGCGATGCGCGGTTTTCTCGAGGACATCGATTTCCGTCGGTGGATTCTCCGCCTCACGAACGCGCGCCGCGCCGTACTCGATCGCGATGCCCTGCTCGATTCCGCGCGCTATGGACTCGAGGAGGGCATCCGCGCCGGCATCACCAGCTACGCCGACACCTGCTCGTCGGGCGTCGTCATGCAGGCGATGCGCGAGTTGCACGTGCGCGGAATCATGTATCAGGAAGTTTTCGGCCCCGATCCGTCGCAGTGCGCCGAAGCGATCGCCGGCCTCCGCGCGCAGATCGCCGGACTGCGCTATCTCGAAACGCCGCTCGTCCGTCTGGGCGTTTCGCCGCACGCGCCGTACACCGTGTCCGACGAACTCTTTCGCGCGACCGCGCACCTGGCGCGCGACGATCGACTGCCCATGGCCGTCCACATCGCCGAGAGTGAGCTCGAGCATCGGCTCGTCATCGACGCGGAGGGAGCGTTCGCCGATGGTCTGCGCCGACGCGGCATTCGCCGTCGCACGACGCGCGGCGTCTCCGATTCAACTGCTCGCGTCGGTGGACGTACTCGAGCGCAAACCGCTGCTCATCCACTGCGTCCGTGTGGACGCTGCCGATGTCGCTTCGATCGCGGCGTCCGGATCGAGCGTCGCGCACTGTCCCGCGTCGAATGCCAAGCTCGGGCACGGCATCGCGCCGCTCGATGAATTGCTCATCGCCGGCGTGCCCGTCGGGCTCGGCTCGGATTCGATGGCGAGCAACAATCGCATGGACATTCTCGAGGAAGCGCGGCTCGCGCTGCTCGCGCAACGCATGCGCACGTCGTCGTCAGAAACGCCATCCGCGCTCGACGTGCTCGAGATGGCCACGATCGGCGGCGCACGCGCGATTGGTATCGACGCATTGGTCGGCACGCTCGAGTTGGGAAAGCAGGCTGATCTCGCCGCGTTCGCGCTCGACCCCGCCGGGCCGACACACGATCCGATTGCCGCGGCGGTGTTCTCCGTCACCGGCGCCCGTGCGCGATTCGTCGCGGTCGCTGGCTCCGTACTTCTCCGTGACGGGCACCTCTCGTCGCCGAGGCCCGGTTTGGCCGAGCGCATGCAGGGATTGGCGAACGCACTCGGCGAATGGTTGGCCGCCGGGGGCGAAATGACGGGATTGGTATAGCGCTTTGCTGGCCTGTGAACTTGTCGCCTTATGGGCACCAGCATAGCTTGCTAAGGGTAGAACCTTCCGATGCGTGCATTGGCGCACGCGATCGGAACCGCGGCACCGCACACTCGTTCCCGCTCCCGCTCGGAGTTCGAGGCGGGAGTTCGTGTACCGGCCCCTGTGCACCTCTTGGAGGTTCGCGTGGTCGTTGGCTGTCTGGCATTGAACGCCTCGTACGAACCGCTGACGATGGTCCCGATGCGTCGGGCGCTTCGTCTCGTCATCGACGGAAAAGCGGAAATCGTCGAGGCAGACCAGGACCGCGTCGTGCGGTCGGAGCGGCTCACGCTGCCGCGGCCGGCGGTCATTCGGCTGACGAAATTCATCCACGTGCCGCGTCGCTTCCGCCGGCAGGTGACGAACACGTTTCTGTTCGCCCGCGACCACTATCGGTGCCAGTACTGTGGGCGGCACATGATCGAGTTCAAGCCGCGCGAGGCATTGACGCGCGATCATCTCATTCCGCTGTCTCGCGGCGGGACGAATGACTGGACCAACGTCGTGGCCGCGTGCAGTCCGTGCAACACGCGCAAGGGCAATCGTCTCCCCGAGGAGATCGGCATGCATCCGCTCACGCATCCGGTCGAGCCGCATTTCGTGCATCTGAGCTGGGCCGTTCGCCGGCTCACGCCAACGCAGGCGCGCTACATCAAGACGTTCTACGGCAGCGAGGTGCTCCACCACCTCGAGCAACTCGAGCACCGCGGCCACCGGATTCACTAGCCCTTCGCGACGCGCAGCGATGCGCGTCGACGCGTTAGCGAACGGTGAACTGCCCCGAGCGCGCCTCGTATTTCCGCTTGTCCCCGCCCAGTACGCGCGACAGCATGACACCCAAACCGCTCCGAACGGACGTGATCGGATTGCTCTTTCCCGGCGCTCCGGGGCCGTTCAACCATTGCTGGAGCGCGTCGAGATCGCTCTCGGTGAGCGTGCGCACATCGACGACGAGGTTGTAGTAGTACTCGCCCGGGCTCGTCGGTCGGAGCGGCACGCGAAACGGCTCGCCGAGCGGCGCTTCGGCCGCGGCCGCGGTGGGAAACGCACCGAAGTCTTCGTGGAGCTGCGTGCCCATTCTGCGCACCGAGTTGTACGCGTGCGACGTGGGGTCGAATTGCACGAGCACGCTCCCATTCGATCTTACCGTCCAGATCGTCGAACCACAGGCGGCCCTTCCGCCACAGCTCGAGCCGGTAGCGAATTTCTGTGGGAAAGCCGCTGTTGAGAAGAGTTAGAGTTTTCGAATCGGCGAGCAGGTTGGCGGTCGAGATCGTCGGAAGATCCTGAACCGCGGCAGCAGATGATGTCGACGGAGCGGCGACGTCGATTTGCACGCGCTGCGCCGCCAACGGCGCCGACAGCGGCAGCGCGAGCGTCAAGGCAACCCCGGCGAGCGCCGCGGCGATACGCACGTTCAGAAGCGGTGCCTGAGGCGAATGAAGAAGTTCATCGGCTCGGAGGGTCGCGACGTCGACTGGGCCACGTACACGCCAATGCCGCTGATGTCGATCCCTACGCCGACGTCGCTGCGGAACGACGAGAGCGACGGGATCGTGCTCGTTCCGAAGCCGAGCGGCGTGCCGGCCGCGTCGGGGCCAACATTCCAGCCGCGCCCTCCGTCGGCGAACAACACCCACACTGCGTCGCCGTGCGAGCTGTGATAGTGGTGCGGCCAGTCCGACCAACCGCCGGTGAGCGCGAACGGGAGATCGCCGCGCAGCTCGATCTGCCCGAGCGCGATGCGATCGCACTCCGCCGGATTCCCCGCAACGGGAACGCCGACGTTGCACGTGCCGACATCGAGACCGGAACGCGGACTTCGGAAATCGTAGCCTGGAAGCGCGCCTGGCCCGTCGACGGACAGCCGCCGCTCGAGCGGCAGCTCGTCGCCGCCGAGCCAGCCGCCGGCGATCACGCGCACGTTCACCTGCGCGTACGGCCCGAGCCGATTGTACCGGACGTACGTCAAACAGCCCGCGCGTATACTGAGTCGGCCCAGGGCCGAGAATCGTGCGTGGTTCTGACGTGGGAGCGAGCACATCGAGCGTGCCGACACCGTGCTCGAGGTTCGCGCTCACGAACCATCCCGACCACGGGTCTTCCGGATCGGTTCGCGAGTCGAAGTTGAGCGTCGCGGTCGCGATGTGCATCAACCCTTCGTCGAACTCGGGGTTCGGTCGCCAGTCACGACTGGCGTTGAACAGCGTGAACGGATTCCGCAACGCCCGCGACGACCAGCGTTCCTCGCCGTACGAGCCGGTGAGGCTGAGATTGCCCGCGCCGTACAGCGTCACGAACGCGTTGCCGCCGTGACGCTGGTAATAGTCTCGATAGTCGCGTCGCACGACAAACGCGGCGAGGGCCGTCTCGAGATCGGAGAGCTGCCAACTCTCCACGGCGTCGACGATGTTGAACACCTGCCCGCCGATGCCAATGCTTCGATCGCGGCCGATTCGCACCTCGCCGCGCACGTGATCGCCGACGTCGCCGTCGCTCGAGCTGAACGAACTCCCGGTGCGCAGGATCGCGGCGGCGTTGACGCGAAAGCTCCCCCACGGCGTGAGGCGATTCACGACTGGCCCCAGCGCGATCGGCAATCCCTCAACGCGGTTGTACGGACCGGCCTGCACGACACGCAGTGCCTCGATCCAATCGCCTTCGTGGTGATGGCTCAAACGAGTCAGCCACCCGTCGCTCACGCCGATTGAATCGAGTTCCGTCACCGCTCGCGGTGATCCGGTCGCTTTCCTCGGAGTAGATCAGCGAATCGCGATAGATGCGCACGGCGCCGCCGATCAGCGCGTTGTTTCGTCCTTCGACATCGCCACCGACGACGAGCAGATCACCATCGATTCGCGCCGTCGGGCCCAAGACGACGTTCGCAGTTGACGCGGTGACCCGGCCCGCAATGTGGCCCGCCAGCACCAGCGGACCATGCTCGACGGCGATGTTGCCGTCCACGTCGCGCCCCACGCCGATTTCGAGGCGCCCCGACGGCGCGCACAACATTCTCGCCATTCCACCGATCGACGACTTCGCGTCGTACGCCGGGGGGCAGCGTCTGTTGCGCCTGTCGCACGGCAGGCGGGGTCTGCTGGCCGGCGAGCGGCACGGACGCCGTCACTAGCAGCGCTACAAAGGTGCTTCGCATGTCGGCTCCATCGGTGAAATCGAGATCGACGCGGTGCTCGTCACTCGCTCGCGGCGGCAATGCCGAGCCGCCGCATTCTGCGGTACAGGTTGGGTCGGTCGGTCTTCAGTCGTCGTGCCGCCTCGGCCACGTTTCCGCTGGCCATCGACAGCGCGCGTGCGATGAGTACGCGCTCGTACTCGTCGAGCGTGTCGCTCAACGAGTGCTCCAGACCGATCGGATCGGGAAGGGGCGCGGATTGTTTTGACGCGCGCGGCACGGGGAGCACGGCGGCAACGTCGGCCTCCGAGACCGTTCGTCCGGCGTGGAGGATCGCGAGTCGCTCGACGATGTTGGCCAACTCGCGCACGTTGCCCGGCCAGCTGTGTCGCGTGAACACCGTGATCGCATCGTCGGTCCACGCCGGCAGCGGCTGGCCGGTGCGCATGCGATGCAAGACCGAAAAGTGGCGCACGAGCGCCGGAATGTCGCTCGGCCGCTCGCGCAGCGGCGGAAGAGGAATTGGTATCACATTGAGACGAAATAGCAGGTCGTCGCGAAAGTGCCCGTCGGCGACCGCGCGTTCGAGCGACTTGTTCGTCGCCGAGACGATGCGCACGTCGATCTGGATCGGTTTTCCGCCGCCGACGCGCTCGATTTCCTTGGCCTCGATCGCGCGCAGCAGCTTGGCCTGCGCTTCGGCGCCGAGGTCGCCGACCTCGTCGAGAAAGAGCGTGCCGCGGTGCGCCAACTCGAACCGGCCAATGCGCCGGTCGGTCGCGCCGGTGAAGGCGCCGCGCTCGTGGCCGAACATCTCGCTCTCCACCAAATCGCGCGGAATCGCCGCGCAGTTCACCCGAATGAACGGCCGTTCGCGACGCGCGCTACCCATGTGAATCGCCGCGGCCACGAGTTCCTTTCCCGTGCCGGATTCGCCGGTGATCAGCACGCGCGCATCGCTCGGCGCAACGCGATCGATCATCGCGCGCACCTGCTGCATCGCCTGGACTGTCGCCGATCATCTCGCCGCTCAGTCCGAGGTCGGCGCGCAGGGCGCGCGCCTCGCGCCGCGCCTGTCGCAACTCGAGCGCCGAGGCCAGCGCGAGCAGCACGCCTTCGGGGCTCAGCGGCTTTTCGAGAAAGTTGAACGCGCCGAGTTTCGTGGCGCGTACGGCGTCGCTCAGCCCGGCGCGACCGCTCATCATCACGACCGGCAGGTCGGGAAGCGCCTCGCGGAGACGCGCGAGCGTCGCCATCCCGTCGAGTTCACCTGGCATCATCAGGTCGAGCAGCAAGGCGTCGGGTTCGGCTTCGATTGCCCGCGCCACGCCTGATGCGCCGTTTTCCGCGTCGCGCACCTCGTAGCCTTCGGCGGCGAGCAGTGCGCCGACCATCCGCCGAATATTCGGTTCGTCGTCGACGATGAGCACGCTCGGCATTCGACGCTAACGCTCCGCGTTCTGCGGAAGCGCGCGCGACTGGCCGGCCATCAACTTCGCCGAGAATCGCTGCGCCTCGGCGATCCGCTCGACTTCGATGGCCACGGCCTCCACCGCCTGTTCGATGCGCTTCAATTGCGCGGCGGTCTCCGGCGGCGTGCCCGCTGCGATGACCTTTGGCTGCGCCCAGCGCCCAGTGACCAACCGAATGAGCGGCGGCACGACTCCGAGGATCACGCACCCGGCAAAGAAGTAGCGCCCCACCATGATCGCCGCGTGAATCGCCTCGGGCGGAATGGGGAACGGCGTCGTGGGTCCCTGCATTTGAAGCATCGTCGAGCCTCGACTTATGATGGCGGATTCGGCGCGCCGGACGACTGCGTCGCGTTGCGCTCCGCGAGAAGCTTGGTCGTGAAGCGCTGGCCTTCAGAGATGCGCTCGACTTCGATAGCGATGGAATCGATGGTTTGTTCCATCCGCTCCAATCGCCCGGCGACGTCCGGCGGGAGCGATGACGGCTGAACTTCGCGGTCCATCCGTCGGACAATCGCGCGCGCGATCGGAATGCCGATCGCCATGATCGGTGCGAGCGAGAGCGCGAGAATCGGAATCCAGACGCCGTCAGGATGCATGAGTGGTCCCAATGTGATGGTCGCGTGCGACCGGTAGCACGAAGCGAATCTCCGTTCCTTTGCCGACATCGCTTTCGGCGTCGACCGTCCCGTCGTGAGCGAGCACGGTCTGTCGTGCTATGGCCAGCCCCAGCCCGGTGCCGCCGGGTTTGGAGGTGATGTACGGGTCCCAGATACGCGGCAGTTTCTCCGCGGGAATACCGCATCCTGTGTCGGACACGGCCACTTCCACCGAATCGCGCCCCGCGAGCGACGTGCGACGCACGCGGACGCCCACTCGTCCGCCCGAGCGTCCGGCGCTCGTGCAGGCGTCCACGGCATTCAACATGACGTTGGACAGCGCGCGCGCCAGCGCATCGTGGTGGCCCTCGATCATCGGCACATCATTCGCGACATCGACGCTCACGTCGATCTCGGGCGGGATCGTCGCGCGCGCCGTGTAGCGGACCAGCTCTCCCATGTCGACTTCGGCGCGCGGACCTTCCGGCAGTCGGCCGAATTGCGCGAAGCTGCGCGCCATGTTCTCGAGACGCTTCGACTCGATGCTCAACACGTCGACCGTCTCGGCCAACTCCGGCGGCGCATCGCGGCGCAGTCGCTCGACGGCAAACCGGATGGGCGTGAGCGGATTCTTGAGTTCGTGCGCAACCTGGCGCGCGCTCTCACGCATCGCGGCGCCGCGTTCGGCCTCCAGGGCGCGCATACGGCCGAGCTCGAGTTCGCCGGCCATGTCGCGCATTCGTCCGCGGAGCACTTCGAACTCCGGCGCACCGCGCCGCGGTTTGGTCGTGGGCAGCGCGTCGCCGCGCCCAATGCGTTCGGTCCAGCCGACGAGTTCCTGCAACGGCCGACTCAAGTTGCGGCTGAGATGCCCGGCTACGCCGGATGCGATCGCGCCCATGATGAGGACGAGGGCGAGCGTTGCCAGCGCAAGCTTCGTAGCCGCTTCGCGAAAGAGAAAGCCCGCTTGCCGCGATCGGACGACGCTCTCGTGCAACGTCTGCTCGTGTGCGTCGAGCGCCTGCTGCTGGGCGGCGTTCAACGGCCCGCTGCGCGCCGCGGCGATCGCGCGCTCACCCGAGAGCGCGACGCTGTCCCACGCAGCCGTGGCCGCGCCAAGCGGAAGCACGAACGATCCGGTGGCGCTCCATGCGAGTGAGATGAGGATCGACGGAACGAGAGCGAACGCCAGTAAGATGAAAAAGAGGCGGCCGCGGAATCCGACACGCTTCACAACGGCTCCGTACGAGGTGCTCCGGACAGCGGTTTCGACACCGCGTAGCGGTCAAACATACAGATGGCGGTACTCGACAACCACCCGGAAGTGCCTCGCAATCGTCTCCGTAGCGGCGTAGCATGGATTTACGTCGGCTGGGGGTCTAAATTCACAAGACTGACCCGTAGAGCCTTGGATGAATTCTAGACATTCGCACACGCCAACCCGATCGCAAAGCGCGCTGATTCACCGCGGTCCGCAGGCCATGACGATGGCGCCGCACGTCGCCACGCCGATCCACGCACCGAACGCCGCACTCCTCATCGACTTCGACAATGTCACGATGGGGATTCGCTCCGACCTCGGCAAGGAGCTTCGCAGCCTCCTGTCGTCGGAGATCATTCGGGGTAAGGTCGCCGTGCAGCGCGCCTACGCCGACTGGCGCCGGTACCCGCAGTACATCGTGCCCCTGTCCGAGGCATCGATCGATCTGATCTTCGCCCCGGCGTACGGGTCGTCGAAGAAGAACGCAACCGACATTCGCCTCGCGATCGACGCGCTCGAGCTGATATTCACCCGCCCGGAGATCGGCACGTTCATTCTGCTGTCCGGCGATTCCGACTTCTCGAGCCTCGTCATCAAGCTCAAGGAATACGGCAAGTACGTCATCGGCGTCGGCATTCGCGAGTCGTCGAGCGACTTGCTCGTCCAGAATTGCGACGAGTACTACAGCTACAACGCGCTCGCCGGACTCGTGAAGGCCTCAGAGGACGAGCCCGACCGCAAGTACGATCCGTGGGAGCTCGTGACGGAAGCGGTGCAGCGGATGAAGCGCAACAACGACGTCATGCGCTCCGACCGCCTGAAGCAGGTCATGCAGGACATCGACAGCACGTTCGACGAGAAGAATCTCGGTATTTCAAAGTTCTCGCGCTTCTGCCAGGATGCCGCGCAGCGCGGATTGCTGGCAATCACCAAGCTCGAGAACGGGCAACTCGAGGTCGATCTGCCCAGTGCGACGCCCGCTGGTGAATCGCGCCCCGCGGCAACGACCGCTGAGAATGCCGCTCCGGAGCGCGATGCCGCGGCTGCCGGCGACGAACGCCCGAGTCGCCGTGGCCGGCGCGGTCGCGGTGGCCGTGGACGAGATCGCGAGGGATCGGAACCGCGCGCGCCGCTCGCGGGTGCCGATCGTCCCGCGGAACTCGAGGTCGTCGCCGAGGTGCAGTCAGCGCCAACAGCGGCGGATCGCCTGCCAGACGAACCAGCCCACGTAACACCGGCCGTCAGTGCGCCCAGCGTTCCGCCTCCGCCGACGTCGCAAGTCGCGGCCGCCGGTCCGGGATCATCCGGCGAACGATTGACGCGCGCCGAGGCATTCGATCTCCTGCGTCGAACGCTCGAGGATATCGCGCCGGCGATGTGCCGGTGCGCGCGAGCGATGTTCGCCGCCGCGCGCGACAACTTCTCGGGCGCGACTCCGACAGCCTGAGCGATCGCATGTTCGTGCGCATCCTCAAGGACGCGCACGACGAAGGTCTCGTCGATCTCCGCCGGCGTGGCGACGACTTCGAAGTCGCGCGCGCCGCGGACGCAAAATCGGTTGGGGATCAACTGGCTGAGCGCGAGCGCATCGCTGTCGCATCAGCCGCGGCGCATGCGCCGCCGACGCCAACCACCGCTATGCCGCGACTCGGCTTGGGCCCGCGCGGGGGCGGTGCTCGCGGTTCGAGCCTCCGTGGTGGACGCCCGTCTGCGCCGCCGCCGGGTCTGTTGACGGTTGGTGTTGTCGAAACCGAATCCGCGCCCCAACCGGCCGCGCCGGTAAAGGAGAATGGTGTGACCGCGTCCGCGGAAAGTCCGCGAGTCGGTGCGGGTCGTGGTCGCAGTGCGGCGTCGCGTAAGACTCCCGCGTTTGCCGAAGTGGTGGCTGTGGCGAGCGCCGCGGCCAAGCCGTCGGCCAAACGTGCAGCGAAAGTACCGGCGAAAAAGAGCAGCGGTCGACCGCGAGCCAGGAAAAAGTCGGGGTCCACGACGGACGAATGACGATCAACGCCGCGCGGACAGCGCGGCGTTCTCGTCTCGCGCCGCCGCTTCCTCGAGAGTTCTACGATCGCCCCACGGAGCAGGTCGCGCGCGAACTGCTTGGCACCGTGTTGGAGTGTCGCACGCGTGACGGAGTCGCCGCTGGGCGCATCGTCGAGACGGAGGCGTACGTTGGCGAACACGATCTCGCTTGCCACGCGGCGGCCGGCCGAACCGTGCGTACAGCGCCGCTCTACGGCCCGCCGGGCCGCGCGTACGTGTACTTCATCTACGGCATGTACTGGTGCTTCAACGCCGTCACGCGAGCGCGGGGGGAACCGAGCGCGGTCCTCGTCCGCGCGCTCGAGCCCGTTCGCGGCCTGGAGCTCATGCGCCAGCGCCGCCCGCGCGCGAAGCGCGATTCCGATCTCACCAACGGTCCGGGAAAGCTCTGCCTCGCGCTCGGCATCGACGGCAGCCACAATTCTCGTCAGCCTGCAGCGGCCTCCGGTCGTGATTCGCGCGGGCAGCGCGGTGGACGACCGCGACGTCGCCGTTTCGCCGCGGATCGGTATCTCGCAGGCAGCTGACTGGCCGCTGCGCTGGTTCATACGAGACAATCCGTACGTCTCGAAAACGCCCGCCCACTTTCCACTGAGAGCTCTCGCCCAATGAGACACTACGCCGCGTTATTGCTGTTGGCGACGGGCGCCTGCACCCCCATGAGCCACACCGCACCGAGCCCGACGTCGAGTGCCGTTCCCGCAGGCGTCGCGGGGACTGATCCCGCGATGGCCCTGTATCGATCGGCGATCGTGATCGACACGCACAACGACATGCCGACCAAGATGCTCGACGACGGCTATCGTGCCGACGTTCGCCATCGTCCGGGCTTTGCGAAGGACGAAGGCGAAACCGATCTGCCGCGCCTCGTCGAGTCGGGGATCACCGCGCAGTTTCTATCGGCGTTCGTCGATGCGCAGTATGCCGCGAAGCGTCCCGACCAATCGTACGCGCGCGTGCTCGCATACATCGACACGATCCACGCGTTCGTGGACAGACATCCGAACGAGCTCTTGTTCGCCACGACTGCGGCCGACGTGCGCCGCGCGAAAGAGGACGGCAAGGTCGCGATTCTCATCGGCGTCGAAGGCGGCCATGCGATTGAGAACTCGCTGGACAAGCTGCGCGAGCTGTACGCCCGCGGCGCGCGCTACATGACCTTGACGTGGAACAACGGCAACGACTGGGCAGGCTCGTCGATCGGCATCAACGGTACGAGCACGGGGGGCCTGACCGACTTCGGAAAGCAGGTCGTGCGCGAGATGAATCGCTTGGGCATGCTCGTCGACATTTCGCACGTGTCGGACGCCACGTTCTTTGATGCTGTGGCCACGAGCACGTCGCCGGTGATCGCGTCACACTCGAGTGCGCGTGCTCTCGATCCGGCGGCGCGCAATCTCTCCGACGACCAGCTGCGCGCGGTCGCGAAGAACGGCGGCGTGGTGAATGTGAACTTCTACTCGGCGTTCATCGATCCCGCGTTCCTGCGCAAGAAGACCGAAGTCGAGCAACGCGGCGGCGAACGAACGGACGTGTTGGTCCAGCAGCTCACGCCACCGCCTCTGTCCGTCCTCATCGACCACATCGATCACGTCGCCAAGGTCGCCGGGATCGACCACGTCGGCCTAGGCAGCGATTTCGACGGCGTCAGCGGCCTGCTGCCCGCCGGCATGAATCAGGTGACCGATCTGCACCGAATCGTCGACGGCCTGCTCGCGCGAGGTTACAGCGAGCAGGCCGTCAAACAGATTCTCGGTGGCAACATGATGCGCGTGATGGAGCAAGTGTTCGATCGCCGAACTGCTCCCGCGCCCTGAGCGCCCGCACTACTGACGCTCGACTTCGTCAATCTCTGGAGATGGCGTTCCCCACGTTGTACCGCAGGCCGAATTCGTAGCTGAAATTCCACTCGCGGCCGTTGAACAGCAGGAAGTTTCTCGGTGTCGAACTGAGCGTCGTCTGACCGAACACGGAGAACTGGCGCATTCGGTACTGTGCGCCGACGATGCCCATGGGTTCGAACGCTGCCTTCGCGGATTGGATGGTTTGGTCCGCCGCGCTCAGCTGATCGATCGTCGAGAACGGTCCCTGTGGATTCGCGTCAGCGACATCGAGGAGCGAGAAGCCCACTCCTACGTACGGATGCCACTTGATGTAGTCGCCAGGGAATCCGAGAACGGCGACGTCGAGTCGGCGCAGGTTCTTGAGATTCACCACGCGCAATCCACTGTCGGGCGTGGTCGGGTCGGCGAAAATGAACGTCTGCCCGGTGAAGAACGCCTGGCCCGCCGAGACGTACAGGCCCGCATGCTCACGGGTGATCACCCACTCGAGTCCCGCGAGCGGCGCCTGCTTATAGTTGCCACCGCTGTCGGCGACCGTCATGCCGCCGGCTTTCACACCCCAGAACCACGAATCTCTGAAGGTGTCGCGCTGTGCGGCGGCAATGCTCGGAAGCGCCACGGCGACGGCGATCGCGATCGTCAGGGCACGGCTGATTCGCATAACATTCCTCGGCAATTGAGTAGCGGGCCGTAAGTCCGGCTCCTTCAGTCGGACGACAGGCGGGCCGAACAGTCACGCTGGCCGAGGCGTCAGGGGCGCGCGAGCGCCTCGCCGGACAGAATGGGAGCAAACTTCCGGCCGAGCGGCGTGACCAATCTCACATTGTCCGGAGGGGACTCATCGTCAGTGTATGATGCCTAAACTGGCACCAACCTTCTTGAACGCATGAACAGCGCGATCGAGGTCGTCGCGCGAATGGCCGGCCGAGATCTGGCATCGCACGCGCGCCTGACCTTGCGGCACTACCGGGAATCCGAACCCGGTGACGAACACGCCTTCATTGAGCAGCAGGTCGCTCATGCGAATCGCCGCGGCGGTTTCGCCGACGATGATCGGAATGATCGGCGTCGCACCGGGAAGCGGTTTGAATCCCGCTTCGGTGATCTGTTCGCGAAAGTACGTCGTGTTGTCGCGCAAGCTGCTGGACGCGCTCGGGGTGCTGTTCGATGAAACGCACCGCGGCCATCGAGCTCGCGGCGACTGTCGGCGGTAGCGCGTTCGAGAACAGCTGCGGGCGCGACCGCTGCGTGAGATAGTCGGTGAGCGCTTCGGCCCCGGCGACGAATCCTCCCGCCGCACCGCCGAGTGCTTTGCCGAGCGTCGAGGTGATGACGTCGACCTCGCCGAGCACGCCGAAATGCTCGGCGATTCCGCGGCCCGTTGTGCCCAGCACGCCCGTCGCGTGCGAATCATCCACGCAGACGACGGAATTGGTGTCGCGCGCGATCTGCAGAATGTCCGGCAGCTTGGCGATCGCGCCTTCCATGGAAAAGATCCCGTCCGTCCAAATCAGCCGGCGTTTCGCCGATGCCGCCGCGCCGAGTTTGGCACGCAGATCGTCCATATCAGCCGTGTTTGAACACCGCGGTCGTACACTTGGAAATCGCCTTTGCCAGCCGCATCGAGTCGATGATCGATGCGTGGTTGAGTGCGTCGGAGATGATGAAGTCTCCTTCCTCGGCGATCGTGGCGGTGAGCCCCTCGTTGGCGTTCCACGCCGACACGTACGTCAGCGACGACTCGCGTGCCGACGAACCGAGCCAGCGCCTGTTCCAACTCGCGATGCACCGTGAACGTGCCGCAGATGAACCGCACGCTCGCCGTGCCCGCACCGTAGCGGCGCAGCCCTTCGATGCCCGCGTCGACGACCGACGGCTCGTCGCACAGGCCGAGGTAGTTGTTCGACGAGAGAATCAGCACGTCGCCGCGCCCTTCCATGCGCACGGTTGCCGACTGCGGCGAATCGAGGTGATTGAGTCTCTTGTATACGTTGTCGGCCTTGAGCTGATCGATCGTGCGGCCAAGGCCGGCGCTGAATGAGCCGTTGAGTGTCACAGCTGCTCTCTCTCCTGTCGTGAACGAGCGTCGCTGACGGAGCGCTCAGGCAATCTCGAAGATGACTTTTCCCGCCTCGCCGGACGTGATGGCGCGGATCGCTTCGTCAGCGCCCTCGAGCGGAAAGCGGTGCGTGATCACCGGCGTGGGATCGAATTGGCCGGAGCGAAGAAACCGCGTCATCAGCAGCCACGTGTCGTACATGCGACGTCCGACGACGCCGTAGATCGTGAGGCCCTTGAAGATGATTTCGGTGGCGAAGTCGATGTTGATTGTCGTCGCGGGAATGCCGAGCATTTGAACTCGCCCGCCAACGCGCACGAGCGCGAACGCTTGATGCACAGCCGCGTCGACACCGGACATCTCCAGCACGACGTCGACGCCGAGCCCGTCGGTGTGGCGCTTCACGACCGCCTCGGCTTCCGCCGGATGCACGACGTCGTCCGCCCCCATGCGCTTGGCGAGGGCGAGGCGCGTGTCGTTCACGTCGGACGCGATGATTCGCGAGGCGCCGGCAGCTTTGCAGATGCCGACGGCGAAGATGCCGATCGGGCCGCAGCCGGTGACGAGCACCGTGGAGCCGGGAATGTCGGCGGTCAGCGCCGTGTGGAACGCGTTGCCCATCGGGTCGTGAATGCCGCCGACGTCGTACGACACCGCGTCGTCGAGATGCCAGACGTTCGTCGCCGGCATCGCGATGTACTCGGCGAAGCAGCCGTCGCGATCGACGCCGATGATCTTTGTGTGCGGGCAGACGTGCGAGTTGCCCGTGCGGCAGAGCAGGCAGCGGCCGTCGACGATGTGCCCCTCGGCGGTGACGCGATCGCCCTCGCGCACATCGGTGACGAGCGAGCCGACGCGCACGACATCGCCGGCGAATTCATGGCCGACAACGATGGGCGGCTTGATCCGACCTTGGGCCCATGAGTCCCACGCGTAGATGTGCACGTCGGTGCCACAGACGCCCGCGCGACGCACGCGAATCAGCACTTCGTCGTCTCGAATCGTCGGCTCGGGAACGTTCTTCAGCACGAACCCGCGTCCCGCTGCGGCTTTGACCAGCGCTTTCACGCGCGCGTTACTCCATCGATGAGTGAGAGTGCGGTCGCGCTCATGATCGATGCGTCGGAGCCGCGCTGGAAACCTCGCATGTCGAAGAAAGCGAGGGAAGTGCAGAGGCGTCGCCGCAAACATCATTGGGCGCGTCTATTGCGTGTGAATTGATGCATTCCTATATTCGCGTCTAAGCAGGATTGCACGCTGAGTGTACGCGCATCAATGCTGTCGTTGCTCTACCACGCTCCATTTCAGTCGTCGTTCGTCGCCGTCGAGAGTCCGAGCGCTTCAACGATGAACACACACGCTGCTTGGCCGTGACGGTTTGCCAGCCGGGGCGTCGTATGGATCGAGCACGAGATTTCATGATCAGTTCGCGTTGGCTTCGAGAGAAAATCAGCTGGTGTGTCGCCGTATGATGGAGCAGGATCTCAGACTTCATCTGGCTCCGCGGAGACAGATGCAGCGGCGGTCAAAGCGGAATAGCGCAGCGGCCGTCGTCTCGCCGATCCACCGGGGGATCGGATGAGAGTAAGAACCTCCATGAATGGAGAGATCACCATGGCTGCAAAAAAGGGCCGTAAGAGCGCCAAGAAAGGCGCGAAGAAGGGCGGTCGGAAAAAGGGTGGCCGCAAGGCCGCGAAGAAGCGCCTCTAGTTCGTTGGCGTGTAGATGAACAAAAGGGAGGCCGGCGTTCGCGCCGGCTTCTTTTTTTGTATTCAGCGCGCGTATCGCGCGCCCGCCAGGTCCACGATGCGACCGATCAGTTCGCGATACTCCATGCCGCTCCGCTGCGCCGCCCGAGCGAATTCACTCTCGCGCTCCAGGTAGCAGTTCGGATTGACCTCGATCACGTAGATCTCCCCCGACGCGGTGACGCGAAAGTCGATGCGCGCATAGTCGCGCAGGCGCAGTGCATCGAACGCTTCCACCGCCACATGCTGCATGCGCGCCGACAGATCCGCGTCGAGCGCGGCTGGGAAGATCGATTGCGTGCCGGCATACTCGCTCCCCGAGCCCTCGCCGTCGTCGCCCCACTTCGCTTCCCAACTCGCGATGCGCGGTCGGTCCGCCGGAAAAGCCGAGAAGTCGAGCTCGATCACTGGTAGCGCGACCGCGTTCGCGTTTCCCAACACGCCGACGTAAAACTCCCGCCCCACGATGAACTGTTCGACGAGCACCGGCTGCTGATACTCGCCTTGCAGCGCGTCGATGCGATCGAACAACGCCTTGAGCTCGTGCACCACCGACCCCGCATTGATGCCGAGTGACGCGTCCTCCTGCGGCGGCTTGACGATCACGGGAAATTTCAAATCTCCCGCCCAGTCCACTGCGCCGCGGTACAGCGTCGCGAATTCCGGCGTCTGAATGCCGTGAAAACGCAGCACTTTTTTCGTCAGCGTCTTGTCGCCGGCGAGCAGCAATCCCGCGGGGCTCGACCCGGTGTATCGGCATCCAGCCAGGTTGAGCATCGCCGCGACGTTGGACTCGAGCGCGCTCTTGCCGGCGAACGACTCGGCGAGGTTGAACACCAGGTCGGGCTCGATGCGCCGGATCCCGTCCACGAGGGCCGCAACGTCTCGATCGACGACGAGTCGTTCGACGGAATGATCGAGCGTCGCCAGCGTGGACGAAAGCTGATCGATCACCGGATCGACTGGCGGCTCGAGCGCGTCCGCCGTGTGCAATACAACGATCTTCATGCCGCCCCGATCGAACCGGCCACGCCGCGCGCGGCGCGCGACGTGCGTCCGAGCACGCGGGTATACCGATGGTTCATCACCACCGCGGTGCCGAACGCGGTGAGCTCGATGAGCGTCGCCGCTTCGAGTCCTCCAACGCGCAGGTCGAGCGCCGCTCCGCGCGCGGCAAGGTGGTCGACCAACGAACGCACGACACTCGGCGATTCACTCGTCCAGTACGCAATCCGCGACACGACCTCGCGATAGTGACGCTGAATGAACCAGTTGGCGGATTCCCCGGCCGGCGCGTCCGTCGCCGCGACGAAGATCCCGCGCAAGTCGGCGTCGAACTGACGCTCGTCTTCGATCGGGACGCGATCGTCTACGTCCGCGTAGTGCTCGGCGACCGTGTAGTGCATCGCTTCGACGGGAAGATCCGCCTTGCTCGGCATTGGCACGTTCGGTTGCAGCGGCGCGAGCTCGCGCATGACTCGATCGACGTACTCGAGCTTGTACAGCGCCGGCCACCCGGCGTACTCATGGCGCCAGTTCGAATTCGGCGTGAGCCATACGGCGAACGTCTCGGCAAAATCCTCGTCGGGATGCTTTTGCGCGTACCAGCCGAGGATGTGCCGCACGAACGCGCGTGAAAACGGATCGACACGATACCGCTCGCGGTACGGACGAGAAAACGAACCGAACGTGTTGCGCCATTCGGGTCGCTCGTACAGCGCGAACGCGTAGTTCACCGCGTGGCCGCACTCGTGTCGGAGATAGCGCAACGCCTCGGTGTCGTCCTCGATTCCCGCGGACATTTCCGACTCGATGCGCTCGAGCCTTGGGTCGACGAGATAGAACGGCACACCAATGAGCGGAGTGCCGTCCGGACAGCCCCATTGGTCGCTCAGGTATACGGGTGGCCGGTAGACGATCGCGTTGGCGGCGAGCTCGTCGTAGAGCGTGTTGACCAATCGCTCGACACGCGAGCCGCGGATCGTCAGACCCAGCTCGGAAATCTTTTTTCCAAGGAGCGCCGCGCGCTCGGCTTCCCACGTCCCGGCCTCGAACACGTTGGCCGATGGGGGCAAGCCCCGTACCGAGCCCAGGAAATGAAAACCGCGACGCCATTATCGTGGCGCCGCGGCTGGATACGCGTGTTGGACGACGAGCGGTCGACTATGCGACCTTTGTTTCTCTCGCGTCGGCGAGGGGTTCTGGGGCCGGGCCCCACACGTACGCGAACACCGTCGGCACGTGCTCCTGCCGCGATCCGCGTGAAATCACGATGCCGATGGGTTCCTGCTCGATCGGACTGGCTGTCTTCGCCTTCATATTAATAGAAGTGGTTCCGCGTGATACTGCATCGTCAGCCTTGGCTGGGCGACGCGAACGGTGCGCCGCGCCGAGCCACGAGACGCCTTACTAGCGCCCGCAGCGGGTTGGTAAAGCACCGGCGGTGCCAGCTATTGGGTGTTACTTAAGTTGTTATGTGAGAGTGTGTTGTGAAAACACACGACGGGCAGCAGCGGCGAATCGTATCCGATCGACACAAGTCAACACGACACACTGTATCGAATCGTCACAACTTCAGTAACCGGCTGCTACGCCTCGGCGGGACCCTTACGCGCGACGAAGGTGCGGGAGCTATCGGCGTCGTTTCGCTCGACCGTCACCGTCCAGCCGCGATACCGGGTTCGGAGCTCTTCGAGCGAGATTGCCCCGGTCTCCTTGCTCGACGCGAGGATGGTTTGCACGAGATGGACGCCACCGTCCATCGTCGCGCTCTGCAAGAGTTGGATGACCCGGGCGCGCTCCGCCGTCGACAGACCGTGCAACGCGGCGGGGTTCACGATGACCGCGTTGAGCGAACTGTCGGGCGTCCATGACGCAAGATCGCCAACGTGCGCATGCACGCGACCGGCGAGGCCGGCGCCAATCGCCGCCTGCATCACGCGTTCGACCGCGTCGCTTCCGCCGCCCAGTGTGGTGACGTCGCAGCCATTGGCCGCGAAGTAGAGAGCCGACGCTTCGTCCGTTGCGCCGGCGACGAGCACGCGCCGGTCGGCCGACGGCGGCATCGCGCGCACCAGGACGTCGTTCGGGCGAAGCCCCCAGTGTTCCGGGCGTCGAAGTTCGTCGATCAGCTTGAGGCGCTTTCTCCGCCACGTGTCGTACGCGGACAGCCGCAGCCGCCGAAAGATGATTCGGTCGACTTCTTCGCAGAGGAGTAGTTCGGTGAGCGCGAGCTGCAGTTCGCCCGAGAGCGACGCGACGGCCTCGTCGCCGATGCTGAGCAGCACGCTGCGCGGCACCGACTCTTTATAGTTCTCGATCTCCTGTTCGACGAACAGCTCGTACTCGTGTTTGAGGGAGCGCGTCAGTCGCGGGGCCATTCGGTACCGATGGAGGTTGGCCGTAACCTAGGCCAACATGGTCTATTCGCAAGTGCTAATGTCACGCACCGCCGTTCACGCGGGCTCGATGTGCACAGTCACCTGCGACGTGCCGAACTCGCGCTCGATTGCTGCTTCCACGCCGTCGGCCAGCCGGTGCGCGTCGTCGACCGACGTACCGCCGAACACCGCGATCGTCACCTCGGCGAACAGTTGGCCGGACGCGGTATAGCGTGACCGAACGTTGCGAACATCGCGAATCCCTTCAACCCCGAGCACGACGGCGCGCAAACGACTGGCGTCGATTGCGCGTTCGTCGACCAGAATTGGAATCGATTCGCGAAGAATCAGTACGCCGCTGCGCGCGATGATCAGCGCCACGGTGATCGCCAGGAGCGCGTCGAGGCGTGCCCAGCCGACAGACGCCAACGCCAGCGCGGCGATGGCCAAGAGCGTCACCAGAATGTCGCTCGCGGTGTGCGCGGCGTCGGCAAGCAAAAAGGCGCTGCCCAACGCACGCCCGCGCCGTCGCTCGTACACGACAACCAGCACGTTGACCACCAGCGTCGCCGCGACGAGCTCGATGTCGACCAGAGATACCGTGTGCGGCCGCGTGCGGGCGACGAGCGCGACAATCCCTTCCCGCAGCAATTCAAAACAGGAAATCGAGAGAAAGCCGACGATGCCAAGCACGCCGAGTGTCTCGAACTTGTCGTGACCGTACGGATGATCTTCGTCGGGCGCGCGCCCCGCGACGCCGATGAGCATGATCCCGATCACGTTGTTCAACATGTCGAGCCCGGACTCGAGCGCGGCACCGAGCACCGTAAGCGCGCCCGTTCTGGCTCCGACGATCACCTTGGCCAGCGCAACGACGCCGTTGAACGCCAAGACGACGATGAGCACAGTGCGCACCGCCCGCGAGGGCAGGACAGGCGCATCGCGACGCCGCTTTGCGGCGGTTGGAGTGGGCAAAGTCACGCGTGGAACTTGGTCGCGCACGGGCGATGCGCCAAGTCGCGCGGACTTATTCTTAACCATGCCCGAGCTACCAGAAGTCGAGAGCGCGGTGCGTCGGCTGAGAGCGGTTCTCGCCGGCCGCACCATCGCGCGTGCCGACCTGTTCCACCCGGCACTGCGGCGACGCCTGTCCGCTGGCCGATTGCGCTCGCTGCGCGGAGTTCGCGTGGGCGACGTCGAGCGCCGCGGCAAGCATCAACTCATCCACTTGGACGACGGCCGCATCCTGCATGCTCACTTTCGCATGACCGGCGACTGGCACATCGATCGCGCGACTGATCCACTGCCGCGCTTCGCGCGCGCCGCGCTCACGCTCGACGACGGCTCGCGCGTGGTGCTCGACGATCCGCGCGCGCTCAGTACGCTCGAGCTGCATCCCGCGGGCGCCGCGCTCGACCTGGGCCTGGGTCCCGAGCCTGGAGATCCGTCTCTCACCGCGGCGTCGTTGCATGCCATGCTGTCCAAGCGGCGCGGGCCAATCAAGCCACTGCTGCTCGACCAGCGTGTGATTGCGGGTTTGGGAAACATCTACGCCGCCGAAGCGCTGTGGCACGCGCGGATTTCGCCGCTGGCGAGTGGCTCGACGCTCACGCTTCGAGATGCAACTCGCCTGCTGACCGCGATCCGGCGCGTCATCGCTCGCGCGACCGGTGCGCGCTACACCGATTCGTCGACCGTGCGTCTCGCCGTGTACGACCGTCAAGGCAAGCCCTGCCGTCGCTGCGGCACTGACATCGAAAGGATTGCGCAGTCAGGTCGCTCGACCTATTTCTGTCCCAGTTGCCAAGCGCCGGCTGCGGGGCGGCGCGACGGCGGCGGCACGTCTTCCGGGAGGGCCGATGAAACGCGCATTCCCACGACCGCACGCGGTACTTCCACCGGTGGGCGCGCCACTCGCCGGAGAAAAACGTAGCCCGGCGCCGATGGGGCGTGACGCGCAACTACTCGACGTCTGGCGCTACTGGGCGAATCGCGCAACGGATACGCAGCTCGTCGTGATGGTCGTAGCGAGCATCGTCGCGGTCGCGGTCTTCGCCGTGGTCGGCGCACTCGCTGCGCCCTGGGCCCTGCGTTGGTGGCCGTCGGTGCTCATACCCGCGTTCGCCGGTGCGTTCGGCACGTGGGCCATTGCCGACCGCGAGGTGGCGGATCGGTCGCGTCGCGGAGAGCGCGGCGGCATCGGCGTGTGGGTCGCGCTCAAGCTTGCCGCCGCGTCGGCGGCAGCGGCGGCGGCGCTCGCCGCGGTGTTCGTATTTCTCCGCGTGACGATCGGCACGTGGATCAGTTGAAACGTGCGCGACGATCAGTCGAGCGCCTCGAGCACGGCACCTTTCAAGTATCCTGTTTCAGGGATCGTCAATACCTCCGGGTGGTCGAGCGGCTGCCCCGTGACCATGCGTAGGGCGATGCGCCGTCCGGCGTCGCCGGCGGCGTCCGCCAGCATCTCGAGGAAGAGCGGCTTCGTGAGATGGAAGCTGCAGCTCGCCGTGAACAACACGCCCCCCGGGCTGAGCAGGCGCATGGCACGCAGGTTGATCTCCTTGTAGCCGCGCAGCGCGGCGGGCAACGACGCGCGCGTTTTCGCGAATGCCGGCGGGTCGAGCACGATGGTGTCGAAGCGCTCCCCGGCCGCGTGCTGCGCTCGCAGGTAGTCGAAGGCGTCGCCCTCGACCAACTCGACGTTCGTGATCCCGTTCCGCGCGCAGTTCTCGCCGGCGCGGCGCAGTGCGTCGGCCGATGCATCGAGGGCGACCACGTGGTCGGCGCGTCCGGACAGATGGAGTGCGAACGATCCGTGATAGCTGAAGCAATCGAGGGCGCGTCCGCGGGCGAGCGATCCGGCGAGAACACGATTCTCGCGCTGATCGAGAAACGCGCCGGTCTTCTGGCCACGCCACGGCGCAGCGAGAAAGCGCACGCCATGTTCGTTCACCTCGATCTCGTCGGGGACCGCGCCGCGGAGCAGCTCGACTCCCACGGGCAGCTGCTCCTTCGTGCGCAGCGCTACATCGTTGCGGGCGAGGATTCCGGCGGGGCGGGTGAGGGCGTCGAGAGCGTCGACGATGCTGGAGCGAAACGCTTCAAGACCCGCGCTCATCAATTGGACGACCAGGATGTCGCCGTACCGGTCGCAGACGAGCGACGGACATCCGTCGGCCTCACCGTGGACGAGGCGATAGGCGCTGGTGACGCCGTCGAGCGACGATCGGCGCGCGATTGCCGCCGAGAGTCGTGAGATCCACCACGCGTCGTCAAGGCGTGCGTTCGGGTCGTGGTCGACCATGCGCAAGGAGATCTCAGAGCTCGGGCTCCAGAGCGCGACGCCGAGCGGACGGCCGCGTGGGTCGGTGACGCGCACGGCGCCCGCGTCGGCGGCGGGCCGCGTGGTCACGTCGCTTCGATAGATCCATGGATGGCCGTGCTGCCACCGGAGCGCCCCCCGCGTGGATACAATTGCGACGTCGTTGGTCATATGAGATTCAGCACTGGCCGTGATTGTCGCCGGGTTGGGCGTGCTGCCAGCAAATTGAGCCTTGCGACACCGTGTGGCCTCCCGTACGTTCTGCTGTCGGTAATTGAGAGTTCAGGCCAGCCCGTCATCATGATGAGCCGGTTTGAATGTGTGTTGTGACGTTTCTCCATCACCGCGGAGTTTATCGTCCGAGCAGATTAGGCCTGTTGCGCGCCTCACACCACCAATCACGCGCTGATTCGCCAACCGCCTGGTCACTCGAAGTCGCAGTCGTGTCATCCCACTCACGCTCGCTCCGACCGCCATCAGCTCAGATGTCGCGTCGTGACAAAACGTATAGTAGTGCTCCACCGCGTAGCTCGTCGCAGTTGTAGGCCCACTCAGACGTAGCAGTCGTGTAAGTGCATTGCTGTGAGCGTGTTGTTGTAGTTCCCCATTTTTTCCACCAGGGAGCGAGATGACCACCATGATCTCGATGAATCGTGCCCGAGCTTCGCTCGGGGCGCTGCTAGGCGTTCTAGCTGCGCTACCAAGCCTAGGCGCTCAGGCGCAAAGCGCGGTGATCACCGGTAAGGTGATGAGCGAGTACGGCCAAGTGCTCGAAGCCGCCAACGTCTACATCGACGAACTCGCGATGTCCGTCGCGACGAACGCGCAGGGCACCTACACCATCACAGTGCCAGCAGCGCGTGTTCAGGGACAACAAGTCAGCGTCCGGGTTCGCGTCATCGGGTATCAACCCGGCGCTTCGCCAATACGCGTCACGGCCGGTAGTCAGACGGTCAATTTCACGCTCAAGCAGGACATCAATCGCCTGAATGAGGTGGTCGTCACCGGTACCGTCGGTCTCGGCGTCGAGCGCGCGAAAGTGCCGTTCGCCATCGCCAGGCTCGACACCGAGGCGCTCAAGGTTCCAGCGATGGATCCGATCACGGCGCTCGAAGGTAAGGTCAGCGGGCTGCGCATCGCATCGACGAGCAGCGGCGCCCCTGGCTCCACGCCTGAAATCATGATGCGCGGTCCGACGTCGATCAACGCGTCAGGCCGCGATCGCAGCCCACTGTTCATCGTCGACGGCGTCATCATGAACGTCGGCAGCTTCACCGAACTCGGCGCGCTCGACATCGAGTCGATCGAAGTCGTGAAGGGTGCGGCTGGCGCGTCGCTCTATGGAACGCGCGCGGCGAACGGCGTCATCACCATCACGACGAAGCGCGGCAGCGGTGGCGGCGATGGCGTGCACTTCAGCGCCCGCTCCGAGTACGGGCAGAACGACCTGAATAGCATCAACTACGGTCAGCCCGTCGACCATCACTTGCAGCTCGACGAAACCGGAACGCGCTTCTGCGTTCAGGGTTCGGCGAACATCTCGTCCTGCTCGCGCACCGTGAACTGGATGCACGAGATTCTCCGCATCAACGCGGTCAACGCGGACACCACGCGCACGCCGCAGAGCATTCAGTGGAACAATCCGTCGTCGAGCGGCGGCGAATTGCAGAACGTGTTCCAGTCGCAGATCTGGCCCGGGCAGCGCTACAACTCGCTGGCTCAGGCCACGGTCTCCAATCCGATTACGCTCAACTCGCTCGACGCGACGGGCAAGGTTGGGAGCGTCCGGTTCTACGTCAGCGGATCATACCAGAACGATGAAGGCGCGCTGCGCGATCTCTCGGGCAACCAGGAGCGCCGTGCCCGCGTGAACCTCGACTACGAGGCTCGCCAGGACCTCACCTTCTCGGTGAGCAGCGCGTACGACAACGGCTACACCGACAACCGCAGCTCGAACGGTCTCTTCGGAACCTTCCTGCGCGGCGCCCCCGCCGGCACGAATTACATGGCTCGCGACAGCTTGGGCCGCGGCATCATCATCGGCGGCGGTACTGGGTTGCGCGGAACGGGTAACGGCGCAGGAACGTTCCTGTACTCTGACGAAAACGCGGTCAACTGGACCAAGGCGCATCGATTCATCGGCGACCTGACCAGCCGGTACTTCCCGGCCGAGTGGGTGACGGTCGACGGCGTGTTCGGCTATGACAATCGCCAAACGTTCGGTGAGAATTACCAGGTCAAGGGATTCCGCACGGCTGGTCTGTCGACGTCGACGAACAATGGAAACATTGGTCTGGGCAACGGCGGCGACGAATCGATGAACGCCAGCATGGGAGTCACCTTCAAGAAGCAGCTCCGCAACGACCTTCACGGCCAGTTGCAGTTCCGCGGGTCGTTTGACCAGGAGAACAGCGTCAGCCAGAACAGCACAGGCCAGGCGTTCACCGTCAACGGCGTCTACACCACCAGCAACACGACGCTCAACCAGACTGTCACGTCGAGCCTACAGACGATTCGCAACATGGGCGGGTTGGGCGGCACCAGCTTGGACTACAAGGACCGCTACATCCTCGACGGCATCCTGCGCTACGACGGCAGCTCGCTGTTCGGCCCTGGCCATCGCTGGGCGCCGTTCGGTCGCGTGTCGGGCGTATGGCGCGTGTCGGAAGAGCCGTGGTGGAATCAGTCCTCGTGGTTGAGCGACTTCCGGCTTCGTGCCTCGCACGGAACCGCCGGGTCCACGCCGCGCTTCAGCGCGCAGTACGAGACGTACAGCGTGAACAACGGCGTCATCTCCCTGGGCCAGGCTGGTAACCCCAACCTTCGTCCCGAGACCACGTTCGAGAACGAGTACGGCACGGACCTGACGCTCTTCGGCCGCCTCGGCGTCGAGCTCACGAACGCGAATTCTGATACGCGCGACCAGATCCTGCTCGTCAACACGCCGAACTCACTTGGCTTTGCGCAGCAGTGGCAGAACGCCGGCACCCTGCAAAACAAGACGTGGGAGCTTGGGCTCAATATGCCGGTGATGAACAGCAAGGACTTCAGCTGGACCATGCACGGCACGTGGGATCGCACGCGGACGTTCATCACGCAACTGTTCGCGCCGGAATACATCGCAGACGCCGGCACGGCTCAGGGGACGAGCAGCTTCTTCCTCATCAGCGCGCGCGACACGACGAGCAACGGCCATCCGTTCAACCAGTTCGGTGGAATCTGGGGCCGCAAATTCTACAAGAAGTGCGGCGACATGCCGACCTCGTTGCAGGCCTCTTGCGGCGACGGCAAGGAATACCAAGTCAACGACATGGGCTATGTCGTGTGGGTTGGTGCGGGCAATAGCTGGAAGGACGGCATCACGAAGAACCTGTGGGAAACGTTCCTGCCGGGTGCGCAATCACCGTTTGGCAACAAGGTGCCGCTCTACTTCGGCATGCCGATCGTCGATCGCCCGCTTCGTGGACAGCCGGGTGAAGGCGGCGGAATCAGCCAGATCATTGGCAACGTGTTCCCGAACTTCCGCTTCACCTATAACAACGACATCACATACAAGCGCTTCACGGCGTATGCACTGCTCGACGCCACGATCGGCCAGAACATCTACAACCAGGGCGAGGGCTGGGGTCTGTTGGACTTCAACTCGAGCACCTTCGATCAGGGCGGCGCGAACGTGGAAACGGCCAAACCAATCGGCTACGGTTGGCGCGCCGGACCGTCGGAGAGCACGGGCATCGGTGGGTTCTACGATCTGCTCGGCCCCAACAACTACGTCGTGGAAGACGGATCGTTCGCCAAGCTCCGTGAGGTGAACGTCACCTATCGGTTCGGACGGGTGCGCGGCGTCGGCGGTGACTGGACTCTTGGTCTCGTGGGCCGGAACCTGTACACGTGGACCAAGTACAGCGGCCTCGATCCAGAGACTGGCGCAACTGGTGGAAGCACAACGACGGGATCGAACTCGGGCCTGATCAATCAGACCGACGCATTCGGATTCCCGACGCTTCGCAGCTACACACTCTTCCTCTCCTCGCGCTTCTAGGAGCCGTCAACAATGATGCGAAATCTGATCCGGTTCGCCGCCGTTGCGGGACTCGTAGGCCTGAGCGCCTGCAAGGACGAACTGGTAGTGAAGAATCCGACAGCGCCTGACAGAAGTCGTGTCTTGGCGAGTCCCAAGGACGTCGAGTCGGTGATGGCGAGCTACTACCTGCGTTGGCACACAGCCATGTACGGCTCGCTGTCCAACCAGTGGGGCATGATGGCGGTGCAGTCGTTCGAGGACTTCTCGACGCTGTCGAACAACTGCATGGGCCAGCGCGTCGGAATTCCGCGCTCGCCCAACGACAATTCAGTCGGCAACGTTTGCGCTGCCGAGCAGCTGCGTGTGTATCAGATCGAGAATGAAACGATGCGCGTCACGTCGGGCCTCCTGGCCCAGGCGACGTCAAATGGGTTTACGCTGGGGTCGCCAGCTCAGGATCTTCGCCTGCAGGCGTTTGGCCAGTTCCTCCGTGGCTTGTCCATGGGGTATCTCGCGCTGGTCTACGATTCGTCGGCGATCGTCACCCCGGCGACCGACCCGCTGGATCCGGGCGTCCTGCATCCATACACGGAAGTGATGGCGGCAGCGCTCGATGCGCTCAAGCAGGCGGAGACGCTGGCCGCAACTCCGGCGGCCGGGTCTGGCGGCTTCCCGCTGCCATCGACGTGGATTCCGTCGCCGACTGTGTTCAGCGCGGCTGAATTCATCAAGCTGGCGCACACCTATGCAGCGCGCTTCCGTGCCGACGTGGCGAGAACACCTGCTGAACGCGCCGCTGTCGATTGGAACTCGGTGATTGCCGACGCACAGGCCGGGATTACCGCGGACCACATCAACATCACGAACATTACGACCGGTCCGTTCGACGCCTGGGTGAACCAGTTCTATGCATTCACGACCTGGCACCAGATGACGCCGTTCGTCATTGGCATGGCTGATACGTCGGGGGCATACGCCGCGTGGATTGGCACCCCACTCAGCGCGCGCGGTGGAACCGGGGCATTCTTCATGGTCACGCCTGACCTGCGATTCCCGCAGGGTGCCACGCGCACCGCGCAGCAGGCGGATTTCGCGCTCACGCAGTGCACCGCCGCGTCAACCACATGCACGCGCTACTTCGTGAACCGGCCGAACGGCAACGACACGAACGCCGGCAGCACGTGGGGACTTTCGAACTATGACCACGCCCGTTTCTACTCTTGGCGCACGTCGGGCGACGGAACGTCGCAGAATGGGAAGTTCCCCTTCTTCACGAAGGCGGAGTTGGACATGCTGCAGGCCGAGGGGTTGATTCGTACCGGGAACTACACGGCGGCCGCGGCGCTCATCAACACGACTCGTGTAAAGAACGGGCTTCCGGCAATTACGGCGTTCGACGGTACGTCGCCGGTGCCTGGTGGGCCGACGGGATGCGTACCACAGGTGCCGCAGCCGCCGGACTTCACGACGGTCGGGTGTGGCAACATGATGGAAGCGATGAAATACGAGAAGCGCATTGAGGAGGCGTATACGCACTTTGGTGCGTGGTTCCTCGACATGCGCGGCTGGGGTGATTTGCCGCAGGACACCGGGACGGAGTGGGCCGTACCGTACCAGGATTTGCTCTCGCGCGGCCGTACGGGTACGGGCATTTACAGCGTTGGCGGCGGTACCAATCCGGCGTCGGCGACGAAGGGCACGTATGGCTGGTAGCCGTTGGGTGCCAGTGGCTCACGCCATTGGCCTCGCGGCCACCGCGGTACTCCTGGCGGGCTGCTATTCACTCGAGCCCACCGGGGGTGCCACACCAGCCCTTGGCTCACGCATAGCGTTCGATGTGAATGATGCCGGACGGGCTGCGCTGGGCGGGTCGATGGGGCCGGAGATCGATCAGATCGAAGGCCGGCTGGTCCAGCGCGACACGGACGAGTACTTGGTTGCCGTCAGCGCCGTGCACCTGCTGCGCGGTGGGGAGCAGATCTGGACGGGCGAACAGGTGAGAATCAAGTCTTCGTACGTCAGCAAAACGTACGAGCGCGAGTTCTCAACGAGCCGCACGGTTGTATTGAGCGCAGTTGGAGTTGCGGTTGTGGCCTTGTTCGTCACCCGTTCTTTGATCGGAAACGGCAGCATATCGAATAGCGATCCAATCGACACATCTCACACGCTCCGAGTTCCCATCGCACGGCCTCGGTTACCCCATATCAGTCGGCCCTGATCGAGGGCCTGATTTCTCAACTTTCCTTGGAGTATTTCATGCGACGCATTATCCAGCTCTCGGTGGCGTGTCTGGCCGCAGGCGTGGTGAGCGCGTGCACGACCCCGGATCAGGTTATCCAGACGAAGCCGATCCCCACCGCCGGCGTCCGGTTCATCAATGCCGTGCCCGACACGGCCGGTGCGTTTGGACTCGATTTCCGGTTCGTTGATCTCACGGAGAGCGACGCGCAATTCAGAATTGCGTTCCGCGACAACCCGGCGGTGTCCGGTGGTGTCACCGCGTCGACGCAGATCGAGTACAAGGATGCCCAGGCAGGCCTGCGCCACTTCCGCGTCTTCCTGAGCGACTCCCTCCAGGCGATTGCGAGCACGGTTCTCGTCGACTCGACGCTGAATCTCGAGGCGGGGAAAAACTACACCGTGATCATGTGGGGCGGCGCCCGAACAGGCTCAGTTCCCCTGATGCGGCTTTCCGTGATCGAGGAATCCGTGGCCGACCCGGGCGCGCAGGTTGCGCTCCGCGTCATCAACACGACGGGCGCCGCGATCGACGTCAGCGAATATCCGTCGACCGGTACGGCGCCGGTCACACCGACGTGGGCCGCTGTACCCGCACTCACTGCGTCGTCGTACGTCGTAGCGCCTCCGGGACAGTTCAAGTACAACGTTCAGCCGGCTGGTGGCGGCGCCCCGCTGTTCGCCGACGCCTTGGCGCTGATTGGCGTTCCGCCCACGGTCGACATTGAAGCGCTCCCGGGAACGACGGTCGCTGGTTCCGCGGTCACGCTCATCGTGTTCCCGCGCTCAGTCGCGGCGAGTCGCGCTCCGCAAACCGCGGCGTTCCTGGTTCCTGCCGGTTCGTTCATGTGGGATCGCCGCCCGCCGCGTCCCGCCGGGCAGTAGCGCTCGTTCTCACGCACGATGAAGCGGGCCGCCGAGTGCGTTGTTACTCGGCGGCCCGTGTCGTCACTGAGAGACGCGGACCTTCTATACGGAGATTGTACCGTATGATGACGATTCGCAGGTTCTATCCCGCCGCACTCATCCTGGCGGGCGCACTCTCGATCCTGCTTCCAGCGGAAGCGTCGGCGCAAAAGCGGCAGCGCGACTTGCTCACGCGCGATGAGATTCAGGCGTCTCCTCAGCGCGACCTGAACCTCCTGCAAGCGCTGCGCAGCCTTCGTCCGAAGTTCGTCCAGGTGGCGCCGACCCAGACGAGCTTTGGGGCGACGATGGTCTCGAAGGCCGTCGTGTACATCGACGGCATGCGCGAAGAAAACGTCGACGAGCTGTCGACGATCAGGGCAGGCGACGTCGACGAGGTGCGATACCTCGACCCGTCGCAAGCGGCGACCGAGTACGGACCGACCGCCGGTGGCGGAGCGCTGGTCATTAAGATGCACAAGGGCGCGCGCGTGCGTGACACGACCGACGTTGCCCGCGCGGGCCCCTCACCTCGGTGACGTCGTTGGTGCGCCGCGCGACGCGGCGCACGGGGAGTTTGCTGTGAGCCGTATTCCGCAAGGCGACGCGCCGACACGGCCCTCGTCAATTCTCTCGCCGGCGATCGACTTTCTCTGCGTCGGTGGGCTTTCGCTCATCGTGTTCGTTCCGCTGCTGTTGAGCGGCCGGACCGATCTCGTCGGCATCGGCGCCGGCGCCCAGGCGTGGATCGCCACGCTCGTCAACATGCCGCACTTCATGGCGTCATACCGGATCGTCTATCGCAGTCGCGAGATGATCCTGCGCCACAAGTGGGCGACGATCTACGTGCCGGCAATCATGATCGTGTACTCCGTGCTCGCCTTGTGGGAAGCGCGGTACTCGCCGGTCCTTCTCATTGTTTTCATCTCGGTGGCGAGCGCGTACCTGGCCTGGCACTACACGGGGCAGGTGTGGGGAATGATGGCGTCGTACGCGTACCTCGCCGGCACCGCGTTCGACAAGACCGAGCGTCTGCTCATTCGGACGAGCCTCCGCATTCTGCTCGTCTGGCAGCTGACCTGGTTCCTGTACACGCAGCTTCGCGACCCGTCGATGGTGCGACCGCTGTACGCGATCGTGAGCGTGGGCACGGCGGCAGCGTTCATCGTCGGCACGATTGGAATCGCGCGAATGCGGCGCCGCACCGGAAAGCTTCCACCGGCGCGTGCACTCGTGGCGTGGATCGCGCTGTTCGTGTGGTACGCAATGCTGGCGCGTGATCCCAAAGCCATTTTCTGGATTCAGATCGCGCACGCCGTTCAGTATCTGGCCTTTCCCATCCGCGTCGAGATGAACCGTACGTCGAATGCGTTGGCGGCCAGGTCGCGGCTGCGTTTTGCCGCGCACATGGTGGTCTATGGCGTTGGCCTGCTCGTCGTGAGCTATGTCGTCGCGCAGATCGTTCCGGGAAGCGCGATGAGCGCCGTGGCGAATGTGTTCGGCGAGGAGCCCGGCAAGGCGGCTCCGATTCTCATGCTCATGTTCATCAACGTGCACCACTACTTCACGGACGGGGTGATCTGGAAGCTCAGCAATCCCGAGGTGCGGAAAGAACTCTTCGCGCACGTGCCGCGTCCGGCGACGTCGAAGGGAAATGTGGCGCCGGCAGCGGTGAAGGCCGCCGCGCCAACGTCGCGCCCAACGGCCGCCAACACGCGTCGCTAGGCGCCGTCGCGCGGCGCGTCGTTGGCTACGGTGATCGTCGTCTCCAGATGACGATCACCCCGCACACGGCATTCAGCTCGGAATACTCGAGCGGGGTTTCCGACGGCCCAGCGTAATACTCAATCGACTCGATCTGGTCCGGCTGGATGCTGTTGATGTCGAACAGCGGATCGTTCGGCGAGCGACCGGACACGAGGTGTCCGTCGACGTACACGTGCGCGTAGCAGTCAATTCGCGCCCCCTCGGCGTGCTCGCCGGGGTTGGGGATGTGGAGCGCGCCGCTGGACGTGTCGATCGACTTGATGCCGCGGCCGCTCGCCAGCCACGCCAGGTTGCCCGTGCCGGGCAGAATTCTCACGCCGCGCATTTGCTGGAGCACGGAACTGAGCCGGCGATCTTCCATCTTCGCGAGATCGACGCGCGTGAGGAACTGTCCCAGCCCCACCTTGCGATGATCGTCGAACCCCGGCAGCACTATGGGCGCGGCCGTCACGACCACGGAGTCGAGCTGCGTCACGCGATCGAGATAGACTGTGCGCTCGACGGCGCGGTTACCTACGAAAACGATCGTCGTATCGAGCGGCCCGAAGCCGAGGCGGCGAATGACGACGTGGTGTGTGCCGGCAGGAAGGTCGGCAAGCAGGAATGCACCGGCAGTGTCCGTGAGCGCCAGGCGGCTGATGTCCGGGAACGAGATTTCGGCGCCCGCCACCGGCACGCGCGTCGAGCGAGTCAACACCGATCCGGTGAACGTCGACGTCGGCGAAGCGTGCGCATCGATAGTGAGGTCGGCACGAGCGAACCGCGTAGTCGGCCAGATGTGCAGCGTGTCCGCTGCCGCCTTGGCGCCGTCGACGGACGCCTGCACCGTGATCCGCGTGGCGACGGGCAAGCCACAGATACGATACTCGCCGTGCGCATCGGTCCGCGCACCGACGGCATGCTCGGCTGCCGACGGCAATGGCTCGTTCACAGTACCATGGATGGAATAGTCCTTCCATTGCGCGATGACGAGCACACTCGGCGGCGGCGCGGACTCGCCGACCTGGCGGACCGTGCCCGCGAGGATGCCGACGGGTGGGTCGCGCGCGAGCAGCTTGGAATCGGCACACACCGCGCCGGCTACTTGCGCCGCCGTCGGCACGGCGAGGCGCACGATTGAAGTAGAATCCGTGAATTGAACGTCCAACGTACTGACCGCGCCGACAGAGTCGAGCGACGG
The DNA here is from genome assembly GCA_963817445.1 of uncultured Gemmatimonadaceae bacterium. Classification (GTDB taxonomy): domain Bacteria; phylum Gemmatimonadota; class Gemmatimonadetes; order Gemmatimonadales; family Gemmatimonadaceae; genus JAQBQB01. The sequence continues at coordinate 310,120 of CAWFOG010000026.1, forward strand.
CGTACGCACGTCCGCGGTGTAGTTGCCGAACAACATGCCCGGGATGAGAAAATGTCCGTCGGCGTCGGACGTGGCCTCGAGCTGCGTGCCGCGCAGTGCGACGCGCGCGTTGGCCAGACCTTTGCCCGATGCGGAGTCAACCAACATTCCCTTGAGCACGAGCGGCTGGCGCGTCCAAAGCGTATCGCCGCCATGGCGGGCCATGGCGAGCAGCCCGCCGGAGACTCTCATCGCCGCAACGTGCGCTTCCCGCCGTCCGAGATTCGTTTCCGTCGCGAGCATGGGCATCCGAATGTCCCATGCCGAGATCACCCAGCCGCCGTCCTGCATGCGCGCAAAGTCAATATCGCCACCGGCACGTTCTGCCTGGTCGCGCTGCACGTCCGGAATATTTACATAGTGGAATTCCAGTTGTCTCAGTTCGGATGTTGCGCGATCGAGCCACAGCGTTCCACGGATTTCGGCCAGCTGCCGCCGGCTCGGCAGCGGCTCGAACGCAATGCCAATCGTGCGCGGATCGGGCGCCGAAACGAGATGGAAACAGTGATCCTCGATGAAGCTGTTGGAGGCGAGGACGTCGAGGCCGGGTGCGTAGTAGGTCGTCGTGTCGCCCGCCCCGGACACCGCGTAGCCAGAGCGCCGCAAGCTGTCCGCGGAAATCGAACGCCACGGTTGCTCGACGTAGTCGGAACGCACGTTCGCGATCTGGGCGCGCACGTGCTCCATCGTCGGGTCGAGCGTGCGGGTGTAGCGCACCGTCGTCGCGACGATGACGCGTGCGCTGGCGGTGAGTTGGGTGGCCGCCAGGGCAGTGCGGACCTGTTCCCACGCGGCGAACGTCGCCATTCCGGAGTCGCCGGTGGTGCGGCATGTGCCACGGTCGACGACGCGCACCGTGTCGAGAGCGACGCGGACGCCGGTGAGAACGATCCGCTGGCTCACCGTCGCGCCGGCCCGCACGGCGACCAGGTCCGACGTCACCGGCTGGTATCCGATGCGCATCGTGCGGACGCGGAAGTCGCCCGCACGGGGCGCGACGAGTCGAAACTCGCCTCGCGTATCGCTGAGCGCCCGCGCGATCACGTTGGTCGGGCCGTCGACGAGCAGCACGACGACGCCCGGCACCGGGCCGTTCGCTCCGTCAACGACGATGCCGCGAACCGTCTGCGCGCCGATCGTCGCCGATCCGGAGCCAAGCAGCAGCAGAAGCGCTGCCGCCCGCGCGTTCATGTTTGCAGCCGCGCCCTGAGGAGCGCGATGATCTTGGCCTCGAGCACCATCGTCGACGTGCAATTCGAGTACGCCTGCGCGAAGGCTGGCGGCCGCGCGGAAGCGCTGAGCGTCGTCGTGATCTGCGTGACGTCGGTCGCGACGGTTTGGAGCTCGGTGTACACGGTGAGCACCACGTCGTAGGAATCCGCGCTCGCGCCAATTTGCGTCTGGCCGCAATCGAGGTACTTGCTGAGGTACGATTTGCCGAGATGCTGTCGCGCCTTGAAGTTGATGTTGCCAACGGTGTGGCTCGCTGAATTCGCCATTCCGATGGGAATGCCGAGCGAGTCGTACACCGACGGCAGCATGGACCACGCCCGATCGATCGGGGCGCCCACGCGGCCGATCGACGGACTGCTCCCCGCGACCATCGACAGGTCCGTTTCCCCCATCGGAGTCGCCACGCGAATGTTCTGCCGTGCGCCGGGCGCCGGCAGCGATGATTGCGACGACTGCGACGAGGCACATGCACCGATGGCGACCAACGCGCCAACGCAGAGAGCACGCATTCCAAGCCTCCAATGAGTGGGGTGACACTCAACCGTCACGCGCTCACGGGCGCGTCCTCTCGAGCCGAACGCGGAGCGTCGCCCTGCGAAAATACCGCTGCACGACGACACGCGCCATCGGAAATTGACGCCCCTGGCCGCCTGAGCGTGCTGTCGCGTCCGCGCACCCGACCGTACATTCCACGCGCCGATGCCGCCCCCTCACCCGCCGTCCCGCCGCGCGGTTCGCGTCCATCCTGCTTTCGCTCCTCGAATGACACGCCGCGCGATTGAGCTTGTCGCACTGGCGCTCGTGCCCGCGTTGGCCGGTTGCCGCGCCAAAGCCACACCGCCCTGGCACCAGGACACAGGCTATCGCTGGCGACAGCTCGACGTGCCGAGCGGCAAGCCTGGATTCACTCGGATGGACGCAAGCCGCACCGGCATTCACTTCGAGAACTCGGTCAGCGATTCGACCCTGCTCGGTAATCGAATGTTTGGGCAGGGTGCAGGAGTGTGTCTCGGCGACGTCGACGGCGACGGGCGGCCGGACGTGTTTCTCGCGCGAACGGAAGGGCCGAGCAAGTTGTACCGCAACCTCGGCGACTGGCACTTCGACGACATCACCGCGAGTTCCGGCATCGCCACGGCGGATCGCCACGCGACCGGCTGCGCTCTTGTCGACGTCGACGGTGACGGAGACTTGGATCTCGTGCTCCTCGCGACGACGGGGCCGAATGCCATTTTCATCAACGACGGCCACGGCCACTTCACGGAGCGCCGCGATCTTGGTCTCGATTCGACGGGGCGCGGCGGCACGACCGTCACGCTGGCCGACGTCGACGGGGACGGATATCTCGACCTGTACGTCGCGAACTACAAGGCGTACAGTCCGGCCGACTCGTCGCCGCCCCAGTCTCGCACGTTCAGCCAAACGGTCTATCAAGATCGACCGGGGCATTACGCAGTGCGCCCGGAGTTCGCGCGCGACTACAAGCTGATCACCCGTCCCGATCTTGGCGGGATGTTTCTGACGATGCGCGGCGAGCGCGACCAGTTCTATCGCAACGATCACGGTCGATTCGTCGCCGAGTCGCTCACGGCTGGCCGATTCCGCGGCGCGGACGGCAAGCCATTCGCCGAGCCGCCGGAGTCGTTCGCACTGAGCGCGAAGTTCGTCGACGTCAATGGCGACGGCGCGCCCGACCTGTACGTTGCGAACGATTTCGAAGATCCTGATCTATTTTTTCTCAACGACGGTCACGGAGTATTTCGGCTCGCCAGTTGGTCGGCGCAGCGGCAGATGAGCAACTCGTCGATGGGTGTCGACGTCGGCGACGTCAATGGCGACGGACTGCCCGACATCTTCGTGACCGACATGTTGAGCAACGACACGCATCGGTTGAAGACCCAACTGCCGGCGCACACGGAGGCGCCGAAAAAGCCGGGTGACATGGAAAGCCAGCCGCAGCTTCAACGCAACACGCTCTTCCTCAACCGCGGCGACGGCACGTTCGCCGAGGTCTCGAACTACGCGGGCGTGCAGGCGAGCGGCTGGTCGTGGTCCACGATGTTGATGGACGTCGACCTCGACGGGTGGCAGGACATTCTCGTTGCCAATGGCCATCTGTGGGACTTGATGGACGGCGACACGCAAGAGCGCTTGCAGAATCGGACGACGGACGTGATGTGGCGCCGGCAGCGTTGGGAGTTTCCCAAACTCGCCCTGAAAAACGTGGCGTATCGCAACCGCGGCGACTCGACGTTCGAGGATGTGAGCGAACAGTGGGGATTCGGAACCGAGGCGGACGTGTCGCACGCGATGGCCGCGGCCGATCTCGATGGCGACGGCGATCTCGATGTGGTGGTGAACCGACTCGGCGCGCCCGCGTTGCTGTTGCGCAACAACACCTCCGCCCCGCGCATTGCCGTGCGCTTGATCGGCGACGCGCCGAACACGATGGGCGTCGGCGCAAAGATCAAGGTCGTTGGCGGTCCCGCGCCGATCGAAGAGCACGAGGTTGTAGCTGGAGGTCTGTACCTGTCGCACAGCGACTACTTGGCCAGCTTCGCCACCGGGTCGGCGGCCGCGGTGACGATCGAAGTCGACTGGCGAGACGGCCGGCGAACGACGATCGAACACGCCGCGCCCAACCGACTGTATGAGATCTCGCAATCGTCGGCGACGAACCCACCGGCGCGCGACACGACACGTGCGGCGCCGCAGCCGCTGTTCGAAGATGCGACGTCGCTCCTCGGCGGACACACGCATACGGAGAACACCTTCGACGACTGGGGACGGCAGTACCTGCTGCCAGATGCGCTATCGGAACTCGGACCCGGCGTTGCGTGGTTCGACACCGACCGCGACGGCGCCGAAGATCTCATCGTCGGAACGGGGAAGGGCGGGCACATTGCCGTGTTTCACAACGAGCACGGACGGTTCGTCGCCGAGCCGTCGCGGAGCGCGCCCTCTCCCGCGGATTACACAGCGCTGCTCGGATTCGCTGAAGACGGCGCCACTCGCCTGCTGGCTGGTGTGTCGACCTGGGAAGCGCGTTCGGACAGCGAGATGCTCGCGCAGCCGGCGGCCGTGAGTTTTGCGTTTTCTGGTGGAGCGCTCGCCGCCGCAGCGACGCCGCTCGTCGGCTCGCACCGCGCGGCCACTGGCCCCATTGCGCTCGGCGACTATGACGGAGACGGGCGGCTCGATCTGTTCATCGGCTCGCGAGCGATTCCCATGCACTATCCGGATGCGCCATCGTCCGGACTGTTTCACAATGCTGGCGGCGGGCATTTCGTGCTCGACACGGCGAACAGCGCGCTGCTCGCCGGCATCGGGATGGTCACGTCGGCGATGTTCGCCGACATGAACGGCGACGGCCATCCCGACCTGGTCCTCGCGCGCGACTGGGGCTCGATCGTCCTGCTGCTCAACGACGGACATGGGCACTTTGCGATCGCTCCTGACTCGTGGGGCTTGGCGAAGTGGACGAGCCGATGGAACGGACTCGCGGCTGGCGATCTCGATGGCGACGGACGGCTGGATCTCGTGGCGACGAGTTGGGGTCGCAACACCGCGACGCAGGTCGACAGCACGCGACCGCTGTACCTGGTGCACGGACCGTTCGGCGCCGCGGGCGAAGATGAAATGCTGCTCGCGCAGAACGACAAGCGCATCGGCGGACTCGCTCCGCTCAACGGCTTTCCGCGCGTGCGGATCGCGATGCCAGATGTCGCGAGTCGCATCCACAGCTTCGCGGCGTACGCCGACGCGACCATACAGCAGGTGCTCGGCGCCGACTCGTCGCGCGCGCAGCGTTTGAGCGTGACGACGCTCGACCACATGGCGTTCCTCAATCGCGGTGATCATTTCGAGGCGATGCCGCTGCCGAGCGAGTCACAACTCGCGCCGGCGTTCTATGCCGGCATCGCCGACTTCAACGGCGACGGGTTCGAGGATGTGTTTCTTGCGCAGAATTTTTCGCCGACCGCCGCGGGCACACCACGCTACGACGCCGGCCGGAGCATTCTCCTCATCGGCGACGGGACGGGCCGCCTCGTGCCATTGTCGGCCGCGCAGTCGGGGTTGACCGTGTACGGCGATCAACGCGGCGCCGCCTTCGCCGACTTCGATGGCGATGGGCGCCTCGATCTTGCCGTATCGCAGAATGGCGCGCTGACTCGCTTATTCAAGAATCGTGGTGCCAAACCTGGGCTGCGCATCCGACTGCAAGGCGCCCCGTCGAATCCTGATGGCATTGGCGCGCAAGTGCGCGTCGTGTACGCCGCCGGCAAGATGGGTCCCGTGCGCGAGGTGCAGGCCGGTTCCGGCTATTGGTCTCAGAACGGCGCGGTGCAGGTGTTCGGTCTAGCCGGACCGCCGATCGCTGTATGGGTGCGCTGGCCCGGCGGCGCCGTGTCGCGCACCGCGGTGCCGCTCGGCGCGCGCGAGGTGCGCGTCAAACAATGAAGCCACCCGCGCGCACGCGCCATCGCGCGAATTCGACGCATTCGACAAGCACGTTGAATCGGTGGGCCGCACTGGCGAGCGTCGCGGCCGTGTCGCTCGCCGCGTCGGTTGCCGGATTCGGCAACGAGTTCGCGCAGGACGACCTGCATTTGATCGACGACAACGTCCGCATTCACTCGCTCGGCAACCTGCGCGAGATGCTGACATCGCCCTTTTGGCCGCCGCCCTTTTCGCCTGACTTGTACCGCCCGCTGACGTCAGTCTGGTTGTCGCTGCAATATCTCTTCGGTGCCGGCGCGCCCGTGGTGTATCGCGCGACGAGCTATCTGCTCTACGCCGCTGTCGCCGTTGGAGTATTCATGCTCGCCGAGCGACTGCTGCCGCGCGCCGTTGCGCTCGGCGTCGCACTGCTGTTCGCCGCGCATCCGGTTCACGTCGAGGCTGTTGCACTCGGCGTCGGGCAGAGTGAGCTGCTCGTCGGCCTCGTGGCGATTGTGATGATGATCGTGTATCTCGATCGGCGTCGCGGCGACGGGCTGCGCATCCGCGATTGGCTCATGCTCGGCGCGCTCTATTTGGCGGCGTCGCTGGTGAAAGAAACGGGGCTCGTGCTACCCGGTCTACTCGTTGCCGCGGAGCTGCTCCTGGTCGACCGCGCGACGCCACTGCTCGAACGCGTGCGTCAGGTGTCGGCGGGCTTCGCCGGTCTCGCCCTGATTGCTGTCGTCGTGCTTCTCGCCCGGCGTGCCGTGCTCGGCGCCGACATCGCGGGCACGTTCACGGCAGAAGCGCTGCAAGGACTACGCGGCGGACAGCGCGCGCTGACGATGCTTGCCGTGGTGCCGCAGTGGGCGCGCTTGCTGGTATGGCCAGCGCATTTGCGTGCCGATTACTCGCCGCAAGAGTTCGTCGCGTCGACAGGATTCGGGATCGACGAAGCACTCGGCGCCGCGATGCTGATCGCGGCGGTTGCGGCGGTGTGGCGCGGATGGCGACGCGCGCCGGTCGTGTCGTTCGGAATTCTATGGTGCGCGATCGGGCTCTTGCCGGTGAGCAACATCGTCGTGCCCACGGGCATTTTGCTCGCCGAGCGTACGCTGTTCTTGCCGAGCATCGGTTTCGTCATCGCGGTGGGCGGCTTGGCGGCACCGATCTGGAACGCGACGGACGAGCGCGCCCCGCTTGTTCGACAATGGATGATCGCCGCCTGCGCGATGCTCGTCGCGGCGGGCGTCGGGCGGAGCATCGAGCGCCAGCGCGTCTGGCGCGACGACGCCTTTCTCTCCGTTCGCACGGTGCAGGATTCGCCAAAGAGTTTTCGCGCGCAGCGCGCGTATGCCGACGTGCTGTTCGCGCTGGGGCAGCGCGAACTGGCGCTCGACGCGTATCGGCAGGCGCTCGCCTTCGCGCCGCCTGGGAATGTCTGGCGCGTGCGCAACGACTTCGCGCGACAGTTTCGTTTGCTGGGCGAGAGTGCGGCGGAAGCCGAGCAGTTGCGCGCGAGCCTTGCCGAGCGCGCCGCTCAGGAAGACGACCGCGGGTATCTGATCGCGGCGGATCTCGCGCTGGGTCAGTACGCCGCCGCGGCATCCGAAGCCGACACGGCGCTGACTCGCGGGGGCAACGTGTCGGTGTTCCGCGGATTGCGCTCCGTGGCCGACAGCGCGGCGCGGGCCAACGCGCCGGCCGGTTCGGTGAAGATTCGCATTCAGACGGGCGCGGCGCAGGCGGATCGGGCTCCCTGAGTTGTCCGGCGCTTGCCTGGGCGAAAATCTTGCGTTGTGCAGCGATCATGAACTCTCGAGTTTCGCTCGCGCTTGGCCTTGTGGCCGGTGGGGCTCTCCTGGCGCGTGAGCGACGGTCCTGGCGCGCGATGGAGCGCTTTGCCGCGGCGTCGCTCGAGACGCTGCTCAACGCCATCGAAGCGAACGACGCGCAGACCGGCAAGCATGTGCGGCGCGTTGCCGCGTCCGCGCTGGTCATCGCCGCCGCCGCGGATCTCGACGAATCGCAGCGGCGGGCCGTGGAGCGCGTGGCGCTGTTTCACGACATCGGAAAGATTCACGAAGCGCTATTCGACATCGTACACGACGACATGAAACTCACGGCCGACGAGCGGCGGGCGATTCACACGCATCCGCTGCGCGGCGCGCAGGTGCTCGCGCCGTTGGCCGCGTTCTACCCCGAGTTACCGAATGGCGTGCTGTCCCACCATGAGCGATGGGACGGAACGGGGTATCCACGCGGCCTGCGCGGCCTGCGCATTCCGCTCGAGGCGCGCATCGTGGCCATTGCCGACACGCTCGACGCGGTCGCGCATACGCGCCGCTATCGGCGAGGCACCGGGCTCGAACCGGCGCTCGAGGTCATCGCCAATGGTCGCGGAACGCAGTTTGATCCCGCGCTCGTCGATCTCACGCTGTTGCCGCCGGTGGTTGACGGTATTGCCCGTGTGCACGCCTCGGCCGCTCGCGGCGCCGCACGACAGCGCCGCCGGCACACTCGCGAACACGTGCCCGACGTCAGCTTCCGCTGGCGCTCCGAGTCACTTGGTTCGCGCGGAATCGGCGCGCCGCAGCGCGTCGACTGAGTCCCACGCTTGTCGCGCGACGATCTTGGCGCGCTCGTGATCCTTGAGGTCGTGGTGGAACTCGTGGTGCCCGTCAGGGAACGCGACGAAATAGAGGTACGGGACGCTGGCCGGATACAGGGCGGCCTGGATGCTCGCCTTGCCGGGCGACGCGATCGGGCCGGGCGGCAGGCCGGCGTGCGCGTAGGTGTTATACGGAGACTTTACTTCTAGATCCTTATAAAACACCCTGGCCACGTGCTTGCCGAGTGCGTATTGCACCGTTGGATCGGCCTGGAGCAGCATGCCGGCGCGGAGCCGGTTGAGATACACCGCGGCGATCACGGGCCGCTCGTCGGCGACGCGCGCCTCCTTTTCGACGATCGACGCGAGGGTGAGGACCTCGTTGCGCGTGAGATGAATCGTGTCCAGCCGTGCGGTCCACTCGGGACGCCAGACCTGTTCGAACTCCCGAGCCATCGTCTCCACCGCCGAGCGCGCCGTGGTGTGTTCGGCAAAGATGTAGGTGTCGGGAAAGAGATACCCCTCCAGCGTCGACGTCGGGACGGCGAGGCGACGGAGGAGCGCCGGGTCATGCGCCGCTGCGTCGACGGAGTCGATCGGGACATCGAGGCGCGCCGCGACGAGCGGCTCGATCTGCGATAGCGCGAACCCTTCGGGAATCGTCACGACGTGGACGAGCCCCCGTCCCGCGCGAAGTGCGTCGAGCACGAATCCCCAGCTGGCGTTTCGATGCAGCAGATACGTCCCCGCCTTGATGCCTCGATCGCTCCCGCGCATCGATGCGTAGGCCGTAAACAGCCGCTCGAAATGGATGACTCCCGCCTTGCCGAGTGAGTCGGCCGCCACGCGCATGTTGGCGCCGCTCGGAATGGTGACGCGCACGCCGGACCCGTGCCCGCCACCGCACGCGGCGAGAGCGAACGTCGCGGCGACGATCAGGCGCGGCAAGCGAGTGCGTCGCACGTCAGCTCGTGCGCGCGAGCGCATGTTGGAGCAACACGGTTGCGGCGAGTGCGTCGACGTCGCCCTTGCGGCCGCGCGTCGAGCCGCCCATTTCGCGAATGGCGCGCAGGGCAACGGCCGTGGTGTAGCGCTCGTCGACCAGTTCGACCGGCATCCCGGTTCGTCGCGTCAGCTCGTCGGCGACGGCGCGTGCTTCGGTGGAGCGCGGCGTCTCGTCGCCATTGCCGTCGAGCGGCAGGCCCATGACAAACCCACGGGCCTCGAACGCGACGGCTCGTCGCACGAGTTCGGCGACCGGTGGGCGCTTGCCCGCGCGGCGCACGATGACACCGGCCGGTGACGCGATGGTGCCCGTGGGGTCGCTGATGGCCAGACCCACGCGCCGTTCGCCGTAGTCGATCGCCAGGAGGCGGCCGCGGTCTGCGTTCACGAGCGCGCGGGGTCCGTGGCGCCCTAGCCCTGCACCATCTGTTGGAAAAACTCTTTGTTGTTCTTTGAACGCGACATCTGCTTGATGAGGAATTCCGTCGCCTCGACCTCGGGCATGTCCGACAGGAAGTTGCGCAGCAGGTACACGCGATTGAGCTCCTCCTGCGAGAACAACAACTCCTCTTTGCGCGTGCCCGAGCGGTTGATGTCGATCGCCGGAAACACGCGCCGGTCGGCGATCTTGCGATCGAGGACGAGCTCCATGTTCCCCGTGCCCTTGAACTCCTCGAAGATCACCTCGTCCATGCGCGAGCCCGTTTCGACGAGCGCCGTGGCGATGATCGTCAGCGAACCGCCTCCGTCGATGTTGCGCGCCGCGCCGAAAAAGCGCTTCGGCTTCTCCAGTCCCTTGGCATCGACGCCTCCGGAGAGGATCTTGCCCGACTGCGGCGACACGGCGTTGTGCGCCCGCGCCAAGCGCGTGATCGAGTCGAGCAGAATGACGACGTGCTTCTTGTGCTCGACCAGACGGCGCGCCTTTTCGATCACCATGTCGGCGACCTGCACGTGTCGGCTCGCCTCCTCGTCGAACGTCGACGCGATCACCTCGGCGTCGACATTGGCGATCGTGTCCGTGACCTCTTCGGGGCGCTCGTCGATCAAGAGAATGATCAACGTCACCTCGGGGTGATTCTCGCGGATCGCGTTGGCGATCTTCTGCAGGAGAATCGTCTTGCCGGCGCGCGGTGGCGCGACGATCAATCCGCGCTGTCCCTTTCCGATCGGCGCAATCAAATCCATGATGCGCATGCTGATGTCTCCGTCTTTCGTCTCGAGACGGAGGCGTCCCTCGGGATACCGCGGGCGCAGGGTGTCGAAGTTGGCACGCGGCGTGGACGTGTCCGGCTCGTCGCCGTTGACGCGCTCCACCTTGAGCAGTGCGAGGTAGCGTTCCCATTCCTTAGGTGGACGCACCTGCCCGGAAACAGTATCACCCGTTCGCAGGTCGAACCGCTTGATCTGTGACGGCGACACGTAAATGTCGTCCGGCCCGAACAGATAGTTCCATTCCTGGCTGCGCAAAAAGCCGTAGCCTTCGGGAAGAATCTCCAGGACCCCTTCGCCGGTGAGCACGACCTCCTGATCGAGCAGCTTTTGCTCGACGCGGAAAATCAGATCCTGTTTGCGCAAGTCGGCCGCGTCCTCGATTGAGAACTGTGCGGCCATCTCTTGGAGCTCGAGATCGGACTTGTGCTTCAGCTCGGCGATGTTCACGGACGTCGTAACGGCGCCAGTGGGCGCAGTCTGACCGGAGGGGGAAAAAGACAGGGAGGGAGGGGCGGGAAGCGCGCGCAGCGCGTGCGCGCCGTCATGGATCGCCGGCCCTGTGCGCAGGCGTCGCTGCGGCGGCGGGCGGAGCGTGGTACTTGAATGCATGCGAAGCTATCGGTGACGCGGAGGGGGGTCAAGGGCGGGAACAATTCCAAGGCGAGTTGCAATGCGCGTGCCCTCGACCGAACCGTCGAGGCGCTCAGAACGCGATGTAATGCAAGGGATGCTGTTTCATATCAGCGAATAGTGAATCCAGCGACGCCACGGCCGCGTGCACCCCGACGACGAGCGATGAGTCAGTGCGCAAGCGCCCGACGGTGCCTTGCGTGCTCGACGCGGCGCGCTGCGCACTGAGCAACTCGGCGCGAACGTGCTGAACATCACGTACGAGCGTTGAATCGCGACGAAACCGACCAAGCGACCGATCATCCGATGCGAGCAGTGCGCGAATCGAGTCGAACCGTGCCATGGCCAGCGTGGCCCGACGTTGAAAGTCGGGGACGGCGCCCATGAACGCGCCCACGCTGCCAGTCGAATCAGAGAGATGCTCGAGCAAACGATTGGTTTTCTTCGCCACGCGGCGGAGCGCCGATCCTCCGTTGTCGAGGCCGAACGCGCCGAGTGTCCCTTCGGCCGATTTGAGCTGCGCGGCGATCAGCTTGACGTTCTCGAGAATCGGCGGAAAATCGCGCGCGGCCAGCGCGGCATCGCCCGACATTCCTTCGGTGTCGTTTTGCCGTCCCGCACGGACCGTGTCGCCGGCCGATACCTCCGGGCTATTGGACGTACCGGTGGTCAGGTACACGACTTGGTCGCCGACGAGTGTTCCGCCGCTCCGGACCTGGATATGAGAGTCCATGCGCACGTGTCCCCGCGCTCGTTCCATCACATCCAGCACCAGGACGAGACGCTCGTTGGCGCTCACGCCGGCTGGTCGAAAATTGATGCTATGCACGAGCCCGACCTTCTGTCCGTCGAGCCAGACCTCGGTGCCGCGGATCACGCCGCGCGCCACATTCGTGGTGACGTAGAGCTTGAAGGTCTTTCCGTGCAGCGTGCCGACACGCCCGAACACCAGGATGGCCGTCGCGACGGCGACCAAGACAGCGGTCGAGACGAGTCCGACGCGGAGGTCGATCCAGCGAGGGCGGTGGGCCATGGGTCGGCGGCGCGAGATTGCGCTCGTCGACGAGCTGGGCAAATCTGAGACCAAGCCGCAAGACGGGCCGGCGGGGGGGGGAGTGCGATGCGCACGGCGGGATTCGAACCCACGACCTTCGGCTCCGGAGGCCGACGCTCTATCCAGCTGAGCTACGCGCGCGCTCTTTCAAAGATCGCACTCTCGACGAGTCATCTCAAGGTTGCGACGGCGAACCTCCTCCGCCGCGGCCGTTGCGTCCGCCTGCCGGATTCTCGGGGATTGCCGGAATCGTCGGCGCGGTCCAGAACCCGGCTGTGGGTTTCGCTTGATCGGCGACGTCGCGCGCGAAGAACACCGAATTGAACACCACGCGGAATGTACCCGTCGGCTGGCCGCGCCATTCCGGCTGAAAAGCAAACAACTCGGCGTGTCCGCGATCGTGCTTGACGTCGACCGCTGCGGCGAAGCCTTGCACGAACTGGGGTCCGTTCAAGAACCCGGAGCGCAACGGCGACACGTCGGCGGGATACTTCGCCAGCACGGCACCTTCAAAACCATCCGTCGTGGTGAACACCGGGCTGTTGAACACCATCACGTCGGCGCGATCGGGCATGCCTGCCATGACCGGATGTGCCTGATCGACGATCGTCTGAAGAATCGATCCGCCGGTGAAAAACACGCTGTGCTGATTGCCGATTGAAGCGACGATGTTGCGCACCGGCAACTGAAGCGCCGTCGCCATCGACGATGCGCCCTGGTTCCACGCCACCACCGTTCCGCCGCCGCGCACGAACTCGTCGACGCCATGAATCTCTGCGTCGACCGTGCTGTCGCTCGCGCCGCCACCGCGTCCACCGCGGCCGCCGGCCCGGCCACCGCCGCGCCCGCCTCGTCCGCCCAGGCCCTGCGATCCAAACACGATCGCGTCGAAGCGTGAGCCCAAGTTGCCCGCGCGGAGTTCGGTGGGACCGATCAATGTGTACTTGAATCCATAGGTATCGAACAACCACTCGGTCCAGCCTTCGTCCATGACGCCCGGCTGGGACTTGTAGAGCGCGATGCGCGTTGGCACTGCCACCGCTTCCGGCGCACTGGCCGCCGCGACGCGCTCGCCGCGCACACCAAACTCCTTGGCCCAACCGTCGACCGTGGTCGGCGCGATGCCGGAAAGCAAATAGTGGCCGCCCGTGGCCGCCGGGGCATAGCGCAGCGTGGCGCCGCCCGCGGCGAGCGCGCGCGCGATCACGCGGAAGGAGTTGTTCTGCGCCGGGTCAAGGACGACGACGTCGCCTGTGCCCGCAAGTCCACCGGTTGCGGGTACGATGCCCGCGGCCTCAGCGTTCGTGGCGAACGGTTCGTCGGGATGCGTATGCCAGTCGACCGCCGTGCCTTTGATCGGCTCCAAGGCCGCGCGAAAGTCCGCCGGAAGGGGCACTTTTCCCTCGACGACGTTGACGTTCATCTGATAGGGGAGCGTCCATCCGGCGGCGTCGTACGGCGTGTCGTCGAACCCACCGACCGGATACTTCTGCGGCTCGAACAGCTCGCGCACCAGCTGCGCGTATTCCTGGTCCATCGGAATGACCCAGGCGCCTTTGGGATACGTCGCGCCGTCGTACGTCATGTCGCGGCCCAGCGTCTTGATTCGAATTCCCATAAAGGCGAGGCGGCGGAGGAGCTCGACCGGCGCCATGGGATCGTGCTGCTGCTGCGGAATGACGTACGCGTACGGCGCGCTCTTCGTGAATTGCGCGATCGTGTTCCGCGCCGCTTGATACCGATTATATAATAGTTCTCCTTTGAACTTGGCCGCGTAGTTCAGCGTCGCCAGGTCCGCGGTGACCATGTAGTCCATGGCGTCGCGCAGATGCCACGTGCCCTCGGCCCACGGGCTCGAGTACAGTGATGTCGGATACAGGTCGCTGTAGTTCGGCGGCAGATCGGCAACGGTCGACGTGCGCGGTGTGGCGCAGTTGCCGCCCTGCGTCTCCGTCCACCACGCGGGGATGTTCTGGTACATCGGCATGTAGTCGATGTAGCCCGGGTACCAGGCGTCGTACGTCTCCAGCTGCGAGACGGCGCCCGGCTGTCCGTGCGCGTCCAGCTCTTCGGCGATGCGCGTGCCGATCGCGTTCACTTCGCGCGCCATGATCGGCGGGACGCGAAGTCCGACCGGGTCGGCGAACGGCGGAAGCCAGATGCGTGTGGGGAAGGGCGACGACTGATGCTGCACGTAGACGACGTCCGGCTCCCATTCGCGCCACGTGCGCTGGATGACGCGCGACTCGACGACGTTGAGCATGTACGAATCGCGGTTGTTGTCGTGCCCGACGTACTTCTCATACAACTCCATCGGAACGCCGCCGCGGCCAGTGTGCTCGGCGTCGGGCTGGTTCGCGCGGCACCAGTTGACGACGATGTCCTGACCATCTGGATTGATCGACGGCCAGAGAAAAAACACGACGCTGTCGAGGATCGCCTTCATATCTGGCTCGTTGGCGCGCGAGAGAAGCGCGTACGCCACGAGCGGCGTGTGCTGCGAGCCGGCAATCTCCGATGCGTGCAAGCCGCCGCTGATGTCGACGAACGCGCGTCCCTGGGCCGCGAGCTTGCGCGCCTCGGCGTCGGTGAGCCCCTCGGGGTGCGCGAGTTTCATATTGATGTCGCGCAGGTGCGGCAGGTTCGCGAGGTTGGCGGGTGACGAGATGATGGCGGCCGTCCATGTCTTGCCGTACGCCGTCTTGCCCACCGTGATCAGTTTGATGTGATCACTCGCGGCGGCCAGCCGCTTGAAGTAGTCGATCGATTGGTCGTATGTGAACAGTTTGTAGTCGGCGCCGAGGGGAAAGCCGATCACCGACTCGGGTGTCGGCAGTGCGGCGTGCCCCGTCTGCGCACCGGCGAGGGGTGCAACGCCTCGCGCGACGAATGCCAAGAACGCCAGACCGCGCCAGCCGAATCGCCTGCTCCCAGAAAACACACTCATTGAGGTTCTCCTACGGGTGGCCATGTGAGCACGCGTCGCGCGCCGCACCGCTCCTGCACTGTGCGTCGCGACGGTGAACTGAGCGTTCGTGGAATCTGCGCGGTCGAACCGAAGATGGCGGTCCCCTGATCCAAGCACCAGACAGCGCGCATGGTCGTACATGGCTGGGGTGACGCAGCGCACACCACGGGAGTTGTTGACGTAGTCCGTGCGCGCAGGTAGGATCCTACCAAGCCCTCCACCGAACAGCAATTCGTTCCGCCCGCCGCGTCGTCGCTTTGCACGTACGAGTCGAGCGCGTCGTTCTCGCCGAACAGCATCCCTCGCGGCGGGGACGCCCAAGTGGGTGCAGCAGATCTGGATCGAGCGGTCCGACGTCGAACCGCTGGTCCCGGGGTTGATTGCCCGCCTGATGGAAGCTGAGGCCAAACTCAGTGCAAACGACATCGCGGGGATGACAGCCATCCCCAACTCGCTATGCGCCGCGTTGCAGCTCGGAACGTTCGAGTCCGCGGCGCCGACGGCACTACGCCTGTGACGCTGCGGAGATTGCACGACGACGCCCGCGCGAACTCCGTGAATCCGCACGGTCTGTTCGCGTTCTGCACAGGAGTTGTCGGGATCATCAACACGGTACCGCACTAAGACTTGAATGTGACGAAAGCTCAACCTGCAACGGTTCTTGACGACAGTTGCACCCGCCGATAGCGTCACGCCCGAATCGGCGAACCACCGAATCCGCCGCGCCCACCATGGTCGACGGATACGCCCGACCTCCCTGGAGGAATCGCAACATGACTTTGGGACGCTGGAGATTGCTCACGATCGCCGGAGCCGCGACCGCTCTGCTGAGTGGTGCTGGACACCAACTCGCGGCGCAAGGCACCATCACCGGTCGCGTAACTGCGCAGACCACAAACCAGCCGCTCGCCGATGCGCGGGTGCTGGTCATTGGGAGCTCGCTGTCCGCGACGACCGGCGACGACGGAAAATTCACCGTCAGAGGCGTGCCCGCAGGCGCCGTGCAGCTTCAGGTGCTGCGAGTGGGGTACCAGTCGCAAAAGCAAACCGTGACGGTCACCGCCGCCCAACCGGCGACGGCGGACTTCGTGCTGACCGTGGCCGTCGCCCAGCTCGAGGAGGTCGTCACGACCGCCACGGGTCAATCACGAAAGGTGGAACTGGGCAACGCGATCGCCACGCTCGGCGACGTCGGGAAGACGGTCGAACAGAGTGAGGTCACGAGCGTGGCCGATCTGCTTACGGCGAAAACGCCGGGCGTCATTGTGCTGCCGGCTTCGACGCTTGGCGGCGCTCCGACGGTGCGCATCCGCGGTGTCTCCTCGATCAGCTTGAGCAACGCGCCGATCTGGTACGTCGACGGCGTCCGGTACACGACGAGCGAAACCAACTCGGGAACGGATACGCCGTTCTCGCTCTTGAATTCTCTGAACCCCGAAGACATCGAAGACATCGAGATCGTGAAGGGACCATCGGCGGCGACGCTCTATGGTACCGACGCGGCGAACGGTGTGGTCGTCGTCACAACGAAAAAGGGACGCGTGGGCGCGGCTCGTTGGAACTGGGGCGCTGAACTGGGCAACATCGACGATCGGACGAACTACCAGGACATGTATGCCAATTGGGGGCACGTCCCGGGCGATGCGTCGAATCAGATCCGGTGCCAGCTCGCGACCATGGGTCCGACCACGTGTATCTCGGACAGCGTCACGCACTACAACCTGCTCGACGATCCGACGCGTACCTTCGTTCACTTGGGCCAGCACCAGCTTGGCGCCGTGTCCGTGAGCGGCGGCAGCGACGCGGTTCGGTACTATGTGAGCGGCAACGTCGACAACGAAGTCGGACCGATTCAGATGCCGCAGTTCGAAGTCAATCGGTTCAACTCCGAGCAGGTGGGCGTCCGCAATGAGTGGTTCCACCCGCTGGCGCAACAAATGTCCAACTTCCGCGCGAACCTGTCAGCATCGCTCTCGCCGAACTTCGACATCAGCGCCAACGCCGGTTGGGGGAAATCGGACAACCGCATCGAGCCGGAGAGCGATCTGTTCATCTCGCTCTACTACGTCGGCATGCAGAACTACGGCTTCAAGGGACCTGGCCTCGACAAGGAAACGAACCAGATCGACGGGACGCCGTTGAACGACTACCTGCAGTACGCGCCTGGCGACATCATGCAGTTCGTCAGCGAGCAGGATGTCCAGCGCTTCACCGGCAGCACGAGCGCCACGTGGCGCCCGCTCCCGTGGATGCAGAACGAGGGCACGATCGGCATCGATCAGTCGAACCTCGATTTCTTCCAGCTCTGCCGGCTGAACGAGTGCCCGCCGCAGGACGCGACCGCCCGCACCGGGTTCGTCGAGGATGATCGCAGCGACTTTAGGAATCTCTCGGCCAAGGTGACGAGTACGTCGTCGTGGACCGTGCGGCCATGGGCGAACCTCAAGACGACCGTGGGCGGCGACTATACGAACTCTGAGATCGACGACGACGAAACGAGCGGTCTGACGCTGCCTCCTGGGGCTACGACCGTCGCATCGGCCGCGACCTTTACGGCTGCCCAGCTCCAACCGACGGCGACGAAGACGCTCGGCGTCTACGTCCAAGAGGAAGCAGCGTTCCGCGACCGCATGTTCTTTACGGTGGCCGCGCGCACCGACCAGAACAGCGCGTTCGGCACGGACTTCCAGCGCGTCGTATATCCCAAGGCAGCGCTGTCATGGATTCTTTCGGACGAATCGTTCGTCCCACACTACAATTGGTTGAATTCGTTCCGCCTCCGCGCATCGTACGGCGCGAGTGGCGTTCAGCCGGGCCGTACGTCGGGCTTGGTGCAGTTCAGCCCCGGTACGGTCGCCATCAACGAACATGGCACGACAGGCAGCGAGGACACTCCCGCCCTCACGGCGAGCAGCCCTGGCAACGCGAACCTCAAGCCAGAGCGCTCGGCGGAATTCGAAACCGGCTTTGAGACGCAGGTCCTCAACAACCGGGTCCATATCGACTACACCTATTACAACAAGAAGACGAAGGACGCCCTCATCAACGTGCCGATTGCCGCATCTGCGGGCGCATCCACAACGAGCCTGCTCGAGAACATCGGCTCGACGCAGAACACCGGTCATGAACTGCAGGTCAACGCGCAGCTCTATCGACTCACGTCGCTTTGGGTGGGACGCGACCATCAGCGGATCGCACAACACGGCGATGGTACTGAACCTCGGCATCGACGCGGCGACGGGTTTGCCACGGGTTATCGGCGCCGGACTCACGACGGAAAACCGGGCCGGCACTCCGATCAACAGCCAGTGGTATCGCCCGTACACCTATCACGACGACAACGGTGACGGCATTCTCCAGGTCAATGAAGTCCACGTGAGCCCCACGCTCGTGAACAAGGGCAACGGCATTCCGGCTGACCTGTTCTCGGTCCAGACGGGCTTTGATCTGTTCTCACGGCGTGTGCGCGTGACCACGTCGTTCGATTACAAGGGCGGATATAACACGCAGGACGGCGCGAACAACTTCCAATGCAACTCGCCGCCGTTCTCCTGCCGCGAAACGCAGGATCCCCATGCGCCGCTCGCCCTCCAGGCGCGCGCGATCGCCGAGACGTACGGCAGCGATGTCAACGGCCAGACCTTCCAGACGAGCGGCGGCTACTTCATCAACGGCCAGTTCTGGAAGTGGCGCGAACTCGCGGTGATCGTGAATTTCCCAAATCGCATCAACCAGATGCTCCGCGCGCAGAACGGGTCGAACATCACGTTCAGCGGCAGAAATCTGCACCTGTGGACGTCGTTCACCGGCCTCGATCCCGAAGCCAACGCTGGATTGAACGGCAACGAGACCCAGTTCGAGTTCCAGACCGCAGCCGCGCCGACGTACTTCACGATGCGGTTCAACCTCAAGTACTAGTCCCATCGAGGAAAATCATATGATGAGAGTCCAAATTCGCGCTCGATGGGCGCTGTCGGCGGTGATCCTTGGCGGATTGATCACCCTCGCGGCCTGCACCGAGTTCAAGAATCAACTGCTCGAGCCGCAGAACCCGGGTCTGATCGATCCGTCGGCCGTCACCTCACCGGCTGCCGCGCAAGCGCTGGCCACCGGTGCGCTCGGACGCCTTCGGTTCGTCGTCGACTGCGGCGGCAATAACGAATGCTTATGGGAGGAAGCCGGCGACCTGACGGACGAGTTTCACAACTCCGATTTTCAAACCGTTCGACAGGACATCGATCAGCGTCTGATCGATCCGGCCAACGTCGAGGTGCCCTGGACCAGCGTCACGCAAAACCGCGGGTTCATTCGCGACGCTATCGGCAAGGTTCGCCAGTTTCTGCCCGACAGCACGGCGAACATCGCCGAGCTGTACATGGGGCTTGGGTTCCTCGAGATTTCGCTCGCGGAGAACTACTGCAACGGTATCCCGCTCGGTCACACCACGGACGGCGTCGTCGTATACGGCACGCCGCTCTCGAACGCGCAGGTGCTCGACTCGGCTCTGGCCCACGTCGATTCGGCGCTCCTGATCAACACCGGCACCGACGAGAACAGCGTTTTCATTCGTCAAGCATCGTTGATCGTCAAGGCGCGCATTCTTGTCGATCAGAAGAATTATGCGGCCGCTGCGGCGCTGGTGCCCACGACGGTCGTGCCGTCGGGCTACGCGTACCTCTTCTCGACCTCGCCGGCGAAGAGCAGCGACGATCTCGGGATCTGGGTGATCAACAACTCCACGGCTCGTATGACCGTGAGCGACAGCGTCGAAATCGTGAACGGTACGCCAACCGTCACCGCGAACGCGCTCCCGTTTGCCTCGGCGAACGACCCGCGAGTCCCGGTCAAGAGCGGCCAGTTGGTCTCGCCGCACGTCGGCCCGGAGGACGGTTCGACGCCGATGTTCGTACAGTTGGTGTACGGTCGCGATGATCCAATTCCAATGGTCTCCGGCATCGATGCGCGATTGATCGAAGCCGAGGCAAAGCTCGGCGGCAGCGACATCGCGGGAATGATGACGATTCTCAATGCGTTGCGCGCCGCGCCGCCGGCGATCGGCAATCTGCAGCCTACGGCGATGGCAGCGCTTCCCACTCCAGCGACGCAGGACGCGGCAGTCACGTTGTTCTTCCGCGAAAAGGCGTTCTGGACATTCGCGCGCGGTCAGCGACTCAATGACATGCGGCGGTTGATGCGCCAGTACGGTCGCACCGAAGCGCAGGTGTATCCGTCGGGCTCGTACTTCAAGGGCGGGACCTACGGCCACTCGATTCAGCTTCCGGTTCCCAACAGCGAGAAGCCAAACCCGCTGTTCACCGGCTGCACTGACCTGAATCCGTAGGGTTTGGGGTTTTGGTCACTCGATAGCCCGCGTCACCAACGTGACGCGGGCTATCGACGTTCAGATGGTTGAGATCACCCGATCGAGCACGTAAGATCGTGGAAGCGCCATCATCCTCGAGGCATCTATGCGGCACTCACTGCATCGTTCGATCACGCTCGTCGCCATCGTGGCCCTCACGCCTGTCAGCGCTGCGCACGCCCAGCACGCCGCGACGTCGGCCGCCAAGCCCACCCTCGCCAGCGCCGACTACGCCAAGTGGGAATCACTCGGCGGCAGCGCGATCTCGGCGGACGGCAAATGGATCGCCTACGATTTCCGCCGCGGCAACGGGAGCACCGAGCTCCGGTATCGCGCGGCGTCTTCGGGCGACGAGCACTCGATCCATTCGGCGACCGGCGCGCAGTTCACGTCGGACGGCCGTTGGCTGCTGGCGACGGTCACACCCGATACGGCAGGCGGCGGGCGGGGCGCACGCGGCGGACGCGGAGGTGGCGGCGCTGGTGGCGCGGCCGCTGCGCCGCCGGCGAATCGAAACAAGGTTGCCGTCGTGGATCTCCGCTCCGACGCGACCAGAGTGTTCGACGATGTGCAGTCGTACTCGTTGAGCACGGACGGCTCGCACGTCGCGTTTCGTCGGTATGCGACGCCGGGCCATCGCGGCGCCGACGTCATCGTGCGCGATCTGGCCGCCGGCACCGAGCTGGCGTTTGGAAACGTCGCCGAACTCGCCTGGGATCCGAGTGGCTCGCTGCTCGCCATGGCGATCGACGTCGACGGCAAGACGGGCAATGGCGTTCAGGTGTTGAACATCAAGACCGGAGCGCTGTCGTCGCTCGATGCAAGCGATGCGGAGTACTCCGGCCTCGTGTGGCGCCCGCGCGGCTTCGATCTCGCGACCATGCGCAGTCGCGCCGACAGCGCGTTCGTCGACACGGCGTATACCGTGATTGCGTGGCGCGGCCTCGACACGCCGCGCTTCGTGGAGAGTCACATCGATCAGTCGGACGAGTCGGGTGGCGCGAACCCCATGCGCATCGCCGACTATCGCGCGCCGCAGTGGTCCGACGACGGCAAGACGATTTTCTTCGGCATGGCGCCGCGCGAGCCCAAGGTCGCGGCGGAGCGCCGCGCACCGGGCGAGCTGCCGCCGGCGCGTGTCGAAGTTTGGCATTGGAAGGACGTGCGCGAGTTCCACCAGCAAGCCGTCAGCGCCGCGCAGGACCGGCAGCGCACGACGCTCGTCGCATGGCAGGTTGGCTCGCGCGTCACGCACCTGAGCAACGATCCGCTCGAGACCGTGCAGTTGAGCGAGCTTGGCAACGTTGCGGTCGTCAACAACGACGTCGCGTACGGCAAGGAGTACATGTCGGGCCGCGCGGTGCGCGACGTCTACACGGTCGATCCAGTCACGGGGTCGCGCACGAAGATCCTCACCAGGTCGCCGTTCGGCGCGACGTTGAGCCCGAGCGGGCGGTACGCGCTCTATCAGCAGGACAACGCCTGGTGGGCGATGGATCTGTCGTCCGGCGCGCGGGCCAACCTGACGGGCAAGGCCAAGAGCACGTTCGTCAACATGGAAGATGATCACCCGGTGCCGGAGCGGCGCGCCTACGGCCTCGCGGGATTCACCTCGGGCGAGAAGACGGCGATCGTCTACGACCGATTCGATCTCTGGCAGGTGAGTCTCGATGGGTCTAACGCGACGCGCCTCACGCGCGGACGCGAGGACTCGACGGTGTATCGCTGCGCGAGCGAGTTCGCCGGCCGTGGGGGTGGAGGCGGCGGTGGTCGCGGGCGCGGAGGCGCGGGCCGAGCGGGGACCACGCCATGCCAACTCGATAACGACAATGGTCTCATCGATCCGGCCAAGCCGCTGCTCCTCGTGGCGACCGGCGAATACAACAAGAAGAGCGGCTACGCGAGCGTGACGATCGGCCAGTCGGTCGATCGGTTGGTGTGGACAGACAAGATGGTGACGGGCCTGCGCAAGGCCGCGGACGCCGACGTGTACCTGGTCGAACAGCAGACGTTCGAAGAGTCGCCGAATCTGTTTGTCGCCGGTCCGCGACTCGCCGACCTCAAGCAGGTGTCGCACACCAACGCCTTCCAGTCGGACTTCGCGTGGGGTAAGCAGGAGTTGATGAACTACACCAACAAGCACGGCGACAAGTTGCAGATGATGCTGACCTATCCGGCCAACTACGAGCCGGGGAAGAAATACCCGATGGTCGTCTACTACTACGAAGGATTGTCGCAGGGCTTTCATCAGTACGTGACGCCGAACGAGCGAAATCCCTACAACACGAGTGTGTTCAGCCAGAACGGCTACTTCGTGTTGCGCCCAGACATCGTGTTCCAGGCGCGGAATCCCGGCTACTCGGGCTTGGACTGCGTGACGTCGGCCGTCCGCACGGTCGAGTCTCGCGTGGCCGACATCGACGCCAAGCACGTCGGCAACATGGGCCATTCGTGGGGCGGATATCAGTCGGCGTTCTACGCCGTGCACAACCCCGGCATCTTCGCGGCGACGATCGCCGGCGCGCCGTTGACGGATTTGATCAGCATGTACGGGTACACGTCCGGCAACAGCGGTCTTCCCGAGACTGGCCACTACGAGACGAGCCAGGAGCGGATGCAAGTTCCGCTGTGGGAAGATCCGCAGGCGTACATTCGCAACTCCACCGTGTACGCGGTGGACTCGCTGCACACGCCGCTCCTGCTCGAAGAGGGCGACGCGGACGGCAACGTCAATCATTTCCAGAGCG
The DNA here is from genome assembly GCA_963817445.1 of uncultured Gemmatimonadaceae bacterium. Taxonomy (GTDB): domain Bacteria; phylum Gemmatimonadota; class Gemmatimonadetes; order Gemmatimonadales; family Gemmatimonadaceae; genus JAQBQB01. The sequence continues at coordinate 333,427 of CAWFOG010000026.1, forward strand.
AGGAGCTCTACAACTTCGGTCGGCGACTGGGAAAGAACGTGGTCTATCTCGTGTACGAGGGCGAGAACCACAACGTCGCGCGTCCGGAGAGTCAGGCGGACTATCTGCACCGGCAGCTCGAGTGGTTCGGCTACTATCTCAAGGGCGAACCAGCGCCGGCGTGGATCACCGACGGGGAGAGCTACGCCGAACGTCAGAAAATACTCAATGCCCCGGAGGCCGGTGCTGGCGGCACGGCGGTGCAAGCCGGAACGGCTGGCGGTCGCGGCGGCCGGAGGCCGTAGAATGCGACTTCGCCGAACGTCGCTTCTCATCACCGCCATCGTCGCCGCCGCGTGCTCGGCGGCGTCGAGCGCGCGGGCGCAGGACAATCCCGCCGGCGACCCGGTGGTGCAGAAGATCTACGACGAAGGCATGCATCATTCACACGCGGCGGCCTTCGCGCAGGTTTTGATGGATTCGATTGGCCCGCGACTCACCGGGTCGTCGGCGAATCGCGCAGCCAACGATTGGTTGCTGCGCACCTACAAGTCGCTGGGCATCGAGGCGAAGAACGAGCAATACGGAACGTGGCGCGACTGGACGCGCGGTCCGAGTAGCCTCGAACTCGTGTCACCGCGCTCGCGCGTGCTCGAGGCCACGATGTACGCATGGAGCGGCGCGACTCCGGCCGGTGGTGTGACCGCAGACGTCGTCATGATTCCCAGCGCGAAGGAACTCGTCGACAGCGCCGGCTTCGCGCGCTGGCTCGCCGGCGTCAAAGGCAAGCTGGTGCTCGCCGGAATGCCGCAGCCCACCTGTCGCCCGGATTCCGACATCCGGTTTTGGGCCGACTCCACCGTGTACCATCACGCCGTCCTGCTCCGCGACAGCGTGTCGGCCGAGTGGGGCTCGAGGTTTGCGGCAGGGCACGTCAACCCTCGCACGTTCCCGTCGCTCATCGAGCGCGCCGGCGCGGCCGGGATTCTCACGAACGCCTGGTCGCGCGGATGGGGCGTGGACAAGATCCAATCGGCGCGCGCAGCGGGGATTCCATCGTTCGACGTTTCGTGCGAGGACTATTCGCTCCTCGCTCGGCTCGCGTCGAACGGGCAGCATCCGCGCGTGCACGCGGTAGCCGATGCGACGCTCGCGCCGGCCGAATCGCCAGTGTTCAACACGGTGGCTCGGATCGATGGATCAGAAAAGCCGAATGAGTATGTCATGCTGTCGGCGCATCTCGATTCGTGGGACGCCGGCAGCGGCGCGACCGACAACGGCACCGGGACGATCACCATGCTCGAGGCGATGCGCATTCTGCACGCCGCGTATCCGCGTCCCAAGCGGACGATCCTCGTCGGCCATTGGAGCGGCGAAGAGGAAGGCGACATCGGCTCGTCGGCGTTCGCCGCGGACCATGCGGAGGTTCTCACCGGGTTGCAGGCGCTATTCAATCAGGACAACGGCACCGGCGAGATCGACACCGTGCAGACCAACGGATTCATCGATGCGGCGTCGTCGCTGGCGCGGTGGATGTCGCGCATGCCGGCCGACATGACGCGAAACATCACGCTCGTGCTCCCCGGAATCGCGCACGACGAGAGCACCGACTCGGACGCGTTCGATTGCCGGAACGCGCCGGCGTTCTTTCTCACGTCGTCCGATTGGTCGTACACGGATTACACCTGGCATACCAACCGAGACACGTACGACAAGGTCAACTTCGACGAAGTCGAACGGAACGCGACGCTCGTCGCGCTGTTTGCGTACGAGGCGTCAGAGGATCCGACGTTCGTGTCGCGCACGCGGCGAGTGCCGCCGACGGACGCTCGAACCGGCCAGCCGATGCGCGCGCCGAGTTGCGGCCGGCCACCGCGAAGTTGGAAGGAGACGCAGCGGCCATAGCGGGTTCGGTTGGGCGTGGGGCGTTGGGCGGTCGAGTTGTCAGTCGACAGACGCAGAAACAGAACGGCCGCATCTCGATCGGTGAGATGCGGCCGTTCACTCTGTCCACTACCGAATGGTCGGGGCGACTGGATTTGAACCAGCGACCTCCTGCTCCCGAAGCAGGCGCGCTACCGGGCTACGCTACGCCCCGCCGAAGTCTCCATGCATGGTACTACTGACGTCGCTCGCGCGAGACGCGCCCCGAGGGACTCGAACCCCCAACCTTCTGATCCGTAGTCAGATGCTCTATCCAATTGAGCTAGGGGCGCTAAATCGGCAAATACACGTCGGTCCAAACTGCCGAGCGCCGTTCGCCATCTGCTCATCACCTCGGCACTGCGTGCGACAACCGAAGTAACCGTCAATGAACGTGACCGCGCGTACGGACGTGCAACCTATTTCTGTCACATACTCGAGTCAACGGCACAGAGGTGCAATGGGCGGTACAAGACTCGAACTTGTGACCTCCACGATGTCAACGTGGCGCTCTAACCAACTGAGCTAACCGCCCTGCGATCAAGAAAATCAGAACTGCAAACATACTAACCGAGAGCGGGAAACGGGACTCGAACCCGCGACCCCAACCTTGGCAAGGTTGTGCTCTACCAACTGAGCTATTCCCGCAAACTGATTACTGACCTCGGAAGCGACCCGCGCGCCTTGCAGCAATCTGGTGCCACCGGCGCCGCGCTGTCGCGGCACTCTTCCGAGTAAATGCGACGCGGCATCCAGCAAACTCCGGCCACGCCATGGAGGCGAGGGGAATCGAACCCCTGACCTCTTGAATGCCATTCAAGCGCTCTCCCAACTGAGCTACGCCCCCCTGGTCTCCCAGGTCCTGCACCGCTCCCGTACGCAGCCACTGCAACCGTGCCAACATAATCACGCCGCAGTTAACCGAAGGCTACCGCCGGGAACCACCAAGTATAGCCCTGGGTATAGTGAGTGTCAACAAAATGGGACTGGCGAAATCTGTGCGGGCCGGTATTTTGCAGCGCCTTTTGTGATGTCGTTGCGAAGGGCGAACGCGACCGAAGATGGTTCGACTCGATCTCGCTGATCGGATCCGACCAACGGTCGCGCGTATGCAGGCCAGTTGGTCGCGATGCGGTTCACTTTGCAGCAGCTGCGACTCCACCAGATACCGACTCCAACGCGCGCACGCGCGAGGGCAAACAGCACAATGACCGAACTCAAGCGTCGTCGCCGTCGGGCGGCCCCCGCTGGGATCGCGCCGAACGAACCCGAACGCGACATTCTCGACCAGTATCTCTACGAGGTCTCGACCTATCCGCTCCTCAAAGGAACGGAGGAAATCGACCTTGCCAAGAAGATCCGCGCCGGCGACCAGGATGCGCTGCAGGAGCTCGTCAAGCGCAACCTTCGGTTCGTCATCTCCGTCGCGAAAAAATACCAGAACCGCGGCCTGCCGCTCATCGATCTGATCGGTGAGGGCAACGTCGGGCTGCTCACCGCTGCCCGCAAGTTCGATCCCGACCAGGGCGTCAAGTTCATCTCGTACGCCGTCTGGTGGATCCGTCAGGCGATTCTCTCGGCGCTCGCGCGTCAGGGGCGGACCGTTCGCGTGCCGCTCAATCGCACGGCCGATCTTTCGAGAATCATCAAGGCATCGGAGATCCTGCGGCAAAAACTCAACCGCGAGCCCAGTCCCGAAGAGCTCTCGCAGCTCACCGGACTCTCGGTCGACGTCGTGCAATCGCTGGCGGCGCTCAACACGAGCGACGTTCGCCTCGACGCGCCAATGGACCCCGAAGGCGATCGCTCGCTGATCGAGCGTTTCGTCGCCGACGAAATGCCGGACACCGAAGAAGAAGCAATGAACCGCTTCCTCACGGATGAGATCGAGCAGGCACTCGGCACACTTCCGCCGCGTGACGCGAAGGTCCTTCGCCTGTACTTCGGACTCGAGGGCGGACGCGAACATACGCTCGAGGAAATTGGATCGATGCTCGGCGTCACGCGGGAACGCGTTCGCCAGCTTCGTGATCGCGCACTCAAGCGCCTTCGCGAAGGCGACGTCGGCCGCGCGCTCGGGAGTTTCGCGGCGTAGCGTGGCGCGGCGGCTTGGGCGCTGAACGGCACAGCTGTCTGCGGTGAGAATCACGAAGGGCCGGCGAAATCGCCGGCCCTTTTTGTGTTCGCCGTGACGCATCACGTCACGCTTCTCCGCGGCCACGCGCGACCTAGCATCGCGCCACGCCTCACATCACATTCCTTATCGCACGCCCAACGCCCCACGCCCAACGCGCAGCATGATCCGCCTCGTCGACGTCTACAAGTCATTCGGCCCGAAGCACGTCTTGCAGGGATTCTCCCTCGATGTCGTCGAGGGAGAGACGATGGTCATCATCGGGTATTCGGGCACCGGAAAGTCGGTGGCGATCAAGCACATCGTCGGCCTCCTCGAGCCGGACTCCGGGAGTGTGCTCGTCGACGACCACGACGTGCCCACGCTGTCGCGGCGAGAGCTCTACGCCCTCCGCGCGCGCATCGGCTACGTGTTCCAGTTCGCGGCGCTGTTCGACTCGTTCAGCATCGGCGACAACGTGGCCATGGGGCTCCGCAAGCAGCAGGAGCTGTCCGAGAAGGAGATCGTCGAGCGCGTGCACGAGGCGCTCGATCTCGTCGATCTGCCAAACGTCGCCGAGCGCTTTCCCGCCGAGCTCTCCGGCGGCATGCGCAAGCGCGTCGGCATCGCGCGGGCGATCGCGCTCCGGCCCAAGTACATCCTGTACGACGAGCCGACGACGGGGCTCGATCCGGTCACCAGCGCCGTGATCGATCAGCTCATGGTTCGCATGCGCGAAAAGCTTGGCGTCACCGGCATCGTGATCACGCACGACATGCGCAGCGCGTACACGGTCGGCTCGCGCATCGCCATGCTGTACGACGGGCGTGTTCGGCAGGTTGGCACGGTGGACGAGATCCGGAACACGACCGACCCGATCGTTCGACAGTTCGTCGACGGCAAGCCGAATCTGGAGCCGGAAGTCGCGGGACGGCGCGGCTGATGACCCGCGGACGCGCGCGGGAAGAGCTGTCGGCTGGAGGCGTCGTCTACCGGATCGAGACGGGACAGCCGCTCTTTCTGCTCATCCGCGACAGCTACCAGAACTGGGGCTTTCCCAAGGGTCACGTTGAACCGGGCGAAGACCCGGCCGCCGCGGCGATGCGAGAAGTGGGCGAGGAAACCGGTTTGGCTCAATCTCCTTGTGCGCGGCTCGATCGAGAGCATCGACTGGTATTTTCGTTTCCGCGGCCAACTCATTCACAAGATTTGCGAATTCTTCCTCGTCGAGACGACGGAGTCCACGACCTCGCCGCAGCACGCGGAGGGCATCACCGCGTGCCGGTGGATCGAGTTCGACGCGGCGGAGTCGTTGATCTCGTACGCGAACGCTCGCAGCGTGCTGCGTCGCGCGCGCGAAATGGTGCTCGAATCGTCTACGTCGGCGGGTTCGTGAGAGGCTCCGCGTGACAACCCCGGCGTCGAGCGTCGCCGTTGCCGCGCCGGGTGGCCCCGCGATCGTCGTCTATGCCCAACGCGAGCGCGCACGCACGCTCGTGCGCGGTGCATTTCCTCGGCGGCGCGTTCGGTTGGTCCTCACACGCACACTCGCCGATTTCGACGCGGCGCTCAAGGACAACCTCGTCGACGCGGCGATTGTCGACGTCGGCTCGGCTCAGGAAGAGACGTGGCGCGTGGCGTCGCGCGCGCGCGACTATCCGAGCGTGCCATTTTTTGGCCTCGCGGCGCTGCGTGCGGCGGAGGGCCCGGCGCTCGCGCAATGCGTCCAGTTCGAGTTCGCCGACGTCCTCGTGGACGGCGTCGACGACGACGCGGCGCGCGAAATCGTGTCGCATCTGACGTTCTCGACACGGTTTGCCCGCGCACTCGCCGATCCGCCGCGCGCGCTCGCGCTGAGCACACCGCTTCAATGCGCGGCGTGGCGGTTCATCGTGTCGCACGCGGGGCGGCCGGTGCGAACGTCGGCCTTGGCCACGCTGTTGAGCGTGACGCGCGAGCACCTGAGCCGGTCGTTTGCGGCCGACGGCGCTCCGAACCTCAAGCGGATCATCGACCTGGTGCGAATTATTGCCTCGGCTGAATTGGCGAAGAACCCGGGCTACGACCTGCGCGACGTCGCCAAGATTCTGAGCTTCGCGTCGTCGTCGCACTTGTCGAGCACGGCAATGCGCGTGGTGGGCACGAAGCCGGCATCGCTCGCGCGACTGCGAACGGTGGACCTCGTGGACCGATTCGCGAAGGGGCACGGAAGGAGTCGCGCGTAGCGCGCACCTCACGACTTGCCGTTCGACGAGGCGGCCTCCGGTGTCAGCTGACGCTCGAGATACACCAGGTAGCCGCCGAGGAGGCGCGAAACGCCCTGGATGCGATTGGACAAGTCGGCGTAAGTTTGAGCTGACATGAGATCGGCCTGGCGGGCGATGGCGAGATGGGTTTCGAGGCGCAGCAGATCGCGCCTGGCTGCGCGATAGACCTGTCGCTGTTCCGAAGCCGTGTAGCGGCCGTGTCCGTCGGCGATTGTGCTAGCGGCGTTCAGCGCCGCGAGCATGAGCTGGTCGGTGATGACCTTGGTCTCGCGCCTGGCGTGCTGGCGAGCCGAGCGGACAGTTTCGGCTGCCAGAGCGACGGCTTCCTGCCATACCTTGAGATCGCGGATACTTGCTGCCATGCCGGGCATAATGGACGTAGAGTTGCAGTCGCCCAGCACCCAAATATTGCAACCCGTTTAAGATTGGTGCGTCTTGCAGGTTAGACCCTCCTTGTGATATTTTTCACAAGCTTCAGAGGCCCCCACGCCGTCCCGATTTCCCACCACACCGTATGGCAACCGACACCACACTCCGCCCCGGCGAGATCAAGGACATCCTGCTCCGTGAGATCGAGGCTGCTGACCTCCACGAGCTCGACGTCGAAGAAGTCGGTACCGTTCTCGAGGTCAAAGACGGAATCGCGCGCATCTACGGCCTCATGAAGGCCATGGCTGGCGAGATGCTGCAGGTGACGTCGTCGGAGACGGGGAACCAGATCACTGCGCTCGCGCTCAATCTGGAAGAAGACAACATCGGCGCCGTCGTGCTGGGCGACTATCTCCAATTGAAGGAAGGAGATGAGGTCCGTCGCACGTCGCGCGTGCTCGAGGTCCCGGTGGGACCGGCGCTCGTCGGACGGGTCGTCGACGCACTCGGTCGTCCGATCGACGGACAGGGCGAGATCAATACCAAGTTCAGCCGAAAGGTGGAGTCGCCGGCGCCCGGAATCATCGCGCGCCAGCCGGTGAAAGAGCCGCTGCAGACCGGAATCAAGGCGATCGACTCGATGATCCCGATTGGCCGCGGCCAACGCGAGCTGATCATCGGCGATCGCGGCATCGGCAAGACGGCGGTCGCGGTCGACACGATCATCAATCAGAAGGGGCAGGGCGTCATCTGCGTGTACGTCGCCATCGGTCAGAAGGCGTCGACCGTGGCGTCGGTCGTCGAGCGACTCAAGCAGGCCGGCGCGATGGAGTATTCCATCGTCGTCGTCGCGTCCGCGTCCGATCCCGCGCCGATGCAATACATCGCGCCGTATTCTGGCTGCGCCATGGCCGAGTATTTCATGTACACGGAAGGCAAGCCGACGTTGTGCGTGTACGACGATCTGTCGAAGCAGGCCGCGGCGTATCGCCAGCTCTCGCTCGTGTTGCGTCGTCCACCGGGGCGCGAAGCGTTTCCCGGCGACGTGTTCTACCTCCACTCGCGTCTTCTCGAGCGCGCGGCGAAGCTCAGCGAAGATCCGAGCGTCGTCGACGGTAAGAACATTCTCAAGCCAGGCGGCTCGCTGACGGCGCTGCCGATCATCGAAACGCAGGCCGGCGACGTGTCGGCCTACATTCCGACGAACGTCATCTCGATCACCGACGGACAGATCTTTCTCGAGTCCGACTTGTTTTTCGCCGGCGTACGTCCGGCGATCAACGCGGGCATTTCGGTGTCGCGCGTCGGCGGCGCGGCGCAAATCAAGGCGATGAAGACGGTCGCCGGCCGTCTGCGTCTCGATCTCGCGCAGTTCCGCGAGCTCGAGGCCTTCTCGGCGTTCGCCTCGGATCTCGATGCAGCGACTCGTCGCCAGCTCGATCGTGGCGCGCGCACGGTTGAAGTGCTGAAGCAGGGCCAGTACCAGCCGATGCCGGTCGAGCAGCAGGTGATGATCATTTTCGTCGTGACGAACGGCTTCATCGACGACGTGCCGGTCGCGAACGTTCGCGAGTGGGAGCGCGGCTTCCACGAGTTCATGCGCGCGCGCTATCCGCAGGTTGGCGACGGCATTCGCACCGGCAAAGTGCTGACGAAGGAATTGGAAGAGGCGTTGCGCCGCGGGATCGACGAGTACAAGAAGGTGGCGATCGCGGCCAAGCCCGCGGCGGCCCGCGTCGAGAAAACGGTCTGATGAGCATTCGCCATGGCTAAGGGCCGCGAGCTCAAGGGGCGCATCAAATCCGTCGAGAACACGCGCAAGATCACGCGCACGATGGAGATGGTGGCGACCTCGAAGATGAAGCGCGCCCAGGATCGCGTCGCCGCCGCGCGCCCGTATGCCCAGGCCCTCAAAGACGTGATCGGGAGTCTCTACTCGCCCGATCTCGCCGAGCAGTTTCCATTGCTTCGGCAGCCGGCGCAGTTCAAGCGCGCGGCCGTCGTGCTCCTGACGTCGAACCGCGGTCTCGCCGGCGCGTTCAACGCGAATCTGATCAAGGAAGCCCGCGCGACAATCGCCAAGCTCGAGCGCGATGGCGTGGCCGTCGACCTGCACGCCGTTGGTCGCAAGGGACTCGGCTACTTCCGTTACGTCGGCCGCCAGGCGGTCACGAGTCGCACGGACATTGGCGATCGTCCGACGGCGGAGAACGCTGCGGAGATCGTGAACGCGTTGATCGACGCGTTTTCGCGCGGCGAGATCGACGCGGTGTACGTGATTCATCCGAACTTCAAATCGGTGTTGACGGCGCCGCCGACCACCGTCCAGGTGCTGCCGGTGAAACCGCCGGAGGCGGGCACCAAGCAGCGCGACTACATCCTGTCGCCGGACGCGCAGTCGATTCTCGGCGAGCTGCTGCCGCTCTACGTGCGCAATTCGATTTACCGCGCGCTGGTGGAAATGACGGCGGCGTTCTACGCCGCGCAGCGCACGGCGATGAAGAACGCGACGGACAACGCGAGCGACATGCTCAAGATTCTCGGACGCACCTACAACCGCGCTCGCCAGGCGACGATCACGCAGGAAATCGCCGAGATCGTGGGCGGTGCGGCGGCGCTGCAGGGCTAACGACCTACTTTTAGGATTTTCTCATGGCAACGGCGACAGGCATTCACAATATCGGGAAGGTCGTACAGGTCATCGGGCCCGTGCTCGACGTGGAATTCGAGGCCGAGCATCTCCCCGAGCTGTACAACGCGCTCGACATCACGGCCAAGGCCCCGGACGGCTCGGAGATCCGCGTCGTGTCCGAGGTCCAGCAGCACATCGGCCGCAATCAGGTTCGTGCCGTCGCCATGTCGTCGACCGACTCGGTCGTACGCGGCATGGAAGTGGTCGATACGGGCGGCTCGATCTCGGTGCCGGTCGGCGCGCATGCGCTCGGCCGCATTCTGAACGTGCTCGGCGAGCCGGTCGACAACGGCCCGCCAATTCCGAAGGACGCGCCGCGCTGGCCGATCCATCGCAAGCGCCCCGACTTCGTCGATCTCGAGCCGAAGACGGAAGTGTTCGAGACCGGAATCAAGGTCGTCGATCTCATCGCGCCGTTCGTGAAGGGCGGAAAGATCGGTCTGTTCGGCGGCGCCGGCGTGGGCAAGACGGTCGTCATTCAGGAGCTGATCAACAACGTCGCGAAGGGGCACGGCGGCCGTTCGGTGTTTTGCGGCGTCGGCGAGCGCACGCGCGAAGGCAACGATCTCTATTTGGAGTTTAAGGAAGCGGGTATTCTCAATCAGGTTGCCCTGATCTACGGCCAGATGAACGAGCCGCCGGGCGCGCGTCTGCGCGTTGGGCTTTCGGGCCTGACGGTGGCTGAATATTTCCGCGATCAGGAGCACGCGGACGTGCTCGTGTTCATCGACAACATCTTCCGCTTCACGCAGGCGGGGTCGGAAGTGTCCGCGCTCCTCGGCCGCATGCCGAGCGCGGTGGGCTATCAGCCCACACTGGCGACGGAAATGGGCGATCTGCAGGAGCGCATCACGTCGACGCGCAACGGCTCGATCACCTCGGTTCAGGCGATTTACGTCCCCGCCGACGACATCACGGACCCGGCGCCGGCGACGGCGTTCGCGCACTTGGACGCCACGGTCGTGCTCTCGCGCGCGATCACGGAGTTGGGCATCTATCCCGCCGTCGATCCGCTCGCGTCGTCGTCACGAATTCTCGACGCGCAGTTCATCGGCGAGCGTCATTACTCGGTGGCGACGAGCGTGCAGCGCGTGTTGCAGCGGTACAAGGAGTTGCAGGACATCATCGCCATTCTCGGCATGGACGAGTTGTCGGAAGACGACAAGTTGGTTGTTGGCCGCGCGCGGCGCATTCAGCGCTTCATGTCGCAGCCGTTCGCCGTGGCCGAGCAGTTCACCGGCATTCCCGGCAAGTATGTGAAGATCGAAGAGACCGTGTCGTCGTTCGAGCGCCTCGTGGCGGGCGAATTCGACAGCTTGCCCGAGCAGGCGTTCTTCATGGCGGGCGGCATCGACGACGTCGTGGCGAACGCCAAGAAGCTGCAGGGCTGAGCGACATCATGCTGCACGTCTCGGTTATTTCGCCGGAAGCCGTGTTGTACGAGGGCGAGACGAATTCCGTCGTCGCCCCCGCGCACGACGGCGAGGTCGGCATTCTCACGGGCCACGCGCCGATGATGGCGCTGCTCGGCAAGGGCGTGTTGCGGCTTGGCGGCGACGGCGGTCAGCGATTCAATGTCGACGGCGGATTCCTGCAGGTCGTCGACAACACCGTGCGGGTTGTGACCGAGCGCGCGTCGGCCGCCGGATAAGCCGACGCTACGGGACGCCGGGCAGCCGCGTCCAGATCACGATCGTGCCGCAGCTATAGGTCGACGCTTGCTGCGAGAACTGCATCGGAGTGGTCGACGGCCCCGAATAGAGTTCCATCGCTTCGACGTCGGTCGCGGAGATGTCGTCGATTTCCGTACCGCGCGCCCGCTGCCCGTCGATCCAGAGTTCAGGCGGGCAGTTCTGCGCGCGCGAACTGCTCGATTGGAATCGAATGCCGGCGTGTCGGCCGCCACCACCGCGCAGGACGCGAATGTTCGGCAGCTCGCGCAGCACCTCGGTCAACACCGTGGTATGATGGCGTTCGATTTCCGCGCGCGTGAGGAACATGCCGCCGCTGCCGCGGTCGCGGCGCTGATAGAACTCCTCGAGTGAGGCGAACCGATGCGACAGCGCTGCGTTCGTGCGCATCGCGTCGAGGAGTTGAACGTTCTGCTGCAAGGTGACAGCGACGCTGTCGACGGACGCTGGATGCAACGTGAACTCGAAGGTCTCCGGATCGTAGCCGAGGCGGCGAATCGTCACGGTCACGTGCGCTGGGTCGAGCGAGACCAGGCGGAACAGTCCGGTCGAATCGGTACGAGCCAGCGCACTCATGGACGCGATCGACACGTCCGCGTCAGCCAGCGGCTTGCCGGCTGCGTCGCGGATCCAGCCGACGAGGGTAGATCCCTTGGCTTGCGCGGTGCGCGCGTTGCGGTAGCGCGGCGACGAGTGTCGTTGCCGCAACCAGCACGGACAGGTGGAACCGGGGCATGTGTGTGCCGCCGACGGTGGACGTGGGTGGTGGACCCGACCTCACATTGGGGTGGTCAAGCGAGCCGGTCAAGACCAATTCGCACCGTGGGTTCGAGCGTTTCTCATTGGCTCTTGGGCGTACCGCGGCGCACGATGCTTGCTCGTGGGTGGCCAAGACCCAGCGAGGGGCGACGAGAGCACCTTATGCACGACGAACGGCAGGCAGACGGTGGCAGTCGACCTGGCCCCGGCAAGCTATTCCGCGCGGGCTTGGTGGCGGTGGCAGCCGTGACGGCGGCGCTTGGCCAAGCTGTGGCTCAACTGCCGAGCGCGCCGCTCCTGCAAAACACGTGGGCAACGCCGGGGTTCGTGGGTGCCGTCAACGTTGGCGGCGGATCGGATGGCGCGGTGTACGCGGGCGCCGTCTCGTGGGCACCTGGAAGCGGCCGGTTCGAGCTGAGCGGAGGCATCGGCTATCAAAGCCGAACGGACCTGAGTTCGCGCGCCGCGTACGGTGTCCGGGCGGCCGTTCCGTTCGGCGGAGCGGGAGCGTTTGGGTTCGCCGCGTTCGTTGGGGTTGGCGGCGGATTTGGCGCGGACAACAACAATGACTTCGAGTTCGCCGACTCACTGGCGAATACCACCCAAATTCCCGTCGGCGTGGCGGTCGGTTGGCGGCACACAGTGGGTTCCAGGCATGGCGTGTCGGTCTATGCGTCGCCCAGCTACATGTTCGTGTCGGGGAATGGGCAGTCTGGAGGTGTCGTGCGCGTAGGTGTCGGTGCTGACTTCGGAATTACCTCGTCGCTGGGAATTACGGCGGGCGTCGACCTCGGCCAAACGCGCGACCGCCTTTTGGGCGGGCCGAGCGGCGTACTCGGCGGCGTCGGGGTGTCATACGCCTTTGGTCCGCGGTAAGTGGCGTGTGAATTGCCAAACCTCCCCCTCAGGACGCTCAGGGCGGGCGTCTCGCTCGTAGACGCAGACTGGGCAGTATCATGAAGGAATCGCAGGCGACTTCGATCTTGGTGGTGGACGACAATCAGGACAACGCCGAGATCGTGCGGCAATATCTCGAGATCGCGGGGATATTCGATAACCGTGGCACACAGCGGTGATGAAGCGCTCGCGGTCTTCGAGACGGTTCGGCCGGCGTTGGTGCTGTTGGATGTCATGATGCCGGGCCGCGACGGCTGGGAGGTGTGCCGGATCATGAAGCAGCATCCGACGCTGGGTCGGACGGTGCGGATCGTGATGGTCACCGCGCTCGACGAGTGGCAGGACAAACGTGAGGCGCTTCAGATCGGCGCGGACGACTACGTCGAAAAGCCATTCGAACTTCCGACGTTGGCGGCCACGGTTCAACGAAATCTCGAGATGCAGCGCGCCATGGCGTCGTGAAACCTTTGCCGAGAGTCGCGTGAGCGAATCGATCCTGCTCACGGATTCTGACTTACCATCGCTCGATCAAGCGATCACCCAGCTCGAGGGCTGGGGGCTGGAGCGCGTCACCGCCGGGGAGTTGCCGAACGCGGTAGCGTCGCGCCCCGGAGTTCGCGCGCGTGCTGATCGGCACGGCAGATCCGACGATTCTGCGACGCGTGGTCGAGCGGGCGCATGGCTGCGGTGTGCCGGTCATCGTCGCTTGCGCCGACGACACGGTGCGGCGCCGCGCCGTGGAACTCGACGTGGAAGAGTGGTTCCGGTGCCCGGCTGACGCGAGCGAAATCGCGCAGCGCGTTCGTGCCGCGCTCGCGCGCGTGCATCCGCCGGTGCCGGCAAGTGCCGACCATGTCGACCGCGTGGAACTCGAGCAGATGCTGCACGACTCGCTCACGGGTCTCCCGACGCTGCCGGTCATGATCGAGCGCTCGCGAAATCTGTTCAAGGAGCGCGGCGAGCTGGTGGTGTTGTACCTGAACTTCGTGCGCTACTCGAAGATCGAGGAGATTTACGGCTGGGAAAAGCTCGACGCGGTGCTCGAGACGACGGCGGCCGCCGTGCGCGAGTTCCTCGACGACACGGCGTTGAGCACATCGCGCGTGATGGTGAGCTTCACCAACGACGACGACTTCATCTTTTTCCACGTGCCGGCGGCAGGCGTCGCGGCGGCGTCGGAGGGTGAGATCACCGAGATGGTCGCGCGTCTGCAGCGGCACGTCGCCGGCCGGATCGAAGCGCAGCACGGCGAGGACATCGCCGCGCTGTTCGACATCTATGTCGGCCGTGCGCACGTGTACTACAATCCGAAGATCCGGCTCGAGCGGCTCATCTATCGCGGCATTCGCGAAGCGGCCAACGCGTCGCGCTCGATCGAGGAGCGCGAGCGGGCTCGCCGCGTGGCCGATCTGCGCGCCAGTTTGCGCGACCGCGGCGTCTACGTCGACTACCATCCGATCGTCGTCACCGAGACGCGCCAGATCTTCGGCTACGAGGCGCTGGCGCGCGGGGTGTTGCGCAGCCTGCGCAGCCCCGAGGTGATGTTCGACGTCGCGGCGGAAGCCGACCTCGTGTGGGAGCTGAGCCGGCTCTGCCGCGAACGCGCGATCGAGGGCATGGAGACGCGATTGCAGCCGGGGGAACTGCTCTTTCTCAACGTCGACCCGCACGACTTCAACGATCCGGCATTCAACGAAAATGAAGTCAAGGACCCGGAACGCGTCGTCATCGAGATCACCGAGCGCACCGCGATCAAGGATTACCCGAAGTTTCGCGAGCGGCTGCGCATTTTCCGCGAGCGCGGTTTCCGCTTCGCCGTCGACGACGCCGGCAGCGGCTACGCCGGGCTTGGCTCGATCGCCAACCTCGAGCCGGATTTCATCAAGCTGGACATCTCGTTGATCAACGGCATCGACACGAACTTCATCAAGCAGAATCTCGTCGAAACGATGGTCAAATTCGCGAACGACCATGGCGCCAAGGTGATCGCCGAGGGAGTCGAGCGCGCCGAGGAGTTCAAGGCGGTGAAAGAACTGGGCGTGCATCTGGTGCAGGGGTTTTTCCTGCATCGGCCATCGCATCTGCCGATGCAGGGCGACCGCGCCGCGCGCGCAGTGCGCTAGCGCAGCAGTCGATCGATCAGTTCGTACGACCGCTCCGCCGCGCCGACGCCGCTGCGCACGAGCGCACGCGCGTAGTCGCCTGCCTCGCGGCGAGCCGATGGGTCGCCCATCCAGAAGCGCAGCCGGCGCAGGAGTTCGACATCGGTCGCGACCGGCGCACCACCACCGCGCTGGGCGAGGAGCGCCGGCATCCCGACTGCCCTCGTGCTGTGGGCCGAACAGCACCGGCGCGCCGAACGCCGCCGGCTCGAGCACCGAATGCAGGCCCGCCGCGTGAAATCCGCCGCCGACGAACGCGATGTCGGCGAGCGAATACAAGTCGCCGAGCACACCGAGCCGATCGACGACGATCACGTCGGCGTGGGGCGCGTGTGGTTCGTCGATGCGAGCGGCGGCGAACCCCGCTCCCTTCGCCCACTCGATGAGACGCGAGGACCGATCGGGCGTCGGCTCGTGCGGGGCGATGATCAGTCGCGCCGAACGGGTCGCGCGCGCAATGGTCTCGAACGCGGGCAGCAACACGGCCTCGTCGGCCGGCCACGTCGAGCCGGCGACGATCGTTGGCCGCGCATCGCGCAACCGCTCGAGCATGGGAGTCGCCCGATCGACGCGCTGCGCGCGAAGCCACACTTGATCGTATCGCGTGTCGCCGGTGACGACGATGACGTTGGAGCGCACGCCGAGCGCGACGAGTCGATCGGCGTCGGCGTCATCGATGGCGCCCACGGTTTCGAGCGCGGCGTACGCGTTGCGGAGCAGTGCGCTCGCCGTGCGCGACCGGCGCGACGAGCCGCGGGCGAGCGTGGCGCTGATCAGTCCGAGACGCACACCGCGCGCGCGCTCGCCTCGCGCGTGAGTGCCGGCCACACGTCGAGCTTGGAGAATACGAGCGCGGTCGGCGCGAGCGAGTCGATCGCGACGCGTGCGTCACCCGGCGTGTCGAAGGGAAGAAAGTCGCGGAAGTCGACATCGAGCGTTCGCGCGAAGCGCGATCGCGCTCGGCGAAAAGTAGGTATACGCGAGTTGCGCGTCGGGGCGTCGCGAGCGCGTCAGCTCGAGGACAGGGCGCGCTTGCAAGCCTTCGCCCACGGACGGCGCGTGCATCCACAGCAGCGGTCTGGCGCGATCGCGCTCCGCCGCTCCCCACGTTCGGTAGCGCGTGCGAATTCCGCGACGTGCGCGCAGCGCGCGCAACAGCTTCGAGTCGCTGTCTGGCGCGACGACAGCCGCGCCCCGCGCGAGCTGGGCCAGTGCGCGATACCCGAGCTGCATCGGAAAGCGCACTGCGTTCACAACTATGGCTTCGCCGGGGCGGGCTTGAGCGCCTCGTCGATCGCGGCGGCGACGTTGGCGTCGGCGGAGGTGAGCGTCTGCTTGCCGACGAAAAAGGTCGGCGTGGAATTCACGCCAACCTGCCGTGCGCGGTCGTGATCCGCTTGAATCAGCGCGAGCGTCGCGTGGCTCGTCACGCACGAGTGCCACCGCGGCATGTCGACGCCAACGGCCGTTGCCAGCGAGTCGAACTTCGGCTGCGGATCGGGGAGTTCGCCCCACGAGCCCTGCGACGCGAACAGCGCCTCGTGCATCGGCCAAAACTTGTTTTGCACCGACGCGCACATCGCCGCTTCGGCGGCCGGGACGGCGTTGTGATGAATGCTCAGCGGCATGTTCAGAAACGCCATTCGAACGCGGCCCGTGTTTACATAGTTCTTCAACACGCCGGCGAACTGCGCGTCGTGCCACTGCTTGCAGTACGGGCACTGAAAGTCGCTTGCCATGATCACCCAGAGCGTTGCCGCCGAGTCGCCGAGGATGCGTCCGCGATCGGCCTGCTCGCTAATGCTGTCCTTGGGGACCGCCCCGGTTGCACTGGTACGCGGCACTGCTGATGGAACGTCGCCGGTCGCGGTGGACGTAGTCGTCGACGCAGCGGAATCGGCTCGGCGAGCGCTGGCGTCCGTGTGGGTGCAGGCGCCGACGAGCGCGATGGTCGCGATCAGGCGAAGAGATGACGGGTGGCATGCGCGGAAAGGTACGTCCCAAAGCGCGGGCTCACAAACCCTTGGGCGCCAGTGGGCGAACGGCGCGTGGCACGCGGCGACGTTCGCGAAGCTCCGACCTCGACGGTAGGAGGCATGTGTCTTGCACCCCCGTGCGTTGCGCTGGTCATTCCCGCCGACACGCGCGCGATCACGTTTGCACGCGACGACATGAGCATGACGCTGGGCTGGTACAGGGATGGGGGGCCGGTCATGCTGTTGATTCTCCTCGTCGCCATCGCGGGGATCGTGGTGCTGTTCGAGCGTACGTACGTCATCGTGATGCGCTCGTCGAACAGCGGCCGCGCCTTCATCGAGCGGATCATTCAGCTCGTTCGCGTCGGTAAGATCGACGACGCCATCAAGCAGTGTACGGCGTCCACGGCCGTGCTGCCCGACATGGGACTGTTGATTCTGCGCAGCCGGAGTCGCGACGAGACCGACTTACAGAACGTCGCCGACGCCGCGGCCCTGGCGGTGCTCCCGAAGCTCACGCGCCGCCTGCACTATCTCTCGACGCTGGCCGTGACGGCCGGGCTGCTCGGCCTGTTCGGCGCGCTGTTCGAGATTCATGATATGCTCATGACCGCCGGCGCCGACAGCGCAGACCCCCGGACACATGGACCGCGGCTTGGCTGCCGCGTGTTCGCCGACGATGTTCGGCGTTGGCGTTGCCATCGTGCTCCTGCTGGGGCGCGGGTACCTGGTCAGCCAGGCCGAGGCGATCACGGAGCAGGTGCGCGAGTTCTCCGCGCGGCTGATCAATGCGCTGATCGACCGGCCGGACGTTCGGCTTGGGCATCGATGAACTGCGTGGGGCGTGGGACGTGGGACGTTGGGACGTTGGGCGATGAGTATTGAGATTTGAGATGTGGGAGGCAGAGGCGTTGTGGCGCTTCCCATGAGCGCTAGGGCCGCGTAGCCTTGTAGGGTTGGTTCCGGCCGATGATCGCCAGTGAATCACGCCGGCCTCTCTCCTCGTAGGATTACGCGTGCCAATACGCGCGCTGTTCGCAGTAGTCTCCGCGCTGTTCGTCGCCACGCAGCCAGGGGCCGCAGATTCCGGCGCCCGTGGGGTACGTGAACGACTTCGCGCATGTGATTCCGGCCGACGACGCCGCGACGATCAGTTCGATCATCGGCGACGTGCGCGCGAAATCCGGCGGAGAGATCGTCGTCGTCACGCTGCCGGATTTGGGCGGCCGCCCGATCGAAGAGGTCGCGCTGAACATCGGACGCCAGTGGAAGGTCGGTCAGGCGGGGAAACCCGGCGATCCGGCTCGGAACACCGGCGTCATCATCCTCGTCGTGCCCAAAGAGACGAGCGCCGACGGCCGCGGGTATGTGCGCACCGAGGTTGGATTCGGCGCCGAGGGCTTCATCACCGACGCGACCACCGGCGAGTTCCGCGACGAAGCGATTCCATTTTTCGTGCGCCGCGACTACGGCCAGGGCATCGAGCTGATGACGCTGCGCGTGGCGCAACGATTCGCCGACGAGTTCCACTTTCAACTCGACTCGACGTATCGCGCGCCTGAGCCGCCGATGCAACGGTCGCGCGGCGGCGGCGGTGGAATTCCACCGATCATCTGGTTGTTCCTGCTGTTCACAATTCTCTCAGCGCTCGGCGGCCGACGGCGAGGCTGCATTCCGATCTTCCTGCCGTTCGGTGGTTGGGGAGGAGGGCGCGGCGGCTGGGGCGGCGGCGGGTTTGGTGGCGGCGGCGGATTCGGCGGCGGTGGTGGTGGGTTCGGTGGCTTCGGAGGCGGTGGAGGTTTCGGTGGCGGCGGATCCAGCGGATCTTGGTGACCCATGGCGCGAATGACACTCGACGAACTCGTTACGCAGTTGCGCGCGGCCTACGGCTCAGCGCTGCGTTCCATCGTTCTCTACGGTTCGGCGGCGGCCGGCGAGCATATCGCCAAGCGCTCGGACTACAACGTGCTCGTGATCGTCGATGCGCTGGGCGCGGAGCAACTCACCGCGGCATCGGCGACATCGCGGGCGTGGACCGAGGCCGGCAATCACGCGCCGCTCACGCTGACGACGGCCGAATGGCGCGGGTCGGCGGACATCTTCCCGATGGAATACGCCGACATTCTGGATCGCCATCGCGTGTTGTTCGGCGATCCGCCGTTCGATGGCATTCGTGTCGACCAGCGCGACTTGCGCCTTCAGGTCGAGCAGGAAGCGATGGGCAAAGTGATCAAACTGCGCCAGGGTGTGCTCGCCTCCGGCAATGACGGCGCTCGGCAAGTCGAGCTGCTCGCGGCGAGCGCGAGCGCGATCATGGTGATCTTCCGCGCCATGTTGCGTCTGCATGGCGAAAAACCGCCGACCGACAACGTCGCGCTCGCGACCAGCGTCGCGCGGCACGCCGGATTCGATGCGGACCCGTTCGCACAGGTCGTGCGTCACGTGCGTGGCGAGCAGCCGATCAAGGCGGCCGACGTCGGCCCGATCCTGTCCGGCTATCTTCGTGGCATGGAGCAGCTGGTGGCGTATCTCGATCGATACCAACCGGCGGCCTGACCTGTCACTCGCCGGTGCTTGGCCGCGTAGTGTCCTCGTACCTTCACCGCTCTCGAGGAGTCAAGACATGAAACGCTGGCTCGCCCTTTTGCTCCTGCTTCCGCTCGGCGCCTGCGGTTACAACCGCATTCAGTCGCTGGACGAGGCGGCTGCGTCCGCGCAGAGTCAGATCGAAGTTCAGCTGCAACGCCGTGTCGATCTGATTCCCAATCTGGTCAACACGGTGAAAGGCTACGCGCAGCACGAGAACGACGTGTTCACGCAAGTCGCTCAGGCGCGCTCGGGTCTGGCGAGCGCGATCCAGACGCACGACGCCGAGAAGATGGCGAACGCAAATGCGCAGATGACGAGCGCGCTTGGGCATCTGATGGTGTCTGTCGAAGCGTATCCGCAGCTCAAGGCGGACCAGAATTTTCTCCGGCTGCAAGACGAGCTGACGGGCACGGAGAATCGCATCGCGGTCTCGCGCAACGACTACAATCAGTCGGTCAACGCGTACAACGCGTACATCCGCCAATTCCCCGCGGTGATGACGGCGAAGATCACCAGCGCGAAGCCGCGGAAGTACTTCGACGCAACGGCCGGCGCGAATGCGGGTCCGCCGTCGGTGGATTTCTCGAAGCCCGGCGCGACTCCGCCGACTACTCCGCCTCCGGCAGGCGGAACGAAAACGCCGTAGCTTCTCGCGTTCGGCTGACTACGCGGTAACGGCGGGGCTTGGCGCGGGGGGCTTCGGAAAGAGCGGGGCCCCCTTCGTCACGCGCCATCCAGTCACGTCGAGCGCGGCCAATGCGGCGAAGCGCTGCGCGTGCACATCGCCAGGCCCGCCGAGTTGCCGCCACAGCTCTTGGGCCTTGTTCGGGAGCACGGGCGCGAGGTGGACGGCGTGTCGCGCGAGCTGGCGCACGATCGCGGCGAGCACCGCGTGCAGTGCGTCGCGCGAGTCGGGATTCTTGGCCAGGGCCCACGGCTGATTGGCTTGCACGAATTCGTTTCCGCGCGCGACGCTCGCCATGACCCGCTTGAGTCCTTCGTGGAGCAGGTACCCGCGGCTGCCGTCCATGGCGGCGTGATACTCGATTGCATCGATCGCGTCCGCGCGATCGAGTTCGTTGGGCGCGCCGGCGGGCACGATTGACTCGCAGTATTTCTCGACCATCGCAATCGCGCGGCTTGCGAGGTTGCCGAGCGCGTTGGCGAGATCGGCCGTATAGCGGTCGTCAAACCGCTCGTACGAAAAACTTCCGTCCGCGTCGAATGGCACTTCGCGAATGAGGAAATAGCGAAACGCGTCGGGCCCGAATCGGTCGATCGCTTCGTCGACGTCGAGGCGCGTGCCGGCCGACTTGCTGAATCGCTCGCCGGACAGCAACACGAATCCGTGCGCCCATACGCGTTCGGGAAGCGGGAGCCCCGCGGCGTGGAGCATCGCCGGCCAGATCACGCAATGCAGGCGCGTGATGTCCTTGCCGATGACGTGGAGCTGCGCCGGCCAGCGGTGCTCGTAGCCCGGGTCGGGAAAGCCCGTCGCGGTGAGGTAGTTCGGCAACGCGTCGAACCAGACCCACGTGCCCTGTTCTTCGCCGGTGGAGAGCTTGATCGGAAAGGGAATGGCCCACGACAGCCGCGATCGCGTAATCGAGATGTCCTCGAGCCCGCGCTCGAGCAACGCGATCACTTCATTGCGCCGACTCTCCGGGCAGAGAAAGTCCGGATGCTCGGCGAACAGCGTGCGCAAAAAATCGGCGTAGCGTGTCAGGCGGAAGAACCAGTTCCGCTCGGTCGTCCACTCCAACGTGCGAGTCGGATGGAGGACGCACTTGCCGTCGATGATTTCGTCGTCGCGCTTGAACAGCTCGCAGCCGACGCAATACCACCCTTCGTATGATTTTTCGTAGAAATCGTCGGGCTGCGTGGCGTGAATTCGCTCGATCAGCGCACGCACGCCGCGTTTGTGGTCGCCTTCGGTCGTTCGAATGAATCGATCGTTCGAAATCGACAGGCGCGACCACATCCGCTCGAACCGCTCCGCCATCCCGTCCACGAACGTCTGCGGCGACACGCCGCGCTCGGCGGCGGCCTGCGCCACTTTCTGGCCGTGTTCGTCCAAGCCCATGAGGAAATACACATCGTCGCCGCGCATGCGGCGATAGCGCGCGATGACGTCGGCGCCGATTTTTTCGTAGGCGTGGCCGACGTGCGGTTCACCGTTCGCGTAGTCGATCGCGGTGGTGACGTAAAAGTTCGCCACCTACGCGGCGCCCCCCGCCGGGCCATCGCCGCCATCCGCAGATCCGTCTTTCGGACCGCGGCCGCTCGGGCGGTTGCGGCGTCCGCCGCGCCGCCCGCGCCGACGGTGCGGCCGCCGTTCGCCTTTGTCGTCGGTCGCCGCGGGCGATGCCTCGCCTGGCAGCCCGGTCGATGCCGCGACCGGTGCGGCAGCCTCGTCGTCGCTGTCGTCGCCTCCGTCTACGTCAGCATCCTCGAGCTCGGCGATTTCGTCGGCCGTCGCGTCTTCTTCATCCGATTCCTCCCGCCGCGCTGACGGTCGAGACGCGCCAGAAGCGGCCAACGGCGCAATGAGGGCCAACGGCGCACCGGCCGATTCCGCCTCGTCGCGCAACTCCGTCAGGAGAATCGTGCGCTGTTCACCGTCGTCGCCGCGCAACGTCACGCGCTCGCGAAAAATGTCGTTGAGCATGACTTTCTCTTCGCCACGTTTCGTCTTGACGAGCCGACCCTCTTTGGGAAATCGCTTGCGACTTTCGACGTAGAACTCGTGTTCGTATCGCAGGCAGCACATCAGCCGCCCGCACGCGCCGGAGATCTGCGACGGGTTGAGTGAGAGTCGTTGATCTTTCGCCACGCCGAGGTTGACCGGACGCAACTCTGGGAGCCACGACGACGAGCAATACTGCCGCCCGCAGCGGCCGATGCCGTCGAGCCGCTTCGCTTCGTCGCGCACGCCGATCTGTTTGAGCTCGATCCGCGCGCGAAACATCGACGCCAACTCGCGGACGAGCGTGCGGAAGTCGACGCGCTTTTCCGCCGTGAAATAGAGCGTGAGCTTCTTACGGTCCCACTGCCACTCGGCGTCCGACAACTTCATGGTGAGATCGTTGGCTCGCACACGCTCCATCGCGCGCCGCCGCGCGTCTTCGTTCTGCGCGTCGAGCTCGTCTCCGCGCTTGACGTCGTCGTCGGACGCCAGGCGCCGGGCTTTCTTCGTCGCGCCGGCTGCGCCGTAGCCGTGCGGAACGCCCGCGTTCCGCTTTTCAGCCGCGTCTCCCGTCGCGTGCACGACGCCAAGGTCCTCCCCCCGGTCGGCATCGACGATCACGGCCGCGCCGAGCGGCGGCGGCTCGTCGCCGTCCCAGAGGAAGAAATCCTTCCGGTTCCCTTTGAACGCGACTTCGATGAGATGCGGCATGGGTGCAGCGGCGCGAGCGACTATTCGGAGTACTGCCCGATACGCAGAAACTTATCGCGGCGTCGACGCACGAGCTTGTCCGGCTTGTAGCGGCGCAGGTCTTCGAGCTGGCGAAGCAGCACGTCGTGCAGCGCCAGCGCCGTCGCGTCATAGTCGGCGTGCGCGCCGCCGGGCGGTTCGGCGATGATTTCGTCGATCACGCGCAGCTCCAACAGATCGGGCGCGGTGATGCGGAGCGCGGACGCCGCCTTCTCGCGCATTTCCTGGCTCTTGCCGTCCTTCCACAGGATCGCCGCGCATCCTTCGACGGTGATCACTGAGTAGACCGCATTCTCGAGCATGTTGGTCCGATCGGCCACGCCGAGCGCCAGCGCTCCGCCGGAGCCACCCTCGCCGATCACCGTGGCGATGATCGGCACCTCGAGGCGGCTCATCTCGAACAGGTTTCTGGCAATCGCCTCCGACTGGCCCCGTTCTTCGGCGCCCAGACCAGCCCACGCACCCATCGTGTCGATCAGCGTGATCACCGGCACGTGGAATTTTTCGGCGAGCTTCATCAGGCGCAGCGCTTTGCGATAGCCCTCGGGGTGGGGCATGCCGAAGTTGCGCTTGAGAATCTCTTTCGTGTCGCGACCGCGCTGATGACCGATCACCATCACGGTTTCGCCGTCGAGCCGGGCCCACCCGCCGATGATCGCCGCGTCCTCGCGAAACGCGCGATCCCCGTGGAGTTCGATGAAGTCGGTGAACGCGAGTTGGATGTAGTCGAGCGTGAACGGACGCTTGGCGCTGCGCGCGACTTGTACGCGCTGCCAAGGCGTCAGGTTCATGTAGATCTCCTGGCGAAGATCCGCGAGCTTTTTCTCGAGCGGCGCGATTTCCTCGTTGACATTGAGCTGCCGGTCGCCGGCGAGGCGTTTGAGTTCGTCGATCTGCCGTTCGAGTTCGGCGATCGGCTTCTCGAATTCCAGCGTTGCCGAAGCGCCCACGTCAGCTCCCGCGCACGAGTCGAACGCGATCGGCGCCCAATACGGCGCGCAGGTCGGTCAACGCAGCCTGGGATGCCGCGAGCCGCAGTGAGCGCGATCGCAGCCGCGTCTCCGCGCCGGTGCCGTCGCTCCACTGTACCTCGAGCGGCGGCGACGAAGCATGCCCGGTGGAATGCGACTCGACCACGACGCGTACGTCGCGAATCACCTCGGGGGTCAACCCGGTGCCTTTCGCCGATGTGAGATCGATCGCCACCGCTACCTGACCGGTCAACCGCAGCTCCACGAATGGCGTGAGCGATTCGACGATGAACGTCGGATTGTCGACGTCCTGGTCGCGCCGCGAATAACTGCCCTTCAGCAACACGGGTATATCGGTCTTCACTCGGTCCCCAAGCATCGTCCACGCTTCCGGGAAGACCAGGACTTCGGAAGATCCCGAAAAATCCTCGACTGTCAACCGCGCAAATTCTGCCCCGGACCGCTTGCTAATCTGCCGTTTGACCGCCGTGACCACCACGCCCAGGGACAGCGGCTGGTCCGTCCACTTCCCTAGTTGGGACACTGTGTGGGTGGCGAACAGTTCGCACTCGACCCGAAACGGCTCGAGTGGGTGCCCAGAGATGTAGAAGCCGAGGATCTCCTTTTCCTTCGTCAGTCGCTCGGACTCCGTGAGCTGCGGCACATTGGGGAGCACCCGTGCTACAGGCCCGGCGCTGCCGGCATCGCCACCGCCGAGGAGCGAAAACTGCCCGACCGCCGCCTCCTGTTGCTTGAGCGACGCTTCGTGCAGCGCGCTGTCGAGTACGGCCCAATGCTGCGCACGGTGGCCGCCGAGCAAATCGAGCGCGCCCGACGCGATCAGCGCTTCGAACACGCGCTTGTTGCAGAGTCGCAAATCCACCCGTTCACACACATCGAACAGGCTGGTGAACGGGCGGTCGGCGTGCGCCGCGAGGATCGACTCGATTGCCGACTTGCCGACGTTGCGCACCGCTCCCAGCCCGAACCGAATGCGTTTGTCGCCAATGACAGTGAACTTGTATCCGGACTCGTTCACATCCGGCGGCAGCACTTCCAGGCCGAGTTCGCGCGCTTCGTTGATGAATTTGACGACGTTGTCCGTGTCGCCAATCGACGACGAGAGCAGCGCGGCCATGAAGTCGGCCGGGTGGTGGACTTTGAGCCACGCGGTCTGATACGTGATGACCGAGTACGCCACGGCGTGCGACTTGTTGAAGCCGTACCGGCCGAACGTTTCGATCTGACCAGACAGCTCCTCGATCACGCGCCGGTCGAACCCGCGTGCCACCGATTTCTCGACGAACTTGTCCAACTCCTGTTTGATCAGCTCCGCGTCCTTTTTACCCACGGCTTTGCGCAACACGTCGGCTTCGGCGAGCGAAATGCCCGCGAGCACCTGCGCCACGCGCATCACCTGCTCCTGATAGGTGATGACGCCGTAGGTCGGCTCGAGGATCGCTTGCAGCTCGGGAAGCGCGTAGGTCACCGGCTCTTCGCCGCGCTTGCGGCGTTGATACACGCGGTGCATGCCCGCGTCGAGCGGACCTGGGCGCATGAGCGCGTTCGACGCGACCAGGTCGTCGAACCGGTCGCACCTCATGCCGCGAAGCAGATCCGTCGCCAACGCGGACTCGAACTGAAACACGCCAATCGTTCGCCCGGCGCGCAGCATCTGATATACCGCGTCGTCGTCGTACGGGATCGCCTTGAGATCGAGCGTCGCGCCCGTCCGATGCTCGATCGAACGCAGCGTGTCGTGGATGACGGTGAGCGTCGTGAGGCCGAGGAAATCCATCTTCAACATGCCGGCCTTTTCCAGGCCGTTCATGTCGTACTGGCTCACGATGACCGACTCGTCGTCGCCCGACCCCGCTCCCTTCGACGACTGCGTGCAGATCGGCACGTAGTCGTCGACCGGTCCCGGCGCGATGACGACGCCGGCCGCGTGCACTCCCGTGTGACGCGACAACCCTTCGAGCGACATGGCGTAGTCGAGCAGCCGCTTGTACCGGTCGTCGGTGCGATACAGCTTGCCGACTTCGGCGATCTGCTCGACGGCTTCCTTCACCGTCAGCGAATAATTGGGCTGATTCGGCACCAGCTTGGCCAATGCGTCCGTCTCGGCCGGGCTGAAACCGAGCGTGCGGCCGACGTCCTTGATCGCCGCGCGTGATTTCATAGTGCCGAACGTCACGATCTGGCAGACCGACTCCCGGCCGTACTTCTGGCGTACGTACTCGATCACTTCTCCGCGCCGCTCGAAGCAGAAGTCGACGTCGACGTCCGGCATCGACACGCGCTCCGGGATTTAGAAAACGCTCAAAGAGCAGATCGTACTCGAGCGGACAGACATCGGTGATCTGGAGCGAATACGCCACCAACGATCCCGCCGCCGAGCCGCGGCCCGGACCGACGGGAATCCCGCGATCGCGCGCCGCCTTGATGAAATCGGCGACGATGAGGAAGTAGCCCGCGTACCCGGTCTTCGTGATGACGCCGAGCTCGTAGTCGAGCCGCTCGCGGACGTCGTCACGCAGCGGGTCGCCGTATCGCACTTTCGCGCCGGCCGTGGCCAACGTCGTCAGCAAGTCGTTCTCGCTCGTCGCGCCGGTCGGGAGTGGAAACGCGGGGAGGTGATACTTCTTCCCGAGCTCGAGCGCGACCTCGTCGGCAATTTTGAGCGTGTTCTCGAGCACGTCCGGGCGATCGGCGAATCGCGCCGCCATTTCGGGCGCGCTCTTGAAGTACAGTCCGCGATCGTAGCGCATCCGATCGGCGTCGCTCCGATCCTTGCCGAGTCCGATGCACAGCAGCACGTCGTGCGAGTCGTGATCCTCGCTGCGCAGAAAGTGCGCGTCGTTCGTGGCAATCACGGGGAGCCCGAGCTCGCCAGCCAGCGCGAACACCCGTCCGTTCAGCGCCGCCTGCCCCTCGGAATCGTGCGCCTGCACTTCGAGGTAGTAGCGATCCTTGAAGACCTCGGCGTACCAGGCGGCCGCTTCACGGGCGCCGGCGTCGTTCCCGGCCATCAAATGTTGCGCGACCTCACCGGCCAAGCAGGCCGACGACACGACGATCCCTTCGCTGAACTTCGCGAGCAGTTCCCGGTCGACGCGCGGCTTGGAGTAGAATCCTTCCGTGTACGCGAGCGACGACAGCTTGACCAGGTTGCGATACCCTACCGCATCGCGCGCCAGCAAGACGAGGTGGTAGTACGGCTTGGAGCCTGGCGTCGGCCGCGTACGCGCTCGCCGATCACCCGGCGCAACGTATGCCTCCATGCCGATGATCGGTTTGATTCCAGTCTTCTTCGCCCGCTCCTGGAAGTCCCAGGCCGCGTGCAGATTCCCGTGGTCGGTAATAGCCAACGCCGGCTGCTCGAGCTCCTCCGCGCGTCGGATGAGGTCGCCGATCCGGTTCGCGCCGTCGAGGAGCGAATACTCCGAGTGGCAATGGAGATGGACGAAGGACATCTTGATGAAGATAGCGGCTGAGCCACGCCCGTGCAAAGCCGACCGAGCCCATTAGAACTCTTGTAAGTGCCGTCAATACAACGAATTGCGTGGCAATGGACCAAGCGCGTGCTCGGCGCGATCCTGGTCTGCGCGATTGCATACTTCGCCCTCGCCCCCACGGGCCGCTACCTGCTGCGCGCCGCGTGGGCCGAAGGGCGCATTCTCGCCCACCGCCGGCAAATATCGGCGATCATCGTCGACCCGCGCACCAGTGCGCCGGTCGCCCAGGAGTTGCGCGTCGTTCTCGCGGCGCGCGCCTTCGCGGCGGACTCGATCGGTCTCCGGACCGGAGAGAGCTTCACGACGTACACGCAGCTCGATCGCGACACGCTGGTGTTGGTCCTATCCGGTGCCTATCGCGACCGACTGGTTCCGCACACCTGGTGGTTCCCAATCGTCGGGCGAGTGCCGTACAAGGGCTTCTTCGACTTTCGGGCGGCGCACGACGCAGCCAAACGCCTCGAGTCGGACGGTTTCGACGTCTACCTCCGTTCGTCGCCCGCCTTCAGCACGCTCGGCTGGTTCAACGATCCGCTGCTGTCGACATCGCTGACCGCCGACTCGCTCGACCTGGCCAACACGGTGATCCACGAGTTGACGCACACGACGTTCTACGCGGGTGGGCAAGCCGAGTTCAATGAGTCGTTTGCCAACTTCGTCGGCGCGCGGGGATCGGCGTGGTTCTTTCGTTCACGCGGCGCGCCGCTGGCGGCGGACGAAGCCGACGCACGTTGGGCGGACGACAAACTGATCGCGCGATTCTGGGCGACGCTGTACCACAGCGTGGATTCGGCGTTCGCTTCACACCCGACTGATTCGAGCGCGCGAATCGTCGCGCGCGATACGCTCTACGCGCGCGCGCGACGGGAACTCGTCGACGTTCTGGGCCCGAAGCTCCGCACGATCGGGCCGCGCGCGCTCGAGCGGGTCCGCCTGGACAACGCAGCACTACTCGCGCATCGGATCTACGACACGGATCTCGACGTGTTCGACGCGCTGTGGGCGAGCGAGCATGGAGATCTGCGCCGAACGGTGCAGCGGATCATCGCACTGGCGAAGAGTCAGCCCGCGCGACCGTTCGACGCGATTCGTTCCGCGGTGGCGTCCTACTGACCTGGGCTTGCCGACGGACCGCTAAATCGTCCCCGCAGCAGCGCTCGCAGATCGAGATCCGCGGTCTCGACGCTCGGCACCACCGGCGCCTGAGTGACGGATTCCTGCGGCACGACGCGCTGCATCTTCTCCCTGACACCGCGATCGAGGAATCGAGACAGTTGATCGATGGAGTAGTCCGCGCCTCTCCGCGTGGCGTAGACGTGCAGCGGGTACGTGACCGCGAGGTGGTTCCGGGCTCGCGTCATCGCCACGTACATCAGTCTCCGCTCCTCCTCGAGTTGTCCCTCGTCGTCGATCGAGCGTGACGACGGAAACCAGCCGTCGACGGCCCAGATGACGAACACCGCGTCCCACTCTTTGCCCTTGGCGCTGTGCACCGTGCTGATGACCAGCGCGTCGTCCTCGTCCTGGGATCCGCCGGAGAGATCCTGCGTGTTCTGCGGCGGCTCGAGCGCGATGGCCGCGAGGAACGCCGAGCGGCTCGGATATCCCGCGGCGATCACGCGCAGCTGATCCAGATCGGCAAGGCGCGGCTCGGAGCGGTCGTACCGCTCGGCGAGCACCTTGTCGTAGAGCGACGCGGATCTCATCGATGTCTTCGCCGACGCTCGCGTCGGCATGACGGTCGCCCGCGGCACGGAGCCGCCGGAGCAGCGCGACCAGTTCTCGGTGCGCGTCGCGCGCGCGCGACGGAGGTACGAAGTGCGAGAACGCGTCCGGATCCCACGCGCGATCGGCCATCGAGTCCATCATTGCACGGGCCGTGACATCCCCAATGCCCGGCATCATCAGCAGGATCCGATACCAGCTCACCTCGTCGCGCGGATTCTCAAGGACGCGGAGAAACGCCAGCACGTCCTTGACGTGCGCGGCTTCGAGAAATTTCAGTCCGCCCCATTTCTCGAACGGGATCTTCCGGTTGGCCAGCTCGATTTCCAGATCGGCCGACATGTAGCCGGCGCGCACGAGCACGGCGATTTCATGGAGCGGCGTCCCCGATTCGTGCAGTTCGAGAATGCGATCGACGACGAAGCGCGTTTGCTGCTGTTCGTCGCGCGCCGTGACCAGCCAGGGCGCGTCGCCGCCCGAACGGACCGTCCACAGCGTCTTGGTGAACCGTTCGAGCGCGCGCGAGATCAGCGTGTTCGTCGTGTCGAGAATTGGCTGTGTCGACCGATAGTTCTGCTCGAGCGTGACGACTGCCGCGCCGGCGAATTGGCGAGGAAAGTCGAGAATGTTCCGGAAGCTGGCGCCGCGAAACGAGTAGATGCTCTGCGCGTCGTCGCCGACGACGGTGACGTTGCTATGGCGCCGGCACATCGCGCGGAGGATCCGCGCCTGGAGCAGGTTCGTGTCCTGGTATTCGTCGACGAGAATGTGGTCGTGCAGCGCGGCGATCCGATCGCCGATCGACGCCGACTGCTCGAGCATGAGCGCCCAAAACAGCAGCAGGTCGTCGTAGTCGACGAGATTGCGTTCCGATTTCCGGCTCGTGTATTCGGCGAAGATGCGCACGACATCGCGCGTGAACTCGACGAACTGCGGGTATTCGCTCTCGAGAATTTCCTCGACCGACAGCTCGGCGTTGAGATGACGAGAATATATGTAGTGTAATGATTCTTTCTTCGGGAACCGCTTTTCCTGCTTGCCAAAGCCCAGATTGGCGCGGGCCAACTGCATCAGATCCTCGGCGTCTCCCTGGTCCATGATCGAGAAGTCGCGGGGAAGCCCCGCCTCGGGGCCGAACTGCCGCAGCAGCCGGTGCCCGGTCGCGTGAAACGTGCCCCCCTGCACGCGCGCCGACGCCGATCCCACCAGCCGCTCGGCGCGACTCAACATCTCGTGCGCCGCGCGGCGGGTGAACGTGAGGAGAAGGATCCGTTCCGGCGCCACGCCCGACTCGATGAGGTGCGCAACGCGATACACGAGCGTGCGCGTCTTCCCCGTGCCGGCGCCGGCGATGATGAGCAGCGGCCCGTCACCGTGGACGGCCGCTGCCGCCTGCTCCGGGTTGAGCTCCGCCGTCAAATCGCGCCGCGCTGCGGCGACAATTCGCTCGCGCGCCGGATAGACCAGAGGAGGGACGAGAGAATCGGTCATGGGCGAGGCAATATAGGTTCGGGGCGCGTTCGGGGATACGCTCGAATGCGCGCGCGTCGAACCGTTTCGCCTTCAGGCGCGACGCGGCTCGAGACTGAACACTTCCCCGAATGCGTCGACCACCGCCTGTTCGACGTCGGCCATCGACGCCGCGCTCTCGCCGAGCTCCCGCGCCACGGACGTCATCGTCACGGCCTGAATGCCGCAGGGGATCATCAGGTCGAAGTAGGACAGATCCGTCGTCACGTTGAGGGCGAAGCCATGCCAGGTGACCCAGTCGCGCGCGTGCACGCCGATCGACGCGATCTTCCGCCCATGCGTCCACACGCCGGTGAGCCCGGGGTTTCGTTCGGCCGCAATGCCCAGCGCGCCCAGCGCTCGAATGAGCGCCTCCTCGAGCGACCGGAGGTACCAGTGAAGATCCTGTTTGTGCCGCTTGAGGTCGACGATCGGGTAGCCGACGAGCTGTCCCGGCCCATGAAACGTGACGTCACCGCCGCGCTCGACCTCGAAGAGCTCGACGCCGCGCGACGCCAATAGTTCGGGCGAGGCGAGCAGGTGGCGCTCCTTGGCCGAGCGCCCCAGCGTGACGACGGGCGGATGCTCGAGCAGGAGCAGCACGTCCTGAGCGATTGCACCGCTGATCCGATCGCGCGCCGACTGCCGCTGTCGATCGAGCGCGACCCCGTACGGGACGACGCCGAGCCGCTCGACCCACAGCTCGCGCGCGTCGGCGCTCGCGTTCACGCGTTCAACATTTTGCCAAGCGAGTCGAGCGCCGCCTCGCTGACCGCCTCGGACAGCGTGGGATGGGCGTGAATGGCGAGCTCGACCTCTTCGACCGTGAATTCGTTCGCCCGTGCCACGACCAGTTCGTGGATCAGCTCCGTGGCGTGCGCGCCGACGATGTGCGCGCCGAGGATTTCACCGTACTTCGTGTCGCGAATGATCTTCACGAAGCCGTCCGTCTCACCCGACGTGCGCGCGCGGCCGTTCGCCGAGAAGGGGAACTTGCCAATTTTGTAATCGAGCTTTTTGTCCTTGCACTGCTGTTCGGTCAAGCCGATCGACGCGACTTCGGGATGGCAGTACGTCGCGTTGGGAATGTTGTTGTAGTCCATCCCGTGCGTCGATTTCCCAGCGAGCAACTCGGCGAGGACGACTCCTTCGCGCTCGCCTTTGTGCGCGAGCATCGGCGGGCCGGCCACGTCGCCGATGGAGTAGATGCCCGGCGCCGAGGTCTCCATCCGCGCGTTGATCTTGATGAATCCGCGGTCGGTGAGCTGGACGCCGGCCTCCTTGAGACCGAGTCCGTCGACGACTGGCGCGCGGCCGGCGGCGATGAGCACGACGTCACACTTGAGATCCTTTTTCTCGCCGCCGGATTCGACCGTCATCGACACGGAATCTTTCGCCGCTTTGACGTTCGAGATCTTGGCGCCGGTGAGGACGGTGATGCCGCGCTTCTTGAACGCGCGTTCGACTTCCTTCGACGCAGTCCGCGTCTTCGAGTGGCAGGACGCTGGGCATGACGTCGATCAGCGTCACTTGCGAACCAAACGCGTTGAATACGTCGGCAAACTCGCAGCCGACGGCGCCCGCGCCGACGATGGCGATCGACTTGGGGGCCTTTTCGAGCACCAGCGCTTCGTCGGACGAGATGATCGTCGACTTGTTCAACTCGAGCCCGACCTGCGGAAGGCCGCGAACGCGGGAACCCGTGCAAATCACGACGGCTTTCTTTGCGTCGTGCTTTTCTTCCTTGCCGTCGGGGGTTTTGACGGTGACGGTGGTCTTGCCGGCGAGCGTTGCGTTGCCCTTGAGGTAGGTGATCTTGTTCTTCTTGAACAGGAACTCGACCCCCTTCGAGTTTTGCAGGCTGACGGCGCGCGACCGTTTCATCGCCACGCCATAGTCGAGCTTGACGTCGCCCACCGTGACCCCGAAGTCCGCCGCGTGTCCTAGCCGATTGGCGATTGCGGCCGCTTCGAGCAGTGCTTTTGCCGGAATGCAGCCCCAGAGTACGCAGGTACCTCCCAGTCCGTCACGCTCGACCACGGCGGTCGAGAGTCCGAGCTGGGCGCAGCGAATGGCGCCGACATAGCCGGCGGGACCGCCGCCGATGAAAATGACGTCAAAGGAAGCCATAAACTGTTGAACGGTGAGGGCCGGTGAGAAGTAAGGGCAATGTCTGGTTGGGCCGATCGGTCACACGGGCGGGGAACGCGCCGGTGGGTACGACCAAAGATATCGAGAGCCGGAAGCGACCCGCTACGCTGAACGTCGAGCCGAATCGCGCGCGGGCCGCGCGCGATTCATGCACGCAATGATGGCGAATCTTGCCAGAAATTGAATCGGTACATAAGGTAGAGCACATGGCGATCCCGAGAGTCGTTCGAGGGTGGCACCTCGTCGCCGCATTCGCATTTGCGTTCGCTTTCCCGGCGCGATCACAGCAGCCGCAGGCAGACACGCTGCGCCACGATCCGCCGGCGCTGTTGATCGGTCACGTGACCGACGGCGCTGGAGTCGGAGTAGCAGGCGCCGAGATTTCGGTTTCCAAGTCGGACCAGTTTCGCGCCGTCACTGGCGACAGTGGTGAGTTTCGTCATTGCCGGGCTGCCGACGGGCACCATCGTGTTCAACGTGCGTCGTATCGGGTTCGAGCCGGCGTCGTTCACCGCCGTTCTCCACTCGGGAAAGACCCAACGCGGGACGTTCCGCCTGACACCAAGCGCGCAGACGCTGGACACGGTCTCGGTCACGGACACGATCTCGACGACGCATTGGCTCGACCAATTCGCACGGCGGCGCGAGGATGCGCGCGGCACGTTCTTCACACGCGCCGACATCGAGCGAAGGGTGCTCGCATCGGAACGGACATCGTTCGCGCTGTCGCCGGGGTTCGGCTGGTACCCGGGCGCGACGGCATCGGATCTCAGGTGCTCATGACGCGCGGCGACGGTTCGCGAGCCTGCGTTCCGCAGATGTTCGTCCACAACATGGCCTACAGCGGCACACTCGACGACTTCAGCGCGGATGACATCGAAGCGCTCGAAGTGTACATCGGCATCTCTGAGGTTCCGCCCGAACTGGCAAAGAACGGACGGACCGGCGTGTGCGGCGCGATCGTCGTGTGGACGCGGGATCCGGGCAAGAAATCGTAAGCCCGCGCCGGATCAGCTAGAACACCAACATCAGCGGGTTCTCAATCAGCCGCCGCAGCGTCACGAGGAACGTCGCCCCGACCGCGCCATCGACGGCGCGGTGGTCGCAGCTCAACGTGACGCGAATCCGTTTCCGAATCGCGAATCCGCCCGCTCCGTCGGGGACGACGGCGTCGTGCGACGCCCCGATGGCCAGGATCGCCACTTCCGGCGGATTGATGATCGCCGTGAACTCGTCGATGCCGAACATTCCGAGATTCGAGATCGAGAATGTCGATCCTGTGTATTCCTCCGGCGTGAGCTTCCGCTCGCGCGCGCGCTTGGCCAGTTCACGCGCCTCGCGTGAGATTTCGCTCATGCGCTTCTGGTCGGCGTCCGCGATGACCGGAACGATCAGCCCGTCGTTCGTCGCCACCGCCATTCCGAGTTGCACGCGATGATGTTGGCGAATGCGATCGCCGAGCCAGTGCGCGTTGACTTCGGGGTGCTGCGCGAGCGCCGTCGCGACGGCTTTCATCAGGATGTCGTTGATCGACACCTTGAACTCGTCGCCCATGTCTGCCATGGCCGCGCGCATTTCAGTCGCGCGGGTGAGATCAAATTCCGCCGTCAGGTAGAACGTCGGAATCGGACCGATCGACTCGGCGAGCCGCTTGGCGATCGTCTTGCGGATCTGCGTGAGCGGAACGTCGTCGAACGACGTGGTGCGTTGCGCGACCGGTGCGACGCGCGCGCCGGCTGGCGCCGGCGGTTGTGTCGCGGCGGCCTCGATGTCACGCTTGATGATTCGGCCGCCCGGTCCCGAACCTTGGACGTGCGAGATATCGAGCCCGCGCTCTGACGCGAGGCGTCGAGCAAGCGGAGATGAGCGGCCTTGGCTTCCGTTTGCGGTTGTCGGCGACGATGGGGCCGCGGGCGGTTGGGACGGCGGTGTCGGCGCAGCGGCTGCTGGAGGCGCGGCGGCCGGAGGTGCTGCGGCTGCCGCGGCAGGTGCGCTCGTCGACGCAGCCACCGGTTGCTCTGTCTTCGCAGCGGCTGTGGCGGACGCCGGAGCCGCACTCGCCGCTCCGGCAACCAACGCGTCGATGTTCTCGTCCGCGGCCGCGATCACTCCCACGAGCTGTCCGACGGGACGCGATTCTCCCTCGGCGACCAGCCGCTTGCGGAGTACGCCATCTCCCCGCGCGACCAATTCCATGATGGCCTTGTCCGTTTCGACCTCGGCGAGCGGCTCACCGCTCTTCACCTGATCGCCTTCGTTCTTCAACCATTTGACGAGGCGCCCCTCTTCCATCGTGGGCGAAAGCGCCTCCATGAAGACTTTGGTTGCCATGAGAGAACCGGTCGCGAGAATCCCGCATCAAGAGAAGTTCAAACTGCGCCCCACGCAAAACGCCCAACGCCCAACGCTACTCCAAATACATGACCTTCCGAACCGCCGCGATCGTTTTCGCTGCGTCGGGCTTGGCGCTTCGCTCGAGGTTCTTGGCGTACGGCATCGGCACGTCGGCCTGATGAACGCGCACGACGGGCGCGTCGAGCGAATCGAAGCATTCGCGCTGTATGTAGTCGACCACCTGCGCGCCGATTCCGCATAGCTCCCAGCCTTCCTCGAGCACGACGGCGCGATTGGTCTTTTCCACCGACGTCTTGATCGCCTCGACGTCCATTGGACGCACGGTGCGCAGGTCGACGACGTCGATGTGGATGCCATCCTTCGCCAGCTGGTCGGCGACCTGCATGGCGACGAGTGCCATCTTCCCGTTCGTGATGATCGAACAGTCGCCGCCTTCGCGCTTGAGATCAGCTTTGCCGATCGGAATCAGATACTCTTCCGCGGGCACCTCGCCCTTGATGTTGTAGAGCATCTCGCCCTCGAGGAAGCACACCGGATTGTCGTCGCGGATCGCGCTCTTGAGCAGGCCCTTGGCGTCGTACGGTGTTCCCGGCGTGACGACTTTGAGCCCGGGGATGTGCGCCAGCCACGACTCGAACGCCTGCGAGTGCTGCGCCGACAGCTGAAGCGCCGCGCCATTCGGTCCGCGAAAAACAATCGGCACATTGAACTGTCCGCCCGACATGTACAGCAGCTTGGCGGCCGAGTTGAGCACCTGGTCGAGTGCGAGCACGCCAAAGTTCCACGTCATGAATTCGATGATCGGCCGCAAGCCAACCATCGCCGCGCCTACGCCGACACCGGCGAAACCAAGCTCGGTGATCGGCGTGTCGACGACGCGCATCTCACCGAATTCCTGCAGCAGGCCTTTCGAGACCTTGTAAGCGCCCTGATACACGGCGACTTCCTCGCCCATGAGGAAGACCCGGTCGTCGCGCTGCATTTCTTCGCGCAGCGCTTCGTTGAGCGCGTCTCGGTACGTGATGACTGGCATGTCGCGTTGGGCGATGGGCGTTTTGCGTTTGCGCTAGACAGCGACGGCGGGGGTCGGCGCTGTGCTTGGAGTGTCGCTCGTCGTGTCGACCAGCACGTTTTCGTACAACGCCTCGAGCGGCGGCTCGGCGCTCTGGTCGGCGAAGTCCCACGCGTCCTGCGCGACGGCCTTCATCTCGTCATCGAGCTTGTGCAGCTGGTCTTCGTCGAGCTCGCGATTCTCCTGCATGTGCATGCGCAACAGGGCGATCGGGTCGCGCTGCATGTTCTCGTCGAGCTCGGCCTTGGTGCGGTAGGTGCCGCTGACCGCGTCCGACATCGAATGTCCCATGAATCGGTACGTGCGGACCTCGAGCAGCGTCGGCAGCGATTCGGCGCGCGCGCGATCGACGGCGTCCTGCACCGCGGCACGGACGGCGAACACGTCCTGCCCGTCGCACATGGCGCGCGGCATGTTGTACGACGCGCCGCGTTCATAGATGTCGTGAATCGCCGACGCGCGCTCGAGTGCCGTGCCCATGCCGTATCGGTTGTTCTCGATGACGTAGACGACCGGCAACTTCCACAGGCCGGCCATGTTCAGCGCCTCGTGAAAGGCGCCGGTGTTGACGACGGATTCGCCCATGAAGCAGACGCACACCTGGTCCCCGCCGCGATACTTGATCGCGAATCCAACGCCGGTTGCCAGCGGCACGTGCGCGCCGACAATGCCATGTCCGCCGAGGAAGTTGAGGCTCTTGTCGAACATGTGCATCGAGCCGCCCTTGCCGTGCGCCACACCGTCGGCGCGGCCGAACAGCTCTGCCATCACCGCTCGCGGCGCGATGCCGCGCGCGAGCGCTTGTCCGTGGTCGCGATAGGTCGTGATGACATAGTCGTCCGGTCGGAGAACGGAGAGCGTTCCCGTGCTCACCGCTTCCTGGCCGATGTACAGATGGCAGAAGCCGCCGATCTTGCCCAGGGCGTACGCTTCGGCGCACCGCTCCTCGAACCGCCGCTGCAACAGCATCGACCGGAGGAGCGTGAGATTCAATTCGGCGTCGGACGCCGACGCGGAGTCCTGTTTCTTCTTGGCCATGAGAGATCTGGAATTCGGAGAGGCCGCGCGCGGCCGTCGAGTCTCGGTCACACGCCCGCCGCCTGCACCTGTTCCCAGGCGTGGTAGCTCGACCGAACGAGCGGGCCCGACTCCACGTGGCGGAAGCCCATGGCCATCCCGACCTCGTACATCCGCCGGAATTCCTCCGGCGTGACGTAGCGGTCGAGCGCAATGTGCGATGCCGACGGACGCAGATACTGCCCGAGCGTCAGGATGTCGACGTCGACCGCCCTGAGGTCGCGCATCACGAGCTCGACTTCCTCGAGCGTCTCTCCCATGCCGAGGATGATGCCCGTCTTGGTGGGGATGTCGGGAGCGAGGCGTTTGGCGGTGCGGAAAATGTTCAATACGCGCTCGTAGCGGCCGCCCGGCCGGCAGCGCTTGTACAAGCGCGGGACGGTCTCAGTGTTGTGGTTGTAGATGTCGGGACGCGCCTCGAGCACCGTGCGAATCGAATCCTCGTTGCCCTGAAAGTCCGGGACGAGTACCTCGACGGAACAGTCCGGCAGACGCGCTTTGATCTGCCGAATCGTCTCGGCGAAGATGTACGCGCCAAAATCCGGGAGGTCGTCGCGGTCGACCGACGTGATGACGGCGTGTCGGAGCTGCATTTCAGCAATGGCGGCCGCCACGCGCGACGGCTCGCTGATGTCGTACGACGGCGGCCGGCCGTGAGCTACGGCGCAGTAGGCGCAATTCCGCGTGCAAACGTCGCCGAGCACCATGAACGTCGCCGTGCCGTGCTCCCAGCACTCGCCGACGTTTGGGCAGCGCGCCTCTTCGCACACCGTGTGCAGGTCGAGATCGCGCATCAGCTGTTTGAGCTGCAAATAGCGCGGCCCGCCCGGAGCGCGAACTTTGAGCCAAGACGGCTTCCGCTCCGGGAGCGGTTCAACACGGTGCCGGCCAGTTATTTGGTAGAGCGTCTCGCCCATGGTCTGGAGGCGGCAGGAGTACCGTAGTCAGGTCTTTGGCTGCTGGTGCCGAAGCCGCAGCGCGCGTGGAACCCGTTGAGATCGCGTAATCTACGACCCATGAAAACGGTCGGCTAGGCGTGAATAACTATCAAAAATAGCGCTTAATAGTTAGTACCGAAACGATACTTTATTGGGCCCCGAATCTCGTCACACTGAAGGGGATGAGATCGGCGTCGGTGCGCAGGCCGCGGGCGAGACGGCCAATCGCCAAGCCTGTTTCCGGCGCGAGAAGGATGCCGTTCTTCGAATGCCCACAGGCGTAAATCAACTCGGGGACGTCGGGGTCCGGGCCGAGGATCGGGAGCATGTCTGGCGTGGCTGGGCGTATGCCGGCCCACACGCGCGTGTCCGGTGCGTCGCGAAGCTCGAGGACAGAGCGCCACGGCCGCCGCGGCGCAGTTGGTCGATCGCTGCGGCGTTTGTTTCGGTGTCGAAACCGGCGTGCTCCACGGTCGCGCCGACCAGCGTCTCAGGGCCGCGCGGAACGAGGTAGATGTCGACACCCATTACCGCGTGCCGAACGGTTGTCGCGCCGAGCGCCAACATCTGCCCTTTCAGCGGCACCACCGGTAGCCGACGCGGAAGACCGTCGACGTTCGCAGCCCAAGCGCCTGCGGCAAGGATCACCGTGGCTGCGCTCACACGAGCACCGGATGCCGTCGTGACCGTGGGCACCCCTCCGCCGAATTGAATCCGACGCACGGGATCTCCGACGCTGACCGCGACGCTGCTCGAGCGCTCGAGGGTACGCCGCAACGCAGCGACCAGGCGCACGTTGTCGATGGCGCCGTCGCGCGAGTGGAGGATGGCGCCATGCCGCCGGAGCCGAGGGACGGTTCCATGGCCGCGAGCTCGGCTCCGGTGAGACGGCGGAAGTCGACCGGGTTCGAGCCTCTCATCCGGCGATGATTGTCGCGTCGACGACATTCTGGCTCGTCGTCACTTCGATCAGCCCTTGCAGCAGTTCGAGCTCGGGATCGGCCTCGTGCAGCCGACTGATGAACGCAGGATAGCGCGCCAAACTTGCCATGAAGAACGGCAGCGCAGCGCGCGGAAGGTGCGACACGCTCGGCGCAAGAATACCGGCGGCGGCGAGCGATGCGGACGCCCGCGTTCTCCGCGCCGATGACCACACAGTGCACGCCAGAGTCGGCGAGCTCGAGGGCAGTTGACAGGCCGATGATTCCGTCGCCGATTACCACGACGTCGGCGACTCGTCGATTAGCGGCTGACGCCGAGGGGCGGGCGGGGACGGGCGTCATTCAGCGTGAAACCGCGGCTTCCCAGCCGCCGTAGGATTGAGCGAACCAGCGACACGACTTTCGGGAGATTGCTCGTATGTTCCGCACCATTTTTTCAATTGGGCTCGTGGCCGTGCTTGGGCTCATCCTGCTCAAATTCATGTTCGGAATTTTCGGCTTTGCGGTCACGCTGTTCATGTGGCTGTTGTTCGCCGCTATCAAGATCGCGATCGTTTGCCTCGTGATCTATTTCATCATTCGCATCGTGAGCCCCGACACCGCGCGTCGTTTGCGCGAGCGCTGGTCGGGTCCGGCAGCTTAGAAACTCTCGCGCGCTCGACGCGAGCGTGGAGTTCGAGGTCCGAGAGCGGTGGACAGCCAATGTCCGCCGCTCTTTTTTGTTGGCAACCAGCGTCTGGTCGCGCGAGGGTCAGCCGTTCGCGCCGCCCAATTGTCCAACGACGGCCCACGCGAGCAGGGGCACCATGATTTCGTGGTGCCCGGTGATCTCGTAGCCCTTGCCGCCGTCGAGCGTCGGGCGCTGCACCACGTTGACGCGCGGCCGATAGTGGCGCTGCATGTCGAGATCGACAGTGACGAAGTTGCGCGGCAGGCCGGCGTTCAAGTTCCGCGCGATGGTCAACGCCTTGAGGAACACTTCGGGCATGATCACCGCGCTGCCGAGATTGAGCACGACGCCGCCACTCGTCGACGTCGATGAGCGAGGCGGCGAGCCGCCGAAAATCGCGATGACTCGTGTCGCCGATCGCCGCGCCGTTTGCCGCCGGATGTTGGTGGATGATCTCGGCGCCAAGGGCGGCGTGTACCGTGGCCGGTACGCCGAGTCGCAGTGCGTTGAGCAACACCGAAAGCTCCGGATTGGCGAGATGCGCGCTGGCATCGAGCGCGCGGCCAAGCGACTCGCCCATTCCCTGCTCGGCGCGCATGCCGCGCACGAAGGCGTCGTTCATCTCACGACCGGTTTCGTCGGCCATGCCGAAGGTTCCGTCGCGTAGTCCCGCGGCGACGTCCTCCGACGTGGCGCCGAAGCGCGCGATCTCGTAGTCGTGGATGGCCGCCGAGCCGTTCATCGCCACGTGGGTGATGACGCCGCGACGCATGAGATCGATGAGCAGCGGCGCGAGGCCCGTTTTCACAACGTGGCCGCCGAGCATCGCCACGACTCCGCGCTTGGCCCGCGCCGCGCCGACGATCGCGTCGACGACGGCGCGGAAGTCGCGCGCGACGAGGACGTGTGGCAGCGCGTCAATGAACGCCGCGAACGATGTGTCGTTTCCCGGCGGATGCGCGAATTCCGCGGCGCTCACCTTGTTCGGGCGGCGCGCGACGGGGACGGTTCGCACCGCGGACAGGTCGGCCTCGCGGATCAGAGCTGGCCGCCCGGCTTGCTGACGCGATTGAGCGGCGTGGTCGTCGTCGGAGCGGGGAGGTACGATTTGAGGTACAAGTTGAGGGATCCGAAACTGAGCTTCGACTTCATCTGCAGCATGATGTGGTTCTCGTCGTCCGAAAGCCAGATCTGCGCGTCGCCGCCCTCGCTGAAGATGCCCTTGGCGTTGATCACGGGTTGCACGACGATCGCGTTGAACACGCCGGCGGGCACCTCGATCTGCTCGCGACGGAGCACCTTGATGCGCACCGGGTTTCGGTCGGCTTTGAAGTAGTCGTTGAACGACGTGTCGAGGCCGACACGAAGCGGCACCGTGCGCAGGAAGTAGAGGAACGACCCTTCGTCGAGCGGGTGCTCGACGCTCGGCTGCGCCGGTTTCTGATCCTCGATGTACTCGCGGCGGTCGGGGAA
This sequence comes from uncultured Gemmatimonadaceae bacterium, assembly GCA_963817445.1. Classification (GTDB taxonomy): domain Bacteria; phylum Gemmatimonadota; class Gemmatimonadetes; order Gemmatimonadales; family Gemmatimonadaceae; genus JAQBQB01. Next base: position 374,680 of record CAWFOG010000026.1, read on the forward strand.
GATTTCGAAGTGCCGCTTCGGCTCGTAGTTGCCTTCGTCGATGTTCTGCCAGTAGCGAAGCGACGAGAGCGTCGCCACATCGAACCAGTCCTCGTACCGATCGTTGACGTGATAAAACGGAATGCCGCCGCTCAACCGAAAGACGGTGTGCCAGACATCGTGCGAGCGAACGGTGTCCATCGGCAGGACTTCCATGCTGCCCGAGCCGACGTGGATCTTGCCGAAGCGAACGTCATACTCGAGGCGCTCGCCGATCGCCGAACGGCAGTTGGACAACAGCCGGGCGCGCCGTGTCCTGCCCGTGCGCCGATGCGGCAAGCACACAGCCAGTGATCGCGACTCGCAGGACGCGCCGCATTGCCAGAATCACTTCGCGGCCCGCGGGGCGGGGGTGGCGCGCCGGGAGCGCAACATCGCCAGCCCGTCCGACAGCGGGCGAATACGCGTGTCGCGCGACCGCACGTCGTAGCGTTGCTCGACGGCGATGGTCTCGACGCGGCGCGCGTGCGGCACGGCACGGCGGAGCAGATCGAGGTTGGCCGTCCAGCCGTCACCGCGTGCAACCGGCGCGTCACCGGCCTCTTTGATGAGATCTCGAATGAGCGAAATACGATAGAGTCGCATCGTACCGAACGGGTCGGCGACCCCCGGCACGGCAGCCCGTCCGCGTGCGGCAAACGACGCGATCCATTTGAGGCGGCGGACCGGCGTCGGCGCCGTCGCCGGCAGCAGTCGCTCGGCGACGACCAGGTCGGCGCCGCCCTCGAAGCGCTTGATCAGCTCCGGCAGCTGCTCCGGCTGGTCGGTGAAGTCTGCCTGGAGCGTGATCATCGCATCGCGCCGCGGATAGCGAGTGCGCGCCGCGACCGTTCGGCACAGGCCGTCGAGCGCGCGATCGTACCCCGCGTGCTCGCGCCCGCCGATCACTGTCAGCGGCATTACGCGGGCGTACGGCGCGAGCGTCTCCGCGGTGGCGTCGCTACTCCCATCGTCGTAGACGACGATCTCGTACTCACGCGAATACTCCTGAAATACCTTACGGATGCGCCACAGGAGAACACCGATCGTGGGCGCTTCGTTGTACGCGGGAATGCAGATGTACAGCACGAGAGGCCTCGGGAGGGGTCGGCAACACGGTTGCCCGGCGAAAAGTAGAGACGGGCCAGGTCACGAACCACCCGTGCTGGTACCCCGGCCGACGACGGTCGTTCGGTCAACGCCGCGTTCGGTGCGTGTCCTGGCAATCCCGGGGCGCGAGTGCTAACCGCTCGACGTGACCTTTCGGACAGCATGACGTCGTTCGCAGGAGGGACAGGCGCTCCGCACGACGCTGCCAACGTCGCGATGGGAACGAATGGTGCCTGAACTCTTAGTGAGCGGCCACAGCACAACGCGTGTGGTGTACCAACAGGTGACTCGGAGGGCGCGATGATTCTCGCCGATACTCGTCATCGATTGACACGGGACGACGCACAACTTGCGGCGCGGCTGTTGGCGCTGGAGTCGGGCGATGAGCTTGCGCAGCTCGAAGCGCGCCTGGCCGATGAAGGGATCGACGCGGTGCTCGACGACCCGCGCCTGCCCGCCGCGCTGCTCCGGCACCCGCGCGGCTCGCGCGCTTCGCTGACCTTGTTCGCGTACGTCATGATCCGCCACGCACTGCGGCAGGCGGGTGAGAGCGATCGCGGTTTGGCCGACTACGTGACATCGATCGTCGTCCACTTTGGCGTTCGCGACCGCGCGCACCGCATTGGTGAGACGGACGACGAGATCTACGACGCCATCGTGCAGTTGTGCGGTGCGCTCGACGACCCCGACGCGCGCCGGAGTTTCCTCGTCCGCACGCATTTGGGCAATTACGCCCTGTGGTTGAGCGGAATCTTTCCGGACTTCATCGAGCGGCGCCGGTGGCAGCGGGGCGGGCCCGATCTCGAGTACTACGAGGAAATGGGGCGCCGCGGCTTCCAGCTCGCCGCCGATCACCAGCTGGCGGAGGAGCACGGCCTCGCGACGCTGTACGCGACTGCCGCCGAGCGATTCGGCATTCTACGCACCGCCCTCAACGCGGTGAGCGATTCGCTGTTCTTTCCGTCGGTGCAGTCGCCGGAGCGACTGATGCGTCAGGTTCGCGACGAAGCGCGCTGGCGATTCGTGACCTGAGCGGCCGACGCCCCATCGTCGTCGGCGTGTTGTGCCTGCTCGATGCGCGACTGACCGCGGCCTCCGGCGCGCGCGGCGTCGGCGAACGCGGCGAACAGCTGCCGATCCCAGCCCTCCTGCGTCGCGGTGAGTTCTTCGGGATGCCACTGCACCGCGATCATCCACCATTCGGCATCGGTCGACTCGAGCGCCTCGATCACGCCGTCGTCGCTGCGCGCCGTGACGCGGAGCGATGGCGCCGGCTTGTTGACCGACTGATGGTGCGACGAGTTGACGCGGATGACCGTGTCGCCGACGATCTGCGCGAGCCGCGCGTCGGCGTCGATCGTGACCTCGTGAACGCGCTCGGCTCGCCGGCTGCTCACGTCGTGCTCCGTCGACGTGGCGAGCTGCGACGGGATATCCTGAACGAGCGAGCCGCCAAGCGCGACGTTGAGCACCTGGGCACCGCGGCAGATCGCGAGCGTCGGCACGCGGCGCTCGGCCGCCGCGCGCGATAGCGCGAGCTCGAAAGCGTCGCGCCCATCGTGGATCGGGCCGGTTGCCGCGTGCCTGCCCTCGCCGAAGTGTTTTGGATCGACGTCTTCACCTCCGGTCAGCACCAGCCCGGCGGCGCCGCCGAGCGCATCGAGCGCCAGCGAGCAGTCGATCGGCGGCAGCACGAGCGGTACCACGCCGAACGCGGCCAGCGCGTTGGTGTAGGCTTCGTTGACGCGAACGCGCGACCGGTCGCGTAGGGTTTCCGTTGTCGCGGTGACGATGACGAGCGGCGCGTGACTCATGCAGGGCCTGCGCGATGCGTGAATGCGAATGTCCGCGCGGTTGCGTGGCCGCGGATACGACCTGTATCGTACATCCCAACATGTCCCCGAGCCAACTGACGCATGGTGTTCGACGGATTTCGCCGGTCGTTCGATGAACTGCTGAGTCGCGCCACTCGGCCCGAGGAGCGACACCTCATCGCGTCTCGCATGAAGGACACGCTCGTTCAGGCGAGACTCGGCCTCGACGATTTGCGGGCGGGCCTCGCGACGACACGCCAGCGCATCACCGTCGAGACGCGCGAACTCGAAACCGTACGTCGAAGAAAACAGCTTGCGGGCGGCATCAATGATCAAGAAACCGTAAAGATCGCCGCGACCTACGAACAGATGCACGCCGAACGGCTGGATATGCTCCAACGAAAGCTCGGCGCGCAGGAAGGCGAGGTGTCGCTTGCCGAGCGCGACGTCGCGCAAATGACTGCCGATCTCAAGGCCGTGGTGGCGGGAACGGACCCGCGCGCTACGTCGCTCGACTCGCCGGACGAGTCCGTCGATGAAAAATCGGCGCTGGGCGATGAATTGGATTCACTCTCCCGCGCGCGTACGCGCGCTGACCGCGAGGCCGACGCGGCGCGGCGTCTCGACGAGCTGAAGCGCCGGATGGGGCAGTAAGATTCGCGTGCGACGCTGGTCCGTCGCGGCGCTCGCGGTGTTGCTGTCGGCTCATCGCAGTCTCGCGCAAGCTGCGCCACCGCTTGTCTGCGCGGGACAGCGCATCGATTCCATCGCCATCCACACGTCGGCGCCGACGGCGGAACTGCTTCGGCGGGTTCCGATCGTGGCGCGCGTGGTCGCGGCCGTGCACACGACGACGCACACCACTCTCATCCGCCGCTTCTTGCTGCTCCAAGTTGGCGACGCGTGCGTGGAGCTGCGGCGCGCCGAGTCGGAGCGCATCCTCCGCGCGCAGCCGTTCATCGCCGCGGCGGCGGTCACCGTACTCCCGAGCGCCGAGGGAGGCGTCGTGCTCGACGTAGACACGAGCGACGAAGTCGCGTTGATCGTTGGCCTGTCCGCGACTACGGGAGCACAGCCCATCCGCGTGTTCCGATTGGGCGACGCCAACCTGAGTGGCGCGGGGATTTATTTGGCGGCGGATTGGCGCGAAGGCGGCGTGTTCCGCGACGGGTTCGGCGGGCGATTCTCCGACAACCAGCTATTCGGCCATCCGTACACGTTTACGGCGCAGGGACATCGAGATCCGCTGGGCGACAACTGGCAGATCGACGCGACGCATCCGTTCTACACGGACATTCAACGCGTCGCGTGGCGCGTGCGTGCCGGCGCCCTGGACGACTACGTCCAATACGCGATCAACGACGACTCGAGCCACGCGCTCCGTCTCGACCGCAATTTTTTCGACGTCGGCGGCATCGTACGAGTTGGCCCGCCCGGCCGACTGAGCTTGTTCGGCGCGTCGATCTCGGGCGACGACGAGCGACCGGCCTCTGTTCCTGTGCTGATCACCAACGACGGATTCGCTCCGGACACGAGCACCGTGCTGCTCGATCGCTTCCAAGACCATCGAATCGCGCGCGTGAATCTGCTATGGGGCGTACGCGACATCGAGTTCGTGCACGTTCGCGGGTTCGATGCACTGACGGCGACGCAGGATCTTCCCGTAGGGTTTGAACTCGGCACGCTGTTCGGCCGCAGTCTGTCCGTGCTCGGCTCGCGCGACGACGACATTTTCATGTCCGGCGATGTGTACCTCGGCGCCGGGGGAACGACATCAGGCCTTCGCATGCAACTCGAAGGCGAAGGCCGCCGAAACAATGACCAGGGCGGATGGGACGGCATTCTCTCGACTGGCCGTTCGGTCGGGTATTTCCAACCGGATCCGAACAACACCGTGACCGCGTCGCTCGAATTCGGGGGCGGATGGCATCAACGAATTCCGTTCGCCCTCACGCTGGCCGATCCCACGGGCGGCGTGCGAGGCTACGCATCGTCCACGACGCCGGGTGGGCAGCGCGCGGTTGCCCGGCTCGATGACCGACAGTTTCTCGGCATCCCGTTCGGGCTCGCGGACATTGGCGTTGGCCTGTTCGCCGAGACCGGAAAGTTGTGGGCCGGAGACATTCCCTATGGCGTTACGACGCCGCTACGATCATCGGTCGGCGTGAGCCTCTACGGCGGAATTCCGCCGGGCTCGGCGCGATTGTGGCGCCTCGATCTCGCGCTGGCGCTGAGTCCGGAACAGGGCCGCCGTCGTCTCGAGCTGCGACTATCGAGCACCGACAAGACGACGTTCTTCCTCGCCGAACCGTCCGACATTGGCGCGACGCGCGAACAGACGGTGCCGTCGAGCGTGTTCCGGTGGCCTCAGTAGGCTGGCGCTGATCAGGCTTTCACGCTCGCCGTGAGTCGCTTGAGCAACGGTACGAACAACAGCATGACGCCGGCAGCGGCGAATCCGGCGACGACGAAAATCATATAAAAACCGTGATTCGTCGCGCTCACGCGCTGGATGAAGCCAGCAAGCCCGCTGGCCGGCGCCTGCGGTGCTTCGCCCGGGGTGGGCGTGAAGGCAGCGAGCGAACCGGCAATCTTGTTCGCGGCGGCGTTGGCGAGAAACCACACGCCCATCAGCAGCGATGCAAAGCGCACCGGAGCAACCTTTGTCACGTACGACAAACCGACGGGCGACAAACAGAGTTCGCCCCAGGTGTGAAAGGTGTACGCCGCGACGAGCCAGAACGGGCTGACGAGCACTCCCTTGTCGGCGTGCGTACCGCCGATGACCATGAAGACGAATCCGGTGGCGAGGAGCGCGAGGCCGAGTACCATCTTCACGGCGGTCGATGGCTCGCGCCGCGTCCGGCCCAGCGCGGTCCACATCATCGCGAACAGCGGCGCGAAAATAATGATGATGGCCGGGTTCACCGACTGGAACCAACTCGAGGGAATCGATTGCGATCCGACTTGCAGGTTGGTGTTCTTGTCGGCGAACAGATTCATCGAGCTGCCCGCCTGTTCGTACGCGGCCCAAAAGAAGATCACGAAGAACACCACGATGAACAGCGCCGTGACGCGCTTGCGTTCATCACCGTGCGACCCGAGAAATGCCACGGCGAGTGCGGCGCCGATGACGAGTCCCATCGCGAGCCCGAGCATCGTGCCGCCACCGCCGAACCAGCCGAGAATTCCACCGACGACGGCGCCCAGACCGCCGTGCATGATCGCGTTCGAGCCCGGATCGGCCGTCACTTCCGCGGCCGACGACTTGCGCGTTGCCGCGTCAGTTCGACTGGCTGTGACGCCGATGCCCGGCAAATACTTGTCGCGTCCCCAGAGATAGATGATCAGTCCGAGCACCATGCCGACGCCGGCAGCGGCAAAGCCGTAGTGCCAGCCGAAACGGGAACTCTGCGCGAGTCCACCACACACGAGCGGACCGAGGAACGCGCCGACGTTGATGCCAACATAGAAAACCGTGAAGCCGGAATCGCGGCGCGAGTCGCCTTCGCGATAAATCTGCCCGACCATTGTCGACACGTTCGACTTGAAAAAGCCCGTGCCAATGATGATCAGCGCGAGGCCGAGGTAAAACGCGGACATCCCCGGGAGGGCCAGCGTGAAGTGGCCGAGCGAAATGATGATGCTGCCGATGACGAGCGAGCGCCGCGTGCCGATGATCCGATCGGCGAGATAACCGCCGATGACCGGCGTGAGGTACGCCAGCATCGTGTACGTGCCGTACAGGTTCGCGGCGTTCGCGGTATCCCACTTGAGCGCGTTGACGAGATACAGCACGAGAATGGCGCGCATGCCGTAGTACGAAAAGCGCTCCCACATCTCGGTGATGAACAGCAGACCAAGGCCGCGCGGATGGCCAAGGAGCGCGGTGTCGTCGAGAACCGGCGGCCGGTCGGCCGCGGTGGTGAGGATGTCGATCGTTGACGACATGAGGTCCGGGAAAGGAGAGAAAAGGGCGCGATCGGCGCGCGCTACGCCGTCGGCGTGTTCGCCTGTGCCGTGAGTCGATAACTGACCGGCGGCTTGGTCCCGCCGGCCGCTTGTTGAACTTTCCACTCTACACCCGTCGGCGGCTGTTTGATGCACGCCGCCCAGTGGGCTGGAGCTTTTTCCTCGAGGGGCGGAACGATCTCGGCGCACGCGGCGTCCTTTGCGGGATGCTGGCAGCGCGGATGAAACACACATCCGGACGGCGGATTCGCCGGCGACGGCACGTCGCCCTGCGAGCACGACGCGCGATTTCTTTACCGTGGGATCGGCGACGGGAACGGCGGACAGCAACGCTTGCGTGTACGGCATCTGCGGATCGCGGTAGAGCTCCGCCGCAGTCGCGAGCTCGACAATCTTACCCAGGTACATCACGGCCACGCGGTCGGCGATGTGTTCGACGACGGACAGGTCGTGCGCGATGAACAGATACGCGAGGCCACGATCGCGCTGGAGATCCTGCATCAAGTTGATGACCTGCGCCTGCACGGACACGTCGAGTGCCGACACGGGCTCGTCGCAGACGATAAACGTCGGCTCGACGGCCAGGGCGCGCGCGATGCCGATGCGCTGGCGCTGTCCACCGGAAAACTCGTGCGGGTAGCGCGACATGTACTCGGGGCGCAAGCCGACTTCGTCGAGCAATTGCCGCACGCGCGTATCCGCCGCGGCGCCCTCGGCGAGCTTGTGGATCGTCAGGCCTTCGCGCACGATCGCGCCAACCGTCATGCGCGGATTGAGCGACGAGAAGGGATCTTGAAAGATGACTTGTATCTTGCGGCGCAGCTTGCGCATCGCGCGGCGGTCGAGCGACACGAGGTTGATCCCGTCGAATTCGATCGAGCCTGCGGTGGGTTCGATGAGTCGAAGAATCATCCGACCGGTCGTCGACTTGCCGCAGCCTGATTCGCCGACGAGGCCCAGCGTCTCGCCGGGCATCACGTCGAACGACACGCCATCTACCGCGCGCACCGCGCCGGCCGGTCGGCCGAGGACGCCCTTTTTGATTGGAAAGAGCTTGGTGAGGCCGCGCACGGAGAGGAGCGGACTGGCTTGCGTCACGCAGCACCTCCCGCAGCGACGACGAGTGGTTCGTGCTTGTCCGCACGACGCTGCGGTTCCACGGCGAGATGGCAGCGCGACGTATGCCCGGCTCCGATCTGATAGAGCGGCGGGTGCTCCTCCGCGCAGCGCGACCATGCGTACGGACAGCGATCGTGAAAACGGCACCCGGACGGCCACGCGGTGGGCGGCGGCACCGTGCCGGGAATCGTCGCCAAGCGCTCGCGCATTTGGCCAACGTGCGGCATCGCGTGCAGCAAGCCTTCGGTGTAGGGATGGTGCGCGTGCGCGAACAGTTCACCAACGAGCGCTTCTTCGACGACCTCGCCGCCATACATGACGATCACTCGCGACGCTGCTTCGGCGACGACGCCCAAGTCGTGCGTGATGAGCAGAATCGACGTGCCAAATTCCTGCTGCAATTCCTTCAACAGCTCGAGAATCTGCGCCTGGATGGTGACGTCGAGCGCGGTGGTCGGTTCGTCGGCGATGACGAGCGCCGGATTCATGACGAGCGCCATCGCGATGACGACGCGTTGACGCATGCCGCCGGAAAGTTGGTGCGGATATTCGGTGGCGCGCTGCGCCGGGGCGGGAATGCCGACGGTCTCGAGCATCGCCACGGCGCGATCCCACGCTTCACGCTTGGTGCCGCCGTGATGGATGCGCACCACCTCGGCGATTTGGTCGCCGACGGTGAACACCGGGTTGAGTGCCGACATCGGCTCCTGAAACACCATCGAGATCCGCGCGCCGCGAATCGCGCGCATCGACTTTTCGTCGAGCGTGACGAGATTCTTGCCGTCGAACGCGATCTCGCTGCCGGGCTCGATTCGACCGGGCGAGCGAACGAGTCGCAACAGCGACAGCGCGGTGACTGACTTCCCGCACCCGGATTCGCCGACGAGGCCGACCGTTTCACCGGCGCCGATGTCGAAGCTGACGCCGTCCACCGCCCGGGCTACCCCACCCTCCGTGTAAAAGAAGGTGCGCAGATCGCGAACGTGGAGGAGCGGAGCGGACGACTCAGCCATTCTTCAGCGGTTCGGTGATGGTTGTGGACGACCCCATCGATTGCGACGGCCCCGGCGACGGCCGAGTGAGGTGAAGCTGCCGAGGGTCGAGCACGTCTCGCAAGGCATCGCCGAGCACATTGAAGGCCAGCACCGTGGCGACGATGGCCAATCCGGGAAAGAGCACGACCCACCAACTACCGGAGTAGACATCGGCGCCGTCGAGAAAGATCGATCCCCAGCTCGGCGTCGGCGGCTGCGCGCCGATCCCGAGGTACGACAAACCCGCCTCGAGCGCGATGACGTTCCCGACTGACAAGGTCGCGCTGACGATGATTGGCCCGGCGACGTTCGGCAGCAGGTGGCGAAAGAGGATTCGCCGATTGGACGCGCCGAGCGCAACGGCGGCGCCGACGTATTCGAGTCGGCGCGCCGCCATCGTCTCCGCGCGGACGAGGCGCGACAGCGCGAACCACCCCGTCGCGCCGAGCAGGAAGATGAGACCGGCGAGTGGAACGGGATACCAGAGCGTCAGCACCGCGAGAAGCACGAGCACGCGTGGAACGGACAGCGCGCCGTCGAGGAGCCGCATCATGACATTGTCGAGCGCGCCGCCGGCATAGCCGGCGACGAGACCATAGGTCGTTCCAAGGGTCATCGAAAAGAGCACCGACAGCGTGGCGACGGCGAGCGAAATACGCGCGCCATTCAGTACGCGCGCCAACACGTCGCGACTGTACTGGTCGGTCCCGAACCAATGCGCCCACGACGGCGGCGCGTTTTTGAGTTTTACAATATCGAGTTGCTCGGCGCCCCCGTACGACACGAGCCGCGGCCCAATCACCGCCGCGACGACGAGGAGCGCGATCGTCGCCAGCGCCCACCGGGCCGACCGGTGCGCGAGGAGACGACGCACGATGTTCGCGCGCGTTGGCGCCGGACCACGCGCGCTATGCACGGAGCCGCGGGTCGATGACCGACGTGGAGCAAATCGGCGAGCAAGCTGCCAATCACGACGAGCACCGAGCCCACGACGACCGTGGCGGTGACGACGTCGTAGTCGCGCGCACCGATCGCGTTGGCCGCGAGCAGGCCAATGCCTGGCCAGGAAAACACTTTCTCGACGAACAGCGTGCCGCCGAGGAGGGCGGGAAGCATGAGACCGAGCAGCGTGACCATGGGCGCAAAGGCAGTGCGCAGCGCATGGCGCCAGATGACGTCGCGCTCCGGAAGGCCTTTGGCGCGCGCCGTCCGAATGTAGTCCGCCGGCAGAGCGTCGAGCATGGCGCTCCGCTGAAAGCGAGCGATCGCGGCCATCGAGAGCAGCGTGAGTGACGCTGCGGGCAGGATCAGATGTCGCACGCGGTCGACCACCGATGGCCACGTGGACATGTAATCGTGCAGCACCGGGTCGACGATGCCTCCGGACGGGAGCACGCGCCACCAGTACGAGAACAGCAAGAGAATCATCAGCGCGCCCCAAAAGTCGGGCAGCGAATAGAGCAGGAGCAGCACCGTCGAGCTGACGCGATCGAACCAGCCGCCGCGATGCACCGCCTGCAGCACGCCGACCACGACGCCGAAAACAAAACTCAGCCCGAGCGAGAGGCCGGCGAGCAGCAACGTCCGCGGAATGGCCTGTCGCAACGCGTCGGCCACCGGTTCGTGCAACTCGAACGAGTAGCCGAACTGCCCGTGCGCGACGCTGGCGAGGTAGCGAACGTACTGCTCCCGCACCGGGCGGTCATAGCCGAATTGGTGGCGCCAGTGGTCGCGAACGGCCGGCGCGAGCGTCGACGTTTCGTAGGAGAACGGGTCGCCTGGCGCGGACCGAATGACGAAGAAACTGATCGTCGTGACGATGAACACGACGATCAGTGATTGTCCGAGTCGCGCGGCGAGCGTGCGCCGCACGCGTCAGGGTTTGGTTGGCGTGAGACCGATCCGGTCGCGGTCGATGCGCTTGTCGACGGGAATCCACCAGTCGGCGATGTTGGCCCACCATTCGTCTGGCCGCAACGCCGCCGTCACCACGCGGCGGTTCACCGCGTCGACGACCACCATATCGTACAGCCAGATGGCCGGCACGTCGTCGATGATCGACTGAAAGGCGCGCGATGCGACGGCCTTGCTCGCGGCCACGTCGTTGGTTGCGGTGATGCTGTCGATCCGCGCGTCGACGACCGGATTCGAGTAGCGACTGAAGTTCTGCCCGTTGGCGCCGATTCCCGACGTCGACCAGAACTGGGCCGTCCCGCTCGGGCTCGGATCGGTATTAATGGCGACGACGGCGGCGTCGAAGTCGCCGCGTGCGAGCCGCTCCTGCATCGTCCCAGGGTCGATCTGCTCGACGTCGGCCTGTGCGCCAACGCGTTGGAAAGCCGCCTGCAACAGTACGGAATACCGCAGGCGAGTCAGGCTCGATGTCGGCGCGAGCAAGGTGAAACGCAGCGGTCGCCCGGACTTGAGTCGAATGCCGTCGGCGCCACGATGCCAGCCCGCCGAGTCGAGCAGTGCGTTGGCGGCCGACGTGTCGTATGGCGGCACGCGCGTTGTGCTGTCGCCAACGGCCAATGTCATTGGGAACGGGCCGTGCGACAACCGTCCGTTGTCGCCGAACACGTTGTGCAGTTCCGCCACGCGATCGACGGCCATCGACAGCGCGCGGCGCACGCGCTTGTCCGAGAAAATCGGATGCAGCACCGTCTTCGACTTGGGCGCGAATCGATTCATCTCCATCAGGCCGTATGAATTCAGCCGCAATACGGTCGCCCGCGCGACGGTGCTGCTGTCGAGCGCTGCCAATCGATCCAACGGGTACGAGTCCATGTAGTCTGCTTGGCCGGTCACGACCTGCACCGCGGCTGCCGCGGGTTCGAGCGGCGTGAACACCACGCGATCGAGCTTGGCCCGGCCGCGCCAGTTCGCCGTGTCCGACACGAGGACAATTCGAGTTCCAGCATCCCATTTGTCTAACTTGAAGCGCCCGGAGCCCACGGGATGGCGCATCAGTTCGGACGTGTGAAGCTGTTCGGGCGGAATGGAGCCGTACACGTGCTCGGGGAAGATGACGAGTTGGTAGGCGACGTCGTAGAACTGCTCCGGTTTGCGCTTCTTGAACCACACCACAGCCGTGGCCGTGTCGCGCACCGAGACCGAGTCGATGTTGGAAAGCAGCTCGGCCGTTGGAGAGCCGATTTTCGGATCCGTGAAAATCTTGAAGCTGTACCGGACGTCGGCCGCGGTGACGCGCTGGCCGTCGTGCCACCGCGCGCGCGGGTCGAGCGTGAACGCGATCGACAGCGAGTCATTGGCCCACGTCCATTTCTGCGCGAGCCGCGGTTCGAATCCCGCGTCGCCCACGGTCACCATGTCCTGCTTGATCTCCGCCAGATGATCGAACAGCAGATCCTGCACCCATCGGCCCACCTGATCGGCGACGAACGGCGGGAACACGTTCATCGCGTCGGACGGCGCGGTGACGATCAACGTGCCGCCGACCGCCGCTGACGTGGCTGGACGTTCACCCCCGGTACACGCGGCGATGACGATCGACGACGCGATGATCAGGACTGGTGCTTTGAATCGCATTGGCGTGGAACGGGGTGAGGGAGGGAGGGGATCGGTCGAACAGCTTGTCGAGCAACGCGTCGAGATGTGTGTCAGCGCCGCCAGGTCCAGGCGTCGTCCATGTATCGGACGACGAGCGACGCAGCGTGGGCACGCACCTGATCGTCGAGAAAAAATTCGGTGGCGTCTGGATCTTCGCACTCACGTACAGAAGTCACCAGCGCGCCGGAGAGATCCGACAGATCCGGGGCCCAACCGAGTGCCGCGGACAGCGTGGCCGGCGACGCGATCGGCGCCTGCGACCCGAGCGACAACTCGGCGAGACGCGTCTGGTCGTCGGCGACGAGAATGGAGCCGTGCTGGAGGAGCGCGCCGTCCGACCGCCACTGCGCGCTGCCCGCCAACTTGCGCCCGCCGACGGTGATTTCGCCGGCTGTCGGCTGATCGAAGCAGGGCGCCATGTCTGGCGCTGGCGCACGGCGCCGCGGTGCCGCCGCCTCCGCGTCAACGCCCATCGACCGCAGCGCGCCGAGGAGCACGCGATTGATTCGCAGAAACGACTCGCGAAGGTCGCCGGCGTCGGAGACCGGAGCGGTGACGCTGTAGGTCACCTCCCGATCGTGCAGGATCGCCCGTCCGCCCGTGGGGCGTCGAACGACGCCCATGCCGAGCGCGCCGATCCGTGCCAGGTCGTACCGGTCACGAGCCGTCTGGTTGCGACCGAACGAAATGGTCGGTATCGACCAGGCGTAGACCCGGAGTATCCAGCACCCGTTTGCGCGGGCGTAGGACATCAGCGCTTCGTCGAGCGCCATGTTTTCGGCGCCCGTGGCAGGCGGGGTGACGACGAAACGCCATTGCGAGCCGGGCATGAAGGGGGAGGCGAGGGCAGGCGAGGGCAGGCGAGCGGGAGCGGGCGCCTTGACCCTAACATAAATTCATGGCACATCAACAGACACCAACCGCGCCGGCCTCGGCCGACGAGAGGACTTCATGACGACGCAGAGCCACGACGGCAGCATGTCCGCCGCCGACGCAATGAGCTTCATCCCGCGCCACATCGGCCCAAGCGCGGCCGACGTCGCCGCCATGCTCGAACTCCTCGGCTACGAGTCGCTGGACGAGCTGATCGACGCCACGGTTCCCGCGGGAATCCGTCTCCGTCGGCCGCTCGCGATCCACGCGCCCATGTCCGAGCATCAGGCGCTGTCGAACCTGCGAGTGATTGCCAAGCGGAATCAGGTGTGCCGATCGTATCTCGGACTCGGCTATTCCGATTGCATCACGCCGCCGGTGATCCAGCGAAACATCCTGGAGAATCCGGGCTGGTACACAGCGTACACGCCGTACCAGGCTGAAATTGCGCAGGGCCGCCTCGAGGCGTTGCTCGACTTCCAAACGATGGTGATGGATCTGACCGGGCTCGAGATCGCTAACGCCTCGCTGCTCGACGAAGGGACGGCGGCGGCCGAAGCGATGGCCATGGCGTACGCGGCGCGCGGGAATCCAAACAAGGAGACCTTTTTCGTCTCCGACGAATGTCACCCGCAGACCATCGAGGTGGTGAAGACGCGGGCGCACGCGCGGGGCGTCGCCGTGGTCGTCGGTGATTGGCGAAAGGCCGCGATCGGCGACGATGTGTTCGGCGTGCTGCTGCAGTATCCCGCGACCGACGGTGCGGTGCACGACTATCGGCAGTTCTGCGAGCGCGCACACGCCGTGAACTCACTGGTCACCGTGGCGACGGATCTGATGAGCCTCGTGCTGCTCGCACCGCCGGGGGAATGGGGCGCCGATGTCTGCGTCGGCAACTCGCAGCGGTTCGGTGTGCCGCTCGGATATGGCGGACCGCACGCCGCATTCTTCGCGACCAAGGACGAATTCAAGCGGCTGCTGCCTGGCCGGATCATTGGCGTGTCGCGCGACGCCGACGGCAAGCCGGCTCTGCGCATGGCGCTGCAGACGCGCGAGCAGCACATCCGCCGCGAGAAGGCGACGAGCAACGTGTGCACGGCGCAGGTGCTCCTGGCGGTCATTGCCGGGATGTACGCCGTGTGGCACGGGCCGGAGCGGCTCACGGCGATTGCCCGCGGCATCCATGAGATGGCTGCGACGCTCGCCGCAGGTCTCGAGCAATTGGGGTATTCGCTGACGAGCAACGACTACTTCGACACACTCAGTGTCGAGATGGGCACGCGGCCGGCGACGGACGTCATCGGCGCGGCACGCGCCCGCGCGATCAACCTCCGCGCCCTCGGCCCCTCGCGCGTGATCGTGGCGCTCGATGAGACGGTCACCGCGGCGGACGTGGACGAACTGCTGGAGATCTTCGCCGCGGGGTTGGAGCGCGGCGCGGCGCCGAGTGTGGCGAAGCTCGCGCCGTCGGTCGATTCGCGGTACGACGAGCGGTTTGCGCGGACGACGCCGTTCCTCACGCATCCGGTATTCAATAGTTACCACTCCGAGTCGGAGATGCTGCGCTACCTCAAGCGTCTCGAGTCGCGCGACCTCTCGCTCACGACGTCGATGATTCCGCTCGGCTCGTGCACGATGAAGCTGAACGCGACGGCGGAGATGATTCCCGTAACGTGGCCGGAGTTCGGCAAGATCCATCCGTTCGCGCCGACTGAACAGGCCGCGGGATATCGCGAGATGTTCGTACGGCTCGAGGCGGCGTTGGCCGAGATCACTGGCTTTGCGGCTGTGTCACTGCAACCGAACGCCGGCTCGCAGGGGGAATACGCTGGGCTGTTGGTGATTCGCGCATATCATGAATCGCGCGGCGACACGCATCGCGACGTCTGTCTCATTCCGCAATCGGCGCACGGCACCAATCCGGCGAGCGCCGTGATGGCGGGAATGAAGGTCGTGGTCGTGAAGACGGACGACCAAGGCAACATCGACGTGGCGGACCTCGAGGCGAAGGCGACGGCGAACGCCGATCGTCTGGCTGCCCTGATGGTGACGTATCCGTCGACGCACGGCGTGTTCGAAGAGGCGATCACCGAGGTCTGCCGGACCGTGCATTCGCATGGCGGGCAGGTGTATCTCGACGGGGCGAACATGAACGCGATGGTCGGGCTGTCTCGCCCGGGCGACATCGGCGCCGACGTGTGTCATCTGAACTTGCATAAGACGTTCTGCATTCCGCACGGCGGCGGCGGCCCGGGCATGGGCCCGATCGGCGTGGCCAAGCATCTCGCCGACTTTTTGCCGGGGAATCCGGTGGTACGTACAGGCGGCGGACATCCGGCGGGTGTGGTGTCGGCGGCGCCGTGGGGGAGCGCGAGCATTCTGCCGATCTCGATGATGTACATCGACATGATGGGCGGCACGGGTCTCACCGAGGCGACGAAGGTGGCGATTCTCAACGCGAACTACATCGCCAAGCGTCTGGAGCCGCACTATCCGGTGCTCTATCGCGGCAAGAACGGCACGGTGGCGCACGAATGCATCGTGGACCCGCGCGCGGTGAAGACGTCGGCGGGCGTTGAGGTCGAGGACATTGCCAAGCGGCTGATGGACTACGGCTTTCACGCGCCGACGGTGTCGTTCCCGGTGGCGGGGACGCTGATGATCGAGCCGACGGAGAGCGAGTCGAAAGCCGAGCTGGACCGGTTCTGCGACGCGCTGATCGCGATTCGCGAGGAAATACGGGAAATTGAACTAGGAATTGCTGATCGGAACGACAATCCGCTCAAGCACGCGCCGCACCCGCTGACTCGCGTCGTGAGCGACAAGTGGGACCACGCGTACGGACGTGAGCGGGCGGCGTTCCCCGCGCCGTGGACGCGCGAGCACAAATTCTGGCCGGCGGTTGGCCGGGTCGAGAGCGCGTACGGGGATCGGAATCTCGTATGCTCCTGCGTCCCGACGGATGCGTACGCCGAAGTGGTCGCGTCGGAGGGATAGGCTGCTGCGCGCCGCGGTTGGCATCGTCGCGGCGTGCGTGGGTGCGGTCGCCCAAGCACAGGGCGGGCCGCACGCGGTTGCCGGCGCGGTCCGTGATTCGGTGAGCCGGCAGGCGATCGCTGGTGCCATCATCGGCGTGCTGGGCCCGGGGTTCGACCGTGCAACGCGCACCGACGAGCGCGGTGAGTTCCGCCTGACCGGCGTGCCGGCCGGCAGCTATCGGCTCGTGGCCCGGCAGATCGGCTACGTGGAATGGAGCCGAGATGTGCGCGTCGACGACAGCGATGTGGTGATCGACGTACTGCTCGCGCGGCCGGCGCAGGGGCTCGACACGGTGCATGTCGACGCGCGCGTCACGGGCATTCGCGGCGTGGTCGGAACAGCGCGTGATCTGCGGCCGATTGCCGGCGCCAAGGTGCAGGTGATCAGCGCGGAGCATGACGCGCTCACCGATTCCGCGGGCCTGT
Organism: uncultured Gemmatimonadaceae bacterium; assembly: GCA_963817445.1. Taxonomy (GTDB): domain Bacteria; phylum Gemmatimonadota; class Gemmatimonadetes; order Gemmatimonadales; family Gemmatimonadaceae; genus JAQBQB01. Next base: position 391,654 of record CAWFOG010000026.1, read on the forward strand.
TCTTCGTGGGGCTCAAGCAGGCCGGTGCGTACGTCATGCGCGTCAGCCGCGCGGGTTACGCGGCGCACGTGCTTTCGGTGGACGTGGCGCGCGATCACACCGTCGAAACGTCTACCTTGCTCGACTCGAGCGCCGGCGGGCCGAAGGACGCGGACGCGCTGTGGGCGGACTTCGTCTCGCGAGTTCGAATGCGCGGGCCGCATTCGGCGCTCGTGCCCGGCGCTGAGGTGCGAAAGTACGGCGGGTCGCTCACTGAGGCGTTGCGGGGGGCGCCGTCGTTCGGGATGCGAGGACTGAGAATTGGGCCCACCACCTGTGTCTTCGTCAACGGTCGGCCGGAGCCGGGCTTGTGGCTCGACTCGTATCACGTCGATCAAGTCGAGACGATCGAGCTCTACGGCCCGACCGGTGACGCAACTGGCAGTCTCGCCACGTCATGGCCGCGCGGCGCGCGGTGTGGCGAAAACTCCGGCGCCGAACGGTCGCGCGAACCGGCGTCGAACGTCGCTATGTGGGCGGTGCTGTGGCTCAGGCAGTGAGGAACGACCGTCTGCCCGACAGGCTCAGTGTCCGAGGTGCGCCTCGTACGCGTCGGCGCTGAGAAGGGCTTTCCGCTCGGCCTCGTCCTTCAGTTTGAGCTTGACCATCCAACCGTCGCCGTATGGGGCCGTGTTGACGAGCGCCGGCTCCTTGTCGAGGCGATCGTTGATCGCCACGACTTCGCCGGAGAGCGGCGAGTACAACTCGGACACCGCTTTGACTGCCTCGACCGTGCCGAAGACGTCGTGCTTGTTGAACGACGTTCCCACTTTCGGGAGCTCGATGAACACGATGTCGCCGAGCTCGCCCTGGGCGAAGTCGGTGATGCCGATGGCGACGATGCCGTCGCCGGCCGGTTTTACGTACTCGTGGTCCTCGGTGTACTGCAGGTCCTTCGGAATTTCAGCCACAACGAACTCCCTAGTGGACTGGATCGACGATCGTTCAACGCTGGGCGCGGAGTCTACCGATCCACAAAAAGCGTGTCAAGGAACGGCGGCGCGTTTGTGCGGTCGAGTTGCATCGCTCGTGAGCGCGGACCAGACGTCCTGGACGCGCCGCTCGAGCTGTGTGAGCGTACCGTCGTTCTCGATCAGATAATCCGCGCGAGCACGTTTGAGCTCGGCCGGCATTTGCGCGGCGATCATGTCCATTGCCTCGGTCTCGCGCAGCCCGCGATCGCCAACGAGGCGCTCGAGCCGGACCGCTCGATGCGCGTCAACGAGGATGATGGCGTCGAATCGATCCGTCATATGCCGCTCGAACAGGAGGGGAATGTCGCACACGACGACGCGATCGCCCCGTTTGCGCGCCTGATCGACGAGCCGCGCGCGCAGCCGCTCGACTTCGGGATGGACGATCGCATTAAGTTCTTCGAGTTGGCCATGGTCGGCGAACACGATGCGACGCAGCGCGGCGCGGTCGAGGAGGCCGTCGGGCGACTGTACGGCGGTCCCCCACCGTTGGACGATCTGGTCGAATGCCGCGGTGCCAAGCTCGACGGCGCGGCGGGCGAGAACGTCGGCGTCGATGATCGTCGCGCCACGCTCGGAGAGCAGCTGCGCTACGGTCGATTTTCCGCTGCCGATGTTGCCCGTGAGCCCTACGAGGAGCATGACGGATTCCTGAGGTGAGACGCGTCGCGCTGTCTCCGTGGAGGCCCAAGCTACGGGCCCCGCGTAGGAGCGTCAACGCCGTGTGCATTCTTATGCAGCCGTCAGATGCACACGGTTCAACCGATCTGGAGATTCTCTCGCACTATGTCTCAGCACGGAGATGACCTGACGTCGCTCGACACGCGCAGCGACACCGGCGACGCGGACGGCGAGTTTCGCGATATCGTTCGCCGTCAACTCGAACTGCTCGGCGAGGATCCGGATCGAGAGGGACTGCTGCGCACGCCGTCGCGTGTGGCGACGTCGCTCGCCTGGCTCACACGCGGCTACGAAATGGACGTGCACCATGTCGTCCATGGCGCGCTGTTCGACGCCGAGGGAGCGAGCAATATGGTCATGGTCCGCGACATCGAGTTGTACAGCCTGTGCGAGCACCACATGCTGCCCTTTTATGGCAAGGCGCATGTGGCGTACATCCCAAACGGCAAAATCGTCGGACTGAGCAAACTGCCGCGGATTGTCGAGGTCTTCGCGCGCCGGCTCCAGGTGCAGGAGCGGCTGACCGAGCAGATTGCCGGCGCGCTCGAGGATGTTCTCAATCCGATGGGTGTCGGCGTGGTGATCGAGGCGTATCATCTATGTATGATGATGCGCGGAGTTGAAAAACAGAACTCGAAAACGATCACCAGCGCCGTGCGCGGCCTGTTCCGCTCCGATGAGCGAACGCGCGACGAGTTCCTGACGCTGGCATACGCGCCGCGGTCGTAGAGACGATCGCGCGCGCCGTCGTCGCCGTGTTGGGCGACGGGGTTAGACGGCCAGCGCCAGCGGGCGTGTGGTAGACGTGCCGGAATCCGGCGACGCCGGATCGGGAGCGGGCACCTCGCGCATGAACGCGCGGAGCACGTACGCGCCGCCGCCACGTTCGCGTATTTCCTGCGGCCGCGCGTGGAGATAGCGCTGGCAGGTATTCCGAAAAGCCGTACCCGAGGGAAAGTCCAAGACGAGCGCGACGCGATCGGCGCTCCGGTGACGGTCCTCGAGCAAATGGCCGGCGACGATGAGACGGCCCCACGTCAGGAGTCGTCGCGGCGAAGGAAAGCCGGCGGCGGCGAGCCGCTTGGCGACGGTGCGCGGCGGAAGGGCGAGCAAGCGCGCGAGTCCCTCCGGCGACAGCCGCTCGTGCGCGCGGGTGACGGAGAGGAGCACCGCATCGAGCACCGCTGGTTCCACACCTTGCAGCGAACGGCGCACCGCTGAGCCCAGGCTGCGCGATTCGGCTTGTTCGATGAGCGCGAGGAGCGCGCGCGGCGAGTCGTCGATATCGGCGAGCACCAGGCCTTCGATGCCCTGTCGTCCGGCGTCGAACAGATCGTGCGCCCGTTCGAGATTGGCGTCGACGTAGGCGATGAGCGTGAGTCGCGGGAGGCGCTGCTTCAGATGGCGCACGCGCTCGAAGTTGGCGCGTCCGCCGATGAACAGATCGATGACGGCGAGACGCACGGCTTGCTGTTCGCACGTGCGCAGCAGGGCGGACCAATCCTCACACGACACAATGTCGTGGCGATCGCGGATCGCAACGCGCAAGCGCTGAAAGTGAATTGCGTTGGGGACCAGCGTGGCGATCACACCCATCGACGAGCCCCGGTTGAGGGGGTGTATGCAAACATCAGAATCAATCGTCTGTATGAAACAGGACGGCAGGCATAGGCGAACGTCACCACCCCGGCACCATTGCGGAGAATGTGACGATTGCTGCTGCTGGCGTAACACCCGGGCCACGCGGGTCCGGTAAGCTCACAGACGAGAATTCGTCCTTGATAGGGACACATGCACCCGGGTTTGTCGATGCCACTGCATTCTGCCGGCGGCTCACACCGCCTTCAATCGCGTCGTGCGTTTTCGCTAATCGAGATGATGACCGTCCTCGTGATGGCCGGCGTGATGCTCGCGCTCGCACTTCCGCGGATCGATTCGTCGAAGTACCGCGCGGACGCGGTAGCCGAGATCGTTCGCACGACGCTGCAGGACGCGCAGCGGCAAGCGATCACGCGACAGCACGACATGATCGTGAGCTTCGATACAACGGGTGAGCGGATTCGAGTGGTGTGGGACGCGAACGACGACGGACAAATCGGCACGACCGAGCGCGTCACGTACTTCGGTCTCGACGTCGGCATTCTGTTCACCGATCCATCGGTGAAAGGCGTGTCGGGGTCGCCAATCCTCAAGCCAGTGAGCGGCTCAGCAATCGGCACGCTCACGGGATATCCGACGGTCACGTTCCATCGCGACGGATCGGTGAGTACCGACGCGGAGATCTATGTATCGATCGCCGCGCGGAGTGCGAACAAGATTTACCGCGCTATCACGTTGGTACAGGCTACCGGGCGCGTCGATTGGTATCGACTCAACACAGGCACCAACAAGTGGGCGGCGGCAAATCTATGACACAATTCATACAATCGACCCAGGTCATGCCGTCGGCAAGCGAGGCGCCCAGCGCCTTGCGTGTGCGCCGCGGCCTGACGCTCGTCGAAGTGATCGTTTCGCTCGGCATTCTCACCGTCGTGCTGCTCGCGCTCGGCCTGTTCTCGGCGAACTTCGCGCACGCCACGTCGACGTCTCGTATGCGCATCACCGCCACGCAACTTGCGCGAAGATCGAATCGACTCGGCCAAAGCGTCGCCGCGGTACTCGGCGATTGAAAGTCTGTACGTCAAGACGGAGGCCAGCATTACCGGCTATCCGGGATACACGCGCCAGACGTGGGTCACGCGGACGGGTGGCGGCGTGACTGATACGACCGATTTCAAGACCGTGACGGTTCAGGTGTCGAACGCGCAGGCGGGCACCACGGTTCGCAAGACGACCGTCATCGCACCCTTCTAACGGAAACCACGGTGCTCAATATGCCCACGGAATCGACGACGAACACGGCGCGCGCGCGGCGAGGCTTTACGATCGCCGAGGTGTTGATCGCCATGTCGATCATGCTGGTGCTCATTGGTATGAGCACGAAGCTCTTTCAAAAACAATCGCGATCGGTGGCCCAGCAGGCCGGCCGCCTCGATGCGCAACAGAATTCGCGGTTCGCGTTGTCGATGCTCGACCGCGAGCTGCGCGTCGCGGGCGTAGGCGTCGTCGACGCGCAGCCGCTGCTCGTTCAGGCGGCGCCGCTGGCGATCACGTTCAACGCCGATCTCGTGGCGCTCGACACGGGCGACAAGGGAGCCGTGTACATCAATCCCGACGCCGATTCGGCGAGCGTGGACGTGTTGCGCAACACCAACAAGATCACGCTGCCCACGTCGGCGAAGCTGTATCCCGACAGCACTTATACGGCAGCCGCCGGCGTGCCGAGCAACGCGGAGACGATCTCGTACTGGCTCTCGCACGATTCGACGAGCTCCCACTCGAACGAATACATCCTGTTCCGTCGCGTCAACGCGCAGCCGATTAAAGTCGTGGCGCACGGTATCATCGTGAATCCGACGGACACGATCTTCCAGTACTTTAAACTTGACTCGCTGGGCGTGCTGAGGCCGATCACCACGGCGACACTGCCGATCGTTCATACGGCGGCGATGCACGCGTCGACCGCCGACACCGGCAAGTCCGCGCTCGCCGACAGCATCAAGCTGGTAAAGGTGCAGTTCACGAGCGTGTTCCACGATCCGCGCAGCGGCCAGGACGTCTTCCGCCGCATGCAGACCACGGTCCACCTGATGAACGCCGGTCTCATTCGACATGCGACCTGCGGTCAGCCGCCGCTCGGCGTAACGCCGACGGCAGTGGTAACGCCCGCGAACGGAACGACCATACCGCAAACCTACGTTACCGTGACCTGGGCCGCGTCGGTCGACGACGCCACGGGTGAAAAGGACGTCGACCGCTACGCGATTTTCCGTCGGTTGTCGAGCGTATCGACGTTCGACGAGCCGGTGACCAGCATTCCGGCCGGCGCCGCGAACTATACGTTCACGGACGCCGACCTCATTTCGGGCCAGCATTGGATCTATGGCGTTGCCGCGCAGGATTGTACCCCCGCCAGCTCGCCGATTGGAAGTACCGCGGCTGTCGTAATTCCTTGAGGATGACTCTGATGCCTACGTTTAAGAAAACCTCGCAGCGCCGTACTCCGCGTCGCGCCAAGCGCATTCGTTCGCGCCGCGGTATCGCGCTCTTCATTACGCTGTTCTTCGTTGGCGCGGTTGGCGCCCTGGCGCTGTCGGCCATCTACTTGACGGAGAACGCGTCACTCCTCGGCAAGAGCTACGATCGCGAAGACGAGCTGAAGTACGCGGCGGAAGCCGCGCTGGCGATGGGCAAGGCGGAACTGAACTACAATCCCGCCGCGCTCCCCAGCACCAGCTACGTCGCGCTGATGAGCAATACGCCGATCGCCACGGCCAACGGCAGCACGGTGCCGGGCCTCACGGTCGACCTGTACGCCGGTCAGACCGGCTCGACGAGCGGCCAATTCGGTCGCTTCGCCAGCCTCGTCGCCAAGGCGCACTATCCGGACGGAACTGGGTTCGCGCGTCGCCTTGAGCTGACGCAGCAGAGTTTCGCGATCTACGCCTATTGGAGCAACACCGAAGCCGGCGTTTCATTCGGTGGAGGCGACCAGCTGTTTGGACCGGTGTGGTCGAATGACAATATCAACATTCTGTCGAGCGGCGCGTCGTTTCGCGACGACGTCGGAACCGCCGGTACGATTTCGGGCACGTCGTACGGCATCTTCTCGAAGGGCTATCTGATCAATCAGAAGCCGATCAGCCTCCCGTCGTTGTCCTCGCTCAGCACGTTGAGCGCACTTGGCGACGGCGGGAAGCATGAACTACCCGGCCGTGACGACTGGCGACCAGACCACGATGCTCGAGCGCGTTGAGTTCGTGGCGACGGACCTCGACGCGAGCGGTGACTCCACCGGCGCGAATGAAGGATTCTACCGCATCTACACGGCGAACACCGGACAGACGGCGTGGCTGCGTGCGGACTGGACCAGCATCACGGCGACGAGGGCGAAGGCGCTGCATCTGAATTGCGGCGATTGGCATGCGACTACCCCGGGCGGCCCGCTCAAGTTCTTCCCGCTCGCGGTTCATGATACCCTCGGTACTTCGCCGAAAACCTGGTTCGACACAGTGACTGCCGCCGGCATGACGGGTGGCGTGACCACAGCCGAATCTGTCAACGGCGCACACCGAAGGCACGTCGAGCGCAGCGACGATCATGCAGCACTCCAACGCACGCTGCTATTTGGGCGGCGACCCGCACCTCGTCGCAGTCGAGCGGACGACGGGCTTGGGCTATACGAAGCCCGCAAATCGACATCGGCGGCGAAGACACGACATTCACACCCACCGACCAGTTCGGCAAATGGATGCTCTACTCCAATTCGCCCAACGCGACGGTGTTGGCCAAGCGACCGGCGGACGCAAAATATCTGTACCCTCTCTATCGCGGCTACAACGTCAATACCAAAGGCGTGATGTACTTCGCCGGCACCATCGGCGTCAGCGGTGTGGTGCGCGGAGACCTCACTCTGTACACGCCAAAGACGGTCGTGCTACTCGACGACCTACGCTACGCCAACGATCCGGCGCGCGGTGTCTGCGTGGACATTCTCGGTATAATTTCCGGCGCTAATACAGTCGTTGCAGACAACACACTGAACTCGCCGCAAAACGTGAGTTCCAGCGGCACGCTGTACGAGAGCCTCGACGACACGCCGGACATGTACATCCATGCGGTGATCATGGCGCTCGGTAACTCGTTCACGGTCGAGAACTATGGCAATGCTCCGAATAACGTGTCGAGCTGCCAAGGGTCGCTCGACTCGCGAGGATGCCTCTACCTTACCGGCGGCCTGATTCAGCAGACCCGCGGTGCCGTTGGTACGTCGGGCGGATATGGGTTCGTCAAGCGATACAGCTACGACCGCTGCGCGGTCGTAAACCCGCCGCCGTATTTCCCGACCACCGGAAAATTTCAGGACAACCGGTACTACGAGCTCGACCCGGTCACGCTGAACGTGGCGCAGCTGTTCCAAAGCCTGTCGCCGTAAGGCTCAGGCTACAGCAACCGAACCTGGTCCTCGTCCCGGCGAGGAACCGAGTGACACGAGCGACACCTGGCCTCGTACGACTCGCTGCTGCCGACCATGATCGTCGGTGAGTCGTACCGGGCCGGGTGTCCGCCGATCAGCCGCTGATTGCGGCTCGCCGGGTTTCCGCACACGACACAGATCGCGTGGAGCTTGTCCACGATCTCGGCGACGGCGAGCAACGCGGGCATCGGACCGAACGGCTCGCCGCGGAAATCGGCGTCGGTGCCGGCGACGATCACTCGTACGCCACGATTCGCCAGCGCTGTCACCAGCTCGACGATGGCAGCGTCGAGGAACTGTGCCTCGTCGATCGCCACGACTTGCGTGGTCTTCTGAACGAGACGCGCGATCTGATCTGGCGTGTCGATCGGCACGGCCTCGACGGTGCGGCCGTCATGACTCGAGACCTGGTAGATCCCCGAATAGCGCTCGTCCAAGTGTGACTTGAACACCTGGACCTGCTTTCGGGCGATGATCGCGCGGCGCACGCGGCGAATGAGCTCTTCGCTCTTGCCGCTGAACATCACGCCGCAAATGACCTCGATCCAGCCCGCGGCGCCGTTCGAGAAGTATCCGTCGGAGATCACTCACGACCCTCGTGTCGCGGCCCACGTGGGCGCGGCGGACGTCCACCGCCGGCGGCGCGGCTGAAATCGCGCGCCGGGCGATCCGACGCAGCGCGACCCGATGCCGGGCGATCAGAGGACGGGCGATCCGAGCGGCGCGGACGTTCCTCGTCGCGGCGCACGACCGCGCGACGTCCCTTGATCGAGCTGCCAGTCACGCGCTCGATGACCGTGTCGGCCGCGCCGGACGCGACCTCGACGATCGTGTGTGACTCGCGAACGTCGACGCGACCGACGTCTGTCGCGGCGATGCCGCCTTGATTGGCGAGCGCGCCGACGAAGTCGCCGGCGCGGGCACCGTCGCGCGACCCAACGTTCACGAACAGTCGGACCATCGTGCCCGAGCCAGCGTCGCGGCGCGGCGCATTGCGCGGCGATCCGGGCGGAGACGCCGCCGCCTGCGCCGACGTGGCTCCCTGCGTAGCCGCCTGCGCGCGTCGCAGCCGCGGAACGCTCGCGCTCGAGCAGCCGAAGCGTCGCCGCGGCGATCTCGATCCCGTCAAACTCCTCTAACAACGGCTCGAGCGCGATCAGCTCGCGCCCGAACTGACCTTCGAGTAGCGCGTCGCGAACGGCCTGCCGCATGCGCGTTTCCTGATTGCGAGCGCGCAGCCCCGACTCGGAAAGCGTGAGCGGCGCGACACTCCCGCCCGCGGCGAGCGTCCGCAAGCTCGAGAGCTGCCGCGGCTGCACGAGCGCGATGATTCGTCGCGCACCGCTCGTGGCTTCGCGAAGCTCCTGTCGCGACGCGGGCAGATCGTACAGGATGGCGACGTCGGTGTTGGGCGCGGCGACGAGTCCGGTGCGCACCGGCGCTTCGTCACCGTCGTAGCCGAGCGCGCGGAGAAGATCCCGCAGCTGAGGTTCGTGGTCGGGCTGTCGAACGAAGACGAGGGCAGTCTGCGGGTCGACGTCGTCGAGCACGCGGCGGAGCGCGCCAGATCTGCCTGCGGCGGCGGTCGTGACGAATTCAATGGTCGACGGAACCTCCAACTCGACCGCGGCCGGCGCCACGCGGCGCGCGCGCCGCGCGTACCGTTCGATCAACTCCGTCACCGCCGGCGACAGCTCGCTGGTGACGACGATCCGTGCCGAGTCTTTCGGCGCTTCCGTCATGACCGATTCGAGCGCGGTCGTTTGATCGTTGGCTATGAGCTCGTCGGCCCACGCCACGCAAACCTGGCGAACCGTCTCGAGCTTGATCGTGGCGGTCCGCAACAGCTCGGCGATCACGCCCGGCGTCCCGACGAGCGCGTGCGGCGGCCGGACACGAATGAGTCGCGCCGCTCGCGCCGGTGAAGTCGCCGCGACTACGCTCACGCCGCGGTCGTGGCCAAGTTTCGCGGCTTCAGCAGCAATCGCCGCGACCGCTTCGGCATCGGAGGTAAGCACGAGCAACTGCACCTCGCGGCTCTCCGAATCCAGCTTGTCCAACAGTGGTGCCAGAAACTGGGCGCTCGCCGCCCAGTCGTGGACCATCACGTAGACGATGTTATGACCGCGGGTCACCGCGGAGCTCTCGAGCCCGTCCTGTTCCACAAACTCCCCCTCGCCACAAGCGTCGCCGACGGTACGGCGCGGAAATTCCTCGCAGTGAGCGCCGGAGTCCTTCGCCGCCGTGAAGTATACCTCGTGGCGAATCCGGGCTCCATGCACGATCGGAGCACGTTTCGACGGGGGGTGCGCCGCGGGCGGGCGCGGCATATATCTCAACCTCGATCGCCGGTGCGCGCCACCCCGTGCACCCCGGCAATACAACGGTCGGCATTGCGCGGAATCGAGCGCGCGCCACGCGATGCGCAGTGCGACATTGCCCCGTCGACTCGAAAGGAGAGTGGAGTGAAGATCGAGGTCCAGCTCCAGCCAGCCAGCGGTGTTCGCGCGGATGTGGCGTACCGGTGGGATCCGGACACGGACATTCTCTCTGCGCAGCTCACGCCGCGCGGCGTGGGCGAAGGCATGTCCGGGTCGGTCGGTCTCGAGGGCCGCGACGGGTCGTGGGTCATTCTCGACGTCGCCGCGGGTCACATCGATGGGGTCGAGGTCGCGGTATGGCCGGACGTGCGAGAGATCCCGGTGCTGACGCCGCCGCCCGCAATCGAAGACGCCCGCGTCGTGCTTGCGGCGCCGGGCTCGCACGCAGAGACCTCGTCGCTCGAGATGGCGACGCATGTTACCGTTGAGAGCGATCAGGCACAGCGCAATTTTCATTTCCGGCTTGGCAAGCCGCGCACGGCACGCACGGTTCGCCTCGCACGCGATCTGCTCGTCGACGTTGACGCAAACAGCCACCTGTCCGGGCTGTGGCTTCTCAACGTTCCCCCCTGTCCCTCCGAGTTGTGATCACCACCATCGTGCTCATTCGCGTCGACCCGACGCTCATTCCAACGGCGGCGAACATGCTCGCCGGCGTCGACGGTGTCACCGAGGTGTACTCAGTGTCCGGCGACTGGGACCTCGTCGCCATCGTCCGCGTGGCGGAATACGACCAGATCGCGCACGTCGTGACGGAGACGTTCCCCACGGTACCGGGCATTCAGCGCACGCAAACGCTCACCGCCTTCCGCGCCTATTCGAGGAAAGACCTCCAACAGGCCTGGGACATCGGCGTCGAATAGGCAATGAGCGATCGCGCGGGTGACTACATCGCGGGCCTGTTCGGCGCCGAGGACGAGCTGCTGGCATCGCTTCGCGAAGAGGCCGATCGCACGGGGCTGCCGCCGATCGCCATCTCGGCGGACGAAGGCCGCTTGCTTCAAGTGCTCCTCACGGCGATCAGCGCGCGGCGCGTGCTGGAAGTCGGAACCCTGGGCGGCTATTCGGCGATCTGCATGGCGCGCGCACTGCCGCCCGGCGGTCGTTTGCTGTCGATCGAAATCGAGGAAAAGCACGCCGCGTTCGCGCGTCGATACATCGAGCGGGCCGCGCTGAGCGATCGCGTGGAAGTGCGAGTCGGGCGAGCGCTCGACGTGCTCCCCGCGCTCGACGGCGAGCGATTCGACGCAATTTTCCTCGACGCGGACAAAGAGCCGTTGCCCACCTATTTCGAATGGGCGCTGCGGCTCGTGCGTCCCGGCGGCCTGCTCATTGGCGACAACGCGCTCTGGGGCGGACGAGTCTACGACGGTGAAGACGCCGACGAGCGAACGCGCGGTGTGCGCGAGTTCAACCGCCGCTTGGCGACCGATCCGCGCGTGCTCGGCATCATCGTCCCCACGCACGACGGCGTCGCCGTGGCGGTCGTCCGGTGAGCGCGGCGCGCGCAACCGGCGATCACTTCTCCTCGGTATCGACGTTGTACGCGGCGTTCCGGCCGACGTATCCGCCGGAGTTGTTCTCGTACGTCGCGTCGCTCGTGTCGCGCCGCGGTCGCGCGTGGGACTGCGGCGCCGGAAGTGGGCAGGCATCGGCCGCGCTCGCCGAGTCGTTTGACGAAGTCATCGCCTCCGACGTGAGTGCCGAACAGGTCGAGCAGGCGACGCCGAATCCGAAGGTGCGGTGGCTGGTCGCCGCCGCGGAATCGACGCCAATCGAAAGCGCGTCCGTCGACCTGATCGCGGTCGCCCAGGCGCTGCACTGGTTCGATCACGCGCGCTTCTACGATGAAGTGTGTCGCGTGGCGGCGCCGGGCGCGGCGATCGCCGCGTGGACCTACGCGGCTCCACTCATCGAAGGCGCGCCTGGCGGCGTGCTCTACCGGCTGATGTTCGACACACTCGGCGCCTTCTGGCCGCCGGGCCGTCACTACGTCGATCAGAGTTATCGAACGATTCCGTTTCCGTTCGAACGACTTCCAACGCCCGATCTTCATCTCGAGCGGGCGTGGTCGGTCGATCAGGTGGCCGGGTACATGAGGTCGTGGTCGGCGACTGCGCGATACATCGCCGCGACCGGCGTCGACCCGGTCGTGGACGCCGAGCGCGCGCTTCGCGCGGCGTGGGGGAACGATGGGACGACGCGGAGAATCGTGTGGCCGCTCGCCATCGTCGCCGGACGCGTGCGCTCGTGACCGAATCGTCAGCGGTGCTGTCGCTGCCGGCGCTCAGTCGTCTGCTGGCGAACGCCCTCCCCGGTTCACACGCGCTCGACGGCGAAGGGCCGATTGATCTCACGTCGCAAGCGTCGGCGCCGCGCCTCATCTCCGCGACGATCCTCGAAGATCGCGAGCTCCGCGCACACCGCGTGGAGGGACAACCGGTCGTCGGATTCGCCGCGTTTCTCGACGGCACGCAAGACACGCGCGTCCTCGCGCACACACCCGGCGGAATTCCACTGATCGTGGGATCGGTCGGCGCGGTGATTCGCGATCGTCGCAACCAGCGCATGCACACGTGGCGGCACATCGCCGAGCGTCGCATCTACGCGCCGCGCGCGTTTTTGCCCGCCGACCTCTGGCAGCGTCTTGCGATGTTACCGTTGGCCATCGTCGACACGAGCGACGCGGAGCGCGGCGATGCCGCCGACTCCGGCGAGCGAGAGATATCGGAACATCCTCTCGCGCTCCGCGACGCGGCCATCCATCGCGTGCAGCGGGATCGCGAGGCGGCGGAGCGGGCGCTTGCCGACGATTGGTGCCGCCGCGAGGAGCGGCTCGTGCTGATCGACGGCGGCATCAGCGGCGCCGAGTCGGTGGCGCGCGCGGCGTGTGTGGTGGGCGTGGTGAAGAGTCACCGGACGTTGTACGCGCGCGGCGACGCCCTGGCGACAGTCCTCGCGCTCGGTGCGGGCCAGCGATCGAGCGTATTCCTCGTGACGTCGCGCAAGCGCACGAGCGTGGCGAGCTGGTATTTGCGTATTCGCGACCCGCGGGGACATGATCCGATGTGGGGGCTCGTGCGCGTCGAAGTGTCGGCGCCGGGGGCGGACGCCGCCGCACACGACATCGGCGCGCGAGCGGACCTCGCGTCGCGCTGGATCCTCGCCGAGGCGTCACCGGCGTCGCTTCCCGACCCGCGATGGGACAAGATGGTGTACGGCGTGCGCGACTGCGAAGAATTCCTCCGAGCCACTCGATGACCCCTGGCGATCAGACCAATAGTAGTTCAGAGAATACTCAAGCACTCGGCCGTGTCGTGGCGACCGAGCGCAAGCCGAACACGCCGCACGAGTTTCATTTCTGGACGGCGCTCGATTCGCCGGTCGGCATTGGGACGATCGTCCGCGTCGACGCCGCGCATCCGGTCAACGGACAGATTCCGCGCATCTACGGCGTCGTCGTCGAAGGATTCAGCTACACCGATCTGCAAACCCCATTGCACGACGTGCTCGGCCACGACGGCACGCCGGACGGCGCGTCGTTCGCCGCGACGGAGCGCGCCGAGATCCGGCTATACACGGCGGCGGTGCTGCGCCAGGTTCCGGAAGAGCCGCTCCAGCCGGTGCCGATGGGCCGCGTGGTGTTGGCCGACGCGGACGACGTGGCGATCGCGCTCCGTATGGACGGCTATTTGCGCGACGGCGCGCGTACGGCCATTCCCATCGGGGTGTATCGAGCCGGCGGCACGGACGCGCCCATCTATCTCGACGCCGACTTCCTCCTCGGTCCGGAAGCGGCACATCTGAACATCACCGGCGTGTCCGGCCTCGCGACCAAGACGAGCGCGATCGAGTGGATTCTCTCGTCCATCTTCACGCACTTTCCCGCGCAGAAAGGTTCCGTCGCCGCGGTGTGCTTCAACGTGAAGGGGCCGGACCTGTGCTTTCTCGACCAGCCAGGTACGATCGACGCGGCTGACGCCGCGCTCTATGAGCGCTGCGACGTGCCGGCCGAGCCGTTCGAGCACGTGCAGTACTTCGCGCCGTTCAAGGCCGATGGGTTTTCGCTCAACACGCTCCGCTCCAACGAGGCGCTGCTCCACAACGTGTCGCCGCTGACGTGGGGCCTGCGCGAGGTGCTGCAATACGCCGAGGTGTTGCTGAACAAGGACGACGTCGACGCCAAGGCGGATGCCTTGATCGACTTCATTCGCGAACGCGTCGTCGACCGCGACTTCTCCGACCAGCTGCTCGGCAACAAGCGGTACTTGGTGCGATCGTTCGCCGACCTCGAAGCGTGGTTCCGCGACCTGCTGTCGGCGATGGAGAACAAGGGCAACGAAGGCTGGCGCACGCATCATGTCGCCACGATTCGAAAAGTGCGGAACCGTCTGTCGAACATTTCGACGCGCTGCGCCGGTCTGGTGACGGATGACGGCGCCGTGAGCGATCTGCCGTTCGGGAGCTTTCAAGACCGAACGGTGTATGTGATCGACGTCGCATCGCTCGAGGAGGCCGCGCAGGATCTGATTTTCGCGCGGGTAGTGACCAGGCTCCGCGAACACCTCGAGAAGCGCGACCTCGGCGTCAACCACATCGTCGTGTTCGTGGACGAGCTGAACAAGTATGCATCCAGCGATGCCCAAGAGACGTACGTCCGAAAGATGCTGCTCGACCTTGCCGAGCGCGGCCGCTACCTGGGGCTCGTGCTATTCAGCGCGCAGCAATTTCGGTCGCAAGTGCATCGCCGCGTCGTCGGGAACTCGGGAACGGCCATGTATGGACGGATGGACGCCGACGAGTTGGCGACGCCCGGGTACGCCGTGCTCAGTCCGGCCGTGAAGACCAAACTGGCAACGCTGGAGAAGGGGCAGCTGATGGTGCGTCATCCGCACTTCACGCAACCGATCTTCGTGCGCTTTCCGCGCCCGGCGGTGATGCGCGGACGCGACGGCGCCGAGCGCTATCCGCAGGCGACGGACGTGGAGTTGGACGCGGCCGTGCTGCGCAGCCTGCGCACCCTCGATCCATCGCTCACGCTGGGCTGGGTGCAGGACGCGATCGGCATTCGCGAAGACGACGATGTGTTGCGCGCACGGAACGCTACGCTGCGCGAGCGTCCGAGCGACGTACGCAAGTTCTTTCTCGCGCAACTCCGTCCGGTGGTCGCATCGCAGGCGGCGACTCGGGCGGCGAGCACGCCGGTGCGGTCCGCGCCGGCCGACGACCCGTACGGTTTCTAGATCTCATATGTGGTCGCGCCGGTCTCTCGTTGTCGCCGTGCTGGCGATCGGCGCCGGCCAGGCGTCTGCGCAGAGCGTGGCGTTGCAGATCAAGCCGCGCGAGGGCGATACGCTCCGCATGCGACTCGATCAGGAGAGCGAGATGACGGGCGTTCGGCGCACCGACGACGGCGAGTCGAGCGCGATGGTGTTCACGTCGATGCAAATGTTCTCGCGCGCGATCGTCGAACGCTCGACGAGCTACGGGACGACCGTGCTCGCGTTGACCGATTCGGTAATTCTGTCGACGAGCGACGACCACGATCGCGCCGCCGCCAGCCAGATGGAAAGCCAGATGCGCGGGCAGCGGGTTCGTTTTGTCGTCGGCCCGGACGGCACGGTCAGCATGCTGCAGAGCGACGGCGCCACACGCGAAATGGCGCAAGTTGTCTCGCTGATGCCGGCCACGTTCCCCAAGGGTCCGGTCAACGTCGGTGAGAGTTGGATGCGCGAGATGTCGCTTCCCGCGAGCACGCAGCTGGGCGCGCAACTGTCGGGACGATTGCGCGTCACGTTTCGCCTCGATTCCGTCGCTCGCGGCGGCGAGCGTGCGTATGTCTCGATGCGGGGCGAGGTCCAACCGGTGACCGGGCCTGGCGCGGCGCCGGCCGCGGTGCTCGAGCAGGGGTTGGTGAACGGCACCATGGTCGTCGATCAAAAGCGACGATGGTTGAGCGAATCGTGGTTCAACGTCGTGATTACCTCGACGGTCAAGCCGCCTGCCACGACTGGCGCGCGTCCCATGCGGATGCAGATGCGAATCACGCAGCACATGCACACGTTCGATCGGCGTTAGCGTTACATTAGAGCGACGCCCACCCGTCGTTATGCGCCTGGTCCATCTCTCTGATCTCCACCTCGGCTACCGGCAGTATCAGCGGCTGACTCCCGGCGGGATCAACCAGCGGGAGGCGGACGTCGCTGCCACGTTTCGCGTGGCCATCGATCGGGTCATCGCGCTTCGGCCCGACGTGATCGTCGTCGCGGGCGACGTGTTTCACAGCGTGCGCCCGACCAATCAGGCGATTCTCCACGCGTTCCTGCAGTTCGGCCGTCTGCGCCGCGAGTTGCCCGAAGCGAACATCGTGCTCGTCGCCGGCAACCACGACACGCCGCGTTCGGCGGAGACGGGCGGCATTCTCCAGCTCTTCTCGCAGTTGGGTCTCGAGGTCGTCGACCGCGAGCCGCGCCGCCTGAGCTTTGACAACGGCGTGTCGATCTTCGCGGTGCCGGACGTACCCGGGCAGGTCCGCCCGTCGCTCACGCCCGAAGCCGGCGCGCGCTACAACGTGCTGGTGCTGCACGGAGAAGTGCAGGGCATGTTGCCGGCGTCGGCGATGTCGGTCGATCGGGCGGCGCTCGAGATCACGCCGGAGGAACTCGGCGCGTCGCGATGGGACTACGTCGCCCTCGGACACTACCACGTCTATCGCGAGATTGCGCCCAATGCGTTTTATAGCGGCTCGATCGACTACACGAGCTCCAATCCGTGGGGCGAGCTGCACGAGGAGCGCATCGCGGGGTTGATCGGCAAGGGATTTGTCGAGCGCGATCTCGATTCCGGGCGGCACACGTTTCACCCGTTGCCGCCCTCGCGGCCGCTGATCGATCTTCCGCACGGTGAGTGCGCGAGACCTCGCGCCCGCGGAATTGGACGAACGCATTCGATCGGCCGTCGACGCGTGCGACGGCGGCATCGACGATCGGATCGTGCGGCTGCTCGTCCGCGACGTGCCGCGCCACATCGCGCGCGAGCTCGATCACAAGGCCATCCGCGAATACAAGCGGACGGCGCTCAACTTTCATCTCGACCTCCGGCGCCCGGAAGCGTTGCGACTCCACGGCACGGGAGCTCCCGGCCGGCGCCCGTCGCTCAACGAGATCGTTCGCGAGCGCCTGATGACGCGGCCGCTCGACTCCGAGATCGATCGCGGCGTGCTGGTCAAGCGCGCGCTCGAGTACCTGGACGAGGCCGAATCGACCACGGCGCCGTCCACGCTGGTGGAGTTCTGAATGCGGCTCCTTCGTCTGCATCTCAGCAACTTCCGCCAGCACATCGACACCCGCATCGAATTCGATTCGGGGATCACGGGAATCATCGGCCCGAACGGCTCCGGCAAATCGACGATCCTCGAAGGAATCGCCTGGGCGCTGTACGGCATGCCCGCGGCGCGCGGCACGCGCGAGTCGATTCGCTCGTACCGCGCCGCGCCGCGTGCGTCGGTCAAGGTCGAGCTCGAGTTCGAGCTGGGCGGGCATCGCTATCTCGTCTCGCGCGGACTCACGGGCGCGGAGCTGTTTCTCGACGGCGCGTCGACGCCGATCGCCACGTCGATCACCGGCGTGAGCGATCTGCTGCGCCGCCGGCTCGGGATGAGCCATGACGAGTTCTTTAATACGTATTTTACCGGCCAGAAAGAACTGAGCGTGATGGCCGCGATGGGACCGGCCGATCGCGCGCAGTTCTTGTCGCGGGTGCTTGGCTACGAGCGATTGCGCACAGCGCAGGGGCTCGTCCGCGAACGCCGCAAGGTCGTTCTCGCCGAGGCCATGGGGCTCCGCTCCGGGATGCCCGACCCGGACGCCGTCACTCGCGCGCAGGCCGACGCCGAGGCGCGCGTCGCCGCCGCCGGCGGTGCAGCCACGGCGGCCGAATCGATTCGCGCGTCGGCGCGCCGCGCGTTCGGCGACGTAGCGCCGCGATGGGAGGCGATGCAGCGCGAGCGCGACGCGGTGCACACGCTTGTCCGCGGAACTGCGCGTGGCCGAGGGCGATCGCGCCGCG
Source organism: uncultured Gemmatimonadaceae bacterium (assembly GCA_963817445.1). GTDB lineage: Bacteria > Gemmatimonadota > Gemmatimonadetes > Gemmatimonadales > Gemmatimonadaceae > JAQBQB01. Next base: position 409,872 of record CAWFOG010000026.1, read on the forward strand.
CTCGAGCGCGACGAGACACGCGTCGCGAGCGAGCTCGCCGGCACCGCCGTCGCGCGACTCGAGATGGAGCGCGCCGTCGTCGAGCTCGCGCCGTTTGTCGCGCTCCAAGCGGAGTTGCGCGAGCTCGAGCGTTCATACAACGAACACGCGCGTCGAGGCACGCTCGCCGATACGGAGCGTTCGTTGGCCGACGAACTGTTGCGGCTGCGTGATCGACTGTCGAAGCTCGAGACCGCGCCGGAGCTGGAGACGGAGGTCGCCGAACAGCTCGCCCGCACGCGCGCCGAACTCGAGGACGCGCAGCGGCAGTTCGAGGAGGCACAGACGGACTGGGTTCGCGACAAGCAAGAGGCTGAAACGCGTCGCCAATCGCTGCTCGACCAACTGCGCGATGTCGAGCGCCAGCGCGAACACATCGTCGAGCTGGGCGAAGGCGGCATGTGCCCGATCTGCGCGCGCCCGCTCGGCACTCACTTTCGATCGGTGCTCGAGGTGCTGGATACGCAGATCGAGTCGATCACGGTCGACGGAAAGTACTTTCGCGCGCGCATCGAGCAGCTCGAGCAAACGCCGACGGAGGTCGCGGCGCTCGACGAGCGACGTCGCCAGGCGTTCGACGCTGTCGGAAAGCTCGAGCGTCGTCTGGCGAAAGATTCAAGCTGGCGGTGCAGGAGCTGGCGACCGTCGTCCGCGACGTGGCGCTGAAGGACGACCGAGCGATCGCGCTGCAGCGCGAGCTCGCGGCGATCGCGGTCGTGTACGATGCCGCGCGGCATGGCGCGGTGCGCGTCGCTGTCGAGCGGCTGACGCCACTCGCCGCGCGCGCCTCGAAGTTGTCGGCTCAGCTCGAGCGCGAATCGTTGGTCCTCGCCGAGCGCGAGCGCGATTCGCGTCGACATGGCACAGGTCGATGCGCGACGCGCGGCGTTGATCGAGCGACGCGACTCGCTGCGAGTTCTCCGAGCAGGCGTTCACGGAGCTGCGCGACCACCACGGGCAGGTCGCGGCGGATGTGCGCGCCGCGGAACTGGCCGGTGTCGCGGCGGACGCCGAACTGGCATCGGCGCGCGGAGCGCTCGCGGCCGCCGATCTGGCGCGGGCCGAGCTGGCGCGGAGCGAGCAACACTTGGGCGTTCTCGTGCGCGACCGGCGATTGCACGACGAACTCGATCGCGCGTTCACGGATCTGCGCACCGACTTGAACCAGGCGCTGCGACCGGAAATCTCGGAGCTGGCAAGCCGCTATATTCGCGAGCTCACCGATGGGCGATACTCTGAGATCGAGCTCGATGATCAGTACAACGTCATCGTGCTGGAGGATGCGATCCCCAAACCGGTGATTTCTGGCGGCGAAGAGGACCTGGCGAATCTGGTCCTGAGGTTGTCAATCTCGGAGATGATCGCCGAGCGCGCCGGACAGGCATTCTCACTGCTGATTCTCGATGAGGTATTTGGCTCGCTCGACGAGACGCGCCGTCACAACGTCGTCGATTTGCTGCGGCGGCTGCAAGACCGCTTCGAGCAGGTCATTCTCATCACGCACATCGAATCGGTGCGTGAAGGGCTCGACCACGTCGTCACGGTGCACTACGACGAGGAGTCCGGGATTTCGCGCGTCGAGGCCGAGCAGCGCACCGACGTCGCCGTTGATCGACGTTCAGGCCGGCGCGGCGGACTGATGGCCGTCTCTCGTTCGTGGCGCCAACATCAGGTCGACGGACCGTATCGCGCGCGAGTCGACGACATCGCCGAGCTGAATCAGGTATTCAGCGATGCGTTCACGGAGCGGTACCGGCGCGACGGAATGGTCGGCGTGCGGGTGCCGTTTCTCAATCCGGCGATCTGGCGCTATGCGATTGACGACGCGGCGGACGGCGCGATGCTCTGGCGCGACGATCGCGGTCGCCTCGCGGCGTTCAACATGGTGCATCGCTCGGGCGACGAAGGGTGGATGGGCCCGTTGGCCGTCCGCACCGAGGCGCAGGGCGGCGGAACGGGAAAAGAAATCGTCGGCCGCGGCATCGATTGGCTCAAGTCGCAGAACGGTGGCGCGCGCGTGATCGGGCTGGAGACGATGCCGCGAACGATGGACAACATCGGCTTCTATTCGCGGCTTGGATTCATTCCCGGGCGACTGACGGTCACGACGACGCTCGACGCCGTGTACAGCGAAGCGCCGGCGCGTCGTCATCGGACGGATGTCCACTCGAGCGCGCGACGACGCGATCGCCGAGTGCCGCGTGCTCGTGCAGCGGTTGTTGCCTGGCTACGACTTTACGCGAGAGATCACGCTGACGCACGAACTGTTCGCTTGGCGACACGGTGTTATTGTACGAACGCGATGAATTGCTCGGATTTGCGCTGACGCATACCACGCCGCTGGTGGAAGGCCGAGCGCGCGAAGAACTGCGCGTGCTCAAGCTGGTGCTGGACGACGAGAGCCGGTTGGCCGAACTACTGCGCGCGGTCACGGATTTCGCGCGCCGTAGCGGTACGCGGCGCATCTCGTTGCGGGTGCAGGGAGAGTTTCTCGACGCGTATCGGCGAGTGATTGCGCTCGGCGGTCACGTGCGATGGACGGACCTTCGGATGTCGCTCGCCGGATATGAGGAGAATCGTCCGATACGTGGAATTGTTTTCTCGAACTGGGAGATCTGACATGCCGCGCCAACCTCGGTCACGCCGCTCATTCGCCGTCCAGCTATTCGCTGGGGCTGGCTCGTCGTCCTGGTGCTATTCGCCGCCTGCTCGCACCCCAAGTCGCCCGACGACGCGTTTTTCCCCGACCGACCGTCCGTTCCCGTGTCTCGTCGACAATGAGAATTATCTCGACGTGAACGTGTCCGTCGTGACGGGCGGCGTGCCGCGCCGACTTGGCGACGTACCGGGCAACAGCCAGCGACAAGTTCACGCTGTCGGCGATGTCGCGTATAGCGAGCCGATCTACCTGACGGCCACGACGATCGGCGGACGCGACTCGTACTCGTCGTCCACGCTCAATGTCGGCTACGGTCAGGTGATCGAACTGCACCTCGGTGTCAATTTGCGACAGAGCGTCGCGTTCCTGCGCGACTCGCTCTAGCTGAACCGTCGCCGATGATATCCGTGCGCGCGCGCGTTGATACGCCCGCACCGTTCGGTCGTCTGTTTCGACGAAGGGCGTAACGTCGTTCGCCGGACGTCAGGACGGTGGCGGCGTCGGATGACGGCGGTCGCCGCGAACGACGATTCGCCAGATGACGATGAACACGCCGAGTGACAGCAGGAGATGAATCCATCCTGGTCCATCGAACACGAGTGCACCGATGGCCCAGATGACGATCAGTGCCACACCGACAATCAAGCCGAAATCCATAGACGAAGAATAGTACGATCGCAGGTGATACGTGAATTGACCGGTTGTGCGATGGTCCCTAAATTGCCACCATAGACCGCGCACGCAACTATTCGGGACGGAGAACTCCGTTTTTGAGCCAACAAGTCCTTCGGGTGGGTTCGACAATCCATCACTGACGTCATGCCCCCAGTGCGGGGGAAGGCGAAAGGTTGGTGGTGAGGACCTCATACATTCGACCGGGCTTCACAAAACCCTCTCCGGACCGATTCTTCGAGCCCCGTGGATCACTCCACGGGGCTCGTCCGTTGTGCGACTTGGCGTGACGTGTGCCGCCCACCTGTTTGTGCCATCTTTCGCCGGCTGCACATTTCGATCTTTCCTACGGGCTCACAACGGCACATGGCACAGGTCACGATCACGCGCCGCCTGCAATTCAACGCCGCGCACCGCGTGCACAATCCAGCGCTCTCCGACGAGGAGAACCGCGCGCTGTTCGGCAAGTGCAACAATCCGAACTGGCACGGGCACAACTACACGCTCGACGTCTCCGTGACCGGGCCGGTAGACGCGCGCACCGGCTATGTTGTCGACCTCGGACGGGTGAAGGCGGTCGTTCAGCGTGAAGTGATCGACAAGGTCGATCATCGCAACTTCAATCTCGAAGTCGACTTCATGGAGAACGTCATTCCGACGACGGAGAACATCGTGGTCGGCATGTGGCGCGTGCTCGCGCCGGCGCTCGCGCCTGCGAAACTGACGCGGCTCGTCCTGTGGGAGACGCCGAACAACTACGTCGAGTACGACGGCCAATGAGTGATCGCGCCAGCCGCACCGCGGTGGTCACCGGCGCGTCACGGGGCATCGGACTCGAGGTCGCGCGCGCGTTGGCCGACGAAGGCATCCGTGTCGCAATGCTCGCGCGTTCGGAGCGTGAGCTGCGCGCTCGCGCGGCCGATCTCGGCGCGAACGCCATTCCGCTCGCCTGCGACGTGGGCGACGCCGAGGCCGTGCGCGCGGCGACCGACCGTGTCGCCGACGCACTCGGCGGCGCGCCGGACATCGTCGTCAACAACGCCGGCGTATTCACGCTCGCGCGCGTCGAACGCACGTCGCCGGACGATTTCCGGCGCGCGTTGGACGTGAATCTCGTCGCGCCCTTTCTCATCGTGCGTGCCTTTCTGCCGGCGATGCGCGAACGACGGAGCGGTCACATCGTGACGATCGGGTCGATCGCCGACCGCGCGACATTTCCGGAGAACGGTGCATACGCGGCCAGCAAGTTTGGCGTGCGCGCGCTGCACCAGGTGCTGCTCGCCGAGCTGCGGGGTAGTGGTGTGCGTGCCACGCTCGTGTCGCCCGGTCCCGTCGACACGGCGCTGTGGGATGAAATCCGGCCGGACGAGCGCGAGGGATTCACGCCGCGCAAGCGCATGTTGTCCGGCGAAGCCGTCGCGGCGGCGGTGCGCTTTGCCGTGATGCAGCCCGCCGACGTGAACGTCGACGAACTGCGTCTCTCGCACAGCTAGCGGCAGCGCGGCGCATGTTCGTTCCGTTGGTAGACATTCTTCGCTGTCCGAACGCGCACGCGGACACGTGGCTCGTCGCCTCCATCGATCGCGCAGTGGACCGAGACATCGTCACGGGAATGCTCGGCTGTCCGGTCTGTTCGGCGGAATATCCGATTCGCGACGGCGTCGTCGACTTTGGCTATGTCCGGCGCGCGCGCGCCCTACGCGGCGCCGAACGAATCGGACGCCGTGCGACTCGCCGCGGCGCTCGATCTTACCGACGCGCGAGTGGTTGCCGTGTTGCACGGCGCGTGGGGCGCGCATGCGCCGCTCATTCGCTCGCTCTCGCCGGCGCAGCTGCTGCTGGTGAATCCGCCGGCGGGAATCGTCAGCGGCGACGGCGTGTCGATCGTCGAGGCCAACGCGGCGCCGTTGGCGAGCGCGTCGGTGCACGCCGTGGCGTACGACCACAGCGCGGATGAGGCGATGATCGCGTCGCTACTCGGGGCGTTGCGCGGCGGTGGACGCTTGCTCGCCCACGTCGACGCGATGCTCCCTCACGGCTTCACGGAATTGGCGCGCGACGACGACGTGTGGGTGGCGGCGCGCGATGCGATGGAGACGACGAGTGCGCCGGTTGGGATTTCGAGAAAACTCAAACCGCGAGACGCGGACGCCGGCGGGTGACGCAGACGCGGCTCAACGCCGACGAGCCGGCCTCTTCGACTTCCCCTGCACGAGCATGAACTCGTGCCCCGACTCGAGCAGCTCGCGCAGGGCGGCATCGGACAGGAGGTCGACGCGAACGAGCACCGACGGATAGTCGTGGTAGTGCGGTGTCACGTAGAAGACCGCCGGCTTCGTCGCGATTCGGTGCTCGCGTTCGAGAAAGCTCATGCGCACACCGAGCGATCCGTCCTCGACTTCTTTCTTCTCGGGGAACCAGGCGAACGTCTTCCCGCCGACCTTGAAGGCGGGGAACCCGAACGTCGTACCTTCTTCGACGTCGGGGAGCGCGAGCGCGATCTTCCGGACGCGGGTGAGGCCGTCGGCCTTCACGGGGTCACGCGTGCGAGGGCTCGTGCTCGTGCTCGCCCGACTCGTACAGGGCGTCGATGACCGATTTGTACGTCTTGTCGATCACGCGGCGTTTGACCTTGAGCGTCGGCGTCAACTCACCGCGCTCGATGGAGAAGTCGTGCTCGAGGAAGCCGATCTTTTTCGGCATCTCGAACCGCGCGAGGCCGGCGACCTCGCCCATGACCTCGGACTCGAGCTTCGAGTGAACCGCGGGGGTGGCGAGCAATTGCGTGTCGGTCGGGCGCGGTGATGCCCTGGCGGGCGGCCCATTTTTCCAACGTGTCCCAATTGGGCACGATGAGCACGATGGGGAACTTGCGCTTGTCGCCGATCATCACGGCCTGACTCACGTACTTGTTCGTCTTGAGTTTATTCTCAATCGGCTGCGGCGCGATGTTCTTGCCGCCGGCGGTGACGATGATGTCCTTCTTGCGATCGGTGATTGCCAGAAAGCCGTCGCGAATTTCGCCGATGTCGCCGGTGTGAAACCAGCCGCTCGTGTCGATCACTTCGGCGGTGGCCGTTGGCTTGTTGAAGTACCCCTTCATCACGTGCGGGCCGCGGGTGAGGATTTCGCCGTCGGCGGCGATCGACAGTTCGACGCCGGCGATCGGCTTTCCAACCGTGCCGATGCGGAAGTTGGCCGGCGTGTTCACGGCGATCACCGGCGACGTCTCCGTCAGCCCGTACCCCTCGAGGATGACGAGCCCGGCCGCGTAGAAGAACTTGATGATCTCCGGCGCGAGCGGCGCGCCGCCCGACACGAAGAAGCGCAGCCGGCCGCCTGTGCGAGTTCTGAGCTTTGAGAACACCAATCGCTGCGCGATGCGGTACTGGAGCGCGAGCAGGCCGCGCGGCGTTCCGCCGGCCAGTTTGACGTCGGCCCACCGATCGGCGACCGCGCGCGCCCAGAAAAAGATGCGCTTCTTGAGCGCGCCGCCGGAGAGCGCGTTGTCGAGCACGCGCGCATACATCTTCTCATAGAGGCGCGGCACGGAAAAGGCGAGCGTCGGCCGCACTTCGATCAGATTGGCCGGCACTGTGTCCACGGACTCCGCGTACGCGATGCTCGTTCCCGTAGCCATCATCAGATAGTCGGCATGTCGCTCGAAGATGTGCGACAGCGGCAGAAAGCTGAGGGCCACGTCCGCGCCGGCGAACGGCACGCTTGCCCGCGCGGCGCACACGTTCGAGTAGAGATTGTCGTGCGTGAGCATCACGCCCTTCGGCTCGCCCGTCGTGCCCGACGTGTAGATGATCGTCGCCACATCGTCCGGTCGCACGGCGGCCGCGCGGTCGTGAAACGATTCGCGATTGGCGTCGCTCTCGATCGCGGCTCCGGCGGATTCGATCGACGCGAGCGTGCGATCGGCATTCGGGATCGCGTCGCTGAACGTGATCACGTGCTTGAGCGCTGGGCACTCGGCGCGAATCGGCTCGATCTTCGCCGCCTGCGCCGCGCTGGACACGAAGATCGATGTCGCGCACGAGTCCCGCAGGATGTAGCCGATCTGGTCGCTCGGCAGATTCGGGTAGATCGGAACGTCCGTCGCGCCGAGTGAGAGGCAGGCGTAGTCGGCGATCGCCCACTCGGGACAGTTCTCCGAGAGAATCGCCAGGCGATCGCCGGCGCGGACGCCAAGCTCGGCGAGCCCAAGCGATACGCGACGCACGCGCTCGAGCAGCGTGGCGTGCGAGATCGGTTGGTACCGGCCATCGCGCTTGACCTGTAGCGCGTCCGGCTTGTGATACTGGTCGACGGCGTCGAACAACAGCTGGTTGATCGTGCCTGGTGCAGAATTCCGCGGGCCACCCGTCGTCGTCATCGACGTCCTCGCTTTGTCGAGGTCGAAAGGACCAGTATATCCCGGCCAGCGATCCGATGTAACCGGTGCGACTGAACTAAGGTCATCGAACCGATAGTCAACGAACAATGCCTGGTGTCCGACCAGTGCATCCGCTCGATCCGTTTCGTCCGTTCAATCAGTTTCCCTTTGTGGTTACTGCCCGCTCGGCGCGAACCCCGCTCGCCTCGACGAGGACTATGAAAACGGAACAGCGAATTCTACGGATTGAACGGACTACAACGGACTACAACGGATTCAACGGATGAACTGACCTCAGCTTATCGAACGAACGCCAGCGAACAACACCGGCGTCTGGTTAGTTCATCCGTTCAATCCGTTTCATCCGTTCAATCAGTTCCCCCTTGTCGTTACTGCCCGCTTGGCGCGAACCCAGCTCGCGCGACAGTCGCGGGTTTCAGCGTCGCAATGCGCTGGACGTCGCGCCGGGTATCGCGATGATGATCGGAATGGCGATCTGAACCGGCGAGCCCGGCACGGGAGCGCCCTTATACGACGCGCTCGCTTGGACGACGACGCTATCGGCGGCGCCGGCGAGGAACGCGGTCACGATCGTCAGGTTGCCGCTCGCCACGCCCGAGGCGTTCGTCGTGTCGACGGTAGACGGGTTCCCCTGCGCATCGGCGAAGAACACCGCCGGCGGCCTTCCAACCGCCGCGGCGGGCGCGAACAGAATCGAGTAGTGAACGATGAAGCCCTGCGATGGCAAGGCACCCAACCCGGTCAGCGTCACGGACACCGCGAGCGTGCCGCGCTTGGTGGTGTCCGTCGCGGTCAGCGGCGCGCGAAGGGTATCCGCGGCCGTCAGGTTGGACACCATCAGCGTCGGCGCTGTGGTGATTGGGATCGTCGCGATCGGCGTCTGCACGTTTCCGATCTGCGCGGCCACGTGGACATTGCCCAGCGTGTCGCCGAACAGCGTGCCGTTCACGTCGAAATGCGCGACGGGATTGGAATCGGTGATGAAGAACTTCGGCACGGCGGCAATCTGTGCACCGCTCGAGCTGAAGGCGTTCACCGACAGCATTGCCGGCGCGCCGGCGCTGTCGCGCATGACGTCGCCAACGGCGATCGACGGCGACGGAAGCAACAGGATGGACGTCGACGCCGGGCCTTTCGGCGCCGACATGTCCAGGCAGGCCGCTCCGAGCGCCGCGCCGCACAACACCACGATTGTCGCCAGCCGTCGATTCACACCAGTTTCCCCACCAGATACTCCGCGAGCGCTCGATAGGCCTTGGCGGCGGGGTCGTCCGGGGCGCGAAGCACCACGGGCTGGCCGGCGGCAAAGGCATCGACCGCGGCGGGCGTCCGCGGCACGACCATATCCAGTACCAGCCCACGCGGAAGCTGTTCCCGCACGTAGGCGGCGACGCGCTCCGAGGCGGGATTTCCGGGCTCGACCATCGTCAACAAGACGCCGTCGAGCTTGAGAGTCGGATTGGCGTCGAGCGATGCACGAATGCCGCGGAGAATCTGCGTCGTCGTTTGCAAGGCGAGCGGCTCACACTGCAGCGGAACGAGGACGTGCTGACTGCTCGCCAGCACGCGATGCACGACCGGACCGAGCCCGGGCGGCGTGTCGATGATCACCGTATACCCACGCTCGCGCGCCCGCTGGAACAGCTCACCCGTCCGCGCCGACTCGGAGAATATGTGCTGATAGCGGTCGTGCGACGCACTTTCGCTCACGGTCCCGGCGAGCACGACGCGCAACCAGGGGAGATTCGTCGTCCGTACGACCTCGTGCATGCGACAGGTGCCCGAGAGGTAGTCGGACAGACCGACGCGTGTGGCCGTGGGTGACGTGAGGCCGAGGCCATATCGCACGGAGCCTTGCGGGTCCGCGTCAACCAGCAGCGTCTTGGTGCCGCGGCGTGCGAGCGCCGCGGCAAGGTTGATTGCCGTGGTCGTCTTGCCCACGCCGCCTTTCTGGCTGACGATCGCGAGAAGCCGGCCGACTCTACTGCTCGATGTCGTCTGAGACTGTTTCACCGGTTTGCAACATGGCGACGGTTTCCTGCGCGTGACGAACCCAACGCTCGGACTCGGCGCCTGATGGCGGCTTGACGAGAAAGGCCTGCAGATGCTGCTCGGCGCCCGCACGATCGCCTTTCTTGAGCAAGAGGAACGCGAGGCCGTAGTGCGCGCCGGAGAGTTCGGGCGCGATGCTCAGCGCGCTGCGATAGCAGCGCACCGCCTCCTCCGGGCGATTCGTCTTGGTGAACGCGATCGCCATGTTCTGCAGAATCTTTGTGTCGTTTGGGCGGTCGCGGAGCGCAAGTCGATAGGACGTCAGGGCGGCGTCGTAATCTCCCTGGCGCTCCAACGCCATCGCCTCGCTCAAATAGTCGAGACGCTTTGGCTTGAGGTCGCCAGCAGGTTGCCCACCGAACAGGCGACTCCACCAGGACATGCGACGCGTGTGTGTTGGAGGAGAAGGACGGGCAAGGAGGCGGGGAGGGCAAGCGCACCGACGAACGAACGCCCTCCCACGGCCCGCCGGAGGAGCGACTTGACGTGCCGCAAAGTTATTCGGTCACTGGTGCGCGAGCAACAGCGTACGTCACCTCGCGCGCAGTGTAATCCCCTCGGACGCTCGTGAATTCTCGACTGCGCGGGTAGCTTACCTGCATGTCACCACGGCGTACGACGGTCGAGCATTCCAAGGGCGTTTTCGAGGTCGAGTGGCCGCTGTTCGGCGAACTCTCCCGGGCGTTGGCGCTCAAGGTTGCGCGCAGCTATGACCCAGAACTCGTCGTCGGGATTGCGACATCGGGCGTGATTCCCGGGGCCGTCATTGCCGCGATTCTCGGGCGCGAGTTTCACTCGATGGTCGTGAGTCGGCGTTTCGGCGCCGAAGCGGTGCGTGAAACACCCGCCGTCCTGAGCGCGGCCCCCGCAGCGGCGCGCGGGCGCCGCGTACTCGTCGTCGACGAGACGTGCGACACGGGTGACACGATCCGCCTCGCCGTGGCGTCGATGGTCAACGCCGGGGCGACGGAAGTACGGACCGCAGTCGCGTTCTCGACGGGTTCGTACATGCCGGACTTTCACGCACTGGCAACGGAGAGCGCGATCATCCTTCCCTGGGATCGCGAAGTGTTGATCGACGGCGAGCTGCTGGCGAACCCGCTATACGCTGACGCGCTCAGGGCCGACCAGTAGCGGATCGGATCGGCGTCGCGCGGTAGCTCGCGCGGGCTACGCCCCGGGGGCTCGCACCGCCTGTTCGTACGGCACGCCCTGTCCCATGTCGTCGTAGATCCGCTGCATCGTGTCCGCGCTGCCCACGAGGAACCGGCAGCGCGATGCGCCCATCGAGCGGCACTCGACCTCCATCACCGCCAGCGATTCGCCGGCGATCCGCCCGAACAGATCGGCGAGCACTCCCGCTGTGTAGTAGCAGCCGGGGAAATCCAACGGATACGCCGGATCGCTCTCGGCCCAATCGCTCGAGTCGATCGTGGCGACAGATTCGAGCGAGCCGACGGTCATCGAGCCCCAGCCGGTGCTATGAAAGAACTCTGTTGCCCGCTCGCCGAACTCCGTCACGCCCAGCGCTTCGGGCGACGGCACGCCGCGCGACGTGAGCCAACGGCCGAACGCATCGTAGAACGCCTGGCCGCCGGCGTAGCCAGCTTCCTGGAGCAGCGCCGCGGCACCCGGTCCCACGTCGCGAAACAACGCCGTACGAAGCGCGAGGAGCGATTCTCTGGTGAGCGCGACGAGTGCGTTGTCCGCCAAGTCGATCGACGTGTGCATCAAGGTCTCCTGAGGTTTACCCGCTAGCCGCCAACGCGCCGGAGCAGCTCCGCTTCGTCGATCGTCTCGACGCCGAGCTGCCGTGCCTTCTCTAATTTGCTGCCTGCGTCGTCTCCCACAACGACGAAGCTAGTCTTTTTTGATACGCTGCTCGACACGCGGCCGCCGTTCGTCTCGATCAGCGCCGCAGCCTGGTCGCGCGACAGGGTCGGGAGCGTGCCGGTAATGACGGCGGTCATTCCCTTCAGCGCGCCGCCGGTTTGGGTTTGAGGCTCGTCAAACGTTAACCCATGCGCCCGCAGGCCCTCGATGAGCGATCGGGCTTTGGGGTCGGCGAACCAGGCAGCGATCGAATCGGCGATCGTGTCGCCGATGCCGTGGACGGCGAGAATGTCGTCGGCCGTGGCCCCGGCGATCGCGTCCATCGTGCCGAAATGCTTGGCGATCTGTTTGGCCGCGATCTCGCCAACGTGCTCGATGCCGAGTGCGAACAACAGCTTCGACAGCGGCTGCGCCTTGGACGCGGCGATGGCCGCGACGAGCGCCTCGGCGCTCTTGTCGGCGAGCCGTTCGAGCGCCGCGAGCGGCGGCGCCGTGAGCGCGTACAAATCGGCCGCGTCGTGAACGAGACCGGCGTCGATCAGTTGCGACAGGCGCGCGTATGAGAGTCCTCGAATGTCCATCGCCGAGCGCGAGGCGAAGTGGACGAGTCCCTCGAGCTGGCGTCCCGGACACTCGAAGTTCGGGCAGTAGAGCATTCCCTGTTCGTTGCCCGGCACGAGCGCCGTCCCGCACGACGGACAGTGCGTCGGCGGTTCGTACGGCGCGGGCGGGTTTGCCGGATCGCGCTTGTCGGGCACTGGGCCGATGATCTGCGGAATGACTTCGCCGGCGCGTTTGACCTGGACCACATCGCCGACGCGCAGATCCTTGCGCGCGACGAGGTCGAAGTTGTGCAGCGTCGCCAGCTTCACCTGCGCGCCGCCAATCTCGACCGGCTCGAGGACCGCGTACGGGTTGATCGTCCCCGTGCGGCCGACGTTGACGTTGATCGCCTGCAACGTCGTCTCGGCGATGTCGGGCGCGAACTTGCGCGCGATGGCGTAGCGCGGCTCGCGCCCGCCGACGACGCCAAGGTCCGGCCAGAGTGACAGCGCGTCGACTTTGACCACCGCGCCGTCGATGGCGAAGTCGATCGTGCCGCGGACGGTGTGTTCGATGTCGCGCGCCCAGGCGTGGACCTCCTCGAGCGTCGCGGCGCGAATGTGGTTCGGCGCCACGGGAATTCCCCACGACTCGAGCTGCGCGAGGAGCTCGGTCTGCGTCGACACGGGCAACGATTCACCGTCGGGAACGACGATCGCGTAGCCGAAAAAATGGAGCGGGCGCGACGCCGTGACCTTTGGATCGAGCTGTCGCAGCGCTCCAGCCGACGAGTTGCGTGGATTGGCGAAGACCGGCTTGCCCTCGGCGACACGCTCCTCGTTCATCCGCTCGAAACTGGAGAACGGCATGAACACCTCGCCGCGGATCTCCATGAGGAACGGATGCCCGGTCCCGCGCAGGCGCAGCGGGACGTCGCGCAGCGTGCGCAGATTCGCCGTCACGCTTTCGCCAATGGTACCGTTGCCGCGCGTGGTGCCAGCGACGAAAACTCCCTCGCGATAGGTGAGGCTTACCGCGGCGCCGTCGATCTTGAGTTCACAGGTGTAGCCCGACCGGCGCGCGTCCTCGCCGGCGAGGCGAACGATGCGTTCTTCCCACTCCGCGAGCTCGGTCTCGTTGAACGCGTTGGCAAGCGACAGCATCGGGATGAGATGCGTGTGCTTGGCCAGCGCACTCGCCGGCTCGGCGCCGACGCGCTGGGTCGGCGAATCGGCGCGTGCGCAACTCGGGGTGCTGCTCCTCGAGCGTGAGCAACTCGCGGTACATCTGGTCGTACGCGGCGTCGCTGATCGCTGGGCGATCGAGGACGTGGTAGGCGTGCGACGCGCGCTCGAGCTCTTCCCGGAGTGTGGCGGCGCGCGCCGCGGCGTCGGTCGTGTGGGCTGCGTCAGCCTTTGGCTTCTTCATCGATGACTTGCATGGCGACCGTCACCAGCCGCTCCAGCTCCTCATCGGACGCCTTTGGCAACAGCGTTTCCGCCCAGACGTGGTCGGCCGTCGACGTGTGGCGATCGAGCAGACGGCGTACGAACGCGATGAGCGCAACGCGCTGCAAGTCGGCGCGTCGCTGATCGCGGCTCGCCTCTTTCTGATCGCGCAGCAGCGCCTCGAAGCGATGCGCGTTGCGCAGCGCGCGTGCCGTGAGCGACGCGATCACCTGGCAGAAGTGCATGTCCGCGTTGGAGAACGCTTCAGCGTCGCGCCGCGTACGCATGAACATTGCGCCGATGACGGTACCCTGCCATTGAATCGGCACGACGATGATCGCCCGGACGCCGCGCGCGTCCAGCGTTCCGCGAATGGTGCGAAGACTCGGCTCGCTGGCGACGTCGGGGATGAACACCGTTTCGCCTGTCTCGAAGGCGCGCTTGAGCTCCGGATAGCGATTGAGGTCGACGACGAGATTGCGGATCGTCGGATCCTCGTAGCTGGCCACGAGCCGAACTTCGTTCTGATCGCCGGAGAGGAAGATGGCGCAGCGGTCGAGTCCGAACGCCTCGCCCATTTTCCGGGCGATCGACTGCAGAATGTCGACGAAGTGCAGGGACGTCGAAATCTCCTGCAGAATGTCGACGACGGCGACGAGATGTTCCCGTTCGCGCTGCAGCTCGGCTAGCTGCGCACGCAGGTGAGTGACTTCGTCACCGCTCCCATCGGATTCCAGCATCGGCGATGGGTGGGGAGGAAGTGGCTCCGGGTGCGGTGTGTACGTCGCCTCTGGTCTGTTCGTTTGATCCATCGTCCGCCGCAAGATGCTCGTTGTATTCGGGACTGTCGAAGCGCACGACCCGGTTTCGGCCAGTTTCCTTCGCTACATACATCGCGTCGTCGGCGGCGCGAACCAGCCCGTCGCAGTTGCCAATGCGCGGGTGCGGCCATGCGGACACACCAAAGCTTGCCGTCCGCCGAATCGAGCGCCCGTCGAAGGTGAATGTATGTCCTTCCACTTGTTTGCGCACCCTTTCGGCGAACGTCACCGCGGCGTCGAGCACCGTGCCGGGAAGGAGCAGCATGAACTCCTCGCCGCCGTACCGCCCAACGCGGTCGATCTCGCGCATTTCGCCGCGCAGAATGCGCGCGAACTGCTTGAGCACCGCGTCGCCCGCCTGGTGGCCGTACGTGTCGTTCACGCTCTTGAACCGATCGAGATCGCACATGACGCAGGCAAACGGCTCGGCCAAGCGCCGAGCGTGTTCGAACATCTCGTCGAGTCGCTCCTCGAGATGGCGCCGGTTGTCGAGCGATGTCAGCGAATCAGTCTGCGACATGTGCCGCAGCCGTTCGTTGGCCTCGAGCAATTGCCGTTCGCGTTCCTCGAGCTCTTCCTGGAGGCGTTTGATCCGCAGCATCGACTTCACGCGCGCTTTGAGCTCGGCGAAATCGATCGGTTTGGTGATGTAGTCGTCGGCACCCGCCTCGAGGCCTTCGACCTTGTTCTCGGTGGCGTCGAGCGCCGTCTGCATGATGATCGGAATGAACGGCAGTGTGGTGCTGCCTTTGACGCGCCGCGCCACCTCGATGCCGTCGATCTTCGGCATCATCACGTCGAGCAGAATCAGGTCGGGCGGCGACTCCTCGACTTTGTGCAACGCTTCCGCGCCGTCGGCGGCGGATTCCGACTCGTACCCCCACGACTCGAGACGCGCGCGAAGCAACTCGACGTTGTCTTCGTGGTCGTCGACGATCAGGATTCGCGCACGTTCGGGGTCACGACGCGCTTCCATCGCTTTTCCCGAGGAAGCGTTGGACCTCCGCTACGACCGCCCGTGGCTCGCAGGGTTTGGCGAGGTACCCGTCGCATCCGACTTCCATCGCCTTTTCGCGATCGGACGCCAGTGCGTGTGCGGTCAGCGCGATGATCGGGATCTCGCGCGTCAAGGGATCGTGCTTGAGCACCTGGGTTGCTTCCCATCCGTCGATGACCGGAATCGAGATGTCCATGAGAATCAGATCCGGTTTTTCGCTCCGCGCTTTCGCAATGCCCTCCTCGCCGTTCAGCGCCTCCGTCACCACGTAGCCGAAGTGGCGCAAGATGGTGGAATAGACGATGCGGTTGTCTTCGTTGTCTTCGACGAGAAGAACCGTCTTACCGTTCGCGGTCATGCGTTTCCTCACACCATCGACTGGGGACCATGTTGGCATCCGCGCCGGGGCGTATGAACGAGCTCATTGGGGAGATCACTGCGATACCGCGACTCAGGATGCCGGACCAAATGAACCGGCACCTGGGGCCTGCTCGACGCCATCGTTTTCCAGCAATACTGCCTTCAAGTCGACCACTAAGCCGCAAGTTTCTTACCACTGACCGGGAGATACCGAGAGATGGCCTACGCTGGCCCTGCATTGCGCGGAGTTGAGACGCCCTCCGCCACGTCAACCAACGGAACGGCCCGCCTGGCGGCGGGCCTCGTCATCGGTCTCGCAGTCGGCGCCGGCGTCGCGCTGCTCCTCGCGCCTCGTGCCGGTGCTGAAACGCGCCAGGCAATCGCCCGGCGCGGCGATCGCCTGCGACGCCGCGGGCGTGACGCGTGGGATGATCTCGCGTACGAGTTCCAACGGGCCACGCGGCGCCGGCGGCGCGCGGCGCTCAGCGAAGCTCCTTGAGGCGCTGCGCCGCAAGCTCTTTGTATTTGGAATCGTTAAAATCGGTGATCGGGGCTCGCCCGATCCACTCGTACATCTCGATCGCCTTCGCCTTCTCGCCGCGGTCGGCGTAGACGCCGGCCAGATCGAGGCGGTGCGTGATGCGCGCCGTGTCGAGCGCCACCGCCTGTTCCAGGTAGCGCTGCGCATTCTCCCAACTCGCTTCGCCGAACACCGAGCCGCCGAGAAAGGTCTTGGCGAACATGCGCGCCAGACCGTTGAGACGCATGACTTCCGCGTTCCACAGGCCCATGACGTGGAGCGCGCCGGCGTGCGCGGGGTTGATCTTGAGCGTCGCGAGCGCCTCGTCGCGCACGACGCCCGCGAACTTGACGCGGTCGCGCGTGCCCATGGTGAGCGCGTTGCGACCGACGGCGCGCGCCAGCTCGAAGTGACCCTCGGCGCCGTTGGGATTTGCCGCGACAGCACGCCGCGCGTACTGTTCTGCGCTTCGGTACAGCGTGGCGCGCCGATCGGCGCTGGCATCGAACTCGCCAAGGTCGACCGCATCGTGCGCGGCTTTGATCAGCGCTTCGTAGTCGGTCGAGTCGACGGTGAGCGCGGCTTCGTAATCTTTGAGCGCGCTCGCGATGTCGAGGGCAGCGTGGGCGCGATCGCCCGCGGCGACATGTTCGGCGGCGGACTGTCCGCGCGCGGCGGCGCTGGCAGACATCAGCAATCCCGTCGCGACGATCGCAGCGTTGCGCAGTCTCATCGATGCTCCACCAGGTGGGCTGGGTTATTCGAGATACCCCACACACGCTTCAATGCTCGCACATCGGTTGATCGAACGAAAGCGCGACGGGGGACGAATCGAGCCAGGCGAATGGCGCGCACTCGCGTTGGCCTATGCCAAGGGGCACGTGCCGGACTACCAGATGGCGGCGCTGCTCATGGCCTGCTACCTCCGTGGTCTCGATCGAGCCGAGACGTCCGCGCTCACCGATGCGATGCTGGCGAGCGGCGAGCGGCTCGACCTCGCACACCTCGGGCGCCCGCGCATCGACAAGCATTCGACCGGCGGCGTTGGCGACAAGGTCTCGATCGTTCTCGCGCCGTTGGTCGCGTCGGTCGGCGTCGTCGTGCCGATGATGTCCGGACGCTCCCTCGGCCACACCGGCGGCACGCTCGACAAGCTCGAATCGATTCCAGGGTTTCGCACCGATCTGTCGCTCGCCGAGGCGCGCGCGCAAATCGAGACCCTCGGCTGCGCGATGCTCGGTCAAACACCGGAGATCGCGCCGGCCGACAAGCAGCATGTACGCGCTGCGCGACGCGACAGCGACGGTCGAGTCGATTCCGCTGATCGCCGCGAGCATCATGAGCAAGAAGCTCGCGGAGGATCTGACGGGGCTCGTGCTCGACATGAAACGCGGCAGCGGCTCGTTCCTGCCCGAACTCGAACGCGTGCTCGAGCTGGCGGAGGTGATGATCAAGCTTGGCGCCGATCACGGCTGTCCGTGCGTCGCACTGGTGACGGCGATGGATCGCCCGTTGGGGCGTGCGTGCGGCAACGCGCTCGAAGTCGAAGAGGCGATCGCCGCGCTCAAAGGCGAAGGGCCGGCCGATCTCATGACCGTCACGTACGCGCTCGGCGCGGAGATGCTCGTGCTAGCCGGTGTCTCACCCGACGCAGACGCTGCGCGCCGGCGACTCGAGACGGCGATCGGCACCGGGCGCGCAGCCGAGTGTTTTCAACAGATCATCGAAGCGCAGGGCGGCAACCCTGGCGTCGTCGATGATCCCGCCGTGCTGCCGCAGGCGGCGGAGTGCGAGCTCTATCCCGCACCGCGTCGCGGATTCGTCGCGCGCGTCGAGCCGCGCCCGATCGGACATGGCATCATCGCCATGGGAGGCGGCCGCACGCGGGTCGAAGACGTCGCGGACCCAACGGTCGGATTCGTCATCACCGCGCGACCCGGCGATTGGGTTGAAGCGGGGGAGCCGTTGGCGACGATTTTCGCGCGCGATCGCGCGGGGATCGGAAGCGGGCGACAGGCGCTGCGTACGGCGATCGTCATCGCCGACGAAGCGGAGCCACCGCTCCCGCTCGTATCGCACCGCGTGACGAGCGCGGGGGCCGAGGCGTATTCGAGCGCATGAATAGCCGAGGTTGCGCGCTCGGCGATGGGGAAAGAGGTTTCGAGTTCGGTGCTTTCGTTCAACGGTCGTCTCGAGGTCGCGATGCCACCAAGAATCGCCCGGCTCGCCGGGCTGGGCGCGTTCGGCGCCTGTGTCGGATTCGTCGCTCTGTATCTGTATGTCGCGTGGCTGAGTCGACACACGGCGACGGGGGGCATGACGCCTGTGCTCTCGGTCGTTACGTGGATCAGTCTCGCGCTCGTCGTGCTGGCGCTGATCGCAATTCACGTCGTCATCGGCAAGCAACTGATGTATCTCGGCAAGGGCGGCGCATCGCGCGGCGTGTGACGGC
Source organism: uncultured Gemmatimonadaceae bacterium (assembly GCA_963817445.1). Lineage (GTDB taxonomy): Bacteria > Gemmatimonadota > Gemmatimonadetes > Gemmatimonadales > Gemmatimonadaceae > JAQBQB01. The sequence goes on from CAWFOG010000026.1 coordinate 428,670, forward strand.
GATGAGCGACTCGACGGAGCGCGAGTCGTCGGTCGCCGCCAAGTTCGGACGGGCGCTGGTGCTCCATTGTCCGCGGTGCGGAGGTCGCGGAATTTTGCGCACCTGGTTCGCGATGCGCGAGCGCTGTCCCACCTGCGGACTCGCGCTCGAGCGCGGCGAGCGGTCCGACTTTTGGATCGGCGCGTACGTGTTCAATCTCGTGGCCGGCGAGATCATCGCGATCGGCGTTCCCGTCGTCTGGATGATCGCAAGCGCGCCCCACCAGCCGTGGGGCACGATCCTCGTCGTTGCCATGGTGCTCTGTGTCGCAATGCCGATTCTCTGTTTTCCGTTTTCACGAACCCTCTGGCTGGCGTGGGACCTGAGTTTTCGACCGCTGGAGCCCGGCGATGCCGGCGGCACGACGGACGTCGACGCTCCGCGCCACCCGAATGAATCATGACCATGCGCCATTCACTTGCAGTCTCGCTCGCGATCGGTTTGGCGCTCGTCGGATGGACGCACACTGGTCGTTCCGCCAACGATCCTCAATCCGCGGTCTCCGTGACATCCACGCAACAACTCTCCGATACGAACCCATTCTACGCGCCGAGCACGCTGCCGTACGGCGCGCCGCCGTTCGATCGCATTCATGACTCGGACTATCTGCCGGCGATCGAAGAAGGGATGCGACAGCAGATCCGCGAGGTCACCGCGATCAGCGACCAGGCCGCGGCGCCGACCTTCGACAACACGATCGTTCCGCTCGAGCGTTCCGGCCGGTTGCTGACCCGCGTGATGAAGGTGTTCAACGGAGTGACCAGCGCGAACACCAACGATTCGCTCGAGGCCGTTCAGAGCGAGGAGGCGCCAAAGCTCGCCGCGCACTCCGACGCAATTTTTCTCAACGACGCGCTGTTCCACCGCGTGGCGCAGATCTACGCCATGCGCGACGGCCTCAAGCTGACGCCCGAGCAGCACTACCTCGTCGAGCGGTACAACCTCGATTTCATTCGGGCCGGCGCGCAACTCTCCGACTCCGACAAGACCGCGCTCCGCGCGCTCAACCAGGAAGAGTCGAAGCTCACGACCGATTTCCAGAACAAGCTGCTTGCGGCGACCAAGGCGGGTGGCGTCGTGTTCAGCGACACGACGTCGCTGGATGGGCTGAGTGCCGCCGACATCGGCGCCGCGGCCGAGGCGGCGAAGGACCGCGGGCTCGCGGGGAATTGGGTGTTGCCTCTCCAGAACACCACGCAACAGCCGGCGCAGGCGTCGCTCACGCATCGCGACGTGCGACAGCGCCTGTTCGAGGCGTCGCTCCATCGCGCCGATCGCGGCGACACGAATGACACGCGCGCGATCATCCAGCGTCTCGCGCAAGTCCGCGCCGATCGGGCGAAGCTGCTCGGCTACGCCACGGCAGCCGACTACATCCTCGTCGATCAAATGGCGAAGACGCCGAGGTCGGCGATCGCATTGCTCAGCGATATCGCGACACCGGCCGTCGCCAAGGCGCACGATGAAGCGGCCAAGATGCAGGCGTTGATCGATCGCAAGCAGAGCGGCATTCGCCTCGAGCCGTGGGATTGGCAGTTCTACGCCGAGCAAGTGCGCAAGGCGGACTACGCCCTCGACGAGACGCAGATCAAACCGTACTTCGAACTGGACCGCGTGCTGCACGACGGCGTGTTCTTCGCCGCGAATCGGCTGTACGGCCTCACGTTCAAAGAGCGCAAAGACATTCCCGTGTATCAGCCGGACGTGCGCGTATTCGAGGTATTCGACGCTGACGGCAAGTCGCTTGCGCTGTTCTACTGCGACTACTTCAAGCGCGACAACAAGAGTGGCGGCGCGTGGATGGACAGCTTCGTCGACCAGTCGGGTTTGTTCGGCACCAAGCCGGTCGTGTACAACGTGGCCAACTTCACCAAACCCGCGGCGGGGCAACCGGCGCTGCTCAGCTTCGACGACGTGACGACGATGTTTCACGAGTTCGGGCACGCGCTGCACGGCATGTTCTCGCGCGTGGAGTATCCGATGCTCTCCGGCACCAACGTGCCCCGCGACTTCGTCGAGTTCCCGTCGCAGTTCAATGAACACTGGGCGCTCGATCCGGCCGTGTTCGCGAACTACGCCAAGCACAACCGAACCGGCGCCCCAATGCCCGCGGCGCTCGTCGACAAAATCAAAAAATCTCGCACGTTCAATCAGGGCTTCGAGCTCACCGAATACATCGAGGCGGCGCTCCTCGACATGGCGTGGCACTCGCTGCCACCCGGCGCGCCGAAGCAGAACGTCGATTCGTTCGAGACGGCGGCGCTCATGCGCTATCACGTCGACGTACACGAAGTGCCGCCGCGTTATCAGCTCGACCTACTTCGCGCACATCTGGAACGGCGGCTATCAGGCGGGCTACTACGCGTATCTGTGGGCCGAGGTGCTCGACCACGACGCGTACGCGTGGTTCACCGAGCATGGCGGCTTGACGCGCGCCAATGGCCAACGCTTTCGCGACATGATCCTGTCGCGCGGCGGAACGGAAGACGCCGCGGCGATGTACCGCGCGTTTCGCGGACGCGACCCGAGCGTAGAGCCGTTGCTGGTGCAGCGAGGGCTCAAGCCGGGCGGCTGACCGCTCGCGCACTCACGTTTCGCGGAGTTGGTAGAGCAGGTCGTCTTCCACGCGATACAAGAGCGGCGCGACCAGCACGCCCGGATAGATCGCGCTGAGGCGCTGCGCTTCGCGGAGCACGAACTCCACCTCGTCGCGAATGCCGAACTTCGGCGCGCTCTCGGCAAAGTGCTGGACCGCCCGCTCGCGGTCCCAGCCGGCGTTCTTGATCAACCCTTCGATGAATTGTTCGCGCCGCTGCTCGAGGCGCGCCATGCCGCAGTCGGTGTGCGCAATGAGCACGATCGTATGCACGCCGCCGACCGCGATGGCGTACGAGATGCGAAACTCGTTGTCGCGCATGTTCGCCCCGGCCGTCCGCAGGACGAAGGCGAAGTCGTTGGGAATGCGCAGCGCCTTGCGGCTGTCCATGCACATGCCGATCAGCAGCTCCGGCGCCGGCGGCGAGCCGAGCGCGCGGCCGAGGTTGTGGTACTCGAGCAGCGATGCGACGGGCGTGTTGCGATACGCCGGCAGGATGTCGTCGCGGTAGTTGACGGGGATGATGTCGGCCATGCGCGCAAAATAGCGAGGCGGGAAACCCGGCCTTGCCCTAGGATGGCCAAGGGAGTAGACTGACCCTGGTCATCCTAAGTGAGCGCCCGCGTGACGCGCCCCTCGATCGATCTGCTGCAGGGAAGTTTGGACGTCATCGTGCTCCAGACGCTGAGCTGGCAACCGATGCACGGATTTGGAATCGCGCGCTGGATTCAGCGCGTCACCGACGACGTCTTCCAGGTCGAGGAGGGGACGCTCTATCCCGCGCTCTATCGCTTGGAGAACAAGGGTTTGGTCAAAGGCGAGTGGCGCGTCACCGAGAACAACCGGCGCGCCAAGTACTATCGCCTGACTGCCGCCGGCAAACGGCGCTTGACCGAACAAGCACGAACCTGGAGCCTCTTCGCCGGCGCGATGGACAAGATCATGAACGCCTCGCCGGTTCCCGTATGAGCGCGCGCCCGCCCGCCCGCGAACCGCTCCGCGACGATTCCTGGTGGCGCTACCTGCGCTTTTGGGGCACCGACGTTCGCGCCGAAGTCGACGACGAGATCGCGTTTCATGTCGAAGAACTCGTGGCCCAGTACATCGCATCCGGCAATCCACCCGACGAGGCGCGACGACTCGCGGTCGCGCGCTTCGGCAATCGCGACCTCATCGCTCACTCCATGCGCACCCTCGCCACTCAGCGCGAAACGGCCATGCGACGCACTGAGTGGTTCGACGCGCTCAGTCGCGACGTTCGCTACGCCGCCCGCCAACTCGCCAAACGTCCGTCGTTCACTGCCATCGCGCTCATGACGCTCGCGCTGGGGATTGGTGCGAACTCGGCGATCTTCAGCGCGGTCAACGCGGTATTGCTCCACCCCGTGGCGACGCGCGACCTCGATCGCCTCATGGTCGTACGCACCAACCTGCCGCCGCTCAACCTGATGAACGCCGAAGTGGGGCCGGGCGAGGCGCTCGACATCATGGCGCGGCGTGATTTGTTCGACGCCTCGAGCGCGTGGGCCGCGGGCGGCGCCGTGCTCACGGAAGTGGGCGAACCGCGCCGCGTGACGGTCGTGCGTACGATGAATCGCTTCTTCGACGTGTTCGGTGTCGCGCCAGCCATTGGCCGTCTCTACCGGACCGACGAGTCGGACGCCGGACACGAACGGGTTGCCGTATTGAGCTACGCGCTCTGGCAGGAGTTGGGTGCCAGTCGCGCCATCGTCGGAACGTCGATCGTGCTCAACGGCGTACGATTCGAGGTGAGCGGCGTGGCGTCGCCCGCGTTCGCCTACCCGCGCGGTGCGCAGATCTACGTACCGTTCGTCGTCACGCCGGCCGCTGCGCAGAACCGCAGCCAGATGATCTGGAACGTCGTCGGCCGCATCAAGACGGATCTCTCGCGCGCGCAGTTCGACGCGGGCATCCACAACGAGCAGCAACGCTGGCACGACAACCCGGCGTGGAACTACGGCAAGAGCAGCCAGTTCCTCAACGTCGTGCCGCTCGCGACGCTGATCGCCGGCCAACTCCGGCCGGTGCTCCTCGTGCTGCTCGGCGCGGTGGCGTTCGTGCTGCTCATCGCCTGCGCCAACATCGCCAGCTTGCAGCTCGTTCACGGCACGGCGCGTACCCGCGAACTGGCCGTTCGCGCCGCGCTCGGCGCCGCGCGCGGCGTGATCGTTCGACAGTTGCTCATTGAAAATCTCGTATTGTCTATTGGCGGCGGGCTCCTCGGCCTCGCGGTCGGCGTGGGAATTCTCAAGGTCATGGCCGCGGCCGGCGCAGCGCAGCTTCCGGCGCTCGCCGACGTACGGCTGAATGCCGCGGTGCTCGGCTTCACTGCCGTGGCGACGATTGGCGCCGGCCTTCTGTTCGGTATCATCCCCGCGGTGCGCGGTGGGCGCGTCGACCTGCAAAACGCGCTGAAGGACGGAACGCGCGGGACGACACTCGGCGCGGGAAAGAATCGTCTGCTCCGTGCGGGCGTCGTCGTCCAGGTCGCGCTCACGCTCGTGCTGGTGCTCGGCTCGGGACTGATGATTCGAAGCCTGCGCGATCTGCTCGCGGAAAGCCCGGGCTTCAATCCAGATCGCGTGGCCACCGTACGAGTCACCGTCACCGGTCCGAAGTACGCCGGCACCGGGCTGCTTACGAACTTCTATGACGAGTTGCTCGTTCGCCTCGGCGCGCTGTCCGCGCTTGGCCCTGTCGGATTCATCAGCGAGCTGCCGTTCAGCGGGACGAACGACAGCAGCCCGTTTGTCATTCGTGGGCGCGCGCCCGATCCAACGATGCCCGCGCTCCATGCGAATCTTCATACGATCGGCGGCGACTACTTCAAGGTGATGGGAATCCCGCTGCTCAAAGGGCGCCTGTTCGACAAGACCGATGCGGCGACTCCCAATCAAGCGACGTGGGTCGCGATCATCGACGAAACGCTCGCCCGAACATTCTTCCCGAACGAAGATCCGATCGGCAAGCAGATCAACCAGGGGCCGGACGCGACCATCATCGGCGTCGTCGGCACGGTGAGCCAGGGTGAACTCGGCGAGCCGCCGAAGGCCACGATTTACTATCCGTACACGCAGCACGCGTGGTATTCGAACATGTACATCGTGACGCGCACGCCGCTGCCGCTGGCGACGGTGGTGCCGATGATTCGCGGTGCGGTCGCGGCGATCGATCCGAACTTGCCGGTGTTCGAACCGTTGACGTTGGGCGAGCGTATTGGCGCGTCGCTCGCGCCCAGACGGCTGGCGATGATCGTGCTCACCGGCCTGGCGGCGTTATCGCTCGGTCTTGCCGTGTTCGGCCTCTACGGCGTCATCAGTTATTCAGTCAGCCAGCGCACGACGGAATTTGGCATTCGCATGGCACTCGGCGCGCCCGCTCGCGAGGTGCGCGGGCTCGTAATTCGGCAGGGGACGGTGCTCGCGCTGACCGGCGTCGCGGTCGGCGTGGCGGCGGCACTGCTCACGACGCAGGCGCTGCGCGATTTGCTGTTCGGTGTGTCCGCGCGCGATCCGTTGATGTTCGTCGGCGCGTCGGTGGCGCTGGCGCTCGTCGCCGTGCTCGCGAGTTATTTGCCTGCGCGTCGCGCGACACGGGTCAGTCCGCTGGACGCGTTGCGAGGGCAGTAGCCGCTCGCTGCGCCCGGCGCGGACGACCCACCGTCCTCAAATATCCAGATTCTTCACGAACTGCGCGTTGTTCTCGATGAACATGCGCCGCGGTTCGACGTCGTCGCCCATCAGCGTTTGGAAAATCTGATCCGCGAGCACCGCCTCTTCGATCGCGACCTTGAGCAGCGTGCGCCGCTCCGGATCCATCGTCGTGTTCCAGAGCTGGTCGGGGTTCATTTCACCGAGCCCTTTGTAGCGCTGAATGTTGAGCGCGCGCCCCCCGCCTCGCCGTTGCCCAGTCGCGCGGTGATTTCCGCGCGCTCGGCCTCGTCGTACGCGTAGTACTCCTCTTTCCCCCGCGCCACGCGATAGAGCGGCGGCTGTGCAATGTAGATGTAGCCGGCCTCGATCAACTCCGGCATCTGACGGAAGAAGAAGGTCAGTAGCAGCGTCCGAATGTGCGCGCCGTCGACGTCGGCGTCCGTCATGATGATGATCTTGTGATAGCGCGCCTTGTCGATCTCGAACTCTTCTTTGATCCCGCTGCCGATGGCGGTGATGATCGTCCGGATTTCCTCGTTCGACAGCACCTTGTCGATGCGCGCCTTCTCGACGTTGATGATCTTGCCGCGCAGCGGCAGAATCGCCTGAAAGTCGCGTCGGCGTCCCTGCTTGGCCGACCCGCCGGCCGAATCGCCTTCGACGAGATAGAGCTCGCACATCGCGGGATCGGTGAGCGAGCAGTCGGCCAGCTTGCCCGGCAGATTGCCGACGTCGAGCGCCGACTTGCGGCGCGTGAGGTCGCGCGCCTTGCGAGCGGCTTCGCGTGCGCGCGCCGCCGACACGGCTTTCTCGATGACGATGTTCGCCGTGCGCGGATGCTCCTCGAGATAGCTCGCCAGCCATTCGTTGACGACGGTCTTCACCGCCGACTCGACCTCGGAGTTGCCGAGTTTGGTCTTGGTCTGCCCCTCGAACTGCGGCTCGCGCACCTTGACCGATAGCACCGCGGTCAGTCCTTCGCGCACGTCGTCGCCCGACAGCGTGAAGTCCGACTTCTTGAGGAAGTTGCCTTTGCCGGCGTAGGCGTTGATCACACGCGTCAACGCGGCCTTGAACCCCGTGAGGTGCGTGCCGCCTTCGTGCGTGTTGATGTTGTTGACGAACGAAAACACGTTCTCGTTGTAGCCGTCGTTGTACTGCATCGCCAACTCGATGCCGACGTCGTCCTTTGTCGTGTCGACGTACATCACCTCGGGGTGGAGCGACTTCTTCGTCGCGTTGAGGTGCGCGACGAATTCCTTGAGTCCGCCCTTGGCGAGGTACGTGTCCGACTTCTCCTGACCGACGCGCTCGTCGGTGAGCGTGATCATCACGCCCTTGTTGAGGAACGACAGCTCGCGCAGCCGCATCGCAATCGTGTCGTAGCGATAGATCAAGTCGGTGAAGATCGTGTCGTCCGGCTTGAACCACGTCTTCGTGCCCGTTTCCTTGCGTGGGACCTCGCGCAGGACCTTGAGCTTGGTCTTCGTGTCGCCGCGGGCGAAGTCCATGTAGTGCTCTTTCCCGTCGCGCTTCACCCAGACCTTGAGATTCTCCGACAGCGCGTTGACCACCGACACGCCGACGCCGTGCAGTCCGCCCGACACCTTGTAGCTGTCCTTGTCGAACTTGCCGCCGGCGTGCAGCACGGTGAGCGCCAATTCGACGCCCGGAATCTTTTCCGTCGGATGGATGTCGACCGGAATGCCGCGTCCGTTGTCTTCGACCGTGATCGAGTTGTCCTCATGGATCATGACGCGCACGTTGTCGGCGTAGCCGGCCAGCGCTTCATCGATCGAGTTGTCGACGACCTCGTAGACGAGATGGTGCAGTCCGCGCTCGGAGGTCGAACCGATGTACATGCCGGGACGCTTGCGAACTGCCTCGAGTCCCTTGAGTACCTGGATTTGTCCCGCGTCGTACCGCGATTCGCCTGCGTCGTCCGAGCTCTTCGTCGCCATGTGTCACCTGGAAAATCAGCCGAAAAACCTGCCGCACAAAGCCCGAAAACGGAGTGCGATCAACCCAATAAAATTAACCGAAAATCCGATCGAATGCAACGCCGTCGGCTCGATCCAAGCTTTTGATTCTCAAAGCTTTAGATCGGTCGCGTCATCGGGCGATCACCCAGCGAATTCGACGCACCGGCGCCCGGTCCGCGTTCACGTTCAGCGAACGCAGCAGTTCCGGCTCGAGCAACGACAATTCGTTCATCCACGCGTTCGTCGTCACGTGCACGAACAACGTTCCGTTCGCTGTGATCGACTTGGGCGTCGTCACCGCGGCGATCTGTGGGCCGACGAGCCGCGGCCATTCGGGAATCACGCCGGCCTGATCCACGCGCGGCGCAAGGCCGCTTGCGCCAAGCCAGTTCGCCACGATCGGCCCAATCGGCTCCGGCTTTCGTTTGCGTTCTCTCATTCGGCTCTGAAAGGCTCGATCTGCCCGGCGGCGACTCGCACCCGCTCGAGGCGCGTGAGCTCGGTGGGAATGTCGCTCGCGCGGGGAACGGCGAGGATTGTCTGCCCCAATCCGTCCCGACTAAGCATAGCGAGGATCCGCGCGGCGCGGCGCACGTCGAGTTCGGCGAACGGATCGTCGAGAAGAAACAACGGCGCACGGCCGTTGCGCTCGGTGAACGTCCCCGCCTCGAGCATGCGCAGGGCGATCGCCGCCGACCGCTGCTGTCCGGCCGAGCCGAACGTCCGCAGGTCGCGCCCGTCGATGGTGATCGACAGATCGTCGCGATGCGGCCCGGCGTGGGTGAGTCCGCGCCGAAGATCGAGCGCCGCGCTTTTCCTCGAGCGCTGCCGCAAGCGCCGCGGCCACCGACGTGGCCCCAGCGAGTGTGTGTTCGACCGCGAGCGCGGTCGAGTACTTGATGCGCACGCGCTCCTGCTCGCCAATTTCGGTGCACAGCGCCTCGAACCGTGTGTCGACCGACGCGACCCACGCGCGCCGAGCGATCCACAGCAGCGCGCCCTGCTCGGCCAGCGACGGTTCCCACACGGCGACGCTCGACGTCGACGCGCGGCCGGCGCGCGCGCATTCGCGGAGCGCAGCGTTGCGACGGACGAGCGCCGCCCGGTAGCGCTGCAGCGCCGCGAGATAGCCCGGCGTCGTCAGCGCCAGCATGATGTCGAGGTATCGACGGCGCGCGGTTGGCGACCCGACAATCAACTCGACGTCGTGCGGCGAGAACATCACCGACGGCAGCGCGCCGAGCGCGTCGCTCAATCGCTCGGGTATCGCGCCGTCGAGCCGCACGCGCTTTTTCTTGCTCGCGCGCTCGAAGCCGACGCCGATCTCATGGCAACCGCTCGTCTCGACCGACGCACCGATGTGAAAACCATCTGCGCCAAAGCGCACGAGATCCTGATCGCGCGCGCCACGCGCCGAGCGCAGAATCTGGAGGTAGTAGATCGCCTCGAGCAGGTTCGTCTTGCCCTGGCCGTTTTCGCCGACGATGACGAGGCCGTCGGCCGGCGTCGACAGATCGACGTGAGCGAGATTGCGAAAGTCGCGGACGACGAGACGATCGAGTCGCGCCGCAGCGGCGCCGGCGCTCACGTGCCGCTGAAATTCGCGGCGCGCTTTTCGAGAAACGCGCGCGTTCCTTCGCGCTTGTCGTCGGTCGCGGCGAGCAGCCCGAACGCCGTCGCCTCGAGCGCGAGCGCTTCGTCGAGCGACGCGTCGTAGCCGCGATTCACCACTTCGATGCACTGCGCGATGGCGAGCGGCCCGTTGGCGAGCATCGACTGTAGCATGCCGGTCGCGGTGGCGAGCAGCTCGCTTGCCGGCACGACGCGGTTCACGAGTCCAATGCGATACGCCTCGGCCGCGTCGATCATTTCGCCCGTGAGCAGCAGCTGCAGCGCGCGACCCTTGCCGACCAGCCGCGGCAGGCGCTGGGTGCCACCGTAGCCGGGCAGCAGGCCGAGCTTCACTTCGGGCTGGCCGAACTTCGCCGTGTCCGATGCGATGCGGATGTGGCAGGACATCGCGAGCTCACAGCCGCCGCCGAGGGCGAAGCCGTTCACCGCCGCAATCGTCGGCTTGGGCGATGTCTCGAATCGCCGAAAAACTTCCTGGCCGCGCTCGGCCAGTGCCTTCGCCGATATTCCGCCGTGCGCTTCGAGCTCGGCGATGTCGGCGCCAGCGACAAACGCGCGTCCCGCTCCGGTGAGAATGATGCCGCCGACGCTCGCGTCCGCGCGCACCGCGTCGATCGCGTGCCCCAGCTCTTCGATCACGCGATCGTTGAGCGCGTTGAGCTTGTCCGGTCGATTGACGGTGAGCGTCGCGATGCGGTCGACGATCGAGAGCGTGATGGTGTCGTAGGCCATGCCACCAATCTACCAGCCCGAGGTCTGCCGTCTGAGGGGCGTTCGGTTGCCTCCCGCCGCGGCGCGCGGATTGGTTCTTGCCTTTGCCGTTGGCACATGGCCGTCTCGTGGATTCTTCGCCGCGGATCGAAGCGCGCCGGCTTTCGCTACGTGAGCGATGCGGGGCGGCGGATCGACTCGCGCCGCGTGCTCGCGCGCATCGACGCGCTGCGGATTCCGCCTGCCTGGCGCGACGTCCACATCGCGTCGTCGTCGCGGTCGGCGATTCAGGCGTGGGGTGTCGACGCCCGCGGCCGCCGCCAGTACGGTATCACGATCCGCGCCGTCGAGCAGCGCGAGCTCCGCAAATACCATCGCGTCCGGCAGCTGGCCAAGGAACTCCCGCAACCTGCGCCGCAGACTGCACGCCGATGCCGGACCGTCGTCGCCGCGCTCGCCGCTCGACGCGGATACCGTGGCCGCGACGGTGCTTCGGTTGATCAGCGAGACGTTCTGCCGCGTCGGCGACGAGCGCTATGCGCGCGAGAACGGCACGTTCGGCATCACCACGCTGCGCAAGTCGCACGTCGCGCTACGCGCCGGCACTGCCTACCTCGACTATCGAGGGAAGGGCAACATCCGCCAACGGCAAGTCGTCCACGACCCGGAACTCGTCGGACTTGCTCCGGCGCCAGCTTCGGACTCCGGGGCGGCGCCTCTTTGCCTATGAGCGAAATGACAACTGGCACGCGCTCACGGCGCACGACGTGAACGCGTATCTACGGCGGCGCATGGGCCGGTTCAGCGCGAAGGACTTCCGCACGTGGGGCGGCACGCTGCGCGCCGCGACCGTGCTCGCCGAACTCGGCGCGCCGGCGACGGCGACGGAAGCCAAACGAAACGTGGCGCTGGCCATGCGGCTCGTGTCGTCGGAGCTCGGCAACACACCGGCGATCTGTCGCACGTCGTACGTTCATCCGATCGTCGTTGCGCGCTACCTCGACGACGGCGAGACAATTCCGCTGCCGCGCGCACGACGCCGGGCCGCGAATCGCGGACGAGCGCAGTCGCCCGAAGAGCGCGCGCTGATTCGATTTCTCGATCGCCATTTTCCCGAGCGCCGGAAGACGCCGCGCCGCGCTGCGACCGCCGAGCAGGAGCACACGCGAGAACGCGCGCAGGCGCGGTAGTCTTTCGTCGTCACGCCGCGAAACCTACGTTTCGCGCATGGACGTCATCGAGCCGGTTGCCTGGTCGCCAGACGGCGCCGGAGTTCGCATTCTCGACCAGCGCGCCCTGCCGTTGCGCGAGTCGTATCGCGATCTTCGCTCGATCGACGACGTCTGCGACGCGATCGCGACGCTCGCCGTACGCGGCGCGCCGGCGATCGGTATCGCGGGCGCCATGGGGCTCACGCTGGCGCTCACTGGACGCGAACCGACTGCGACCGACGCGCTCGATCGCGTGACGGCGGCAGCGGCGCGGATCGCCGCCACGCGACCGACCGCGGTGAATCTCGCCTGGGCGCTCGGCGCTATGGTGCGAGTGGCGCACGCGCATCGTGGGACGTCTTCCGATCTCGTGCGGCGACTTCGCGACGAGGCCACGCGCATTCGCGATGAAGACCGCGCCATGTGCCGTCGCATTGGCGAGCACGGCGCCGCGCTGATTCCCGATGGCGCGCGCGTGCTCACGCACTGCAACGCCGGCGCGCTGGCGACGGGCGGAATCGGCACGGCGCTCGCCGCAGTGTATGTGGCGGTCGAGCAGGGCAAGCGCGTCGAAGTCTTTGCGGACGAAACTCGACCGCTGCTGCAGGGAAGCCGGCTCACCGCGTGGGAGCTCGCGCGCGCCGGCATTCCGGTGACTGTGTTGGTCGACGGCGCGGCAGCGTCGCTCATGGCCGCCGGCTCGGTGGATCTCTGTTTCGTCGGCGCGGACCGAATTGCGGCGAACGGCGACGTGGCCAACAAGATCGGGACGTACGGTGTGGCTGTCGCCGCGCGACACCACGGCATTCCGTTCTATGTTGCCGCGCCGGCGAGCACGTTCGACGGTGCGACGCCGCAGCGGCCGCGACATCGTCATCGAGCAGCGAAGCGGCGACGAAGTGCGGTGCGGGTTCGGCGCACTCACGGCGCCGCCGGAGGCAGCAGTGTACAATCCGGCGTTCGACGTGACGCCCGCAGCGCTGATCACGGCGATCGTTTGCGACCGGGGAATTCGACGCCCGCCGTTCGACTTGGCGGGCGACGGCCTCGCGGCGTCATAAAGCATCATAAATCGTCATTCACGAACTATCACAGGACTCGGCCAGGCTGTGCGCCACGTTCTCGCGATCGACGAAGGCACGACCGGCGTCACCTGCCTGATGATCGGGGAGGACGGCCGCGTCGCCGGCCGCGGCTACAGGGAAGTCCCGCAGTATTTTCCGCAGCCCGGCTGGGTGGAGCACGACGGCCTCGAGATCCTCGCCTGCGTTCGCGCGGCCGCCGCGCGCCGCGATCGCCGCGGCGGGCGCCGACCCGGTGGCGATCGGCATCACCAACCAGCGCGAGACCGTGCTCGTCTGGGAGCGCGCGACCGGGCGGCCGGTCCACCGCGCCATCGTCTGGCAGGATCGCCGTACGTCGGCCCGCTGCCAAGCGCTCGCGCCGCGCGCGGACTGGATCGCCGATCGCACCGGCCTCGTGCCCGATCCGTATTTCTCGGCGACGAAGACTCGAATGGCTGTTGCAGAATGAGAAATTGCTCGACGCGATACGTACCCGGCGACCTCGCTGCCGGCACGATCGACAGCTGGCTCGTCTGGCAACTCACCGGCGGCGCGGTCCACGCCACCGATCCGACCAACGCGTCGCGCACGATGCTGTTCGACATCACACGCCGCGAATGGAGCATGGAACTCTGCGCCCTGTTCGGCGTGCCGCCCGCGATGCTGCCGGAGGTTCGTCCGTCGAGCGGCGACTTCGGCGTCGCGCGCGCGTGACATGATCGGGCTGGCGCCGACGTCCCCATCCTCGGCGTCGCCGGCGATCAGCAGGCCGCGCTCTTCGGGCAGGGGTGCTGGGAGCGCGGGACGGGAAAGAACACCTACGGCACCGGCGCGTTCCTCTTGCTCAACGCCGGCAGCGTGCGTCCGCGCGGCGGAGCCGGATTGCTCACCACCATCGCCTGCGACGCCACGGGCGGCCCGGTGTACGCGCTCGAGGCGGCCATCTTCATCGCCGGCGCGGCGGTGCAGTGGCTGCGCGATGGACTCGGCGTCATCGGCAGCGCGGCGGAGACGGAAGCGCTCGCCCGCGGCATTGAGAGCACGGACGGCGTGTACTTCGTCCCCGCGCTCACCGGACTCGGCGCGCCCAATTGGGAGCCGCGCGCTCGCGGCACGATCGTCGGGCTGACGCGCGGATCGACGCGCGCGCACCTCGTGCGCGCCGCGCTCGAGGCGATGGCGTTCGGCACCGCCGACGTGCTCGCCACCATGCGCGAGGCGAGCGGCGCACCGTTCGATCGGCTGCGCGTCGACGGCGGCGCGACGATGAACGATTGGTTGATGCAATTTCAGGCCGATGTGCTCGGCGTGCCCGTCGAGCGTCCCGATATGGTCGAGACGACGGCGCTCGGCGCGGCCGGCCTGGCGGGATTGGCCGCCGGCGTCTGGCGCAACGCAGACGAGTTTCTCGCCACGCAGACGCTTCACGGTGTTCGAACCGCGAATGTCTCGCGAGAATGCGGCCGGTTTGATGCGTGGTTGGGAACGCGCCGTACGAGCGACGGTATCATGGGCGCGCGACAGCGGCGACGGCGACGGAGGCCGACGGTGACGAGGAAGACCGACGCGAATGCGAAGCAGCCGGACATGTCGACGGCGCTCGACGTGCACTGTCGTGCGCTCGCCGCCTGCCGGCGCTGCGGCCACGACGCGGGCGTCGTGCCGATTCTGTCGCACGCACGAGTGCCGCGCGTGATGCTCGTTGGACAGGCACCGGGAAAGATTGAAGCGGTCGGCGGAATGCCCTTCGCCGGGCGCGCTGGCAAGACGCTCTTTCGCTGGCTCGGGCAGGCGGGCATCGACGAAGCGACTGCGCGCTCGCGCATCTACATCGCGGCGATCACGCGTTGCTATCCCGGGCCGAGTCCGAGCGGTCGCGGCGATCGGGTTCCGTCGCCCGCCGAGCAGCGGAAGTGTTCGACGTGGCTCGATGCGGAGCTCGCGATCATTCGGCCAGAATTGATCGTTCCCATTGGCCGATTGGCGATCACACGGTTCATCGACGAGCGGCCGCTCGATGCACTCATTGGACGGCAGCATGCGATCGACTCGGCTGGTCGCCGCGCGATCGTGATCCCGTTGCCGCATCCGTCCGGCGCGAGCAGTTGGATCCACGCGACCGAACACAAACGCCTGCTCGACCGAGCGCTGTCGTTGATCAAGCGCGAGCTGACTCGACTCGGCGTGGCGAGCCTGACGCCAGGCGCGAGCCGCCGGAGCGTAGCCTGATGCGCGGATTTCTGTTGGTGTTCACGCTGCACGTTGGGCATTCGTTCCGCGGAATGCGCGCCGACGAGCCGTCGGGCGACCGGTGGTTCGCGCAGGACAAGGCCAAGCACTTTTTCACTGCGGCGTTCGTGCAGACGGTCTCGTTTGGCGCGTTGCGCACGGTCGGCGTGGGGCGCACCGGTTCGCTCGTTGGCGCAACGGTCGCGGCGTCGGCCGTGAGTGTGGGAAAAGAGCTGTGGGATCGAACGCACGCCGGAGATCCGAGCCTCAAGGACCTCACGTGGGACGCGGCGGGGATCGGCGCGGCGAGCGTGCTTCTCGCGCGGACGAAGCACTAGCGCGCTGCTGAAAAAGGAGCCGCGAGCCCGCGACAAAGCCGATTCGAACCGGCTGCCCGTCACGGCGGTTATATTGGAGTCGCCGGTCCGCCTGACCTGATCTGCTCCGATCTGACCGCGGGCACGGCTCGATGCCCGAGGTCCAGACATGAAGCCACGCACGAAATTCCTCATCGGCGGCGCGTTGGTGCTGTCCGTCGCCGGTTATCTCATGGCGAGCTCGATCCGTGAAACCGGCGAGTACTATCTCACCCCGACGGAACTCGCGGCGAGAGTGAAGGCCGATCCGACGTTCACCAACGCGGGCGTGAAGGTGGGCGCGCGCGTGGTGCCGGGATCGATCGAACGTACACCCGGCGGAATGGACTACGCGTTTCGCGTGACCGACGGCAGCGCGACTTTTCCCGTTCTGTTCCACGGCGAGGCACCGGACACGTTTACCGACAGCGTCGACGTGGTCGTGAGCGGCCGGATGGGAACGGACGGCACCTTCCGCGCGACGGAACTGCTCGCCAAGTGCGCGTCGCGGTACGAGAACGCGCCTCAAAAATATCAGCAGACGGCGGGCTACAAGGCCGCGGCGAGTCACGCGTGATTCTCATTGGAGAACTGTCACTGTGGGTCGCGCTGCTCATGGCGGCCTGGTCGACGACCGTGTCGTTCGCCGGCGGTTCGCTGCGCCGGAATGACCTTGTCGACAGCGGCGTGCGCGGCCTGTACGCCACGTTCGCGATGGTGGTGCTGGCGGCGATCGGCTTGTGGACGGCGCTGCTGACGAAGGACTTCTCGCTCGAGTACGTCGCCAGCCACATCAGCACGAACATGCCGACGGTGTACATCTTCACCGCCTTCTGGAGCGGCCAGGCGGGGTCGATGCTGTTCTGGGCGTTGATCCTCTCGATGTACTCGACGATCGCCATCGCGACGAGTCGCCGTCGCGCGCCCGAGCTCACGCCGTGGGCAACGGGTACGCTGTCGGCGATTCTGCTGTTCTTCATCGCCACGACGTGCTTCAAGGCGAATCCATTCTCGCGGCTCGACTTCATTCCGGTCGACGGACGCGGGATGAACCCGCAGCTGCAGAACCCCGGCATGGCGATCCACCCGCCGAACCTCTATCTCGGCTACGTCGCCACGGCCATTCCGTTCGCCTTCGCGATCGCCGCGCTGTTCACGCGCCGGCTCGACGCCGAGTGGCTGGGCATCGTGCGACGCTGGACGTTGTTGTCGTGGTTCTTTTTGACGATTGGCATCGTGCTCGGCATGTGGTGGGCGTACGTCGAGCTGGGCTGGGGCGGCTACTGGGCGTGGGATCCGGTCGAGAACTCGTCGTTCCTGCCCTGGCTGACGAATACGGCGTTCCTGCATTCGATCATGATTCAGGAAAAGCGCGGCATGCTCCGAAAGTGGAACGTCGTGCTCGTTGTCGTGAGCTTTTTGCTGGCGATCTTCGGCACGTTCATTACACGCAGCGGTGTGGTCGAGAGTGTGCACTCGTTCGCGCAGTCGCCGGTCGGCACCTGGTTCGGCGTGTTCTTCTTCCTGTCGACCGGCGTCACGATCTACCTCGTGGGGTCGCGCCTGCACGACCTCGAGGCGACCGCCGAGTTGGAGAGTATGGTGAGCCGCGAGGCGGCGTTCCTGTACAACAACCTCGTATTGTGCGGTATCGGCTTCGCCGTCCTGTGGGGAACGGTTTTTCCGATTCTCTCCGAGTGGGCGCGAAATACGAAGATCACCGTCGGCCCGCCCTTCTTCAACGCGGTGAACATTCCGCTCGGCCTGTTGCTGCTGCTGTTGACCGGCGTCGGGCCGCTCATCGCCTGGCGGCGCGCGTCGGTGTCGAACCTCAAGCGCCAATTCGCCGGCCCTGCCGCGACTGGGCTCGCCGTGGGCCTCGTGCTCTGGGCGGCGGGCATGCGGGAGACGTACGCGCTGATTGCGTACGCGCTCTGCGGCTTCGTGACCGGTACCATCTGCCAGGAATTCTACAAGGGCGTGCGGGCGCGGCAGTCGATTCATCACGAATCGATTATTCCAGCATTCATACGGCTCGTGGGCCGCAACCGGCGCCGCTACGGCGGCTACATCGTGCACGCCGGGATCGTCATGCTGTTCGCCGCGTTCGCCGGGTTGGCGTTCAAGACCGACAACTACGTCACGCTCCACACCGGAGAGGCGTACGACGTGCGCGATCCGTACGGGCACCAGTGGCGGTTCGTCAGCCAGGGCGTCTCGACGTCGAGTCCCGTCGGCAAAGACGTGCTCGCGGTCGCCCTGCAGACGTTTCGCGACGGAAAACCCGCCGGCTTCATCACCGGCGAGCGCATCACCTACCTCGATGTACAGGGGCAGCCGCTGTTTCAGCCGATCACGCACGTCGGCATCCGCTCGACCGCCAAGCTGGATACGTACGTCGTGCTCGCGGGCCTGATCAACGCCGACACGGCGCAGATTCGCGTCACGTTCAATCCGCTCGTCGTGTGGGTGTGGCTGGGTGGCTTCGTCATGATGATCGGCGGATTGATCGTCATGTGGCCGCAGGCGGAACGGCGGCGAGCGTTGCCGGGATATGCCGCGGTCATGGCGCCTGCGTCGCTCGCGCGCGCCGAAGTCACCGTCGTGGTATGACGGGCTCTGACGAACGCGCGCGAACGCGGCGCGATTTCTTCGCCGGTGCGCTCACGGGTCTCGCGTCGATTGTCGTCGCCAGTCGCGCGACCGCCGAGTCGCGTCCGATGTCAATGCACCGCATGCGGAGCATGGCGGGAATGGCGGACATGGCCGGCATGCCTGGGATGCAGCAGCCCGGCGTCGTCCACGACTCGAACATCGCGCGCGACACGACGAATCTGTTTGTCATGGATCAGCGTGCGGCGCAGGCAGTGGTGCGCCCGCCCAGGCGCGACGCGAAGCCGATCGTCACGGACGCCCAGCGCGACGACCTCGAACACCACATCCGTTGTCAGTGCGGCTGCACGCTCGACGTGTACACCTGCCGCACGACCGATTTTTCCTGCCAGGTGTCGCCGGCAATGCACCGCGATGTCATCGGGCTCGTGCAGGGTGGCTACGGCGCACAGGAAATCATTGATGCGTTCGTCGACACCTACGGCGAACGCGTGTTGATGGCGCCGCGCAAGTCGGGCTTCAATCTCGTTGGATGGATTACACCCGGGTTGGCGCTCGTCGTCGGCGCCTTCGTTGTCGCGGTACTGATTCGCCGGTGGGGACGCGCGGCGGCAATCGATCGCGCCGCGGACGCTCGTACAGCGACGCCGGTGGACGCGACACCCGACGAACTGGCGCGCCTCGCAGCCGCGGTCAAAGGGGACGACGACGCGTGACCGCGGCACTGTTGATCGGAACGCTGCTCGCCGTTGGCGCGCTCGCATTCGTGCTCTATCCGATTTTCTTCGGCGATCCGCGCGCATCCGGACGTCGATCGATTGGGTCGCCGTCTTCGCTACACGGTGCGATGCCGCGTTCACGCCCGGGCGAAAAGGGCATCGGCGAGTCGGACGGTCGGGAGTCGGCGATTGTGGCGCTGCGCGAGATCGAGTTCGACCGGCGACGGGCAAGCTGTCTGACGACGACTATCGCGAGTTGAAGGACCAGTACACGCGTCAGGCGATCCTCGCGATGCGCCGCGCCGACGCCGCGGAACAGGCGGTCGAAGAGGCCGCGTCGCACCCGGACTCGTTGCCGGACGATGAGATCGAGGCCGCGGTTCGCGCGTACCGCGCCGGCCATGCTCCGTGCCCTGAGTGCGGCCCGCGTCCCGAGTCCGACGCGGCGTTTTGCTCGAACTGCGGCCGGTACTTACGAGACAGGTGCGCCGATTGCGGCGCACCTGTCGTCGAACCTAATGCACACTACTGCGCGAGCTGCGGAAATCGACTAGCGGCCTGACCGCGACCGTAGACGGCAGCTCTATCGCATTGCCGAATTACGGCTTCTTGGCGGTCGTGTCCTTCTTGGCCGGCGCAGCCGTCGCGCTCTTCTTGCTGGACTTCTTGCTCGACTTGTGCGCGGTCGTCGGCGCAGCGGTCGTGGTCGCGGCGGGCGTAGCTGCACCCGACTGCGTGGCCGGCTTGGCCGTGGTCGCGGCGGGCGTAGCAGTCGTCGCCGACTTGCTCGCGGTCGCCTTGTGAGTCGCGGTCTTCGTGGCCTTCTTGGCCGTGTCAGGCGTCGCAGCCTGCGCGTGGAGCCGTGCGCCGGCGAACAGCACCAACGCCGCAGCGATGAGGGAAATGCGCTTCATGGAAACTTCCTCCGAGGAGTGGTGGGGCGGGTCATTTTCAGCTCGCCACGGTCGACCGAGGCGTAGCCTGTTGGCGATCCAACGGAGTCCCGAAGTCACTTCGGGATTCCGGGTTAAACGACCCTGGCACCCCGGAGGCCGTCACAGTCGGCCTATTTGCCCCCTCCAACTACCGCGACGACTACCGCTCGACGTGCTCCAGACGGTGCAGCGCAACGCGGATCGGGGCGATCATCACGACCGCGCACAGGATCGCGGCCGCGCTGAACCCCAGGGCCATTTCCACGGGTTCGATCGGCGTGCCGTACGCCCGGGCGCTCAAGTACGTGTAGACGGGTTTAGCCTCGAGCACCACGACAGCGCCGATCAGCGCCACGGAGCTCATCATGAATACGAGGCCGCCGAACGACGTCGGAATTTGCGCCGCATTCTCCGTCTCGAACTGCGGAAACATCGTCCCGAAACCGAGCGCCAACCCGGCGATCGCCATCGTCATCAGCGTGATCGAGAAGATCGAGACCGCCATGATGAAGTCGGTGACCTGCAGCAGATAGTCGGTGAACGCCGACGATCGCCAACGCCAGAACGAGCAGCGGCAGCGTGCCAACCCAGAACTTGGACCAGAGCAGCTCGCGCATCGACATTGGGCTGGACCGCAGCAGCCAAAAGGTGCGCCCCTCGAGGCTCACGCCCGGGGAAAATGAATCGCGCCGCGATCGACGCCAGCACGAATCCGGCGAGCGCCAGATTCAGGAAGGGCACGACGTTCACGAGGAAAAACGTCACGCCTTCGCCGCGCAGCGGCAGATACTTGATGTTGAATACGTACACCAGCACAAGCACGGCGAGCAGAATGAGCTGCGACCACTGCGTCGTGTCGCGAAAGAACAGTCGCAATTCCTTGAGCACGAGCTCACGTCGGACAATGCCGAACGGCGTGAGCAGCGCGTGCCCGAGCCGGCCGAACGGCCCGGTGCGCGCCCAGCGCCGGCCGCTTTCCTGCGCTTTGCTGAATCCGGCACCATAGAGCCACCGATGGAGCGCGGCGCCGAGGACGAAGGCGGCGGCGGCAGTCGACCAGAGCAGATAGTAAGGAAGGAGCTGCGGCCGGCCGGCCACCCACGACATCACCGCGTGCTGCACCCAATCGCTCGGCATGATCGGCGACGTGGGCCCGCGCAGGATCGTGATGAAGTCGACGAGCGAGCGGAATCCCTCCGGCCGGGCCAGCCGCTCCGGACGCACGATGCGAAACAGAACGACGATCCCGCCGGCGGCCAGCACGGCAATCACGCTCAGAATGTCGCGCGTGCGTCGGGCCGGAAAAATGTTGACGAGCAGCAGCGTGATCGCGCTGCCGATCACCGCCGGCACGACGAGAAACGGGAAGAACGCGACGAAGACGATCAGCGGATACAGCAGCCCGCCTCCGTAGACGACGCCGTACGCCGCGAACATCGGCACCGCCATCAGCACCACCATCCAGCTCGAATGCACGAGCGTCTCGAGCAGCTTGGCCAGATACAACTCCAGCCAGTCGACGGGCGCCGACACGAGCAAATCCAGATCGCGCGCGAGAAAAAAGCTCGACAGCGCGGTGATGATGTTCGACAGCAGCAGGATCGAGAAGAAACCAATCAGAATGAGGCCGAGCAGCTTGCCGGCGAGCAGCGGCCCGATCTCCGGCACGCCGCGAAAGTACACGAGCAGCCGGTACAGCATGACGAAGATGAAGCCCCAGAAGCCGGCTCCGAACAGCGCGAGCAGGCCGAGGCGGAGCTGTGGCCGCGCTCTTCGGACGACGCGCGTGCGCGAGCCGTGAGCCACTTCGGAACCAGCAGGTGCGCGGCCGACGGGTTCGGGAGCTTCTCGTCAGGCATCGAGCACGTCGACGAGGGCGCGTGCCGCGTTTTCGCCGGTGAGCCGCAGGAAGATTTGCTCGAGCCCCGTCGCGCCCGACTCCGCGCTCGCGCGAAGCTCGGCCATCGTGCCGCAGGCGCGAATCACGCCGCCCTGAATGATGCCAATGCGATCGCACATCGTCTCTGCCACCTCGAGCGTGTGCGTCGACATCATGATCGTCTGACCGCGTCGCGTGTACTCGCCGAACAGATCCTTGAGAATGCGCGCGGCTTTCGGGTCGAGACCTACCATCGGTTCGTCGACGACGATCACCTCGGGGCGATGCACGAACGCGCTCGAGATGATCAGCTTCTGCCGCATGCCGTGGCTGTAGCTCTCGACGAGTTCGTCGCGCCACTCCTCGAGATCGAACAGCGCCAGCAGCTCGCGTGCGCGATGCTCGACCTTTGGCCCGTCCTGGTTGTACAACCCGGCGACGAAGCGCAGGAACTCGACACCGGTCAGCTTTTCGTAAATGAACGGCCGATCGGGGATGAAGCCGAGCCGGCTCTTCGCCGCGATCGGATCAGCCGCGAGGTCGATGCCGGCAATGTGGACGGTGCCGGCGGTCGGACGCAGGATTCCCGCGATCATGCGCAGCGTCGTCGTCTTGCCCGCGCCGTTCGGCCCGAGAAATCCGAACAACTCGCCGCGTGGGACGTGCAGATTGATCGCGTTCACGGCGGTAAATCCGCCGTAGCGCTTCGTCAGATTGGTCAGCTCGATCATTCGCGGCCGTCACGGGGCGCGGATGTGGCGCGACCAGCAGTCGCCGCGCCGTTTACGCTCACGACGTCGATTTTCAGATTTCCCATCAAGCGCAAAAGCTCCGTCTGACGCGTCAATCCACCGACGACGAATCGCAAGTGGGCCGCGTCCGCTGGAAACTGGCCGAACGTCGGATCGACGGCGACCCAGTCGTTGAGCAGAATTTCCGGCCAGGCGTGGTAGTAGAACTTGCCATCCACGTACGCCAGGCCGGAGGCGATGCGTGCCGGCAAGCCGAGGGCACGTGATAAAGCGACGAAGAGCTGTGTATGCTCGTTACAATCTCCCGTCCGCGTCCGGAGCACCTCGAGCGCGTTTGGGACGCCAAACGTGACACGGTCGCTGATCGAGTCGTGCACCCACGCGTTCAGTCGCTCGGCGACGACGCGCGGATCACGCTCGCGCCCGGCAATCCGCAACGCGAGCGCCACGATTTGTCGGTCCCTGCTCTGCAGCATCGGCTCAGGGCGCGTGAACGACGAATTGCGGCCGGGCAGCAGGCGCAGTCTGGGCCGCTTGGCGAGCACGCTGTCCGGCTCCGGCCCGATCGTCAGCGTGTCGCCGGACAGGCGCTGGCGTTGGCCGTTGAGATCGAAGCCCGTGAGGGCACACGTTGGTCAACCGCACGCGGAGCGACGTCGACGTGACCGGTCAATCGCTTGTTCGCCGCGATCGCCGTCGTCTCTAGAATGTCGCGATCGTCGGATACGGCGACGTAGCCCGTGTCGGCGCGCCAGTTCTCGAATGCCACTTCGTAGGGCATTCGCACGAGGGTGAAGCCCAGCTGCGTCGTCTCGACGATGCGCCCTTGCGCGTCGACCCAGCCGTTGAATCCCACCGCCGCTCGGCGTCACCACCTGCCAGGCGCGGATGGTATCTGGCCGCACGCCGCGCCAGCGCGACGTCACCGAGTCGAACACCGAACTGTCGTTGACCACGAACGACGATTCGGCGCGCACGTCGACGCCGACGTCCTTGGGCGCCATCGTCGCCGGATCGAACACCGGCAGGATGTAGTGCTGCCCGACCTTGGGGTGTTCGCCGAGTGCGACCGCGAGAGGGACGAGTGTGGGAAGGAGAATCGGTCCCGAGAGCGCGACGCGCTGCGTGTCCGGCTTCTGCGCGCCGGTTTGAATGGCGAGTACGAGAAGGCTGTCGCCGCTGATGTCGCCGCTCGCGCGCACGGGCGCGCCCGCGGCGGCGAGCGTCAGATCGAAGCTCGACATGTGCAGCGCGCGCGTCAGCGTCACGTTCGTGCGGGCCGTCGCGCGGCGAGCTTTGCCGCCCACCGGCAGGTCGGCGACGAGATAGTCGTTGAGCATGATCGTCTGCTCGGTCGTGTCGAGCGACGACGACGCGAAGCCGACCTGGCGGTCGCCTTGCATGAGGCCGTAGTACACCGCGCCCGGTGCGACGTGGGTCGCCGCTTCGGCCAGGCGCTCGAGCTGCGGCCGGAAATATTCGCGGCGCACGAGCAGCACCAATCCGACGATCCACGCTACGATGACCGCGGCGCCGAGCGTCGTTCGCCGGCTCATCACCGACGATTTGCCTCGCGTGCGCGCTGATACGCAAGGCGCGCGTCCTCGGGCCGGCCCAGTCGATCGAGTGCCACGCCCATTCCCTGCAACGCGCGCCAATGGTCGGGCTGAAGCGCGGCGGCGGCCTCGAACGCGCCGAGCGATTCGCTCAGTTGATCGGTGTGGTTGTACGCCTCGCCGAGCTGATAGTGGGCCGCGGCGAGCGCCGGATCGAGCGCGATGGCGCGTTGCAGCGGCTCGATGGCATCGCGCCAGCGCGCCGCTCGCGCGAGCGTGATTCCGAGTTCCAACTGCGCCTCGGCGCTGTCGTCATCAGTGTTGAGCGGCATGGCGGGACGCGGGCGGGGGTGGGGCGGGGAAGGGGAGAGCGTCAACAACGCTCCTGCTGCAACCTGCGTGTGTTACGCGAGCGCGAGCGTCGTTTCGGTATTGATCCACTCGAGGTATTTCTCCAAGCCGCCTTCGACCGGGAGCGCGAGCAGCTCGGGCACCTTGTATGGATGCAGTTCGGCGAACGCGCCGCGCAAGGATTCCAAGCGCGCCGAGCGCGTCTTGAGCATGACGACGACCTCGCGTTCGTCCGCAATCTTGCCTTGCCACCGGTACAGCGACCGTGCTCCCGGGACGAGCGTACCGCACGCGATGAGCCGGCGGTCGAGCAGCGCGCGGATGAAGTGGACGGCTTCTTCGTCGCTGGCGACAGTGGTCAGCACGACGATGGCGTCGGTGTGAGGCATGGCGCGCAATATAGCGACTTGTTTCGCGTCGGTCCCGCTCGCAGTTTACCCAGGCTATGGCAGACGATGCACGAGACGCACTGATCGTTCGCGGCGCGCGCGAGCACAATCTGCGCAATATCGACGTCACGATCCCCCGCGATCGATTGACGGTGATCACCGGATTGTCCGGCTCCGGCAAGTCGTCGCTCGCGTTCGACACGATCTACGCCGAGGGACAGCGCCGCTACGTCGAGTCGCTGTCCGCGTACGCGCGGCAGTTTCTCGGCCTGATGGACAAGCCCGACGTCGACTCGATCGAAGGGTTGTCGCCCGCGATCTCGATCGAGCAGAAAACCGCCGGTCATAACCCGCGGTCCACCGTCGGCACGGTGACAGAGATCTATGATTATCTGCGCCTGCTGTGGGCGCGCGCCGGCACGCCGCACTGCCCGAACTGCGGACGCCCCGTGCAGCGTCAGAGCCCCGCGCAGATCGCCGAGATCGTGCTCACCTGGCCGCGCGACACGCGCATCGAAGTGCGCGCGCCGCTCGTGCAGGGGCGAAAGGGCGAATTCCGCGAGCTGTTCGAAGACGCTCGGAAGCAGGGCTTCATCCGCGCGTACGTCGACGGCTCGCTGATCGAACTCGCGTCGCCGCCAAAACTCAATCGGCGGCAGAATCACACGATCTCCGTCGTCGTCGACCGGCTCACGGTGCGCGACGAAGATCGCAGTCGGCTCAGCGATTCGATCGAAACGGCGCTCAAACTGGCCGACGGTGTCGTCGAGGTGAGCGACACCGCGGCGGACACAGTCGAACTGTTTTCCGAACGCTATGGGTGCGCGGCGTGCGGCATATCGCTCCCCGAGCTCGAGCCGCGCCACTTCTCGTTCAATTCTCCGTTCGGCGCGTGTACCACCTGCGGCGGACTCGGTACGCGCCGCCGCGTCAGCGAGGAGCTGATCCTCGGCGGGCCGCGTATTTCAATTCTCGAAGGAGTGATTCTCCCCTGGGGCGAACCGAGCGGCTATCTGCGCAAGGTCGTGCTGCCGGCGTTGGCGCGCCAACTCAAGTTCGATCTCAATACGCCGTGGGGCGACCTGCCCAAGTCCGTGCGCGACGCGATCCTCCATGGCGAAAAACGCGAGGCCGCCGGCGCGGCGCGCGTATCGAAATCCTCGGCGCCCAACGTCGAATGGGAAGGCGTGCTGCGGAACGTCGAGCGTCGCTACGAGGAGTCGGAGTCCGACACCGTGCGCCTCGAGTTGCAGGAGTATATGATCGAGGTGCCGTGCAGCGAATGCGGCGGCCGGCGCCTCAAGCGCGAATCGCTGGCGGTAACGATCGACGACCGCAACATCGGCGAAATTGTCGAGCTGCCCGTCACGGAGACGCTGTTGTTCTTCGAGAGCGTGCGCGTACGGAGCGGCGCCACGCCGGGACTCGATCCCGAGATCGCGAACCCCATCCTCAAGGAAGTGCGTGAGCGGTTGCGCTTTCTCGTCGACGTCGGGCTCGAGTACCTCACCCTCGGCCGCGCCGCCGAGTCGCTCTCGGGTGGCGAGGCCCAGCGCATTCGGTTGGCGACGCAGATTGGATCGCGACTCGTTGGAGTTCTCTATATCCTCGACGAGCCGTCGATCGGCTTGCATCAGCGCGACAACGCGCGCCTCCTCGCCACGCTCGAGCAGTTGCGCGACCTGGGCAACACCGTGATCGTCGTCGAGCACGACGAAGAGACCATGCGCGCGGCCGATCACGTCATCGATCTCGGGCCCGGCGCCGGGAAACACGGCGGTGAAGTGATCGCCGCGGGCACCATCGACGAGATCGCGCGCAATCCGGCGTCGATCACGGGAAAATATCTGAGCGGCGAGATGAGCATCGCCACGCCGGCGACCCGACGCGTGCCGGAACGGCATCGCGCCCTGCGCATCGAGGGCGCGCGCGAGCACAACCTGCGCAATCTGGACGTCGAGATTCCACTCGGCTTGTTCGTCGCCGTGACTGGCGTCTCCGGCTCGGGCAAGTCGACGCTGATCGAAGACATTTTGCATCGCGCGCTGGCGCGGCATTTCTATCGCGCGCGTGTGATCCCCGGTGCGCATACTCGAATTGGCGGATTCGAACAAATCGACAAGGTCATCGACATCGACCAGAGTCCGATCGGCCGCACGCCGCGCTCGAACCCGGCGACGTACACCGGGCTGTTCACGCCGATTCGCGAACTGTTCGCCGAACTGCCGGAAGCGAAGATCCGCGGCTACGGACCGGGGCGCTTTTCGTTCAACGTCAAAGGCGGACGGTGCGAGGCCTGTCAGGGCGACGGCCTCGTGAAGATCGAGATGCACTTCCTCCCCGACGTGTACGTGCCGTGCGAGGTGTGCAAGGGAAAGCGGTACAATCGCGAAACGCTCGAGGTGCGCTTTCGCGGCCAGTCGATCGCCGACGTCCTCGAGCTCAACGTCGACGACGCGCTCGAGTTTTTTCAGAATCAGCCACGCATCCATCAGAAACTGCAAACGCTCGTCGACGTCGGCCTCGGCTACATCCACCTCGGCCAGAGCGCGACGACGCTGTCTGGCGGCGAGGCGCAACGCGTCAAGCTGGCGACGGAACTGTCAAAGCGCGACACGGGACGCACGTTCTACATTCTCGACGAGCCGACGACCGGCTTGCATTTCGAGGACGTTCGCGTGTTGCTCGACGTGTTGCATCGTCTGGTCGATCGCGGCAACACCGTGCTCGTCATCGAGCACAACCTCGACGTGATCAAGACCGCGGATTGGATCATCGACTTGGGGCCTGAAGGCGGGAATCGCGGCGGCGCGCTCGTCGCCGTTGGATCGCCCGAGACCGTGGCGGCGACACCCGGTTCGTACACGGGCGAGTTCCTCAAGCGGATGTTCGAGGCGAAGCCCAGGTAGCGCGGCAGTAGCTTTCCCCACATGGTCTCCATCCTCGACATCATCGGCCCCGTCATGGTCGGGCCGTCCAGCTCGCACACGGCCGGCGCCTGCCGACTCGGCTTGCTCGCGCGCGGGCTCGTTGGCGGTACGCCCGAGCGCGCGACGATCGAGCTGCACGGATCGTTCGCGCGCACCGGTGAAGGGCACGGCACCGACAAAGCGATCGCCGCCGGTCTGATGGGTTTTCGACCTGACGACGATCGCATTCGCACAGCGCTGGAAATCGCCGAACGTGAAGGCCTCGCGTACAAGTTCGAGAAAACCACGCTCGACGAGGACGCCCATCCGAACAGCGTGCGCATGACCCTCGAGCGCGGCGACCGCACGGCGATGATGGTCGGCGCGTCGCTCGGCGCGGGTCGAGTGCTGGTGAACGAGATCGACGGCTATCCCGTCGAAGTGTCGGGCGCGTTTCACACCATCGTTCTCGTCGCCGAAGACATTCGCGGGTCGATCGCCAAAATTGCCACGGTCCTCGCCGATGATGGACTCAACATCGCGACGCTCCGCCTCACGCGCCAAAAAAAGGGCGGCGACGCGTTCATGGTCATCGAGCTCGACGACCATCCAGGCGAGATCGTGCGCGACCATCTGCGCGCGCTGCCGTGGGTGCGGTGGGCGTTTCGACTCGACAAGGTCACGGCGTAGTCCACCGACGATACATTTCCCTCATGTACAGATCCCTCGCCGCCGCCGTTCGTGACGCCAACGCGCGCGGCATTTCGCTGTCGCGCCTCGCGCTCGAGACCGAGTCCGAAGACCAGGGCCGCCCGGTCGGCGAAATCCGCGACGTGCTGCGCCGCGCGCTCCACGTCATGTACGGCGCGATCGAGCAGGGTCTCACCGGCAATCTGAAATCCGCCTCCGGCCTCGTCGGCGGCGACGCAGCCAAGCTCGTCAACGGTCCTCCGGGTCCGCTCGCCAACACGGCGTTTCGCGACGTGCTCGCGCGCGCGCTCGCCGTGCAGGAGGTCAATGCCGCGATGGGCGTGATCGTCGCCGCGCCGACCGCAGGCGGCGCGGGCGTGCTCCCCGCGGTGCTCACTGGACTTGCCGCCGCGCGCGGCTGCTCCGAGGATCAGGTCGTCGATGCGCTCGCCGCTGCGGGATTGATTGGCGCCGTCGTCGCCGAGCGCGCATCGCTGTCCGGCGCGGAGGGTGGCTGTCAGGCTGAGACCGGAGCCGCGGCCGGAATGGCCGCCGGCGCCGCCGTCGACATGCTCGGAGGATCGCCCGATCAGGCGTCGGCCGCGGTCGCGCTAGCGCAGCAGGGGACGCTCGGTCTCGTCTGCGATCCGCTCGGCGGGCTCGTCGAATTGCCCTGCGTCTTCCGAAACGCGACCGGTGCGGCGATCGCACTGGCCGCCATCGAAATGGCGCTCGCCGGAATCACCTTCGCGATTCCCGCCGACGAAGTGATCGACACGATGGGCGAGATCGGGCGCGACATGGATGTCCGATATCGCGAAACCGCTGGCGGCGGACTTGCCGCGACGCCAACCGGGCGCCGCCTCGCGCGCGAGCGATTGGTGCAAATCAAGCGCGGGTGACGTAGGTTAGCGATCCGGTCAGATCGGGTGAAACGTCGTGCTCGTCCGTTTCGTAGGCCCTTCAGGACCCTAGGCAAGGATTCGAGATGGTAACCAAGGAAGATGTCGAGGGCTGGCTCAATCGCGTCGCCGCTGACGGAGCAACGGGAGCGACCTTCTCCGAGGTCGAACCGGGTCTCTGGGTCGTGCGGCCGAGTGGCGAGCTCAATTTCAGCGTCGTCGTGAATTACTCGCCGCCCGTCGTGCTGATGCGCGTCAAGGTGATGGCGATTCCCAGCAAGGCCGAAACCGTGGCCACGCTGAGCCGCCGCCTGCTCGAGCTCAACGCCTCCGATCTCGTGCACGGGTCGTACGGTATCGAACAGGATTCCATCGTCATGACCGAAGCGCTCGAGTTGTCGCATCTCGACTATGAGGAATTCCTCGCGGCCTACGAAAGCATCACGGTCGCGCTCGCGTCGCACCTGCGCGAGCTCGGCTCGTTCCGCGAGGCACGCTGACCCATGGGCATCTTCGATAGGTTGTCGACCGTGCTGCGGTCGAACATCAACGACCTGATCTCTCGGGCCGAAGATCCCGAGAAAATGCTCAATCAGATTCTCGTCGACATGCGGTCGCAGCTCGCCAAGGCGAAGCAGCAGGTCGCCACGGCGATCGCCGACGAGAAGCGGTTGCGCGATCAAGCCGACACCGAGTACAAGCAGGCGGGCGACTGGGAAAACAAAGCCGTCCTCGCCATCAAGGAAAGCCGCGACGATCTCGCCAAGCAGGCGCTCATGCGCCAGGGCGAGCACATGTCGCACGCGCAGCAGCTCGAGCAAACGTGGGAACAGCATCGCGTCGAAACGGAAAAGCTCAAGAATTCGCTGCGCGATCTGAACGACAAGATCGAAGAGGCCAAGCGCAAGAAGAACCTGCTCGTCGCGCGCCAGCGTCGCGCAGAGGCGCAAAAGCGCATCGCCGAAACGATGTCGTCGCTGTCGGAAAAGTCGGCATTCGAAGCGTTCGCGCGGATGGAAGAGCGCATCGAGACCAACGAGCGCCAGCTCAAGGCATCGATCGAAATCGAAGAAGAGTTCACCGGCGACCGGCTCGCGCAGGACTTCAAGCAACTGGAAAAAGGAGCTGCTGCCGGCAGCGTCGACGTCCAACTCCTCGCGCTCAAGCAGAAAATGGGAATGCTCCCGGCCGGCTCGCCTGAAAAGCGACAGCTTCCTGCCGGGCGGCCCGACGAAGAAACGGTGCACGCCGAGATCGAGGATGCCCCGAGCCAGAAGAAGCCCAGTTGAAAGCTGACGCTGGTCACGGTGGGAATGGGCGCTTTCGCTTCGCGCCCATTCTGACGGCGACGGTTCTGACAGTCCTGCTCCTCTGGCTGTTCAAGACCGTCGCCCCGGTGTTTGTGCTGCTGATGCTCGGCGTCCTCGTTTCGCTGTTTTGGGGAGCCGTTGCCGCGTGGATCGAGCGCCGCACGCACGCGCCCGAACGCGTCGCGCTCGCCGCGGCGATCCTCGGCTCGGTCGGCCGCGCTCGGGCTGCTCATGTGGATTCTCGCCCCGCCGGTCATCGACCAAACGCGCAAGCTCGTTCAGCAGCTCCCGGACTTCGTCACCTCGTGGGAAACCGGAATCGATCAACTCGCGAACCGCTTTCCCGCGCTCCGCGACATGCTCGGTCAGCCCGGTGAACACCGCACGCTGCAGGCGCTGTACGGCCAGCTGAGCGGCACGTTCGGCACGATCCCGACGAAGCTGTTCGAGATCGTGCATGCGGCGATCAATGTGTTCGCCGTCGGCGTCATGGGCATCTATCTCTCGCTCCACCCGGCGCTCTACCGCGAGTGGCTGATCGCACTCTTTCCGCCGATCCATCGCGATCTCGCGCGCGATGTGCTCGCCGACCTCGCCGACTCGCTTCGCGCCTACATCGTTGGCCAGTTGCTGACGATGACCTTCCTCGGCGCGATCACCGCGCTCGGGCTGTGGGTGCTCGACGTACCCTATGCGCTGGTGTTTGGAATTTTCACCGGGCTCGTGGCGATCATTCCGTTTTTCGGAACGCTCCTCTCGACGACACTGCCGGCGTTGTTCGTTCTCACCGGTCCCCAGTACCACGCATTCAGCCCGTTCGGCCACGCGCTGCTCGTCGTCGGACTCGGGGTCGTCGTGCATCTGATCGAGGGGAACATCGTGTCGCCCCTCGTCATGTCGAAGAAGGTCGATCTGCCGCCGGTCCTCACGATCATGTCGGTGCTCGTCATCGGCCAACTGCTCGGCGGATTGGGACTCGTCGTCGCTCTCCCCGTGCTGGTGACGGTCATGGTGATCGTGCGGCGCATTCTCATCACGCGCATTTACGAAGGGCAAGGTTTCCGTCGGACCACGCGCGAACGCCCGCTCGTGCTGCGCGTGCCCGTGCCCGGCGGCGGAGTGCTCGCACCGCCCGGTGCGCCCATCGATATCGTGGGCGAGGCGGAACGAGTCGGGGTTCAACGAAGCGCGTGACTCGCCGTACGCGGTAAGCCGTACGCGGTGAAATGATGCACTCAGCGCGCGCGCGGTGATGGTCTCACGCCATTCGCCTGGTATCGAGCCGCATGCAATTCGCGCTCGAGCTGCGGGGCATCGTCAAACAGATTCACGCCGGGTTTGGCGCCTGTCGCGCCACATGCGCCGTTCTTCGCGGCATTGACCTCTCCCTGTGTCCGGGCGACGCCGTCGTCGTCACCGGCGCGCACGGCTCCGGCAAGTCGACGCTGCTGCTTTGCGCGGCCGGTCTGATCGTGCCGGACGCCGGTGAGGTCGCGTGGTTTGGCGAACGGTCGCGCACGGCGGCGGAGTTGCGCGCCAGCTACTACCCCACGCGCACGAGCGTTCCGCGCACCTCGCGGCCTAGTCGAACCGCCGATCTCCCGCGCGTCCATCTCGTCGACGCGCGCATCACGCCGCCAATGGTCGCAAGCGTAGCGCAGTGGATCACGCAGCGGCGCGATTGCGGTGACGCCGTGGTTGTCACGACCGCGGACGAATCCGTTGCTGGTCGACTTCCCGCGCGAGTGCTCGTGCTGCGCGACGGCCGACTTTCGCCGTCCACAGCGGCACAAACTGCTCGCGCGCGCGTCGCCGAGCGCGTCCGGTTTTGTTGACCGCCCATTCCGATACGTCTAGCATTCACCATCCTCTCCGCACAATCGACTCGCGAGTAGATGCCGGATACCGTGCCCGCCCTCGGGTTTCGCCTGTACAACACGATGACGCGCTCGGTCGAGCCGTTCGCACCCGCGGACGACTCGACGGTGCGCATCTACAGTTGCGGCCCCACGGTCTACAACCCGGCGCACCTCGGCAACTTTCGCACGTTTCTGTTCGTCGACCTGTTGCGGCGCGTGCTGCGACTGCGCGGCTGGCGGGTGAGGCAGGTCATGAACCTCACCGACGTTGACGACAAGATCATTCGCCGCGCGCACGAGCAGCGAAAGTCGATCACGCAGGTCACGGAGCCGATCACCAAGATCTTTCACGCCGATCGTGAGTATTTGCGCATCGAGCCGGCCGAGGCCTATCCCAAGGCGACGGACTACATCGCGCAAATGATTGCGCTCGTCGAACGGCTCATCGAGCGCGGGATCGCATACCAGGCCGACGACGGTTCGGTGTATTTCGCCATTGGCCGCTTCCCCACCTACGGGCGCTTGTCGCGCCTCGACACGCGCGACGTCAAGGCAGGCGCACGCGTGTCGCAGGACGACTACTCGAAAGAAAACGCCCAGGATTTCGCGCTCTGGAAGGCGGCCAAGCCGGAAGACGAGGCGGCCGGCGCAGCGTGGGATTCACCCTGGGGTCGCGGTCGCCCAGGCTGGCATCTCGAGTGCTCGGCGATGGCGATCGACCTGTTGGGCGACACGCTGGACATCCACGCCGGCGGCATCGACCTCATCTTTCCGCACCACGAGGACGAGATCGCGCAGTCCGAGGCCGCGACTGGGCAGACGTTTTCGCGGTTCTGGTGCCATGGCGCCTTCCTGCTCACCGACGGCACCAAGATGGCCAAGCGACTCGGCAACGTCACCACCGTTCAGGGGATGCGCGAGGCGCGGATTCCCGCAGCGGCGGTTCGGCATTTTGTGTTCAACACGCACTACCGTAAGGAGTTGAACCTGTCGGAAGACGCGCTCGAGGCGTCCATCAACGCCGTCACCAGAGTCGGAGATTTCGCCGATCGGTTGGCGAGCGCGCGGGGCGGAACGGCCGAGTTGGCGCGAGTGGCCGAGGTCGCTACGGCGGACGCGGATGCCGCGCTGTTCGACGACCTGAACGCGCCGAACGCTTTGGCCGCGTTGTTCACGTTCATCACCAGGGCGAACGCCGAACTGGACCGGCGCGGCACGGATCCAGAGGCGCTCGAGGCCGCTCGCGCGGCCTTTGCGCGGATCAATAGCGTGCTCGACATCGTTCCTGAGCGGCTGGTCGACGATCCGACGGTGGCGTCATGGGTTGAGGAACGGCTGGCGGCCCGCCGTGCGGCCCGCGAGCGGCGGGATTTCGCTGCGTCCGACGCGATTCGGGCCGAGCTGGTCGAGCGCGGAATCGCCATCGAAGACGGCCCCGACGGTACGCGCTGGAAGAAGGTTCGCTGAGACGGCCGGGCCCCGCGAAATTGGCCGGATTTCGCCCGCCAAATGCGCGCGGTAAGTTGGGCAGTTGAGCGCGCAGAGCCTAAGCTGTGGTGCCAGCGCGGCTTGACACTGTTTCCGGCTTCCTTTATTCTACGAGTCTCGCGCAAAATTGGCCGTCTGCTGACGTAGCTCAATTGGCAGAGCACCTGATTTGTAATCAGGCGGTTGCGAGTTCGAGTCTCGCCGTCAGCTCTTGTAGCGTGGAACACACGGGAGCAGGCAATTCGTCGAACAGGCGATTCGTCGTCGCAATCAGAGAAGTGGCAAGAGGCAAATCAACGCGCGGAAATCCGGTGGGGTGGCCGAGTGGCTAATGGCAGCAGACTGTAAATCTGCCGGGTTAACGCCCTACGAAGGTTCGAATCCTTCCCCCACCATTGCGTGGACCGTAATGGCGTCGGGTATAGAGCGAAGCAACGAGGAGAGTGGGGGGAGCACTGTCGCACCGGCGCCACGGAGGAGTCGAGAATCGCGGGAGTAGCTCAGTTGGTAGAGCGCAAGCCTTCCAAGCTTGATGTCGCGGGTTCGAGCCCCGTCTCCCGCTCTGAACGCTGAGCATCTGCTGCCCTGGAACGCACCACGCATCACGCACCACGCATCACGCACAACGCATCACGCACCACGTACCCCTGACCGAGACGATGCAGTACTGAATATTTGTCGACCATGTGAACGCTGACGTAGCTCAGTTGGTAGAGCACACCCTTGGTAAGGGTGAGGTCACCGGTTCAATCCCGGTCGTCAGCTCTTTCGTTGGATGTGGAACGTGGGATGTTGAGCGCACCGCTGCTCCGTCGCCGTTCACGTCCAACGTCCAACGTCTAACGTCCAACGCATATGCCTCGAGATAAAATCATCCTCGCCTGCGGCGACTGTAAGAATCGGAACTACTTCACCACGAAGAACAAGCGCCTCCATCCGGAACGCGTTGAGTGGAAGAAGTACTGCCCACGTTGCAACAAGCATCTGGTCCATAAGGAAACCAAGTAATGGCCGATGCGGTTGCGGGGTCGGGGGGCCCCGGCCAAGCCCCCGGCATGCTCAGCCGTGTCGTCGCGTTCTACCACGGCGTCATGGCCGAGATGCGCAAAGTCACCTGGCCGGATCTGAATCAGGTCCGCTCGGCGACGCTGCAAATCATCGTGTTCGTGCTCTTCCTTGGGCTGGTGATCACGATCCTCGATTTCGTGCTGCAGGGTGTGCTGATCAAGATGATCCCGTCGCTGTTCGCGGGACACTGAGTCGACATGCCGGAACATCGCTGGTACGCCATTCAGACGACCGCCGGTCACGAGAACAAGGTTCGGTCGCTCGTGCAACGGAAGATTGACGGAGACGCGCGCGCGGCCGCCGAACGGGCGATTCGTCAGGCGCTCGTCCCGACGCAGGACGTGGTTGAGATCAAGAACGGCAAAAAGGTCACCGTCGAACGAAAGCTCTTTCCCGGCTACGTGCTGGTCGAGATGGAGATGAACCAGGAGACGGCGCACGTGGTGAACGGCATCCAGGGTGTCATCAAGTTCGTCGGGCACGACCAGCGATTTCCGCAGCCGTTGCGCCCGGACGAAGTCAATCGCCTCCTCGGCATCGCCGACGAGCGAGAGGACGAGGCGCCGAAGGAAGAGATTCCGTTCCTCGTGGGTCAGGCGGTGGCGATCACCGAAGGACCGTTCACGGATTTCAATGGAACGGTCGAAGAGGTGATGGCGGACAAGGGCAAGGTCCGGGTGTCGGTGAGTCTGTTCGGTCGACCGACGTCGGTGGAGTTGGATTACCTGCAGTTGCGGGCGTACTGACAACAGACCGGACGGCCGTCGGCCACCACTCCGACGTTAAGCGTTCAGTGGGAGATTGCCGCCGGCAGGTCGGCGGGTCGTTTCAAGGAGTCTTATGGCAAAGAAAGTCGCGGGGTTTGTGAAGTTGCAGATCCCCGCGGGCAAAGCCAATCCCGCCCCTCCGGTGGGAACGGCCCTCGGCCCGCAGGGCATCAACATCATGGCCTTCTGCAAAGAGTTCAATTCTCGAACGCAGGGCCAGGACACGATCCTGCCGGTGGAGATCACGATCTTCACCGACAAGTCCTTCACCTTCATCACGAAGACGCCGCCGGCGGCCGTGCTGTTGAAGAAGGAAGCGGGAATCGAGAAGGGATCGGGCCAGCCGAATCGCAACAAGGTCGGCAAGGTCACCAAGGCGCAGGTCCGCAAGATCGCGGAGCTCAAGATGCCCGACCTCAACTGCGACACGATCGAGTCGGCCATGCACATGGTTGCTGGCGCGGCGCGCTCGATGGGGCTGGAGGTCGTGGACTGATGGCCGACCATGGCAAGAAGTACAACGGCGCGGCCAAGAACCGCGACATCGCGTCGACGTACCAGCCGAAGCAGGCGCTGGAGATTGTTAAGAAGTCAGCATTCGCAAAGTTTGATGAGACCGTCGAGATCGCGGTCCGTTTGGGGGTCGACCCGCGCCACGCCGATCAGGTCGTGCGCGGCACCGTCGTCCTCCCGGCGGGCACCGGAAAATCGGTGCGCGTCCTCGTCATCGCCGCCGGCGACAAGGCGCGCGAGGCGCAGGAAGCGGGTGCCGATTTCGTCGGCGTCGAGCATATCCAGAAAATCAAGGACGGGTGGCTCGACTTTGACGTACTGATCGCCACGCCCGACCAGATGGGACAGCTCGGCGCGCTCGGCCGGGTCCTCGGGCCGCGCGGACTGATGCCCAACCCCAAGGCGGGCACGGTCACGTTCAACATCTCCAACGCGGTCAAGGAGACCAAGGCCGGCAAGATCGAGTTCCGCGTCGACAAGGCCGGAAACGTTCACGCGCCGATCGGGAAAGTGTCGTTCGGCCTCGACGCGCTCGAGACGAACTTCACGGCGTTCATGGACCAGATCGTTCGCGCCAAGCCGTCCGCGGCCAAGGGCGTGTACGTCCGCAACGTGTCGGTCTCCAGCACCATGGGACCGGGCGTCATGGTCGACTCCACCCTCTACCGGTAACGAGCGATGAATCGCACCGAGAAAGAGAAGCTCGTCGCCGAGCTGAAAACGAAGCTCACGGGCGCCACGGCGCTCTACTATACCGACTTCACAGGCTTGAACGTGAAGCGCATGACCGATCTCCGCCGCCGCCTTCGCAAGGCGAACGTGGAATACGTGGTCATCAAGAACAGTTTGGCCCTCCGCGCCGTAAATGAAAGCGGTCTGGTCGGAACGCGCTTGCGCGGACCCACCGGGCTCGTCGTCGCCAAGGATCCGATCAGCGCCGCCAAAGTCATCACCGACTTCGCCAAGGAAAACGACGCGAAGCTCGAGGTGAAGGGCGGCCTGTTCGAGGGAAAGGCGATCGACAAGGCGCAGGTCAAAAAGCTGGCTTCGATGCCGTCGCGCGAGCAGATGCTCGCCGAACTCGGCGCCGGCATGCAGTCCCCGCTCGCCGGCTTCGTCGGCGCGCTGAGCGGCGTGTTGTACATGTTTGCCGGCGCGCTTGAAGGTCTGCGCCAGCAGCGCGAGAGCACCGCCTGAAAGTCGGTCAGTCGACCGACCGATCCAACTGACTGACCGATAGACCGATTGACCGACTTTTATACCATCAGGGAGAATCAGGAAATGCCTACGACCATGAACAAGGACGAGATCCTCGACGCGATCGGCAACATGTCCGTCTTCGAGCTCGCTGAGCTGATCGACGCGTTCAAGAGCAAGTTCAACGTCACGATCGCTGCGGCGCCGGTGGGTGGCGCGGCGGCCGGCGGCGGCGGTGCCCCGGCAGCAGCCGTTGAGGAGAAGACCGAGTTCGACGTGCTCCTCAAGGATGCCGGTGGAAAGAAGATCCAGGTCATCAAGGTGGTCCGCGAGATCACCGGCCTGGGCCTGAAGGAAGCCAAGGATCTCGTCGATGGCGCACCCCAGACGGTGAAGGCGGGCGTGTCCAAGGACGAAGCCGCTACTCTCAAAGCCAAACTCGAAGAGCAAGGCGCGACGGTGGAAGTGAAGTAATCACTCCTCGAGTGGTTCTTCCCTTCAGCCAAGCGCCTTGAGTGAAATCGATATCTCTCGTTCCATCTAATTCGAGCAGTCCAAGGCCCGCTCCGACCGGGCGCGCTATCGCGCGCGGTCGGGGTTTGGCCGTTTTTTCACCTGTGCCGGGTGAATACCGGGTGAGCAATGTCTGACACGCTAAAGCAAATCACGTTCGCGAAGCTGGGTCAGGGAATGGAGATGCCCCATCTCCTCGACATCCAGACGCGCGCCTTCGAAGCCCTCTTGCAACTCGACGCGGCGTCTCACGACCGCGAAGACATCGGACTCGAACGGGTCTTCAAAGACCTGTTCCCGATCACCGACGTCCACGAGAACTTCTCTCTCGAGTTCGTGCGCTACAACCTCGGCGAGCCCAAGTACTCGGTCGAGGAGTGCATCGAGCGCGACATGACGTACTCGGCGCCGCTCAAAGCGACGCTGCAGCTCGTCATCAACGAAGTCGTCAATGAGCAGAAGCGGCCGCGCAACATCATCGAGAAAGAGGTCTATCTCGGCGAGCTGCCACTGCTCACGCCCCTCGGCACGTTCGTCATCAACGGCGCCGAACGGGTCATCGTCAGCCAATTGCACCGGTCGCCCGGTGTGGTGTTCGAGGAGTCGACGCACCCCAACGGGCAGCGTCTCATCTCCGCGCGCATCATCCCGTTCCGCGGCTCGTGGGTCGAGTTTACCGTCGACATCCACGACGTCGTGTATGTCCATATCGACAAGAAGAAGAAGTTCCCCGCCACGGCGCTCCTCCGCGCCTTTGGCTACGGGAGCAACTCGGACATTCTCCGCCTCTTCTTTGCTGTCCGTGACCTCGACCTCACCAAGAAGCGCGAGAGTCGGACCGATGTGCGCGAGCTGTTCGGCGCGATCATCGCCGAGGACATCGCGCTCCCGGGCGAAACCACGGCCGAGGACGCGCCCAAGGCTCGCACCAAGAAGGCCAAGGCCGAGCGCGAGCGCGCCGAGAACGTGCTGCTCGTCAAGGAAGGCGATGAGCTGACCGAGGAGGTCTACAACCGTCTCCGCCGGCAGAACATCGACAAGATCAAGGTGTTCGCGTCGCACATGCGGGTCGATCTGCGCGACGAGCAGGACGCGATCGAGCGCGGCGAGCGCGAAGTGCGCCGCAAGCTGGCCGTCGACGTGGTCGATGCGGACGGCGAGGTGATCGCCGAGGTGGGGCAGAATCTTACCGACACGGTGATCAAGAAAATCCGCAAGGCGGAGATCACCAAGGTGAGCGTGTTCGTCACGTCGGGGCGTGCCGAGTCGACGTTGATCAAGAACACGCTGGCCAAGGATCCGACGCACAGCGAAAAGGAATCGCTGTCGCAGATCTACGCGCTGCTCCGTCCGGGCGACGCGCCCGACGCGCAGACCGCCAAGCAGGCGCTCGAACGGCTGTTCTTCAGCCCCAAGCGCTACGACTTGGGCCGCGTCGGCCGGTACAAGATCAATCAGCGGTTGGGCATGACCATGCCCGCCGACTACACCGTGCTGTCGAAGGAAGATTTCGTCGAGATCGTTCGCTACCTCGTGGAATTGCACGAAGGCCGCGGCCACGTCGACGACATCGACCATCTGGGCAATCGCCGCATTCGTTCGGTCGGCGAGTTGATCGCCAATCAGTTCTCCGTCGGCTTGTCGCGCATGGCGCGGCTGGTCAAGGAGCGCATGTCGATCAACACCGATCCGGAAAAGATTTCGCTCGACGATCTCGTCAATGCGCGCACCGTGTCGGCCGTCATCCAGGCCTTCTTCGGATCGTCGCAGCTGTCGCAGTTCATGGATCAAACGAATCCGCTCGCCGAGTTGACGCACAAGCGTCGTCTGTCGGCGCTCGGACCGGGCGGCCTCACGCGCGAACGCGCCGGCTTCGAAGTGCGCGACGTGCATTACTCGCAGTACGGCCGCATGTGCCCGATCGAGACGCCGGAAGGTCCGAACATCGGCCTTATCACGTCGCTCGCCTGCTACGCGCAGGTCAACGACCTCGGGCTTCGTGGAGACGCCGTATCGCATCGTGAAGAACGGCAAGGTGACGAACGACATCGCCTGGCTCGACGCGAATAAGGAAGAGGACGCGATCATCGCCCAGGCCAACTCGCGCGTGGGCGCGAATGGCGAGTTCCTCGACGATCTCGTGCCCGCCCGTCAACAGGGCGACGTGCCGCTCGTCCAGAAGGACCGCATCGATTACATGGACGTCGCGCCGGAACAGCTCGTGTCGATCGCCGCGGCGCTCATTCCGTTCCTCGAGCACGACGACGCCAACCGCGCGTTGATGGGCTCGAACATGCAGCGCCAGGCCGTGCCGTTGCTCAACCCGCGCACGCCGCTGGTGGGCACGGGTCTGGAAGAAAAGGTGGCGAAGGATTCGGGCGCCGTGGTCATCGCGCGGCGCGCCGGTGTCGTGTCACGCGTGACGGCCGACGAGATCATCGTCGACGCCGGCCCGGTGGCGGCGAAGAAGGAAGCGCAGGCCGACGGCGATCGTCCGCTCGCGCGCCTCACGCAGCACGACCGCTATCGCCTCAAGAAGTATTGGAGAACCAACCAGGACACGGCGATCAACCAGCGCCCGCTCGTGAGTCAGGGCCAGAAGGTCAAGACGGGCGACGTGCTTGCCGACGGTGCCGCCACCGAAATGGGGCAGCTCGCGCTCGGGTCGAACGTCACGGTGGCGTTCATGCCCTGGTACGGCCACAACTTCGAAGACGCCATCGTGCTCTCGGAGCGCCTGGTCAAGGACGACGTCTATTCGTCGATCCACATTCAAGAACTCGAACTGCACGTCCGCGACACCAAGCGCGGTCAGGAAGAGATCACGCGCGAAATTCCGAACGTCTCGGAAGAAGCGCTGCTCGACCTCGACGAGCGCGGCATCGTCCGCATCGGCGCGCACGTCAAGCCGGGTGACATCCTCGTCGGCAAGATCACGCCCAAGGGCGAGACCGAGCTGTCGCCGGAAGAAAAGCTCCTCACGGCCATCTTCGGCGAAAAGGCCAAGGACGTGAAGGACTCGTCGCTCAAGGTGCCGCCGGGAATGGAAGGCGTCGTCATCGACGTCAAGATCTTCTCGCGCATCGAAGACCAGGTCGTGGAAAAGGACCGCGGCGAACGGATCGGCGAAGTGCGCCGGCTCGAGGGCGAGGAAAAAATCCGCGTCAACGAAGTCCGCGACGCCGAACTCGTCGAGCTGCTCGACGGTCAGGTGATCGCGCTCGCGCTCAAGTCTGGCACGGTCGAAGAGTCGATTCCCGCCGGCACGAAGGTGACGACGGCGTCGCTCCGTGACATGAAGCTCGCGTCGATCGATCTCAAGACGCTGCGCGTGGAAAACAAGCGCATCAACGAACGCATGCGTCAGATCATCGACGCGTCGAGCGAAGAAAAAGCCAAGATCGAAGAGAAGGCGGAAGAGCGCATCGACCGCATTCTCCAGCCAGATGAACTGCCGCCGGGCGTCATTCAGCTCGTCAAAGTCTATCTGGCCGAAAAGCGCAAAGTGTCGGTCGGCGACAAGATGGCCGGACGCCACGGCAACAAGGGTATCGTCGCGCGCGTCGTCCCCGAGGAGGATATGCCGTTCCTTCCCGACGGCCGGCCGGTCGACATCGTCCTCAACCCGCTCGGCGTGCCGAGCCGAATGAACGTCGGGCAGATTCTCGAGACGCACTTGGGCTGGGCGGCCAAGATTCTCGGCTTCTACGCCAAGACGCCCGTGTTCCAGGGTACCAACGAGCACGAGATCGGGCTGATGCTCAAGGTCTCCGGTGTCGTGTGGAGCGCGCAGGCGCTCGCTCTGAGCACGCCGGCGCCGGAAATCACCAACGCCGACGTGGTCGCCATTCTCGCCGACATCAAGCCGGATCGCACCGGCGGCGAGGAGCGCTTCGAACGATTGGAAGAGGCGACGATCAACGACCTTGGCGGCCGCACCATGTCGCAGGCCACGCGCGACGTGTATCACAACGTTCGCGACTTCCTGGCCAACGCGGCCAAGGAGCTGGCCGAGCGCGAGCACACCGCGCTGGAAAACCAGGGGACGTTCCATACGGCGTGGGTCGAGGACGAGACCCAGTCGGCGTCGAAGCGCACCGAGTACAAGGCCGCGCTCAAGCTGCTCGACAAGGGCCGCGCGCTCGAGCCGTCGCAGTTGTTGAATGATCTCGAGCTGCCGTCGCTCGCCGGAATGCTCGGCAAGAAGTCCGACGCGGACGTCGACGCGGCGGCGGTGGAACTGATGCGCCTGGCCGGGCTCACGCCGTTCGGCAAGGTCTGGCTGCGCGACGGCCGCTCCGGCGAAACGTTCGTGTCGCCGGTGACCGTTGGTGAGATCTACATGCTGAAACTCTCACACTTGGTCGACGACAAGATTCACGCGCGGTCCATCGGTCCGTACTCGCTGGTCACGCAACAGCCGCTGGCGGGTAAGGCGCAGTTCGGCGGCCAGCGCTTTGGAGAGATGGAAGTGTGGGCGCTCGAAGCGTAC
This sequence comes from uncultured Gemmatimonadaceae bacterium, assembly GCA_963817445.1. Classification (GTDB taxonomy): domain Bacteria; phylum Gemmatimonadota; class Gemmatimonadetes; order Gemmatimonadales; family Gemmatimonadaceae; genus JAQBQB01. Next base: position 471,066 of record CAWFOG010000026.1, read on the forward strand.
GGCGCCGCGCACGTGTTGCAGGAGATTCTGACGGTGAAGTCGGACGACGTGAACGGTCGGAGCCGGGTGTACGAGGCCATCGTCAAAGGCCAGAACCTCCCGGAGCCGGGCATTCCCGAGTCGTTCAATGTGTTGGTGAAGGAACTGCAGGCTCTCGGCATCAAGGTGACGATGGGTCAGAGCGTGGACGGATTCTGGGGAACCGGGATCGACACGGGCACATCGATCAACGGCAATGGGAGCGGGGAGTAACTCATGATTGATTTCCGTAGCGTGCGCGAACAGCGCGCCAGCTCGTTCGACTTCATTCAGGTCCGCATCGCCTCACCCGAGGAAATTCGCGGACCCAAGGACCCCAAGGAGCGCGAGCGTCTCGAGCTCCAGGGGCTCCGCAACTGGTGGTCGTGGGGCGAGGTCACCAAGCCCGAAACGATCAACTATCGCTCATTCAAGCCCGAGAAAGACGGCTTGTTCTGCGAGCGCATTTTCGGTCCCGTCAAGGATTGGGAATGCCATTGCGGCAAATACAAGCGCATTCGCTATCGCGGTGTGATCTGCGACCGTTGCGGCGTCGAAGTGACCCTGAGCAAGGTGCGCCGCGAGCGCATGGGTCACATCGAACTCGCCGTGCCCGTCGCGCACATCTGGTTCTTCAAGACCCTCCCGAGCCCCATGGGCAACCTGCTCGACATCACGCTGCGTGATCTCGAGAAGGTCATCTATTACTCGAACTACGTCGTCATCGAGCCCGGCGAGCAGGAAGCGCAGGTCAACCAGCTGCTCGACGAAGACGAATACCTCGCGCTCCGCACCAAGGCGAAAGAAGAGAACGATCAGGCGTTCATGGCCGATATCGGCGCGCCAGCGGTGAGAGAGTTGCTCCGCCGTCTGGACGTCGACTCGCTCACGGAAACGCTTCGCGCGTCCGTGACGACCGAGACGTCGCAGCACCGCAAGAAGATGCTGCTCAAGCGCCTCAAGATCGTCGACGCATTCCGCAACTCGGGCGAGTCGGGCGACACCCGCAATCGCCCGGAGTGGATGATCCTCGACGTGGTCCCGGTGATTCCGCCGGACCTGCGCCCGCTCGTGCCCCTCGACGGCGGCCGCTTCGCGACGTCCGATTTGAACGATCTCTATCGCCGCGTCATCAATCGCAACAACCGCCTGCAGAAGCTCATCATGCATCGCGCGCCGGAAGTCATTCTCCGGAACGAGAAGCGCATGCTGCAGGAAGCGGTCGACGCGCTGTTCGACAACGGCCGCCGCTCCAAGGCGATTCGCGGCCGCGGCAAGCGTCCGCTCAAGTCGCTGTCCGACATGCTCAAGGGCAAGCAGGGCCGGTTCCGTCAGAACCTGCTCGGCAAGCGCGTGGACTACTCGGGCCGGTCGGTCATCGTCGTGGGTCCGGAGCTGCAGCTGCATCAGTGCGGCTTGCCCAAGCTCATGGCGCTCGAGTTGTTCAAGCCGTTCATCATCCATAAGCTCGTTGAGAAGGGCATCGCCGAAACGGTCAAGCGCGCCAAGAAGATCGTGGAGCGCGAGTCGCCGGAGGTCTACGAGATCTTGGAAGAGATCATCCGCGACCATCCGGTGCTGCTCAACCGCGCGCCGACGCTTCACCGTTTGGGTATTCAAGCATTCGAACCAGTTCTGGTCGAAGGCAAGGCCATTCGTATTCACCCGCTCGTCTGCGCGGCGTTCAACGCCGACTTCGACGGTGACCAGATGGCCGTGCACGTACCGCTTTCGTTCGAGGCGCAACTCGAGGCGCGGTTGCTCATGCTGTCGAGCAACAACATCCTCAAGCCGTCGGACGGACGCCCCGTCGCCGAGCCCAGCCAGGACATCGTGCTCGGCTGCTACTTCGCGACCAAGGCGCCGGCCAACTTCAATACGGTCGACGTCAAGACGCTTCGTCGGTTCATCGACGTGGCGGAAATCGAGATGGAGCTCGCGCTCAACCGCCTCACGCGGCACAGCGCGCTGTTCTACTTTGTGCGCGATGCCGACGGCGATCGGTGGGAGAAGACCACGGCCGGCCGCGTGCTGTTCAACGCGATCGTGCCCAAGGAGCTGAATTTCAAGAACCACGACATGAAGAAGAAGGCGCTCTCTGAGCTCGTCTTCGAATCGTACCGGGCCGCCGGACTGGCGGGCACGGTGCAGTTCCTCGACCGCCTCAAGGAGTTCGGGTTCGCCAACGCCACGCGCGGCGGCGTCTCGATCGGGATTGAAGATCTGGAAATCCCGACGGCCAAGCAGCAGCTGCTCGACGAGGCCACGGAGCGCGTCGAGCGCTTCCAGCGCGCCTATCAGACCGGCAACATCACCAACGGCGAGCGGTACAACAAAGTCATCGACACGTGGACGCACGCCAACTCGGACATCGCCGACGAGATGGTCAAGTCGATGCGCGAGTCGAAGCAGGGCTTCAATCCGGTGTTCATGATGTTCGACTCCGGCTCACGCGGCAGCCGCGACCAGATCCGCCAGTTGGCGGGAATGCGCGGCCTCATGGCCAAGCCGCAGAAAAAACTCACCGGCGGTATCGGCGAAATCATCGAAAGTCCGATCAAGTCGAACTTCCGCGAAGGGCTGTCACCGCTCGAGTACTTCACGTCCACGCACGGTGCTCGTAAGGGTCTGGCCGATACGGCACTCAAGACGGCCGACGCCGGCTACCTCACGCGTCGTCTCGTCGACGTCGCGCAGGACGTGACGATCGCCGAAGAAGATTGCGGCACGATTCAGGGTCTCGAGATCTCCGCGCTGAAGGAAGGCGAGGATGTGATCGAGCCGTTGGCCGAGCGCATCGTCGGCAACTTTGCCGCCGAGGACGTCGAAGATCCGCATGAACTCGACGAATCGGGACGTCGCACGCTCGTCGTCGAAGCTGGTCAGTTGATCGACGAGGAAAAGGCGACGCAGATCGAAGAGTCGGGCATCGAAATGGTCAAGATCCGCTCCGTCCTCACCTGTGAGGCGAAGCGCGGTCTCTGCCGCATGTGCTACGGCCGCAACCTGGCGACGATGAACGTCGTCGACATTGGCGAAGCGGTCGGCATCATCGCCGCGCAGTCGATCGGCGAACCGGGCACGCAGCTCACGCTGCGCACCTTCCACATCGGCGGCACGGCGGCTCGTATCGCCGAGCAGACGGCGCGCAAGTCGAAGGTCTCGGGCGCCGTCGAGTACGGCGATCGCCTGGTCGTCGTCACCAACCGGGAAGGCCAGCGCATCGTCACGTCGTACGAGGGCGAGATCCTCATCAAGTCGTCCAACGAGCGCAACGCGAACATCGCCGCGCGCCTGCAGGTGCCGCTCGGCTCGATCCTCATGGTCGAAGACGGCAACGATGTGAAGCGCGACCAGGTGATCTTCACCTGGGATCCGTACACCAACCCCATTCTGGCCGACGTCGACGGCACGGTTCGCTTCGTCGACATCGTCGAGGACGAGTCGGTCTCCGAGGAGCTCGACGAGCTCACCGGCCTCCGTCAGCGTGTCATCATTGAAGATCGCGAAAAGAAGCTCCACCCGCACATCGAGATCATTCAGGAAAAGGGCGGCAAGGAGAAGCGCGTTCGCGACTTCATCATCCCGGCGGGCGCGCAGCTCACCGTCGAGGATGGGCAGAAGATTCATCCAGGGACGACGTTGGCCAAGGTCGGCCGCGAAGCGTACAAGACGCGCGACATCACGGGCGGTCTGCCGCGAGTCGCCGAATTGTTCGAGGCGCGCCGTCCGAAGGATCCGGCCACCATCTCCGAGATCGACGGCGTCGTCCGGTTCGGCGAGATCAAGCGCGGCAAGCGCGAGATCTACGTCGCGCCGATCAACGGCGACGGCTCGCTCGACGAGACGCGCGAGGCGCAGTTGTACGAAGTCGGCGCCGGCAAGCATTTGCGCGTGCACGAAGGCGATCGCGTACGAGCGGGCGACCGCTTGTCCGAGGGACCGGTCAATCCGCACGACATTCTGCGCATCAAGGGTCCGCGCGCGGTGCAGGAGTATCTGCTCAACGAAGTGCAGGAGGTCTACCGCCTGCAGGGCGTGAAGATCAACGACAAGCACATTGGCGTGATCGTCAAGCAGATGCTGCAGAAGGTTCGCATCATGGATCCGGGCGAGACGGAGTTCCTCGAAGGGGAGCACGTCGACCGGCAGATGTTCCGCGACGAGAACGAGCGGGCGAAGAAGAAGAAGGAAACGCCCGCGGCAGCGGAGCCGTTGCTCCTCGGCATCACGAAGGCGAGTCTCACGACGCAGTCGTTCATTTCGGCGGCGAGCTTCCAGGAGACCACGCGCGTGCTGACCGACGCGGCAATCCGCGGCGCGAAGGACGATTTGTTGGGCTTGAAAGAGAACATCATCATCGGCCATCTCATTCCGGCCGGCACGGGCATGTACCGCTATCAGGACGTCGAGATCGAGCTGGCGCAGCCGGAAGGCGGGTTCGAGCCGCTGCCGACGATGGCGGCCGAGCTGCCGAACGTGTTTGCGATGGCGGACGACGAAGATTTCCCGGCGTTCCCGCGGCCAGGGGTCAAAGCGTCGGACGAGTAGCAGTCACCTTGATCGTAGAAACGAAAACGGCGAGCTTCGGCTCGCCGTTTTTCGTTGTC
>CAWFOG010000027.1:0-526895 GCA_963817445.1 uncultured Gemmatimonadaceae bacterium
TGTAGGCGCGCCGCAGCGTGTTTCACCGAACAAGGGATTCGAGGCGCGTGGCACTTGCCACGCGCCTCGTCGTTTCAAGCACCCTCGCCGCCGACACCGTGTCGCTGGTGGCGCGCAACACCTCCGCCAGCTCGCCGCCGGCGAATATATAGAGCGACGGCATGCTCACCGATGCGCGGTCGACCCAGTGACCCTCGCGAATGAGCGCGTGCTGTCCCTGAAAGACGCTGCTCCACAGCGCGTGCGTGCGCGGGACGTCCAGCCAGCCGTCGCCTTCGACGAGCAACGTATCGCGCGACTGCGCCGCCGGCGGCATGAACAGCTTCGATGCCAACCCCTGCGTCAGAATGTTGTGGCCGAGTCCGAGCGAGCCTGGATAGCCGACAGCCGAGCGCGAGAAATAGAAGGGACGTTGCGGCCACGAGTCCTGGATCATGCGCAGCACGAACTCGTCGGAGCGCTGGAGCACGCCGTACTCGAGCGCCTTGGGATCGATCGTCGCCGTGAGCGGACCGCTGGTGAATTGCATTGGCCCGTGCAGCTCGCGGTACGCCGGCACAGCGTCGGCGTCGGCCAACGTCATGTCGATCGGCGGTTTGGTCGGCTTGGGCCACGCGCGGTCGCGGTAGATCGCCGGGCCGCGCGCGGCGTCGTAGTCGTACACCGGGCGGCGGATGATCTGCCGCACGTACCAGTCGGTGTTGAGCAGCGACGTCACGGCCACGACGCACGTCCTGCCGCACGCCTTCCACTTCCTGCGCGTACCAGAGCGGGAAGGTGTCGTTGTCGCCGACGGTGACGAGCACGCCGTACGGCTCGACGGAGTTGAGCAGGTCCACCGCCCAGTCGCGCGTGTCGGTCTGGCCTGTGCGCGGCGCCGACGTCCAATTGAGCACGAGCGGCACGAACGCGAAGAGCGAGAACCGGCGCGCGGTGAGCCAACTCTGCCGCGTCGGGGCGGTCGATCGCCGCTGGACGTCGCGGCTCGGCCAGATCGGCGACGACTCCCACACACGAGGCCGAGCGCGACCCACACGCTCCACGCCGAGTAGCTCACATGTAGAAGTAGTCGCGGTCGCGCACTTCGCGCGGGACGGGGTGGCCGAGCTCCGGCGCCTGCGAAACGCCGAACTTGAAATTCATGTAGTAGATCAGCACGAGCGTCATCGTGAAGATCAGCGTCCCGAAGTACCAGAAACTCGGCCGGTCGCGCTGCCAGTGCGCGATGCGCCGATCAATCCGATGAGGAAGAACGCGCCGCCATCAGCGCCTGAGCCGCCTGCCAGCCGTCGTTCGGATCGCGGAGCCACTGCCACTTGAAGTAGAGCCACCAGATGCCGAGCTGCTGCGTGAACGTCGGTTGACGATCGCTGAGTTCGGGCTTGCCGTATTGGATGCGATCGAGATTGTACTCGAACGCCACGGCGGTGGCATGCGAGAAGGTGCATGCGAGTGCGATCTCGGTTCGACATCCCGTCGGTTCGCCCTCGTTGATCGCCGGAAAGTACGCGGCGCGAATGGGCTCGTGGTGAACAGCGTCAGGCCGACGACGAGCGCGGCCAGGCAGGCGACGAGCATCCGACCCGCAGGACGGTGGCCGACGTCGCACCAGTACAGCGACGCCAATGGCGGGCGCGGGAAGCATACCGGCCATATGATTCGTGTAGCCGAGTCCGATCAGATACGCGATCAGGACGAGGTATCGACCGGCGCCGTCGGATTCCGGATTGGCTGACCAACGCACGGTCAACCAGCTCACGATCGCGATGCAGGCGAGCGATAGGGTGTACGGCTTTTCGTTGACGACCGATTGGTTCCACACGGTGAACACCGTCGCACCAGCGATGGCTCCGACCGCCGCGCCGGCGATGCGAATCCATCGCGAGCCGATACGAGCGCAGCACGTGCTCGACGATCAGGAACCACAGCCCGCCGCGACAGCGCTCGACAGCGCGGCGAGAACGTTCACACGCGCGGCAATCCCTGCGCCGATCGGTAGCAGCGTGAACAGGTGCCCGATGATGACGAAGAACGGATTGCCCGGCGGGTGCGGCAGACCGAAGGTGTACGCCGCCGTGATGTACTCGCTCGCGTCCCACATCGCAGTCGACGGAGCCATCGTCAGCAGGTAGAGCACGAGCACGCCGAGCGCGACGAGCCCGGCGGCACGGTACGACGGACGGTCGGCCCGATCGGGCTCACGCTCGAGCGGCGACCAGGGATACCAGATCGCGAGCGGAATCACGACGCAGTACGCGACGACGAGCAGCACCGCCGACAGCGTCGTGCCCCCGCGCGCCAGGTCGGCGAACCCCAGCGCCCAGACGAGACATGCAGCGCCGATAAGAGAAATTTTTGTCTTAATGTGACGCGACAAGACTGGCATAAGGGATCTCGTGGTTTCGTTCAGCGTGAGTGACTAGCGCCGTCGAGCGCGTAGCGCGCCCAGGCGCGAACGCGGGGATTCGGATCGAGCTCCGCCGCCGAACGCGCGACGGCGACCGAATCGGCGCGCTCGGCTAATCCAACGACGGCGTAGGCGCGCGATTCCCACCGGCCGTCGTGCATCAACGTCGTCAGCACATCGCGCGTTGGCGCGAGCTGCACGGTGCTGATCGGACCGGCGACGCCGAGTGTGATTGCGGCGGCAAGGCCGGCCCAGGCGCGGCGGAGCGGGCGCGCGGTGTGATGGGAATAGAGCACCGCGTCGAGCCGACCGCGGAGGCCATCGCGCCGCGATGGCGCAAGCGCGAGCGCGGCGCGCGGGCGACTGCGTACGGAATTGTGCGACGCCAGCGCAGTTGCCGCGTCGACGAGCAGCTCGGCGTAGTCGCTGCGCCGCGCGCCGGATGCGATGACGCGATCGTCGCAGGCGAGCTCGCAGTCGGTGCGGAAGCGGCGCGCGAGCCACCATGCGGCCGGATGGAACCAGTAGAGCGCGCACATAGCGCGTGCGGCGAGCTTGGTCGGCCAGTCGGCGGCACGCACGTGTGCGAGTTCATGCACCAGCGTCATGCGACGGCGCGTGTCGTCCCAGCTTTCGCAGGACGACGGCAAGACTATAACCGGATGCGCGACGCCCCAGGTCATCGGCACCGCCGCTTCACTAGACAGATACACGCGAACCGCGCGACGCGACGTGCGTCCGAGCGCCGCCGAGCGCGCGGAGTCGAGCACGGTGCGCCAATTGTGACTCTTATCGACGCGACGTGCGCGTCGAACGAGCGAGCGCAGTCGCACGAGCGCGACGAGCGGCGGGATCATGACGACGAGCACGCCGGAGACGTAGACGGCGAGGAGGACGTTGACGATCGTCATGCCGCCGGAGAAGGCCGCGCCCGCTGCGCCCGCGCCACCGGTGAGCGAATCGGCGCCAACGTGCACGCGGCCGAGCGCGACGAGCGGCGCAGCGAGCGCGGAGGGCATGACCCACGCGACCCAGTGCAGCGGCAGCGCGCGTCCGATGAAGACGAGCAACAGCGCGGAGATGGCCGAGCGCCAGACGAGCACTCGCGCTTGGGCGCTCGAGCGACGCAGCGCGAGCGCGACGCCGGCCGCGGCGACGATGGGCAGCGTGACGAGGAGCGACACGGAGTACACACCGGTCACTGCCTGTGCGCTGTCTGCCTGCGCGAGCACTCCCGTTGCCGCCGTCGTCGCTATCGTCATCGCTGGAGCGATCATATCATTTGCCTTCGGCGCGCAGCCGCTTGATCACACCATTGAGCGCGGCGCGCTCGTCGGTGGACAGCGGACGATCCGATTCGTCGAGCAGCGCCGCGACTGCCGCGGCGCGGGATCCATTGAAGAAGGTGCCGATGAGGTGCCGCACCGCCGAGCGCTGCGCGACGCTGCGAGGCGTAGTGGGATGATAGATGTGTCGCGGACCGTCTTTTTCGTGACGCAGGTGGCCTTTCTCCTCGAGGATGCGGAGAAGCGTGCGCACGGCGGCGGCGCAGGGCGGATCGGGGAGTTGGTCGTGGATCTCGGCGGCGGTGGCATGCCCGCGTCGATAGACGACGTCCATGATCTGGCGTTCGCGGCGAGAGAGTTGGGTGGGGGCGGGGGCGGGCACGGGTGGTGGTGGTTTCTGCTGGGCGATTGAGGGTCGGGCTGGTGTCTGCTGATAAAATCTTATCAGGTGGGTGGATTGTCAAGCGGGTCCGGCGATCTGAGCATTGCGATCGCTACGCGCTCGCGTCCTATTTGACTTCCCCGGCCCTGAATTCTGATGTCTATTGTCTGCCGTTCGCGATGGTTGTGTCGGTCTTCTTCGTCGTTTTCTTAGTATCAACTCCGGAGAAGGCGCTTGCTTCGTCGCTTGCATTTGGTGTGTTCCGGACGATCGTCGGAGTGAAACGGGAAAGTTGGGCTCACCGGCGATTTTGGGTCATCATCGCCATCTTGGCGATCGTTCACATCGTCGTGCTATACGTCATTCATATTCCCAGGCTACGTGCCGGCGCGGTGGCGGCACCGTTCGCATTTGTGGACGCCTTCGCCATTTGGGGATTGATCAACTGGACTCAGCGGCGCTTCCCGTACGCGCGCGCGGCTGATCCCGGCCAAGGGCACGCTGACGGGAAGGACCTTCCAGCCAACGGGTGACGCTATGTCGACGATTTCGCCATTTCTCATAAGCACTTTGCTTCTTGCTGTGCTTTCGATGTCCGTGTCGGCGCAGACGATCGAACTCGGTCCGTCCGTCGGCTACTATCGACCGCTTGGTGGATTCGATCCGGCCTCATCTTCCGCGAGCGACCTACCGAGTCGACCGAGCGAACTCAGTGGCGCGGCATGGGGCGCCGAAATGGGCGCTGCATTTCGAAATCGAATGGGTCTTGAAGCCGCCTTCTCGACGATTGCCAGCACGCTCCCCCCATTCGCAAACCCCGGCTCAGGTGTTGTGAGTCGAACCGAAGAGCGTGTCAACGTACTGACGCTCGAGGCTCAGTACGACGTGGCGCCCAGCCAAGGGGTTTCGCAATTGCTGTTGAGCGCCGGGCCGACGATGATCCAGCATCGTGGGGACGGATATTCCCGTTACGGCTCGCCGAGTTCGTGGGGCGGCGTCGTGGGACTCGAGTTCGTGCGCGGTGTAACGCACCAGTTGCAATTCGCCGCGGGCCTCCGTGGCTTCGTTTACGACCTCAACGTCGCCTCGTCGGCGCAGCGCGGGACGCAGTTCGACGGACTAGCTACGCTCGGCGTGCGTTGGCGCGTACCTCTGGGCACGGCGTCATCGAACGATCGCTGACGCTGGCAAGGGACGCTATCTGTCGGGGCGCGGGGAGAGGCGGGAAGATGGAGCGACAGCACAAACGCCAAGCCCTGGAATCATCTGAATGAAGTTGCGAACTGAAATGAGCGGCCGAATTTTTCGCGTCGCCTTCACCAGCATGGAAGACGATCATCGCGGGCCGTAGCGAATCAGTTCGCCGCGTTCTCGCTAACAATCATTCCTGAGTCCTCGATGCGCATCTCCATCGCCGCCGCCCTTACGCTGATCGCTCTGTGCGCGTGCAGCGGATCTACTGAGCCGGTCATCACTAGCACGTACGCACTCCAATCTGTCGGTGGATCCCCTCTACCATTCACGGTTGAGCTGACGGTGGCGTCGCGCCTCGAGCTCGTCGACGATGTCGTAACACTCTCCGCCCGTGGGCAATACACCGAGACGCAGCACTACAGCGCCACGTCGACCGCTGCCGCGCCGAATATCCTGACGGTCGCCGATACCGGCACCTACACCCAGGATGGCAACTCCGTCTCGATTTCCACCCGATCGTCGGGAATGCTGGCGGGCACGCTCGATAGCGATACTCTGACGATTAATTCGACCGCCGGGACGCTTCTGTACGTGAAATCTGAGTGAACTGTACTGTGAGTCGGCAGAATCGACCGCACTGATGGAGCCACGCCTGCCCTGAAGTCTGATGTCTGTCGTCTGCCTCATGACTTCGATTGCCAGCCGTTCCATGATCCGCACGCCGAGGCTCGGAGTGGCAACCGCGATCCCGGCCGCAACATGGAATCTGAACGACCCGCACGAGTCGCCTAGAGAGTTCTCTCATGCCCGCCCTTCTCCGCTTCTCCGGCGCCGTCGACCACGCCCCTGCCGTCCGCACGTGGCTCGACGAGCAGTCCGCCGACCTTTCCCCAATCGCGCAGCGATGGTTCGCGTTCATGCGCGGCCGCGGGGCCGACGTGCGAGAACTCATGCACGACGGCTTTGCCACCGTCTGCGTCGACGACGCACCGTTTGCCTACGTGGGCGTGTTCAAGGATCACGTCAACGTCGGCTTCTTCCACGGCGCCGCGCTCGCCGATCCGGCGGGGCTGCTGCAGGGCACGGGCAAGTCCATGCGCCACGTGAAAATCAAACCGACTGTTCCGGTCGATGATTCGCGGCTCGAGGCGCTGATCGTCGCCGCGTACCGCGACATCGTCGAACGCGCGAGCGGCTGAGCAACCGCCGCGCTACGGAGTCACCGTGACGCGGCTGTACGCCCAGTTCAAGCCGTACGCACCGCCAACCAGGTAGGACCCGGGCCCGACGCCGGGCCACGTCGTGCTCTGAACTCTGAGATCGAAGACATAACGCTTGGTCTCTCCCCCCGCGAAGAAGACGACGGCAGAATCGAACGCAGCTACGGTGCCGACTGTCTCGACACCGGACACCACGTTCTGAAGACGATATTCGAAACCCGCGCCGATATGCCCCGGGTAACTGCCCGGCAGGGCGACTATCACCGGGCTGGGCATCGGGTTCGTGGCGAGCACAGTCACCGCGAGGAATCCGTCATTGATCAACGGGCGAGGGTCTGAAGGCGCGACGCTCACCGTGATCTGAAGCTTGTCCGGCGTGACGGCGATGGAGGCCGAGTTCGGCGGCGGCGGCGGGCCTGCGTCGTCGATACACGCTGCATCGCACTCGACTGTTCCGGCACACGCAGCCAGGAACTCCGCGCGCGGATGACCGGGGACCCGCACCAGCGCGTGGAGCATCTCATGTCGGACGAGTCCGCCGTCCAGTGTCGATGCTCCGGCCAGCACGATTTCGTTGCTTGCCTCCGACCAGTATCCGCCGACGCTTCCGCCCCCCTCGAACGGGATGGTCGGGGTGCCCGGCACCTGGTACCACGAGACGGCCGAGAGCTCCCCGTGGTTGCTCGAACACGACTGAACCATCTGCCACCAAGTCGCATAGACGGCCGGCGGGTCGAAGCGCACCGCCCCAGTCGGCAGCGCCGGGTCGACAGGTCCTTTGCAGTTTGCACTCATCACCGCCGCGACTACGACTTGGAGATGACGAAAGTATGCACTCCGTTTGAACAGCCTTGCCATTCGCTCGCTCGACATCTTAGACCTCGCTCAATCCCTCGACGAGCGCGCAGCAGCGCTCGCCGCGCTCGGACACTCGCCTGGACCTATGGACAAATGCTCGAATAGCATAAGATGGTTCGAATCGGTTGGCTACGCGAGCGCGGCTAGCTTTGTTGGCTATGAAGTCACTCGCCAGTTCGGCTGATCGCGCGGCGATCCTCGCGCGGATGATCCGTGTGCCTGTAGCAGTTCGGCGTGTGATCGGGCGCATCCGGTGGGCCGCGCTCACTGCCGCTGCCGTCTCGCTCGTCGCCTGCGCCCCGAAGGGTGGCGCGCGTCGGAGCACGTCGCACTCGGCGGCCTCGTACAGACCGACGGTTCGAAACGTCACGATCACCACGGTACCGCTGCTCGTGAAAGAGCAGCAGGCTCTGTTCCCATTTCTCAAATCGGACTTCGCAACGGGCGGCGTGCTCGACGGAAAGGAGGTGTACGCATTTTCGCCGTCGAGCGTGACGGTCATTGAAGGGGACACGATTCACTTCACTTTCATCAATCCTGAAGACGACGTGCACTCGTTCGTCCTGCCTGATCTGTCGGTCTCGCTCCCGGCGCAGGCATGGACGACGGCGACGTACGTGGCGCGACACGCTGGCATCTATCCGTTCGTCTGCGCGATCCCGGCGCACCTTCCGATGATGTCGGGGCAACTTGTCGTCCTGTCGCCCGACGCGGTGGCCGGATCACGCTGAGCTGAGCCCCGAGCACCTATTTCCTGCCGCGCCGCGTCACTTCACTTCACTTCATTCCGTGCGGATCACGTCGCCTCTCGCGAGCGCGAGATGATGTCGGACGTGGTGATCGCCTTCCGTCATGAGCCCGATGAAGCCAAGCCCGCGGATCTGCGCGACGAGCTGCGTGTCGCCGGCGTCGCGCGCGGTCACGGTGACGAGCGCTCCACCGTCGATCGGTTGCGCGTTCGCTCGATACCTCGCGTCCATGTCGAGCATTTGTGATTGGTTGGTTGCCATGCGGCGAATCGCGTCGACCGTGCGGCCTGTGCCGGTGACGGTGAATTCCGCGCCGCGGGCGACGTCGCGCCGTGCGACGACGGCGTGCAGCGTGACGTCGTCCATGTCGATCAAGTGCTGCCTGAGCGCCTCGATGTTGACGCGCGACCAATCCGTCGTAGGATCAGACTCGAGCATTCGTACAATCTCGGCGATGGCGGCGAACGCCGCTTGACCGGCTTGCGCTGGCAGCACCGCGGCGGCGTGTTGTGCCATGGCGGCGCGCGGCAAGATGGCGGATGCAATGATGACGGCGGAGATTGATTGGACGACTCTCAGCGTGCGCATGACAAATCTCCTTGAGGGTGGGGGTGGTCGATGAGTTCACAATCGCACCGTCACCCGGACCGCCGACAGAACAAAAGTCACACGCAGGCATCGCTCGTCACGCCGGGCGAGCTGGCCGCGTTGCCGCTATTCGCCAGCGCGTCGCCGGACATCGTCGACGCCATCGCACGGCGCGCAGTCGCGATCCGGTTCGACGCCGGCGCGACGCTCTTTCTCGCGGGGACGGTGCCGCGCGGGTGGTTCATCGTGCTGGACGGAGAAGTTCGCGTGGTGCGCGTGACGGACGGGCGACAGCACGTCGTACACACGGAACGCGCGGGCGGCACGCTGGCCGAGGTTCCTCTTATTGAAGGCGGAACATTGCCGGCGACGGCAATTGCCACGACGGCGACGCGATGCGCGTTGTTGACGCCGGACGCATTAGAGAACGCGATTCGCGAACAGCCGCGCGTCGCGTTTTACGTTGCTCGTCAGCTCGCGGCGCGTGTTCGCGCGCTCGTCGATCGTCTGGACGAGCGTTCCGCGCGCACGGTGGATTCGCGTCTCGCCGAGTTGCTATTGTCGCGACTCTCGGCGCGCGACCCAGGAATCATTGACGTTGGGCTGACCCAGCAAGCGCTCGCCGAGGAACTGGGGACGGTGCGTGAGGTCGTCGCGCGCGCGCTGCGCACGCTCGTTCGCCGCGGCGTCATCGAGCGCCGCGGTGCGCGGCGGTATTTCGTCGTGAACCGCGAGTCGCTCACCGCCATGGTGTAGCGATGTCCGTGTCTCGCGCAGATCGGCCGGTCGGGCGATCTTGAGCCACAGGCACAACACCTCGTCGGCGCGGTATCGCCAGTCTAGCGGAGCGACGCGGCGCAGGATCCGCGTTCGTCGTCCGTCGGGCGTACGGAACGAGAGCGTGACGTAACTGAGGTCGTCGATCGCGCGATGGCCACCGCCGATTGCCTCACCAGCCTGCTCGCGGTGTTCCGAAACAATCCAGTCTTGCCCGTGGTCGTCAACAATCTTGGCCATACGACAGAGGGGGAGATGCGGCGACTCGAATGTGTGGGCGAGCGGATCGTCTCGCTCGCAGTCCGCAGCTACGCCGCCGCGGCCCGCTTTCTATAGAACAGGTTCGGCAGAAGCGCGACGCGGCTGGAGTCGCGCGCGTGACTCACGTCACCATCTGAGGAAATGCACGACCACGGAGCACGCGATCAGGCCCAACATCAGCGTGACGGCGCTCACGGTGCCGTGGGTGCGCGGCGATGCGGGGTCCGCTCCGATGAGGAGCGATGCTGGAATGACGGCGAGGAGAAACCCGAGGCCGATGGCGCCGACGAGGGTCTGCTCGAGTGCGGCTTGCGTCAGACTGATGCCCGTCGCCACGAGAACACAGAACAGGAAATAGCCGCTTTCAATTCCCCATCGTGGGCGCACTGCAGTGCCCGACGTGTCGGTGCGTGTCTCGCGGTCTGAGCGGACGACCATGCGCGCGTGCGCAAGCCGAACCGCCCACAGCGCGAGCGCGCCTGCCAGCACGCCCAGCCAATTCAGCGCCCTCAGCATGGCGATCATCCGCCCCTCCGCCCTGCATGTCAAACCGCGGTGCGGACGAACCGACCGCGATTCGACTCGGACGCAAAAAGCGCGCGTGGCTCGCATGTCATATTCGCGTCATGTTCGCGTCAGGTTCGCGTTGGCGTCGGCCTTGCAGCGGGCTAGTCACCCAGCGTTCAGCAATGCATTCGGCGAGCACAACGAAATCTTGATCGGCGCCGTACAAGGCGCACATCACGTGGGAGCGACAATGCGTTTCGGACTGTACGCACTGGTGTATCTCGTCGGCTTCACCGCGTGCTGGACCAACGGGCTGGCGCTCGGCGCCAAGTACGGTCGGCGGTACGTGGAGCGAATCGCTGTTGGTGGCGTGAAGCGCTGATCATGCACGCACCGGCGTGCGTTCGTCGCGCGATGGTGCTCATTCGCGGTGCAACGGTGCTCATTCACGGCGCATAGTTGCCGACTCCCGGCGTAGCGGTGCTCGTTCACGGAGCATTGGCGTCAGGTCAGCGTCATGGGGCGTCGATTCGACATGGTGCGGTGTCGACTCACGACGCACCGGAGTCGATTTCACATGGTGGTGCGTGGATTTAGCATGCACCGGCGTCGATCGAGCGCGCACCGTCGTCGATCGAGCACGCACCGTCGTTGATCGCGTTCGCTCGGGCGTCGATTGGCGTCGCCGGGTCGTCCGCTCGCGTCGCAGGGCGATGAATCGCACGTGCATGTTTGCGTGTTCACGTCGGTCGATCGTCGATCGTGCATGCCGAAATGCGAATCTGCGTCGCATTGCCGCAGAGTTGCGGAGCGTGAACGCGAAGTTTGCTCGCCGCAACGCGAACTCGGCGGGGTGAATCGCGCGATCGATGGTCACAAACGTGACGTCGCCGCGCCGCAACGCGAGTTTGTCGCGATCGAATTGGAATCGTTGAGCGGTGAACGCGAGCTCACGTCGATCGTGAGCGTGCTGAAAATCGATTGCGATGCGTTTGTCTCGCGACGACGTCGATTTGTCAGTGTGCGTCGTGTATTTGTCGAGGGCATTGATGAATCGGTGGAGTGGGGCGGCAAGTTTTGCCGAGCGGCGAGTCGAGTGATGTACGGGCGTGCAACACTGCGTCGCGATGTCTGCGGAGTGGTGTCCCCTACTCTAATAACGCCACGGACTCGAGAAACGCACGCATTTTTTCGCCTCGACCGCCGCCCTCTCCCGCGGAGGTGCCTGGTGACCGACAGCGCGCAGCGATCACTGGGCCTGAGCGCTGACAGATATTGAGACTGGCGAAGGATCTATTGAACTGTTGCGCCTTCGGCGCAACGCTAGGCATGTTTTGTTTGACGCCTGCCGTTTCATCTCTCACCGAGAGCGTGCGATGAAGATGCGATCCGTCATTGGAGTTCTCATAACTGCGGGTTGGCTGGGCCTCTGTATGTCATCCGTCGTCGCTGCCCAGCGGGTGGGCCCGCGTCCCAGGTTGGAGGTCGCCAATCCCGCGCAGGATTCGCTCCTGATTCAGTCCGAACGCGCCCAATGGGACGCGCTCAAGGCGCGCGACACGACCGCCTTCGCCCACCTCATGGGCGGCGACGTGATCGACGTCGACGTCAGCGGCGTCAAACGGACCTCGCCGGCGTCGACGGCTCGCTATGTCCTGGGATGCCAGACGGCGAGCTACGGGCTGAATGATATTCGAGTCGCTCACTCGGGCGGCACGGCCATCGTCACGTACACGGCGACCGTCGACGCCCAGTGTTGGGGGCAGAAAGCGCCGTCGCCGTTGTATGTCATGACAGTTTACACACAGCGTGGCGACGCGTGGCTGCCGATTGCGCATTCGGAAACGCCGGCGGCGCGCCGATGAGGCTATCTCGCACCGCCGTGCTCGTTTATTGGCTCCTCATTCTTGCCGGGCCGATTGTTGGCGTTCTGCTCTCGCCGCACGTGCCGCGCTACGTCGCCTACGGAGCGGCAATTCTAGTTGCTTCGACGGGTATGGTAGTCGTCGTCGCAGCTCGGCGCTCGGCCGTTCGGCGCGATCCAACGAGGTTCGATGCTGATTGAGATTCGCGAATTCACCGCTGCGGACTATGACGCGGTGCACGTGCTGTGGCATCGCGGCACCAGGCCTCGTTCTTTGCATTGACGCGCGCGCTGCGCGCCAGGTGACTTGACGCCAATATACACTAAAGTGTATATTGCGTCGTGGCGCTCAAACCTGTCGCCTGCCTCGGATCAGCTCGAGAGGACCTCAAGCGCTTCCCTCCGGATGCACGAGCGCGCGTGGGCTTCGAGCTCTACCGTGTCCAACAGGGGCTAGAGCCGCGCGATTGGAAGCCGATGACGGGTGTTGGTCGAGGCGTCGCCGAACTTCGCGTGCGCATCGGTCGCGAATTTCGCGTACTGTATGTTGCTAAATTCGCGGAAGCGATCTACGTGCTGCACGCGTTCGAAAAGAAGTCCCAGAAGACCACGCAGCGCGATCTGATGATCGCCACCGAGCGACTGCGCGAGTTGATCCGCACTCGAGGAGGTAGGTAAGTATGGCAAAGGGTCGTCGATATGCGAGCGCGTTTGAGGCCGTGGGATTTGAGCCCATTGAGGCCGAGCACCTTCGGATTCGCGCGGATCTCATGCTCGAGGTGGAGCGCCTCATCGCCGCTCGCGGTCTGACTCAGGCAGAGGCCGCGAAGCTGCTGCACGTGACGCAACCGAGGATCTCGGACCTCACGCGCGGCAAGATCGAGCGATTCAGTATCGATACGCTCGTCGAAATGCTGTCGCGTGCGGGCGCGGACGTCACGGTCAAGGTGCGTCGCCGCAAGCACGCCGCGTAACGGGCGCTGCAGCTGAGATCAAGTATTAAGAGCCATCAAAGCTCCAACGACACCTGATCGGATTTCTCGCGACGCGGTGAACTATGGCGCATTACACGCACAGTCAGCCTGCCGACCGTAGGAGATTTCGCCATCTGGTCGAGGATGTCTCCGCCGACTGTCGGTACGCCGCCCGGAGTCTGAGTCGTCAACCGGTCCTCGCGTCCGCTGCCATTCTGTGCCTGGCGATCGGCATCGCCGCCAATGCGACGATGTTTGACGTTGTCGACAGGCTTCTTCTCCGCCCGCCAGCCGGCGTTCGTGACGCCAGCTCGCTGTTGTGGATCGCAGCTGAGCGGCACATCGCTGCGCGGAATTTTTCTGAATACCCCGGCGTGTCATACCCGGACTACAACGACTTCGCGAGTCTGCCGGAATTTGCCGGCGCCGCGGCATATGCGGCGTCGGAACGGAGCTTTGGAGCGGGATTCGAGGTGCGCCAAATCAATGCGTTGGCGATCACGCACACCTTTTTGCCGCTCCTGGGCGCGAAGCCGGCGCTCGGCCGCGTATTCAATGTTGATGAAGATGCGCCTGACGGCGCCGCCGTCGTTGTTCTTGGCTACGCGTTTTGGCAAAGCGAGTTCGGCGGATCGCCCGCGATCCTTGGCAAGACCGTTCGGATCGGAACTGCGCCCTACGTCGTGATCGGCGTCGCGCCGCGCAATTTCAACGGCGTCGAGCGAACAAACGTCGACGTGTACCTGCCGATCACTGCCGGTCCCGGTGCGCCCAGGAATGGCCGGGCTTGGAGCGACTTACTCGCCGGTCGCCAAGGGGCGTGGCTACGTGTTATTGCGTCCGTGCGCCCGAAGATCGGACGCGCACGTGTCGAAGCCGCGCTCAGCACCATGTACAATCGGATCGACAGGCGAGAACCATTCTTCGGCGACACGCTGAAGCTCGTCGTTGCGACACCGATGGCGATGGTCGCGATGCATAACCCGCAACAGGCGCAGGATGCGTCCGTATCCGTTTGGCTCGATGCCGTTGCGGTGATCGTTCTGCTCATTGCGTGCGCCAATGTCGCAAACCTTCTCCTCACTCGTGCCATCCGTCGACGGCGCGAGATCGCCATACGACTCGCACTCGGGATGAGTCGAGCTCGACTCTGCCGTTTGCTCGGAGTGGAGGCCGTCCTGCTTGTGGCCGTGGGAGGCGTGCTTGGGCTGTTCCTGGCATGGTTCGGCGCGAATGCTCTTCGGTCGACGTTGCTCTCCGGCGTGGATCTGGGCCAGAGTTTCATTGACGGCCGCGTGCTTTTGGTCAGCTTCACCGCCATGGCGTTGACTGCGCTTGCAGCGGGCCTCGCTCCAGCTCTCGAAGGCACGAGAGTGGATCTGGCCGGGGCTGTGAACGCTGAATCGAGAGCGAGTGTCGTCCACCGCGGGCCGACGCAGACGGCGCTGCTGGTCGGTCAAATCGCGCTCGCGCTCGTGCTCAGCATCGGTGCCACGCTCTTCACGCAGAGCCTCAGAAACCTCAATGCGCTCGATGTCGGGTTCGATGTCGAGCATGTGCTTCGTATCCGTGCAGACCCGATGTCGATTGGCTACACGCCGATGCGAGCGACGCAATTCTCTCAGCAACTCGCTGAGCGACTACGCGCGCTTCCAGGAGTCGCACGGGTCGCGCTGGCAACGGGCGGGCCGTTCGCCGGCGAGTCAGGACGTTCGGTTTGGATCTCAGGGCGGGCTGTGCCGGACATGTTCGGCGGTGGGCCGGAACTCGCCATGGTTTCCCCCGAGTTCTTTCAAACCCTTGAAATAAAGCTTCGCCGTGGACGGTTATTCACGTCGAGCGATCGAACGGGCGCGCCGCTCGTGGCGGTCATCAACGAGGAAATGGCTCGACGCTATTGGCCGGCTCAGGACGTACTGGGCAAATGCATCCTGGTTGGGAGCGATACCGCGCCATGCACCACGGTCATCGGGATCGTCGTGACCGCTCGGCAAGGAAACGCAGTCTTCCAACCCATTCAGAACGAGCAGCCGGCGAGTCGGTACTACTTGCCTATCGCGCAAAACAGCGCGGAGGCCGTCGCGCCCATGCTGTACGTTCGCTCGACGCGCGAGGCGACGAGAGTCGTGGCTGCAGTTCGGCGAACGATCAGCGAGCTGGAGCCGGAACTGCCCTACCCGGATGTCACTGCGTTCAGTACGGCGCTCGGCCCGCAATTCCGACCGTGGCGTCTTGGCGCATCGATGTTCACCCTCTTTGGTGGAATTGCGTTGGTGCTCGCCGTCATTGGTCTCTATGGGGTGCTGGCATTTCGCGTGAGCCAACGCACGCATGAAATCGGGGTTCGATTGTCACTGGGCGCTCAGACAGGCGACATCCGCAATCTCGTGGTGGGGCAAGGGCTTCGGCTGTCAGTACTTGGCTTGATCGTCGGAATCATGCTTTTACTGGCCGTCGGTCGCGCAGCGAACTCGCTGTTGTATGGTGTGTCTGCAACCGACCCGTTCATCCTCGCCACGGTGTGTGTGATCATTTTACTGGTCACCGCGGTGGCGAGTTACGTGCCGGCACGCCGGGCGACGCGGGTCGATGCGCTGGAAGCCTTGAGAGAGTTGTGAAATAGGTCGGATCACCCGCAAGAAGTTCTGCGTCGGGGCAAAGTCGTGACTTCCCGCCGCTGCGCCCGACAGCCATATTCGCGCGTCTCCAATCGGACTCCGATCATCGGCTCGAGCGACCCACGCGACGACCACAACTCCGGCGCACCGTTGGACTTCAGCGGTCGTGTCGCGATCGTCACCGGGGCCGCGCGCGGTCTGGGGCGAGCCGCCGCCGAGCGATTGTATGAACGCGGCGCGAGCGTGGCGGTCAACGTGCGTGACGCGGGCCGGGCGGAGGCGTTGGCCGCGACGCTGGGCGACCGCGCGTTGGCCGTCCCGGGCGACATCGCCGCCGACGGCGCGCCGGAGGACATCGTCCGCCGCACGCTCGAGCGCTTTGGCCGCATCGACATTCTGGTGAACAACGCCGCGTTCGCGCGCTCGACGCGCTTTCCGAATCTCTCGGCGCGGGAGTTTCGCGAGGCGCTGGAAGTGAATCTCACCGCGCCGTTTCTGCTCACCAAAGCCGTGTTGCCAACGATGCAGGCGCAGCGCTACGGGCGGATCATCAACGTTTCCTCATCAGCGGGCCGGATGGTCAGCACGCTAGGCGGCGCGCACTACACGGCGTCGAAGGCCGGCCTGCTGGGGTTGACCCGGGCCGCCGCGAAAGAGTTGGGGCAGTTCGGGATCACCGTGAACGCGGTGTGCCCGGGCATGATTGACACGGAGCTGACGCACGAGAATGCGGCGCCGGACCTGCTCGAGCGTCTGGCTGCTGGCTACCCCGTGCCCCGCCTCGGCACTGCGCGGGAAGTGGCCGATCTCATTTGTTTCGCCGCGTCCGAGGCGGCGGGCTACATCACTGGGACGTCGCTCGATATCAACGGCGGCGATCTCATGATGTGATGTTTCTGGTATAACAATTTCAAATACCATCGAATGAAAGAGAGTACGCGCGTTCTCGCGGCGCTCGGCGCCGCGATCGGCGCCGGCGCGCTCGTCGCCGCGTCGGGCAACAAGACGCTGCTCGACGCGACTGATGCGGTCGCTCCTATAGGAACGCTGTGGGTGAACGCCATCCGGATGACGGTCATTCCGTTGGTGGTGTCGCTCCTCATCACCGGCGTCGCGTCGGCGACCGACGTCGGCGCGATCGGACGAATCGGCGGCCGAACGCTCGTCGTGTTCGGCCTGTTGTTGGCGTCGACGGCGGCGCTTGTCGTTCCGCTGGCGCCGTCGCTGTTCGCGCTGCTGCCCTTGCCGTCGACAACCGGCGCGAGGCCAGCGCTGCCGACGGGTGCGGTCGAAGCGGCGGGCCAAGTAACGGCCGGCGGCCAGAGTCAGAGTTTCAGCGCGTGGTTGACGTCGTTGATTCCGTCCAATCCCATCGCCGCCGCGGCGAACGGCGCGATGGTCTCGCTCATTCTCTTCACGCTCATTCTGGCGATCGCGATCGCTCGCAGCCCGGCGGCGACACGCGCGCCGCTCGTGGGCTTCGCGCGAGCGCTCGGAGACGTCATGCTGCTCATCGTGCGATGGGTGGTGATGGCGGCGCCGGTTGGTGTGTTCGCGCTCGTGCTGCCGCTTGCGGCGCATCTTGGCGGCGCGGTCGCCGGCGCGATCGGGGTGTACATCGCCGCGTACTCGCTGGCGTGTGTCGCCGTCATACTCTTGCTCTATCCGGTCGTAGCCGTGTTTGGCCGAATCCCGATGGGTCGCTTTGCGCGAGCGGTGCTTCCGGCGCAGCTCATCGCGTTCAGCTCGAGCTCGTCGATCGCGTCGCTTCCGGCGCTGATCGAGAGTGGAGAGCGCGGGCTCGCGCTGCCGAGTCGCATCACGGGGTTCGTCCTGCCGCTCGCGGTGTCGACGTTCAAGATCGCGGCGCCCGTGTCGTGGACGATTGGCGCGCTGTTCGTGGGCTGGTTCTACGGCGTGCCGCTGCACGCGCGCGAGCTGGCGACGGTCGCCTTTGCCGCCGTGTTTCTCGCGTTCGCGGTGCCGGGTGTGCCGCGCGGCGCGTTCATCATGCTTACACCACTATTTCTCGCGATCGGATTGCCCGCGGCGGGCATTGGCATCTTGATCGCCGTCGACGCGCTGCCGGATACGTTTGCGACAATGCTCAATGTGACGGGCGATCTCGCGGCCGCGGTGTTGGTGGCGAGGGCGGACCGCCAGGCTGTGAACGCGTAGCCACGGAGTCCCTCACCCACTATGCCCGAACGACTCGCCGAAACCGTCGACATCGAGACGCCGGAGCTCGTCGTCGTCAGCTACACGCTCGCCGGCGTCGGATCGCGGGTGGCCGCGGGGTTGATCGACCTCCTCGTGTGCGTCGCGGCATTCATCGGCATCATCGTTCTCTCATTGCTCGTCGGATCACCGTACAAACCGAGTGCAACGGATCGCGGGAGCCCGTCCACCGCCTGGGCGATCGCCGTCGTCGTCATCACGCAGTTCGCGATTCTGTGGGGCTACTACGTGCTCGCGGAGGGCTTGTTCGACGGGCGTACCATCGGCAAGCGCCTGCTTCGGCTGCGCACCGTGCGCGACGGCGGCCTTTCGGTGGGCTTCGCCGCGTCCGCCGTGCGCAATCTGATGCGCATCGTCGACCTGCAGCCCGGCTTCACGTATGTCGTCGGCATCGCCGGCATCGCGGTCACCAAGTCCGGCAAGCGACTCGGCGACATCGTTGCCGGTACGATCGTCGTGCGCGAGGCGCTGATACAACAACCGATCGTTCGCGTGGCGGAGCCGCAAAACGCCGAACACTCGGTGAGCGCGACGGCGCTGCTCACGGACGCCGAGTACCAACTGCTCGACCGGTGGGCCGCGCGGCGGGCCAGCCTCGAGCGGGAGCGGCAAGCCGCGCTCATGATGCAGGTCGGTGCTCGGTTGCGACATGTGATCGGCGAAGTCGACCAACGCGGCTTGAGCGGAACGCTTTCGCGACTCCTGGCGAGCGAACGGCGCGCGCGCGAGCAGGGCGCGGCCGCGAAGGGGTCGACCGGCGCGAGCCGCGAGCGATATGCGATCGTGACGACGCAGTCGCCGCGGTGGATCGCTTTCGCGTCGCGCCTCTCCGACGCTCAGCGCCGCGGCGTTCGATCGTTCAGCGAGACGCAGGTCCGCGAGTTCGTGGAAGAATACCGCGCACTCTCGGCCGATCTCGCGCGACTCCGCACGGCGACGCGCGGTGCGTCGAGCGATGATCTGTTCTACCTCGGCCGCCTCGTGTCGGGCGCGCACAATCTGCTGTATCGCGATCGGCGAAGCACATTCGGCGAGATCGCGCGATTCATCGCGATCGATGTGCCGGCGGAGATTCGCCGTTCGATCGGGCCGATCGCGCTCGCCGCGGCGTTTTTGTTTGGGCCGGCCGTCATCGCGTGGACTGCTGTCGTACGCAATCCGTCGATCGCGTCGTCGTTCATTCCGACGTCGATGCTCGACCGCGCGGACGAAGGCGTCCAGCGCGCGAAGCACAACACGGGCTACATCCCCGATCCGGAGGTGTTTCGTCCAGTGATGGCGAGTCGGATCGTTGCGAACAACGTGCAGGTGACGTTCGCGGCGTTCGCGTTCGGCGTTACCGCGGGAATCGGCACCCTGCTGCTCCTCGTGGTCAACGGCATTTCGCTGGGCGGTGTGTTCGGACTGTATCAGTCGAAGGGAATTCTCGCGCTCCTCGTCGCGTTCGTCGCGCCTCACGGCGTACTCGAGCTGTCGGCGATCTGCATTGCTGCGGGCGGCGGTTTCCTGATCGCTGCCGGGATGCTCATTCCCGGCGACCGCACGCGCAGGCGCGCGTTGGTCGACAACGGCCGCCGCGCGATGAAGCTGATCGCCGCGTCGACGCTGCTGCTGATCGTGGCTGGCTCGCTCGAGGGTTTGTTGTCGCCCATTCCGACTTGGTCGCTCTGGCAGAAGCTCGCCGTCTCCGGCGCGACGCTCGTGCTGCTCGTCGGCTATGTCATCGGCGGTGCACGACTTCGCCGGCGACGTCCGCGTCAGCCGGTGCCCGCGGATGTCCCGTCCGACGACTCGCTGCTGTCGCTGGCGCCGACCGGGCCTAGAGCTGTCCGCGGGCCTTGATTTCGAGATAGCGATTCACGACCGCCGCGGCCATGCGTGACGGCGCGACGTCGAGCACGACGAGGCCGGCGCTCCGCATTCGAGCGAGCGCTTCTTCGCGCTCGCGCACCAGTTCCTCGGCGGCCGCGCTCTGATAGAGCGCAGTCGCACCATCGACGCTTGGCCGCGCCGCAGCAATCAGCGCTTCGTTCTGAATCGCGACGACGACGAAGAGGTGTCGCTTCGCCATGCGGCCGGTGTAGGCGACGAAATTTCTGGCCGTGCGCACGTCGACGACGTCGGTGAAGAAGACGACGAGCGCCCGCCGGCGCTGCGATGTTGATAATACTCTAAACGCCGAGAGGTAGTCGGGCTCGGTGAGTGTGGCGTCGAGACCACTCAGCGCGCGGTGGACGCTGCGCAGCGCGCGATCGCCGCGCTGCGGCGGCACGAGCGCGCGAATCTGATCGTCGAACGCCACGAGCCCGACGCGGTCTCCGCTCGTCGCCGCGACGTCGCCCAACACGAGCGCCGCGGAGAGCACGTGCTCGAAGCGCGCGTAGCGACCGGCGAGCTGCGTCATCGCGCGGCCGCAATCGATCAGCGAGATGACCGTCTGCGATCGCTCGATCGTCTGCTCGCGGCTGATGAGCCGCCCGTGGCGCGCGGTCGCCTTCCAATCGAGCAGGCGCGGATCGTCGCCCGGCGCGTAGTCGCGCAATCCGGCGAACGCAGTTCCTTCGCCGCGAAGCTTGAGCGCGCGTATGCCCGCTTCACTCAGGCGATTCTGGAGCGCCAGCAGCCGGAAGCGGCGTACGTTCGTCAGCGACGGCACGACGGTGATCGACTCGTCCGGCTTTGGCGGCGCGATTGACTTTCGCGACAGAAGCGCGAGCGGCGTCGTGACACGCAGCGCGACGGGCCCGAGCGGGTAGCGTCCGCGCGTCTCGCCGACGACGCGAAGGGCGAAGCGGCGTTCGTCGAGAGGCGGCAGCTCGTGCTGCTGCGACCCATGCGCGCCCGACAGTCCTTCGGGGACGCGGTCGTAGAGCACCGCACGCGCTGTCCACGCCCAGCTCGAGCGGATGGTGTACACGATGTCGGCCGCGTCGCCAAGGCCGAGGGTGTCAGGCGCGTCGCGTTCGACGGTGATCGCGTTGTTCCGCGGAAGGCGCAGATAGTCGATCACGGCGGCAAGCACGAGGGCGCCGATCAGTGCTTCGCCGAGCGTGGTGCCGATGGTAGGTACGACCCACGCGATGCCGACGACGGCGACGAGAGCGGCGAGGCGCCGCGTCGGATAGATCCGCCACCATGGGCGCTTGGCGCGGAGCCGCTCCCACCACGTCGACTCCGCCATCAGGCAGGTGCGACGACTCGCGAAAGAAGCGCGACGAGCACTTCGTCGGCGGTGCGGCCTTCGACGCCCAACTCCGGCGCAAGGATCACACGATGTCTGAGCACCGCGAGTGCTCGCGCTTTCACGTCGTCCGGCGTCGCGAAATCGCGACCGTCCATGACGGCGCTCGCGCGCGACGCTCGCATCAGCGCGACGCTGGCGCGCGGCGAGGCGCCGAGGATGAAGTTCGGATCGCCGCGCGTCGCGCGCGTGATCGACGCGATGTAGTTGCGCACTTCGGGCGCGACGCGCACCTGATCGACGAGCTGCCGGCAGTGTCGCGCCTGCTCCGCGGACAACACGGGTTCGACGATCGACGTCGCGCCGCTGTTCTCCGGGTCGAAGCCCGACTCGTGGATCTCGAGCATTTTTGCTTCCGCGTCGGCCGGCGGATATCCGACGACGATCTTCATTAGAAAACGATCAAGCTGCGCCTCCGGCAGCGGGAACGTCCCCTCGTGCTCGACGGGATTCTGCGTCGCCAGGACGGTGAACAGCGCATCGAGCGGTCGCGTCGTTCCGTCGGCGGTGACCTGTCGTTCACCCATTGCCTCGAGGAGCGCGGCCTGCGTCTTTGCCGGCGCGCGGTTGATCTCGTCGGCAAGGAGAAGGTCAGTGAACACTGGACCGGGCTGAAACTCGAAGCCGCGCGCGGGGTCGCGGTAGAGCGAGACGCCCGTCACGTCGGCCGGCATGAGGTCGGGCGTGAACTGGATGCGGGTGAAGCGGACGGCGAGCGCGTTGGCGACGGCGCGCACGAGGAGCGTCTTCGCCGTGCCCGGAACGCCCTCGATGAGCGCGTGCCCGCGCGCGAGAAACGTGGCCAGCACATCGTCGATCGCCGCGTCCTGCCCGACGATGCGCGTCGATACGGCGTCGCGTACGCGCTTCGCCAGCTCGGCGCCTTCTTGAACCGTGAGTGTCATAGTCGAGTGGATGGTGTCGACAGCAGTTGCTCTTCTATTGTAGCGAGCGCCGCTCCTACCGCGGCGAAATCGCGCTTGGCCGTGTGTTCCACTCGCGCGCGTTTTACAATCGCGACCGTCGGGTCGAGCGATGGAATTCGGCGCACGACCGCGTCAAAGTATTCGTCGTCGTCGGCCGACGCGGACACGGGCACGATGCCTCGCGTGCGGCGACGCAGGCCGCCGACGAGCGTGGACGTCGCACTGCGAGTCGCGCGAACTTCCTCGTACGCATGTCCGAGCGCCGATGCATGCTCGAGCGGCGACCGCCTGATGACGCGGGTGTCGTCGCGCGGCGGGAGCGGGCGCGCCGCCATGGCGAGCAGCAACAGCAGTCCGGCCGCGACCAGTTGAAGGACGAAGTGGCCGGAGCGCGCGTACCGGAGATACGTGGCGGCTGCCTTGAGACTTCCGCCGTGCACGCCGAATCCGTGGTGAAACTCGTCGAATACCAGCACCGGCGGATTGCCGGCGGCGGGACGCGTGTACTCGATGATCTTCATCGCGGCGATATCGGAATCCCAGCGGCACACGCGAACCGCCTGATTGCTGAACACGTCGGAGCCGCCGACGATCGCGATACGGCCCTTGCCCAACCGGAAGCCCACGCCGGAAGCCAATCCCTTTTCTTCCGACGTGTTGCGCACGAGCGTGTCGATTGATTGGGGAGTGGAGTCTCGACGCCAGGTGATTGCTTCGGCCTCAGGCGGGAGCACGACGAGCGCGTCGGTCTCGAAGCCTCCGCGCGGGCAACCCGCGTCGAGGCGCGTGAGATACGTTCGAATCCCTTCCGCCAATCCGAGCGAGTCGCGGAGCGCATCGTCGCCGTCGAGCGAGAACACGAGGCCCCCGCCTCGCCTCACGTTCTCGAGCAGATTGTGAATCTCGTGAGCGCCGAGCGCTTCGCGCGGCGCGAGTACCACCTGCACCGTCGTGCGAGTGTCCCCGGCGCGGCGCAACGAATCGAGCGTGGTGATGCGCCGCTCCGCGTGCCACCCGAATCGGCCTGCGGCATCGTAGATGATTCCCGCCCCGCCGGGCGCCGTCGAGTAGCTGGATAGACCGCCCTCGGTGTTGCCAAGCGGCTCTGGCATCATCAGCGCGACGACGAGCAGTAACACTGCGAGCGCAAACGCGACGGACTTTGCGCTAAAACGGCCGACGTTCGCGCTGATCGTCGGCATTACGCCGCGACGCGTCGCGGCGCGAGAGCGTCCGCCGCGCGTGCCAAGCCGAGGTAATCGTCGTGGGTCGGCGCGCTCCAGCCGTAGGCACAGCGCTCGAATTGCCGCGCGAACTGGGCGAACTCCGCCGCCTGTGGCGACGCGCGTGTCCGCAGTTCGCGCGCGTAGTCGCCGCTCGTCTTGGACGCATGAAATCGCACGATACCTGCGCGTGACATTGCTCCGAGCGCGGCGAAGTAGATCGCGTGACACGCTTCGAGGTACTTGCCCGCCGCATCGAGCTCGGCGGCCAGCGCCCAATAGTCGCGAACACCGCCGTCAAGCGCGCGCAGTCCTCGCCCCGCCGAGCGATGCTCCTCCAATCGGGCCTCGATCGCGATTCGCACCGCGACCACGAGAATCACCCCGATCGCCGCGACGATGAGCACGTACTTCGTGTCGGGCCACGCTTTGATCTGCTCGAACACGTCGCGGATCCAGCGGAAGACCGCGATCGCCACGCGGTTGGCGATCGACGCGCGCGAGGAGGTCGCGTATTTCGGCTGCCGCGCGATCGCGGCCACGGTGTCATGGATCTGGTTTGCCGTCCACTGGCCGGCAACCGCCTGATGCGGGAACACGGGTATGCGACGTTTTCGGGTTAGGCCGTCATTCCAGTCGCTGGCGCAGCGCCCGCTCCCGCGCGCGCGAGATACTCAACGTCGAATCCTTCGTTTCGAATGCGCGAATCGAAGTAGAGAACGGTCTGGGTGATCCCGACGAGTGGAAGTACGACGACCGAGACCGCGATCATGAGCACGGCGGAGAGGGCCTTGCCCGGCAGGAGGCTGAACAACATCAGCGCGCCGACATTCGCGATCCACGTGAGCAGCACGACGAGCACGATGGTTCCCAGAATGGCCAGCTTGCGACCCCGCGAGAGCACACCGGATCGGCCGAACGCGGCCATCACCCCCGCATCCTCGAGCACGATGACCTGGAGGACGGCGAACAACCGGGCGAAAACGTAACAGCCGGGGATGATGAAGAGGACGAGCCCAATGACGAGCAGCACGGCCTGGAGAATCGCAGCCGGGACGAGCTGAAAAATTTTACCGAACGTTCGCCGGAACGCGCCGGCGACATCGATCGGCTCGTCGAGATACGCCGCGCGCGTGAGCACCGACACCACGCCGGCCGACAGCGCGTATAGCAGAATGCTCACGACGGATCCGATGATTACGACCGAGGTGAACCCCGGAGGCAGTGAGGTGCGCGGTTGGGACATGTTGGGCAGGAACGCTTGCGACAGCGCGAACCACGGGACGTAGAGGAGCGCGACAGACAGCATGAACGCCGCGGGCGAGCGCCGATAGATCTGGAATGCGGCGTCGATCATCTCGGTTGCAGACCGGGGGCGGAGGACGAGGTCTGACATGGTCGCGGGGGCGGGGGGGGGGGGGACGGAGGGGAGGGGCCGACGGGTGCAGCGGGATTTATAACTTGCGAACAATTGTGGCGCGGGGCAACAACCGCCGCGTGCACATGCGCCCTTGGTCTCACCGGCTCACCACATCCCGTAGTCCATTGGTATGACCCACCACGGCGCGACGGTACTTCGCGCCGCGGGCGGCACGTCCTCTGCCCGCTGGTGCCGTAGCGGAGAAACACTCACCGCTCAGATGGTGGCACACCAATGCTGTTCACGCTTTCCGCACTCATCGTCTCCACGGTCGCTGCGATGCCAGCGCCTTTGCAGAGCACTCTGGGTACCGTGACATCCCAAGCGGCTGTCGCGTCGCCCCGTCGTGCGGTCACGAGCAAAGACTCGACGCGCGCGCTGCACCGCGCGCACGACGTCCAGGGCGACTTCGAATCGATGCGGCGGCGACTGCTCCCGTACGAGGAGTTGGGCGGCGGCGGAGGCTGCGATGCCACGGTCGGCCGCTACTGCTACCGGCCGCAATACGCTGCACCGCCGAGCGAGGCGCCGCAAATCATCGTGGCGCGCATGCGACTCTTGACGACGCTCGACAGCCTCAACGCCACGATCCCGGGCGACCAGTGGATCCTCGGACAGCGCGTGCGCTATCTCATGGAAGCGGGACTCCCGCTCACCGCCGACAGCATGGCGTTCGATTGTACGGTGAAGAGCGCGGTGCCCATGACGGCGAGCTGGTGTCTCGCGCTCGTCGGTTACGTCGCGCAACAACTGGGCAACTATCCGCGCGCCGACGCGGCGTTCACGTCGGCGCTGGAGAAGATGCCGGCGAAGGAACGCTGCAAGTGGGAGGATCTGGCCCAGTTGATCGGACGATCCGCGGGACCGTACCAGCGCGTGGATTGCGAGGCGCGCGATTCGATCACGGCCGACTTCTGGCGGCTCGTCCAGCCGTTGTATTTGAGCAACGTCAACGATTTGCGCACGGAATTCCTCGCGCGCGTCACCTGCATGTACATCGAGCAGGATACGAAGACTGCAATGAGCGATTGGTGGACCAGGGACGATCGCGACATTCTGCTTCGTTACGGCGTCGCGACCTGGTACGCGCAGGGCGCCCCGCCGCGCGGTGAGATGCGGCCCCGGATCGCCGGCTTTCGCCGCGAACCGGCGTTCAACTTCTTCCCCGACGGGCACGTGTTCGAAGCACCGGACCAGTTGACGACCGACGACTGGGAGTATTCGAACTTGGCGAACACGCCGACGTATGCGCCGTTGTGGGCTGCCAGCTTTCGACCGATCACCGATCATCAGGTCGCGCTCTTCCGACGCGGCGACTCGGCGTTCGTCGTCGCAGCGTTCGACGTCGACGACGGTGGGGCGAGAGGAGCAATTCGAAAGGCCGGCGCCTTCGCGGCGGTGATCGATCGCGGCGGCGTGCTCACGCCGGTCGGCACGACGGTCAAGCAGGCGGGGCTCGGCGTCGTGTCGACGCTGGTTGCACCGTGGCGTCCGTTCATCATCAGTCTCGAAGCGCTCGATTCGGCAACGGGCGCTGCTGAACGCACGCGCTTCGCGCCCAAGCTGCCGGTCTCGGGCGGCCGACTGAGTCTGTCGGACCTGCTCTTCTACACGGCGCGCGATTCGGCGCCGTTGTCGCTCACCGACGCCGCGCCGCGCGCGCTGCACGCCTTGCGCGCACCGAGCAGCCGGCAGATTGGCGTGTTCTGGGAGACGTACGGCGAGCCCGCCGAGGGCGAGAGCGTGACGTATGCACTGCTCGTGACGCCGGAAGGGCAGAGTCTGTTGCATCGCGCGTTCGTCAAAGTGCACCTCGCGGATCCGGACCGGACGCTGAGCATGCAGTGGAGCGAGGTGCCGTCGAGCGTCAATGGTATCGCGTCGCGCGCCGTGACGGTGGACCTCTCCAACCTAAAGCCGGGGCGCTATTCCCTGCGGCTGATGCTGACGTCGGGCACCGATCTGCCGATTGTTGCCGAGCGGAGTATTGAGATTCTCTAATGGGCCCGCATCGCCGCGGCGCGTCGTTAGCCGAGGCGACTATTTCCCCAGCTTGACCTCGAGCCCGCGCATCCAGTCGACCCACGCGATCAGCTGCCCAGCGCCCACGCCGATGCGACGCGCCATCAGGAAGTGGGTGCCGTCGGGTGAGACGTCGTACGCTTGTGCGAATTCGCCGCTGCCATAGAAGTCTCCGTCGAACAGCTTGCGACGACTCGTGACACTCGCCTCAGCCGCGGTGCGCGAAAGCTGCGCGACCATCATCGACTGCTTGGCGCGATAGAACAGCCGTCCGTCCGCCGACCATGCAGGCTGCTCGCCGCCATCGGTCGAGATCTGCACGCGACGTCCGGGTCCGGGAAATGGTTGGATGTAGACTTCCGAACGCCCCGTTTCGTCCGACGAGTAGGCGAGCCAGTTTCCGTCTGGCGAGAATCGGGGAGCGAGTTTCGTTGCACTGTTGACGAGTAGCGGCTTGGTCATGGAGTCGCCGTCCAACCGCATCATCACGAGGTTGAAGCCCTCGCCGAACACGTTGCCAAACACGGCCGCTTTGCCGTTGGGCGAGATGGTGACACTGGCGAGTGAAAATGAAATGGCGCCCGAGTCCCCGGCCGCGCCAAGCCTTCGGGGGTTTGGCCCATCGCTGCCGTCGGCCGCGAGATACCGTGCACTGCCGCCCGCGGCCGCATCGACGATCGTTCGGCCATCGGGCATCCAGTCTACGCCTCTACCGTACCGAAAGCCGAGCTTCGACACAGTGCGAGCGGCGACGTCGAGTACCCACACTTGCCCGTCGGGTTTGACGTCCGAGCTGAGGGCGGCGCGCTTTCCATCGGGTGAGAACCGCGGAAACAGATACGACACCGTGTCGCGAAGCAACACGTCGCCTACGCCGTGCTCGTTCACGAGCTCGAGCTGGTATCGCGAAAGCACCGAGTGCATCACCAGTGTGCCGTTCAACGCCATCACGGCATTGTCGACACCCGGAGGAATGCCTTCGACGATGACTGGTTCGCCGGTGGCGCGACGCCGAGCGGGATCGAAGCGAACTGCCTTGAACGCGGATCCATCGCGATAGACGAGAACACCGTCGGCGAATCCGACGATCCGGTCGAGCACGAGATCCGTCGTCGTCCACGTATTCGTCTTCAAACTTCCGACGCCCAAGCGCGTCGCGCTGCCGCCGGCGTTCATCGGGATGACCTCGTACAGAATGGTGACGCCATCGTCGAGCACGAGGGGCCCGTGATTCATCGCCTGCGGTTTGGGGTTCGTCAGGACCGTCGGCTGCGTGGCGCCGGGCGGCACGAGACTCAGCCCCCACAGCGAGTCGGAAAATGCCGGCATGCCGAGCACGAGGCCGCGGGGGCTCCAGTTCAAGCCAGCGGGGACCGTGCTCGTCACGAGCGGGCGCGGGGCGCCGCCGTCCAACGGCACGATGCTGATTTGCTTGCGCGAGTCCGCGACGGCTACCGATCGCCCGTCGGGCAAGAGCGCAATGTCGAACACGCCGTCGGCGCCAGGAATCGGCGTGACATTCAGTGAGTCGAGCCGACGCACGTAGGCGCGGACGACGCCGTCGACCATCGCCGAATACGCGACGGCTTCCCCGTCGCCGGAAATTGCGAGACTTTGCATTGGCTCGCCGCCCATCGACGCGAGCGTGAACCGCAGCGGCGCGCGCGTCGGCGCGACGGGCCGACGCGTGGAGCTCACCGCCGCGACGACGGTCATCGCCACCGCGACAGCGGCCGGCGCCCACACGAGCCACTGGCGGCGGCTCGCCGAGGGAACCGACGTCGATCGCGATGGATGCTGCCATGTCAAACGCGACGGGTCGCCGAGTGCGCGGGCGAAGTCGGCGGCGCTGGAGAACCGATCGGCCGGCAGCTTTTCGAGCGCCTTCATCACCGCGGCTTCGACGTGCGGCGGGACGGCTTTCCGAAGGTCGCTCACCGGACGAGGCGTCTCGGTGATGATGCGCATGATGGTCTGCTGCGCCGAGCCGCCCTCGTGCGGCGGCACGCCGGTGAGCATTTCATAGAGAACGCTCGCGAGAGAATACACATCGCTGCGCGCCGTGATCTCCTTCTCCGCCGTAGCCTGCTCGGGCGACATGTAGTGCGGCGTGCCGAGGGAGAGTCCCGGTCTCGGTCATGCGTCCACCGGCGGCCGCGCTCACGGCGAGGGCGATTCCGAAGTCGGCCACCATCGGCCGGCCGTTGGCGAGCAGAATGTTCTCAGGCTTGATGTCGCGATGGATCACGCCGTGCTGGTGCGCGTAATGCAGCGCGTCGGCCACGTCGGCGGCGATCTTCACCGCTTCATCCACGCCGAGCTGACCTTCGCGAGTGAGCCTGTCGCGCAGCGTCTCGCCCTGGATGTACGGCATGACGTAGAACAGGAAGCTGTCCGCGGTGCCGGAGTCGAACAGCGGCAGGATGTGCGGATGCTGCAGGCTCGCCGTGGTCTTGATCTCGACGACGAACCGCTCGGCGCCGAGTACAGCGGCGAGTTCGGGCTTGAGAACCTTGACGGCGACCTTGCGCTCGTGCTTCAGGTCCTGGGCAAGGTAGACCGTTGCCATGCCGCCCTGCCCGAGCTCGCGCTCGATGCGATAGCGGTCAGCGAGCGCGCTGGTCAAGCGCAGCGTTGATTGGGTCACGCGGCCAAACTTCGGCTTGGCGCAGCATCGCGGCAAGGAGGAGCGGCGCTATGTCTCCCGCTGCAGTGCGATCGCCGGATCGACGCGCATCGCGCGGCGCGCCGGCAGATAACTCCCCGCAACGGCCGCCGCCGCGAGCACCACGACCGCCGCGGCAAACGCCAGCGGATCGTTCGGCGAGAGCTGCGTCAGCAGGTGCGCCAGCACTCGCGTCATCACCACCGCGCCGGCCACGCCGATCGCCACGCCCAGCACGACGAATTTCGTCGTGGAATCGAGCACGCTGTGCACGATGTCCGAGCGCTGCGCGCCGAGTGCCATGCGGATGCCAATGTCACGCGTGCGCTGCGCGACCGTGTATGACATGACGCCGTGGATGCCGAGGGCCGCGAGAAGAAGCGCAACGATGGCGAAGGCCGCCATCATCTCACTCGTGATCCGCTGCGGTGAGAGCGATGTGCCATGCACATGGTCGAGCGTCAGCACGCTGCCGGGTGCCACGGTCGGTGCGACGTTGGCGATGGCGCGTTCGATTTGGCGCGTGATCGCGGCGGGATCTGGATTGGTGCGTACGACAAGCGACATCGTGCGCCACGGATGCGCCTGCGCGACCGACACATAGTATGTTGGCGCGAGTGCGGGCCCGGAGTTGGGATTGGAGCGCACGTCGCCGACAACGCCGACGACGGTGACCATCGTGGTGTCGTTGCCGGCGAAACCGATTCGTTTGCCGAGTGGACTTTCGTGCGGCCAATACATGCGCGCCATCGACTCGCTCACCACGATCACGCCCGCGGACGTCGAGTCGTCGTGCTCGGTGAACGTGCGGCCGCGCACGAGGGGAATCTCCATCGTTGCGAAATAGCCGGGCGTCACCATCTGCCAGTGCGGTGTGCGCGCCGGGTCGCTGCGCGTGGGGCGACGCTCGCCCTCGAGGAAGATTCGCGCACTGTAGTTGGTCCAGTCGGGGGGCAGGTACGTGGTGAGCGCCGCGTCCTCGACTCCCGGCTCGGCGCGCACGGCGCTCAGCACGTGGTCGTACATCGACTCGGCGTCGGACGTTTTTGCGTAGCGCGCGAAGGGCGCGGTGAGCTGCATGGTGAGCGCGTGGTCGGCGCGGTACCCCGGCGCTTCGTTGACGAGCGATTCGAATCCTCGCACGGTCACGATCGTGCCGGCGAGCATGGTGAGCGCGAGCGCCATCTCTCCGCTCACGAGCAATCCGCGCAGTCGGTGCCGCGCGCGGCCGGGCGATGCGCCGCGTCCACTCTCGCTCAGCGCCTGCTGCGGATCGGCGCCGCTGGCGACGAACGCCGGCACGAGGCCGACGATCACGGCGCTGACGAGGGAAATCGCGGCGGTGAACGCGAGCACGCCCGCGCTCAGCTCCATGCGCGTCCAGCCGGGGTTGAGGCGCACCTGTTCGGCGGGGAGCATGGCGCGCACGGCGGCAATCCCCCAGACGGAGAACAGCGTGCCGAGGAGCCCGCCCGCTAGCGCGAGCAACAGCGATTCGGAGAGCTGTTGCCGGACGATGTGGCGGCGCGACGCGCCGAGCGCGACGCGGACGGCGATCTCGCGGCTGCGCGTGGTGGCGCGGGCAAGCAGCAGGTTGGCGACGTTCGCGCAGGCGATGAGAAGAACGAGCGCCACCGCGGCGAGCTCGGCGAGCATGAACGGCCGCGGATGCTGGCCGTAGAACGCGTCCGCCCCTTCGACGCGCATGTCCCACTTGCCGTCGTTTTGAGGATACTCGCGTTGAAGTTGTTGCATAATACCGTGCACGTCGGCGCCCGCGCGGGCGAGCGACACGCCGGGCCGGAGCCGCGCCAGCACGCCGTGGAGGAACCGGCCGTCGCGTTCGCGGCCGAAGTCGGTGCCGAACGACAACGGCGTCCAGAGCTCGACGCCGGGCGGAAAGACGAATCCGGCCGGCATCACGCCGACGATCGTGCGTGGGAGGTCGTTGATCCGCACGACGCGACCAACGACGCCCGAGTCGGCGCCGAAACGG
Source organism: uncultured Gemmatimonadaceae bacterium (assembly GCA_963817445.1). GTDB lineage: Bacteria > Gemmatimonadota > Gemmatimonadetes > Gemmatimonadales > Gemmatimonadaceae > JAQBQB01. Next base: position 31,417 of record CAWFOG010000027.1, read on the forward strand.
CGGTGCCAGAGCCCGTCGCTCAAGATCACGACGGTGGGTGAGTCGGTGTAGCGCGCGTCGTCGTCAGTGAACACGCGGCCGAGCGTGGGCTGGACGCCGAGCAGCGGGAAGTAGCTCGGCGTGACGCGAAATCCGGAAACGCGTTCGGGTTCGTCGATGCCAGTGAGATTGGCGTCGATGTTGGTGAACGCCGCGAGCTGGCTGAAGCTGTGGTTCCGCTGCACAAGGTCGACGTAGTTCGCCGGCGCCATGTCGGCGTCGTCGGGCCCAGGGCGCGACGGCGGCACCTCGGCGACCATGACGAGGCCTGTTGGATCTGCCGCGGGCACGGGGTGCAGGACGAGCGCCGACGTGACGCTATAGACGATGGTCGTGCCGCCAATGCCGAGCGCGAGGCAGAGCACCGCCGCCGCGGCGAGCCCTCGGGCGCGGACCATGGCGCGCGCGGCGAGTCGGAGGTCGTCGAGCATGGGTCGCTCCGGGGGGGGCGGCTGATGGGTAAGGTGGTCGGCGAGGTCGCTTCCTGTGAACGGTAAGATGCATGCCGCCCGCGTCTCGACGTCAAGTGTGGGTGCGAGGCCGTGGTCCGTCACAATTCAGTTGCGGCCTTGGCGCGCCGCACTACTATCAACACGCCAGCATGGGCTGACACTGGACCACCACTCTCAGTGCGGCAATCAGGAGTCCAAGAATGGAAACCATTCTGCAGGATGTCCGCGTAGCACTCCGCGCCTTTCGCCGTTCGCCGGGGTTCGCCCTCACCGCCATCGCCACGCTCGCACTCGGCATCGGCGCCACGACGGCAATCTTCACGACGCTGAGCGCTGTCCTTCTCAAACCGCTTCCGTATCCCAACGCGCAGGACCTGTACAGCGTGCGGACCGCCCTCACGGACGGCCGTGTCACCACAGGGCTGCTCTCGGGCGGAGAGATATACCGGCTGAACGATCCGAAGTTGTCCATCGAGCGCGCCGCGGGATTCCAACCGGGCGACCTCACGCTGCTCGCGGACGACGGGACGCCGACGCACGTGCAGGTCTATGCGGTGACCGAAGGTTTTTTCGACGTCTTCGGTCTTCCGATGACCACGGGTCACTTTTCGCACGACGACTTCACGCCGATTCAACCCCCGCCGCCCAACGCGCCGCCCCAGCCCGGACCGATACCCGCGGTGGTGATCTCGCCCCGGCTGTGGAAGCAGTTGTACAACGGCGACCCCGCGGTGATTGGCAAGCCGATCCATTTCGCCGAGTTCACCGGGACGGTTTCCGGTGTCGCGCCGCGCGACTTCGACATGCCGCACGCGGCCGACATCTGGATCGCGCAGCGGACGCCATCGACCGACGTCAACCACGGGCAGGAAGGCTTCATGCGCCTGCGGCATGGGACGACGATCGGGCGCGCGAAGGGTGAGATGGCGTCGGTCATCGGCGGCCTGGCCCACGACTTTCCCGCGGCGGATCGCAATCGAGTGTATGTGTCGCGACCGCTGGTGGACTCGATCGTGGGCGACCTCGGGCCGATCCTGATCATCGTCATGTCGGCGACGGGGCTGTTGCTTCTGCTCGCGTGCGTGAACGTGGCCAACCTGTTGCTCGCGCGTGGCGCGGCGCGGGCGCGCGAGATGGCCGTGCGGGCCGCGCTCGGCGCGGGATGGAGCCGGATGATTCGCCAGCTTCTCACGGAGTCGATGTTGCTGGCGGCCGCGGGCACGGTTGCGGGGGTCGCGGTCGGAGCGCTGGGGCTCCGCGCGCTGCTGACGATCGGCGCGTCGAAGCTGCCTCGGCTCGACGCCGTGCCGTTCGACGGGCGAGTGCTGGCCTTTTCGCTGGCCATGCTCGTCGTCACCGGGGCGATTATTGGACTCGCGCCCGCCGTTCGTCTGATGCGCAGTGATATGAAAACCCTCATGAACGACAGCTCACGGTCGGCGAGCGCCGGCCGCGGCACGGCGCGCTGGCTCATGGCGATGACCGTGGCCGAAGTGGCGCTGGCGATCATGCTGGTGGCCGGCGCGGGCTGGCTCGTGCGAGGGTTTGCCAATCTCCGGAACACCGACGCCGGCGTCGTGACGGACAGGCGGGTGCTGTTCGAGGCGACCTTCCTCGGCGCGCGATACCAGACGCCCGAAGCCGTGCGTCAGGCACAGCTCGACCTCGTAACGGCGCTGAAGAGCGTTCACGGCGTGACCGATGTCGGGCTGGTCTCGGCGTATCCCATGCGCGGCACGCTCGAGAGTTCGCTCCTCGCAAAGTTTCATGGCGAGCCGTTCGACGCCGCCAATGCACCCGGCACGCGTCAGCGTTTCGTCAGCGCGGGACTGTTCACCGCGATGGGCACACCCATCCTCAAAGGTCGCGACTTTGGATCAGGTGATCTGCCGACGACGGTGCCCGTCGCGATCGTCAACCACGTGTTCGTCGAGCGCTACCTCAAGGGACGCGACCCGATCGGCGTGCAGTTTTCGGCCGGATATCCGACGCCCGATCCGAAGAACGAGGTGACGATCGTCGGCGTGGTGGGTGATGTGCGACAGAAGTCGCTCGCCGAACCAGCGGAACCGACGTTCTATCAGGCGCTGACGCAAGTTCGATTTCCGTTTCAGCGCACGACAGCCGTCGTGGCCATGTCCCCGTCTCAATCGGACGTCGGCGCCGTCGAGCGAGGCATTCGCACCGAGGTGCGGAAGGTCAACCCGACGATGGCGCTCGATTTCGAGCTCGCGTCGGATGTGGTCGGCGGCACGCTTCGGCGGCAGGAGTTGGGGATGACGCTGATGCTCATCTTCGGCGGCATCGCGATCGTGCTCGCGGCCGTGGGCATCTACGGCGTGGTGTCGTACGCCGGTTCGCTCCGGCGTGACGAAATGGCCACGCGACTCGCCCTCGGTGCGTCGCCGCGTTCAGTGTTCTTGCTCGTCATGAAACAGGGCGCGATGCTCGGTCTCGTCGGCGCGGCGATTGGCGCGGGGCTGGCGTATTTCTCCGGCCAGGTGATTTCCAGTCGTATCTACGCCATCCGGGCGTCGGATCCGTTGATTCTGGGAGTCGCCACCCTGCTCATCACCGCGATCACGTTCCTGGCGACGACGATTCCGGCGGCGCGCGCGGCGCGGCTGAATCCGGCCAACGCGTTGCAGTCGGAGTAGGGATTCACAAACCATAATGCTGAAAAGCGCATTGGCGTTGGCGCTCGTTCCGGTCGGCGCCGGGGCGTGCGGATCGACGTTGGCGCACTTGGTCCCTGGCCGAGATCGGAGCAGCAACGCACCGCTCCCCATCGTCGTCCGCGAAACAGACAGCGCTGGTATCGGCGGAATCGTGCGTACAGAGCGCGGCCAAGCGCTGGAAGAGACGCGAGTGATGGTGCGTGGTACGACCATCGCGGCGACCACGAACGCGCTTGGACGTTTTCGCCTCGAGCTACCGCCCGGTGTCTACGCGCTCAGAACACTCCGCATCGGCTATTACGATCGCACGGATTCCGTCCACGTGCCGGCCGGCGGCGGGCTCGAGGTCGAGATTCGGCTGCGACAGAATGCGATCAAACTCACGGAAGTCTGCACGTCGGTAGCCGAGACGGGCGAGAAATAGGCGCCAATCGTCCCAGCGCGGGCGCTAACCCACCCCCCGCTCCATCGCAATCTCCGCCTTTAAACTCTCCTCATCCCGCCACACCGTCGCCAACGCGAGCAGCTTCCCTCCACGTTCGAACCTGACCGCCACGTCCCGCTTCGCCGCGTCCCCGTCCACCACGACGCGATCCCACTGCTCCGCGTGCCCGACGTAGTTGATGCTCACGTCGTAGTGCGCGCTCCAAAAGAACGGCACCTGATCGAATCGCTCGCGCGCACCGAGGATGTTGCGCGCCGCCACCTGTCCCTGCCGCTGCGCCACGACCCAATGCTCGACGCGAATCGGCTGGCCGGAGTGCGGGTCGGGCCATTTGGCGATGTCGCCCGCCGCATACACGCCGGGCGCGCTCGTCTCGAGATGCTCGTTCACCACCACACCCTTGTCGACCGTGAGCCCCGCACGCTCGGCGAGATCGAGTCGGGGACGTACGCCGACGCCGAACACGACGAGATCGGCCGGTACGCGCGTGCCGTCGTCGAGCACGACGGCGTCTTTGTCGACGCTCTTCGCCGAGCGACCCAGGTGAAACACGACGCCCTTCTCCTCGTGCAGCGACTTGATGAACTCACCGAGGTGATCGCCGAGCACGCGCGACAGCGGCAACTTCTCCGGCGCGGCGACGTGCACGTCGATATTGCGTGCGCGCAGTGACGCCGCAACCTCGAGGCCGATGAAGCTCGCGCCCAGTACGACGGCGCGTTTCGCGGTCTTGGATGCGTCGACGATCGAGCGGCTGTCGTTGAGAGAACGCAAAAAGTGCACGTGCGGCAAATCGTCGCCCGGCACCTTCAGTCGAATTGGCTCGGCGCCCGTGGCGAGGAGCAGCGCGTCGTACGACAGCGGCTCGCGCCCCTCGATCTCGACGCGTCGCGCCTTGGTATCGACGTTCGTCGCGCGGCCGCGCACGATGTCGATCTTGTGCTCGGCGTAAAAGCCGTCGGGGCGAAGCGGGATCCATTCTTCCGGCGCGTTGCCGGCGAGATAATCCTTCGACAGGTTCGGCCGATCGTACGGCGAGCCTTGGTCCGCGTCGACGATGGTGATCTTTTCGCGATAGCCGGTGCGACGCAGCATCTCCGCCGCCGCGCTCCCCGCGGCGCCGGCGCCGACGATTACGACCTGCTTGATGTCTGTATTCGCCGGCGCGTGGGTGTGCACCGGCGCGAGCGGATCGCGCTCGACCTTGCCGGTGACGACGACTTTGCCGTCGCGCCGTTCGACATTCCAGCAGGCGACGGGCGAGAGCGCGGGCGCGCGCAGCGCTTCTCCGGTGCGCAGACTGAAACAGGCGTGGTGCCAGGGACAGCGTACATGCTCGCCGTCGATCACGCCTTCGGCGAGCGGGCCACCGTAGTGCGTGCACGTGGCGCCGATGGCGACGAAGTCGTGGCCGAGTCGCGCGAGGAGCACCGGCTCCCCATTGGCATGTCCAAGGAGTTTGGTCCCCGGCTGTAGACTTCCTTCATCGACGCCGGCGCCAAAATCCGGTCCCGAAAGCTCGGCTTGTCCGCCCATCGCGTTCTCCGTTCGTTGTACGTGTCGTTGCTACGCGACCCCAGCCCATCAATCCTATGGAAGACCTACGCTATCCCGTCGGCCGGCATCAACCCGTCGACGCGTTGACGCCGGAGCAGCGGCGCACGGCGATCGATCTGCTCGCCGCGGCCCCCGGACACATGCGCGCCGCCGTGCGCGGACTGAGCGACGCGCAACTCGATGCGCCATATCGACCGGACGGGTGGACGGTGCGCCAAGTCGTGCACCACGTGCCCGACAGTCATATGAATGCGTATATCCGAACGAAGCTCGGACTCACGGAAGATACGCCGACGGTGAAACCGTACGACGAGAGTGCGTGGGCGCGCCTCGACGATGCGCGGTCGACGCCGATCGAAACGTCGCTCACACTGCTCGACGGCGTGCACGATCGGTGGGTGCGCGTGCTGCGTGCGATGGCGCCGTCGGACTTCGCGCGAACGATCATGCATCCGGAAAACGGAATGATGACGCTCGATCGCGTCGTGGCGGTGTATCACTGGCATTCGTTGCACCACGTGGCGCACATCACACGGTTGCGCGACCGCAACGGCTGGTGATGCCGGTCACACCCGCGTGTTTAGACGTGTTAACAATGGGTGTTGGCGGGCGTCATCCACGGTGAGCGCGGCGATGGGTGCCGCATCAGCAAACATGAAAGTCTCAATGACAACGCCAACAGTCTGAGGGGGGAGGATCACATGACGCACGTCAGAGTAGCAGTGCTCGGAGCGGTGATGGTGGTGGCAGTGGGTGGCATTGCGCAGGCGCAAGGCGCGCCGGCCCAGAGCACGCCGCCGACGGTGCAGACGCCTTCCACGACCCCGACGACTCCGACGAAGAAGCGCGAAGTCCGCAATCTGCATCGCGATCATCGTGACCTCGTTCGCGACAAGAAGGACACGCGATCGGACGAGCGCGATCTGAAGGGCGATAAGAACGACCTGAAGCAGGACGAGAAGGACGGCAACAAGCGCGAGGTTCGCCAGGATCGTCGCGAACTGAACGGTGATCGCACCGACATCAAGCACGACAAGCGCGACGTGAACGTCGACAAGCGCGACGTGAAGCGCGACAAGCGCAAGATCAAGGCTCCGGCGAAGTAGTCGTTTCCGGCGCGGTCTTCACCCAACAACGCAGCACCTCCGCCACACTCCACGCCTGCGCGATGCAGCCGCGGGGTGTGTACGGAGGTGATGCGTCGAAGATCTCGCCAAGGGTACCGACGCCGAAATCGTCGAGCGCGGTGATGCAGCCGTCGAGAAAATGGCGAGCGCCGGCGCGGTCGGTCGGATGGACCTTGAGCCACGCGTCGATCCACGGGCCGATGAGCCACATCCACACGGTCCCCTGATGGTACGCCGCATCGCGCGAGCGGAGATCGCCGAAATACCGATCCTTATAATCAGGCTCGCCGGGCGCGAGTGAGCGCAGCCCGACCGGCGTCACCAATCGATCGCGGACGACGTCGAGCACGGAATCCCAATGGGACCGCTCGAGCACGGGATGGTCGAGCGAGATCGCGAACAGCTGGTTCGGCCGGCAGAGCGGGCTGTCGCCCCCCTCACCGTCGACGACGTCGTAGAGGAACCCGGCCTCCGGCATCCAGAAACGCTCGTTGAACGATTTATATACACGGTCCGCCCGCTTCCCCATCGCGGCCGCCGCGCCGTCGCCGCGAATCTCTTCCAGCCACCCTTCGAGCAGACGAAGCGCGTTGTACCAGAGGGCGTTGATTTCGACCGCCTTTCCGCGCCGCGGTGTCACCACCCAGTCGTCGACCTTGGCGTCCATCCACGTGAGCTGGTAGCCGGCGGCGCCTTCGTGCAGCAGGCCGTCCTTGGGGTCCGCGCAGATACCGAACTTCGTGCCCTGCACGTGATGCTCGATGATGTCGATCATCGTCGGCAAGAGGTGCATGAGCGTCACCTGATCGCCGGAGCGTCGCACGTACCGCTCGACCGCGTGAAAGAACCACAGACTCGCGTCGGCGGTGTGGTACAGGCCCTGGCTGCTCCCGTCGGGGAACATGTTCGGAATGAGTCCGTCGCGGACGTAGTGCGCGAAGGTGCGCAGAATGAACGCGGCTTCACGTTCGCGCCCGGTCGTCAACGTCAGTCCTTCGAGACTGATCATCGTGTCGCGGCCCCAGTCGGTGAACCAGTGATAGCCGGCGATCACCGTCCGCGTTTCGTAGCCGAGCGCCGCGGCGCGCATCGCTTCGGGCACGCGCCCCGCGGGCGTGATGATGAACTGATCGGCGGCGAGCACGAGTTCGGCGCCGAACGGGTCTCTCGCCCGCGGCGCGGCCGCGTATATCAGCCGGCGCCGACGCTCCTGTTCGCAATTCGCGACGTCGCTCGGCGAGAGCGCGAGCATCACCTCTTCGGTTTCGACGGACGCGACGAGCGTGAGGCATCGTTCGGCCTCGAGTGCGAACTCAAAGTGACCAGGCTTCCAGAGCGAGCCGCGAAACTCGTAGCCGCGGTCCTCTTCCACCGGATAGAGGAACTCACTCATGACCTGGTCGTCGGCCACGAAGCGCTGGTTGTTCGCGCCGCTGAATGCGAGGCGCAGCGACGGAACGGGCTCGGTCGTCGAGAGAACGTAAATTCCATTTGACACAACGATCGAGTAGTGCGTCGTGGCCGGCGATGCTTCGTCGATATCGACGGGACTCTCGTAGCCGCGGAAGTGCACCGCGGGCGACAGCACGAGCGTCGCCGGCTTCGACCCTTCGAGCAGCCGATAATTCACGTGCACCGTGTTCTGGAGACGCGGCATGTACACCGACTTCTCCAGTCGCACGCCTTCCCACTCATACTCCCACACGGGCAGACCCGCGTTGAGCCGAACGCTCGTCACCTGCGTCGCCATCGAGGGATCGATGCGTCCGCCGGCACGCGTCTCGATGTTGAGAATCGTCGAGCGTTCGCCGCGCACGAGCTTCTCGCCGATGTGATTGAGCATCACCATTCGGCCGAGCGGATTGGGCAGCGCGGCAACGAGAATGCCGTGGTAGCGGCGCGTGATCACGCCGCCCATCGTCGACGACGAGTAGCCGCCGAGGCCGTTGGTGACGATCCACTCCGTGGCGAGCAGGCGCTGGGCGCGCGCGTCGGCGTCGTCCGGCAGCGGGATCGGGCGAACGAGCCTATCGAGAAGGCGGCGCGGCATCGGGCGACCTGTTCGGTTTCATCAGCAGCGCGCATTCCGCGGGAATCCACCAGCCGTCGTCTTTGGTCACGATGTCGGGCGTTCCCCAGCCGCCATATCGCGGCGATTCGGTGGAGAACAGCGTCATCCACGGCGCGTCGCTCGGCGGCGCGACCAATGGCTCAGCGATTGGTTCGGCGTGAAAGCGCGGGCCGAGGTTGACGATGAGCAATCGGTCATCCTCGTCGCCGCCGAAATAGCGCAGCACGAACGCGTGATCGTTCAACACGGCGCCATCGACACCGCCAGAGCGCTGCGCGCGAATCACGGGATCGTCGCGACGAACACGGAGAAGGTCGCGATGCAGGTCGAGCACGTGCGCGTTGCGCTGTCGCTCCGACCAATCGAGCTTGCAGCGCACGAAGGTCCACGAGTCCGAGGGCTCGTCGAGGCGCGCCGCGCCTTCCGTCGACGACAAGCTCTGGAATTGCCGCAAGAACTGGTGTCGGCCGGCGCGCACCGCCTTCGCCAACTCGTCGTGATGATCGGCGAAGTATAAAAATGGACTCGACGCGGCGAACTCCTGGCCTTGAAACAGCATCGGCGTCTGCGGCGAAAGAAGCAGGAGCGCGGTCAGCGCTCGGAATTTGCCCGGGCTGGTGTCCTGATGCAGCCGGCGCCCGGCGATGCTGTTGGCGATTTGATCGTGATTCTGCATGAACACGACGAATCGCGCGGGCGCGAGATCGCGAGCCGACGTACCGCGGCGGTTGTGTTGCCAGCGATACCACTGGCCCTGATAGAGAAATCCGAACTTGACCGCCGAGACCAATTCCTGCGCCGTGCCGCGGTAGCCGGTGAAGTACGCCTCTGTGCGGCCGGTGGCGGCGACGCGAACGCTGTGATGGAAGTCGTCGTTCCACAGCGCGTCGAGGCCGAAGCCGCCGTCACGGCGCGGCCGGGCGAGCGCGGCCTGTTGCGGCTCATTTTCTCCGACGACGATCGTCGTGCGCGCGCCGCCGGATGCATGCGCCATGTCCGCGAGCTCGGCGATCATGTGCGGCGACGACGAGTCCGTGATCTGCTGCGTGGCGTCGAGACGCAGGCCGTCGAAATGGAACTCTTCGATCCAATACCGTGCGTTCGTTAGAAAATACTCACGGATCGGGCCTGAGCGTTCGCCGTCGAAATTCAGCGAGTCGCCCCACTCCGTGGGGTCGGCGCGCGTGTAGGAGTCGGCGAACTTGCCCAGGTAGCTGCCATCCGGCCCGACGTGATTGTACACAACGTCGAGCAGTACACCCAACTCGAGCCGGTGCGCCGCGTCGACCAGGGCGCGGAGATCGTCCGGCGTTCCGTACAAGTGTGAGGGCGCAAAGAAATCCACACCGTCATAGCCCCAGCCGAACTGGCCCGTAAAATCCGCCAGGGGCATGATCTCGAGCAGGGTCACGCCCAGATCCACGAGATCGGGCAGGCGCTCGATGGCGGCGCGGAACGTTCCGCCGGGTGTGAAGGTACCGATATGCACTTCATAGATGACCTGGCCGTCGATGGCGACACCGCGCCAATCGGCGTCCCCCCAAGCGAACGCGGCCGGGTCAATGACCATCGAAGGTCCATGCGGACCGTCGGGCTGGTAGCGCGATGCGGGATCAGGATATGCGCCCTGACCATCTAGCCGAAACCGGTAGCACGTTCCAGCATCGACGTTTGCGAGATCCGCCGAGAAATAGCCGTTCCCTTCGGCCTCGAGAGGCGAATCGGAACGACCCGCCGAATCGTCATCAATTACGACCTCGACGGAGCGGCACTGCGGCGCCCAAACGCGCGCGTTGACCCGCGTCGGCCCGCCGGGGGTGTGAAGGATCTCGACGCCAATCGGGTATCGGCGAGCGGTCGAACGGGGGGTCGAAGGAACAGTTGTCAAGCGAATCGTTGTCATGATGGGCGCGACTGGGCGCAGGATCGGGACCACCAGACCGTCGTCCCCGGTAGCGACACGACAGCGCGTGACATAGTCTTGGCGAGCGGATTCATTTCTAAATGGTCAGTAGCGACGAACGAGAGCCCGATAATCGGTCCGGAACCGGTGCCCCTACGGCGGACTCGCCTGTTACTGGCGAGTCTGTTCGCGCGGGCGTGAACGGTGACGCCGATGGACCGCTCCTCCAAAGCGGGCTCGGCTCGGGACTTCTCGCACAACAGCCGACGCCAACGGCCGACGAAGCCGTCGCCGTGCCGAAAGTGTGTCCGCAGTGCGGCGGAGAGTATGAGACCGGCGACCGCTTCTGCCCCAAGGACGGTTCGCCGCTGCGCCCCAAAGCGGGAGGCGATCCGCTCGTCGGCCGCGTAATCGCCGACCGCTACCTCATACTCGCGCTGCTCGGCGAGGGCGGAATGGGTCGCGTGTATCTCGCCGAACACGTGAAGATGAATCGGCAGTGCGCGATCAAGGTGATGAATCCGTCGCTCGTCAACGACACGGAATCGTCACAGCGGTTCGCGCGCGAAGCGTCGAACGCCGCGCGCATCCTGCATCCGAACGTCGCGGCGGTGTTCGACTACGGCGAAGCGGACAAGATCGTGTATCTCGTGATGGAGTACGTCGACGGCGAATCGCTGTCGACGATTCTGTCGAACGACGGCGCGCTCGATCCGCGCCGCGCGATCGACCTCGGGCGTCAGATCGCCGACGGCCTGGCCGACCGCCCACGAGCTGGGCATCGTCCATCGCGATCTCAAGCCGGACAACGTCATCGTCGCGCACAGCCGATCGGGAAAGGAAATTCCCAAGGTGGTCGACTTCGGCATTGCGAAAGCCATTTCCGAGACGCCGCAGGATTCGCTGACGCGGAGTGGACTCGTCATCGGCACGCCGGAATACATGAGTCCCGAGCAACTGCTCGGCGACCCGATCGACGCGCGCTCCGACATTTACAGTCTCGGCTGCATTCTGTACCAAATGCTCACGGGCAAGCCGGCGTTCGAAGCGGAGTCGCGCGAGCAGATGATTCGGCGCCGACTGCACGAGGCACCGCCGCACGTGCGCGACGTGCTTCCGAGTCTACCGCGCCGGCTCGATACGCTGATCGTGCACATGCTCGCGCGATCGCCGAACGATCGGCTGGGAACGGCGGCTGAGGCACGCGAGGCGCTCGATCCAGCGCTCGCTCTTGGCGGCTGGGATCCGAAGATGATGACGGTGCAGCGACCGACGCCGCGAATGTCGATCCAGGCGGCCAACGCCGCGCGCGTGCCGAGCGATCCTTCGCTGCGACCGACGATCCCGATGCCGCGTCAGCGTGCGACGGCAGGCCGCGTCATCACGGGCACGTTGGTCGGCGCGGTCATGGTGGCTGGCGGCTTCGCGCTCTGGTCGGCGCAACAGCCGGTACCGCCGCCGACGCGACAGCCGGTCGATAGTTCGGCGGGATCGACGCCGCCCAGCGCGGCGGTCCTCGAACCGACCGTGGTGAAACCGCCCGTCGCCGTGCCACCCCCACCGTCAAAGGTCGCGCACTCGCCGGCCAAGCACACGACGCCGAAGCCGATAGCGCCGGTGGTCGGTGACACGACCGCCTTGATGGCGAAGCAGCGTGACTCACTCGAGTCACTCGCGAGAAAAGATTCGGTGGACAGGATGCAGGCCCCGCTTCGGCAACTCGCCGCCACCGTACAGCAGCGCGACTCCGCGCGGTTGGCGCGCGCGTATCCGACCCTATCCCCGTCGCAGTTGCAATTCTTCCAGGGGATTTTCGCGTCGATCGACCCGAAGAACTTCAAAGTGACGCCGATCGCGATCACGCTGTACAACGCGTCAGCGGATCACGTCGAGGCGTCGTTCAAGCTCCAACTCGACTACGTCGCGAAACGGTCGAAGTATTCGACCCCGACGGAAGTGTACAACGCGACGCTCGAGCGCCGCGGCGGTCAGTGGATCTTGACCGACCTCAAGACGCCGGACTGAGCTACTTCTTACCGATTCGCAGGACGAGTTCGTTCGACACGTCGTTGAGCAGTTTGGTGTCGAGCCCAATATCCCAGTCGTCGCCACGCTGCCAATTCGCGTCGGCGCGCACGACCGCCTGATTCCAGTCGTCGCCGAGAAAGCGGATCGTGATTCGCGTGCGATACCGGAGCTCGGGTGCGCCCTCACGAATGGAACTCGCCTGCCAGGGCGTCATCAGAAAACCGGCCTTCGAATCACTCACGTCAATCGAATACTTCTGCGAGAGCACTTCGCTCGCGGCGTGGAACAGGGCCGTCTTTCCGAGCGCCGCTTGCACGTCGATCAAGCGCGTGGCGCGCGCGTCGGACGTAGTCTGCACGAAGGTCGGCGGCGGACCGGCGGCGGGTGCGATCGGACTGCGTAGCTTCACGCCCGAGCATGCGCCGAGGAGCGCGGCTGCGGAGAGCAGCACAGCGGCCGATCGTCGGCGCAGTCTGGTCATGGAGATGATCGCCTGCGGCATGCGCATCACGTCGGTGGGGTAAGCGGTTTCGGATGACGTAGAAGGCTGGGTGCCTCGATTCATAGCAAAGATACACGCGCGCGCGAAGACGGCTATCGAGGCCGCGCGCTTTGCGGTGGGACGACTGGGCCGGTAGAATCATGCCGTCCCAGCACTCGCCACGCGGCGCGCGTTAGGAAAACAGACGTTCGGCGCGCCACCTGATCGCCACTGCTGCCTCTGCATGAAAATCAGCGTCCCAACAGAAACCGCTCCTCGCGAGCAGCGAGTCGCGCTCGCGCCTGATAGTGTCTCGCGGTTGATCAAGCAGCAGCTCGAAGTGGTGGTGCAGCGCGGCGCGGGGATTCGCGCGGGGTTCCGCGACGACGCCTACGAGCGCGCCGGCGCCACACTCGTCGCCGACGCGGCCGCGGCCCTCGGCGGCGGACCGATCGTCGCGAAGGTGCAGCCCCCGACGACCGACGAGATCGCGCACATCACGGCGGGGGCGACGCTCATTTCGCTGATGCGCCCTGGCCAGAGCGCGCCGATTGTGCAAGCGCTCGCGCAGCGCGGCGTCAACTCGCTGGCGCTCGAGCTGGTGCCGCGGATTACGCGCGCGCAGTCGATGGACGTTTTGTCTTCGCAGAGCACGGTGTCTGGATACAAAGCGGTGCTCGTTGGCGCCTCGGCCCTCGGAAAATTCCTCCCGATGTTGACGACGGCCGCGGGCAACATCTCGCCGGGCAAAGTGTTCGTGATCGGCGCCGGCGTCGCCGGGTTGCAGGCGATTGCCACGGCCCGGCGCCTGGGTGGTGTGGTCTCGGGTTTCGACGTGCGGCCCGCGGCGCGCGAACAGGTGCTCAGCCTCGGCGCAACGTTCGTCGCGACCGATCTCGTCGACGATTCCGCGCAGACGGCCGGCGGCTATGCACGCGCGCAGACGCAGAACGAGCAGGAACGCACGCTCGCCGCGATCGCCAATCACATCAAGGATCAGGATCTCGTCATTACGACGGCACAGATTCCCGGCAAACCGGCGCCAACGCTCATCACCGACGAGATGGTTGCGTCAATGCGCGCCGGATCAGTGATCGTCGATCTCGCGGCGGAGACCGGCGGCAACTGCGCCGTGTGCAAGGCGGGAGAGACGGTGACGGTGCATGACGTGACGATCATTGCGCCGACCAACTTGCCGAGCACGGTGGCGTTTCACGCCAGCCAGATGTTCGGCCGAAACATCGTCGAGCTGCTCAAGCACCTCGTTACCGGCGGCGCACTCACGCTCGATGCGGGCGATGAGATCACCGGCGCCATGCTCATGACCCACGACGGAAAGGTGATTCGCTGATGGAACTACTCGAACTGTACGTCTTCGTCTTGGCGGCGTTCGTCGGCTACATGGTGATTTCGCGCGTGCCGCCGCTGCTGCACACGCCGCTCATGGCGGCAACGAACGCCATCTCGGGCATCTCGCTCGTCGGCTCGCTGATCGCGGCCGGCTCGGCGCAGAACCGCGTGGCCACGCTGCTCGGATTCATCGCCGTCGTGGCGGCGACGAGCAACATCGTCGGCGGGTTTCTGATCACCGACCGCATGTTGCGAATGTTCAAGAGCGGAACACCCGCCAAGCCGCGCGGCCCGGACGCCGCGAAGGGTGACAAACCCGCCGGGCCGACCTGATGCGCGAGGCGTTCATCAGCGGTAGTTACCTCACCGCGTCAGTTCTCTTCATCCTCGGCCTCAAAAGCCTCACGCGCCCCGACAAGGCGCGGCGAGGGATGCAGCAGGCGGCTGTGGGCATGCTGTTCGCCATCGCGGGCACGCTGCTCAACCACACGATCATCGACTACCGCTGGATCGTGGCCGGGTTGATCCTCGGCGTCATCATCGGATACCCAATGGGTCAGTGGGTGCCGATGACAGCGATGCCGCAGCGAATCGCGTTGTCGCTGACATTGAGCGCGCTCGCCGCGACGCTCGTCGGCATCGCCGAGTACTACACGAATATCTCGGCGGGCACGCCGCCGTCGCGGCCGATCATGCTGGCGCTCGACTTCGAGGTCATGCTCGGCACGATCACCGTTGGCGGAACGATCGTCGCCGCGGGCAAACTGCAGGAGTGGCTCACGTCCAAGCCGGTCACGTACAAGGGGCAGAACGTCGTCAACGGCGCGCTGTTTCTCGGGATTCTGACGCTGTTCGTCATCACGATCGTCGACCCGACGGCACAGCGAGCGTTCTACACAATGATCGGCGCATCGCTGTTGTTCGGCGTGCTCCTCGTCATGCCGATCGGCGGCGCGGACATGCCGGTCGTCGTCGCGCTGCTCAATTCGTACTCCGGCCTCGCCTCGTGCGCGACCGGATTTGCGATTGGGAACGTCATTTTGATCATCAGCGGCTCGCTCGACGGATCATCCGGCTTCATTCTGTCGATCTTGATGAGCAAGGCGATGAACCGCTCGTTCACCAACGTGCTGTTCGGTGCGTTCGGCAGCGAGACGGCGGCCGTCAGCGCGAAGTCGTCCGCGGGGCTCGCCGTGCGATCGATCAGCATCGAGGATGCGGCGATTCAGCTCGCGTATGCGCAGCTCGTGATCGTCATTCCGGGCTACGGCATGGCCGTGGCACAGGCGCAGCACGCTGTGCGCGAGCTGGCCGAAATGATCGAAAAGCGCGGCGGCGAGGTGAAGTTCGCCGTGCATCCGGTAGCCGGCCGCATGCCCGGCCACATGAACGTGCTGCTTGCCGAAGCAAACGTGCCGTATGACAAGTTGTACGACATGGACGAGATCAACAGCGAGTTCGAACGTGCCGACGTTGCGCTGGTGATCGGAGCCAACGACGTCGTGAACCCGGCGGCGCGAAACGACAAAGCGTCGCCGATCTACGGCATGCCGATCTTGAACGCCGATCGCGCCAAGAGCGTGATCGTGCTCAAGCGCGGCATGAGCGCGGGGTTCGCCGGCATCGAGAACGAACTGTTCTACGATCGGAAGACCAGCATGCTGTTCGGCGACGCCAAGGCGTCGCTCACCGGATTGATCGGCGAGATGAAGAACGTCTAACGCGTTCGCCCGCGATTACACGCGCATCGCCTCTACCGGATCGATCTTCGCCGCGCGCCGCGTGGGCGCCATGCTCGCGACGCCGGCGATGAGAAGCAACAGCGCCGCGGTCGTCACCAGCACCAGCGGATCCGTCGGGCTCACGTCGAACAACAACGCGCGTAGCAAGCGCGTGCCGGCGAGTGCCGCCACGAGTCCGACGACGACGCCAATCGCCGCGAGACGCAGCGACTCTCCCAGCACGAGACCGGCGACCTGCGGAAGGCGCGCACCCAACGCCATGCGAACGCCGATTTCAGCGCGGCGCTGCGACACGAGATACGAGATCACTCCATAGATCCCCACGGCGCTCAACAGCAGCGCCATCGAGCCCGCGATCGCCAGCAACGTCATGACGAACGACGCGCGTGCGACCGATCGATCGGCGATCTCCTGCATGGTGCGCACGTTCGTGACCGGAATTCGCGGATTCATTTCCTTGACGATCGCGCGAATCGACGCCGACAGAGAAACGGGATCGGCACGCGACGTTTTCACGAGGAACGATTCGCCGCCGCTGGCCATCGGCCAATACACCATCTCGCTCGGCGCTTGGTCCAACCCGTGCGCCCGCAATTCGGGAATCACGCCGACGACGTGATAAAAACCGTGCGCCGCGTCGCCGATGGAGATCCCTTTGCCGATCGGGTCTTCATTTGGCCAGAGGCGATCGGCCAGCTTGCGCGTCACGATCGCCGAAGTGGGTTGAACGGGCGAACGCCGTATGGGATCGACATCGTCCCAGTTGAACGTCCGGCCGCGTACCTGAATGCCGAGCGCCTCGAAGTAGCCTGGCAGCGCGATCGGTGTGTCGACGCAGGGCGGCTTTTCATCGGCAGCGAACGGCCTGCCCTCGCGGCCGACACCCGTGCAGCCTGAGCCAAAATCCTGAAGCGGTAGACCAACACCGGCGCCGACCTTCGTCACGCCGGGGAGCGCCGCGATCCGTTGGTCGAGCTGCTGCTCGAAGTCCACGATCGCCGACCGATCCTTGTAGTCGACGGACGGCAAGCTGATGCTGAAGGTGAGCACGGCGCGCGGATCGAGTCCCGACTGCACGCGCCGAAGATTGGCAAAGCTGCGCAGCATCAGCCCCGCCGCCGAAAGCAGGAGCAACGCGAGCGCGACCTGTGCGACCACGAGACCGTTGCGCACGAGACGCTGCCTCGGTGACGCGGTCGCGCCGCGCCCGCCTTCGCGAAGCGTGGCGACGTCGACATCGCGGCGGAGCAGCGGAAGCGCCCCGAAGACGATTCCGGCCGCGAGCGACAGCAGCATGGCGAACGACGCGTCGAGACCAGAGATACCAGCGGCCGCGAGTCGAGGCACGTTCGACGGCGCGATGGCCAGCAGCGCGCCGAGCGAGACTCGCGCGACCGCGACGCCGGCTGCTCCGGCCGTCAATGTGAGCAACAGGCTCTCGGCGAAGTAGTGCGCGGCGAGTTGGCCGCGCGACGCGCCGAGCGCGTTCCGAATCGCCGCCTCGCGCCGGCGCGCCTCGAGCCGAACGAGAAAGAGATTCGCGACGTTCGCGCAGGCGATGCACAACACGAGCGCCACCGCGCCGAACAGAATCCAGAGTGCCTTGCCGACGACCGGGCCGAGGACCTCGGCGCGCAGCGGAGTGATGCCGACTCTGAAGTTGTATTTCTGAATGAACCTGGTGGTGTATGCGGTCGGGAATAGATCGGGAAAGCGCGTCATCAAACGGGAGAAGTCAGCCTCTGCGTCGCCCGCGCTGACCCCAGGCTTGAGCCGCCCGATGCCAGAATACTGATGCGAGTTTACTGGACGCGCGTTCGGATTGAGCTTTTCCGGCAGCCAAATGTCGACGCCAAAGCCGGCCAGATCCGCCGTCGACTCGAACGGGCCCGGTTTGGGGAGCGTCAGACCAGGCTCGGCGACGCCGATGATCGGATAGCCGCCGTCGCTCAGTTGGAGCACGTGTCCAACGACACTGCGGTCGCCACCGAACGCACGCTGCCAGTACTCGTAGCTCAGCACCACGCTCCGCGCGCTGTCCGGCTGGTCGTCGGCTGGCGTGATCAAGCGACCGACCACGGCGCGCGCCTGCAGCGTGGAGAAAATCGACGCGGTCACGATGCCCGCGCGAACATTCTCCGCGCCGGCGTCCGTGGTCACCGTCATCGTTCCGGTCTGGTAGCCGCCGAGGTCCTCGAGCGTGTGGTTCTGCTGCTTGAAGTAGAAGTAGCCGGCCAACGACATTCCCCACTTCGCTTCGCCGTTTCCCGGCACCGTCGTCGGATGCAACACGGACACGAGACGGTCGGCGTTTCGATAGGGCAAGGGACGGAGCACCACGGCGTCGAGCACGGTGTAGATCGCCGTGGTTGCGCCAATGCCGACGGCGAGCGTGACGAACGCAATGATCGAGAACGCCGGCGTGTGCAACAGGGTGCGCGCGGCGTGACGAAGCTCGCGCGTCATCGTGTCGAAGAATTCCATACGTGTGCGCCCCCGGAAAGTTCGCTCGTCAATCGCGCCGGCTTCGCGCCGGTACGCGTCGTAGTCTCCAAATCGATGCGCGGCTTCGGACTCTGCTTGTTCGCGCGACAGGTGTTCGCGCTCCATCAGCTCCTCGATCCGTCCGTCGAGGTGAAATCGGAGTTCGGCGTCGAGATCTTCGCGCAATCGCCGGCGGCCGACGGGCAGTCGAAAGACGCGGCGAAGGTTTCGCCACGGAGTGTCTGACCAGCTCACCGCGCCGCTCCGGCCTGAATGCCGCGCGCGCCGAGCACGAGGCCGACGACGCTCGTGTAGCGCGTCCATCGCGCGACTTCGCCGGCCAGGTGTTTGCGCCCACGGGCTGTGAGGCGATAGAACTTGGCCTTGCGATTCCGGTCGGTGTATCCCCACTCTGCGTCGAGCCAGCCCTTGCCTTCCATGCGATGCAGTGCCGGATACAACGCACCTTCTTCGATTTGCAACTGGTCTTTCGTGGTTCGCTCGATCCAGCGCGACACACCGAGTCCGTGCATCGGACCCCAGCTCAAAGTTTTGAGAACGAGCAGATCGAGCGTGCCGCGAACGAGGTCGACATCGGATGATTCCATGACACCACCGAGGGCAGGGCTGGAGTGGCCGGGGCTCAGGCCGTCATACCTAAGGTTGTTAGGCTTGGACACCAGACTTGTCCAGATGGTTTACAGCCGTGGCTGACGCCGGGCATGACCCTGGCGCGGAGCTGGCCGCCCGACGCGCGCCCGCCGACCTCGTGGCGCGCGCGGCGCGCGTCGGCGGCAGCGTGGTGCGCGTCGGGACCGCCGGCTGGACGGATGCGACGTTGACCGCGCGGGGCGTGTTTTATCCGCCGGGCGTGTCGACGCCAGAATCCCGTCTCCGCTACTATGCGTCGCGTTTTCCGATGGTCGAGGCGGATGCCGGGTTCTATGCCGTTCCCGATCGCGCCACAACTGAGCGGTGGGCCGAGCGCACGCCGGCCGACTTCGTGTTCGACGTCAAAGCTCACGCGCTGATGACGGGACACGCGACCGACGTCGCGCGACTTCCGCGCGTCGTTCGCGACGAGCTGCCCAAGTCCCTCGCACCGCATGCTCGCGCCTACGCCAGGGATCTTCCGCTCGAGTTGCGAGAGGAAGTATGGCGGCTATTTCGAGACGCGATGGCGCCACTGCGCGAGTCCGGCAAACTCGGCGCCGTGCTGCTGCAGTTTGCGCCGTGGATCCGGCCGAGTCGCTCGACGCCGGCAATGTTCGCGCGAGCGCGTGAGCGATTGGGCGACCTGCCGGTGGCCGTGGAGTTTCGACATCCGTCATGGCTCGAACCGCGGCTGCGGGAGCGCCTCTGGGCGCAACTGCGGGCGAACGACATGACCTATGTCGTGGCCGACACGCCGCCGGGAACGCCGACCAGTCTTCCGCGCGTTGCCGCGGTTACGACGCCGGGCCTCGCCATTGTGCGAATGCACGGCCGACGGAGCGAGCTGTGGGGGGCACGCGAGGCAACCGTCGCCGAGAAGTACCGCTATCTGTATGATCGAGGCGAGCTCGAGGACTGGCTCGACACCATCCTCGAGCTCGCCGATCAGGTGGAACAGCTACACTTGGTGTTCAACAACTGTTATGCAAACTATGGAACGACGAACGCCCTCGAGATGTCGGCGTTGATCGAGCGTGCCTAGGCGGCCTTCTGTCCGGCCGGCATCCACATTGGCAAACCCCGACCGATCGCGCTGACGCATTCATATCGCGCCGGCGGAAAGCCGAGCACGCCGATCTCCAACACATCTCCCATGTGGACCTCGACGTGATCGGCAAGTGCGTCGACCGCGGCAAGGAACGACTCGCTTTCCACGACTCCTTCACGCCGGGAGTCCTGGCTGCTTACGGAAAAACAGAATCTGGACATGAACCCTCCCACCGGTTTGAGTCTCGGTGCTCCGTGACTGTAGATACCCCAACCCAGCCTCAGCGTTTCGCCCCTGGTTCGAGGGTCGCCGGGCGGCGAATGCCCGGCAATGGGCGGCCGGCAAGCTCGACCGTCTGGATCAATGGGCTGCTGATGCTGTAAGCTAGAGCACCCTCAAATGCGACCACTCATGCGCAGCTCCATCCTGTTCGCCGGCGCGCTCATCGCGGCCACGACCTCCGCCAGCGCGCAGCAGAAGCGCGCGATCACGTTCGACGACTTCGCGGCCGTGCGCGCGGTGAGCGACCCGCAGCCGTCGCCCGATGGCAAGCTCGTACTGTACGCGGTGCGAACCACCGACGTCGCCGCGAACACGCACACCACGCGCACATATGTCGTTGCGACGGGTGGCGGGGCGCCGCAGGTATTTCCGGGTCGCGAAGCCGCGCAGGACATTTCGGCCACCGAAGCGCGCTGGTCGCCGGACGGCAAGCACATCGCGTACATCGCGGGCGGCCAACTCTGGGTCGCCGAAGCGAGCGGCGCGGAACGCCGTCAACTCACCCACCTCAACGGCGGCGCAACCGGACCGGTGTGGTCGGCCGCGGGCGATCGGATCGCGTTCACCTCCGCGGTCTACCCTGACTGCTCGACCGACGAGTGCAACGCGGCGAAGGCCAAGGCGGCGGCGGACAACAAAGTCAAAGCGCACATCGCCGATCAACTGATGTTCCGCCACTGGACGGCGTGGGACGACGGCACGCGGTCGCATCTGTTCATCGTCGCGACCGACGGCGGAGCGCCGCGAGATCTCATCCCCGGCGCGCGCTACGACGTACCGCCTGGGCCATTCGGTGGCAGCGAAGGCTACGCGTGGTCGCCGGACGGACGCGAGCTCGCGTACACGGCCAAGGACCAGGGACGCAACGACGCGACGTCGACCGACATCAATCTCTACCTCGTTCCGTCAGCGGGCGGATCGCCGACGGTGATCACCGCGGCGAACAAGGGTGCCGACGCGAATCCGGTGTACTCGCCGGACGGGCGGTTCATCGCCTACGCGTCGCAGGCGCGCGCGGGGTTTGAATCCGATCGGCAGCGACTCATGCTCTACGATCGAAGCGCCAAGACGATGCGCGAGCTGCTGCCAACGTGGGATCGCAATGCCGACGCATACTTCTGGGCGCCCGACATGAGCGCGTTGTTCGTCCAGACGACCGACGCGGGACGCGAGAAGCTCTACCGTGTCGATTTCGAGCGCGGGACAGCGGGAGCGAGCCTGCTCAAACCGATCGCGCCGCAGCTCGTCGTCGGCGATCACAACAACGCGTCGTTCGCGCTCGCGCGCGACGGCCACACGCTCGTGTGGACGCGCGATGCCGCCGAATTTCCGGCGGAGGTCTACGCGGGCGACGTGGCCGGCTCGTCGCCCGTCCGCGCGCGTGCGGTGACGCACGAGAACGACGCGCTGATCGCGCAGCTCGCGCTCAATCCGGCCGAAGATTTCTGGTTCACCGGAGCGGCGGGCGCCAAGGTTCAAGGTTTCCTCATCAAGCCGCCCAACTGGCGCGCGGGAACCAAGTATCCGGCGATTCTGCTCATCCACGGCGGCCCGCAGGGTGCGTGGCTCGATCAGTGGCATGGCCGCTGGAACTACCAACTGTTTGCCGCGACCGGCGCGGCGCTCGTGATCATCAATCCGCGCGGCTCGACCGGGTACGGACAGAAGTTCGTGGATCAGATTTCGAAAGACTGGGGCGGCAAAGTATACGTCGACCTCATGAACGGTCTCGACGCCGCGCTGGCGAAGAACACGTGGATCGACAAAAACTCGCTGGGCGCCGCCGGCGGATCGTTTGGCGGCTACATGGTCGACTGGATCGCCGGACATACGAATCGCTTCAAGGCGCTCGTCACGCACGCCGGGCCGTTCAACCTCGAGAACATGGCGACGGCGACGGAGGAGCTGTGGTTCCCCGACTGGGAATACGGCGGTCCGTTCTGGAATCCGCAGGCGATGACGTCCGAGTATCGGGTGTTTTCGCCGCACCTCTTCGTCAAGAACTTCAAGACGCCGACGCTCGTGACCGGCGGAGAGCTCGACTTTAGAGTTCCCTATACGGAAGATCTCTCGATGTTCACGGCGCTCCAGCGCATGAACGTGCCGAGCCGGCTGGTGATCTTCCCCGATGAGGGGCACTGGATCG
The DNA here is from genome assembly GCA_963817445.1 of uncultured Gemmatimonadaceae bacterium. GTDB lineage: Bacteria > Gemmatimonadota > Gemmatimonadetes > Gemmatimonadales > Gemmatimonadaceae > JAQBQB01. Next base: position 53,904 of record CAWFOG010000027.1, read on the forward strand.
GCAAGCCGCAGAATCAGCGGCTGTGGTGGGGCGAGGTGCAGGGATGGATGGAGAAATACCTGCACTCGACCCCGACGACGTGAGCGCGGCGGACGCCGTCACTCCCCGTACGGCACCCAGACGTTCTTGACCTGGGTTGCCGCGCGGAGAAACTCACGGCCTTCACCCTCCGCAGCGTTCAGCCAGTCGCGGTCGTGCCACGACGCCCACGTGCGCTTCATGTTCGAGGCCGACGCGAACTCCACCATGCGCACGCCCTCGCGCGGACCGAAGTACCACACCGACTCGACGTCGTCGTGTTCGGCGAGCACTTTGGCGAGCGCGTCCCGGTCGCCAGTGACGATGTTGATCACGCCCGCGGGTACGTCCGACGTTTCGAGAACGCTATAGAAATCCGCCGCGGCGAGCGGATAGGGCGCCGACGGGATGACGACGGTCGTGTTGCCGGTCGCGATCGCCGGCCCGATGAGTGAGATCATGCCGAGCAGCGGAAACTCGTCCGGGCAGGCGATCCCGATCACGCCAATTGGCTCATTCATCGCGATCGACACGCCGCGAATCGGCACGCTGTGCACGGCGCCATCGTACTTGTCGGCCCACGCGCCGTAGGTGAACAGTCGCGAGATGGATGCGTCGACCTCGTGCGCTGCGCGCCGCGTGCCGCAGCCGGTCATCGCATCGATGCGCGCGCTGAATTCGCGCGCGCGCGCCGACAAATTCTCGGCGATGTAATACAGAATCTGTCCGCGATTGTGTCCGGTCGACCGGGACCACGTCTTCGTCGCCGACTGCGCCGCCTCGACGGCGTTGCGAATGTCCTTGCGATTCCCTTCCGGCGATTCGCCGACGAGCTCACCGCTCGGCGAGTGAATGCGCCGTGTGTAGCCCTGGTCGGGGCGAGTCTGCTTGCCGGCGATGAAGAGTTTGGGCGTGCGGTCGATGGTGGGCGCGTTGGGCGTTGGGCGTTGGGCGTTGTGCGCTTTGCGGCTTCTCCGAGTCTCGCGTGTCGCGCTACGCACAACGCTTCGCGCTTCGCGCTCGACGCGCTTCACATATTCCCACATCCCCTCTCGTCCGCCTTCGCGACCGAAGCCGCTTTCGCGGTAGCCGCCGAACCCCGCGCCGGCGTCGAACAGGTTCGTCGAGTTCACCCAGACGACGCCCGCCTTGATCTTTGGCGCGATGTCGAGCGCGAGGTTGATGCTCTCCGTCCACACGCTCGCCGCGAGTCCGTACGGCGTGTTGTTCGCCAGCGCGACCGATTCATCGGGCGTACGGAACGTCATCGTGACGAGCACGGGCCCGAAGATCTCGACCTGGGCGATGGTCGACGACGGTTGGACGCCAGTGAACAGCGTGGGCGGATAGAAACAGCCCTCCGTCGGACATGCCCACGAGGGTTGCCACATCGTGGCACCTTCGTCGACGCCCTGCTGCACCAACTCGCGGATGCGCTCGAGCTGCACGGGCGCAACGATCGCCCCCATGTCGATCGCTTTGTCGAGCGGCGAACCGACGCGCATCGTCTCCATGCGCGCGCGCAACTTGGCGACGAGCCGGTCGGCGATGCCTTCCTGGACGAGCAGGCGCGACCCCGCGCAGCACACCTGTCCCTGGTTGAACCAGATCGCGTCGACAACGCCCTCGACGACACTGTCGAGATCCGCGTCCTCGTAGACGATGAACGGGCTCTTGCCGCCCAACTCGAGGCTGAGCTTCTTGCCCGAACCAGCCGTCGCCTTGCGAATGATCCGTCCAACGTCGGTCGAGCCGGTGAAGGCGATCTTGTCGACATCCGGATGTTCGACGAGCGCCGCGCCGGTATCGCCGTGGCCGTTGACGATGTTGATCACGCCGGGAGGAATGCCCGCCTCATCGGCGATCTCCGCGAAACACAGCGCGGTCAACGGCGTGAACTCGGCGGGCTTTAGAATAATTGTATTACCAGCTGCTAATGCCGGCGCGATTTTCCAGGCCAGCATGAGGAGCGGGAAGTTCCACGGGATGATCTGGCCGACGACGCCGATCGCCTCGTAGCCGGCGAATTCCGAGTGGAGGAGTTGCGCCCACCCGGCGTGATGGTAGAAGTGCCGCGCCACGAGCGGTACATCGATATCGCGCGTTTCGCGGATCGACTTGCCGTTGTCCATCGCCTCGAGCACTGCGAGGAGTCGCGAATGTTTCTGCACGCCGCGCGCGAGGGCGTACAGATGGCGCGCCCGCGCGTGCGGCTCGAGCGCGGCCCACGGCTCGAAGGCGGCGCGTGCCGCGGCGACCGCAGCGTCGACTTCGGCTCGCGTGCCTTCGGCGACGCGCGCGATGCGCTTCGACGTCGCCGGATTGATGACGTCGAACAACTCGCCCGGCTCGGTCCACGCGCCGCCGATGTAGTGGCCGAACACGCGTTCGTGCTTGTCGAGCCAGGCGAGCGCTTCCTTGTCGCTCTCCGGCGCGGGGCCGTACTCCATCGTCTGAAAAATCTCGGCGACTGAGGCCATGGGTGTGTTAATAGTCCTCTAAGGCATCGGGTGGCGATGCGCGGCGGCGTACCGCCCCGTCACGAAATGCTCGAGCTGGCGCTCGATGTCCGTGAGGAGCGAGCTCGCGCCGAAGCGGAAGAGGTCGGGCTCGAGCCAACGGTTGCCGAGTTCCTCTTTCATCATATACAAATACTCAAGCGACTGTTTGGCGGTGCGAATGCCGCCGGCCGGCTTGAAGCCGACCGCGTAGCCCGTCTGCTCGAAGTATTCGCGAATCATGCGGCACATCACCACGCCGAACGGAATCGTCGCGTTGATTCCTTCCTTCCCCGTCGACGTCTTGATGAAATCCGCGCCCGCCTGCATGGCGACCATGCTCGCACGCGCCACGTTGCCGAGCGTCGCCAGCTCGCCGGTGGCGAGAATCGCCTTCATGTGCGCCGGACCGCAGGCCGCGCGAAAGCGGCGAACCTCGTCGTACAACGCGTCGTAGTCGCCGGTGAGCACGTGCGCGCGCGTGATCACGATGTCGATTTCATCCGCGCCGGCGGCCACACTCGCGTGAATCTCCTCAATGCGCTGTTCGATCGGGCTCAACCCGGCCGGGAATCCCGTCGACACCGCCGCCACCGGCACACCAGATCCGGCGAGCGCCTCGACCGCCGTCGGCACGAGCGCGTGGTACACGCACACTGCGCCGACCTTGAGATCGAGATGGGAGACGCCGAGTGCGGCGGTAAGATCGTCGCGCAAAGGATGCCGCGCTTTCGCGCACAGGCGGCGGACGTTTCCCGGCGTGTCGTCACCCGACAGCGTGGTGAGATCGATCAATGTCATGGCGCGCAGCAACCAGGCCGCCTGCCATTCTTTCTTGACCGTGCGCCGCGTCGGGATTGTCGCCGCACGACGCTCGACGGCGCTGCGATTGACGCGAATCGCGCGCACGACGTCGAGGTCGAGCGGCAACCCCGGGTTCCGATCGAGGTGGTCGGCGGGGCGCGCGCGCGGAGTGGTGACGAGCGCTGGCCGCGCGATTGCGCCACTCGCGGTGTTCGAACGCGGAATCGATTCCAGAGTTGGCTTCGCCGTCATCTCGACTGCTGCTCCGCCGCTGTTCCAAGGACGGGCCACGGCTCGACAATCGCCCGACTTTGAATGTACCGCGCCGCACGAACACTGACCACCGGGCCGCTACGGCTCGACGGGCCGGCCCGCCGCGTCGACGATGACGACTGGCCCCATATGCGCCGCGCGTAACGCAGGTTCGATCACGCCGCGGTCGCCGCTGATGACGACGATCAAATGATTCACGTCTGCGTATGCCGACGCCGCGGCCACCACGTCGGCGGCAGTGACCGCCGCCGCGCGGGCCGCGTATCGATCGAAGTAGTCGAGCGGCAGTCCGTCGCGCGCGATCTCGACCAGGCGGGCGGCGAGCGAGTCAGGTCCATCGATGCGCGCGGGGAGCGAGCCGACGCGACTCCGGCGCGCGGCATCGAGTTCTTCCGGCGCGATCGCCCCCGGTGTCGACAGTCCGTGGAGCAGCGATAGCCACTCGGACAACGCACTGTCGACCTTCGCCGCGCTGACCACTGTCGATCCCACGAACGCCGACGTCGCGGGCGCGCGCCGCCAGACGATTCCCGTGGTACCGGAGTACATGAACGACCGCCGATCGCGCAGCGTCTGCTGCACGCGCGCGTTGGCGACCGCGGCCAACAGATCCGCGGCGGCTGCCTCGTTCGACGCGCGCGATGGTCCAGGTGCGCCGACGTAGAGATATGCCTGCGTTCCCGGTGCATCATGCAAATAGATCGTCGTCGGCCGGCGTTGCGGCGCGTTCGCGCTTGGCGCGACCGGCACCGTGCGCGCGCTGGACCACGCGCCAAACACACGAGTCGCCGCCGCCAGCGCATCGCCGTCGGACACGTCGCCGACGATGACGACGGCCGTTCCCTCGGGAACGATGTGCTGCCGGTAGAACTGTACGACATCCGCGCGGGTGACCGGTGCGACGGTCGCCGGCGTCGCCGAGAGCGATCGAACGAACGGATCGCCCGGCTCATACAGCGCGGAATAGAACAGACGCCGCGGTATCGCCACCGGTGCCTGCGCCGCGCGCTGCGCCGAGGTCGATTGGAGCGTCTTCCTGCGCTCGACTGCCGCGTCGTCGAATCGCGGATGCATGAGCATGTCGCCCAAGAGATCCAGCGCGCGGCCAAAGGAAGGCGCAAGCGTCGTGAATCCCACCGGCGACACGACGCTCCCAATCTCGGCCGACGCCTCGGCCAACTCGTCGCCGCTCCTCGAGGTCGTGCCTTCGCGCATCGCGCCGATGGTCACGGCATACAGCCCTTCGCGCCCGCTCGGGTCGGCCGTCGAATCGGCGTCGAATACGGCGCGGACGGCGACGAGCGGCAGCGTGTGATCTTCGACGACGATCACACGAAGGCCATTCTGCAAGATGTGCGATTGCACATGAGGAAACGCGAACGCCGCTGCGGCGGCGGCGGCGGGCCGACCTGGGCGCGGTGTCTGTGCGTACGCGGGAACCGCCGCAATGGACGCGAGGCACACGATCGTAACAACCACCGCGATTCGCCTCATGGCTTCGCTCCACCGCGAGCCGGCGACTGAGGGGTAGCGTTGGTGTACGGGAGACTCGGTTTGCTCACGAGATCGAGTCTGCCCGCCGGCACGAGGCTCATCACGACGCGGCCGCGTGTGAGATAGCGCGCCGCGGCGCTTTGCACATCGGCCGGTGTGAGCGCCCGAGCGCGGTCGACTTGCTTGGCGTACGCGATGGGGTCGCCGGCAAAGATTTCGCCGTGGGCCAACGTGTCGGCGCGCGCGAACTGCGTGGAGAGCGACCGAATCGCGGCCACCGCATTGTAGCTGTTGAATCGCGCCAACTCGGCTGCACTCGGCGGCGACGACGGCAATGCGCCGAGCACACTGTCGACGAGGGTCTCGATCGTCGTGAGCGACGCGCCCGCCCGCGCGACGACGGTGATCTCGAAAATACCCGCCCGCTCGAGATCATAGTTGTCGGCCGATACCGCGACGGCGAGTTGGCGTTCGTCGATGAGCAGGCGCGAGAGACGGCCGAATCGAGCGAGCGAGAGCACGGAGCCCAACGCGTTCAACGCGAGTCGATCAGGTTGCGCGAACGACGCGCCCGGCCAATCGAGGTGCAACTGCGGGAGCGTCGCCCGGGCGTCCTCGAGCACCAACCGCGTTTCCGAGGCCAACGTCACCGGCGGCACAACAACTCGCGTCACCGGCGCGCCGCGCGGGATACCGCCGAAGTACTTCTCCAGCCATGCGCGCACGACCGCCGTATCGAAATCGCCGCTGATCGCGATGACGGCGTTGTTCGGCACGTAGTAGGGACGACACGCGTTCACGAGATCGTCAATCGACGCCGCGTACAGATCCGCGACCGGCGGGAGTGCGGTGGCGTGGTACGGATGACCGGCTGGGAAGAGCGCAGCGGTCGTGAGCTCGCGATTCACGCCGAACGGAAAGTTCTCGATGTTCTGCTGTCGTTCCTGCCGAACGATGGCACGCGCCCCGTCGAGCTGCTGCTGATCGATGCGACTGAACGGCGCGGCCATCCGGTCAGCCTCCACCCACAACGCAGTTTCGAGTTGATTGCTCGGCACCGCGGCGTAGTAGTGCGTGATGTCTTCGGTGGTGTTTGCCCAATGCGGCGACGATCCGCCGAGCGATTGATACAGGTTGCGCTGGGGACCATCGACGTTGGGTGAGCCGAGCGCCATGAGATGCTCACAGAGGTGCGCAACGCCCGTGCGACCCGGCTTGTCGTCCTTCGATCCGATGTGATACCACACATCGACGACGGCGAGGGGCGACGCGTGGTCCTCGCTGAGCAGTGCCACGAGTCCGTTCGCCAGCTCGACTCGCGAATATGCCAACGGGCGCACCTCGTCGGCCGTCTGCGCTCGCGACGGAGACGCTGCGACGACGGAAATCATCGCGGCAATACAGCAGGCACGACCGGTCGGTGCGATGGTGAGCATGTGCGGCGAGGTGGGGGCGGATCAAGCGATGTTGAATCTCTGACAAGTTGAGCCCGTATGCGCAATAGCAGCGGTCGAGCTAGTTTGAACGACATCCGCCCCGCCCCCAGGCCCTCATCGGGACGCCGCCGCCCCCCCCACACACCCCGACCACCACATTATGCGAAAGCTCTCCATTGGTCTCGCTTGGGCCGTGCTTGCTGCGTGTTCCGTCGGCTCGCTGTCGGCGCAGCGCGCGAAGGCGCCGGCGAACAAGGCGATTCAGCGCGTCAACCTCGACACAACATGCGACGCGTGCACCGACTTTTACACGTTCGCCAACGGCGGCTGGCTCAAGAGCAACACGATTCCAGCGGCGTATCCGGAGTGGGGTTCGTTCGAGGAGCTACAGGATAAGAACGAGGCGGTCGTGCGGAACATCGAGGAGACCGACGCCAAGGCGGTCGCGGCCGGCACGGCGAAGGTGGGGACGAATCCGTACAAGGTCGGCGCGTTCTTCGGAGCGTGCATGGACACGATGACGATCGAGAAGCTGGGCACGACACCGATCGACGCGTCGATGGCGCGCATCGCCGCGATCACATCGAGCGCTCAACTGCCCGACGCGCTCACGGCCCTGGAAAAGAGCGACGGCCTCGCGCCGTTCGGGGTGGGAGCCGGCCAGGACTTCAAGAACTCGAACAGGCTCATCGCCAACGCGGGTCAGGGCGGACTGAGTCTGCCAGAGAAGAGCTACTATCTGTCGGCCGACACGAGCATGCAGCGGATCCGCGACGCGTTCGTCACGCACGTTGCCAACATGTTCAAACTCAGCGGCGAGAGCGACGCCGCGGCCGCGGCCGACGCAAAGACGGTACTGGCCGTCGAGACCAAATTCGCCGAAGCGTCGATGGACCGCGTGGCGATGCGCAACCCGAACGCCGTCTACCACCTGATGACCGTCACGCAGTTCGATTCGCTGACGCCGCACATCAAGTGGGAATCGTTCATGGCGGCGCAGGGAGCTCCGGCCGGCGTCACCGAGGTGAACGTCGCGCAGCCGGATTTCTTCCGCGCGATGGACGGCTTCCTGACGTCGATTTCCGTCGACGACTGGAAGACGCTGCTCCGCTGGCGCCTGCTCAGCACGTCGGCGACCGCGCTGCCGAAGCGGTTCGGTGATGAGAATTTCAGCTTTCAGAAACTGTTCACTGGCCAGAAGCAGCGGCTTCCCCGCTGGCAGAGCTGCGAGCGCATCACCAACGCCGAGCTGGGTGAGGCGATCGGACAGCAGTATGTCGAACGGACGTTCAGCCCGGCGGCCAAGGCGCGCGCCAAGGCGATCGTCGACAACATGGTCTCCGCGCTGCACGACCAGATCGGCACGCTCGACTGGATGAGCGACAGCACCAAGCGCCAGGCCGTCACGAAGCTCGACGCGTTCACGCGCAAGATTGGCTATCCGGACAAGTGGCGCGACTACTCGCACGTCGACGCGAAGCCGGGCGAGTACGGGGCGAACCTCAAGCGGTTCAACGATTGGTCGAACGCGCGCAACTGGGAGAAGGTCGGCAAGCCGATCGACCGCTCGGAATGGGGCATGACGCCGTCCGAGGTCAACGCGTATTACAACCCGCTCTGGAACGAGATCGTCTTCCCCGCCGGCATTCTCCAGCCGCCGTTCTACGATCCTGCCGCCGACGACGCGGTGACCTACGGCGCGATGGGCGCCGTCATCGGCCATGAAATGTCGCACGGCTTCGATGATCAAGGCCGCCAGTTCGATGCGAACGGGAACTTGCGCGACTGGTGGACCAAGGCCGACGCCGAGAAATACGACGTCCAAGCCCAGCGGGTTGTCGACCAGTTCAACGGGTACACGGTCGTCGACGCGAGCACCCACGTGAACGGCAAGCTCACGCTCGGCGAAAACATCGGCGATTTGGGCGGTCTCAAGATCGCCTACCTGGCGATGGAGCGCGCGCTCGCCAAGAACGGCCGCCCCGGCAAGATCGACGGGTTCACCCCCGAACAGCGGTTCTTCCTCGGCTGGGCACAAGGCTGGCGCACGTTACAGCGCGACGCGGCCGTCAAGGCGCAGGTGAACACGAACCCACACGCTCCGGCGAAGTGGCGCGTCAACGGGCCACTGAGCAACATGCCCGAGTTTGCCAAGGCCTTCGGCTGCAAGGAGGGTGACGCGATGGTGCGTCCCGACTCGTTGCGGGCGAGGATTTGGTAGTCGCCGCCACGAACGAACCGAGTTGACGAATTGGTGAATTGGTGAATTGGTGAGGCCGGTCCGGCTCACCAATTCACCAATTCAGCGTCGCTTATTTTTCCCAGCTCAACTCGGGCTTTCCAAAGTGCCCGTAGTTGGTCGTCGACCGGTAGATCGGGGCGCGCAGCGACAGCCGCTCGATCATGGCCGCGGGCCGGTAGTCGAACGTGCGCACGAAGTCTTCGGCCGCGCGCCAGTCGCCCGAGCCAAACGTGTCGACGCGTACCGACACCGGCTCGGCGCGACCGATCGCGTACGCCACCTGCACCTCCGCACGCTTGGCAAAGCCCTTGGCCACGACCTGCCGGGCAACGAACCGGCCGAAGTACGCGCCGCTGCGATCGACCTTCGACGGATCCTTGCCGCTGAACGCGCCGCCGCCGTGCCGCCCCATGCCGCCGTACGTGTCGACGATGATCTTGCGACCGGTGACGCCACAGTCGGCCGACGGACCGCCCTCGATGAACTGTCCGGTGGGATTCACCAAAATCTCGACGTGCGATCCGAACCACGAGCCAAGGACCTCAGGGCACAGGCAGCTCGCGACGTAGTCGCGGATCTCGGACTGTGATGCGTCCGCCGCGTGCTGGGTGGACACGAGCACCGTCTCGACGCGCACGGGCGCGTTGTCTTCGTAGCGAACGCTCACCTGCGTTTTGCAGTCGGGCCGAAGCCACATTCGCTCGCCCTGCTTGCGCGCTGTCGCCAGACGCTGCGACAACCGGTGCGAGAGCTGCAACGGTAGTGGCATCAGCTCCGGCGTTTCGTCGGTGGCGTACCCGAACATGATTCCCTGATCGCCGGCACCGCCGGTGTCGACGCCCATCGCGATGTCGCCGGACTGTTTGCTGATGAACTGCGTGACGCGCACGCCGTCGGCGTTGAACGCCTCACTCGCGTCCGTGTAGCCGATCGAGCGAATTGCGTCGCGGGCGACGGCTTCATAGTCGACGTTCGTCTTCGACGTGATTTCGCCGGCCAGCACCACCTGGCCGCTCTTCGCCAGCACTTCGCAGGCGACGCGACTGTTGGGGTCGCCGGCAAGATGTGCATCGAGGATCGAGTCGGCGATGAAGTCGCAAACCTTGTCCGGGTGGCCTTCGCTGACCGATTCTGACGTGAACGTGTATGTGCTCATAGGAATTCACTCTCCAGGCAGGCAAACAAAAAATGACCCCGACCGAAGTGGTCGCGGGCCATTGGATTGCCTCACGACTTAGACGGGTTTCGCGGAGCGGCTGCTCCGTGCGCGGCCCGTCAAATCGGGGAAATCACCGCGCGAGGTTCAAACTAGGCCCAGGTTGGCGCCCGTCAAGTCACTTTTCATAGCAGGTGACCCGGCAACGCGTCCGCCGGTTTGGCCACCAGTGTCCAAACGAGGTAGCCACATGCGTTTTCGCCGTCCCTTCGCTGTATCGATCGTTGCCATCCTCGTCGCGGGCGCGGCGGCGCTGGGCTGCCGGAGCAGCGACGTCACCGGACCGGGTCCCAGCCCGGCGCTCACCGCTCTTCCGCGCAGCCTGACCGCCGCCGAGCAGGACGTGCACGGCGCGGCCAACGCATTCTCGTTCGCGCTGTGGAGCCAGATCAACCAGACGTCGCGCGACTCGAACGTCGTCGTCGCGCCGCTGAGCGCGTCGTTCGCACTCGGCATGGCCCTCAACGGCGCGGCGACCCAAACGTTCGACGAAATGCAGTCGGCGCTGCAATTCGGCGCGACGCCACTGGCCGACATCGACGCCGGCTACAAGTCGCTCATCGCCCTGCTCACCGGGCTCGATCCCGCAACGACGATGCAGATCGCAAACTCGATCTGGTATCGCAACACCTTCGCGTTCAATCAGAGCTTTCTCAGCGACGACTCCAACTATTTCGACGCGACGATCAATCCGCTCAACTTTGACGACGTGTCGGGCTCGCTGGCCGCCGTCAATGGATGGGTGAACAGCAAGACGCACGGAAAGATTCCGTCGATCATCGATGCCATCGATCCGTCGAACGTGATGTTTCTCGTCAACGCCATCTATTTCAAGGGTACGTGGCGTGAACCGTTCGACCCGGGCCTGACGGAGGCGAGCGTCTTCCATGCGGCGTCCGGCGACGAGCCTGTTTCGCTCATGCACCGCGAGGGCCACACGGCCTACGTCGAGACGAGCGCGTTCCAGGCCGTCGATCTGCCCTACGGCGACTCGGCGTTCACCATGACCGTCGTGCTCCCCAAGCCAACGACCGACGTCGAAACCGTCGCCGCGTCGATGACCGCGGCAACCTGGCAGTCGCTCACCGCTGCCCTCACAGTGCGCGACGTCGATCTCCACCTGCCAAAGCTCACGCTCTCCTGGCAGCGCGATCTCATTCCAGATCTCAAAAGCCTCGGCATGCACGCCGCATTTGTGAATGGCGGCGCCGATTTCACACGCATGTCACCGGCCGGCAAGCAACTGTTCATCAGCCTGCTGCGACAGAAGACCTACGTCAGCGTCGATGAACTGGGCACGGAGGCCGCCGCGGTGACCGCCGTCGGCATCAGCGACACGGCGGTGGAAGTGCCAACCTTGATGCGCGTCGATCGCCCGTATCTGTTCGTGATCCGTGAACGACTGTCCGGCACGGTGCTGTTCATGGCGAAGATCGTGTCGTTGCCGTAGCGCGCGGTACGGCACGCACGATGACCACCGATCGGTCGGCGCCGACGTTCGCATCGCGCGCCACGGGTTCGCGCGGATCGAGCACGAAGAGCGAGTCGTTCACGAGGAAGCCGTACATGTGACGCCCGGGAAGAATCGGGATCGTGACCGACCACAGTTCGCCATCGCGCGCACGTGTCATGGGCGCGTTGCCGCGATCCCATTCGTTAAAGTCGCCGACGACCGACACGCGCCGAGCCGTTGCGTTGTTGAACAGGAATAGCTGCGGAACTGGAAGCGCACCGCGCGCGTCGAGCGACGAATGCGACGTGCGCGACGGGGATATGGCAAACCAGATTCCGACGATCGCCGCGGCCTCGATGATGGCGACCGCTCGCCAGCGGTTCAGCCATCGACGCGCCGGTTGCTCGGCGATCGGAAAATCTCCGGGCGGCGTGACGCGCATCGCCGCAGCGGCGGCAACGACGCGTTGCACCGCGCCGGCGCGGACAGCGGGGAGACGACGCAGATCGTCAATCACCTGCGCCAGTACCGGGTCGTGCTCCGCGTCGCTCATCGCGGCCTCGGCGCGAGGCGCGAGCGCAGCAGGTCGCACGCGCGTTTGACGCGCATCTTGAGTGCCGACTGGCGAACGCCGGTCATGCGTTCGATTTCGTCGTACGAAAGCTCTTCCACGTAATGCAGCAAGAAAATCTCTCTGTTGTATTCGGGAACGTCGGCGAGCGCGCGCCGGACGGCGTCACCCCACTCGCGATCGAATCGCGCGTCCGGTCGATCGCCCGACGGGAGCTTGTCCAACGACGTCTGGTCGTCCACGATGCGCGTCTGTTCGCGATGTCGCGCGGTATTCGCGGTGCGGCAGCAGTTGCCAAGAATCTGAAACAGCCAGGATTCGAAGCGCTGACGTTCTTCGTACCGCGGGAGCGCGCGATACAGGCGAACAAACGTCTCCTGCACCACGTCCTCCGCGTCGTCCGGCTGCCTGAGCATTGCGCGCGCGAAGCGGAGGGAGCGCGCATAGTACGCCTCCACGATGGTCGTGAACGCGTCGATGTCGCCGAGCTTGGCGCGGGTGACGGTTCTCGAATCGAGAAGTGCGGCTGGATCTGGATGCTGCAGGGGGCGGGTGGTCAGGAGGTGCCTCGAATGCTGTCTCCCGCTCAACCAGCGTCGAGGAGCGCCGGTCACTCGTCGAGCGTATAGCGCGTGTACAAAAGCGCCGGCGGGCTGAGGCCGCCGGCGCTGACCCATCGTACTACACCAGGCGCCGCAGCGCTACACGGCGTCGGACAAGCTCGTGAAGTCGAAGTCGCGAACTTTGATCGCAGGCATGACGACGTCGCCGCCTGCCTCCGTACCGGCGACACGAACCGCGGCGCCGAGCGTGTCGAGGTTGTTGAGCATGAACAGCGGCGACTCGTTGAACCGCATGTTCTTCACGGCTTTCGTGATCTTGCCGTTCTCGATGAGGAACGTTCCGTCGCGCGTCAGGCCTGTGTACAGCAACGTGCGCGGATCGACCGGGCGCAGATACCAGAGGCGCGTCACGAGCACGCCGCGCGGGGTCGACGCGATCAATTGCTCGACGCTCTGCGTGCCGCCCGCGAGCTTCACGGCGTTCGTCCCCGCGTCCGGCTGTTGATTCTTCTTCTGCGCCCAGAAACGCGAGTAGGTCAGCTTCTTCAACATTCCATTCTCGATCCACACCTGGCGGTGCGCGGGCAGACCTTGTCCGTCGAACGTGTTGCTGAGCAGCTGCGGATCCGCCGGATCGGAAAACAGCGTGACACGCTCGTCGACGATCTTCTCGCCGATCTTCGTTCCGCCGCCCTGTTTTGTGAACGGGCTGCGTCCCTCGTCCGCCGATCGCGCGTCGAGCCCGAACGCGAGAAGCTGCACGAGATCGCCGACCGCTTGCGGCTCGAGCATCACCGTGTAGCGCCCGGGTTCGATCGCCACCGGATTGCGCGACTGGCGCGCCTTTTCGATCGCATGCTCGGCGACGCCTTTGACGTCGAGCTTCGACCAGTCGGGATGATCGGCGCCCGCCCAACCGGAGCCGGTCCCGTCCGAGGTGCGAACCGTCAGCGTGTAGTTGGCCGACGTTCCCGCCTGGTAGGCGAAGAGCCCTTTGTTGTTGCCGACGGCGCCCGCGCCGATGCCGGTGATGAGGAAGCCGGCCGCGGTGAGATCGCCCGCCGCCTTGCACGGATCGATGGCGATGCGCGCGGCTTCGGCGCGCCCATCGGGGCCGAGGTTCGCCGTCGAGTCGAAGTATGAATTCACGTTCTCATACTGCTGCGGATCGAGCAGCGGCATCGATTCCGGATCGTCGGGGGCGAGCTTGGCCAGCGCTTCAGATTGGCGCACGGCACGCTCGAGTCCCGCGTCGCTGAAATCGTTCGTCGAGACGACGGCGTGCTTCGGCCCGAACGCGCTCAGCACGTTCACGTTCGCCTGCGCCACGCCGCCGGCGGTCGAGATGCGATTGTCGGCGAAGCGAATGTTCGCCGTGTAGCCGCCCCCGATGTTCACCTGAATCGCGTCCGCTTTCGACATCTTCACAATGCGTTCGATGAGCGCCTGCGCCTGCTCGCGCGTCATCACGCGTGTATCGGCCGCGCGGCGCATCAGGCTTTCCTCCCCGTGTTGATGACGTTGATGTTGCGGAAGCGCGCCGGCACGCAGCCGTGGCTCACCGATCCGATCTGCCCGGGCTGGCCCTTTCCGTCGAAGAAGCTCGCGCCCATCATGTAGCTCGGACTTGCCGCCGATCATGTCCATCGAGTTCCAGAAGTCGGGCGTCCGCATCTGATACGCGACGTCCTTGAGCATGCCGCCGATCTTGCCGCCCTTGATCTCGTAGAACACTTGCCCGCCGAACTGCGCGTTGTAGCGCTGTTGATCGATCGAGAACGAGCCGTCGCCGATGATCGCAATGCCATTGTCCGTCGCGGCGATGAGTCGTCCCACTTCGTGTCCTTCTCACCCGGCAGCAGCGACACGTTCGGCATCCGCTGGAACTGCACGATCGCTCCAGTTATCGGCGTTGCAGCAGCCGTGCGACTTCACCGGCATCCCGTTCTTCTTGTAGTACCAGTCGAGCCACGGCGCCTGCTCGCGACTCGTCTGATAGTCGTGGAAGATGCCGTTCTTGATGATGAGGAACGACTCCGCCTTCACGCCGTCGTCGTCATAGCCGATCGTCGCGCATCCGCCGTCCTGCGCGCGATCGCCCTGGATGTTCATGATCTCCGGCCCGTACTTGAGCGTGCCGAGCACTTTCTCGGGCGGCGAGACGAAGCTCGTGCCCGCGTAGTTCGCTTCGTAGCCCATGGCGCGATCGAGCTCGGTCGGATGGCCGATTGATTCGTGGATCGTGAGCCAGAGGTGCGACGGGTGCAGCACGAGATCGTAGCGCCCGACATCGACCGGCTTGGCCTTGAGCTTTTCGGCGGCCTCCTCGCCCCACTTTCGCGCGTTGCCGACGAGGTCGGCCGCCAGAATGAATTCCCATCCGCGGCCCGCCGGCTGGACGATGTTGCTGCGCGACTGGAAGTCGCTGTTGTCGCTGGAGACCGCGGTCGCCGTGAACGGCACCCAGCTCCGAATCACGGTCTGCGTGATGAACGACCCGTCGGTGTTGGCGTAGTTGCGATCTTCGCGAATGAAAAAGAGAAAGCTGTTGACGAATTTCACGTTCGCGACTTTCATCGATTCGGTATTCGCGTCGATGAGCAGTTGCGCCTTTTGTTCGACGGGAATCGTGAACGGGTCGATCTCGAACGAACTCTTCCACGTTGCGTCGGGATAGGCGGGCGACGGCGCGAGGATGACCGGCGCAGCGCCAGGGATGCGATTCGCCTTCGCGATCGCTGCCGCTTCGCGCGCGGCCGCGGCGACACCGTCCGTCGTCAGCGCCTGCGACGCGGCAAAGCCCCACGCGCCGTTGACGAGAGCGCGCACGCCGATGCCGATGGAGTCCGTGTCGCCCACTTGCACGATCTGCTTCTCGCGCGTGCCGACGAAGTTCTGCCGATAACGGCCGATGCGCGCGTCCGCCCAACTCGCCCCGGCGGCCCGAGCCGCGCTGAGCGCGTCCGCGAGCAGCTGTTTGACGGGCAGGTCTTCGAACTCGTGGACGCCGCGCGGATAGCGGGGCATCGCAGTCAGTGCGTTGGCAATGCCTGGCGTGAGCGCCGCATTGGCCGCGGCAATTGCCGCCGCAACGCCCGTCTGCCTGAGAAAGTCGCGCCTGCTCGTCATGGTCGCACGCCCAAGGAGGTGGGTGAGCGTTCAAACTGCCGCGCGGCGCGATCGAATCGCAACCTGAAAAGCGGTATTCCGGTGTTCGAATTGTGTACGGGGGCCGGAGCGAGTCACGTCGGTGTCCGCGTTCGACTTAGGCCATGGACAGAAGCCACCAAACTCGAGTTCGGTTGACTCCAGCGGCCAAAGACGGTACCATTATATCCGGATATACGGATATATGGCTTCCTCCACGCGCCCGCCCGTCCTCGACCGCCTCAGCGTCCTCGCCGATACGACGAGGAGCCGGCTGCTGCTCCTGCTCGATCGATTCGAGCTGAGCGTCGGCGAGCTGTGTGCCGTCCTGCAACTGCCGCAGTCCACGGTGAGCCGTCACCTGAAACTGCTGTCGGACGAGGACTGGATCGTCGCGCGCGGCGACGGAACGAGTCGCTTCTATAAGATGGTGCCCAGCCGGCTCGATCCTCCGACGCGCACCGTCTGGTCGATCTTGCGCGAGCAGATGGCCTCTGGACCCGGCGCGGCGCAGGATGCGCGGCGCGCGGAGAGCGTGCTCGCCAAGCGGCGCGACAAGGCCCAACTCTTTTTCTCGAACTCCGCCGAGACGTGGGATCGCATGCGCAGCCACATGATCGGCGCGCGCACCGACCTGCTCGCGCTCGTCGATCTGCTCGACGAACGATGGGTCGTCGCCGACCTTGGCTGCGGAGCCGGACACATCTCGGAGGCGCTCGCGCCGTGCGTGGCGAAAGTCCTGGCCGTCGACGAGTCGGGGCCGATGCTTGGCGTCGCGCGCACGCGGTTGTCGTCGCACAGCAACGTGGAACTGCGCGTCGGCACGATCGAGGAAATACCGATCGACGATGAAACGGTGGACGCCGCGGTGTTGTTTCTCGTCGCCCACTTCATCACCGACCCGGCGGTCGTGGTGCGCGAAGTGCTCCGGATCCTGAAGCCCGGCGGCCGCGTCCTGATCGTCGACCTGATGTCGCACGAACGCATCGACTACGTGGTCCAGCTCGGCCACGTCTGGCAAGGATTCGACGGCGAACAGGTGAAGGCGTGGCTCTCGCAGGCCGGGTTCGTCCGCTGTCGATACCGCGCGCTGCCGGCCGACGCCGAGGCGGAAGGTCCGGCGTTGTTCTCCGCGTCGGCGCGCAAACCGTTGGCATAGCATTCTCATTCATAAACTCTATCACGACCACAGGACCGTCATCATGGGTGTCGCCGAAGTGCTCGACCAGCAGCGCGCAACCGACCGGCCGCCATTCCGCGTCGCCGACCTCTCGCTCGCCGAATTCGGGCGCAAGGAAATCCGACTGGCCGAGCAGGAGATGCCCGGTTTGATGTCGATCCGCGAGGAATATCGAGGGAAAATGCCGCTCGCGGGCGCGCGCGTCATGGGCTCGCTGCACATGACGGTGCAAACCGCGGTGCTCATCGAGACGCTGGTCGATCTCGGCGCGGACGTGCGGTGGGTTTCGTGCAACATTTTCTCCACGCAGGACCACGCCGCAGCCGCGGTCGTCGTCGGCCGCACGGGTTCCGCCGGAAACCCCGATGGCGTTCCGGTGTTCGCGTGGAAGGGTGAGACGCTCGAGGAATACTGGTGGTGCACGGAGCAGGCGCTGATGTGGCCGGACGGCAAAGGGCCGAACATGCTGCTCGACGACGGCGGCGACGCGACGCTGCTGGTGCACAAGGGGGCCGAGTTCGAGCGCGTCGGCAAAATTCCGGCATTCGATCCGAAGAGCGATGCCGAGGAATGGGGCGTGATTCTGGATCTGCTGCGCGCTGAGTCGAAGAAGGACGCCCGGCGCTGGACCGCGATCGCTGCGGACATCAAAGGCGTGACCGAAGAGACGACGACCGGTGTGCACCGCCTCTACGAGATGATGAAGGCGGGCACCCTGCTCTTTCCGGCGATCAACGTCAACGACTCGGTGACGAAGTCCAAGTTCGACAACATCTACGGTTGCCGGCACTCCGTGATCGACGGACTCAATCGCGCGACGGATGTGATGATCGCCGGCAAGCTCGCCGTGATCTGCGGCTACGGCGAAGTCGGCAAGGGATGCGCCGAGGCACTTCGCGGTCAGGGCGCACGCGTCGTGATCACGGAGATCGACCCGATCTGCGCGTTGCAGGCGTGCATGGCCGGCTATCAGGTCGTGACGCTGGAAGACGTCGTATCGACGGCGGACATCTTCATCACCGCGACGGGCAACTTCAACATCATCACCGCCGGACACATGGCGACGATGAAGGACAAGGCGATCATCGCCAACATCGGCCACTTCGACAACGAGATCGACATGGCCGGATTGAAAAAGGTGCGCGGGATCGAACGCATCAACATCAAGCCGCAGTACGACGAGTACGCATTTCCCGACGGACACTCGGTGATGATTCTCGCCGAAGGCCGTCTCATGAACCTCGGCTGCGCCACTGGACATCCGAGTTTCGTGATGTCGTCGAGCTTCACCAATCAGGTGATGGCGCAGATCGAACTATTCGGAAATCCGGGGAAATACGAGCGTAAGGTGTACGTGCTGCCCAAGTGGCTCGACGAGAAAGTCGCGCGACTGCACCTCGGGAAGCTTGGGGCGAGGCTGACGGAGCTGAGTACGGAGCAAGCGGCGTACATCGGCGTTGGGGTCGAGGGGCCGTACAAGCCGGATCATTACCGACTATTAGCTATTAGCTATTGGCGTTGGAGGGGGCGCGACGGGAGTGGGGCGTTTTCCGCTGGCCGTTTTGTGTGACTGATGGACTTCGACGGGTCGAGTTGCAGCACCTTTTTGCGCAGGCCGATCAGCATGCGGCGGGTGTCGATCGTCTGCGTGGCGAGGCTTTGCCAGTCTTTCGCCGTGAGGATTTCATACAGCGACGCGAGCTCGAGTTCTCCCTCGAGCTCCTTGGTGGATTTGATTGAGACTTCGAGAAAGCGCGCGAACTCAGGCTGTGAGCTCGCGCCGCAGCCCTCGACGATGTTGAACACGATCGATTCGGCCGCCGACACGGTTTGCGCCTTGAGCTCGGCGTACCCGCGCGGCGGATAGCGCGTGGTGGCGCGGCGCACGTTGAGCGCTAGCGCAACGGATTGCTTCCAAACCCGCAGACGTCTGTGGTCTTGCACCCGAGCAATCTGCAAGCGGGGCGCGAAATCCGTGCAACCGAAATCTGACGCCGCGAACCACTTCGCCGCCCCGACCCGTCGCGGTCCATCAGTCACGCAAAACGGACAGCGCGGACAACGCCAAACACCACCCGCGCAGACTCGCGCCGCCAACTCAACTCAACTACGACTCGATCCCTCGCAGCATCGCCAGCACATCATCGAGCTCTTCAATCAACACGTCTCCATCGCTCGTCGTGAACGGCATCGGCGGCCGAACCTTCACCACATTGTGGTACGGCCCGTCCGTTCCCAGCAGCACGCCCGCTTCACGCATTCGATTGGCCACGAACGCCGCCTCCGCCCCCGCCGGCTCCAACGTGTCCCGATTGCGCACCAACTCGACGCCAAAGAAAAGCCCCGACCCGCGCACGTCGCCGATGATCGCGTGTCGCGTTGCCAACTCTCGAAACCCACGCAGCATGTGCTCGCCCACCCGCCGAGCATGCGCTTGTAGCTGCTCGTCGCGCACGACGTCGAGCACCGCCAATCCAATCGCGCACGATACCGTGTTGCCGCCGAACGTCGCGAAGTACTCCATCCCGTTGTCGAATGCATCGGCGATCGCGCGCGTGGTCACCACCGCGGCAATCGGATGTCCGTTGCCGAGCGGCTTGCCCATGACGACGACATCCGGCACCACGCCCTGATCCTCGAATGCCCAGAAGCTCGTGCCCATTCGGCCGAGGCCGGTCTGCACTTCGTCGGCGATGCACACGCCGCCGCCGTTTCTGACATGCTCATATACGTTCGATAAATATCCTGGCGGAAAGATGATTTGGCCGCCGACGCTCGGGCAGGTCTCGGCGAGGAACGCCGCCACGCGCCGGCCGCGCGAGCGTACGTCGTCGACGATGGCCGCCACCGTGCCTGCGTAGCGCGCGCCGGCACTCGGATCGCCGCGCTTGAATTCGCCGCGGTAGTCGTCGGCGACCGGGGCGACGTGCACCCAGTCCGGCGCGCCCGTGCCGCCGGGACCGGCGTGCTTGTATGGACTGAGATCGATCAGCGTCGTCGTGTTGCCGTGGTAGCCGGCGTCGAGCACGATCGTATCGCGCGCCCCGGTGTACGCGCGCGCCATCCGGATCGCGAGCTCGTTCGCCTCGCTCGCCGAGCTCACGAAATAGCAGACCTTCAAATCGCCCGGCAGCGTCGCGCCGAGTCGCTCGGCATACTCGGCGAGAAGGTCGTTGAGGTAGCGCGTGTTGGTGTTGAGCACGCGCATCTGCGCTGCGCCAGCCTCGACGACGCGCGGATGACAGTGCCCGACGTGCGGCACGTTGTTGTAGGCGTCGAGATAGCGGCGGCCTTCGTCGTCGTACAGGTACTGCTTCCAGCCGCGCACCACTCGCACCGGCTCGCGATAGGCGAGACTCAGGTTGTGCCCGAGCCGGTCGCGCCGGCGCTCGAACGTCACGCGCACCGGCGGCGGAGCGGGTGGAATGTGCGCGGCCGGAACGCCGACGATCAGATTCGGGTCCGGGCAGAGTTCGCACCACACGTCTCGCTGCGTCGGACGCGCCACGCCGGGAAAATCGGTGTCGAGCCCGAGCAGATCGGTGATCACCTGCAAGTGCAGGTGCGGCGTCCAACCGCCGTTGACGTCGGGCGCGCCCAGAGTGGCGATCCGCTCGCCGGCGCGAACTTTTTGGCCGACGCGCAGTCCGTTCAGCGACTCACGACTCAAATGCCCGTACAGCGTGAAGAATTCCACTCCGTCGTCGGTCGCGTGCCGCAGCACGATCACGGGACCATAGTCCTGCTCAGCCGCATTGTCGGCGAACGCGTGGACGCTGCCGGCGAGCGGTGCGAACACCGGCGTGCCCGCGTCGGCGAAGAGATCGAGGCCGATGTGAATGGTGCGATGCTCGTCGATCGAGCGCGGGCCGAGCGCGAACGCCGGCGCGACGTAAATGAGACGTGCCTCGTCATAGCGGCCAATGGCGACGCGCACCGCCGCGTCGCGCATCAGCGCGTCCACGCGTGCGGTGAGCGATGCCTCGTCGTTGTTCGCCGGATCGCCATCGAGTAGAGGGCTCGCGACGCTCAGGTCGAGCACGATCGACGGCTCGCGGCGCACGTCGATCGGCAAGACCGACGCGAAATCCGCGCGCCCGTGCAAGTACTCGACGACGCGCGGCCCGTTACGCGTGGCGCTCTTGCCTACGGCGCATCGAAACATGGCCTCGGCCAAGCCAAATGGAATCGCTGCCAACGCCGGCAAGAGCGCGAGCGATCGCGGGCTGACTCACGCCAAGGTATGCGTTGTCGGGACGACGCTGTTGCTGATCCACGGCGATGCACGCGCTCACGCACAGCCGGAGCGCGATCAGGCCGAACAGCGCGCGCAGCTCGTCGTCAGAGAGCGGGAGAACGCGCGAGTAGCCGCGCACCACGTGTGTCGCCGCGGTCAGCGGATCTCGCTCATCGAGCATCGTGTACGCCGCGGCGATCGCGAGATCGGCGACGCGATAGCTGTGGATGATGTCGCCGTAGTCGACGATTCCGGCGACGCGCTGCCCGGACGACTCGACGTCGCGCGAAGATCCGTTTGGCTCGACGAGCACGTTGTGGTCGTTGAGATCACCATGAATCGCTGAACGCGGCAACCCATCGAGCACGGGAGCCGTATGCTGATCGAACGCGTGCATGAGTCGGTCGATCGCCGCGGCAACTGATGGATCGACGATCCGCGCGCGACGCTCGGCGACGATCTGCCGTCCACGGGCGAGATCCCACCGAAACTCGCGATGGAGCGCCGGCGCATCGAAGCCCTGCAGCGCACGGTCGAGTGCAGCCGCCTGGGCGCCGACATCCTCGAGCAGCTCGCTCGACCGGCGGGCGACGTCGGCGAGTGGAACCCCGTCCAGCCACGTGACCGCCCATGCGAGATGTCGCGAGCCGTTCGGTGCCGTGACGTCGACCAACGTTGCGCCGCTGGACGCGGGAACGACGCGCGGCGTCGTGTTCAGCTGCGCCGCGACGAAGCGTAACGCCGCCTGCTGTGCGTCGAGCACGTCGCGACTCTCGCGCGCGTTGGCGATCTTCAGCACGATGCGGCGATCGTCTCGCCCATCGATGAGAAAATTCTGATCGCGGTCGCTCGTCAACGGCGTTGCCGTTCCATCGACGCCGAACTCGTCGCGCGCCACGCGCGCGGCCGTCGCGGCGTCGAACCGTGGCGCGTATTCGACCGACGGCGTGGCGTCGAGCGATCGATCCGCGGTCACCGCGCCTCGCCCCGCACGGCGTTCGGCACGCGGCCCTCGAGCACGGCGCGCCACGTGCTTCCGCGACGAACGACTTGATACGCGCGCTCGAAGCGCAGGGACTGGGAGATGCCGGATGAGGGCGTGTCGTACTTCTGCGCGTAGAGGTAGAGCTGCGTCGAGTCACGCCCGAGCGAGAAAATCGGCGAGAACCGCAATACATATCCCGGCAACTTGGCCTTGCACTGCGCGGTGCCTCGACGATTGAGCGCCGGCTCACACGTACCTCGAATGGTCCGCGCAGCTTCGAGCGTGGTGGCCACCGCGCCGTCGAGACGACCGGCCGGCGCCAGGCCGACGGTGCGCGGCAGACGACGCGCATCGAGCAGCAACGAGAGGCCTGGGTCATCGACGTCGAAGGCCGCCTGTGTGGCGGCCTCGTACACGTTCGCCTGGGTTTCCGGCGGGAGGGTGGCGACGGTCAGGCCGCGCCCACGCACCTCTCCAGAGTTGTCTACGCCACACGCGCCCGCGGCGGCTGCCGCGAGCGCGAGGGTGCTGAAGCGTCGAGCGCGGTGCATGCCGCCGAATCTAGCGGCGATCGTGATCCTCGTGATGGTCGTCGTGGTCGCGACGCTTGTGCTGCCAGTCGCCCGAGTTCGCCGACTTGGCGTGCTCACGCTCCCAGCGTTCGCGCTGGAGCTGAGCCTGACGATCGCGTTCCAGCTGCGCCTGCCGCGCTCGATCTAAGCGGAGCTGCTGCTCACGCTCCATGCGCAGTTGCTGGTCACGCTGAATACGAATCTGCTCTTCGCGCTGCAAACGGGCCTGCCGGTCGCGCTCGAGGCGAAGCTGCTGCTCGCGTTCGAGGCGAAACTGCTGCTCGCGCTCGAGACGAAGCTGTTCTTCACGCTGCACTCGCGCTTGACGTTCGCGCTCCAGCCAGATCTGTCGCTCGCGTTCCGAGCGGGCGGCCGACTCCCGATTTCGAGCATCGGAAACCTGACCGTTCTGGATCCAGGTGCCCGGGGGAGTTTGCTGTGCTCCATGTTGGTCGCTAGCGTGGGTGACAGCCTGTTGGGCGCGAACTTGACTCTGTGCCATCGCCGGTGCGGCGGCCGCGATTCCCGCGGCTAAGGCAATGAACTCGAATCTGCGCATGGTCCTTCCTCCAAATGAGTGGGAGTCGTGGACTAGCAAAGGCAGGCGTGGTGCCGCGGGGCTCAGATTTCGCATCGCAGCTAACGGTAGGTACTTCAACGGGTTCGAGCATTGTGACGGAAATCACTAAATTGAAATTGTCATTTGAGTGCGACCAAAGTGTCCAACGCAGGGGACATATCCGCCTGTCGCTGCTGTCACTGGTCGCGCTCACGGCATCGTGCCTCGGCTATCACCAGGATCCAATTACCGCAGAGCGTGCTGCGTACCCGGCGACTATGGATGCGGTCACCGCGTCGATTGACTATCGCCGGCTCGAGTCGGAGGTCCTCCGCGAGCTCAACGCCGTGCGCGAGGATCCGCCAGGCTACTCTGCCCACCTGTCGGAATTGCTTCCGTTGTTCAACGGCAACGTCATGCGCCGGCCGGACCGTTCAGGCGCCCTTCGTACCACCGAAGGCGCCGACGCCGTACGACAGGCAATCGGCGCACTCCAGGCGCAGAGTCCCTTGCCGACGCTGGTATTCGCCAAAGGTCTGGCCGAAGCCGCGCGAGATCTGGCGGCCGAACAGGCAAAGTCAGGCAATACCGGCCATACGGGAACGGACGGGTCGTCGCCGGCGGACCGACTTGCGCGCTACGGAAGCTGGAGTACCAGCTACGCGGAAAACATCGCGTACGGATCGTTCGCGACGGGGCGCGATGTAGTGATCGATCTGTTGATCGACGATGGCGTTCCCGATCGCGGCCATCGCCGCAACATCTTCGACCCGACGGCTCGCGTCGTAGGCGTGGCCTGCGGGCGCCATTCCAAATTCGGATCGGTGTGCGTGATCGATCAAGCGGGCGGCTTTACACCGCGTTGACCGACCGCCGTCGTGACCAGTATTGGTATACCACTGCTCCAATGAGCAGTATCAGAACTCCGGCGCCCGCATTGGCCGGATACCGCACGATCGTCGTGACGCAGATCGCCCAGCAGGCGAGGACGAACAGGCCGGTCGTCACCGGGTGGCCGGGGACGCGGAACGAGGATGCCACCTCGCCCGTTCGCGCTTCACGCCGGCGAAAGATGATCAGCGCGGCGCCGGTGAGACCGAAAAACAGGACGTCGATCGCCACGACGTAGTTGAGGATCTGATCGTACTTGCCGGTGAGCGCGATGATTGCGGCGAACACGCCTTGCAACACGATGGCGACGACTGGCACGCGTGACCGGTGGTTGAGCGTTCCCACCACGCGGAAGAACACGCCGTCGCGAGCCATCGCGTAGTACACGCGCGGCGCCGTGAGTATGCTCTGGCTGAGAAACCCGACGGTCGACACCGCGATGCCGAGCGCGATGACGCGGCCGCCCGCGGCCCCCCAAAAGCGCTTCATCACTTCCGACGCCGGTGTTGCCGTCGCCGCGAGGCCGTCGACGCGAAGCGCGCGAAGACAGACGAAGGTGACGGCGAGATATAGAACGATGACGCCGGATACACCGATGAGCAGCCCTCGCGGAAGATCGCGCTCCGGGTCGCGCATTTCTCCGCTGAGAAAACTTGCGGTCTGCCATCCGCCGTATGCGAACAACACCGGGACCATTGCGGTCGCCAAGCCGATCGCACCACCGCTCGACGCGCTCGAATTGGCAGACGCGGTCACGGCGGCGGCGGGAGTCGCGGGCGTCAGGGCAATCCCGACTCCGATGAGTAGCGCGATGGCGGCGATCTTGGTGATCATCAGCGCCGTTTGGACGTTGCTTCCCGTTCGGACGCCGAAACAGTTGACGAGAGTCAGGATACCGAGGGTCGCCGCGGCAACCACCTGCTCGGATACGCCGAGTCCCGTCAGTTCTCGGAAGTAGCGTCCGAAGATGATCGCCGCGCCCGCCATGCCCCCGGTTTGGATGACGAGCAGGAGCGTCCATCCATATAGGAACGCGACGATCGGATGGTAGGCGTCCCGGAGGTAGGCGTACTGTCCCCCGACCCGCGGCCGGAGTACGGCCAGCTCGGCGTACACGAACGCGCCAATGAGCGCGATAGCGCCCCCGACCACCCAGGCGCCCAGAATGAGCAGCGGCGTGTGAACCTGGCGGGCCACGACGCTTGGGTTCACAAATATCCCAGCGCCAATGATCCCGCCCATGACGATCATGGTCGCGTCGAACGAGCCGAGGCGACGCGCGAGGGTCGGTTCGCCGGTGGATTGTGCGGTCCCTGTTATGTGGCTGGTCATGGCGCGTCTAGCCTATCGGCGCCCGGCAGCCTCAGCAAGCCCGCGGAGGTCTGATTCGGGGTCACCGTTACACCGCCGTCATCCCGCGTTATTGATCGCGCACTGAGGGCTGCATTCACTCGAATCCTTACGATTTCCTGACATTTTCACTTAAGATGTTCTGCGGCAATGTGTTACGTGCAAATCTGCCAGGTTTTCGGGCCGAGCGCCAGCCTTTGTGATGCCGGAACCGGCCAAGCTCGTCATTGGGACGGATCGAACATTAAAGCGCTCTAATCCAAGATTTGACGCCCGTCGATACTCGTTGTTGTAAGGCACAACACCCATCACACCTGAGGGAGACAATCCAATGAAGTCCACGAAGCTTTTCGCCGCCGCCGGCGCTCTGTCGCTTTTCGCCAGCGCAGCAGCATTTGGCCAGACCGCGACACAAGTTGTGACATTCCAGGTCAGTGCAATCAATCAGATCAGCGTTGCGGGTGCCCCGTCGCTGACGATTTCCGCCGCGGTTGCTGGTAGCGCGCCGACGAGCGTTACGTCGGCCGTGAGCACCTGGTCGGTGACGACCAACCAGTCCACCGCGAAGATCACGGGTAGCTTGAGCGCGGTGATGCCGACCGGCTTGACCCTTTCGGCGAACCTTGCCGCTCCGGCGGGCGCTACGAGCTCCGGCTTGACGGCCCTTACGGCGACCACGGTCGATCTCGTGACCGGTATCACGAAGGTGAACGCGGCCGGTCTTGGCCTGACGTATCAGTTGGATGCGACGTCAGCGGCTGGTGTCGTGGCGTCGAGCACGCGCACGGTCACGTATACGATCACTGGCGGCGTGTAATCCGATGGACCCCCACCAGCCGGCTGGCAGTCTTCGCCGTCTCGTGGTGTGTGCGTGGGCTGTGGGGTTGGTGCTGTCCGCAGTAGCAACAAGCCGTGCGCAGACGTTCACCGTGTCCGGGGCTCCCGGCGCGTTGCACATCACGAGCGCGGTCGCGGGCAGCCCACCCACGTCTGTCACCAACGCCGGCACGACGTACACGACCAAGGCAAAACGGGCCACGCAGCCGCAGAAGGTGACGGCCCGCATCAACACCAACATGCCGACGGGCACCACGCTCACGATCACGCTTACACCGGTGACAGGCTCCGTCGGTGATGGAGCGGTAACGCTGTCGACGACGACGCAAGACGTGCTCTCCAACATCACTACCACGACCAACAGAACAGGCGCGATCACCTACGTGTTCAGCGCAACGAGTGCCGCTGGCGTGATCGCCTCAACGACGCGAACGGTCACGTTTACGATTCTCGCCGGGCCATGAGGGCCAGCTCGATGTCGCGCAACGCCTTTGCAATTCGAACGCACAAAGCAGCAGTGGTCCTTGGCCTTGCCGCCATCCTCGTCGCCAAGCGCGGCGCCGCCCAGGTCTCGGTGCTCAGCAGCACCGTGGAAGAGCATATCGGCGCGGCCGGCGAGAGCTACCTCGGTCGAATCGAAATCGCCAACCCGGACCGAGCGCCGCAGATCGTTCGGCTCTACCAAACCGATTACCATTTTGACGCCGACGGCAAATCGAGCTTCGATCAGCCGGCGTCGTTCGCGCGCTCGAACGCTGCGTGGATCTCGCTGCAGTCGACGCAGGTGACCATTCCGGCGGGCGGAACGCTGAGCGTTCCATATACGGTTGCCATCCCCAAGATCGACTCGCTCCGCGGCAGCTACTGGAGCACGGTGATGGTCGAGCCGGTGGAACATGCAACCGGATCGAGCGACGTCTCCGGCAAGCCGCAAGTTGGCATCGGAACCATCGTTCGCTACGCCGTTCAAATCGCCACGCACATCGGCACGTCGGGCTCTCGCACCGTGCGCTTTGACGCGATCCAAGCGAAGCGCTCCACGGACAGCGCGTCCGCGGGCAAGGCGCTGGTCGACCTCAACGCCACGAACGTAGGCGAGCGCGCATATCGCTCGTCGCTGTGGATCGAGGTCTACGATGACAAGGGTGCGCTTCGGGCCAGAGCCAAGCAGTCACGTGGGCTCCTCTACCCAGGATGCTCGCTCCGTCAGCACTTCGAGCTCGGCATGCTGCCGCCGGGCACGTACAAGGCCGTGATCTTCGCCGATACCGGTGAAGAGACGGTGTACGCGTCGCAATACAGTATTGTCTTCTAGCTGATCCTACCGTGTGTCGCTCCGCTCTCCGCGCTGGCCTAGTCGCGTCGCTCGTCACTCTCGCCGCTGCCAGTCCGGCCGCGGCGCAGGGGGGACGGCGCTTTGCGATCCATGCGACGCGACGCGACACGGTCGTCATCGACAGCACGAACTCGGCGACGCTCGTATTTGGCGTCCGAAATCTTGGAAGCGTCGCCGCCACAGCCCAGCCAGTTCTGACGCTGCCGGATTCCTGGTCGCAGCTGTTCGGCGCGGCAACCATTCCGCTCACGGCCAACGGCTCTGAGACCTGGCTCACCGGCATTTCCGCGCCGGCAAGCGCGCCCGCTGGAACGTATGTCGTTCGCGCGACGCTCCGCGAGCCAACGGGCGACGTCTCTGATTCGATCGTGGTTCGGATCGAGCGCCGACGCGCGATCGAGGTCCTGACGTCGGACTCACCCGGGTTTGTCGCGTCGGGAGATCAGTATCAAGCCACATTCGTCGTTCGCAATCGCGGCAACGCGCCGGCGCACATCGCGCTGTCACTCAGCTCGGGTGCCGGCAGCAAGCACACCCTGCCTGAAACCGCGCTCGACCTCGCGGCCGGCGGCAAGACGACGATCGTCGCCAGCGTCGAGGCGCGCGACGTCACGCGCTCCACCGAAGACGTGATCGAGCTCGTCGCAACTGATCCGTCCGACGCGCTCTCCTCGTCGTCCACTGCGCGGATTCTGATTGTGCCGCGCAATTCGAGTCACCCGGGCGAAGAGCCGGGACTGCCTGTCGAACTTTCGCTGCGCGCGGCCGGGCCGCACGCCGGCGTGTCGCCGGTCATTCTCCGCGGCGCTGGACCGATCACGCCCGGCAACTCGACGGACGTCGACTTCTCGCTTCGCGCACCGGTCGGGCAGCAATCGATATTCGGCGAGCGCGATGAATACCGCGCGGATTTCTACAATCCCGCGTTCCGCGTGGGGTTGGGCGATGAGTGGCGCAGTTTCTCACCGCTCACGACGTCGGGGTTCCCCGGCTTCGGCGCGGGAATGTCGACGCAAAATCAGTCGGTCAACGTCGGCGGATACGTCGAGCAGAACCGCTGGGCGCCGAACGGCGCTCTCGAGTCTGGCGGTTTCATCGGAACGGACACGTCGGCGTTGATGTCGGCGTCGACCGACGTGGTCGGTCGTAATACCGGCGCGCGCGTGGCCGGTTTCACGGCACGCACACACTTGTACTCGTCGAT
The DNA here is from genome assembly GCA_963817445.1 of uncultured Gemmatimonadaceae bacterium. Classification (GTDB taxonomy): domain Bacteria; phylum Gemmatimonadota; class Gemmatimonadetes; order Gemmatimonadales; family Gemmatimonadaceae; genus JAQBQB01. The sequence goes on from CAWFOG010000027.1 coordinate 82,770, forward strand.
TCTGGAATTCGAAACGGCGGCGAGCGACAGCGCGCACACGACGGGCAACGCACAACGCATCCAGTGGATCGGCAATTTCAAGCCGCTGGCCTTCGACGTCGGCGGTATTCGCGCAGGAACGTCCTTTTCGGGTCCGATGCGCGGGTTCGACGATGCGCACGCGTCGATCACTGCGCTGCCATCGGGGCCAGTCTCGTTCCAACTCAATAGTACGGTTCAACACAACGACGCTCAGCCAAACTTGCTGTTCGCGTACGCGCAGACGGTGACGCTGAACGAACTCGACGCCAACTTCGGCGATGCGATGTCGCTCGGCTACGAGCTGCTGTCCAACCATCACGACGGCAACGACGACGATCTCGCGGTCAACCAGCAGGGACCGAAGGTTCGGGGCCACTATCGGCTGGGTGCGGTCGATCTGCGAGGAACGGCCGCGGTGGAGCAATTGACGTTCGGAAACGGCTCGTCGCAGCCGTACGAGATGTACCGCCTCGAAGCGTACACCGACCTTTGGGCGAACCAGTCGGTGTCGCTGTTCGGCGAGGAGTCCACGGGTTCTGCGTTTGACGGACTGTCCGGCGGTGGCGCAGTCGCGGGTGCGACGACGCAGCTCAGACTCCCGCTCGGACTTGCGCTCAACTTTTACGGATCGGCGAACGTTCCGCGATACGCCGCCGACGCGCGCAATCTGCAGGGCGACGTCAGCCTGAGCCGCGAACTTCGGAATGGCAGCACGATCGCCTTCCGCGAGCACTACACGAAGTACGCGAGCGGCATCTCGATTCCGGGGATGAACGCGATGTACCTCGAACTCCGCACGCCGCTGCACGTTCGGACGTCGCCGTCCAGTTCGACCGGGCGCGTCACCGGGCGTGTCACCGATGCGGAAAGCGGCCGGGGAGTGTCGAACCTGCTCGTGCACATCGGCGACGAATCGGTCATCACCGACTCGCAGGGCCGCGTTTCGGTCGCCGGGCTCAAGCCCGGCCGCTACGGCGTGAGTCTCGAGGGTCGTGACCGTGCCTCGACGGGTGTGCTCGTGGGTGACGTAACGGTCGACGTGCCTGACAATGGTTCGCGGCCGGCAACGTTCGCGGTCGCGCTGGCTCAGTCGGGGCGCGTGCGTGCGAGCGTGCGCCAGATGACCCAGCCGACAGGAATGGTGGGCGCCAATGGCGATTCGCTGATCGACGCCGGCGCGCTCGAGGATGCCACCGTCGTACTCGAAGGTGCACGCGACACGATCTATCAAACCACGGACGCGAGCGGCCGTCTCGATTTTGGGCGCATCGCGCCGGGCAAGTGGCTGGTGCGCGTGATGCCGGCTGAACTACCCGACTTTCACGCGCTCAACGTCGACCACTACGAGATCGACGTACATCCAGGTGAAACGCGCGACGTGGAGTTCCGCGTCGTGCCCACGCACCGCGCCGTTCATATGATGGGAACGGAGAGCGCTCCGCCGGTCATTCATGTTGCGCCCGATCCGCAAATTGCGCCGACGACAACCACGTCCATGCCGACCGCTCGCGCCGTTGCACCGCGCGCGCGCATCGCATCGATCGCGGTCGACACGCCGCGAGTCGCGTCGCCGACCATTGAACTCGCCGCCGCCGCGCCGCCGAAGTTGGTCGCCGAAGCGCCGACTGCGTCCTCGGTGAGCAGCTGTCGCGCTTGGGATTCCAGTCGCGGCGCACTGAACTCGGTGATGGGAATGGCGTGCCACTTTTTCGCCGCGCTGCGGAAAATCATCCTGACAGCTGTCGCATACGTGTAGTGCGATGTGCGCGCACGCCTAGTCGGCGCGCAGGGCGCTCGCTGGATCGACACGACTCGCACGCCGCGCTGGAAGCAGGGTCGCCAAGATTGCCGATCCGCCGAGCAGCAGCGCCACGATCTCGAAGCTGATCGGGTCGCGCGCGCTCACGCCGTAGAGCAGTCCGCTCACGAAGCGGCCGAGCATCAATGTGGTGAAAACGCCGACGATCACACCGGCAGCCGCCATCCACGCGCCGTGCCGGACGACGAGCGTGACGACGTTTCGCGGCTGCGCGCCGAGTGCGAGACGAATGCCGAGTTCGCGGGTGCGGTTGGCCACGGAGTAGCTCACCACGCCGTAAATGCCGACGAGCGCGAGCAACAGCGTCGTCAGGGCGAACACGCCGACGAGCAACAGCGGAAAGCGGCGCATGAAGACCGACGTCGAGCGCGTGAGCAGATCGTCCATAGTGACCGGCTGTAGCAGCGCGGCGCGGGGATCGAGCTTGGCGACGACTTGCGCGAGGCTTCCTCCGATCGCGGCCGGATCGCCGCTCGTTCGCACGGCGAGGCGCATGAACGTTTCCGCGTCTTGCGCGAGCGGAACGTACAGCGTCGGCGGAATCTTGTCCTCGAGCTTGCCGATCGGCACGTCGCCGACCACGCCCACGATGCGAACGTGTGTCTTCCAAAAGTCGAGCGACTGCCCGACCGGATCGACGCCGGGGAAATATGCGTTGGCGAATGCGCTGTTCACGACGCCGACGAGCGGCGCGCCCGGTCCGTCGCCGTCGCTGAACGTCCGGCCGGCGATCATGGGAATTCGCAGCGTCGCGAAGTAATCAGGGCTCGCGTCTCGGTAGCTCGCGGTCGGACCTTGCCCGGGCGGCGCGGGCGCGCGACCAGCGATGTCGAAGCCCACGCTGTTCCCCCACTCGAGCGGCAGCTTGGTGACGAGGCCAACGCTTTCCACGCCCGGCAGCGCGTGCACCGCGGGAATCAACCGGTTGTAGAAGTCGATGCGTTCCGGCGCCTTCGAATACGACGCGCCGGGGAGCAGCACGCCGGCAGTGATCACGTGCTCGGCGGCAAAGCCGAGGTGCACCGACAGCAGCTTCATGAGACTTCGTCCGAACAACGCGGCGCCCGACATGAGCACGATCGTCAGCGCGACCTCGGCGACAACGAGCAAGTCGCGGACGGAGCGGCCCGTCGAACTTCCGCGAGCGCCGTCGCGGAGCGCGTCGTAGGCGCGCGAACGCGATGTGCGCAGAGCGGGAACGACTCCGAATAGCAGCCCAGCGAATACCGACACGGCGCACGCATATGCGACGACGCGCGCATCGACGCCGACGGTGGCGAGGGCTGGAATCGTCGTGCGGACTTCCGAGGGAACTGCAGCGACGAGTGCGTGCGTCGCTCCGCGTGCAAGCAGAACGCCCAGCAGTCCGCCGACCACGGCGAGCACCATGCTTTCGGTGAGCAGCTGCCGTACGAGGCGCGCGCGACCGGCGCCGAGCGCGACGCGCACCGCGATCTCGCGCTCGCGGTCGGCGGCGCGCATGAGCAGCAGATTGGCGACGTTGGCGCAGGCGACCAGGAGCATGACCGCCACGGCGCCGTACAGCACGAGAATGAGCGGACGCACCGAGCCTACGAGCTCGTCGCGCAGTGCGACGACCTGACCATCGCGGCCCGTGTTGGTTTCCGGGTTCTCGCGCGCCAGGTCGCGCATGATGCGCGACATGTCGGCCGACGCGGCGGCGGGCGTCGTGCCGTCGGCGAGACGCGCGACGATGTTGAGCCAGTGGTTGCCGCGCTGCTGCCGCGCCTCCGTGCCGCGATCGATCGGCATCCAGATGTCGGCCTGACCTTCACGCGCGAACTCGAAGCTCTCCGGCAGCACACCGACGATGGTGGCCGGTGCACCATCGATCGTGACGGCGCGACCGATCACGCTCGCGTCGCGCGCGAACTGTCGTTCCCAAAATCCGTAGCTGAGCACGGCGACTCGCGGTGCGGCGGGTGCGTCTTCGCCAGCTGCGAAGGTTCGGCCGAGCGCGGCGTGCACGCCGAGCACGTCGAAGAAGTTTGACGTCGACTTGGCGCCGCCGACGAGCACGGGATGTTCCTCACCGAGCAGGAAGCCTGAGCCGTTATAACCACCCAAGTCGGAGAAGGAGTGATTGCGCGCACGCCAATCGAGGTAGTCGGGGTAGGACGCTTCCGACCGCGAGTCGACGTTCGAGTGGTAGACCTCCCACAGATGCACGAGCCGTTCAGGATGCGCGAAGGGCAACGGCTGCAGGAGCACGGCGTCGACCACGCTGAAGATCGCCGCGTTGGCGCCAATGCCGAGTGCGAGGGTGAGGATCACGGTCGCGGCAAAGGCTGGTCGGGCGCGGAGTCCGCGCAGCCCGAACTTCAGATCCTGCTCGAGCGATGAGAACCACTCGCGCAGCGCTGTGCGTCCGAGGCGACGGCGGTCGATCTGGGCGAGCTGCGCGCGCGCGGCCGCAATGTCACCGTACTCATTGAGGGCAATGCGCCGCGCATCATCTGACGAGTGCCCGAGTCGCACGAGCGCATCGGCGCGCGCGTCGAGGTGAAAGCGCAGCTCGTCGTCGATCTCGTGCTGGATGCTCGCGCGCGTGGTGGAGAGGCGAAAGAGCTTTCGCGGGCGCGGGGAGTTGGGATCGGTCATGGCGGAGGTCCTGTGATGTGGGCTCAGACCGTGCGGAGAATCTTGAACACCGCGTTCGCGTAGGTGGTGAAGTCGGCGGCCTTCTGTTTGAGGTGGCGACGGCCGCCGGCGGTGAGGTCGTAGTACTTGGCTTTTCGGTTGTTCTCGGAGAAACCCCACTGCGCCTCGATCCACCCGCGCTCCTCGAGTCGGTGCAGCGCTACATAAAGCGCGCGGTCCTCGACGTGGATGGAGCCGTCGCTGGTCTCCTTGATCCATCGGGCCACCGCATAGCCGTGGCGCGGTCCCCAGGACAGGGTCTTGAGAACCAGTGTGTCGAGCGTTCCTTGTAATAGGTCGAGATCGGCCACCGATTCGCTCCCCGGAAGGATTCCGGGGAGTTAGACCACCGATCCGCTGAAATGGTTTGTTTCGCCCCGCGCCGGCCAACGGCCCCCGCCCCAGCGAACGCTTTTCGCGGACCGTGCATCTAATCAGCCAACACGTGACCACATCAGCCGTTGCCTTATCGCCGACCTACCGGGTGAGCGAACCCGAACTGATCGCTCGGGTGCTGTCCGGAGACCGAATCGCGGCGCGCGACATGTATGACGCGCACGCGCCTCGGGTCTATCGTCTTGCCTTTCGGTTGACCGGCGACGCGGATCTGGCTCGTGAGTTCACGCAGGACACGTTCGTACGCGCGTTCGGCCAGCTATCGCGGTTCCGTGGTGAGTCGGCGCTGTCGACCTGGCTCCATCGCATCACGGTCACGGTCGTAGCGAATGCCATGCGCAAGGTGAAGCGGTTCCGGGAGCGGGAGACGGACCTCGAGGACGTCCACCCGATCGGTTCCGACAGCACGGGTGTCGACCCCGTGCTTCGCGAACGGTTGCACCGCGCCATCAGTGACCTACCAGAGATCTACCGAACCACTTTGATCATGCACGATATCGAAGGCTACACGCACACGGAGATCGCCGAAGTGCTGGGCGTCGCCGAGGGAACCTGCAAGAGTCGCCTGTCGCAAGCGCGCGCGCAGTTGCGCGGAGTGCTCGCGGATCTGGCTCCGGAGTTGGAATCATGAAGCACGACCGCATGAACGATGAGCAATTCGACAACCTGATGCGCGACGCGGCGGAGACCTTCCGCCGTCCACCTGCTCCGCCACTGGAGTCGATGTGGAGCGAGATCGAGGCCACGCACTTCGGCGGCGCGAACTCGCGATCGGGCGATCGCTCGCCGCGTCACCGGATGCAGTGGTGGATCGGCATCGCCGCGACGCTCGTCGTTGGCGTTGGACTTGGCCGCGCATCGATGTCATTGGGTCGCGCAAATCGGGCGACGGCGGCGACTACGCGCACGGCGTCGGTGGCGATTGGATCGAGTGCCGCCACGGCACGCGCCGATTCGTCGCTGGTCGTGCCATATGATGTCGAAACGTCGAAGTATTTGGGGCAGACCGCCGCGTTGCTGATCGCGCTTCCATCGGAAGCACGTGCTGGGCACGCGACCGACGAGCAGTTCGTTGCGCGCGCTGGAGAATTGCTCACGCGCACGCGGTTGCTGCTCGACTCGCCCGCGGCGAACGATCCGTCGATGCGCCGGCTGCTGGACGATCTCGAGCTCGTGCTCGCGCAGATCGTCCGCCTGGAAGACGGGCACAGTCGTACTGAACTGGATTTGATCAACCGAGCGCTCGAACAGGGCGACGTCATCCCGCGACTGCGCACCGCAGTCGCCGACATTTCTGCGAATTGAGGAGAGGAGCGATGAAACGCATCACCCTCGCGATCCTGGCTGCGGCCGCCGCTGCGTTCACGGCTGGCGGGTTGCAAGCTCAGGATCCCGTCCCGCCCGTCCGTCCCGCGCCCCCGGCGGCGCCAGAGCGCCCCGAGCGGCCCATGCCGGCGCCGCGCCCGATGCCGAGTCCCCCTCGGTCCGGATTTCATGACATCGCCGATGTTCGAGACCATGACGCTATGATCGCGAAGCGATGCGCGACGACGTCCGCGCGGCGCGCGACGCGGTACGTGCGATCGACGTCGATCAGATTCGCGATCAAGTGCGCGAGGCGGCGTCCGCGATGCAATTCGATCGCGACGCGATGCGTGACCTGCCGCGGCTCCCCGATATTTCGCGTGCGTTCGATGCGCCGCGCGTGGCGCCGATGGTGGGTTCGTTTGGCCGCGACTTTACCGATCGGGTTCCGCCAGCGCCGTGGGCGCAGGGCGACCCGGCCGATTCGCTCTACCGCGTGGCGCGAGATGCTCTACAACGCGGTGAGTATGGACGGGCCGCGCAGTTGTTCGCCGAGATTCCGCAGAAGTATCCGAAGTCGGCGTACACCGTGAACGCACCATACTACGAAGCGTTGGCGCGCTATCGCGTCGGTACGACCGAAGAACTGAAGACGGCGGCGAAGGTACTCGAGCCGCTGGCGGCGAAGTCCGGTCAGTCGACCACGACCAACGGCGTCACGTACGAGGGGCAACGGAAGTACACGAACGAATCCGATGTCTCGGCGCTGTACACGCGCATCAACGGCACGCTCGCGCAGCGCGGCGATCGCGACGCGGCGGCAAAGGTCGAGAAGGCGGCGAGCCAGGGCGGCGCGTCGACGTGCGATTCGGAAGACATGCAGGTACGCACCGAGGCGCTCAGCGCGCTGAACCAGATGGATCCGGGAGCGGCGTTACCGTTCCTACATCGCGTACTCGATCGCAAGGACGAGTGCACGGCGCCACTGCGCCGGAACGCGGTTCTCATCCTCGGCCGACGCGGCGACACGGCGTCATCGGCGATGATCATCGCCGTGGCGAAGTCCGATCCAGACGTGGGTGTGCGTAGCGCGGCGATCGATTTCCTTGGCCGTCTTCCGGGAGACGCCGGGTTGAACGCGCTCGACGACATGCTGCGCACGGACCAGGACGAGCGCATTCAGCGCGCCGCGGTTCGCGCACTCATGTCGAGCGACAACGCGCGAGCCCGCTCCGGCATGCGTGCGTTGATCGAGCGCAAGGATGCGTCGATCAATCTGCGCATCGAGGCGGTGAACAGCTACAACTCCGACCATGTCACGGCGGACGACGCCACGTATTTGCGCGGCTTTTACGCCAAAGCCGACAACGATCGGTTGAAGGACGCGATTCTCGGTGCGTTGGCACGCATCGGCGGCACCGAGAACGAACGCTGGCTGCTCACGGTGGCGAGCAACACGAGCGAATCGAGCCAGTTGCGCGGCGCGGCTGTATCGCGGCTGTATCGCTCGCAGAGCCTGTCGGTTGCCGACCTGTCGAAGCTGTACGACAGCGCGGATTCATACAATCTGCGCCAGCAAATCATCAACGTGCTGGCGGGGCGCAAAGAGCCTGAGGCGACGGACAAGCTGGTCGACATCGTAAAGAACAGCACCGATCCCAACATCCGTCGGCAAGCGCTGTATGCCATTGTCGCGGAAGAACGACCCGCGCGGCATGCAGGCGCTCATGGACATCATCGACAACAACAAAGAGAAAAAGCCATGACCCGCACACACGGAGTTACGATCGCACGAACGATCGTCGCGGCGACGCTGGTTGCGTTGGTGCCGACGGCGCGAACGCTGCACGCTCAGTCCGTGGCCGACCGGGTCAACGGCGCGCCGGACGGTCGGGTGGAGTTCAGCTTCGCCTCGCGGTCGGGCGTGTGTGGCGATGGACGGACGTACATCCAGACGAGTCCGAACAACTACACCGGCACGTTCTACGGCAACTCCGACTACGCGCGCGCCGCGTGCGTCGCCGGTCCGGTGCGCGTCGTTGTCGATCGCGCCGACCGCCAGCCGCTTTCGATTCAAACTTTCGTCGGCCCGACTGATTCAACGATGCGCGGCGTGACCGACCTGGGTCGCGTACGCGCACAGGACGCGGCCGACTATCTGTTGTCGCTGGCGACCAAAGTCGACGGGCGTGCCGGGCGCGACGCGCTGCTCCCCGCCGTTCTCGCCGACAGCGCGAATACGACGCCGGCGCTCGTCGCGATCGCGCGCAACACGTCACTCGCGCGAGAGACGCGTCGTTCCGCGCTCGGCTACATGGGTCGTTCCACCGACGGCATGCAGACGATACCGTCGAGCGTCACCGATCCGATTCTCGCCATCGCGCGCGACGAAACCGACAACCAATCGGTCCGGCAATCGGCGCTCGGCGTGCTCGGACGGCTCGATCACGGCGCGGGCATCGGTGCGCTGATGCAGCTCTCGCAGCAGTCGCAGAGCTTGTGGTTGGCGAAAGAATCGATGCAGACGCTCGCGCGCTCTGGCGACCCGCGGGCGCGCCAGTTCCTTCGCACGGCGGTCAAGCGCACCGACTTGCCGGATGACGTGTTGACCGTCGCGCTGCGCGCGCTCGGACAGGACTACGCCACCGCGCAGGACGCGACGTTGCTGCGCGAGGTCTATCCGACGCTCAGGAGCGATCGGTCGCGCGAGGCAGTGTTTTCGGCGCTCGCCGAAATGGGTGGCGCGGAAAACACCCGCTGGCTGATGACGTTGGCCGCGAACGGCGACGAGTCGATCCAAACGCGCCGTCGCGCGATCGATGCCGCGAGCCGCTCCGGCGCGCCAATCACGGAAATGATCAAGCTCTACGACACGACGACGGATCCGAACATGAAGGCCACGCTGATCGACCTCTACATTCGCAATGGCGAGGCGCCGGCGATCGACAAGCTGTTGTCAATCTTGAAGGCCGAGGACAACAGCTCCGTGCGCCGGCGGGCGATCTCGCAGCTGTCCCGCTCGGACGACCCGCGAGTGAAGCAGGCGCTCCAGGATTTGGTGACGCGCTAACGTCGGACCGCGCAGGGCGAAAGCGGGAGGCCGATCGATCGGTCTCCCGCTTTTTTGTGTCCTTTCGGTAAAGGCGCGAGTGGCGTATCATCACGCACGGCGCTCAGTGTCGGTTCGAGCGAGCCACTGCGGTCTCCCACGCGTCCCCCGCCGGTTTCCTCTTCCCCCATCGAGCTATGACTGCATCCGGTGATCCGGTAGCCGCGGCACCCGTGAAAGAGACGTCGTTCTGGGAAGACCTGATCGACATCTACTTTCAACCGACGAGCGTGTTTCGCCGCCGGCAGTTCAAGAGCGCGTGGCCCGCGCTGTTGTTCGTCACGATCGTGATTGGCGTCATCGCCTATTTCACCGCGGGCACGATGACACCGATCATCGATGCGGAGTTCACGCGCGGAATGACGAAGGCGATGGCGAAGAATCCGCAGATCACGCAAGAGCTGGTCGATAAGATGCGCAACAACGCCGAGGCCTACGGCAAGTTCACCATCGCCCCAATCATCCTGATCTCGATGGTGGTCATCGGCCTGGTGGCCTGGGTGGTTGGAAAGATCGTCGGCTCGAAGCAGACGATGCAGGCATCGATGGTCGTGGCCGCGTGGTCGTACATGCCGCGCGTATTGGGCACGGTGATTGGCGGCGTGCAGGCTCTTCTCATGGACCCGGCCAAGCTCACGTCGGCGATGGCGATTTCGCTGAGCCCGGCGCGCTTCATGAATCCTGATACGGCGAACCCGGTGGTGTTTCAGCTGCTCGGCCGCTTCGACCTGATCACGATTTGGGTGACCGTACTGCTCGCGATTGGGCTTTACGTGACGGGAAAGGTGACCAAGGAGCGAGCGGCGGTGTTCGGCGTGCTGATATGGGTCGTCGGCTCATTGCCGGCAATCAGCGGCGCGTTCAGATCGATGTAGCTGGCGTGCGTGGCTGATGGCGCGGTCGCGCCATCAGCCACGCGTCGGGCGACGCTCGTCGCCCAGGGCGGCGTGGCGTTCGAGCGAATGCCGGGTGCCCACAATACGACGCGGTTGCGACCCAGGCGCTTGGCGACGTACAACGCCTCATCCGCCCGCGCGCGGACGGCGGCACTGACGTACCGATCGAGCACGCGTTCGCAGGCAACGCCGATGCTCACGGTCACATGCTGTCGCCCTCGAGTGGTCCGGAAGACGTGTCCGCGTACTTCGTCGAGCACGCGTTCGGCCACGACTCCCGCCGTTTCGCCGTCGGCGCCGGGAAGCAAAATGACAAATTCCTCACCGCCAACGCGGGCGACGATATCGCCGCCGCGCGACGAGCGCGTGAGGACGTCGGCGAGCTCACGGAGCACAGCATCACCCGCGAGATGGCCCACGGTGTCATTGATCATCTTGAAATGATCGATGTCGATCGCGAGCAGGGCGAGGCGGCCGCCGCCGCGCCGGCCGGCGTTGTGGACGGCTTGATTGAGCACATGATCGAACCCGCGGCGGTTCAGACAACCAGTGAGCGGGTCGCTCAGCACCATCGATGCGACTTCGGAACGAAGGTGGTTGTACGAGCGGCCGAGGAGCGTAATGCCGTCGGGCTCACGATCGCGCTCTTCGACGAACGTGCGAGAGAAGTCGCCACGCTGCGCGGCGGCAAACAGGTCGACGAGCGCCGCGAGTCGGCGGTTGGCGCTGGCGTGCAGCGTGATGCCGTTGAACGCGACGAGGAGAAAGATCGCGAGCATCCAGCCTTCTTCGACCCACGCGACGTGCGTTCCGTGCCGCGAGGCGGCGACGAGGAGCGCCACGTACGCGGCGAACGCTGCGCCGACGACGGTGAGGGCTGGCGATCTTCCAAAGAAGAGCTGCGTGAATTGGAGCGCGAGGAGACTGAGTAACAATGCGCGAGCGTAGTACGCCGGCGGGGTCGCGAGCGCGACGATCGTGAACACCGCCGCGACGTCGATGAGCGAGAGGGTGACGAGCGTGCCCCGCGACACTTGCTGGCGTCGCTCGACCAGAATCGCGAGCAGCGCGACGATCACGACGTACGCGGGATGGTGACGAGAATCGGCCAGACCGGGCCGGCGATGACGCCGAGCAGGCGCAGAAGCGCCGCGACAGTTCCCACGCCGACGGCGATGAGAAATCGCCGCGACGACTGCCAGACGACTATCTCGGAGTTATTGAGCGCACCGACGCGCATCGAGTGCGGCGATCGGCCGAGGATGCGTTCGAGCGACGTGAGCGGCTCGGGGAACGACTGGGCCTGAGATGCGTCAGGCGGCGTCGGCGTCGGGCTCGCGCCCACCTGCGATGTAGTCACTCGGATTCGGCGTGTGATTTCTGCTCGATTGCTTACTCGATTGCTTACAGCCAGGACAGGCACGGAGTCCGGCCGGTCACACTTGCGTAGATTTGCCCGATCGCGACGCAGAATTGGCACGATCTGATACGCTGTTGGGAGCATGCGGCCGACGCGATCTTCGTGCCGGATCCACTGGCCCGACGACCCCGGCGAACTCTAGATTTCAGCAGTTAACCGACTGACGAATTTGCCCCGTTCCGGGCTTGGATGAGATTCTTCGAGACCGCGGCCTCCCGTGCCGCGACGATCGTTGCCGCCGCGAAAGCGCAGGACACGAGCGATGCCGCCGTTGTCGCCACGGACATGCGGGGCAGCATCGTGTATTGGAACGAGCACGCGACGGCGTTGTACGGTTGGTCCGCGGACGAAACCGTGGGGCGAAAGATCGTGACGTCATTCCGACCACGGATGGCACCGACGATTCCGCGCAGATCATGGACCAGCTCCGCCACGGCAACCCGTGGCGCGGGCAGTTCAACGTCACGGCGCGTGACGGTACGCCGGTCGTCGCCTTCCTCGTCGACACGCCCGTGCGCAGCGGCTTGCGGGTGATCGGCGTCGTCGGCGTGTCGCGCCGCGAACGACGCCGGAAATCACGCGGCACGGCGACGCGCCTGCCGGTATCTGATTTCAACAACTGGTATTACAGAACTCGGAACGCCCGCCGTCGCTAGGTCGCGTCGCCCGCCGCGATTCGCTCATGGTACTGGCGCTTGAACTCCTCGAGCACGCCGTCGGTGAACAGGCCGTCGGCGATCGCCGCGATCTCCTCGGCGTCGCGCCACGCGGCGTGCAGTGCATCGAGCTCCCCGCGCAACGCCCGGCGCTCGATGTCTTCGTTCGCCGCCATCTCCAGCGACAATCGGTCGACGGCAGGGAGACGGTAGAGCGCCGTCTGCTCTTCACTCCCGGTGCCTCCCCGTCCCCAGAACGAGCGATTGGCGAGCTGCAACGCGAGTCGCTCGGCGAATGAGCCGCGCGGATGTTCTTCCTCGCTCGGCGCGTTGGGAAAGCGCCCCCACGACGTGCGCATGGCGAGCGACGCAACGCGAGTGAAGTAGCCCTCGGGGTCGCCGGCGTCGTCGAGCTTGGCGATTGCGTGATGCACCTCGGCTTGGCTCGCGACGCCGAAGTTCAACGTTGCGAGCATTTTTCCGGCAACTCGCAGCGCCGGTGCTTCGGACAGCGTCACGTAGCCCGTGTCGTGCCGCAGCTTGAGCTGCCAGGGCGAATCTCGCTCGGGACGCACCAGTTCGGCGGCGCCGAGGTGCGAATAGCGAACGACGAGCGGCGTGTCGTCGACGTCGTGAAGGCGAAGCAGCACGCCGGCCCCGCGCCGAAACGTCCGCATCTTGAGCACGGCGTCGTCGCTGAAGCCGATTCCATGCGCATAGCCGACGAGGGCCGCGGCGGTGGCGCGCGCGATCAGGTGCGCGCCGCGAACGAACAGACCGCGCGGCTGACTCTGTTCAGGGTCTAGTCGGGCGAGACGCGCGCCGTAGCGCCAGGACGCAATCTCCGGCAAGAGTGCCGGCCCAATGCGAACGAGTTCGAAGGAATCGCGGAAGCACGCCAGGCCGATGTTGTCGGTCGACATTCGAAGGCGCGTGCCGCGGTACAGTCGTTCCGCGTCGTCGATCGCCTCCCACCGCTCATCGAGCGGCGTGAGGTTCCAGCGCCCGCAACGCGTGCAGATGACCCAGAGCCTGCCCTGCCGCGGATCGTATGCGAGTCGCCGGCCGACCGGAAAGGTTGGCAGAAAGTGATTCGCGCCGAGATCCGAGTTGCAGAACAGACAGGCGGTATACACCGGCGGCTACGAAGGAAGACTGGTCGACGCCCGATTCCGAATCGTAGGCTCCGGCCGCGCCCGCGACCAGAGACGGCGGTGTTCGCGTGATGTAAGTCTTGGCGGGCCGTGCCGCGCGACAGCCCGCGTCGACTCGGCGCTCTCGTCAGGCCGGTGCGAGGAGCGCCGGGTTTGGCGTGATCAACGCCTTGAGCGCGGCGCGGGTCTCGACGGCGCGCAGGGCGTCGTTGGCTTGATCGAGCGTGTATCGGCCACTCACCATGTCGCGCCACGGCTTGTCCGCCCCGTGACGCGCGGCGAGCGTGACCGCGCGGTGAAAGTGATCGTAGCGCGCGCCCCAGCAGCCCTTCACTTCGACGTGCTTGCGATTGAGCTGCCAGTGCGGATGGATTTCGACCGAACCGTTGTCGGTGTAGTGGCCGCATACGACGACGCGTCCTCCGTCGCGCACCATGTCGAGCGCTTGCGCCACCGCATCCGGCGCGCCGCTCGCTTCGATCACGACGTCGGAACCACGGCCGCCCGTGAGTGCCCGCACGTCAGCCACGCGCTCCGGCGCCGACCGATCGAGACCAATCGTCGACGTCGCGCCCATGCGCCGGGCAAACTCCAGCCGCGGCTGGGGTGCGCCAACAGCGATGACGTCGCCCGCGCCCGACAGCGATGCGAACGCGACGCACGACTGGCCAACCGGCCCCGCGCCAAGCACGACGACGGATTCGTCGAGTTTGATTTCAGACATGTCAACGGCGTGGAGCGCGGTCACGAGCCCACAACCGCCGCCGATGAACGTCTCCGGCGTCAAACCCGGAGGAAGCTTGATGAGCTTCACACCGGGCTTCATCCAGATGGCTTCAGCCCAGCCGCCGAGCAATCCGTCGCTCGCGCTGTAGGTGATGCCGTACACTTTGCGACGCGGGCACTTGGTTGGCTGGCGCGCCACGAGGCAGTAGTAGCAACTGTTGCACGTTTCGTGAACATCGAGGAACGTGACGACGTCGCCCTCCTTGAGCGCGTCGCCCCACACGTCGGTCACGCCGCCACCTGTCGCCTGGATGACACCGACGGATACGTGCCCTGGAATGATCGGGAACGGCACGTCGAGCTTTCCGTGGTGCAGGTGAACGTCTGTGCCGCACACTTCCGAGTACAGGGTGCGCAAGAGCGCTGCGCCGGGGGCGAGCGCAGGGGCCTCGAACTGCTCGACGCGGAGCGGTTCGTTAGGCGCGGGCATGACAGCGGCGGAGTAGGTCACACGTCAACAGTCGGCGTGCGCGAACACTGCGTCAACACTCGCGTTCTCAGCATCGTAACTGTATTGTCGTGGTCGGCAATTCGTCTCCCATCCAGCATAATTCGACATGCAACCATCCCGTTTCATCACCGCTGTTTGCGGCGTGGCGCTCGCGCTCGGGGTCACCACCTCGGCCTTTGCGCAGGCCCTCGACAGCTCAATTGTCTCGGCATTCCGCTGGCGAAACGTCGGCCCGGCCAATTTCAACGGGCGGGTCTCCGATGTACAGGGAATCGCTGGTCCGTCCAAGACGCTGTACGTCGCCGCCGCAGGGGGCGGGCTCTGGAAGTCGACGAACAACGGGGTGAGTTGGCGCCCGATCTTCGACGACAAAGACGTCGCCGCGTTCGGCATGTTGGCGATTGGCACGTCGGACACGAACGTCGTGTGGGCCGGTACCGGCGAGCCGAATTCGCGCAACACGATCGAGCCGGGCGACGGCGTGTACAAGTCGACCGACGGCGGCGCGCACTGGACGCACATGGGCCTCGCGCTGACGCAGCACATCGGCCGCATTCAGATCGACCCGCGCAACGTCAATGTCGTGTACGTCGCGGCGCTCGGTCCGGCGTGGAAGTCCGGCGGCGAGCGCGGATTGTACAAGACCACCGACGGCGGCGCGACATGGAAGTTGATCAAGGCGCCGGCGAACGACAAAACGGGCGCGATCGACGTGCAGCTCGACCCATCGAACCCCGACGTCGTGTACCTGTCGATGTGGGAGCGATATCGGACGCCCTACTCGCTCAACTCGGGCGGCGTTGGATCAGGCCTGTTCAAGTCGACGGATGGCGGCGCGACCTGGGCTGAGATCAAGGGCGGCGGCTATCCGGAAGGACCAAAGGGGCGCATCGGCATCGCCATTTCGCGGAGCAATCCGCAGGTCGTGTACGCGCTCACCGAAGCGGCGTCGATCGCACCGGGCCCGGTCGTCTTTCAGCGCAACCCACCGGCGAACGGTCTGTATCGGTCGGAAGACGGCGGCAAGACCTGGCAGCACATGAACAACATCGACACGCGCCCGTTCTACTACTCGCAGGTGCGCGTCGATCCGAAAGATCCGAACCGCGTGTATTTCTCGTCGACGTCGCTGCAGGTGTCGAGCGACGGCGGCAAGACGAACTTGAACGCGACGACGGGCGTGCACGTCGACGATCACGCGCTGTGGATCGATCCGAACGACGGCGAACGCTGGGTCATCGGCAACGACGGCGGTGTGGCGATCACCTTTGATCGCGGCGGCAATTTCTGGTATCCGCGCAGTTTGCCGATCGGCCAGTTCTACGACGTGTCGTACGATTTCGCCGTGCCGTACAACATCTGCTCCGGCGCGCAGGACAACGGTGCCTGGTGCGGGCCGAGCAAGCGCCGCACGACGCCGGTCAACAACACGTACTGGCGGACGATTTCCGGCGGCGACGGCTTCTACACCGCGCAGGATCCGACCGACCCCGACATGGTGTGGGGCGAATCGCAGAACGCGGGCATCCAGCAGACGAACCTGAAGACCGGCGACCGCGGCCGCATCAACAAGCCGACCTGGAACGAACGCTATCGCCAGTGGGACGACTCGATGGCGATCGTGCGCGGCAACCCGCTCACGCCGATGACGCGCGAGCAGAAAACGAAGATCGACGCGCTGCGCGCGCAGCAAAAGAAGGATTCGGCGGACCTGCAGATCCGCTACAACTGGGAATCTCCGTACTTCCTGTCGCCGCACAATCCGCAGGTCTTTTATCTTGGCGGCAGCCGTGTTTTGAAATCTCTCAAGCGCGGTGAAGACCTGCTCCCGATCTCGCCGGACCTGTCGGTGAAGAGCGATCCGGCGCAGCAGCGGGCGATCGAAGCCCGGCTCGACACGGTCGAGAAATACACGGGCGGCATCACGCTCGACATCACGGGCGCCGAGGCATACGGCACGGTGGTGGCCCTGGCGGAATCGCCGCTCAAGCCGGGCATGTTGTTCGCCGGCACCGACGACGGCAACGTATGGCTCACGCACAACGACGGCGCCGCATGGGAGAATCTCACGCCCAAGTTCGCCGCGCTCGGCGTGCCGTGGGACGCGTATGTCGTTCGCGTCGAGCCTTCGCACTTCGACACGCTGTCGTTCTACGTGGCGTTCGAGAACCATCGTTGGAACGACTTCAAGCCGTACGTGTTTGCGACCAACGACGGCGGACGCACCTTCAAGTCGATCGCCAACAATCTGCCGACGTCGAGCCCGCAGGACTATCTCCACGTCATTCGCGAAGACCCACGCAACCGCGACCTGCTGTTCATCGGCAGCTCGCGTTCGGTGTACGCGTCGATCGATCGCGGCCAGACCTGGTCGCGCTTCGCGACCAATTTGCCGACCGTGCCGGTGTTCGATCTCCAGATCCATCCGCGCGACCGCGAGCTCATTGCCGCAACGCACGGGCGCAGCCTGTGGATCGCCGACATCGCCGCGCTCGAAGATCTGACGCCGAAGGTGTTGGCGCAGGGCACGTATCTGTTCAAGCCCAAGACGGCGCTTCAATGGGGCGAGCCGCCGCAGACCAATCTCCCCGGCAACGGCTACGGTCAGTCCGAAATCACGTTCGGGAATCCGCCGTACGGCGCGGACATCGTGTATCGTCTCGCGTCCAACGTCGCGGGCGGTGTAAAAATCGTCGTCAGCGATGCCGGTGGCGACACACTGACCACGATCAACGGAGCCGGGAATCCTGGCGTCCATCACGTCACCTGGGCCTTCCAACAGGAACGGACGCGCATTGAACAACCGGAACTGTCGCCATCGCAGAAGCGCGACAGCATCCTGCTTCATACGCGTGCACCGATGGTTCTCGACTCGCTGCAGAAGGCCGGCTACGACACCGCGGCCATTCGCACGGTGCGCCAGCAGATTGCGTTCATCAATAGTCCGGCCGCTGCAGGCGGCGGCCGTGGGCGCGGTGGACGTGGCGGCGGCGGCGGCGGTCGCGCTGGTGGTGGTGAGGTGTGCGAGCATCCGACAACGCAGTGGGAGCAGTTCTGCGCGCGTCCGGCGGAATCAGCCGGCGGGCGGGGCGGCGGCGGTGGTGGACGTGGGTTCGGCGGTTTGGATTCGGCGACCGCTGCGCTGTTTACGGCGGAGAATGCGCCAGCTGCCGCGGCGCCGGCTGGGCGCGGCGGACGTGGTGGGCGCGGTGCCCGCGGTCAGACGGCGGGATCTACCGGCGACGCGTCTCTCAATCCGGTTGCGAGAATCTGGGACCTGATCGGCATGACACAGCCGTCGTTTGGTGGACGCGGTGGTGGCGGCGGTGGCGGGCTCGGGGGCGGCGCCAACCTGGCGAGCACGGGTGACTATCTCGTCACCATGAGCGCTAACGGCCAGACGTTTAAACAAACGCTTCGCGTTGAACGCGTCAGCGGTGCCGGCGACGACACGCCGAACTTTGGCGGGGACGACGACCACGACGGCGCGGGACGCTACACGCCGGCGTCGGCAAAGGCCAAGGCGAAAGCGCGCGCCAAGTCGAAATAGCGCGACGATTTCGCCCGGCGAGACACGAACGGCAGCGCACTCGCGCTGCCGTTTGTGCTATCGGGGTCTCCCGCAAGACGGCTCGACGTTTCGTTGACGAGTGACGAATCGTCGCTAGGTAGCTTGGACGGTGTCGCCGAACTCTTTCTACCCGCTCCACCATTTCATCGGAGATCGAAACATGATGCGGAAGGCTTTGGGACTCGTGGCCTCAGCCGCGGTCATCGCAGTATCGACGGCCGGCGCACAGAAGGCCACACAGGCAGGCGCAGGACAAGGCTTCAACCTCGGCTATACCGATGTGGGTCCCACCGTCGGACTTGGCGGCCTGGGAGGCGCCGGCGCCTCAATCGGCGGGCGGTTCGAGCACGCGATCACGGCCCTGCCGGACCTCGGCAACGGCGTCCTCGCGATCCAGGCGACGTTCGACTACTACCACTGGTCAGACGCATTCTTCAACTACACCTACGTCCCCGTAGGCGTGCTTGCCAATTATCACTTCCACGTCGACGACCGGCGTATCGATCCCTTCCTCGGCCTGGGGCTCGGCTATCAGATCATCAATTGCAACGCGACTGGCGCCGGAAATGTGTGTAGCAACAGCGCGCTCTATTTCATTGGACGCGCTGGGGCCCGCTACTTCTTTAATCCGAGCATGGCGATGTACGGAGACATTGGCGCCGGCGCGGCAACGTTGAATCTTGGATTGATGTTCAAGGTCAACTAGCGACGGGCGTGGGGGGCAACTGCGAGACTTGAGCGGTTGTGAGTTATCAGTCGACAGAAACAGACCGCTCGAATCGCGCAGGTGGCGATTCGAGCGGTTTTTGTGTTTTCTCATTCAAGAAAGAATGCCGCGCGGGCGCCTGGGCGCGGGTCAGGGCGCGCCACCCTCTCGTCCCCCGCGACCGCCACCGACCACCGGTGCGGCGAGCGGCGGCTCGGCTGGTACATCATCCCAGTTGATGATCGAGTTGAACACCATGTTGAACTCGCCGTGGTTTTGCCACCGATAGATCGGGTTGTTGGCGAACATCATCACGCGTCCCTTGCCGTTGTAGGCGTTCGGAATGTCGACGGCGAACGCGGCGCCTTTCAGATTGTCCGCGCCGACCATCAACCCGCTCAACACTGACGCGTCTCCGCCCACGTACCGGGCGAGCACGTTGTCCTGATCGGCAATTCCGACGCGGAACACCTGCGCGCCCTGGCCGAACTTGACGGGAAAATTCTTGTGCTCGTAGCCGTAGAAAACCGGATGGCTCGGCCGAGTGATCTCGGCTTGGACGAGCGGCTTCTGCGCGGTGACTCCCGCCGGCGTTTCCGTGTCGACCGATCGCGCGAGACCGAACTCGATCGGATAGCGAACGGCTTGCAGCGTCGTGATCAGCGTTCCGCCGTCTTCGAGGAACTTGTCGATCGCGTCGACGCCCGTCTGGCCGAAGCCGCCGGTGATGTCGGCTGACTCGCCGTACATGCCGAGGGATTTGTACTTGTCGCTCTTTTCGTACGACACCGGCTTCGCGGCCGGCTTCGCGAGCACCGCGGCGCGATTCATGTTCTGCGCCGCCATGAGAATCACGTCATAGTCCTGCTTCAGATTCCCCTTCGCCACGCGTTCCTTGTAGATCAGGTCGAAGGGAATGCCGAATTGATCGAACGCGTGCCGATACCAGCCCAGCTCCTGCGTGCCGCTCCACTGCGAATAGATGGCGACGCGCGGAACGTTGGCGTCGTGCGTTGCGACCGTGGGCAGCGACGACAGCGCCGCGCCGGTGAGGCCGAGCGATTCCGCGGCCGCGCGTGCGGACTGCAGATCCGCCGGTGAGCCGGTGACGATGAACGACCCGGGTGGGAAGTTGACTCCCTCCGCGGTGAACGCCTGCTCGGCGATCTTCATCGGCACGTTCTTGAGCCGATAGCGGAAGGTGATCATGTTGTTCGACCCGTAGTGCGCGACGGCGAGTGCGGCCGTGCCGCTGCCGGCGAACTTGACCTTCACCTCCGCGGTCTTGACCGGCGTCGTCGGCGCCGCGAGCACGGACTTGTCGCGCATCTCTTTGACGTCGACATCGAACGCGTAGCCCATCGACCAGCCGCTGTCGTCGTACGTCGTGAGCGCGGGGTCGGGATAGTCCTGGCTCTCGAGGAGATTCTTCGCCAGGCGACCGTACGGTTGATCGAGCTTGATGAGGTAGGATCCGGCCGGGAAGCTGTCGGTCGCCCACCTTGAGTTGCGCGTTGAGCGTGCCGACCTCGATCCCCTGGGCGCGCAGCATGTTGATCAACGTCGCCACCTTGGTCATGTCGCGCTGGACGGGGAACACGTAGCCGAACGGCGCCGCCGTGCTCCCGGCCTCGAGCGAGTTGCGCGTCTTGATGTAGAAGTTCTGCAATATCACGTTCGGGAACATCGCCGTGAGCTGCAGCGCCGACAGCACGCCCGTCTCCATGTAGTTCGTGTTGTTGCGGCGCGTGAACTCCTGCACCGCGTTGGGCGGAATCGGAATGCCGCGGTACCATTCGCGCGGCTGACCGCCGCCGCGACCCGTCGGCACCGTCGGTCCACGCCCGCCACCGAACGCGACCGGCGGCGCCAGGAGCAGTGGCGACCGCGCCAGGCGCGCTCGGAGCGGCAGCGCCGCCACGACCGCCACGGCCTCCGCCGACCACCACCGCCACGACCACCACGCCGTTCGCGACCGCGGTTGCCCCGCCCGCAGCCGCGCTGTCAGCGCCCGCAGCTCGCGCGACCTGCGACTGCGCGCAGCCGCGACAGTCGTACGCCGCGGCGCCTGGGCCGCCCTCGCGACCGGATTGCGTTTCGTACATCCGCATCATGCCGTTGTGGTTGTACGCCACGGAGCCGAGGTAGCCGGGCGACCAGCCGTCCATGAACGCGTGCGTGTACACGCCGGGCATTCCCCACTTGGTCATCTGCGCCAGCTCCCAGTTCGAGAACCAGGGCAGCTCGGCGAACAACAGCGGATCGAGATTGGGATTCTGCGGCGGGCCGCCGCTGTACGTGTACATCAACGCCTGCGCCTCGTGCAGGTCGTGGATGATCGGCGGATGCGCCGTGAAGTACCAATCGATGATCGCCCGCATTGAGATCTGCGACAGGTTGATGTCGCGGTTGTTGTCGTGGTAGACGTACTTGCCCCAGTAGGGGAGCTGTCCGCCCCCGCGGCCGCCGCCCGCTCCACCCGCTCCGCCGCGGCCGTTCGCCGTGTCTCCCGGCTCGCCGGCAGGCGGCTGCGGCGCGTTGGTCTCGAGGCCCTTGTAGAACCAGTCGACGTTGCGGTCGCGCCCGTCCGGTTCGGCCGCCGGCGTCACCGATACGATGACGTTGTTGCGGATCTGCGTGATCAGCGGCGACGTCTCCGTCGCCAGCCGATAGACCAGCTCCATCAACATTTCCGACGGGCCGGTCTCACCGCTGTGCAGGCCGCCCATCAGATGGTAGTGCGGCTTCGTCGTGGCGATGAGCTCGTGGATCTGCGCGTCCGACAGCCCGCGCGGATCGGCCATCTTGGCGAGGTTGTCGCGATTGTGTTGGAGATTCTTGATGTTCGATTCTGACGACACCCACACCACGACCAGCTCGCGCCCCTCGTCCGATTTGCCGATCGTCTCGACCTTCACGCGCGACGTCGCCTTGGCCAGCGCGCGATAGTATTTCAGAATGTCGGCGTAGTACGTGAGCTTGGCCGGCGCGCCGATGTAGTAGCCGAGAACGTCTTTCGGCGTCGGGATTCCCGACACGAGCGGCAGATGATCGACCAGCGGGCTGCCGTAGTTCGGACCGGTCGTCCACTGCGTGTACAGCTTGGCGAACTCCGCGTCCTGCTGCTGATGCGGATCGCGAGTCTCGGACACGGACTGTTGCGCCGGCAGCGCCACGGACGCGGCGATGAGCAGCACGAAGCCGAGCGACAGCACGCGTGCGCGACGGAGAGTAGGGAGTTTCAGATTCACTGGGCGTCTCGGTCCCGCGAGGGCGCGCGGGGATGAGCGAAGTGTTTGGAGGGATCGGCCGGCCGCGCTGTATCGCACGGCCGGCCATCGCCGACAACAATACCGGCCGGGATCAGAGGCCGGAAGCGGTCAACGGCCCCCGGTCGTTAGCGCCGCCGCGGCGTGCGCGCGCATCCGCTCTTCACGCTGGCGGGTGAGATGCGGCACCACGCCAACCATGCGCTGAATGAGCATCAGCTGCCCGCGATGGTGCATCTCGTGCTCCTTGATGCCCATCAGCCCTTCCAGGCGCAAGCGCGGGTTCTTGCCGGCGACATCGGTGACCGTTTCGGCGAGATACTCGGGCGACGAGGACTGCAGCCAGGCGGCGATTCGTGCTCCCTCGCTCTCGAGCGCCGCGATGATCTCGGCTTTCGACTTGGGTTTGTTCTCCTGTGCCGCCGCGATGGCGGACGTCGCGCCGAAGTCGAAGCCGGCAAAGGTCGTGACGTGCTTGGTCCGGTGCATGTCCTCCTGCACCAGCGGCGAGTAGATGATGTGGCGAAGCAGCGCGTTCACCGATTTCGCGCCGGGCGCCGGCACGAAGTCGTACTTGTCCTCGGGAATGTCGTTCGCGACCTGGATCGTGTTGCGCCGGACCGTGCGAAAAGCTTCGGCGAGTTCGGTGGCACCGTACGTGGGCATGCGAATTCCGCTGTGGGTTTGATGATCGATTGACCGAGCGTCAACGAAGGGGCGAACCAATCCGTCAATGTACATCGAGCCTCGGCCCCTGTCGTCGCTTCACTGCAACGGCTAGGTTGCCGGTACAACACCACATGACTCCGAGGCGCGTAGAACTCCTCGTGATCGCCGCCGGTTCTCTCACCCGACCGCTGCCGGCATGAATCTGCGGCTTCCGCATCCGCTGATCATGCTGTTGATCGGCGTCGCGATCGCGGCCGGGTTGACGTGGGTACTCCCGGCCGGCCAGTTCGATCGGCGCGACGATCCTGTCACGCACCGCAGTGTGGTGGTCGCCGGCACGTATCACGCGGTGCCGCGCGCGCCGGTTGGTCCGTTCGCCGCGGTCGTCGTCGGTTCCGCGCGGCTTCATCGACGGCGCGGACGTGATCGCGGTCGTGCTGTTCGTCGGCGGCGCGTGGGTCGTGATCGACCGGCTTGGCGTGCTGGCGCGGTTGGTCGCCGCACTCGTCGGCGTCTTTCGACGACGCGGGTTGATCGCGATTCCCGTCGTGTCGCTGTTCTTCGCCGTGATGGGCGCGCTCGAGAACATGCAGGAAGAGATCATTCCGCTCGTGCCGGTGTTGCTCGTGCTCGGCGGCGGGCTGGGCGTCGACGCCGTCGGTGTGGTGGCGATGAGCGCCGGCGCGGCGATGATCGGCAGCGCGTTCGGGCCGACGAATCCGTTTCAGGCCGGCATCGCGATGAAGCTCGCGCAGCTTCCGCCCGCGTCAGATGGCCTGCTGCGTCTCGCGATGTTCGTCGCCGCGCTCACACTGTGGGTCCTCTGGACGATGCGCCATGCCGCCAAGCATCGCTCGGCCGTCGTCGTCAATGACGAGCCCGTGCAGCCGCTGTCATCGCGCGACATTGTGATCTTCCTCATCGCCATCTCGCCGATGGCCGCGTACGTCTACGGTTCCATTGCGCTCGGCTGGGGCTTCAATGAATTGTCGGCGGGATTCTTCATCGGCGGGTTCGTCGCGGGGTTGTGGGGCGGGCTGGGCGTGGGCGGAACGACGCTCGCATATCTGGAAGGCATGCAAAGCTTGCTGCCTGCCGCAATGCTCGTTGGCGTGGCACGCAGCATCTCGCTCGTCCTCGCCGATGGGCACATCATCGATACGATCCTGCACAGCATGACGGGAGCGCTGGGCCACGCACCGGCGGCGATCAGCGCGCTGTTGATGATTCCCGCGCACGCGATCGTGCATGTGATGGTGCCTAGTGTGAGTGGGCAGGCCGTGCTGACGATGCCGGTATTCATCCCGTTGTCCGACTTGCTCGGCATCTCGCGCCAGGTGACCGTGCTCGCGTACCAGATGGGCGCCGGGCTGACCGAACTGCTCACGCCAACGAACGGCGCGCTGATGGCCGTGTTGCTTGCGGCGCGTGTGTCGTACGGAAAATGGATGCGGTTCGCGATTCCCGGCGCGGCGATCGTGCTCGTGGTGGGGCTCGTTGGAATGGGCGTGGCGATGACGGCCAGATGACGCGCGCATGACTGATTTCGCATGCGGCGAGATCGCCGGCGTGACACGGATCACGCGTTCAAGGCGTGCGATTTGCCCCCGTGGCGTATTCCACGGATTTCACTTCGCGTCCGCGGCGGTCGACTGCGCCCGGGAGAGGAGAGTCGATGCGCGACATGCATTCCGATCGTAGCACGCGAGAGCCGCTGGCGCCGTTGACCGCTGAAATTGGCGACGCCCGCGACCCGTCCGCGTTGAATGACATGACGGTCGCGTACGCCGAGTTGCGGGCGTCGCTGGAGCGCGAGCGCGCCGCCAACCTCGACCTTCGTCAACGACTGCAGCAAGCCTACGTCGGTACGATTGAAATGCTCGCCGACGCCGTGGAGACGAAGGACGCGTACACCCACGGCCACTGCCGGCGTGTTTCCCACTACGCGCGTCTCGTCGCGCAGCGCATGGAGCTTCCCGATCGAGAGGTGACGCTGGCCAGCCTCGCCGCGCTGCTGCACG
Source organism: uncultured Gemmatimonadaceae bacterium (assembly GCA_963817445.1). Lineage (GTDB taxonomy): Bacteria > Gemmatimonadota > Gemmatimonadetes > Gemmatimonadales > Gemmatimonadaceae > JAQBQB01. The sequence continues at coordinate 107,680 of CAWFOG010000027.1, forward strand.
ACGTCGGAAAGATTGGCGTCACCGATGCGGTGCTGAACAAACCCGGGCGCTTGTTGCCCGAGGAGCGTTTGCTCATCCAGTCACACGTTCGCTTGGGACACGACCTGCTCGAGAGTGTGCCCGGATTGCGCGAAGTGGCTGGCGCGGTGCTCTACCACCACGAGTGGTACGACGGGAACGGTTATCCCGACGGACTCGCGGGCGACGCGATTCCAACGGTGGCGCGAATCGTCGGCGTCGTCGACGCGTTCTGCGCGATGATCGATCATCGGAGCTACAAGTCGGCGCGCACTCCAGACGAAGCGTGCGAAGAACTTCGCCGCTGCGCCGGGACGCAATTCGATCCGCGCGTTGTCGAAGCGGCGCTCGAGGTCCTGCCGGGCCCAGTCGATCTCGGAGACGACGACTTGTCGTTCGCGTGCGGGTTGTTGTTCGACTAGCGTGGGGCGTTGTGCGGTTGTGCGTTGTGCGCTCACAACGGCACAACGCATAACGCTCAACGCATCCCTACACGCGCACCAGCCGCCGCCGTTCCGCCAGCTCGGCGATCGCGCCTTCGCACGCCCGAAGGCAGCGCTTCAGTCCTTCGAGCGTGTGATCGCCCATGTGACCGATGCGAATGGTCGTTTCTTTGAGCTGGCCGTAGCCTGAGCCAACGGTGAAGCCGCGCACCTTGATCGCTTCGACTGCGTCGGCGCCTTTCATCCCCGGCGGCAGCGCGACGGTCGTCACAGTTGGTGAGCGCGAGCCCTCCACGGCGACGACGCGCAGATCGATCCCGCGGCGCTCAGCGACACCGTACACCCACTCGATGGTCGTGTCGCGCATGGCCATGTGCCGTTCCCAGCGCCGCTCGATTCCTTCGCGGCCGATGTCGCCCATCTGCGCTTCAACGGCGTAGAGCAACGACGTCGCCGACGTGCTCGGCGTCTGGTTGTTCGCGGCGAACTTGTCGTACTGGACGACGTCGAAGTAGAAGCCGCGGCCGCGCACCGTGCGCGCGCGTTCGACGTACTCCGCCGACGCGGCGGCGAACGCCAGCCCGGCCGGGAGCGCCAGCGCTTTCTGCGAACCGGTGAACAGGAAGTCGAGCTTCCATTCGTCGAATCCGATTTCCGCGCCGCCCGCGCCAGACACGCTGTCGACCAACGTCATCGCGCCGTAGCGTCGAGCGACTTCCGCGACAGCGCGCACGTCAGTCAATACGCCGGTCGACGTCTCCGAATGCGCGACGGTGACAGCGGAGAATTTCTTCGCCGCCAGCGCCGACGCGACGACATCGAGGTCGAACGTCTCGCCCCACGGCACGATGACGCGTTCGACCACACGACCGCACGTTTCGGCGACGTGCGCGAAGCGCTCGGAAAAGCCCCCGTTGACGAGCGCGAGGAATTCGCCTTCCGGCGCGTTCCGGACTGCCATTTCCATGAACCCAGTCGCCGATGTCGAGCCGACGTAGACTGGGCGCGACGTCAGCAGGATGTCGCGGAGCCCAGCCTCGATGCGCGCGAACATCGCCTCGAACGCGCGGCCGCGATGCCCGATGATCGGCCGCGACATGTGCGCGAGGATCTCGGGGCGGACTTCGGTTGGGCCGGGAACGAAAAACGTTCCGAACGGGGCGTCGGCGCTCTGCGTCATAGGCGCTAATCTAACGGTTGTCCCGGGCTCACACCTGGATCCGATACCCCGTCTTGCGTACCGTCAGAATATGCCGTGGCTCGGCGGCATCGTCCTCGAGTTTCCGTCGTAACTCGGCCACGTGCGTGTCGACGGTCCTACTATAGACCTCGCCCGAATAGCCCCACACCTCCTCGAGCAGCTCGCCGCGCGACGCGACTTGGCCGCGGCGGCTGAGCAGCGCGACGAGGAGATCGTACTCCTTTGGCCGCAGCGCGACGGGTTCGCCGTGGCGCTCCACCGAATGCGTCCCCGGATCGATCGTCACGTCGCCGAACGTGACCGGCGCGGCGAGTTTGTGCTTTGCCCCAACCGCGGCCGCGCGCCGCAACAACGCGTCGACGCGCGCGAGCAGCTCGAGGAGGCCGAACGGCTTCGGGACGTAATCGTCGGCGCCCAGATGAAAGCCGAGGACCTTGTCGGCCTCCTCGCCGCGCGCGCTGAGGATGAGCACCGGCGTGTCGATCCCCTCCTCGCGCAGCGTGCGCAACACGCGATAGCCGTCCATGCCCGGCAACATGAGATCCAGAATGATGAGATTGATCGACGACGAGCGCGCGGCCACGAGACCCGCGGTTCCGTCGGCGGCAACGTCGACCTCGTAGCCTTCGATCTCGAGGTTGTTGCGCAGCCCGGTCGCGAGGTTGCGGTTGTCCTCGATGACGAGCACGCGCGCTTGGTGGCCGGCGCGCGTCATGCCGGCAGCTCGACGACGATCCGTGCGCCGCGCCGCGGTGCGTCTTCCACGCGCGCGTCGCCGCCGTGCAGTCGCGCCAATTCGCGCACGACGTACAAGCCAATTCCGCTCCCGGCCACCGACGAATTCGCGTGTCGATCGAGACGATAGAACGGAGTCCACACCCGTTCGCGCTCGCGCGGCGGAATGCCGTCGCCCTGATCGTCGACCCACAGACGCGCACGATGGTCGCCGTTCGACGTGCCGACCGTGACGGTCTGTCCGACGGGGCCGTACTTCACCGCGTTGTCAAGCAAATTGATCACGATCTGGCGCAGCGCGCCGCGATCAGCCACGGCATGAACGGTCGCGCCGAACGCTGTTTCGATGCGCACGTCCGGCGCGCCGGCGAGGGGCGTCCAATCGTCGACGATCGCGCGCACTGCTTCATTGAGATCCAGTGGCTCGGGCCCCAGCCGCGTCATGTGCCGCTCGGCGCGCGAAAAGTGCAGAATGTTGTCGACGAGATGCATCAACCGCCGGCCCTCTTGCACGATGACGTTCGTCGCCGTGCTCCGTTCTTCGTCCGTGCGTACGCGGCCGAGGTTGAGCGTTTCGGCGAACAGGAGGATCTGTGACAGCGGTGTGCGCAGTTCGTGCGACACGCTGGAAATGAAATCCGCGCGCAAACGCGACAGCTCCTGATCTCGGCGCAGCTGCAACACCGTCACCACGATCATTGCCGCGGTGAGCGTGAGCAGCCCAACCAGCAGCGGAACGTGCGACTGCGGCACGGCGCCGAGTGCGAGCAGTTCCACCGCGTGCGGACGAATCGTCGCGCGAACGGTGAGCGCGCCGGCCCGCAGCAACGGCGCTTCCGCCGCGTATGGCGACGACGGCGCGCCCGATTGCCCGGAGCGGAACAGCTCGCGACCAGCCGCGTCGCGGACGGCAATCGTGACGATCGAATCGTTGCTCGCCGTGCCGCTCACCGATGCCGGCAGCAGCGCGCGATGCGCGACGACGTCGCGAATGATCGTCGCACCGGCCGCATCCGCGCAGGTACGAAATCCGAACGCCGCGATTGGCGCGCGATGCTCCGCGTATTTCACGGCGTAGGCGATCGCCACTGGCGGTTCGCCATTCACGCCGCCTCGTACGATCGCGTAGCTCCAGTCGGGTTGGTATGTGGTTCGCACGTGACTGATGATCGTATCGGTCAGCCATTGCCGCATGCTCGGCGACGCATCCGCCCCCGTCGTCGCCAGCGATCCATCGCGGAAGTCGAGGCGAAAATACGTGCGAGCCGCATCGCCCGAGGCGTTGGAGCAGCGGAGTACCGTCGCGGCACTCGAGGCGAGAATGGCGGGCGACGGCAGTAGCTCGTACGGCGTCGTCGCCGGTGCGCGCGTCACTGGCGCGAGCGCTGCGCCGACTGTCGACTCGAGATTTTCATTCACACCAGCCACGAGCTCCCATGCCGCGACGGCCGCGTAGTCGTGCAGCGCGTGCTCGGCTGTGGCGCGGTGCGAGCGCGCCGATTCGTGCGCTTCGTACGCCAACATCGTCGCCAGCGCGAGCGTGCACGCGAGGAGCGCGGCAAGCAGCATGACGCTCGAGCGTGGGCGAGCGGGCGAACGCAGGCGAGAGGGCGCCATGAATCGAATCTGCCGTCGTGCGCAGGCGCGTGGCAATGGCGCCTGACCCTTCGACGAGCTGTTTCTGACGAAGCTCTGACATGCCCCGCACCAGCACATGACCCGAGGTGCGCGATTCAGCGCCATTCTGATGGCATGACCCTCATGACTCGAAAGTCGATCGCCGAGCTGACTGCGGAGGCGGAGACGGGTACGCTTCGCCGGACCCTCGGCGCGTTCAGCCTGACGACGCTCGGCGTCGGTGCGATCATCGGCGCCGGGATCTTCGTCATCACCGGCACGGCCGCCGCGCAGTTCGCCGGACCGGCGCTCGTGCTATCGATGATCATCGCCGCGATCGGATGCGCGTTCGCTGGTCTGTGCTACGCCGAGTTCGCGAGCATGATTCCCGTCGCCGGAAGCGCGTACACCTACGCCTACGCCACGCTCGGTGAGTTGTTCGCCTGGATCATCGGCTGGGATTTGATTCTCGAGTACGCGCTCGGCGCGTCGACGATCGCCGTCGGGTGGTCGGGCAACGTCGTGAGCTTCTTGCAGGACTTTGGCATCCACATGCCGGCGGCGTTCACCGGGCCGCCCGGTTCGCTCGTCGCACTCGCCGACGGCAGCACGGTGACGGGTGTGTTCAACGTGCCGGCGACGCTGATCGTGCTGCTCGTGTCGATCATACTCATCGTCGGCATTCGCGAATCGGCGGGATTCAACACCGTCATCGTCATCGTGAAGGTCGTCGTACTGCTCATGTTCGTCGCGTTCGGCGTGAAGTACATCACGCCGGCGAACTGGCATCCGTTCATTCCGCCGAACGCCGGCAAGTTCGGCGAGTACGGGTGGAGCGGCGTGCTGCGCGGAGCCGGGGTGATTTTCTTCGCGTTCATCGGCTTCGACGCGGTGTCGACCGCCGCGCAGGAGGCAAAGAATCCTCAGCGCGACATGCCACGCGGAATTCTCATCTCACTCGTCGTATGCACGATTCTCTACATCGCTGTCGCGCTGGTGCTGACGGGAATCGTCCACTACGACAAGCTGAACGTGCCCGCGCCGATCGCGCTGGGCGTCGATTCCATCGGCCTGACCTGGCTGCGGCCAATCGTCAAGCTCGGCGCGATCGCCGGGTTGTCGAGCACGATGCTCGTCATGCTGCTCGGCCAACCGCGCATTTTCTATTCGATGAGCCGCGATGGGTTGCTGCCGCCGCTGTTCAGTCGCATACATCCGCGCTTCAAGACGCCGTACGTGACGACGGCGATTACCGGTGTCGTCGTCGCGCTGACGGCCGGTTTGTTTCCGATCGCGACGCTGACGCAGCTCACGTCGATGGGGACGTTGCTGGCGTTCGTGATGGTGTCGATCGGCGTGTGGGTGCTGCGCCGCACGGATCCAGGCGCGCATCGCCCGTTTCGTACGCCGGGCATGCCATGGGTGCCGCTGCTCGGCGCGCTCATCTGCCTTGGACAGATGTTCGGCCTGCCGCTGACGACGTGGATTCGATTGATCGTGTGGCTCGTCGTCGGACTGGCGATCTACTTCATGTACGGACGCGCCGGAGCCGAGCGAATGCGTGCGGCGCGGCGGGCCGCGTAACGCGATCGAGCGAGCCGCGAGCGAAGCGCGCCATCGTATGGCGCGCTCCGCGGGCGTAGCCCCTACTAGTTCGAGTTGCCTTTGTGGTCGAAACTCTCGCGCAGCCAGCCCACCTTACCGCGTAGGCCGCCGAACTGCTTCGATGAGAGCACCAATCCGGTCTTCGCGTCGACGATCACTTTCGTGTGCGTCTGCTTTTTGTCCGGGATGATGTCAATCGCGTACTCGGGACGTCCGTCCGTCACGTTCATTTCGCCCGAGCCGATCTGGCCCGGCACCGCGCACAACGCGATGACTTTGGCCGAGTCCGGCGTGATCATCGTTCCGGCCACGTAGAGGTTGGTCTTGATCTCTGTCTTGCGCACCGCATCGACGTCGGTCGTGCTGCACGCTCCACCATGCCACCGGTACCACTCTCGCGACTGGGCCTGCGCGGCGCTCGCGCCGAGCACAACCGCCGCGGCGGCGGCGATCAGTTGAATTCTCATTGCATCTCCTCGTTCAGTGACGACTGGGCCCGCCACGGCAGCGGGCAGGCGCACTCAAGGCAACAGGCGTGCTCGTACGACGACCAATCGTCGAGTACGGTGCGCGAACGAGGATCTTTGGACGCTAATTCGAGAAGGCGCGTATCGCCGAGCCCGCCGACTACGCACGTGCCACGCGGAGCACTTCGTCGATTGTCGTGATTCCGGCGCGCGCCGCGCGGATTCCATCCTCGAGTAACGTGCGCATGCCCTTCGCGATGCCCATCGTGCGCAGTTCCTCCGAACCACGACGGCGCTGTACCTCGAGTCGAAGCTCGTTGTCCATGACGAGGAGTTCGTATAGGCCCGTTCGTCCGCGAAAGCCGGTGCCGCGACATTCGTCGCAACCCGCGCCCTTCCATACGCGCGTCAGTCCGGCGGCTTCGACGTCGATGCGCCGCGTGACCGTCTTGTCCGGCCGCGTCTCCGTCTTGCAATGCGTGCAGATCGTTCGCACGAGCCGCTGCGCCAGCACGGCGTCGACCGTGCTCGCCACGAGATACGCGGCCACGTCGAGATCGAGCAGGCGCGTGAGCGCCGTCGGCGCGTCGTTCGTGTGCAGCGTCGACAGCACGAGGTGGCCGGTCAGGGCCGCTTGCGTCGCGATCTGCGCCGTTTCGGCGTCGCGGATTTCGCCGAGCAGTATGATGTCCGGATCCTGCCGAAGCAGCGCGCGCAACGCGCCGGCGAACGTCATCCCCGCTTTCTCATTGACCGGAACCTGCGGCACGCCGGCCAGCTCGTACTCGACCGGATCTTCGACCGTGAGGATTTTCTCACGGCCCGTGCGAATGAGCTCGACCGCGGCGTAGAGCGTCGTCGTCTTGCCCGAGCCGGTCGGACCCGTGACGAGCACAATTCCATGCGGACGCGCGACGACTTCGGAGAAGAGCTCGAGCGTGTCCGCCGCCATGCCAAGCTCAGTGAGCGAGATGCGTCCGCGCTCCTTGTCGAGCAGGCGTAGCACGACGCTCTCGCCGCGCAGCGTTGGCACCGTCGATACGCGTACGTCGACTTGCCGATTCTGGAGGCGCAGTCGAATGCGCCCATCTTGCGGCAGGCGACGCTCAGCGATGTCGAGTTCGGCCATGATCTTGAGACGACTGATGATCGCCGCCGTGAGATGCGGCGGCGGCGATGGCGCGTTCTGCAACACGCCGTCAACGCGGTAGCGCACGCGCAAGCCGTCCTGATACGCCTCGAGATGCACGTCGGACGCGCGCCCGTCGAGCGCTTCGATCAGCAACAGGTTCACGAGGCGAACAACCGGCGCTTCGTTGGCGAGGTGCAGCAGGTCGTCGAGCGGAATGTCGTCGATGTCGACCGCGCGCGCCTCGCCCACCAATCCCGCGATCAGACCCTCGGCGGTCGCCGCTTCCGGCGCATAGAGACGGCGAATCGCCGCGCGCAGATCGTGATCGTCGAACCGCTCGACGGCGATGTCGGCGGCGAATAGGATTCTCAGATCGTCGAGCGCGAGCGGCTCCACGCGGTCGAGCCACGTGCCGACGGTGAGCACGTCACCGTCGAGCCGCAGCGGCAGCACACCGAATTGCTCGAGCCACTCGGCCGACAGTGCGGTCGTGAGCCGCTCGACGTCGAGCAGATCGGCCGCCGGTCGCTGCGCCTCTGGACGATCGACTACTGTCATGGGCGCCGCGTCAGCGAGTCGGCCGGCGGCGGAAGACGCCGGAGCATCGTGAGCGAATCAGGTTTGCGACCCGAATCGGGTTTGGCGTGCAGCGAGTCGGCCCGCGGCACAAGGTGCGGCCCAACATTGACGTCCTTGAGCAGTTCGCTGCTGTCCTTCACCGCGTTGCGCAGCTTGTCGATGTCGTCGTCGTTCGAGATGATGTGCGGCGTGAGGAACAGGAACAACTCGCTCGAGTCGATGTTGCGTGTAACGCTGCCGAACAGGAACGGGCCGATCCACGGGATGCGGCTGAGGATCGGAATTCCCGAGACGTCGCTGCTGTGCGTGTTGTCGGCCAATCCACCGATTACCGTCGTCTGTCCGTCGCGAATGAAGATCTGCGTCGACGCTTCGCGCTTGTTGATCACGGGCGCGTCGAACTGCACTTCGTCGCTCGCACTGTTGTCGGTCTGCGACACCTGGAGATTGACGTAGCCGTCCGGACTGATCGTCGGCGTAATCGTCAGCACCGTACCGACGTCGATGTATTGCACCGTTTCCACGCGATCGGTCGGGTCAGTCGGAACCGATTGCGACACCTGCACGAACGGCCGCGAGGATCCGACGTTGAGCGTCGCCTGTTGATTGTTCTGTGCAATGATGACCGGCAGCGAGAGCACGCGGACATCTCCTCGTTCCTGGAGCGCCGCGATCGCCACGTTGTAGTTGATGGTACCGTTGCCGCCGGTGAGCTGGAGGACGAAGTCCCGCGCGGTCGCCGTCGCCGGAGCGAACGAGGAGTCGAGCCCACCACCTGCATGGCGGTGGACCGTGCCCGACACGCCGACGTCGAGATCGTGCGTGCGCTCGACCTCGGCGATCGTCACCTCGATCAGCACCTGCAACGGTCGCAGGTCGACGCCGGTGATGATCTGCTGCATCAGCGACCAATCCGACTCCGTGGCTCGAACGAGCAGCGAGTTGGTCGTCGCCTCGGCAATGATGCGAACGTCGCTCGCTTGGTTTGACAGTGACCCGGCGAGTTGCTGAAACACCGTATTGGCCGCCGCGTTATTCGCCGCGGCACCGCGCCCGCCGCCGGCGCCGCGCCCGCCGAACGGTGGTTGAATCGTCGTAATTCCGTTGGCCGGAGCCGGCGCCGCCGGTCCGGTATTGATCGTGGTGAACCCGCCGTTGCCGTTGGGAATCGTGATCCGTTGGCCGTTCTGGTTTCCGTTGTAGCCGGCGAACAGACTCGTCAGCACCGGCGCGAGCTGCACGGCGCTGGCGTGTTTCAACCGATACGTGAACAGCCGCATCTGCTGTTGTTGCTGCTGCGCCTGGGCGAATTCCTGCGCGAGCATTTGTTGCGGTGTGAGCGCGCGCACCGCCGGCTCGGGCGTGGGGCCCGTGATCTGAATCAGCGTCGGCGACTGGGTGAACTTGAGCCCGTTCGATTCGGCCACCGACTTCACCAGCTCGATCATGCCGTCGCGCGTGACGGGACGTCCGAGGTGCAGCGTGACGCGCGTCGCCGGGACGTTGGTCATCGATGCATTGAGATCGCCGGCGGCGACGAGCGCGTCGAGGACGACCTTCAAGTCCTGGTCCTGGAAGTCGAGCGACACGGCGCCGGGCGCCACGCCCGTCTTGCCCGTGTCCGGCGTCGCCGGACGGGTCGGGCGTCCGCCGCGCTGCGCCGCCGCGACGGCTGGGCCGCCGAGCGACGCGGCAACGGCGCCGTATATTAGAAGTCTATTGACGGTTGACATATATCAAGTTCCTGGCTTGGACACGGTGACGTCGGCGCGCGTGCCCGCCGAGCTGATGAGCACGACTTTCCCACGCTGAATCGCCTTGACCACCCACTCGCCGATCTTGTCCCCGACGTGGACCAACGTCGGTCGATCCCCGCCAAGCTGCAACGTGGCGAAACTGCGACCGTCGGTCGCCACCGCGGTGCCGAGCACCGCCGGCTTGACGGCTTCCACGACTGGTTTGTCCGACATCACGCTGTCGCCCGGCATGCGGTACGGCGCCGACGGTGCCTCGCGATCGGCGGCGAAAATGTCGTTGTCGACCGCCGACTGAACGTCGGCCGGTGGTTGCGACGCTGGGCGGCTGATCGCTGCCACGCTCACCACGGATGCCGGAGGCGCTGGAGGAAGCGGGTCGGTTCGGAACGCGCCCGCCGACGTCCAGATCAACAGCGCAGTCGCCGCGGCAAGTGCGCCGACGGACGCACGCATCGCCGGTGCGCGCGCGAGATCACGGGCAAAGCCGCGGTTCGTCATGGCTGTGAGGCTCCGCTGCCGTTGGGTACCGCCGGCGCAACGGCAAACCCGGAGATCGTCGCCGAAATCGACAGTGCTTCCTCGGCCTTTTCGTCGGCGCGCGGCGCGCGCGAGATCTCCAGCCGATCGATGCGCACGAGCTTCGGACCGCGCTCCAGCGCTTGCAGGAACATCAACGTTCCCAGCAAGTCGGACTCGGCGCGCACGTCGACGTTGAGCGTGCGCACGCCGTCGACGGCTGGCACCGTTGGGCGCGTGCTCGCATCCTCGAGCCAAACCCGCGTGTCGCGCGCGACGTCGCCGAGGTACGACGCGAGCTCGGCGCCGGCCATCACGTCGTCTTTCCCTTCGAACAGTCGCGGGCGCGCCGCGCTCGTGGCTGAGTCGGCGACGTGTCGCAATTGCGGATTGCGCCGGGCGTTCGCGACCGCTGCGCGTTCGCGCGAAAGTGCAAGTCGCTCGGTCGCCAGCCGGTCGCGCGCGTCGGCCAACGCCGACTCGTACGGCCGCACGCCCCAGATGAACACGAACCCGGGAAGCAAGACCACCGCGCCGATGATGATCGCGCGACGATCGCTGGGTTTCATCGCGCGCCATTTCATGGCGCGGTCCTCGGCGCCGACGGCGCGGCAACGCGCGCGGCGATGGTGAAGTGCTCCTTCGCGCGACCTTGCTGCGCCAACTCGCGACGCACCGACGCCGCCGATTTTACATCGACGAATCCGCGCGTCTTGGCGAGCGCGTCGAACACACGGGCCGCGTGATCGGCCAGGCCGTCGACGACGAGTGAATCGTCGCGTGCACGAATCGCCGTCAGGTACGCGTCGCGCGGTACCGCTTGACTGAGTCGCGCGATGACCGACGACCACTGCGGCGACGATCGCTCGATCGCCGCGAGCGCGGCGAGTTGCGCGTATGCCGCGTCGACCGTGGTGCGACCGAGCAACGTCGACGACAGTTGCGGTCGCAGTCGCGCACGCTCGGCCTCGACCAACCGCAATTGCCGGCGCACTCCCCAGTACTGCATGCCCGCGGCAAGCACCAACAGCGCCGCCGTTCCTGCCGCGATGAACCAGGCCGCGCTCCGCGCCCGCCCGCGCTCGAACGCAACGCGATCGTCGTTCCGCAGCACCGGACCGATCTCGCTGTCGGCGTGGCGCGCGGCGAGCAGATCGACGGAGTCGGCCGCGTGCGACGTATTGGGCGGCAGCGAGGCCACCGTGACACCGTGCAGTTGCAATGCAGCCGTGAGATCGCTGCGCGCGTCGAGCGAACCGACCACTCCGACGCGTGCGGATTGCCCGAGCGTGTCGGCGATCATCGGCGCTGCGCTCGCGCCGGCGCGAAAGCGTCGCACGCCAACGAGGCGGCCGTTCTCGAGTTGGAGCATGTCGGTGCGATCATCGTGCGCGATGAGCGCGGACGCGATCTGTCGACCCAAGGCCGGCCACAGCGCGAGCGACGCAGCCGCCCACGCGCCTTCGGCGGGAATGATCGAGTCCACCGTCCAACCAGCCTGCTGTGCCGCCGCGCGTATCGCTGCAACCAGGCGAGCCGACGCGGTCGCGGCGACCACGGGCACCGGCGCATTGCGTCCCCGCCGAGGCAGCGGCGCCGAGCCAACGATCTGCGGGCCGCGAGCATTCGTGAAATAGCGTCCCGCGTTGCGCGTCAGCAGGCGCTGCAGCTCGTCTCCGCTCACCGGCGGAAGATCGAGACGGCGCACCTCGGTCAACGGCGGCATCAGTGCTACGACCAGCGTTCCCTCGGTCACGCTCAGCGCGCGCGCCAGGTCGACGAGCGCCGATGCGAGCGATGGCCAACTCGCGCCGTCGGCGGTGGGCGCCTCGAGCTGCGTACGCCACGCATGATCCGATGACGGGAAGCGGACGTCGACGGCGCACAGCGACGTCGGCGAGATCGACACGCCGGTGCGCTGCCGACGGTTGGCGCCGCTCGTGCCTGAGGCGGCGCGCAACGTGCCTCCCAATCGCGCGGAACTGACCGTGCCGGCCGGGTTCACGTCTTCACCATTGCTTGTAGGTGATCGTCGCGGTCGTTTGACCGCGGCGCAGGATGGCGGTCAGTTTGCTTGGCGGCGACTGCGGCCCCACGCGCGAGGTGATCGTCAGTTCGACTTCGGTCGTGTTCACGACGCTGCGGGCGGTGATCGCGGTTTGGACCTGCGTGCTCGCGAGCTGTCCGGCGAGCGTACGACCGCCCGTCGTGGCGAAGATCTCCGCCACCGACGTGATACGTTGCCCCTGCGATCGTAATTGGAGAATCCTATTGAGCGTCGCGTCGGTCATGCCGGGTAGCGTCCGCAGCACCGCGGGCGGCGCCGTGTTCAGATTCACCGCGCCGTTGCCGCGCGTCGTCAGGTAGGGTGCCGCCTTCGCGTAGATCTCCGGCGTCATGCCCATCACGTTCCGCAACTCCTCGACCTCACGGAAGGGGCCGTTCGTCGGCAGGGCGAGCATGTTCGCCTTGATGTAGGCGTCGCGTTCGGCGCCGTTCGGGCGCGGCGTGCTGTCGGCATCGCGCCAATCGAGAATCGTCTGCGACAACTGTGTCGACTTCTCGTAGTCGTCGAGAAGAAAGCTGAAGAACGTCTGGAGCTCGGCCTCGTTGAGTGAATTGATGTTGAGTCGCTCACCGAGGTCGCGCGCCTGGACGTCGACCGGCATGCTGTCGACGAGCACCGTGCCCGAATACATCGAGTCGACGCCCATCCACGGGTCCGACGAACTCAGACGTTGCACGCTGGCGCCGGTCGGCGCGACGCTGAGCGCGTACTCGAGCTTCGCCTGCGTGAGCGCGAGCGCGCCCATCGCCGCGGCCCGCTGAATGCCGCGCTCCGACGCGAGAATGCCGACCGTTCGCCGGTCGTGCGCCTCGATGCTGAACTGCAGCGCCACCGCCGCGATCGCCACGACGAGCCAGAGCGCGGCGAGCAGCGCCACTCCGCGACGCGCTCTCATTGCACGGTCACCCGGTTCTGCGCGCCGGTCACGCTCATCGGAAAGATCATCGGCACTTCGAGGATCGCCGGCACCGAGGTGCGATTGGCCGAATGCAGCGTCAAACGCACCGCGCGCGGCGAGATCGTCGCCACCTGGGTGGCGTCGAACCACTGATTCGTACGCGTGTCGAGGAACTCCACGGTCAGCGTATCGATCGTCGAGTCGAGCATCTTGCGCACGAGCGGCATCTGCGCGTTCGGCTGGTACTCGATCGTCAGTCCCTTTTCCGGCGTGTTGTTGTCGGCGTCGATGTACAGCCGAATGCGCACATTCGGCAACAGCGACGGATTGAGCGCCGTCGTCGTGAAACTGATTTCGTCGCCGCTGGCTTGCGCGGCCGACACGGACGCCGTGTTCATTCCGCTGGCCGCACTCGATGCGCTCGACGCCGCCGGAGCGCCGCGCGTCAATCCGCGCGGCCCGCCGCCCTGTTGGATTTGCACCGTGCCGGCGTTGATCCACGAATGGATCATCTCGCGCAACGCGGCTGCGCGCTCGGTCGAGACCGATGCGTCGCGGATGATCCGGCGATGATCGATGATCGACGCGAACGTGGCAGCTCCCGCGGCCGCCATCATGCCGGTGATCGCCAGGCCAATCACGAGTTCCATGAGCGTCATGCCCGCCCGCGCGCGCATGGTCATTGGCGTGCCGCGAATGGCGGCGTGCGGTACGCGTACGTGCGCACCATGTACGAGCCGCTCGGCCAGACGATCGTCACGCGGACGTCATACAGGCCGGCCTGGTCGGACAACGCCGCGGAACTGGTTTTCCAAGAATACTGATCGAGGGGCTTGGCGAACGTGCCCTTGGCCACGGAGTCCGGCAGCGCCTGCAATTCGCGGTCGGACAAGAGATCCATGAACTCCAGCCGCGACGTCGCCAGCGCCTCAACTTCGACGGCGCGATGCGCGCGTTCCGCGGTGCGCATGTCGCCGCCCACGGCCTCGAGCGCGGCGACCGACGTCATGCCGACGATCGCGACGGCGACGACTGCCTCGAGCAGCGAGACGCCCGCGCGCGCCCGCACGTCGCGACGACTGGTCGGTTCAGCGTGAATCGGCACGGGCCTCTCCGCTCCACGGGTCAACACGCACAACGAGCGGGGTGGGGCCGCCGCGAACCACGACTGTGTCGGCGAACGTCGCGCCCGTCGGCTGAAACACGTATTGCAATCGCGGCTGACTGCTCTCCAATCGTTCGGTCATACCGAGGTCGAGCACACCCTTGGCGAGCGTGCCGAAGCCGTTCGCGGTAGACGTGTCGAGCTGATACGCGAGCGACGTCGGGTCGACGCGCAGCGTGACGGTCGCGTTGAAGCTCGACCGCGGCTCGATGCGCGTCGTGCAAGAGGCCGATCATCGCGTCCGCGCCGCCCGCGGGCTGCTCGGCCCCGAACCGCGCGAAGGCGGGCGCGGCGAGCGTGGCGGCGATCGCCATCACGAGGAGCACCATCGTCAGCTCCCAGAGCGTGAACCCGGCGCGCCGCGTCATTTGAACGAGTTGGCGTTGATGCCGTAGATCGCCTGCAGCAGCGACAGCGCGACGAAGGCGACGATCGCGCCGAACATCACGATCATCGCCGGCTCGGCGAACGTCGCCAGCCGTTGCGTCGCGCGCTCGGTCCGCTCCTCGAAAATGTCCGCCGCCTTCATGAGGAAAATGCGAAGTTGCCCGGCGTCCTCGCCCACGCCAACCAGCTGGGCGAGCATCGGCGGAAAGAGCGAGCCGTCCGCGAGCGCGGCGCGAAGCGAGCTGCCTTCGCGCACCTTCGTGCGAATCCGTGCGACATCGTCGCGCGCGCTCGGATCGCCGACGCAATCGATCGTGTCGTCCAGCGCCGTGAGCAACGGCGCGCCGCCGCCGAGCAGAACGCCGACGAGCCGCGCGAATCGGCCGGCGAGCGCATAGCGGCGGAGCGTGCCCACGCCGGGAAGCGCGAGCATCGTCCGCGACCAGGCGCGGCGGCCGGCCTCGGTCGTCGTCGCCCAGGCGGCGAACGCCGCGATGCCGAAGGGAATCAACAGCAACACCGGCCACAGGCGATGCAGCGCCGACGACAGCGCCAACATCGTCGCCGTCGACCGCGGAAGCTTGGCTCCGCTCCCTTCGAGCAGCGTCACGAACCGCGGCAGCACGAAGAAGAGCAGCACGCTCACGGCGAGCGAACCCGCCACGGCGAGCAGCATCGGGTAGATCGACGCCGACAATACCTTTCCGCGCAACTGCTCGTCGCGCTCGAGCTGGTCGGCCAACCGCGCGAACGCGGCATCGATGTCGCCGCTGCGCTCGCCGGCCCGCACGAGGCCGACGTACAACGGCGAGAACAACTGCGGATGCTCGGCGAGCGCCGCCGACAATGTGTCGCCGCGCTCGACGCGCGCACGCACCTCGTGCAACGCGGCTTTGACGTCGCCCTCGGCGACGCCGGACGCGGCGTTGAGCGCCTGGGCGAGCGGCATTCCCACGGGCAGCAGCGCGGCCATGGCGCGCGTGACCTCGAGGACCTCTCGCCGGCGGCCGAAGCGAAAATGACGGCGCGTCGCGGCGCCCTCGCCCGACTCGTCGACGTCGAGGACGAACAGGCCGCGCTCCTCGAGCGTACGCGCCAGCGCGCCCGAGCTCACCGCCTGGGCGCGCCCTCGCGTTCGCTTGCCCGAGCCGTCGACGGCCTGATACGCGTAAGTTGGCATGAGGATACTTGAACTACTATTTCCAGCTCAGGATGTCGGCATCCTCGTCGTCGCCGCCGGCCTTGCCGTCGGCGCCGTATGACAGGAGGTCGTACCCTTGTGGGTTGACCTGACCCGGCGACGTGTACATGTACGCGCGCCCCCACGGGTCGAGCGGCACCGGTTTGCGCAGATAGGGCGCGCGCCAGTTCACCGGCGCGTCGACCGTCGGCTTCTCCCACAGCGCGTCGAGGCCCTGCTCCGTCGTCGGATACTTGCCGTTGTCGAGGCGGTACGCGTCGAGCGCGGCACCGAGCATCTCGATCTGCGATTTGGCCGTGGCGTCCTTGGCCGCGCCAACGTGCTGGAAGATGTTCGGCGCCACGAGCGTCGCGAGGATCGCGATCACGACGATGACGACGAGAATCTCGATCAGCGTGAAGCCGCGGCGGATCGAGCCTGGGCGGCGTCCAGCGCGCGGACGGGTAGAGGGCATCATCGGATAGTGCCAGGTCGGGGCGAGGACGTCGGGATCGTTGGACACGCGCGGGGTGGAAATGGTTTTCCAGGCGCGAGTTAGCGCGAGTCTCCATAAGAGACTACGCGCGGTTGGCAGACGTCGTTTGCCAACGACGCGTTAAGATGCCTCTCGCGAACTCGACCACCGCGCCTCCCATTGACTTCCTATGGGAAGCACCTACCTTGGGACTTCCCTAGACTTCCAATGGGAACGATGCCCGAGAGCTCGGTCGAAGTCCTTCGTGGAACGCTCGATCTCCTCATCCTCAAAGCGGTGAGTTGGGGGCCAATGCACGGCTATGGCGTCGCCCGGTGGATCGAGGGCGCCACCAACGACGTCCTCCAGATCGAAGAGGGCTCCCTCTACCCCGCTCTGCACCGACTCGAGGGCCGCGGCTGGATCGACGCCGACTGGGGAACGTCGTCCAACAATCGGCGCGCCAAGTTCTACGTGCTCACCGCCAAGGGACGCGCGCAGCTCCGCGTCGAGACTGCCACCTGGTCGCGCTTTGCCCAGGCCGTCTTCGCGGCACTCGAGGCGGCCCCGCCGCAACCCGCCTGAGCGAATCGACATGACGCCGAGCAATCGCAACGCCCGCCTGGCGACGCTATCTCCGTTTCTGGGGCACCAACGCCGACGCCGACGTTTCCGACGAACTTCGCTTTCACATCGACATGCGCGTCGAAGAATACGTCGCGCGCGGCCTCTCGCCCGACGACGCACGCCAGCTCGCCACTCGCCGCTTCGGCGACGCCGACCGCGCGCGCAACGAATGCGTGACGATCGACGAGGAAGTCGCGCGGACGCACGGGACGCGCCGAGTTCGTCACCACGCTGCGGCAGGACATCGTCGTTCGCCGTGCGGCTGCTTCGTCGGCAGCGCCTTCCTACGCTGCTCGCTGTCGCTGTCTCGCGCTCGGCATCGGCGCGACGACGAGCATGTTCAGCGTCGCCAACGCGCTGTTGCTGCGCCCAATGCCGTATCCCCACGGCGAGCGGCTGATGTATCTCGGCACCACGCGGCACGGCGAACATTCGGCGACCGTCAGCTCGTACCCGGACTACCTCGATTGGCGCGCCCGGCAGCACAGCTTCGTCGACCTTGCCGCGTACGGGACGACGAGTCTCACCGTGCTCGGGCACGAACGCGTATTTGGCGAACGGATTCCTCGTCAGCGCGAGCTACTTCCATGTGCTCGGCTTGACGCCGGAGCACGGCCGGTTGTTCGCCGAAGGTGAAGACGGTCCCGGTGGCGCACCTGTGGCGATCGTGTCGCACGGTTTCGCCGATCGCGAGCTGGGCGGCGCCGATCACGCCGTCGGCCGAACGATCGTCGTCCGTGGGGACCGCGCCGACGCACCGGCCGTGCGCACAATTGTTGGCGTAGTGGCGGATCAGTCGCCGATGCCGGCCGACATGTGGGTGCCGATCGTGCCCAACAACAATCTCGAGCGCAGTCAACGGAACATGTCGGTGCTCGGCCTCGTGCGACCGGGCGTGCAAATGGCGAATGCGACTCGCGAGATCTCCGGAATCGAAGCGCAACTCGCGACCGAGGATCGCACGAACGATGGCGACCTGACGGCGTTCGGACGCCCCCTAGCGCGAGCAGTTCGTCGGTCCGGTGCGGCCCGCGCTCGAGGCGATGTTCGCGGCAACATTCCTCGTGCTGCTCGTCGCCTGCGCCAACGTCGCCGGCATTCAGCTCGCACGCGCCGTGGCGCGCGAGCACGAGATCGCCGTGCGGCGCGCGCTCGGGGCAGCGCGAGGGCGAATCTTGCGACAGCTCCTGACCGAGAGCGTGCTGCTCTCGCTTGCTGGCGGACGTGGCCGGAACGCTGATCGCGTTCCGCGCCAACCGTTCGCGACGCGCGCCGTGATCGGCAGTGCACCCGGCTGGCTGGCCGCGTCGATCGATGTCCGCGTGTTGCTGTTCGCCGTCGGACTCGCGATGCTCACCGGCGTTACCTTTGGCGTCGCGCCGGCAATGCGATTAGCGCGCGTCGACCCGGCCGATGCACTGCGCGGCGGTACGCGCGCGTCGGGCCATCGCGACCGACGCTCCAACAAGCGTTCGTCGTCGCACAGATCGCTCTCTCGATCGTGTTGATCGTGCTCGCGACGCTGTCGATCGAGAGCGTGCGGCGGCTCGAGCGCGTTGCGCTGGGGTTCGATCAAATCGAACGTGCTGACCTTCAAGCTGGTCTTTCAAACGTCGCGCTACGATGACGATGGCCGTGCGCGGGCGAACGGTGACCGACGTCGTCGACCGCGTGAACGCGCTGCCCGACGTACGCGCCGCGGGCGCCGTATCGAACGCGCCGTTGACCTGTTGCTCGCAATGGGCGATCGCGGTGGAGGATCACCCGCTCCCGCCGGGGCAACATCGGATGTACACCGGCAACTCGATCACGCCAGGCTACTTCGCCGCCATGCGCATCGGCGTGCAGCGGGGGCGCGACTTCACGCGCGACGACACGCCGTCGAACGCACCGGTGATGATCGTCAACGAGACCTTCGCCGATCAGTTCTGGCCGGGCGGTGACGCGATCGGCCGGCACGTCGCCTTCGGCTCGACGCTCGCCACCGTGGTCGGCGTCGTCAACGACGTAAAGCAGGCCGGCCTGCTCGACGACGCCGAGCCGCAGTTCTACTTGCCGGTGACGCAGTACGCGATGACGCGAAGCGCATTCGTCGTGCGGACCAACGGGATGGAGTCCGCCGCCCTCACCGCGGCCATTCGGCGCGTGGTGCACGAGCTCGATCCGACGCTCGCGGTGTACGGCGTTCGCACCCTCGACGAGACCGTGTCGCTCGCCACCGCATCACGCCGCGCCTTCGAGTCGCTGATGATCGTATTTGGCGTCGTCGCGCTGTTGCTCGCGGCGACCGGCATCTTTGCGGTGATGTCGTTCATCGTCGCGCAACGCCAGCGTGAGATGGGCCTGCGCGTGGCACTCGGCGCGACGCCGTCGCACGTGACGGCGCTCATTCTTCGCCAAGGCGGTCGACTCGGATTCGTCGGCGCAGCCGCGGGTGTTGGTGTTGCGATCGTCGTCGCGCGAGCACTGGCACACACGTTGTACGGCGTGACCGCGAGCGATCCGACGATCTATCTCGTCGCCTCGGCGTCGCGGCAGCGGCGATTGTGGTCGCGACCGTCGGGTCCCGCGCGCCGCGCCGCACGCGTCGATCCTGCGACGACGCTGCGCACGGACTGACCCGCGCCCCCGGCGGCGGTCACACGAATCGCCCTACGCGTCGCGACGCCGGCGGCGGTGGCTGGTCGGCGACACGTCGACCATCAACGCGATGACGAGGCCGATGATCGGCCAGAGCGACCAGACCCCGCCCCACCAGTGCAGAACCGCCGTGTACCAAAGAAAGGTCGTCGGCAGAAAGACAAAACCCAGCACCGGCCACATCGGGCCGTGGAACATGCCCTTGAACCAGAAGGTGAACAGCCAGAGCAGCACGATGGCGAGTCGCGGCGTGATCAGCGCGAATAGCACAAACAGACAGGGCATGCGCGAGCTCCGTTAAACGATCGGGTTCCAGCCGGGCGCGTACTCACGCGACCAGAGGCGCATCGCGTTGCCGTCGCCGGTGATCCTGCCCGTGGTCGGGTCGACGGTCAAGGTCCGTCCGGTCTGCTGCGCGATGTTTCCCAAATGGCAGAGCAAAACGCTCGCCGCGCCTTCTTCGATCGGCGCGCGCAGCCGGTCAGTGCCACGAATGGCGCCCAAAAAGTTGTCCATGTGAACGGACGTCGCCGCGTCGTCGCCCGTGAGCTCGAGACCATTCCCGGCGGCGGATTCGATGTTCTGTTTCACGATCTTGTTCTTGAGATCGTAGACGACGTAACCCGTCACGATCCAGCACCACGCTTCCCGCCGTGCCAAGGATCGCCGTTCCGCGCGACCGGCCGAACGTCTGCAGTCCGTTGCAGCTCGCGCCCTGCCAGATGATCGTCTCGCCGTTCGGAAAGTCGAACGTCGCTTCCTGGCTGTCGGGAAATTGCCAGTCGTCCGTGTAGTGATACCGACCGCCGCACGAGCTCACGCGCGATGGATGCGTCACGGCGAGCGCCAGGCGCGCCACGTCGATTTCGTGCGTACCGTTGTTGCAGATCTCGCCGGTTCCCCAGCGCGTAAACCAATGCCAATTGTAGTGGATGACGTTGTCGCGATAGTCCGTGCGCGGCGCCGGCCCCTGCCAGAGGTCGTAGTCGAGATTCGCAGGAACGGGCGCCGGACTGCCGCGACCGATCCCCGTGCGCGTGTTCGCGTACCACGCGCGCGCGAGGTAGGGCCGGCCCACGACGCCGTCGCGGATCGCGTCGATCGCTTCGATCGTGCGCGCGGACGATCGCTGCTGCGTCCCCATTTGCACGACGCGCCGAGACTTGCGCTGCGCATCGACCAGCAGTTCGCCTTCGCGCGGATTGTGGCCGCACGGCTTTTCGACGTACACGTGCTTCCCCGCTTGCATCGCGAGAATCGCCATCGGCGCGTGCCAGTGATCGGGCGTGGCGATCGACACCGCGTCGACCTGCTTGTCGTCGAGCGCTCGGCGAAAGTCGCCAATGGCTTTCGGCGCGCGCCGCGCACCCGCGGCCGCGGTCTTCGCCGCTTTGCCGAGGACGTTCGCGTCGACGTCGCACAGGTACGCGACTTCGGAATTCGCCAGGCGCGCGAAGTTCTGCGCGTGCACCTGGCCGCGACCGTTGAGACCGATCACCGCAACGACGATTTTGTCGCTGGGCGACGCCGAGGACTGCAGCATGGGCGACCCGAGCTGGCTCGTCATCATGAGTCCGAGTCCGGTCGCCGACGCGCTCTTGAGAAATTCGCGCCGGTCGACGCCGCGCTCACCGCCTTCCCCGGGGTCACGGTGTTCGGTCGAGTTCTCGGAGTTTGATGTCACGATAGAACGCCTCGTCGCCATGGTCTTGGAGGATGATGTGGCCAACTCTCCGGTCAGCGAACCCGGAGATCGAGTGGTATTTGCTCGAGCGCAACAGTGAATCCATGCGCGGCGTGCCGAGGTCGAAGTCCACGACCTTGACGCCGTTCAACCAATGCTCGC
The DNA here is from genome assembly GCA_963817445.1 of uncultured Gemmatimonadaceae bacterium. Classification (GTDB taxonomy): domain Bacteria; phylum Gemmatimonadota; class Gemmatimonadetes; order Gemmatimonadales; family Gemmatimonadaceae; genus JAQBQB01. The sequence goes on from CAWFOG010000027.1 coordinate 129,036, forward strand.
CGTGCATGCCGCGAAACACGATGCGCGAACGGTTCCACTGCCCGACCGGAACGAGATGCTTGCCGTCGTTCGGCGCGATGAGATCGTACAGCGCGCCCGCGAGATGGCTGGCGAGCTTGTTGTCGTCACTGAGAGAATCATCAAGCACCTGATACTCGAAGCCGAGCGCGGCGTGGTTCGACGCGTGAGCGAGCGAGAAGTCCTCCGATACGTTGTACTTGACGCCGCTGTTCGCGCCCGGCGCCACCTTCCACTCGAACGACAGTTCGAAGTCGCGGAACGTGTCCGTGGTCATGAGGTCGCCGCCGTTGGCCGGCTGGCCGTCGGGCATCTTGGGCACCTTGCCGCTGGCAATCTTTTCGATCGCGCCGTCGACAACGCGCCAGTGCGCGGTCGGAATGCTGTCGTAGCCGAGGCCGCGCCAGCCGGCGAGCGTGTTGCCGTCGAACAGCAAGCGCCAGCCGTCCGCGCGTTCGGCGTCGGTCAGTTGATTTGACTGTGCGGCCGAAGCCTGCGCGCCGAGGGCGCTGGTCATGCAGGCCAGCGCCACGATCGTCGAAACGCAGTGTCGCACGAACGAGTCCGGGTTGTCGTGACCCTCGACTATACGTCCCCGCGCCCCAGCGTCAACCAGCGGCCGGTACTACGGCCGCTGGCGACTGAACCGACCGAGGTCAGTCCGCCGCGTCGCCCGACTTCGCGACGAGCGCGTCGAGTGCCAGTGCCGACGCCGGCACGACTTCCTCATGATGGTGCGCGAACCTCGCCAGCCACGCGCTCACTCTGTGGCTCGCGCTGTCCATGTATGTGTAGACCACCGGCGTTACGTAAAGCGTGATCAGCTGCGAGAAGGCGAGTCCACCCACCACCGCTACGCCCAGCGGACGCCGCGCTTCGGAACCAGCGCCCTGCGAAACGGCGATCGGCAGTGTCCCCATCAGCGCTGCCATCGTCGTCATCATGATCGGGCGGAAGCGAATGAGGCACGAGTGCACGATCGCGTCGGCCGGCGTGCGTCCCTCACTGCGTTCGGCCTCGAGCGCGAAGTCGATCATCATGATCGCGTTCTTCTTCACGAGACCGACGAGCAACACGATCCCGACGAACGCGTACACGCTCAAGTCGATCTTGAAGATGTACAGCGTGAGCAGCGCGCCGAACGCGGCGAACGGCAAGCCCGAGAGAATGGTGATCGGGTGAATGAAACTCTCATACAGCACGCCGAGCACCACGTAGATGACGAAGATCGCGATGCCAAGCAGCGCGAGCATGCCGGCCTGGGTCGACTGGAACGCCTGCGCCGTGCCGCTGAAGCCTGTGGTGATCGTCGACGCCAACGTCTTGTCGGCAATGTGCTGAACCTCGGCCGTGGCCGCGCCGAGGGAGACGCCCGGCCGCAGGTTGAACGACAGCGTCACCGACGGCAGCTGCCCAGAATGGTTGATACTCAACGCGCCCGCCGTCTGCGTGATCGACGCCACGGCGCTGAGCGGCACGAGTGTGCCGGCCTTCGATTGCACGTACAGCATGCTCATCGCCGACAGATCCTGCTGATACTGCGGCTCGAGCTCCATCTCCACCCAGTATTCGTCGTCGGGAGTGTATATCGTCGAGACCTGCCGCGAGCCGTACGCATCGTAGAGCGCCGTCTCGATCTGCGTCGCGTCCACACCGAGCGACGCGGCGCGTTCGCGATCGATCTCGACGCTTGCCTGCGGATTGCCGAGCTGCAAGTCGCTGGTCACGTCCTGCAACAGCGATGACTTCCGCGCTTGCTCGACCAGCTGCTCGGCCGCCGGGTACAGCGTCGCGATGTCGGAGCTCTGCATCGTGAACTGATAGAGGCTCTTCGACACGCGGCCGCCGATCTGAATCGGCGGCGGGTTTTGCATGTAGACAACAATGCCCGGTACCTTGGCGAGCTTCGGGCGGAGTTCCTTGATCATGTCGTCGACGTCGAGCCGCTGATCGCGCGGCTTGAGGCCGATGAGCATGCGGCCCTGGTTCGTCCCGGCGACGGTCGAACTGCCGCCGACCGCCGAGTAAAAGCCGGCGATGTTCGTATCGGCTTTGAGGATCGCGTCGACCTGCTTCTGGTGCATGATCATGTCGTCGAACGACGTGCCTTCCGCCGTTTCCGATGTCACGAACAGCTGGCCGTTGTCCTGACTGGGGATGAACCCCTTCGGGATGAGCACGAACAACACGACCGTGCCGGCGAGAATCAGGAACGAGAAGATCATGGTCGCCGGGCGATGGTTCATCACCCACTCGAGACTTCCCTTATAGCGCGCGAGTAGCCAGTCGTAGCCGGCTTCCGTGACCTGGTACGCGCGTCCGTGCTTCTGGCTGGCGTGCGGGCGCAGAAACCGGCTCGACAACATCGGCGTCAACGTGAGCGACACGAAGCCGGACACGAGAATCGACACGGCGATCGTGACGGCGAACTCGTGGAACAGCCGGCCAACGATTCCGCCGAGGAACAGAATCGGGATGAACACGGCCGTGAGCGAGATCGTCATCGAGATGATCGTGAACCCGACCTCGGCCGCGCCATCGACGGCCGCGCGCATGGGCGGTTTTCCCATCTCCATGTGGCGGACGATGTTCTCGAGCATCACGATCGCGTCGTCGACGACGAACCCAACGGCGAGCGTGAGCGCCATCAGCGACAGATTGTCGAGACTGTAGCCGAGCACGTACATCACCGCGAATGTGCCGATGACGGAAATCGGCAGAGCGAGGCTCGGGATGAGCGTCGCGGACATGTTCCGCAGGAACAGGAAGATGACGGCGATGACGAGACAGAGCGTGAGGACGAGTGTGAACTTCACGTCGGCGACGGAGTCGCGAATCGTCGCCGACCGATCGTACATCAACACCATGTTCACGCTGGCCGGGATCTGCTTCTGCAGCTGGTTCATCGTCGCCTTCACCGCGTCGGCGACGGCGACGGTGTTCGTCCCCGGCTGGCGCTGAATGGCGAGGATGACGCCGCGCGTGCCCGAGAACCAGGCGATGGACTTGTTGTTCTGAATGTCGTCGAGCACCTGACCGAGGTCGCCCAAGTGAATCGGCGCGCCGTTGCGGTAGGTGACGATCATCTTGCGGAACGCCGCGGCGTCGTTGAGCTGGCCGTTGGCCTCGACCGTATACGCCTTGCTCGGGCCGTAGAGAACGCCCGTCGGCAGGTTGGCGTTCTGGTTGCCGATCGCGTCGGCCACTTCGTCGATGCCGATCTGCCGGCTGGCGAGCGCGTTCGGATCGAGCTGCGCGCGAACGGCATACTTGGCCGAGCCGTACACGTTCACCTGCGCCACGCCGGCGATCATCGAGATGCGCTGCGCCATGAACGTCTCGGCGTACTTGTCGAGCTGCGAGATTGGCATCAGCGACGACGTGAAGCCGTAGAACACAATCGGCTGGTCGGCGGGATTGACCTTCTGGTACGACGGCGGAAGAATGCCCGGCGGCAAATTCTTCAGCGTTTTGGCAATCATCGCCTGCACGTCTTGCGCGGCGGCGTCAATGTTCCGATCGAGCGTGAACTGAATGGTGATCGAGCTCGCGCCGAGGCTCGATGTCGACGTCATGTTGTCGATGCCGGCGATCGTCGAGAATTGTTTCTCGAGCGGCGTCGCGACGGCCGAAGCCATGGTCTCCGGACTCGCGCCCGGCAGACTCGCGCTCACCGTAATCGTCGGGTAGTCGACGGTGGGGAGATCGCTCACCGGCAGCCGGCGATACGACGTGATCCCGAAAAAGAGAATGCCGGCCATCACGAGTACCGTGGTGACCGGCCGACGAATGAATAGCTCGGAGAAGTTCATCGCTCCGCTCCTGCCTGCGTTGCCTGCGTGACCGCTGAATCACCACCGACCGTCGCTTTGATGTCGACGCGCGCATTGGGCGTGAGTCGCGACTGCCCGTCGACCACAACCTGCTCCCCCGGCGACAATCCCTTGGCAATCGTCGTCATTTCGCCGACGGCGCGGCCGAGCGACACCGACCGGAGCTCGGCGACATGCTTGTCGCCAACGACGAACACGTAATTTCCATCCTGCCCGGCGAGCAAGGCGCGAGTCGGAACGGCGACGGCGCCGTTCTGGACGTCGAGCTCGACGCTGACGCGAACGTATTCACCAGGCCACAAGCTGTTCGCCTGATTCTGAAATCTCGCCTTGGCGATCACGGTTCCCGTAAGCGAATCCACGGCGTTGTCGAGAAACGCCATCGTGCCGACCTCACCCACCCGACCGCTATCCGCCGTGACGACGCGCACGGGCACGTTGCCCTTGGCGAATCGTCGCTGCAGCGACGGAAAGTCGTGCTGCACGACAGGAAAGCGCACGAGGATCGGACGCAGCTGATTGATGACGACGAGCGGATCTCCACTCGCTTTGACGAGATTGCCGCGCCGCACGAGGAGCCGGCCGGTGCGGCCGGCGATCGGCGCGCGAATGGTCGTGTAGTTCAAACTCAATCGTGCGTTGTCGACCGCGGCTTTATCGGACAGCACAGTCGCTGCCGCCGCCGCGGCCGCCGCATCAGCCTGATCGGCCTGCGATTTGGTGACGTAGTCTTTTTCGGCGAGCGCCTTGTATCGCTCGGCGTCGCGCTGCGCGCTCTGGGCCTGTGCCTGGTCGCGGGCCAGCGCGGCGTCGGCCTGACGAAGCGTTGCTTCGAACGGACGCGGATCGAGACGGAAGAGCACTTGGCCGGCATCGACGTCGTCGCCTTCATTGAACGCGACGGTGTCGAGTGTGCCACCCACCTGCGCCTCGATCGCCACCGTCTGCATCGGCTCCACTGCGCCGTTCGACTGGATGGTGAGCGGCGCGGCGATCGTCGTCACCGACGCGAGCTGCACGGGAATGGCCGGCGAGCGCTGCACCGGCGGCGTACCGCAGGCCGCCGCGCCACATCCCACGACCGCGAAATAGAATGCCTTATTGAATTTATGAATCATCATCGCTGAGGTCGCACATCGGGAACCGGAGTAAACGGCGCGAAGCTCGTATCGCCGCGCGCGTTGAGAACACCGACATCATGCGCCAGCTGGGCCAGCGCCGTTCGCCACTGCCACCGCGAGTCCACCGACTGTGCGCGCGCCGTGGCCAACGCGCTCTGTGCCACGAGCAGGTCGACAATGCTGCCGACTCCCTCGCGGTACCGCTCGCGCGCCACACTCTCGGACTCCGTCGCGCTGGCGAGCAGATCGCGCGACGTCCGCACCTGATCGGTCGACGTGCGCAGCGAGTAATACGCCGTGAACACTTCCTGGATGATCTGCTGCTTCGTCGCCTCGGACCGCGCGAGCGCCGAGTGATACTGATCGGTCGCCGACGCGACGTCGTAGTGGTTGGAGAACCCGCTGAAGACAGGCACGGTCACGCCGAAGTTGAGCGCGTACGTGTTGCCGGAAAAACCCGCCACGTTCGACCCGTTGTTCGCCGCCGTGGACGTGAAACCCAACGCCGGCAAGTAGCCCGAGCGTGCAACGCGAATCTGAGATGCGGCGGCCGCCGCCTGCGCCCGCGTCGACGCCAACTCCGGACGGCTCTGCACGGCCATCGCGATCAACGTGTCGACCGACTGTGTAATGAAATACGCCGAATCCGACGCCGGTACGTCCGGTATTTCGAATGGCGTGTTCGCCGGCAGGCCCATCGCCACCGCGAGTGCGCCGCGCGTGATCTGCACGGACCCTTCCAGCGTCTCGAGCTGCAACTCGGCTTGTGAACGCGCCGTTTGCGCCTGGAGCACGTCGGCAATCGTGGCCAGACCGACGTGATGTCGCTCGTTCGCCTCGTCGAGCGCCGCGCTGGCGAGCTGCACCGCAATCGTCCCCGCGTCGCGCTGCGCACGTGTCGACAGAAAAGTGAACGCCGCGCCCTCGACAAGGAGAATCGTGTTCTCGACCGTCGAGTTGTGGGTCAGATCGGCGGCGACCGCGGTTTGGCGCGCCACGTCGATCGATCCACTGCGCCCACCAAAATCGAGCACGGTGTAGTTGAGTCCGAGCGTCGGACCGTACTGCGCGTGATCGATGGGAGGCTTGCCCGGAGTCGCCAGCGCCAACGACTTGGTGACCGCGAGGCCGGCGACGAGCGTCGGATACATCCGACCCTGCGTCGAGCCGTAGACGTCCGCGGCGGCCAGCGCTTGGGTCCACGACTCCTTCGTCGCCGGACTGTTGCGCAACGCAAGGTCGACGACCTCGGGAAGCGTCAGCTGTCGCGGTGTTCCCGTCGACGGCGTGAGATGATTCGTATCGCGAACCGCGGCCTGTACCACCGCGGCCGTCGGCGTCCAAAGCGAGCTCGAGCTAACAGGTGCGGGCGCGGCTCCGTCGATCGAGGGCCTGGGACCAACGCACGCCGCCGAAGCGAGACAGATGACTACTCGTACTGATGACTTCACGCTGGTGCCTTCACGGCTTCAATGCCTTTCCCGTCTCTACTGGTTTGGCCGGCTGCGTCGTTGCTGTTGCAGTAGTCGGCTTGGCTGCGGTTGCTGGAGCATGCGCTCCACTTCCGGCCTTTGACGCGGGATTGCCCGCTTGGCTCGGCTGCTGCGCCGCTCCGGCTGCAGCCGCGGTCGGTTCGGCGATCGGCACTCGGCGCATGTTCGCCGCGATGTCGAGCTTTGGAAGTATGTCGGACCGCTGCGTGATGATCGCGCCGAGCATGACCACGTGGTCGCCTTCTTTCACGCCGTCGAGGATTTGCGTCACCCGCAAATCCGTCGGCCCGATTTTCACCAGGCGCATCAGATAGCTCCCGTCCGGCTGCGCCACGACGACATACCGCCCGGGAATTCCGGTCGTTCCCTCGCCGGCCGTGAGATCGCCGCGAAGGTCGTTGGTGAGCGTGTCGATCGAGATCTTGAACATCCGTGCGACGGCCGCGAGTTCGTTGGTCGGGCGAATGGCGTCGATCGGCACCTGGATCACGTTGGTCAGATCCGCGGCCTTGATCGCGACCTCGCCGTTCATTCCCGGCATGAGCAAGCCTTCCTTGTTGCTCACGCTAACGAGCACGGGGAAGAACGTGACGCCCTGCGTCACGACTGCTTGCGGTTCGATTTTGTCGACGATGCCGTCGAACGGATGGTCGGGAAACGCGTCGACCGTGACGACCGCCGACTCTCCGACCCGCACGTTCGCCATTTCGACTTCATCGATCGTGACGCGGAATCGCACGCGACCGAGGTCGGCGAGCGTCATCAAAGTGGTGCCGCCGCTCGCCGACGTCGCCGACGTGATGATCGTGCCTGGCGTAGCTGGCCGGCTGATGACCGTGCCGGAGATGGGCGCGTGTACCGTCGCATCCTCGAGGGCCTGACGGGCCAGATCGAGGTTCGCGCGCGAACCGGCAACCCCGGAGCGCGCCGCGGACGTCGTCGACCCCGAGCTGTCATGCTCGGACAGCGTGATGACGTGGCGGACGAACAGCGAGTCGCTGCGAGCTTGGTTCTGCAATGCCTGCTGGAGCGTGGCGACGGACACGAGATCGTCAGCCACGGCCTGTTCGAATTCGTTCTTGACGTCGCGCGGATCGACCTGGGCCAACAGCTGGCCCACCTTGACGATGTTTCCGACCTCGACCGGAAGCTCCGTCACCATGCCGTTCGCCTTCGACTTGATGGCGACCGTGTCAACCGGTTCGACCGTTCCGGTCGCCTGAACGCGCACCGCAATGTCGCCGCGAGCAACCTGGACGGTCGGAAGCGGCGTTGGTCCAGCGGCCTTCTGCTGGCACGCTGCCAGAAAGAGGGCGAACAACGACAGGCTGATGCGGCGACGGAGCATGGTGGTGGGATCGAGGTCGCGTGTAAAAATATCGGATGGTCGCTCCGCGGAGATCCGGAAGCGCACCGCTGTTAACGCCTTGTTACGCAAGTGGTCCGGAGCGCGAGCACCAGTAATCGAACCCGGTGGCGCTTCCGAAGCAAAGCGGCGCCCAGGACGCTGGCGCCGCCACGTTCACTCAAGAGGGTTACGCGCCGTCGCGGCTGACTGTTGCACGCCGAACGGGCGATCGCGGCATGGGCGCGGCGAACCGTCTGGCCACGGCCGAGGTCGTCTTCGCGCCCTCGCGGCGCGTGCGTGGAACGAGGAAGAGCGGGGTCGATGTCGGGTTTTCGGACGCCGTGTCGTGTTCTCGGTTGCGACGCTCACTCAGCGAGCCGCGAGCGCGACATCAAACCCTTCTTGACGAGGATACTGCCATGCTTCGCCTTCGTTCGTTCCAGCCGACGCCGGCCGCGGTTTCGAGAGCCATCAAGCTCGCCGCACCGGTCCTGTTCCTGACGGCCCTCGCCGCGTGTAACAGCGACGACCGTATCGCGGCACCAGCCACGCCCGGCGCCGCCAAATCCGCGGCGCACGCGTCGTCACTGTTCGCCATCTCCGCTCCATACTACTCCTCTGATACGCGCGTCATCGACGACAACGGTACGCCCGCGGCGAGCAGCATCGTGTACATCGCTCTGCCCGAGGGAGCGTTGCCGGACGCGCGGACCTTCTCGCTGCAGGGGGCACACGGCGGCGCCGTGACGGCGGTCGCCATGAACGGTGGCATGGACCCGATCGCGGTGGTCGCCGGTCGAGGCGACGTGGTGACGGCGACGGTGTACCTCGCCTCGGGTGAGAGCGCTGAATACACGCTGTCCGTTCCGGACGTGGGGCAGCCGGTCGTGGTTCGCGTCTCGCCGCCTGCGAACATGGACGGAGTGGCGCTCACCGCGAGCATGGAGGTCGAGTTCAGCGAGCCGATCGGCGACGCGACCTTGGCCGCGAACGGAGTTCAGCTCCTCAACGGCGCGTCCGGCGACGGAAGCGCCGTGGTCGGACGCCTCGACTTCAACGACACCGGGCATCTCAGGTTGTCGTTCACGCCATACGCGCCGCTCGATCCGGGTACGACCTATCAGTTGCAAATCGGCTCCGGCGTGCAAGACGCGAACGGCCAGGCTCTCAACTCCGCCGTGACGATCCAATTCACGACGATCACTACTCTTCACTGACGAGCATGGCTGAACACGCAGACGCCCCGTGCGCACGCGCACGGGGCGTCGTTTTTTTGTCGGGCGCAGTTCGTGCGCAGCGCCGCAGAATGTTGCCTTGCCGTCGTCCCATCGCCTCGCTCGTCTACGCAGCCGCGACCCTCGCGTGTTCGACGCTCTCGGCGCAGCAGCCCGCGGATACGGTCGATCGCACCTTCTTCACGCGGCGCGACCTCGCCGTGACCGGCATCGCGTTCGCCGCCAGCGCCGCCGTGTCGGCATTCGACGTTCGGATCGGCAACTGGACGCAAAGCTCGAGCGTTCAGGGCAGCTCGTCGCGACACGACTTTGTGAAAAGCCTCACCGTGGTCAACGAACAGCCGCTGACGTTGGCCGCGCTGGCGACGTTCGGAATCGGGAGACTCGCGCACTGGCCAACCGTCGCGGACGTCGGTCTGCACACGACTGAGGCGCTCGTGCTCACCGTGGCCATGAGCGAAGCCATTCGCGGTCCGTTGGGCCGCGCTCGGCCGCGTCTGTCGCAAGACAATCAATATGATTTCACGTTCTGGGGCGGGTTCACGAACTTTGGAGAGCGGTCGTATCCGTCGCTCCACGCCGCCGTCGCCTGGGCCACGGCGACCGCGCTGACGGGCGAGATCCACGAGCGAAATCCCGCGAATAAATGGGCAGGGCCGGTCTTGTACACGGCCGCGCTCATTCCCGGGTTTACGCGCATGTATCTCGACGAGCACTGGGCGAGCGACGTCGTCGCCGGCTCGGCGCTCGGGGCGCTGCTCGGCGCGAAGGTCGTGCGTTACGCGCACACGCACCGGCGGAACAAACTCGATCGGGTCTTGTTGGGAACCACCGTCGTTCCAAGTGCGGCAGGCGGCGCGCTCGTGATGCGGACGATCGAGTGGTAGCTCGACGCGGGCTATCGCTCCAGTTCTCGGCGGAGCAGCATGCGAGCTTTCGCCCAATCGCGCTGCACCGTTCTCACGGTGACGCCCAGGACCTCGGCGATCTCGTCTTCGGATAGTCCGCCGAAAAATCGATACTCGACGACTTTAGCCAGCCGCGGATCGATCGCTTCGACGCGGCGCAACGCTTCGTCGATGTCGAGCAGCGCGCCCGGTGCGTTGTCCGCGGCGAGCGCCTCGTCGTCGAACGTCACGGCCACGCCGTCGCCGCCGCGTTTTTGCGCCGCGCGCGATTTTGCTCGGTCGATGAGGATGTGGCGCATCGCGACCGCCGCGACGGCGAGAAAATGCGCGCGGTCGGCCGGTTGGGCGTTCTGCTGGTTGACGAGTTTGAGGTACGCCTCGTTGACCAGGGCCGTGGTGCCGAGCGTCCCCGCGCGCGAGCCTGAACGGCCGCGGCGCGCCAGGTGCCGGTGCGCGATGACCCGCAGCTCGCCGTAGGCGAGCGCAACGAGACCGTCGAACGACTCGCGCCGATCGCTTCGCAGCGCGGTGAGTACGTCGTTATCGGGCGATGTGGCCTTCACGGGGAAAGCCCTCCCAGGAGACGGAACTCACGAGCCGGAATCAGGGGCGGGGCGATTCCGCTTCAATGGATGGAGCGCAATGTCGGGTTTTCGAGCGCCTTGTCGTATTCCGGTTTGAGAATGGCGCCCGACGACACTTTCACTCCGCAGCGAACCAAACATGTGGTTTTTACCGCGCGGAGCAAGTCTCAATCGATTCACGAGTCGGCGCACGCGAAGACTGACAACCAACTCATTCGGTGAGGGGCCTCTTCCGGCAATCGGCCGCAATCTGACTTGGGTCTCTGTGGAGCCCATGGAACTGTCCAACGATCTGTCGGTCGAGCCGAGCTCGCCACATGTTTACACCGCTTCCGTGCTGACGGGTCCGCTTCTGCCTGGATTGGGGGGCGACTCGCGACACCCACCCGTGTCGGCCGATCCCTCCGACGGCATCGAAGCGCCGCATTGGAGTTCTCGAATGAGTGTTCCGTTATCCGCCAGCCGGTGGAAGACGCTCGAGCCGCTCATCGACGCGGCCGTCGAACTCGCACCCGAGCGGAGGCGCGCGTTCGTGCGCGACTCGTGCGGCGGCGACCAGACGCTCGAGGCGGAACTCGAACACCTGCTCGCGCAATACGAGCGGCACGATTCGCAGTTCGACCAGCCGGCCGTCGAGCGCTTCTCGTCGCTCCTCGACGACGACGCGGCGCTGCCCAACGTACTGCTTGACCGCTATCGCATCGAGCGCGAAGTCGGGCGCGGCGGCATGGCGACGGTGTATCTCGCCCGGGATCTCCGCCACGAGCGTGACGTCGCGGTGAAAGTGCTCCACCCCGACCTGGCCGCCGCGCTGGGCGTCGAACGCTTTCTGTCCGAGATCAAGACGACGGCGAAGTTGCAGCATCCGCACATTCTTGCGCTGCACGACTCGGGCGAGGCAGACGGATTTCTCTTCTATGTGATGCCGTTCGTCGAGGGAGAGTCGCTGCGCAGCCGGCTGGAGCGCGAGCAGCAGCTACCGATCGACGAGGTGGTGCGCATCGCGTCCGAAGTGGCGAGCGCGCTCGACGCGGCCCACAAGGCTGGAGTGATTCACCGCGACATCAAGCCGGAGAACATTCTCCTGCACAACGGGACCGCGCTGGTGGCGGATTTCGGGATTGCGCTCGCGGTGAGCGAAGCGACACCGCGGCTCACGCATTCCGGTTTGGTGCTGGGGACGCCGCAGTACATGAGTCCCGAGCAGGCATCCGCCGGCGGCACGATCGACGCGCGCGCCGATGTGTACGCCCTGGCGACGGTGGTGTTCGAGATGCTCGCGGGCGAAGTGCCGTTCACCGGCGCGACGCCGGCGATGGTGGTGGCCAAGCGCGCGGCGATGACTGCGCCGCCGGTGCGCGTGCTGCGCGCGGCGGTGACGCCGCGGATGGATGCGGTGGTAGCGCGGGCGCTGGCGAGAGAGGCGGTGGATCGGTATCGGACGGCGGGGGAGTTTGCGGAGGCGTTGAGGGGCGCTCTTGTTCCGACCTCGGATCAAATCGGCGAACGCACGCCAGCGCAGGCGACGGCAACACGAGTCCCGCCCTGGCTGCAACGCGCTGTGCTCGTCGCCTTGGCCGGCGCGTTGACCGCGATTGCGGCGATGTGGGTTGCTGCGCGCACCGATGTGGACGCCGTTCACCCGAACCGGTTTACGGCAATGCTGCGGCGCGCCGGGATCGTCGACCGGCCGATGGATACGTCGACGTATGTCGTCATGGCCGACGAACGCAATCCCGGCGCTGCCGCATCGCGTGACATTCCGGACATTACAGAACTGGTACGAAATGGACTGAGGCGTTGGCGCGACCTGACGGTCGCGGATGCGCCGAGCATCGCGGACGCGGCTGGCAGAATCGCGACAACCGAACCGCTCGCGGAAAAGGCGCGCGACGTTGCGAAGTCTCTCGGCGCCGGCCGATACGTCCTGACCACCGCGCATCCCGCGGCCGACTCGCTCGACCTGTCTGCGACGTTGTTCGACACGCGGTCGGACGTGCGAATCGTTCGCGCACAGATCCGCGTCGCGTCGACGCCGTCGGGCGCCGGCGCGGCGATCCCGTCGCTCGTCGATAGTCTCGTGCTTCGGAGCGCCATTCCGCGCGTCGCACGTCCCGAGGGACGGGGCCATACTGCATCGCTCCTGGCGCGCCGGGCGTTCCTGCACGGACAGGTTGCGTTGGAGGCCGGCGACTTCGCACTCGCGGATTCAGACTTCTATGATGCGGCGCGTCAGGACCCCGACTACGGGCAAGCGCTGGTTTGGCTGGCGAACGTGCGGAGTTGGTACAACACGCGCGACCGTCCCTGGGCACAGCTGACCCAGCAGGCGGCGCAAGCCGTCGCGCAGCGAGGCCAACTCGCTCCGGGGGACAGCATTCTTCTCGGCGCACTTCGCGACCTCGCGGCAGGGCGCGCCGATCTCGCCTGTTCGGCGTGGTCGCACCTCACCGAATCGACGTCGTACGACTTTGCCGCGTGGTACGGGTTGGGGAATTGTTTGCGTCGCGATTCGGCGGTCGTTCGCGATGCGAATAGTCCGTCGCATTGGCGGTTCAGGTCGAGCTACGAAGGGGCGGTGCGCGCATATGAGCACGCGTTCAATTTGCGGCCGTCAATACTTCGCGGCTTTGGCGGCCGGGCGCTAACGGATCTTCAATGGCTGCTGTTCACGGGCAGCGGACGCCAGCGATCTGGCCGCGCGGTTGCTCCGGACTCGCAGCAATTTCGCGGGATACCAGTTTGGCAGCGCGACTCTCTCGCGTTCGATCTACTGTCGCTGCAGCAAGGGACGCTGGCTCCGCTGCCGAACGCCGCAGCCGAAGCGATCCAACACGAGAGGGAAAGATTTCGCGCCGTCGCGCACATGTGGCGGGTCGAATTCCCGCTGAGCGCAGACGCCGCGGAAGCTGTGGCGGTCGCGCTCGAGATCCTCGGCAATCCAGCCGCGCTCGACACACTTCGGCTGGCACGCAGCCTGGCGACGAGTTCAGAAGACCGCGATCGAATGGCGGCGAATGAAGTCTTCCTGCGCGTGAAGTTCTCGTCGCCATCGGATCTCGATGGCTTGCGCCGCGCGCGCGCGCTCGCGGATTCGCTGCTCGACGCACACCGACCGGCGGACAACCGTCGTCGGAGACATTCGATAGCCTGGCGGCGCTGACTGGCCGGGTGCAGCGGGCGGCGTCGTATGCCACGGCCAGCGGTGGCGGCAACGATGCGCCGCCGGCGATCGCTCAGAGTGGACCGGCTCTGCTCGCATTTGCCGCGCTCGGCGGACCGGTCGACAGCCTCCAAGTCACTCGAGCGCCAGGTCGAGGACGGCGTCAACAGCTTGCCAGAATCCGAACGGAGAGATGTACTGAATCGATGGCTGTTGCGAGCCGCGACGCTCGCGTTCCCCGAGTATCGATTCCAGCACCTTGTCGAGGTGGTCATCGATTCCGGACTCGCGCGTCGCGTACGCAGCGTCTTCGGGTGACACCTCTGCGGTCCGCGATGGCTTGGCGCGACTTGACGCGGCGCGTCGATGGATGCGACCGGCTGACATCACCATCGACGGTTTGTTTCCGGAAGTCCGCGGCGCTCGCTTCGATCGGTGACACTCGCGGCGCAATCGAGTGGCTCGATCCGACGTTCCGCGACCTTCGATTCTCGGCATCGCAGCGAGCTGGCAAGTGTCGCTCGAGCTGGCCCGCTCGTTCGCGCCATGGTGCTGCGTGCCGATCTCGCGAACCGCATCGGTGACGCATCAACTGCGCGTCGATGGGCGGGCGCGGTCGTCGCTCTCTGGTCGGGCGCTGACTCGTTCCTCCAACCCACCGTGAAGCGAATGAGAGATCTCGCACGCTGAGTGTCGAGACTGCTGGCGGCGTCCAGTGTTCGGATTTCGCGCCGCGTCCACCCGATCGAGAAGTTCAGACCGTCCGCCGCCCACCCTGCACGGAGCTTCAGATGCCCTCGTTAGCGATACGCACATTGAAATACGTGGCCGTCGTCGCGTTTGTGCGTCTATTGTACGCGTCGCAATCATATGTCGTGCCACCAATCGACCAGTGGAGCAATTCCACATTCCGCTGGCCCGCGCCTCTCCGCACAACGGCCTGAATGCCCGGCGGTGTGGGATACGATACCGCTGTTCGGCGTGAGTGCGCTCGATACCGTGACTTACCGGACAGCGCGTATTCGCCGGAAATCGTGAACCCGGCAACGGCGGGTATTGTGGAGCTCGGGGGAAGCGAGGACCTACTCGCGGGACCAATTACCAATATTCCGGAGTTTCATGATTGTCAGAAATTTCTAAAGTCCGGCGATAACGGGGCGATGCAGTACGATTCGTTGTTCGCCATTTTCGCGGTCCCCAGTTTGGACGGCGTCGTATCGCAGCTGCGCGGCGACAGGGTCACCTGGGACATCGTCTGATCCTTCGGTCGCCACCGTCTCGGACGATGGCCTGGTCACGGCGATGAAACCCGGCACCGCAAAGAATTACGGCGACGAGTCGGCGCGAACGGACGCAAGCGAGCGTGATGGTCGCTGTTGGGCGTGGCTCAGGGTCCGACTCCGTCGCGCCCCAAGACATTACGCCGTCGTCGCACGCAACCGCTGCGCTCAGACCGGGCCAACACTTCAGGTCGTCGCGACGACGGCCGGTCCGACGACGTCGACACTTCCTGTCGCGGAGATTTATACATACGGAAACGGCGACAGCACGCTCGGCATCGGCCCGAACTTCAGCTGTCTGTATCTCTTCCTCGACGCGTCCGGAAAGATGCGCGCAAGTATGGTCGCCGTCGGGAATCTGGGGACCGATGTGAGACGCGTGCACCACAGCGATCAACCCCAGTGAGCGTAGGGGAACTGAACTCACCGTCGTTCGAACCCCCGGTGGCGCCTCTACCGACATCCCCGAAGTCGCCCGTTGGGAATGGGACTCAGTGAACAATCGACAAGCGATCGGCATCAAGTGCGGCAATGCGTGGTGCGAGATCGGGTCAAAGGACAAATTCACGCCACCGGCCGCACACTCATTAAGCGATGTCAAACTCCCCGGCGAGCGGCGCGTGATCGGCATCAAGGGTTGGTACGACGAGCAGTACCTCGCACGAAACGAAGGAACCGAAACCACACCGACGAGAATTCTGGGCACCGTGATTCCAGACCCCTCGCTGGACTCGCTTGACGAACTGAAATTCAGGACGCACAAGTGGTTTTCCGTTGCGTACATTGCGCTCAACATTCGCGGCGCCGACCCCACGGATGTCACGTACTACAAGACTCACTTCAACTTCGATCCGGTCGAGGTGGGCGGGCCGCTCGAGCGGCTCAACCGATTGCTGTCGTGTTACGGCACGAGAGAAGAGTGCGAGATTCCCCCAGATCAACCCGCAAAGACCTGCGGTAAGGACATGATCTTTTTCAGACGAGTCCGGCGCTGGTGGTCGATGACAATTTCAGCAACGCTTCACGACACGAAGTATCACTGCATCACACGGCGGGACGAAATGATGCCGGCGAACGTGACGGTTCCGGCAACGGCCCGGTGGAGGTGGGTCGCCAGCGACGAAACCACCTGGAACGCTTGTACACAGGGCTGCTGCGAAGCCGACGCGATCATGTAGCCGTTCACTGCTGGAAGCAACGTGGGGCAGAGATGAACCTCATCTCTGCCCCACGTTCAATATCCGCCTCTTTGCTTCCAGAGGCGCGGGCCGGAATCGAACCGGCGAATAGCGGTTTTGCAGACCGCTGCCTTACCACTTGGCTACCGCGCCACTCGCCCCGCGCCCACTCACACTCAGCGCGCGAAGATCCTATCGAAAATAGCCCACGCATACCCCGGTGGCGAGCCTTGCCGCTGCATCTCCACGCGCCGACCGCGCCGGCGCCTGACCGCGCGCGCCACCATCACTCCGCGCTCGGCGCTTCCCACCGCCCACTGTCAGCCGAGCGAAAGATCGCGTCGATCACCGCCATGTTCGCGATCGCGTCCTCGAGTGACACCGGCACCACTCCCTCGCCACGCACCGCCGCGGCGAACTGCTCCGCCTGCAACATGTACTGATCCACCGCGGGGCATACAATTGCTTCGGCGCTCTCGCCGGCGAACTGGCGCCCGTCGTCGACGAAGATCCGGCAGGCCCGCGTCGCCGGCGCGTTGAACGGAATCTCGACTTCGATCCGTCCCGTCGTGCCGAAAATGTGCATTCTCTGATAGGGCACGAGCTGGCCGGCGCACGTGAAACTCGCCTGCCCCGTCGGGAAGCGCAGCAGCGCCGACACCAGCCGGTCGACTCCCAAATCCGGATCGCGCTCAATCTGACCCGTCACGGACTCGGGCTCGGCGCCAAACAGCCACCGCGAGAGTGTGATTGGATAGCAGCCGATGTCGAGCAGCGCGCCACCGCCCCACTCGACCCGGCTGCGCACGTCGTTCGGATCGCGACGATAGTAGCTGAAGTGGCCGACAATGATGCGAACGTCGCCGCCGATCCGTCCTTTGGCGATCAACTCCCGCACGCCCAGCCACTGTGGATGCGTGCGGACCATGAACGCCTCGGCGATCTGCACACCGGTGCGGTCGCGCGCGTCGCGCAATTGGCGCGCTTCGGCCGCCGAGAGGGCGATCGGCTTTTCGCACAGCACGTGCTTGCCCGCCTCCGCGGCGCGGATCGACCAGGGCACGTGCAGATGATTCGGCAGCGGGATATAGATGGCCTCGACGTCCGCGTCGGCGAGCAGCGCGTCGTACGACCCATACGCACGCGGAATGGACAGGCGCCGCGCCGCCTCACGCGCCTTGGCTTCGCTGCGCGACGCAATCGCCACGACCTCGGACCGCGCGCTTGCCTGCAACGCGGGAATGACTTTCTCCAGCGCGATGTTCGCCGCGCCGAGTATGCCCCAGCGGACCGGTTGGCCGATGGCGGGCGGTCTGTCAGCGGACATGGACGACGGCGTGGGTCGACATAGTTGAGCTCCCTGGTCGTCGAACAGTTTGACGCGGAAAGGGTCGGCGTACAACCCACGCTGGTTCGAGCAGCCGCCGCTGGGCGCGCGTCTTGAATATTCCCCTGGCGTGCCGACCACGACCGCCGACGAACGCCGCGAAACGAAGACCGCGCCCACGCGTGGACGATTTCACGTCATCTGGGACGTCATTTTCGGCGTCGTACGACTCATCGCTCGTCATGTCAGCAACGCCTACACGGTGTTCGGCATCTTCCTCGTATCCGGCGCCGCGATCGCAATCGCCGGTACCTGGGCCTTCTCCAAACTCGCCCGGCTGGTGCGCGCCGGCGGAACGCAGCGGTTCGATGATGCGGTCATGCACTGGATTGGCGCGCACCAGAATCCGAAGCTGCAAATGGCGATGCTCGAGATCACCTCGCTTGGCACCGGCACCGTCGTCACCATGATCGTGCTCATCGCGGGACTCTTTCTCTGGCTCAACACGCACAAACACTCTGCGATCCTGCTCGTCGCCGCGACGCTCGGCGCCATGGTACTCGACAATTTGCTCAAGATCGGCTTCGACCGGCCGCGTCCGCAGATCTTCGAGTGGGGCACGTACGCGGTGAGCTCGTCCTTTCCGTCGGGGCACGCGATGAGTTCGGTCGTCGTCTACGGAACGGTGGCGTATCTCGCCGCCCGTCTTCAACAGAACGGGCGATCGCGCATTCTCACGCTGACGCTCGCCGCGATCGTCGTTCTGCTGATCTGCACGAGCCGACTGTACTTGGGCGTGCACTATCCGTCAGACGTGCTCGCCGGGGTCACGATCGGGATCGCGTGGGCAGCGTTTTGTATGACGGTGCTCGAGGCCGCACAGCTCTACGCCAAACGCAACGCGCCGCAAATGCTCAACGTGGAGCATCCGGCGGCGAAGGGCGCGTCGCCGTCGACGTAGGCTAGTCGCTGGTTCGCAAGACGCGGCCGGCGGTCGCCGCTAGCAGCGTGGGAAGAGACGAGAAGGACGCGGCGATGTAAGCACGGACGGCCTTGGAATCATCCAATTGGTTGACGCGGAGTTCACTTCAACCCGATCGGAGGATTCATGTCTCGTCGCACGCTCCTTCCAGCGCTGGCGCTGACACTTGCCAGTGCCACGGCGCTACTCACCGCCGCGGCCCCCGCGGCCAAGTGGCCACCCTGGCTGTCCATTGAGTCGCCGGTGAACCCGTATGATCCCGCCACGCGCGGCGCGGCATTGCTCGTCCACGCGGCGTTTCGCGATGGAACGGTCCAGCTCTCAGACATGGCGGGCAGCGCCGAAGGGATCGTTAACGGCACGCGCCGCTCAGTGTCGCTGCAATTCAACAGCACGCCGCACCCCAACGTGTTCGCGCTGGCTCGGCAATGGCCCGCGAGCGGGACCTGGTTGCTGCGGATCTCATTGCGCGGCACGACTGCCGTCGTCATGCTGGACCGCGCGGGCCAGGTCGCGTCCGTGCGCGTTCCCACGGAGCTATCCGGGACGTCGACGGTTCCTCGTGGCGTCGCGGCGCGCGAGATCGACTCGACGCTAGCGGAGGCGGAGGCGGCGAAACGGTGATTAGCGGCGTCCGGCGCGATGAGCGCGCGCGCGATTAGCTCGACGAGTGTGGCGTTGGCCAGCGACGTCGGTCCGACCGACGACGTCGTTCGGCGCGCACAGCACGGCGACGCCGCGGCGTTCGAGGCACTCTATCGCGCGCACGCGCCGGCGATCCACCGCCTGAGTCGCCGGTTGTGCGGCAACGACGCCGACGCGCTCGAGGTCGTGCAGGACGCGTTCGTTCGTGCCTGGGAGCGACTGCGACAATTTCGCGGCGAGAGCTCGCTGTCGACCTGGCTACACCGACTCACCGTGAACATCGTCCTCGAGCGCGCGCGACGCACCCGGCGCGACGCGACGCGCTTGATCGACGTGGACGACGTGACGCTGTCGTCGAAGTCCGCCGAGGACCGCCTCCACGCCAGGATCGACCTAGAGGCGGCGCTGGCTCTACTTCCTGCCGGCGCGCGGCTGGCGTTCGTGCTCCACGACGTCGAGGGCTACTCGCACGACGAGATCGCGCAGATGACCGGTATGGCGGCAGGCACCGCGCGCGCACAGGCCTGGCGGGCCCGCCGGGCATTGATACGCCTATTGGAATTATAATTTATGAATCATTCCAGATGACGGCCTCTTCCCCTCACCTCACCGAAGACGAGCGCCAGACCATGGCCGACGGATCGCTCGAGCCGGATCGCGCGGCGGAGCTCGACGAACACCTTCGCCGCTGTCCATCGTGCACGGACGATGTAGCCCGCCTGCGCACGCTCGCCGCGCGCGTCGACGCATGGAAACGTGGCGGCGCGACGGACAGCGCCGGGGCCGATTCGCTCTGGCCGGCCATTCGCGCACGGATCGACGACCGAAAGGTGGCGGCCCTCGGTTCGGCGCCGGCCCCGCAGCCTAGACGACTTTCGGGCGCCGGTTGGCTGCTCGCGGCAATCGCCGCCGCGCTCCTGGCGATCGTCGTGCCGCTGACGCGCCGGACGACAACCGGCCGTGATTCGCTCGCCGCGCGCGACGCGGCCAACAACTTCGCCCTCGTCGCCGTCGCCGACTCGGTGACCGCCTACCAGGACGAAGTGCAGACGCTGTTGAACGAACTCGAGATGCGCCGCGCCATGCTGCGCCCCGACGCGGTCGCCGCCATCGATCACGACCTAGGCGTCGTCGATTCGGCGATCGTCGAGCTCAAGGCCGCCGTGGTTCGCAATCCCAACGACGCCGCATTGCGAGAGCTACTCGCGTCGTCGTACCGACAAAAGATCGAGGTGCTCAAGCGCATGGGGAACGCCGGATGACTACACAACTCTCTCGGTCGCTCGCAACCGCGACGCTGTTTGCATTCGCCGCACGCAGCTCGCTCGCACAGTCGGCGAGCGACGGCCCCGAGCTGGCCGCTCGGCACATCGCCGACTTCGCGTCGTTCAAAATCTTCAACTCTCACGGCTCCGTTCGGATCGTCGGATGGGAACGCGATTCGCTCGTCGTCCGCGGCACACTCGCAAGGCCTCGGAGCTTCAGCGCCTCGGGCGACTCGGGCGGGATGAAGATCGACATCGATGATCCGCGACCCGGCGCTCCCGTCGATCCGACACGACTCGTCGTCTATCTGCCGCGCCACGCTCGCGTCTCCGTGAAGGCGGCCAACGCGGACATCGACGCGACGGACGTCGCGGGATGGTTTTACACCATCACCGGGAACGTGCGAATTTCGGGCAGCGCGAGCTCCATCGAGGTCGAAGCGATGCGCGGCGCCGTGGCGATCGACGCGCGAACGCCGTGGCTCCGCCTGCGCGGCGGCGACGGACCCGCCATCGTCCGCGGCGCCCCCGAGGATGCCGACGTCTCGACCATCGCCGGTTCGCTCGACGTGATGACCGACGGTGTGATGCGCGGCCAATTTGCGTCCGTCTCGGGCGACGTCCGCTTTTCCGGCGCACCGGCCCCTCGCGGCCTGTATGAGTTCTCGAATCACTCCGGCGCCATCGAGCTGCGCCTCCCGCCTGATGCGTCGGCGTCACTCACACTGTCGAACGTCATGGGCCCGATCGACAACGGCTTCGTTCGCGTCCGCCCCGTGTCGACGACACCGCACACGGTGCGCATCACGCTCGGGCGCGGTGAATCCCAGATGACGGTCCGGTCGTTTAAGGGCGCGATTCGCCTCACCCCGCAGCGGTGATGCGAGCGCGAGCGCGGTAACCGGCCCTTTTCCCACGGCCGTTAAATTGTTGGGCAGTGGCACACGATCCGTACGCCTCCCTCCGCGTCAGAAACTACCGCTGGTTCATCGTCTCGACGTTGACGATGACCATCTCGTCACAGATTCAGGGCGTTGTCGTCGCGTGGCAGATCTACGACATCACGCGCGATCCGCTGTCGCTCGGTCTGATGGGATTGGCTGAAGCGTTGCCGTTCGTCAGCATCGCGCTCTACGCCGGCCACATCGCCGACCGATTCAACCGCCACCGCGTCACGCTCGCGTCGATCGGGTTGCTGCTCGCCTGCTCGCTCTCGCTGCTGACGTTCAATCTGATTCCGCATTTCCTGGCGACGCACGGCGCGCTTCCATTCTATGGCGTGATCTTCATGAGCGGCATCGCGCGCGCGTTCCTCACGCCCGCCCGCAACGCGCTCGGCGCCGAGCTCGTTGATCGATCGCTCTACGCGAACGCCGTCGCTTGGCGCACGTCCACCTGGCAGACCGCGGCCGTCGTCGGACCGGCGCTCGGCGGTCTGATCTACGGGTTCGCGTCGCCGCGCGTGGCGTACATCGCAGACGCGATCATGATGGCGGTCGCACTGTACTCGTTTTGGACGATCGACTACGCGGGACGCGAACCGTCGGCGCGCCAAGAGTCCATCGGTCGAGAGCCTGCGCATGGGTCTCGACTTCGTCTTCCGAGAATCCGTCCTGCTCTCGGCGCTCACGCTCGATCTTTTCTCGGTGCTGTTGGGCGGCGCCGAAGCGCTCTTGCCGGTATTCGCCGATCAGATTCTGCACGTCGGCCCGCAGGGGCTCGGCGTGCTGCGTGCGGCACCGGCGGCCGGCGCCGTCGTCGCGTCGGTGTATCTCGCGCACCGAGCGCCGCTCAGGCGCGCGGGTCCCACACTTCTCTACGCCGTCGCGACGTTCGCGCTCTGCATCATTGGATTCGGACTGTCGCGGAGCTTTTTGCTGTCGCTGTTCCTGTTGGCGATCAGCGGTATGGCCGACAACGTGAGCGTGCTGATTCGGTCGACGTTGTTGCAGGTGCTGACGCCGGCGCATCTGCTCGGCCGAGTGTCGTCGGTCAACTCGATCTTTGTCGGCTCATCGAACGAGCTGGGAATGTTCGAGTCGGGCGTGGCCGCGCGGCTGCTCGGCACGGTGACTTCCGTGGTGCTAGGCGGCCTGGCGTCGCTCGGAGTGGTGGTCAGCGTGGGGATATCGGTCCCCCGGCTAAGGCGGCTGCGGCGGATCGACGATACGGCGCTCCGTCAGACGACCGCCTAGGAGGCCGTTTGGCGGCGTCGAGCGGCATCCACGGGTATGCGACGATGGCTGGAGCAGAGACTCGTTCGAGCATGTTCGAGCGTCCGAGGCAGGGACTAGACCGATACTTTCGGGGTTGGACTGTCAATTTTTGTCAAACGTGCTTGAATAATTGCATATTTCGCACGATTCTTAGTACATTGATTGCTTCCTGAGCCCCAGAACACCCACTAGTCGAGGTCCGCTAGCCATGCCCGCGTCCAGTTCCAGCTCGTCCCCGCGCGCCACGGTGATCCGCGAGATCACCGAACGCGAGGTCCGCACCCCCGCCGGCAGCGAAAACGGCGCGCATCCGCGCACGTCGGAGTATTTCGGCGTCAACACGTTTGGCGTCCGCCAGATGCGCGACAAGCTGCCGCGCGACACCTACGCCAAGCTTCTCGACGCGGTCAAGCACGGGAAAAAGCTGGACGTCGAGGTGGCGCCGCGGGTGGCGCAGGCGATCAAGGAATGGGCGATTTCGCGGGGCGCGACGCATTTCACGCACTGGTTTCAGCCGCAGACCGGGTTGACGGCCGAAAAGCACGACGCCTTCCTGTCGTTCGACGACGGACAGCCGATGGAAGCGTTCGGCGCATCGCAGCTCATCCAGAGCGAGCCGGACGCGTCGAGCTTTCCGTCGGGCGGACTGCGCGCGACGTGGGAAGCGCGCGGCTACACGGCGTGGAATCCGGCGAGCCCGGTGTTCATCGCCGAGTGGGCCGGGGTGAAGACGCTGTGCATTCCGTCGGTGTTCGTCGGCTACAACGGCGAAGCGCTCGACGAAATGACGCCGCTCCTCCGCAGCTCCGACGCGCTGTCCGCCAAGTCGATCGAGCTGCTCGAGCTGCTGGGCGACGCGAGCACCTACCGCGTCTACACGACGCTCGGAGCGGAGCAGGAGTATTTCCTCATCGACCGCGCGCACTTCGCGCTGCGCCCCGACCTCGTCATGGCGGGACGCACGCTGATCGGCGCGCCGCCGCCGCGCGGGCAGCAGCTCGAGGACCACTACTTCGGCGGCATTCCCGAGCGCATCCAGGCGTGCATTGCCGAAGTTGAATATGAACTCTATCGACTCGGCGTTCCGATCATCACACGGCACAATGAGGTGGCGCCGAGTCAGTTCGAAATGGCGCCGCGCTTCGAGGAGACCGACGTCGCCGTCGATCACAACCAGCTCGTGATGGCCACGCTGCGACGCGTGGCGCTGCGGCATGGGCTCCAGGCGCTGCTGCACGAAAAGCCCTTTGCCGGTATCAACGGGTCCGGCAAGCATTGCAACTGGTCGATGTCGATCGCGGCGGACGATCCGGAGCTCGACGGGTACAACCTGCTCAAGCCGGGACAGACGCCGCATCAGAACATTCGCTTTCTCGTGTTCCTGGCCGCGGTGCTGCGGGCCGTGCACAAGCATGCTGGCCTGCTGCGCTCGGGCATCGGCACGTCGGGCAACGAGCACCGTCTGGGCGCGAACGAAGCGCCGCCGGCGATCATCTCGATCTTCATGGGTGCAACGCTCACGAAGGTCATCGACGCGATCGCCGACGGCAAAGCGGCCGGCAGCGCCGAACAGCAGATGATCAAGCTGGGCGTCGCGCGGCTGCCGGAGATCGAGAAGGACAACACCGATCGCAATCGTACATCGCCATTCGCATTCACCGGCAACAAGTTCGAGTTCCGCGCCGTCGGCTCGTCGCAGTCGATCGCGTTTCCGATCGTGCTGCTCAACGCCGCGGTCGCCGAAGCGATTGGCGAGATCACCGCGTCGCTCAAGGCGGAGTTGAAAAAGACGAAGAAAGTTGATGACGCCGTGCTCAAAGTCGTGCGACCGATCTTCAAGGAGACGTCGCCGGTGCGGTTCGAGGGGAACAACTACTCGGACGCATGGGTCAAGGAAGCCGCGAAACGCGGGCTGCCGAACTTCCGCCGCTCGCCTGAAGCGCTCGCACAGATGGTGACGAAACAGTCGCGCAAGCTGCTCACGTCGCTCGGCATCTTGAGCGACGATGAGCTGGACTCGCGCTACCACGTGCGTCTCGAGCGGTACGTCAAGGACATGCTGATCGAACTGCACACGATGCGCGAAATCGTCGACACGCAGGTGATGCCGGCGGCGTTCGACTACGCGGGCTCGCTCACCGAATCCGCGGCGCAGGCGAAGGTCGCCGGCATCAAGGCGCCGGCGCAGATCGAGGCGGCAAACGCGCTCAACGCGATGATTGCTGATTTGCACAAGCATCGCGTGACACTCGGCAAAGTCATCGACAAGGCGGAAGGCATGCACGACGCGCTCGTGAAGCAGGCCGAGTTGCTGACCAGCGCCGGCGCGGACGCGATGGCGGAAGTGCGAGCATGCTGCGACGCGCTCGAGCTCGTGGTGCGCGACGATTGCTGGCCGCTGCCAAAGTACCGCGAGATGCTGTTCCCGATGTGAGATGGCCACGGTGCTGAGCAGTGAGGCAACGACGATCGGCATCCGTGACGCAACGGATGCCGATCTGCCTTCGGTCCTCGAAATACTGAACGCCGAGATCGCGGAATCGCCGTGGCTGTACATGGACGCGCCGATCACGCTGGGCGAGCGTCTCAAGTGGCTCGGCGTGCACCACGCGGCGCGGCTTCCGGTGCTTGTCGCGACACTCGATGGCGCGGTGGTCGGCTGGGCGTCACTCTCGAAGTACCGTGCGTCGAGCGGATATCGCTACACCGTCGAGGCGAGCGTGTACGTCGCCGAACGCGCGAGGCGATGTGGGATTGCACGGCGGCTTGTGGCCGCACTACATGACGCGGCGCGCGACCGTAGGCTGCACGCGATGGTCGCCAGCATCGACGCCGAGAATTTGGCGAGTATCGCGCTGTTCGAGGCGTGTGGCTTTCGAGAAGTCGCGCGGCTGCCCGAAGTCGGCCGCAAGTTCGACGCGTGGCGGACGCAGTTGCTGCTCTCACGCGTGGTCGGCGACTAGCGCCGGTAAACGCCGCCTTCGCGAGCGGAGGTCGAGGGCGGTTCGTCTTGTTACCGACTCGACGCGGTGCGAAGCAGTTCGGCCGTGTCGGCCAGTCCGCGGGGGCAGTCGGTGATGCGGGAGGCCGTCCAGAAAATTAAATCGAGCCTCAGGATCGAGCGGTGGAAGTTGCTCCGGCGTGGGTCGCAAATCCGCCGGAGAATGGCCAGCTCGAATGCCGAAGATCACGGAGATCGACCTCCCGACCTTCGCGAACGAGAGATTCTCGCCGACCAAGCCAAGTCATACCGCGCGCGTGGAGCGGAGTGCGCCAGACGGACGTTACCTGGGCAGGAGTAAGGGGGCGCGAAGCACGCGGGCGAGCCAATCTGGTGAATAAGCAAGCGACGACGCTAGACCGTGCTTATCCAGCCACTCGTATTGTTCGCTGCTCATTAGCGCCCGCGTTGCCGTACCCGCATCGAGCCGCTTGCGCAGGGAGCTCGCGATTGCGCCGTGCCACGCCGCGCGAACGTCCGGGCCATCGAAGCGGCCGCGGCGACTTACCAGAAATTTGGCCAGCACGCCGTAAATCGAATCGCGACTCGCCAAATAGCGAGTGCGAATCTCGATAGCCGACGCACGTTGCGCAGCAGACAGCTGAATCGAGTCGGCGAGCGCTAGGATCTGCGCGAGATCGTCTTGCTCGAACCCCGTCAACTCGATCAAATGGTGCTGGAGCTGGCGGAATCGGTGGGAACACCGATCCCCAGGGGCGGAGGCGCGAAGTCGCTCTCGATGGCCTGTGTTTCGCGGTTCGGACCAACGTCGAGGCGCACGTCCATCGTCAGGCGGAACGGTGGACGCCCGATATCCTGGCTCGCCGAAACGCTGCCGAACGCCGGGTTCACTGAATAGAGAAACTCATCGGACTCGGTGTCGAAGCCGCGAACATACAACAGTCTCGGATCTGGCACGGCGATCTGTCCCCACCCTTGCAGGTGTTGCTGGCCGTGCAGCAGCTGATCGATACCACCGAGCAGACTATTGATATAAAAGGACACAGAGCCACGATTACCCAATCCGAGGCGATACGGATCGATGGTGAGCGCGATCGTCCCAAGGGTTGCGCTCCACGGTCCGGTACAGCTCGATTGGCCCGCGATGCGACCGATCTGCCGCCGGAGACAGTCGCGCGCGTAGCCAGGCGCCGAGGCATAGAGGTCGGCCAGCCCAGTAGTCGCCGCGCTGCCTGTACTCTGTGGCGAGAAGACGAACGCACGATCGTCGGCATATCCGTCACCGTTGATGTCGCTCGCGACGAGCGGCGTGAAGCGAAAACCCGAACTCAATCGCGCCGATGCCGTGACGGAGAACAGGCGATCACGCTGCGCGTTGAACACCAGCTGCACGGCATGGCGCGGTTCAATCGACGGTGCGGTGGTGAGCTGACGCGGATCGCCTGCCGTCGTGCTCGTGAATCCGCGTGTCGTCGCATTGGTGCGGGCATACGTGTAGTTGGCGCTGAGCGTCGCGCTGTACCGGGACGGCGCCGCGGCCGCCGGCGAGAGGAACGCGCTGCGGCCAATTCGATAGGTCAGGCCGACCGTCGCCAACTGTTGTGTCGAGTGCAGATCGCTGCGCAGCTCCGTGACGTGCCCGAACTGCGGAATCGCGCGCGAGCCCGCGTCGGCCACCGCGCCCGTGGCCGGATCGACGCCGGCGATTGGCACGAACACCGGGCGGCCGCCTTCGGCCGCCAGTGTGAATTGCGGCGTTGGCAGGAAATTGAGGTCGAACGCATCCACCTGCGCCGCGTTTCTCGTGTTCACCACGCCGACATTGCCGGCGAGCTGGCCGTTGATGAGCCAACGCCATCGAAGCTCTTCACGCCAACTGGCCGGGTTCCGGTATGAAGGCGAGTAGAACGAGACGGCTCCGGCATCTTGAGCCAACGGCGTTGGCACGCTGCCGTCCGCACAGGCGTCCGGGAGCGCGGTGGCAGATTGCGCGTATGCCGGCCAGTCGGCGAGGGGCGCCGCCGCGCCGGCGCAAAAGAGTTCCTGATCGCCGTCCGAACGGCCGGTTTGACGAAGAACGGTGCTCACGCTTCGCGGCGACAGTTCGGACCGATACTCGCGAACCCCGCCGCTCAAGACGCTTCGCACTTCCGCGAACGTCGCGCCGCCGCTGCGTTCGACGTAACTGCCGCGGTTCCACGTAAAGCCGGCCATCGGGGCCAACGCGATCGTGTTGGGCACGTGGTCGGTCCGACGGCCAAAGGCGGAATCCACCGCCGAGTTTTGAGACACGCCATCGAGAAACCGATACAGCTCACCCCGGACACCGTATTGAATGGAAATACCGTCGCTCGTGGGCGGCCCGCGCGGGTCACGGGGCGTGAAGATGTCGCTAAGCGCAAGAACTCCGTTCCACGCAGAGACCGTGGGTGTCGCGCCGTCGATCAATCGGGTGTACGACGAGGGCTGGTCCGCCTCGAAATCCGCAATGGAGTTGTAGGAAAAGACGCCCGATTGGCTGGCATCGCGAGGAACTGCAAATCTTGCGAGTTCCGCATCAGCGAACACATCGAAGTTGTGCTGACGATCGGCTGTGTTCCAAGACAAGTCGCTACTCGTTTCCCACTTGGCGGTCTCAGTGCGCTGGTTCGGGCGCTGGCTGCCGCCGAGATCGAGCACCGCGGCGCCGGGACCGGCTGGCAGTGTAGAGTTCACGATTATCGACGCCTCGGGGATCCGCACCACCGGCGCCGCGCTCGTCTGCTCCACCGAGACGCTCGACTTCGTCGTGCTCAACATATCGCGAACGTACGTCTCGAAATCCGCCATGATCTGTCCCGACGTGCGACCGGTCGTTGCCGCCTGAGTCACGGTCGCCGTCGGCGCCACGCCCAGACCGCCCGTCGACGACGCATTCGCCGCAGCGAGGAGGTACAGCAGATTCCCCGTGTTGCTCGCGGGGCGGAATTGAAATGCCGGAATGAGATCGAGGCGAGCGACGGCCGAGACGTTCGTCGTCGTCCGAGCACTCGGCGGATTCACGGTCGAAACGCCCAGGCCGGCGGATTGTGCGACCGCCAGCAGTCGATTGACCGAGTCGCGGCTGACGCCAATGGCCGTGAGCGCATCACTGTTCGCCGAATTGAGGGGCGTGGCGTCGTTGACGGAACGGCTGGCTTGGACCGCCGAGCTATAGTACAGCCCCGTACCGGGGATTCGGCCGCCGCTGGTGCCGCTCACGATCACGTCGTCGTAGCGGCTACCCAGCTGGTTCGCGACGGGCGGCGTCAGTTGCAAGTTGCGGTCGTCGAACGTGGCGTGCAGCGCGCGATTCACCATGTACGAACCGGAGGGCAGCGTCCAACTCGTCTGCAGTCCAGCGAACCGACCCACGCGAGGGTCGTATGTCGCCAGCTGCACGACTCCAACGAGACCGTCGCGCGGGAGACTCGATGATCCTAAGTCCGCACCGTTCAGCGTGGCGCCGTTCTGATCCGTGCCAAGTCCAAACGCGCTCGGCATCGGTCCGTCTGTGCCGGGAACGATCGCGACGCCCGGTATCATGGCGAGCGCGGCGTTCGGGTCGCCGGACAGGTCGCCGCTCAATCCGCTCGAGAGATCGAGCAGCGCTTCGTTGCTGCCGGGCGTTTGCGCGCGACCGCGATCGTCGCGCATTGGGCGCGGGCGCGGCGCGACGGTTCGCACTGGCGTCAATCGTTGCACGTTCGGCAAGAGCCGCACGAGAAGCGACACCGTCGTATCGCGGGACCCAAGCAGGGCGCTTCGCGCTTGCGCCGCGAAACCGATATGAACGAATTCTAATCGATACGCGCCGCTGTCCCCGACAGTGATGAGTGAGAACACGCCGTTGCTGTCGGTTCGCGTGGATCGGATCATCGCCTTCGCGGGGGACGTCAGCGTGACCGTGGTGTTCGGCAACGCATTGCCCTGGTCGTCGATGACGCGTCCGCGAACCGTGAGCGTCGCGCTGCGGCTCTCGTCCCGCACGCGGGGCCAATTCGCCGTGGGCCGGCACTCGAGCGCTGCCGCCGGTGCAGGGCCCACGACGCCGATCATCACGACGACGGCCGCGAAAAGCGAGCGCAACGCCGAGCGACGAAACCGAGGGGGTCTCCGCGCTGGCGGATGCCGGCGACTACGGGCTGCCAGACGCGTTCGCTCGGATTTCCGCGTCGACCGTCTTCTCATTCGTGTCGAACCGCGCGCTATCCGCTTTCGTTGAAAACAGCGCGAGCAAGGCAGCATTGCGGCGTTCCGCGACCGCGACGACTTGTTGTCGAAAATCGTCGGCGAACGCGGGTAGTGCGTACTGCTCACCGAGGCCTTGACGAATCCGTTTCTTCGCGGCGGTCGTATCAGCCGAGTCGAGGGAAATTCCCGCGAACAGACCGTCAAAGATCCGTTGGGCGTCTTGCTCGGGCGTCACCTTGCGGCGAAATGTTGGCGTCTGGGCGACGGATGACGCAGGGAGCGCGGCGCCGGCGACAATACAAGCCAGAATGATGCAGGGGATGCGCATAGTTATTGAGCTAAGGGGACCCGAGCCAGCGCCGCGGACGACGACGCTATCGCGATGCGCGGCGCTGTGGCGAGCCGTCCGGCGTGAGGCCGCTCAGCAAACGAGCGGCAATAGTGCCCAGGGAATCATAAGGCGGCGTTGCGAAGCGCCAGCCGTTGATGATAACGGTCGGCGTACCGCGTACGTTGAGCGCTCGTCCGGTTGCGAGCCCATCCTCGACACGAGGCATAGCCCTCGTTTCACGAACGCAGCGCAAAAAAACGTTGGTATCGGCCACACCAGCGTCTTCCGCATAGGCAGACCAGCTCTTCAATCCAAGAGAGTCCTGCTTGTCGTAGACAACGTCCTCAAACTGGCCGAATCGGCCTTGGGCTCCAGCACATTCTGCCGCGCGTGCGGCCGGCCGAGCAAAACGATGAATTGTAAGCGGATAGTGAATGTAGATCAGCGCGACTTGACTGCCTCGCTGCTTCCTCAGTTCGTCGATCGAGGCGTTAAATCGCTTGCAGAAGGGGCATTCCAGGTCAGCGAATTCGATGATCTTTAGCGGTGCCGCGCTGTCGCCGACGAGGACTCCATGATCACCGAGGCTTGTCCACGTCGGCAAGTAGGTTGGCGGTGTGTTCGTGCGAACTGAAATGTCGTCGTGCCTCCGGCCGAATTCTCTATGAAGACTGGCAGTAGCAACGGCAACGGCGGCTAGGACCACCAGAACGGAAGCGCACGTTTCCACACTCAATCGCATGACAGGTCTCCAATCACGAAAGACGTTACCATCGACTATCCTGAAACCGCGTGACGTCGCGGTTTCAGGATAGCTCGACTAGACACTGATATTGGGATTCTAGAAGCAATCGAAGCCGACGCCACCACATCCCGCGTTGCCCGCCGACGTTCCACAGTCTGGTTCTGCGGCGAATGAGCCGCAGATATCTTGGCACGCCGCATTCTGATCCGCAAAGTCGCCCAAGCAGAAGTCGATGACATTGACGGGCCCGCCGACGCACACACCGCACGACGATGCCGTCGAGCGAGCCATCGCTTCAACCGTGCGCGGTTGAACGAAAGCGGACACACCGAGTCCGACTACAGCGATCCCCTGGAGAAAGAGCCTCTGTCGGTTGTTCATATTCGCGAACCCTCTTGGTTGAACCCCAACGACGCCTGTGATGCGGCTCGTCAGGGTAATGTTGGATTGGGCGAGGATCACGTTCAGCGCGTGGCGACAACACGACCCTCAGTAGCGACAGCCGGCAAGCTATCTTCAGGGCGCATTCGCACAACGGCCGAAAGAAGCGAAATGTCACCGAAATCAGCGCGTGAACGAGAATCGGTTGTCTTCACAACACCGTCAACACGATGGCGGGCGAGCGATTGGACCAGCCGACCGAGAGTAGTTTCGAATGTCTCGGATCGACAGGCGTCCGCGAGTCGCGAGCCGATCGCTCGCTTTATTCGTTTTGATAACACGTCGCTTGATGGAAAGCCGGCTTCGATCGCCGCACGTTTGCCTGTCCAACCAAGTTGCGCGACCCGCCATTGTGTGTTTGTGGCCAGACTCCACATCAGCAACTGTTTCGCCCCGGGCGTCCCCGAGGCGACCAGAACCTCAGCCATTCGACGGCCGGAGCGTGCGCAACGAGCAGCCACCTCGGCAACGGAAGTTCGCCGCTCGCCCATGACAAGACACGTGAGAACAATATCCCGTACCGCTGGTGACGCTGCCTGTGCTGCGGATGACACGATTGTTGTTCGCGGAGACACCGGACCAGCGGCCGATCGCAGGCGTGCGATGTCGTCTTCCAAGCTGTCGAATCCAGAAAGAGAAATAGCCATCGCTCCGTAGGCGTCAGGCTCGGCGAAGAAGGCGGCAAGGCCGTGTGGCGTCGCGAATCTCACCAAGATCCGATCAAGCCAGTGCCGCGATAGGACCGCATTCACAAATCGACGAGTTTCTTGGTCCACTTCTGCCAGGATTTCGACAACCATAATCCGCCCGCCGACGGCAGTCGGGGCTCTATACATCTCCCGAAGCCCGGAGCAGAACTGGACGCGCAACGGCCCGGCGCCGCTGACTATTGCATGTCGCTCAGCCGGCGTCCCCACACATGCAATGATGGCATCGTTCATAAGGGGCAGCCACGATTCCGGCATGCGATACGGTCGCGCACCCGGCATCGAGCGCACTGAACCACCGCAATTATGTCAATTATATGTAGAGATAATACACAAACAAGCATTTGGCTTTACGAACGGTCGCCCAGCAATTCTCCTTGAAGATTCATCGCAGGCACCGTCCGTGCGGCAACAGTACGGTGACACCTGGAACGAATAGTACCCTTCGCGGATTGGACGTTCGCTTGCCTCCCGTCCGATGGACAGAGCCTGGTTGCCAGTCCACCGAACGGCTCAGCGCGCCGACGACGACAGTTGGTGCGACCGTGAGACCAGTCGACCCGGAACGTCGGTGCGCAACTGCGGCGCCGCTAAGATGAGATGGCCCAGAGACCCCAAGTCATTCGGCGAGGGGTTGTCCTCCGGCGCCAGAGCGCGGTTCGGCTGGCGGCCCGCGGCTTCGCATGGCAATATCCAACCATGACCGACCTGTCCCGCCGCGATTGGCTCAAGACGATGGGCGCCGTGGGCGCCAGCGCGCTCGTGCCGCACGACGCGCTGCTCATGGATCCGCCGCTGGGCGCCGTCCGTTCTCCCCGTCGCCGAGCGGTAGCACACCGCGCGTTCGCACCCGGCGACATCGTCGACCTCATGTCGACGAGCGAGATCTTCATCCCGCCCCGCGGCCGCGGCTATCAGAAGTTCAGCTACGACTTCCCGGAACCGTCGGTCGCGTTCGGCGACTATCGCTTTGGCTTTCTAGTCTTCACAGACGAGAACACGTACGGCCTCGATCGCGCGAAGCTGCGCGCCGAGGGCAACGGCGACGCGCTGCGGCTGATTGCCGACGGCTTCGTCTGGGCCGGCGGCCAGGAGAAAGCGCCGGGGCGGCTCGTCGCCTCGTTGCGCCGCAGCGGCAACACAATCGAGTGGGACGCCGTGGTCGAGATGGACAAGCCGATCAAATCGGTCACGACGATCGTACGCGGCGTGCCGCGCGGACAGGTCTCGTTCGGCGGCGGCGGATTCACCGATTTGCACGACGGCGAGTCGCTCGTCGGCTACCCGTTCGGCGGCGGGGATCTGAACGCGTCGGGCAGCATGACCACGCCGCTGCTCATG
This sequence comes from uncultured Gemmatimonadaceae bacterium, assembly GCA_963817445.1. Taxonomy (GTDB): domain Bacteria; phylum Gemmatimonadota; class Gemmatimonadetes; order Gemmatimonadales; family Gemmatimonadaceae; genus JAQBQB01. The sequence goes on from CAWFOG010000027.1 coordinate 162,371, forward strand.
ATTCAGACGCCGGCGAACGACGTGCTCTTCGTGTCGTCGCTCGACGACCGCGTGCGCCCCAAGCGCTTCTACCTCGCGCCAGGCGACACGAGCTATCGCGTCGAAGCCATCTACGAGCACGACGCTTGGCGCAACGACACCAAGCTCACGACGCCCGCTTGGCGCCTCGGTCGCACCGCGACCGCCGAAGCGGCGATCGATCTGCACCTGTCACATCTCGAACGCGCGTTTTCCATCCCGAGTTGGGACTCGCGCGCCGACGTGCCCGAGTGGACGCGCCGCATCGCCATGGTCACGACGCTGCATGGCATGCATTACACGGGCTACATGTTCAACGACTACGCCAAAATGCTCGACACGCTCCGTTGGATGTCGACGCAGATCCCCGGCGAGCGCGTACTCGTGTTCATCTCGGCGTGGGACGGCCGCTACTACTGGGATTATCCCAACTACACCGTCTCCGATCGCATGGGTGGCGCCGACGGATTCAAGCGGCTCGTCGACGAAGGCCACAAGCTCGGCTTCAAGATCATGCCGATGTACGGCATGAACTCGGCGAACAAGAAACAGCCCGTGTGGTCCAAGATCTCTGATTCGATCACGCACAAGATCGACGGCAACGCCTACAATCTCGATTGGGTCGACTGGAACAACGATCGTCACCAGGACGGTTGGCTCGGCTACATGAACCTTGGTTCTGATTCCTGGCGCAATCATCTCGAGGGCCGCATCGCCGAGATGATCGATCGCTACGGCGTCGACGCGTACTTTCTCGACATCGCCGGTGGTCATGTCAACAGCACGAACGGCGACATGCACGAGGGGACGCGTCGACTCGTCGCCGACCTACGCGCACGCTACCCGCGCGTGCTCTGCGTTGGCGAAATGCCGTACGACGCGCTGCACGGCTTTATCCCGATGTACCACGCCGGCGGCGGTCCGCGTTGGCAGAAGTACAGTCGATTCTTTCAGCATCTGAGCAGCCCGGCGCCAGGCCGCGGCTCGAGCGGCGTGCATGAATCTGGGTTCGGACGCTTCAATACGGAGACACTCTCGCTCTCGCCGAACGCGATTCCCACGCTGCAAGTCGTCGACGACACGTTCACGAAGTATCGCGACGTGATGACGGCGATCATCGACAAGGCCAAACAGCGGGCGGGCATCGCGTGAGCGAACGTCGCGACGCGATCGCCGCGCTCCGTGACGCGGTGTGCACCGCGAACGTCGAGTTGGCGCGACGCGGACTGGCGCGGTTCACGTTCGGCAACGCCAGCGCCATCGACCGCAGCCACGGCATCGTCGCGATCAAACCGAGCGGCGTGCCGTACGATGCCCTGCAGCCGGAGAACATCGTGGTCGTCGACGTCGTCGGACGCGCGGTCGAGGGATCGATGCGCCCGTCGTCCGATCTGCCGACGCACCTCGTGCTCTATCGCGCGTTCGCGCAGATCGGCGGCGTCGTTCACACACATTCACATTACGCGACCGTGTGGGCGCAGTCGCAACGCGAGATTCCCTGCCTCGGCACAACGCACGCCGACCATTTCCACGGCGCCGTTCCCGTCACGCCGTCGCTCGGTGGCGCGGAGATTCAGTCGGAGTACGAGGCGAACACCGGTGAAGCCATTGTACGACACTTCGGCGATCAGCGCATCGATCCGCTGCGCATGCCGGCGGTGCTCGTCGCCGGGCACGCGAGCTTCTGCTGGGGCACGACCGTCGAGCGAGCCGTGGAGACGGCGAGCATCCTCGAAGAAGTCGCGCACATGGCGTACGACACTGTCGCGCTCAACTCCACCGCCGCGCCGATCTCGGCGGAGCTGCTCGACAAACACTTCCTTCGCAAGCACGGGCCGCACGCGTACTACGGCCAGCCCGCTCGTTAGCCAACTAGTTGCTGCGCAGCGCCTCGAGCGGATTGACGCGCAGTGCACGGCGAGCGGGGAGCGCCGACGACACCAAGGCGACGACGAGCAGAAGCAACGCGGTTCCCGCGACCGTCGGTGGGTCGACCGTTGAAACGTCGACGAGCATCGTGCGAATCGCCCGGCCCATCGCGACCGATGCGCCGAGGCCGACACCGAGCCCGACGAGCGCGAGCCACAGGCCCTCGGACATCACGAGCGCCATCACCGAACGATCGCCGGCGCCGAGCGCAATGCGCACGCCAATCTCGAACGTTCGCTGCGTCACGCCGTACGAGATCACGCCGTACGCGCCGATTCCCGCCAACATGAGCGCGAGCGCGGCGAACGCCGCGAGCAGCGCTGTGCTGAATCGCCGGTTCGATACCGACGTGCCGACCACCTGCTCGAGAGTGCGAATCTCGGCGACCGGCGCGTTGCGATCGAGCGCATGCACCGCGTTGGTGACAGCACTGCTCAACATGAGCGGATCGCGATCCGTGCGCACCAACAGCACCATCGCGCGCGGGCGACCGTACGCGCTTTGTGCCGTCTGCGCATACGCGAAGTACATCGTCGGCTCTGGCGTGTCGGCGAAGCCGCGCGCCCGAATGTCGCCGACGACGCCGACCACAGTGAGGAATGGCGCCATATTCCCGACGTGGAAGCGTTTGCCGATCGCGTTTTCGCCAGGCCAACTCAGATCCGCGAACTTCCGGCTCACGATCGCCACGAGCGGCGTGTCGTCGCGATCGCCGTCGGTGAAGTCGCGCCCGGCGAGCAACGGGATGCCCGCGGCGGCGAAATAGCTTGGCGTCGCTTGCTGCGGCACCGCGCTCGGCCACCGTCCTTCAGGAAAGACGCCCCCTTCAGGTCGATATCCCCACAGTCCACCCGCGTCGACAACCGGCAGCCAACCCGCCGCACCAACCACTCGGGCACCGGGGATCGCGCGGAGTCGCGTCATCAATTGGTCGAAGAAGATCGCTGAGCGAGCGTCGTCGTATTCGCGCGGCGAGATCGACACGCGCGCCGTCAGCACGCCGCGCGGCTCGAAGCCGAGCGTCGCACTCTGCAAGTGCCATAGGCTCCTGAGGAGCATGCCCGCACCCGACGTCGCGATCACGGCGAGCGCCATTTCCGCGACGACGAGCAAGCGCCGTACGCTTTTCGCGCCGCCGTGCGCGGAGACGACGCGACCTCCGTCCTTGAGCACGTCCGCCGCATTGCTCGTCGCGACGCGCCGCGCGGGCAACAGCCCGACGAGTATGCCCGTCGCGATCGCGACGGCCGCAGTGAACGCCACGATGCGCCAATCCATCTCAATCGCGTCGCGCCGAGGAAGCGATGCCGGTGCGAGCGCGAGCATCCCGCGCATGCCTGCCCACGCGAGAAATAATCCGAGCGCGCCGCCGGTCAGCGCGAGCAGCCCGCTCTCGACAAGCAGCTGACTCGTCAACCGGCTTCCCGACGCGCCGAGCGCGCTCCGCAACGCCATCTCTTTCTGCCGCCCTTCGCCGCGTACGAGTAGCAGGTTCGCCACATTCGCGCAGGCGATGAGCAGTACGAATCCGACGGCGCCGAGCAGCGCGAACAGATATGGCTTGGTGCCACCAACCAGATCGTCGACGACTCGCGTGATGTGCGGCTTGAGCGGGCGAGCGGGGTCGAACTTCTCCGGGTAATCGTCCATGATCCGTCGTGCGACGGCGTTTGCTTCGCTTCGCACGCGGTCGATGCTCAGTCCCGGCTTGATCCGCCCGACCATGAACAGGTAGTTGCCGGCGCGGTCGCCAAGGCTGTCGGGGTTGAACCGCGGCAGCGGCATCCACAGATCTGTGCGGGCTTCAGGAAACTCGAATTGTGGCGGCATCACGCCGACGACCGTGCGCGGGACACCTTCGATGCGCACACTTCGGCCGACGATCGAGCGGTCGCCACCGAAGTCGCGCTGCCAGAGCGAATAGCTAAGCACCACGACCTGCGCGACGCGCGGAGTGTATTCGTCCGCCGCGAACACGCGGCCAATGAGCGGGCGAACACCAAGCACGGGAAAGAAATCCTCGCTCGCTCGCACGGCGCGGATGCGCTGCGGATTGTCGTCGGTCGTGAGTGTGGCTTCACGATTGACGTACGCCGCCAGCCCATCGAGCGAGTGGACGTCGCGGTGGTAGTCGAGAAAGTTTGGATCTGAGGTGAGCCATTGCGGCGGCTCGTGCCCGAACGTGACAAGTCGGCCAGCGTCTGGATAGGGCAGCGGTCGAATGAGGATTCCGTCGACGACGCTGAAGATCGCCGCGTTCGCGCCGACGCCGAGTGCGATCGTCGCGATCACCATGCAGGCGAAGGCCGGCCGGCGCGCGAGTCCGCGAAGCGCGTAGCGAAGATCCTGGAAGAGGCTGCCCATCGTCGTATCTCCGGAAATGAATGTCCGTGCTCGCTCCGCCGCGGCCGACTGCAGCGTGTCGATTGTGATGCTGATCCAGAGCGCGAGCATTGAATCGCCCGCGGCGCGCGCCACGTCGACGCGATCTCGATGGAAGTCGCGAATCGCCCGCCCATACCGCGCGCGAAAGTCCGCGGGGTAGAGCGCGAGCAACAGATCGTAGAGGCGTGCGCGCCGATGTGTCACGCGCGGGCCGGCAGGAGGATGCGGTTTGCCTCGGCGATGCGCATCAGCGCGCGCAGCCGCAGCATCTCCGCCGCGAGCACCCGGCGACCGAACGGAAGCAGTCGATAGTAAATGCGGCGGTCGTTCTCATCGTTGCCCACGGAGCGGGGCTCGGTCTCGACGAGCAGACCCTCGCTTTCCAAGCGCCGGATGTGGCGATAGAGATTGCCCGCCTCGAGCGCGATCTGTCCATGCGTGTGATCGACAATGTCCTGGCGCAGTCCGTAGCCATGCCGTTCGCCGGCGCTCAGCATGGTGAGCACGAGGAGCTCGATCGGTTTTAGCGGCAGCAGCGCGTTCGGGTCCCGCTCACGACCACGGATTGGCATCGCTCATCCCTTTCCTGGTCGGTCGCTATGCTCATACTGAGTATAGAGGTGAGACAACCGGACGCCAGAAAGGGTTGCCGCGGCGGTTCAGAGGGTGATGTCGACCGGGCGCCCGGTGAACTCGACCGATGCAGTCTTCGGCGACCCGGCCACTCGAACGTTCAGCCGACGGGGCGACGCGGACAACAGCTTGGAACCCGCCGCCAACCGCAGCGAGAGCCGTCGAGTTGCGTCATGCCAACGCATCGACATGCGCATCGACTCGCCGCGCCGATAGGCGAACGACGTTCCGTCGTCGTCGTACCAACTCGACTCGCCGTCAGCGCCAGGGTACACGACGAGCGTCGTCGGCTCGTCGACCGCCTCGGCGGTGTATTGCCGCACCGGGTCCATTGGCACGACGGCGCCGGCGCGCACGTAGAGCGGAGTCGTGGCCAGATCGACCGCGCGCTCGATTTCGCGACCACCGTCGACAATTTCCTCATTCCAAAAATCAAACCATTTGCCGCGCGGTAGATACACTCGGCGAGTCGTCGCCCCTTTCTCGACCACGGGCGCGACGAGCAGATCGCGTCCCCACAGATACTCGTCGCCGCGGGCAACGGCGGCCGCGTCGTCGGAGTGGTGGAGCCAGAGCGCGCGCATGATCGGCACGCCGGTGTCGTGCGCGTCGCGCACCGCGGTATAGAGATATGGCATCAACCGGTAGCGCAATTCGAGATACTGACGGCAGATGGGCTCGACCTGCGCGTTGTGCAACTCCGCGGGATCGACCTTGAAGTTGCCCGTTTCGGACGGCCCGCCGTCGCCGCCGTCCCAGCCCCAGGGCAATCGGAGATGCCAGTTGCGTCCGTGCGAGCGAAAGACCGGGCAGAACGCACCGAACTGGAACCATCGTACGTACAGCTCGCCCGTGAGCTCCGCGGTGGGAATGAATCCACCGATGTCCGTTCCCCAGTAGGGCAGACCGGTGAGCCCGGTGTTGATCGCCACGGCCACGTGCGTCGCCAATGTCTCCCAACGCGACTGTACGTCGCCCGACCAGAGCAATCCGCCAAATCGCTGGACGCCGGCCGATGCGTTGCGGTGGAGCGCGAATGGGCGCTCATTCGGCCGAAAGAGCTGCGTCCCTTCCCAGTACATGCGATGGCGATTCAACTCGGATGGACCATCGAAGCCGTCGCCCTGATCGGGCCACCAACCGTCGACGCCATCGTCCATCACACTTTTGTGATAGGGCCAGTAGCACGACACCTGACGATCCGGCGGCCAGTGATCGTCGGGCGTTCGGCCACTCGGCAGCGGCGCCGCGGTGCACGGATCGTTCACGCCACCCGTGAGCCGCTTCCCCTCGATCACGACGTGCACGACGACCTTGAAATGTTCGTCGTGCAGCGACGCGAGCTGCTTTCGCGGTTCGGGAAAATTCCCTGGGTGCCAGGTGAACTCACCGTTGCGCGTGTTCCAGCCCGACGGCGAGAATTCAGTGCCGAGGTAGATGAGTGCATCGCACGGCAGTTTCTTCTCACGCATCGTGCGCGCGATGCCGGCGATTTCGTCCGGGCCGGCGAGCGTGCGATGCGATTGCAGATAGCCGAACGCCCAGCGCGGCGGCATTTCGGGAAGCCCGGTGATCCGCGCGTACTCACGCATGATCACCGTCGGCTCGCGCGACGCGACGACGAATACGTCGAGCGGAAGCGCGGCGTCGTGCGGGGCAAAAGTCCCACGCGTTCCGGTGAAGTCGAACGCGCCGGCCGGTTGATGAACGAACATTGCCCAACCGCCGGTACCGACGAGCCACTGGATTGGCGCGCGCGTGCCATGCGTCGACAGCTGATAGCCGCCTTGGCCAATGATCATCTTGTCGGTCGAACCTTTGCGATCGAACTGCGGCCCGCCCTCGCCGAGTCCGAGCAGCGGGCCGTCTCCGAGTGCGAACGACATGCCCGGCACCGCCGAATCGAGGACGAGTGTTTGCACCGGTGCGCCGTCGCGAGTCTCGATCGTCAACGTCGGCGGTCCGTCGGTGAACTTGACCGTCAGATCACCGGCGCGCACGCGCGACACGCCGCTTGCGCTCCGACCGTGCGCGACCGTTTTCCCGAGTTGCTCGCCGACGAGCGCACCAGTGATCGGCACCGGGGCCGCCGCGCCGCCATTCACCGGTTGAATCGTGATGCGGACCGTTACGGCGCTGAGCGACGCGATGCCAATCTCGACCGGGTGGCCGGCCACGAGTATGTCCGACGCTTCGCCCCGAACGATCCGGCGCGGCGCGAGTGCGAGGCCGGCAGACACGGCGCCAAGTCGCTTGAGTGCGTCGCGGCGAGAGAGAGATTCGGACATGTCTTAGTGAGGTGGCGAGAGGGCGAGTCGAAACTATCCCCCCAAGCGACGCCTTGCGAGCGGTCCCGCTCGCTTAACCGCCGCGGACTCGGCCCCACACTTGCCTCTGGGGAGTGACCGTAGGCCACGATCCGCTGCCATGAGGAGGGAGCAAACGTGAAACCGAGTTCAACCATTGCCGCGGTGTTCGCCGTGGCCGCGATCTCGAGCGTCGTGTCGGCGCGCTCGTTGTCAGCGCAGATGCCGTGCTCCAACACAAAGGCCATGGCAGACAGCGCACGTGAGGAAGTCATGACGGTGCTGACGAGCAACGGCACGCTCGCGCAGGAAATCCGTCAGGAACAGCACCTCGACACGCCGCGGACGCTTCGGTCCGAGGTCGTACGAGACCGGCAGATCTGTATGAAGCTGGCGACCGAGTTCGGACATCCCGTGGGAGCGCGAACCAGTTTTGTGGTGCTGCACGTCGGCCCGCTGTACTACGCGCGTGAGCCAGATCAGCAGCGCGGAACGGGCATCCTTACCGACAGCACCTTTCATGTCATCGCACGGCTCGGCGTTTCACTGCCGCCGGATGCTGGCGTAAAGGCGCCGGAGCGCTGAACGACCGATCGAATCAGCCGAAGTTGAGCGCGCGCAGATAGTCGTAATTTCGGCGCGCGCTCGCTAGTTCGTCGGCCGGGCTCTCCTGTTCGACGTAGCACGGTTTGCTCGCGATCGCCGGGATTGCGGCGAGAAAATGCGCAAAGTCGAACGCGCCGGTTCCGAGTTCGGTGTCGTGCGATCGATCGGCGACTACGTCCTTGAGATGGAAGCTCCAGATATCGGTCGCGGTAGCGTTCGAGATATCGCATCGGATCGCCGCCGCCGAGCAGCATGTTGCCGACGTCGAGCTGCAGTCGCACGACCGACGGATCGAGCCGTTCGATGAACAGATCGTACGGCACGGCGCCGTCGATCGGCTTCATGTGGTCCGGCTCATTGTGGAACCCGAGCCAGATCCCCGCACTGCGCGCCACTGTGCCGGCCGAGTTGAACCGGTCCGCCCACGCGCGCCACGCGTCGAGTGAGTGTTGTGTTTCGTCGGGCAGACTCGGCACAATCAGATATTGGTGACCGAGGAACTGCGCCGTTTGGAGCCGCGTCGTCCACGTGGCGCGATTGATGATTTCCTCCGGCGCCAAGTGCGCGGACGGCGCGCGCAAGCCTTCCTGATCGAGCGACGCGCGCACCTGTTGTGGCGTGCGGCCGAAATTTCCCTGCGACCAGAGCAGCTCGACGTCGGTGTAGCCGATGGCGCGAACCGCCGCGAGCGTGCGTTCCGGATCGGCGTGCATCGCGTTGCGCACGGAGTACAGCTCCAGACCAATGGGATCGAGCTTGGCCTGGGCGAATGCGCGCCGCGCCACGAGCAGCGAGGCCGCCGTGGCGCCGAGTGTTTGAACGAACGTGCGACGTTTCATGTGATCCGCCGGAATGGTCAGCGACTCGCCGTGTCGAGCGCGAGCAGTCCTTGTAGTACGGATTCGGGCGCGAGAAACGCCGAGCCGTGTCGCATGCCGCGCGGCGCCTTGAGGGAATCGGAGAACTGCTCCCAGTGCACGAAGTCGCGCGTACGAACGGCGCCGTAGTGGCCGCGCGTGTATTCGTCGTAGTAAACGTACCAGTATCCGCCGGTGTGCAAGACGGACGGACCTTCGGTGTCCTTGTCGGTGAACGCTGGCGACGCCGGACCGTACGGTCCGGTCGCGCTCGTGCTCGCGGCGACGCGAATGTTCCGGTGCGGGGGCACGAACGTTTCGTCTTTCATGACGAGATAGTACGTGTCGCCCGCCTTGGTGATCGTGCCGTCGATCGCCGCGAAGCCGCCGTCGTAGAGCAGTCGCGCCGGTGAGTAGGAGGTGAAGTCTTTCGTCGTGACGTAGTACAACCGATGATCGGCGCGGCCGCGCGACGTGGTTTGCGCGAGAGAATCGGTCGCCGGAAAGCGGCCCGGTATCGACGACGCCCAAACGATCACGTACTGCCCCGTCGCGTCGTCGTAGAAGAGATCGGGCGCCCAGGTGTTGAGCGCGTTCGGTTCGTGCTCCATGACCGGCACGCGCGTCTGCTCGGACCAGTGGATCAAGTCGCGTGAGTGCGCCACGCCGATCGCGTGATCGGTCCAAGCGACTGTCCATACGAGATGAAACATTCCGTCTGGTCCGCGGAGAATACTCGGGTCGCGCATGAGCGCGGCGGTCGTATTCCAGTCTTGCCAGCCGATTCCCGCGCCGGTGACAGCTGGCGCGATCACCGACCGCCCTCCGTTGAGCGAACGCCAGGTGATGCCGTCGCGGCTGTAGGCGAGGTGTACGCCGTCTTCGCCGTTCCGCGTGAAATAAGAGAACAGAAATGCGCTCCGCTCGCGCGCTGCCGCCGCGGTTGGCGGCTGCACGGGGCGCGCACAGGCAACGAGCGCGCAGGCGAGCAGGCAGACGAGCGCGGTCCGAAGGGCGCTCCCTCGCCGTCGCACGGTCAGTGTTGCGAGCGACGTTGCATGAGCAGCGTCAGCGGCGTTTGCAGCGTGGGACCGATCTCGACGACGATGTCGAGGTCCGCGTATCCCTGCCGAATGATTCGCACGAGCGATCCACCATCGGGAAGAAACACGAGACTTATCGTGCCGGTCGTGTCGGTGGTGACGAAGGTCCCCGTGTTCACGTCGAGCACGCGTGCGCCGGCGATTGGGGCGCCCGTCGTGTCGTCGAACACGCCCAACAAGCGATAGCGATAACTCGGAAGCGTGGTCGCGGTGTCGCTCGTCGCCATTCTTCGCGGTGCGGGCTGCTCGGCGACGAAAGAGTGCTGGCCCGGCTCGTACACCACGCCAGGCTTGAGCACGATGAACAGCGCGTCTATTACTTCCGTTCTTACCGATGGAGTTGTCGAATTCGTCGACGAACGTCAGCTGCGCGATGTGCTCTGGTTCGATCTCGCAGAGCACTTGCATCGTCCCCGGGAAGAAGGCCGGCGAGAAGTCCACGTCGACCCACTTGGCAGACGGTGTCGGTGGCAATGATCCGGATGCGGCGCCCGTTCACCCAGACATTGGTCGCGAGTGACGGCGGTGTGTCATCGACCGGACAGGTGCGTCGCGGGGTAAAGGCCAACGTCGGAGCATTTGCGAACCGTGGCTTGCGTGCTCGCACCAGCCGCCTGACGCGGGCGAACAGGATCGGCCACAAATCATGTCGGGTTTCAGCTTCTTGAGAATGTCGCTCGCGTCGATGAAGGATGTCGGAATGCTTGGCGATTTCATCGGCGTCGACGAAATAGCTCTTCCGCTTGAGGTCTTCTTCCGCGGTGACGTGCACCGCCTCGAGCGTCTGCACCGGCCGTCGCATGACGATCGTGAGCGCCAATGGCCCAGGGCCATCGCGAAAAAACTGATCGGCGCGCACGTAGCCGATCTTTCGCACGACCAACTGATAGTCGCTGTCGCGCACGGTGACGCTCAACGTAACGCGGCCGTCGCTTCCAGTCGTTCCAATTGCGCGAGTCTCGCTCAGCCCGTGAAGCACCGACGCGTCCGCGCCGCTTACCGGCAGCCCCGCGGTATCGACGACGCGAACATTGACGACGAACGCCGGCGCGGCGCCGGTCTGCGCGCGCGCGCCTGACCACGCCAATACCGACAGAGCCGACGATCGCTCCTCGCATCATCCATCTCTCGATCGATCGCATTACTCGCTCACTCTCCTCGAAGAACGTCCGCCGAAATGCGACGCAGCTCCGGCAACACGCTGCCGACCGAGACCGGTGGCGACTCCGGGTTACCAAGTGAGAAGTACAACATCTTGAACACGGAATACAGTCGGTCGTACACCTGGCGCGATCGCGCGTCCGGCTCGACGATCCGATGCGGCGGGCACAGCTGTCGCTGAGCGTCGTCGATCGTCTCGAAATGCGCCGGCGGCCATGAACGCGAAAATCGCCGAGCCCAAACCGTGACCGGACGCTCGGGCACGAGCACCGGCTTGCCGAGCACGTTGGCGTACACCTGATTGAGCACGTCGTTTTTCTGCGACACGCCGCCGGCGTTGATCACTCGGCGAATCGGCACGCCGTGCTCCGCCATGCGCTCGAGGACGATGCGCGTGTGGAACGCGGTTCCTTCGATCGCGGCGAAGAGATCGTCGCGCGCGTCGTGGCTCACGTTCCATCCGAGCGTTACGCCGCCGAGATTCGGGTTGACGAGCACGGTGCGGTCGCCCGTGTCCCAGGTCAGTCGCAGCAGCCCGGTTTGGCCGGCGCGATATCGCCTCGAGCGCGCGCGACAGATCGTCGACCGTCGTCTGTGCGCGCGTGGCAATCGCCTCGAAGATCGAACCGCACGCCGAAAGTCCTGCTTCGACGCCGACGTACCCCGGGCGTACGGAACCGTCCACGACGCCGCACACACCAGGAACGCACGCGGCGTTCTTCGCGATGGCGACGATGCACGTACTCGTGCCGATGACATTGACGACGTCGCCTTCGGTGACGCCGGCGCCGATCGCATCCCAGTGGGCGTCGAACGCGCCGACGGGAATCGGAATGCCTGGCGTGAACGCCGAGCCGCTCCGCCCACGCCGCGTCGAGATGTCCGGCCAATTCGGTCCGACGTTCGATACCGATCGCGCGCGCCAAGCTTTTCACGAATGCCGGCGAGCAGCGGGTCGACCGCGAGGAAGAACTCCTCCGGCGGAAATCCGCCGAGCGAGTCGTTCCAGAGCCACTTGTGGCCCATGGCGCAGATCGATCGCGCGACTCGCCGCGCGTCGGTCACGCCACTCAACGTCGCGGCGACCATGTCGCAGTGTTCGAGCGCGGTGGCGAACCGCGCGCGCTTGTCGGGGTTGTGGCGCAGCCAGTGGAGCAGTTTGGCGAAGCCCCACTCGGACGAATAGACGCCGCCGCAGTACTCGATCGCCGGCAGCTTCGTGCGCTGGGCGACGTCGGTGATGAGCGCGGCCTCGTCCTTGGCGCGATGGTCGCACCACAGGTAGTAGTCGTCGAGCGGCTCGAGATGCTCGTCGACCGGAATCACCGTCGACCCGGTCGTGTCGAGCGCAATGGCGCGAACGTCGCGCCCATCGACGCCCGCGCTGCGCACCGCGGCGCGCGTCGCCGCGACGAGCGCCGTCATGTGCGACGCGTGCGACTGCGTGGCAAAATCCGGATCGTCGCGTTTCCTAATTACAGGATACTCAGCGACTCCGACGCCGAGCGGCCCACGCGCGCTGTCGACGATCGCGACGCGAACGCTCTGCGTTCCGAAGTCCGCTCCGGCGACAATAGGCACGATTGCGTTGGTCGCGGTCAGGCGTGGCGGTAGACGTCCCAACCCATGTAGCGCGTCGTCGCCTCGTGCACCGCGTCGGCGACGAGCGACATGTTGCCGGCGACGTGATGCTCGAAGCCGTTCGCGCAGATGAAGCGCAGCAGCTCCTGCAGGCGGTCGATCTTCACGACGCCCGCGCCACCGAAGGTCTTGAGCGGATCATCGGTGAATTGCCCTTCGCCGACGTAGCCGCGCACGCGACCCGTGCGATCGTCGGTCGAGAAGCGCGCGTAGCTCATCGGGCTCGCCCGCACCTTGCCGACGACCGTGCCGTACGTGTTCTCGCGACCGACCGTGCCGGCGATGATCGCCTGGTAATCCATTTCCATTTCGTCGAAGAACGCCTTGGGAAGGTTGCTGCAGTGAAAGCAAACCGCCTTGTCGGGATCTTCACCGTAGTTGTTGTTCCAGTCCAACAGAGCGCTCGGCCCCTGCGAGGCCAGCGTCAACGCGTACATACTGATCGTTCCGCAGACGTCGACTTCGCAGGCACTCGGCATGTTCGCGTTGCTCATCATGCTCATGATCGTGCACGGCACCACGCCGAAGTACTCTTCCATGGATGTCCAACATTGCACGGCGCTGACGGTGACGTCCGCCTCCTTCATCCAGCGATCGATCACCAACCCGAGCTTGGCCATTTTGACGAGCGCGTTGTCCGGGATGCCGTCGGTGGAAACGTAGGCGCGCATTTCGTCGAGCTTGGCGCGGACGTGCGCGTCGTTGTTGGGCAGCCGCTCGATGCGACCGAGAATCTCCGACAGATCAATCGGCTCGACGGCAATCCCCGAGGCTTCGAGAATTTTTTCGCTGTAGCGCACGGTCTTGAACGCCGCCGGCCGCGCGCCAATCGCACCAATTCGCGCGCGCTTGAGACCTCGCACCACGCGGCACACGGCGGCGAAGCGGCGCAGATCGGCGCGGAAGTCGTCCGCCTCGGGGCGCTGCGTATGCCGGCTCGTGAGCGAGTACGGAATTCCATACTGCGTGAGCACGTTGCAGGCGGACATCTTTCCGCAGAACGCGTCGCGCCGGAAGTCGATGCCCATCTTCTTCGGGTCGTCGGCCGTGGCGTGAATGAGTACCGGCACGTCGAGCTTGGCCAGCCGCAGCGTCTCGGCGATGGCGCGTTCGTCGCCGAAGTTGGGCAGCGTGACGACAATCCCGGCGATGGTGTCGGCGTGTTTGCGGAACAGCGCGGCGCACGCCTTGGCCTCGTCGCGACTCTCGACCGCGCCGTGCGTCGAGTCCTTTGGGCCGAGCGCCACGGCATCGATCCCCACGGCGGCCAGCGCGGCGAGCATTTCGTCGCGACCCGTGCTGGCGAGGTGTCCGGGGAAGAATCCGCGGTTTCCGACGATCACCCCGAGCGTGATTCGCTCGGCCGGTTGCGGTTGAACGGGGCGCGCGCGCGGTTTGGGCGCGTTGCGTTTCGCCGCGAGCTTGCCCCCGGCGTTGGACTCGAGCTTGTGGATGCGCATGGTACGGTTGGCGGCGAGGGTTTCGTCGCGTAGAGCTTACCGGCCAGCGCGCCCCACCGAAAGGTGTCAAGCGCGTTGACAATGCTCACTCCCGGCGAACATTCTTCGAACGATTCTCATCCTCATCGAGGCTGCTACACGACGTGGCTTCCGTCCTTCCTTGGACCTCGCCCTTTCGCCGCGCCGGCGGATCGCTGCTCAAGTCGCAGCAGATCGGGCTCGTTGCCGTGCTGGTCGCGCTGGGGATTGCCCTCACGCTGGCCGCCGGCTCGCATGTGGATGCCGTCAGCGGCGCGCACGTTAACAACTTTCTCAACGCTTACACGCTCGTCCAGATGGGAACGGACGCCAGCTCGTTCGCCATCATGGGCGTCGGCGCGACGATCGTCATCATCTCCGGCGGGATCGATCTGTCGGTTGGCGCGATCTACGCGCTGGCCGGCGTCGTCACGGCGATGACGCTGCGCGCGCTGGGGCCGATGGGACCCGTGACGACCGTCGTCGTCGCGCTCACGGTGTGTCTGTCGATCGCGATTGTCTGCGGGCTGGCCAACGGCGTGATGGTCATCGGGCTCGGCGTGCATCCGTTCATCATCACGCTCGGCACGATGTGGATTCTGCGCGGCGTGGCGTTCGTGGTGAGCCACGCCGAGAGCATTCTCGTGCCGCGCGCGCTGACCAGTTTCGCGAAAGCGCGGCTGGGTCTTGGCGCGGCGTTGTATCCGGTGCCGTTGCTCGTGATGCTCGGCGTGATGATCATCGGCCAGATCTATCTGGTGCGCACCGTCATGGGGCGCCACGTGTTCGCCATCGGCGGCAACGCCGAGGCGAGCCGGTATTCGGGGCTCGCCGTGAACCGGATCAAGTTGGGCGTGTACGTGCTCTCGGGTCTCAGCGCCGGAATTGCCGCGTTCCTCGGCGCCGCTTTCTATGGGTCGTCGACGTCGTCGGACGCCAGCGGGTACGAGCTGTACGTCATTGCCTCGGCGGTGGTCGGCGGCGCGAGTCTCGCCGGCGGGAAAGGCAGCGCGATCAGCGCGACGCTCGGCGCGATTCTCATCGTGATGATTCGGCAGGCCATTCGCACGCTGCATCTGGACCAGAACTATGAGTGGATCATCATTGGCACCGCGATGATCCTCGCCGTCGTGCTCGACCAGAGCGGCACGCGACTGCTCGCGCGACGACTCGCCGCGGCCCCATCGCTCGACCACATTCCGCCCCACCCACGTCAAGAGGAATTGTCATGAGCCGCACCAGAACACCGGCCAGTCGCATCGCCACCAGCGTCACCATCGTAGCGTTGCTGAGCGCCGCGTGCAGTGGAGCAAAGAGCCCAGGCAAGGACTCGACGACCGCCACAGCGACGGCCGGCGGTGGAAAGACGTTCACGGTCGCGATGATCGCCAAGAGCTCGACGAATCCGGTGTTTCTGTCCGGTCGAGCGGGCGCGGATTCCGCCGCGGCCGAGCTGACGAAGCAAACCGGCGTGAACGTCAAAATCGATTGGATGACGCCGCCCGACGAGGACGCGACGATCCAGGCGCAGCGAATCGCCGAAGCGGTGAATGGCGGCGCGAACGCGATTTTGCTGTCGGCGAGCGACGCGGGAAAGCTCGTCGGCGCGGTGAACGAAGCGGTCGAGCGCGGCGTGCCGGTGATGACGTTCGACAGCGACGTGGCCGGGTCGAAGCGTTTCTCGTTCTACGGCGGCGACGACGTGCTCATGGGCAAGCAGGTGATGCAGGAGTTGGCGAAGCAGATGAACGGCAAGGGAAAGGTCGCCATTCTCGCCGGCAATCAGAACGCGCCGAACCTTCAGAAGCGCGTTCAGGGCGTGAAGGAGGAAGCGAAGAACTATCCTGGTATAACAATTCTCAACACGTTCTACCACGCGGAAACGCCGCAGGATGCCGCCGCCGAGGTGCTGCGTGCGAAGAACGCGTACCCGGACATTCAGGGATGGGCGATGATCGGCGGATGGGCGCTGTTCACCGACGCGCTGCTGACCGATCTCGACACGAGCAAGGTAAAGATCGTGTCGGTGGACGGGATTCCCGCCGAGTTGCCGTATGTCGACCGCGGCCTCGCGCCGGTGCTGCTCGCGCAGCCGGTCTTCGACTGGGGCTACGTCTCGGTGAAGACGATTTTCGATCACGTGTACTTGCACAAGGACGTTCCGGCGCACGTGCAGATGGACCTCGTGCGTGTGTCGAAGGACAACCTCGGCTCGTGGGCGCGACAGTTGAAGGCGTGGGGGTTCACCGACGTCGATCCGAAGTACCTCGCGCTGACGAAGTAGAGAGCTGGCGTGGCCGCGCTCTCGTTCTCCGGCATCACGAAGCGTTTTCCCGGTGTCGTTGCGCTGTCGAACGTCAGCTTCGACGTCGCGTCAGGCTCGTGCCACGCCGTGTGCGGTGAGAATGGCGCGGGTAAGAGTACGCTGGGAAGGATTCTCGCCGGACTTCAAGAGCCCGACGCAGGCGCGATTCTGCTCGACGGTCAGCCCGTGCACTTCGACAGCCCGCGCGACGCGCTGGCGGCGGGAGTCGCGATGGTGCATCAGGAGCTCGCCTTCTGCGACAATCTCACGGTTGGCGAGAATCTGTGTCTCGGTCGCCTGCCGCGGCGCTTCGGCTTCGTCGACCGCGACGAGATGCGGCGCCGCGCCATCGACCTGCTGTCGGCGATCGGCGCGACGATCGACCCCGCGCGAGCGATGGATTCTCTCACCGTCGCCGAACAGCAGCTCGTCCAGATCGCTGGAGCGGTCGGCGCCGGCGCGCGCGTCATCGTGTTCGACGAACCGACGAGCAGCTTGGGCCAGGACGACGCCGAGCGATTGTTCGCGCTGATCGGAGAGCTCCAGTCGCGCGGCGTGACGATCCTGTACGTGTCGCATCGCATGGCGGAGATCCATCGGCTGGCCGACGCGATCACGGTATTGCGCGACGGGCAGCACGTTGCGACGCGCCCGGCGGCGGAGCTCGACGACGCGGCGCTCGTGGAGATGATGATCGGGCGCAGGCTCGAGCAATACTTTCCGTCGCACGTGTCGCGCGTGCGCGGCGAGGAGCGACTTCGCGTCGAGCATTTGTCTCGCCGCGGCGCGTTCAGCGATGTCTCGTTCACGCTGCACGCCGGCGAAGTGCTCGGGCTGGCAGGCCTCGTCGGTGCCGGGCGATCGGAAATCGCCGAATCGATCTTCGGTCTCGAGCCGGCGACGTCGGGCACGACATACGTTCGCGGCCGGCGCGTGACCATTCGCTCAGCGCGCGACGCGATGGCGCACGGCATCGGCTTCGTGCCGGAAGATCGAAAGAAGCAGGGCTTGGTGTTGTCGATGCGCACGCGCGACAACGCAACGCTGCCAACGTTGTCATCGTTCGCGCGTGCGGGCTGGATCGATCAGCGCGGCGAATTGGCCGCGGTGAAGGATTTGTTCGGCCGGCTCCACGTCCGCGCGACGACGGACGTGACGACGGCCGCGTTGTCGGGCGGCAATCAGCAGAAGATCGTCATGGCCAAGTGGCTCGCGGCGCACAGCGACATCCTCATGCTCGACGAGCCGACGCGCGGAGTCGACGTGGGCGCCAAAGCCGAGCTCCACGCCTGGATCGACGAGCTGGCGTCGAGCGGCTGCGCCGTGCTGCTCATCTCGAGCGAGCTACCGGAGCTGATCGCGTTGTCGAGCCGAATTCTCGTGCTGCGTCGGGGGCGGCTCGTCGGCGAAGTTTCGCGCGCAGACGCGACGCAGACCGCGGTGCTGCGGATGATGACGGGGCTCGAAGCGCGCGAACCGGCTACCGCCTCACCAGATACATCGCCGCCGACGTCGGCGCGAGCATCACGCTGAGCTCTCCGTCGACCGACTGGTTGGTGTGAGTCCACAGGTTGCGCGCCGTATGCCGGCCACCGTCGAATCCGAGTTCTTTCATCGTCGTGCCGTACTGGAGCGCAGTCGCGCTACGATTGAGCAGCACGACGGCGCGATCGCCATTCGACATCGGCTTCACCCACACTTCGAGCTCGCCGTCGTCGCGCACCTTGTGGCCCTGCATGCCGCCCCAATCCTGATCGACAGCGATCACTTCGCGATTCGTGAGGATCGCCTTCGTCGAGTCGTTCATCGAGCGCAAGTCGTTGCCGGCAATGAGCGGCGCGTTGAGCAGCGACCACAGGCTGAAGTGCGCGATGTATTCGGCGTTCGTCATGTGGCCGTTGCCTACCTCGAGCATGTCCGGATCGTTCCAGGCGTTGGGGCCTGAGAACGCCTCGAGCCCGACCTGCTTGTCGAGAATGCCGAGCATCGACGCCCACGAGTCGCGGATGTCGCCGGTGGTGCGCCACAGATCGCCGCCGACCGACCGGCCCCACTTCCACGGTTCGTTCTCGCCCCACTCGCACAGGCTGAACACGATCGGGCGCCCGGTCGCGGCGAGCGCGTCGCCCATGGCCTTGTAGCGCTGGAGCGCCGGTCGCTTCTCGTTGTTACAGTTGTCGTATTTGAGATAGTCAATGCCCCACGCGGCGAACGTCGCCGCGTCGGCCGTCTCATGGTCGAGGCTCGCCGGACGCCGCTGGCAGGTGCCCGTGCCCGCCGACGAGTAGATGCCGATCTTGAGCCCCTTGGCGTGGACGTAGTCGGCGAGCGCCTTCATGCCGCCGGGAAAGCGCAGCGTGTCGGTGGTGAGATTGCCGGCCGCGTCGCGCGCGGCGGCCTCCCAACAGTCGTCGATGTTGACGTACTCGATAGCCGGCCGCCTTCATGCCGGAGCTGACCATCGCGTCGGCCGTCTCGCGAATGAGCGACTCGTCGATCCGGCACCCGAACTTGTTCCAGCTATTCCAGCCCATCGGCGGTGTCGGCGCGAGGCCTGCCGCGTCGCGTGACCTCGCGCGCGCGCCGGGCGCGCCGGATTGCCCGATCCCCGCAGCCGAGCGGCAACCGGCGGCGAGGGCGACGGCGACACAGCATGCGGCCAAGACGGCAACGGGGCGATTGATGTTCGGCATATTGACCTCCGGCTCGAGCGGCGATCGGGTGGTGGCGGCGTGCCGTTTCGTCCGATAACGTAGAGCGAACGGCGTGTACTGCTGGCGCAGCCAACTAGCGTATACCGCCAAACGACGGCAAGCGGAAGAGCGCAACTCTGCGCACCGGATCTGGTCACTGAAGTGAGAGAGAACTCTATGAAAGTCTCCGTCGCGGCTCGCACCGCCCTGTGGACCGTTGTCTGCCTCGCGCCGTGTGCCGCGCCGAGCATCGCGCGCGCGCAAGGCACCGCCACCGACTACGCGCGCGCCGAGCAGCTCAACGCCCGTTATCAAGGGTTGGCGGTCGACGTTCCCGATCGCGCCACCTGGATCAACAAGTCGAACCGGTTCTGGTACCGGCGATCGGTGAAAGGTGGCTACGAGTTCATGATCGTCGACGCGGCGACGAAGGAGAAGCGTCCTGCGTTCGACCACGCCAAGATCGCGGCGGCGATGAGCGCCGCGGCGGGCGGCGTGTACACGGCGACGACGCTCCCCTTCACCGACTTCACGTTCAACGACGATGAATCGGCGATCGACTTCGTTGCCGGCGCGTCCCGCTGGCACTGCGTGCTCGCGAGCAGCACGTGCGCGCGCAGCGGCCCGGTGGTCACACCAGGGGCGAACGGACGCGGTGGTGGTCGCGGCCGAGGCGGACCGTACACCGCTCCCGCGCCGATCGTCGGCGATACATCGACTGGAGACGTGCTCCCGTTCGAGGGGCCGTGGGATTCGGACGACGGGCTCTCCGACGAGGTGTATGCACAGCGCGCGGCCCAACAGCAACAGCAACGCGGGCAAGCCGCCGAGGACCCTGACACGCGTCGCTCGCCCGACGGACAGTGGGACGCGTACATCGAGAACTACAATCTCTACGTGCGCCCGGCGAGCACGAACACGCGCGAAGTTGCTCCGGTCGCGATCGGGCCGGCGACGGCCGCCGGCGGTCGTGGCGGCCGTGGCAACTCGCTGCCCGCGGGAACGCAGCTCACGTATGACGGCTCGGAGGGCGGCGCGTATGCGCTTCGGTCGATCGTCTGGTCGCCGGATTCGCGGACGATCGCGCTGTATCGCGTGACGCCGGGCTATCGCCGGATCGTGCGCTACGTCTCGTCGTCGCCAACCGATCAGCTCCAGCCCGAGTACATGGAGCGCGAGTACGAAAAGCCGGGCGACGTGCTCGAGGCGCGCGAGCCGGTCATCGTCCACGTCGCGGCCAAGCACGTCATCCACGTCGACCGCTCGCTCTTCCCGAACGCGTATCAGCTGAGTGGTTTCGTATGGCGAAAGGACAGCCACGCGTTCTCGTTCGAGTACAACCAACGCGGCCATCAGGTCTATCGCGTCATCGAGGTCGACAACAACTCCGGCGCGCCGCGCGCGGTTATCTCCGAAGAGCCGAAAACATTCTTCAACTATCGCCCGGCGACGAGCAGCATCTCGGACGCCGGGAAGAAATTTCGGTACGACGTCGCCGACGGACGCGAAGTGATCTGGATGTCCGAACGCGATGGCTGGAACCATCTCTACCTCTACGACGGCACGACCGGCCAGGTGAAGAATCAGATCACCAAGGGCAACTGGGTCGTGCGCAGCGTCGAGCATGTGGACGAGGCCAAGCGGCAGATCTACTTCACCGCCGGCGGGATGAACGCTGATCAGGATCCGTACTTCCTCCAGTACTACCGCATCAACTTCGACGGCACCGGGCTCGTCGCGTTCACCAAAGCGAACGGCAGTCACAGCATCGAGTTCTCGGCGGACAGCAGCTACTACCTCGACACGTACTCGCGCGTCGACATGGCGCCGGTGCTCGAGGTGCATCGGGTCGCTGATCAGCAAACTGTCATGGAGGTCGAGCGTGGCGACGTGACGGCCCTCGCGGCGGCCGGGTGGCGCCCGCCGGAGGTGTTCGTCGCCAAGGGCCGCGACGGCAAGACGGACATCTGGGGGGTGATCCTCAAGCCGTCGAACTTCGACGCGAAAAAGAAGTATCCCGTCATCGAGAACATCTACGCCGGGCCGCAGGGCTCGTTCGTACCGAAGAGCTTCGCCGTCAACAACGCCATGCGGAACCTCGCGGAGCTCGGCTTCATCGTCGTGCAGATGGACGGCATGGGCACGTCGAACCGCTCGAAGGCGTTCCAGGACGTTGCGTGGCAGAACCTGGGCGACGCGGGCTTCCCCGATCGCATCGCCTGGCACAAGGCCGTCGCCGCGAAGTATCCGTGGTACGACATCACACGCGTCGGCATCTACGGCACCTCGGCCGGCGGTCAGAACTCGCTCGGCGGT
This sequence comes from uncultured Gemmatimonadaceae bacterium, assembly GCA_963817445.1. Lineage (GTDB taxonomy): Bacteria > Gemmatimonadota > Gemmatimonadetes > Gemmatimonadales > Gemmatimonadaceae > JAQBQB01. The sequence goes on from CAWFOG010000027.1 coordinate 183,802, forward strand.
ATGCTCTTCCATCCAGAGTTCTATAAAGCCGCTGTCTCTGCGGCGGGCTGTCACGACAACCGGATGGACAAGATCTGGTGGAACGAACAGTGGATGGGCTGGCCGATCGGGCCGCAGTACGCCGCGTCGTCCAACGTCGACAATGCGAGCAAGCTCGAAGGCAGCCTGATGCTCATCGTCGGGGAGCTCGACACGAACGTTGACCCGTCATCGACGATGCAGGTCGTCAACGCGCTCATCAAGGCGAACAAGACGTTCGACCTGCTCGTCATCCCCGGCGCCGATCACACCGACGGTGGCCCGTACGGCCAGACGAAGCGCAACGACTTCTTCGTCCACCACCTGCTCGGCGTCGAGCCACCGCAGCGGAACGCGAGCGTTGGTGTACAGGCCGGCCGCGCGAGTGGCGGGGGCGGGGGCGACAAATGACCATTCTCTCATCGCGAGGCGACATGGACAGACGGCGTTTCATCGGACAGACCGCCGGTATCGCCGGCGCCGCGGCACTCGGCGCCTCACTCCGTGTCGACGATCTCATGGCGCAACCGCCGGCGACCGCTGACGCCGCGCAACCGATCCGCAGCGTCGCGCCGGCGATTACCGACGACGAGCGCAAGGCGCGCATCGAGAAAGCACGTCGCTTGATGGCGCAGAACGGAATCGACGCGCTGTTCCTCGAGGGCGGCACGAGCATGGTGTACTTCACCGGCGTGCACTGGGGGAACAGCGAACGCACGTTCGGCGTCGTGATTCCGCAGAAGGGCGAGCTGGCGTGGGTCACGCCGGCGTTCGAGGAACAGCGTGCGCGCGAATTGATCAAGTCTTCGAACGACGTCCGCGTCTGGCAAGAAGACGAAAGCCCGTATCGGCGCATCGCTGAGATTCTGCGCGATCGCGGCGCGGCTACGGCCAAGGTCGGCATGGAAGAGCGCGTGCGCTTCTTCATCTACGACGGCGTGCGCCAGGAGCTGCCGACGGCGCAGTTCGTGAGCGCGACACCGGTCACCGCGGGCTGTCGCACGATCAAATCGCCAGGCGAGATCGCGTTGATGCAACATGCGAACGACATCACGCTCCAGGCAATCGGCGCGTCGTTCAAGAACTTGAAGGAGGGAATGACGAACCAGGAGCTGGCCGCCATCGTCGCCGACAAAACGCGCAAGGCCGGCGGCGTCGCCGACGGCGCGCTGGTGATCTTCGGCAAGTACACGGCGTTTCCGCACGGCAGCATTCAGCCGCAGCAGTTGCGTGAAGGCGACGTCGTGCTCGTCGACGCAGGGTGTACGGTGGAAGGCTACACGTCGGACATCACGCGCACGACGGTGTTCGGCAAGCCGACGCAGCGTCAGCGCGACGTGTGGGAGATCGAGAAGCGCGCGCAGAGCGCCGCGTTCGCCGCGGCCAAGATCGGCGCGACGTGCGAGTCAGTGGACGCCGCGGCGCGAAAGGTCATCACGGCGGCCGGGTTTGGGCCGGACTATAAGGTGCCAGGCCTACCGCACCGCACGGGGCACGGGATCGGCATGGACGGACACGAGTGGACGAACTTCGTGCGCGGCAACACGACGAAGATCCAGCCTGGAATGTGTTTCAGCGACGAGCCGACGATCGCGATCTACGGCGAGTTCGGAATACGGCTGGAGGACTGCCTGCACATCACGGAAGACGGGGCGAAAATGTTCACGCCTCAGAGTCCGTCGATTGAACAGGCAGTGTAGCCGGCATTCCTGGATCGCACTTCTCAACTGCGATCGTAGAATGCCGGCGGGTCGATGCCAAGTGAACGGAGATAGACGTAGCCCTGGCCGCGATGATGGATTTCGTTGTCGATGCCGTAGAGAATCATCCAGATCCCGGTGCCCTTCCACTGACCGAACGCGGTGTCTTCCTCCTGGAAGCGGTGCGGCGGGATCGTCTTCCAGATGCGGGCGAGCTCTTTCGTGTCTTCATCCCAGCGACGCAGAAGGTCGGCCTTGGTGGTCTCCTTGCGATCGTCGTTGGTCCACGTCCCCGTCGCAACGCCGCGAACGATCGGCGTCGCCATGCCGAGCATTTCGTTGACGAGCGCGCCGAATGGTCGCATGCCGCCGACGGAGTAGGTGAAGAGGTCTTTCTCCGGGAAAGCCTCGATCATGCGGCGGGTGAGGCGCCGGTGCCCCTGCCAGGAGTCGAGGAGTTGGTCGGAGGTAATGATTTGCGTGTCGGGCATCAGTGAGGTCTCTGGGTCTCGGGTCGGGCGATAAACATACTTCGGACGCTGTGTCGATTGCAGCCTTCGCGCGAGCGCGGAGTACAACCATCATTCACCGATGTCACGACGCAGAACGCAACGGCGACGGCCGACGACCGATCGGCGATCCCCAGACGAGCGACTCGAGGCGCTGGTGTGCGAGGCGAACTGGGATCGCGCCAAACGGATGCTTGATCGCATTTGCGAAGATCTCACGTTGCGACCCGAGCCCATCCGCTGGATCACCGCGGCGCGTACCTTGAGCGATCGCCTGATCATCAGCTTCGACACACTCTACTACTTGGCAGAGCTGTTTACCGATTGCGTGCTGATGAAGGCAACGGACTCCGACGAGGTGTTGCTGAAGATCGATTCCGACCTGAGCGCCGTCGAACGCGCGCATGGGCTGAAAGAGGGTCAGTACTGGTCCGTGACCGACGCGCCCGAGGAGTGGCGCGCGCTCAACGCCGCATGGGAAGTGCGGGCTCGGGAGATCGTGGCGTCGGCGCTCAGATCGGCTGGACAATCTGATATCGCGGATGAGTACGAACGGCGCCCGGAGGAGTTCGGGCGGCGGACCGTCAAGGGGCTGATCTGTGGCCGGACGGTCCGAGTAGCGACGAATCCCGCGTCTGTGACGACAGCGCGGATCATTCGATAGCCTTCGCGAGGATGCCGGTGAGCTCGGCTCGAGTTCGCCGATGCCGGTTGCATCTCTTCCGTCCCGCCGAGCATGTTATGGGCATGCCCGCCATCCGCCATCGCACCTGGACGGTCGAGGAGATTGATAGGCTCGTCGATGAGCGCGAGGAAAAATCTCCGCGCTACGAGCTGGTCGACGGCGAGTTGCTCGTGACGCCGGCACCGACGAATCGGCATCAACGCATCGTCGGCGAGCTATTCGCTCAGCTGCGCGAGTACGTTAGACAACATCGGCTCGGCGAAGTTCGGTTTGGCCGGGCGCGGCTCACACAGGACACCCGCTTGGAGCCGGATCTATTCGTGGTGCCGTCGGTCGACGGGAAACGGCCCCGGGCCGATGATACCGTTGTCGTCGATGCCAGTCTCGTGATCGAGGTGCTATCGCCCTCGTCCCTGCGTCACGACCGCTTCACGAAGCGTCGCTTCTTCCAGCGTCGCGGCGTCCCGGTCTATTGGATCGTCGATCCCGACGGCGAATCGATCGAGATCTGGCGACCGGGCGACGAACGGCCGGAGGTGTCGGATGAGCGCGTGGCGTGGCAGCCGGACGGAGCGTCGAGCTCCTTCGAGCTGGACGTTCGGCAGTTCTTCGCCGAAGTCGCGGACAGCGAATGATGTGGGCGCGTCACCCTCACGCCGCGCTAAATCGGTCGTAGCGTTCGGCGAGAAAGTCTCGATTCGGCCGCTGTATTTTACGCGACGGAAGCGTAAGCCGAGCGCCATCGAGCTCCTGCAATCCGTGCTTCAGCATCGGCCCATCTTTCTGTCGAAGGACATCGACACGGATGTGCACGCGCGCGTCTGGGTCGATGCCAAGTATGTTCGCGTCGAACGCCGAATGATGAATCTTGCACATGCCGAGCCCGTTCGTGACGACTGGCTCGCCCTTGGGATGCTTGTCCTCGAGAATGTGCGCCGCATCGAGCAGCTCGACATAGTTTAAACGGCACACCGCGCAGCGATCGCGATACGCATCAAGTACGATTCGGCGAAAGTGCTGCTGATGCAGCCGCTGCATCACCGCTCGCGTCTCGTAGGCACGCCCGGCAGCCGCGACGGGTGTGTCCACAAAGCCCAGCCCTGCGGACAATTGGCTGGCGACGAGGTTCACCTGCGTACGGGCCGGATCGTCGGCTGTTACGTACACCGGCAGGACTGCGGAGAAGCGGCCGGCATCTACGGCGACGAAGTAAACCAGTGGACGCCTCAGTTCCATCGCTCGGCGCAGCGCCCGATTGTCAAAGTGGTTTGGATCGGTGCCGCGATACTTGTAGACGAAGTGGCCGGCGTCTGGATCGCGATCGTCCTCGTACGGCGACTCCGCGGAGGTCTGAATACTTAGTGCAGCGCCGTTACGGCCGAGTATTGCGGGCTTGAAGATTCCCTTCTGATAATTCCAGATCGGTTCGCGATGCCCATGGAATTCGATGCCGGCATTGAGCTCGCCGGCCGGGATGCGCCCTGCGTAGCGCTCCTGCAATTGTCGAACTCGGGCGAAAACCGCCGCGCGAAACTCCTCGTCGAGATCGATCTGCATGCTCGCGAATCTACGCCGAGCACGCGGCCCCAGTCAGGGCGTCACCAGAACTCGCAGCCTCGCGTACGTCGAATCAATCCGTCTGACGTACCCCAGCGTCTCGAGATACCGCCACCGTCCAACCGTCGGCGCGATCTGCTCGACGTTCGACCACACAGGCGGCCCGACCTTGAGCGCCGCTGCCAGTGCGCGCCCGATCGTCCCTTCGCCCGCGTTGTAGCTCGCGAACATGAAGTGATAGCGCTCCTCCTCGGGAACGCCGCTCTTCCACAGCTGCCACAAATCGCGATCGTGCAGAATTCCCGCGGCGATGTTCCACTCGGGTTGATCGATCGGTCCGAAGTCCGGACGATGCGACGCGATGTCCTGGTAGGTCGAGGGCATGAGCTGCATCACGCCTCGCGCGCCGACCCAGCTCGTCGCGCTCGCCGAGAGCCCGCTCTCGGCGTAGCCCTGCGCCTTGAAGTACTTCCAATCGAAGGCTGGGCCAAAATAACGCTTTGAGTATTTGCGAAAGGTCGGATCGTAGCGCTGACTGATTTTCTTGTGCGCCCGCGCCTCTGCCGCGCGCTCGACGGCGGTGCCGGCGCTCGAGAGCGCGGACGACTGCGCCGACCCCGTGTGCGCGACGGCACTCGATGCGGCGACGACCAATCCCACTACCCAACCGACACGGCGCGACATGCCGCTACCCGATCGCGCGCCCGATGATGAGCGCGATCGAGATCCACAGCGCCGCGATGAAGATCGCGACGGCGACGTTGCCCCTCTTCAACTCGGTCGGAAAATCGACGTCGGGTGTGAGTCGATCGATGATTCTATAACTCACGAACATGAGCACGACGCCCAAGGCCGCGTAGACGAGGTTCAGCGCGAGAATCGACAGTTGCACGACTTCTTCTCCAAGCTGCGGTGGGGGGAGCCCTGCTAAGAACGACGGACGGCGAGCTCGGCAGGTTTCAGCACGCCCTCGAGCGTCTCGCGGCCAACGGTGAGATAGAGGTGCCCCTCTGTGACCGAGAGATCGAACGAGGTGCGCCGATCGAGACGCGCGACGAACTCGGCGATCAACGACGAATCGATCCCGTAGATGGCGATGTCGCCGGCACGATGGATTCGCTCGCCCTCGAGCTGACGCACGAGCTGCATCGGGTCTTTGTGCGTGTACACCGCGACGCGCGGCGACGCCTTCGCCGCTTTGTGCAGCCGCGCCGCGTCCGGCGATCCGATTTCGATCCACGCTTTGAGCGCGCCAGTCAGGTCGCGCACGACAATCGCCGGCAGTTCCGGCTCGGCGATTCCCTTTGTGAACGTGATGCCCTCGGCGTACTCGAGGCAATACGCGAGCACGCGCGTCGCCAAATACTCGGCGGTCTCCGACGGCTGCTGCGCCGCGCGAATCGAGAACGTCTCGTACACGCCGCGGTCGACGTTGGAGAGCTGGACGTCGAAGTTGTAGACCGTCGCGGTCAGCGCCATGAGCCCGCGCGCTGTCTAGAATTTGCGCGCGACCCGATCATCGTTTTCGTGGGACGCTTTTCACGAACGACGCAATGCCGTCGATGAGCTCGGGCGCGACCGGAATGGTGGGATCGCTGTACGACTTCTGCTGCGATGCGAGGTCGGGCGCGGTCTGCTTGAGCACATGGTTCATCCCGCCGACCAGCAGCAGCGTCGCGCCTGCATGATGCTGCACGAGGAGTTGTGAGTCGCCCGGTGGAACCTGCGCATCGAGCGATCCCTGTGCGATGAGCACCGGCACGGCGAGCCGCGCGATTTCTACCTGTGGGTCGACTCTGAGCCAGGAGATCAGATACGGTTGCACGCTCGGACGAAACAGTGCGGCGAGCGTCGGCGGCACGGAGTCGACCGTGTGACCGGCAAGGAGCGTGTCGAGCGCGTTGTTCGAGAACGTTAACAGGCTGGTCGGCAGCTGTTTGCTCAACTGTTCGCGGAGAATTTTGTCCGCCGCGCGACCCGCGCCGGCGATCGAGACATAGCCGTCCGCGTCGGACCGCTGCACGGCCAGCATGCCGAGCAACGAGCCTTCGCTGTGGCCGACGATGGTGATCGTGGTGAAGCGATGGTCGCCGCGAAGCTTGTGCACCCATCCCGCTGCGTCATCGGCGTACATGTCGAACCGCAGATCGGCCTCTCGGACCATGGCCTTGGCGCTCTCCCCGATGCCCCGCTTGTCATAGCGCAGCGACGCGATGCCGTGATCAGCCAATCCTTCGGCGAGCAACTTCAAGCTGTTGTTGGCGCCGGGGAGTGCCGGCGAATTGCCGTTGCGATCCGTGGGGCCAGAACCAGCGATGATCACGACGAGCGGATATGGACCGGGGCCGGGCGGGACGAGCAGCGTACCGGCGATTTTCCCCGTGGGCGTGTCGAGGGTGATCGTGTCACTCACCGGCACGATTGGTTGAGGGCGCGCCACAGGCGCCTGTGTGAGGATCGCGGCCAACGCGAGCGTGAGTGACATGAGCGGATGGAAATGGGTTCAGCGGGTAACGGTGTCGCCGAGTACGCGCAGTGCCGCGGCATATTGGGCGAGCAGCGCATCTTCGTTCACGCGGACCGTGGCGGCGTACACATAAATCCGCCGCACGGTCGACGGCATGGCCGCGTCGGCGAAATCAAAGCTCGAGAAGCCACTGGACGCGTACGCGTCGAACTTTGCTTGCTTCGCGTACAGTGACGACAGCACTCGCACGGTGTCGTATCCCATGTTGGCGACCGTGCCGAGCGTGAGCGCGCTCTCCCACGCGGTGTTGTCGAGTTCCGGATTGTGCAGACCGCTCCAGGCAGGCACGTGGCTCGCGAACGCCGCGTAGCTCGTCGCCTGGTGCAGCGAATCAGCGAGGTGCGCCTGCCGTCCCAACGTGTCGTGGTACGATCGGACATCCCGAATCGCGCGCAGGTTCGTCGCGATCTCGTCGTGCACGCCTCGCAACGCCCGCTCGGTGAGTCGGTGCTCCTTTCGCGTATCGACGTACGAGTTCACGCCGAGCGCGAGCAGAATGCTAAAGACGATGAGCGCCGATTCAACGAGGATCCGTTGAATCGGCGACTCATGCATGACGTGGGTCGGTGTTTCGCTTTCGCTTTCGCTCACCGAATCACGGGTTCGGCTTGATGCGCTTGCCCCATTCCGGCGGCGGCGGCTCCTTCATCATCCGTTCCACCGGGTGATCCTTGAGCTGCTGCAGTGCGACCGCCACGGCGCGCTCGAGCTGCGGATCGTGGCCGGCGATCACGTCCTTCGGTGTGTTCTCGACGGCGACGTCCGGCGCCGTGCCTTCGTTCTCCACGGCCCACTTGCCGTCGACGGCGAAGAAGCCGCCGCGCGGCGCGATCGCCGAGCCACCGTCGATGAACGTCGGCGTGTCAGCGGTGTGCACCAGACCACCCCACGTCCGCTCGCCGACGAGCGTGCCGACCTTGCGATAGTGGAACATGTACGGCATCAGGTCGCCGCCTGATCCGGCCATTTCATTGATCACCATCACCTTCGGCCCCCAGATGCCGGCCTCCGGGCTGGTGAACGGCGTGCGATCGCCGGCGACGTTGTTGAAGTATCCGTCGAAGCTGCGCTGCAACACGTCAATGATATAGTCGGCGGCCTGTCCGCCGCTGTTGTAGCGCTCATCGATGATCGCGCCCTTCCGGTCCTGCTGCGCGAAATAATACCGGTTGAAGTACGTATATCCCGGACCCGCCGTGCTCGGCAAATACACATATGCTAATTGGCCGTGGGACAGCGAATCGACCAGTCGGCGGCTGTCTTCCACCCACGCGCGCGAGCGGAGCGTCTGCTCGTTTGCCACGGGCACGACGGTCACGTGGCGCGCGCCGTCCATCGTCGGCGTCGCGTTGACGACGAGATTGGTCTGCCGGTTCGCCGTGCCGTCGAGCAAGCGGTAGATGTTGTCCGGCGCCTTCAGCTCCTGGCCGTTGATCGCCATGACGTAGTCGCCAACACGCACGTCGACGCCCGGTGCCGCGAGCGGCGCCCGCAAATCGGGGTTCCACTCTTCGTCGTCGTAGATGCGCGTGATCTTGTAGCGCCCGTTGTCGATCGCGAAATCGGCGCCGAGCAGGCCGGCGGGTTCGCCGGTCGCAACTTCGGGCATGTCGCCGCCGCGGACGAACGAGTGACCGATCGCAATCTCGGCGCCCATCTGGTCGATGAGATAATTCAAATCGGCGCGATGGTTCACGTACGGGAGCAGCGCGCCGTACATCAGCTTCATCTTCGGCCAATCGGAGCCGTGCTCGTTCGTGACGTAGAGGTAGTCGCGCTGGTTGCGCCACGCTTCGTCGAAGATCTGCTTGTACTCGAGCTTGGGATCGATGTACGCGCGCAGATCGGCGTTGACGCGCCCCTGTCCCGCCTGCGGCGGATTGCGATCCGCGTCGACGATGAACAGTTGCGGGCCGGCACCGCCCGCGCCGCCGCGGCCACCACGACCGCCGCCGCCCCGCCGGCACCACCCGCGCGATACAGCAGCTTGCGTCCGTCGAGACTCACATCATAGCTGACCACGCCGGTGGCGAACGCAATGTCCCGCCGGTCACGCAGCGTGTACCGGTGCAGCGTCGCGCCGCCGCCACCTGCGCCGCGACCACCACCGCCATTGCCGGCCTCGACGTAGAACACCGTACCGGCCGCTCCGGCATGAACGCTCGAATACACGCGCTCGGGAATGCCCGGCACTGCGAGAATGCGGTGGTTGATGCCGTCGAAGTCGATCGTGACCGTCGGCATGCCGCCGCGTGGCGCGCGCGGCGCCTGTTCGACCGCGCCGGCGCTATCGCCCGCCGCCGCCGCACCACCACCACGTCCACCGCGACCGCCGCCGCCGAACGCCGGCGCGGATGGCATACCATTTTCCTCATCGCTCTCCGGCAGGAACGGCGACGGATCGCTCTTGCGCAGAATCGTCGCGTACAGCCCGAAGGTTTCCGTGTGGTCGACGTTCGACATGTCGAGCCACTGCGACTTGAGTCCGAAGTCCGTGGACGCGATGAACCACAGATACTTGCCGCTCGCGTCCCACGCCGGCGACATCACGTCGGCCAGGCCGTCGGTCACCTGCTTCGACACGCCCGTCTCGACATTCACGACTTCGATCGCCTTGTACAGCGAGCTGAGATGCTTCGCGTAGGCGATCCACTTGCCGTCCGGTGACCAGACCGGATCCATCGTGCGCGTCGGCACCATCCATGGATCGTTGCCGACGATCTTCGCCTGACCCGTTCCGACGTCGACGACCCACAGGTGGAGATTGGTGTCGTGAAAGAGAATGTGCTTGCCATCCGGCGCCCATGACGGCGTGTAGAAGTGGCCGGTCGTCGGAATCTTGATCTCGCGCGGCGCGGACAAGCCATCCTGGTCGGCGATGTACAGCTCGTACTCGCCAGACTTGTCGCTGAAGTACGACAACTGCTTTCCGTCTGGCGACCACGCGGGCTCACGCTCGGCTGACCCGCTCGAATTCGTGATGTCGCGGACGTCGCCATTCTCCGCCGGAATCGTGAAGATCTCTCCGCGCGCTTCGACGGCGATCCGCTTTCCGGTCGGCGACAGCGCGAGGTTCGACATGCTCGCCGTGACGTCCTTCCACTGCGCCATCATCCACGGAAAGTCGCCCGTCGCCGTGATGTCGACGACATGCTCCTTGCCGCTCTTTGGATCGAGGAGATGGATGTTGCCAGCTTGCTCGAAGACGACGGCGCTGCCGTCGAACGCGGCGCCCAACGTCTTCACGTCGTAGTCGCTGAACTTCGTCACCTGCGTCAGCTTCTTCGACGCGCGATCGTAGCTCCAGACGTTCGCCACGCCGTCGCGGTCGGAGATGAAGTCGACAACGGAGTTGTTGACCCACACCGGTTCCATGTTTTTCGACTCGGGAGTCGACGGCGCCGAAAAGTGCGACGAGCTGCGCGGCGAGCCTGCCTGCGCGACGACCAGATCCGTCGTCGTGTTCGGCGTGGAATCGAGATCGAACGTCTTGAGATCGACAATCCAGATCGGCCGGTTCTGGCCGCCGCGGTAGTTGCGTCGCTCTTCGTCCCACGAATTGTTCATCCGGTACGCGATGAATTTTCCGTCGGGCGAAATCTTGCCCTGATAGGCGCGGGGCAGCGGCATCGGCGTCTCGACGCCGCCTTCGACCGGCACGGTCCAGAAGCGCGGCACCGCACTCGGCGCTGCGCTCGCGCGCGACGAGGCGAAGACGATCGATTTGCCGTCGGGCGTCCAGCCCTGGACGTCGTCCGCGCCCGGATGCCAGGTCAACCGCTTGGGCTCGCCGCCCACGGCGGGCACCACGTACACGTCCACGTTGCCGCCGTACTGCGCGCTGAACGCAATCAGCTTTCCGTCCGGCGAGAATTGCGGATTCTCGGTCGTGCCCTGGAAGCTGGTGATGCGACGAGCGGAGCCGCCCGCCTTGTCTACGACCCAAATGTTGTTCGCGTAGGCGAACGCGATCTGCGTGTCGCTGACGGTGGGAGCGCGGAGCATGCGCGTTTGCGCCTGCAGGCAGGGCGCGGCGGCAAGCGCCGTCGCCGCGAGAACGACGAATGATCGAGTGCGGGACATCGGAGTATCCGGGGAATACGGAGAGGGTGTTCGACCGTGCGCCCGTCGCGGGCGCACCACACTACAGAATTGCTCGCCGAGCGGCATTCGGCTAGTGCCATGGCATTGACGCCAGCGCCGGCCGGCCTTTACGTCATCTCCGCGCTATCCCCGGGCCCCCCCACTCCCAGCCGCCATATGACCGCTCGCATCGAGAACATCTCCGACACGGCGCGCTGGGTCGCGTACTACCGCGCCATGGAATCGGCGCGCGCGGACGCCATCTTCCGCGACCCGTTCGCCGAGCGCCTCGCGGGAGAAAGGGGCGCGGCGATCGTCGACACGATGAAGCGCGGCCGCAGCATGGCCTGGGCGATGATCGTACGCACGGCCGTGTTCGACGAAGTCATTCTCGAACGGGTCAAAGGCGGTGGCGTCGACGTCGTGCTCAACCTCGCCGCCGGTCTCGACGCCCGCGCCTGGCGCATGCCGCTGCCGCCGACCCTCCGCTGGATCGACGTCGACCTGCCCGGCATTCTCGACTACAAGACCGACATGCTCCGAAACGAGAAACCGGTCTGCAACTACGAAGCAATTCGCGTCGACCTCACCGACGCGGCGCGCCGGCAAGCGTTGTTTTCGCAAATCGGAACGAACGCGGCGCGCGTGCTCGTGATCACCGAAGGCTTGCTCATCTATCTCACCGCCGAGCAGGTGGCGTCGCTCGCCGGCGATCTGCCACGCGCAGTCGAGCTTTCGCTGGTGGCTGATCGACCTGGCCAATCCGCGCCTGCTGACGATCATGCAGAAGAACTGGGGAAAGACTCTTCAGCAGGGCAACGCGCCGTTTCAGTTCGCGCCCGTCGAAGGATCGAAATTCTTCCAGCCGTTTGGGTGGCGCGAGTCGGCGTTCCTGTCGACGATGGAAGAAGCGCATCGCCTGCGGCGCGAAATGTCGATGATGTGGCTCTGGCGCTTGCTCGGCCGGATGCGATCGACGGCGGTGCAAGAGGAATTCAGACGCATGTCTGGCTACGTACTTCTGGAGCGCACATGACCAAATCGTCGTCGACGCACGTGCTGTACTGGGCCGTTCTCGCCTGCCCTGGTGGTGCCGGTGGCGTCGCGGGCGCAGGAGACGCCGACCGAACGCGAGTCGGCGGCGAACGTCGTTCGCCAACTCGACTCCGTCGAAAAATCGCTCAACTTGACGCAGCTCGTCGCCCAGCTCACCGGACCGAACGCGGCGCGCGATCAGGTCGTCGCGCGGGCGAAGGAGTTGATGGACACCGAGCTGCTGGCGATGGGCGACGACATCACGAATCATCCCGAGATCGGATTCACCGAGAAACGGTCGGTCGGCATTCTGACGGCCTACCTCGAGAAGCACGATTTCACGGTGACGATGGGCGTCGCCGGATTGCCCACGGCGTTCGTCGCCAAGTACAACAAGAACAACGGCGCACCGAATCTTGGCGTCATTCTCGAGTACGACGCGCTGCGTGGAACCAAGGGTGCGTTCCACGGCGACCAGCACAGCACGCAGGGACCGATCGGCATGGCGGTGGCGATTGCCATGGCCGAATACCTCACGAAGTCGCATACGCCGGGCAGCGTCACCGTGTTTGGAACGCCGGGCGAAGAGATGATGCCGCCCGTGGCGAAGACGGTGATGTTCGACGCGCACGTGTTCGACGGAATGGACATCATTCTGCGCAGCCACTCGTCGGCGACGACGAGCCGTCCGGCGCCCGGCTTCGGCACCTGCTGCATGAACATCGACGGCGTGAAGTACACGTTCAGCGGCGCGCCGGCCCACGAGCTCGCGGCCTGGAACGGACGTAACGCGCTGACGGCGGTGATCCATCTGTTCGACAACATCGACGGAATGCGCAGCAACATTCGCCCAGAAGCGCGCATTCAGGGTATCATCACCGAAGGTGGAGCGGCGCCCAACGTCGTGCCGGATCGCACCGCGGCGGACTTTTACGTTCGCTATCCCGACGAGATCTACCTCGCGCAAATCTCCCAGATGGTCGACGATGCCGCTCGCGCCGCGGCGTTGGCCACGGGGACGAAGGTCAAGATCGATCACTATGGTCACGATCGCGACGGCGTCAGCGTCGGTTCGCTCAACGAAGTCGGCTTTGCGTACATGAAGAAGTACGGCGCCACGGACATCTCGCCTGAGCCGGGCAAGCCGCAAGGCTTCGACGAGACGGGGAGTGTGTCGAGCGCGATCCCGGGTTTGGGCTTCACCGCGCACACGTCAAACGCGCCGAACCACACCTATGAAATGCTCGCGGACGCGTTGACGCCGGTCGGTCATCAAGGGTTCGTCGTCGACGCGCAGGCGATGACGGCGCTGCTCTTCGACTTCGCCACGCGGCCGGCCTTTCGCGCCACGGTCAAGCGCGAGTTCGACACGATTCACGCGCTACACGGCGAGTATCTCGAGGATCTCAGAAAGACGTACGTCACACCAAAGGTCGCCGAACCGTAGCGCATCGCTACGGCCGGCGACCAACAGGCGAGCCGCGCGCTACTTCTTTGCCGTGCCGGGCGCGACGACCGCGCTCGGCAACGTCGCCTGCGCCGCGGTCGGACCCGACGACTGCCCGTCGAGCAAGCCACGAGACACGAGCTGCGCCGCGAGCACGGTTTGAATCACGCTCGTGATGTTGTGCGTCGTCGTTTCGGCCGCCCCTTCGCCGCCGTTCGAGATCGTCACCATCTTCGCTTGGGCGAGCGCCTCGGCGATCGCCGGCGCGATCTGCGGCAGCATCTCGATCTGGCGATAGCGGAAGTACGATTCGCCGCCCGCTTCGATCGCCTGGTTCACCTTCTGAATGCTTTCCGCGGTCGCCTCGGCGATCTTGCGAATGCGAATCGCTTCTGCGTCGGCTGAGGCTTCGGCGGCGAGACGTACACGTGCCGCGTCGGCTCTCGCCTGGGCAATCTGGGTCGCGTCGAGCTCCGCGGCGCGCATCAAGCCGGTGGCTTCCTGCCGTTTTGCTTCCGACTGCGCGACGAGCGCGGCGTTCGAGGCCTTGGTCTGCTCGAGTTCACGCTGCTTGTCGGAGATCGCGCGTTCGGCATCGAGCTGCGCTTCTTTCGCGCGGCGCGACTGATTGGCCGACACGATGTCCGCGTTCGCCTGCGCTTCGGCCGCCGACTGCCGGCGCCGGGCCTCCGCCACTTCGGACTGCACAACCTTGATATTCAACGAATTGAATATGAGGCCGAGGTCCGTGAGTTCGCGCGAGCACGCCTTGCGGATGATCACGGCGAGCGGATCGTCCTCGTCCTCGAGCGACACGGGCTCCTGCTCGATCTGGACCAACGGCGCCGCCGCGATCCGCGCGGGCAGCGTCCCGCCGGTGCCCGCCGGCAGCAGCGCGCGCGACGCGCTCGGCGTGCCTTTGGCCGAGAAGAGCTGGTCGTGGGTGAGCAGGTTCATCGCTCGGCGACCGGAACTCGACAGCAGGTCAGTGAGCGTGCTGAGCTGATCGGCATCGCTCTTCGAGAAAAACCGATTGGCCGCCGTCTTGATCAGCGAGTCCGTGTCGCCGACGGAGACGATCGCGCTGGCCAGCACGCGGACTTTGATCGGGCGCGGCGTGCCGTTCTCGTCGACGTCTGCCGTTTGGTCGGTGATGTCGAGGTCGATGTTGATGACTTTGCTCGAGATCGTCGTGCCGGTGGTGAGCAGCGGAATCTCCTTCGACTTGCCCGGGCCGCGATAGATCACGGTGCCACCGTGCAGCCAACTCACCAGGCGAATCGTGCCCGCCTCGACGTTGCGCAGAAAACTGGCGACGATCATGGGGATAACGATGACCACGAACCCGACGACGATCGCGATCAAGACGCCACCAGAGAACATTCCGGACATTCTAGACTCCTGAAATTGTGGGACTCATGCTGCGGATACGGTGCGGCAGATACGGTTGGAGAGCTGTCGAACCACGAATCGGACGAATCGACACGAATAACGACGAATACAACATGATCGGCTGACGTTGCCCAACGAAAAGTGCATCGCGCTGTTGAAGGACAAAACGATTCGTAGTGATTCGTCTCATTCGTTTGATTCGTGCTCTTCAATGTTCCAACTCGACCAGCCACTCGACATCAAATCAACGACACCGTACACCGGTGCCGCTGTGAATCGACGTCGTCGATACGTACGCGTTGACCGACACGGATCCGAGCGCCGCCCAGCGTCCGGTCGGCCGGCTGAAGCGTCGCCAGAATCTGGACGATCTGCCCGTCGACCTCGATCGAGACGATGCCCTGGCCGTTCGCGTCGAACGCGGTGACTGCCGTCGCTTCGTCGGAGACCGCGGATTCGAGCGTCGCGGCCGGCGTCGATGCGAACCGCATGGCGAAATTCCAGAGCGGCGCAACGAGTAGCCGTTCGAGCGCGATGCCGCCGGCAATTGCCGCCACGAATAGCAGCGGCCCGCCGAGGATTGGGCGCACCAACTCGCCGACCGTGCCGAAGCCGAGAAAGAAGCTGAACAGGAATCGCGGCGATGCAATCGCCCAGAGCGTTCTGCTCGCCACGGCACGGCCGCCGGCGCTCGCGACGTGCGACTGACTCGTTCCCCGCGCGCCATGCCCGACATGCGCGTGCGATCCGGTGCCCGCGGCGTGCCCGCTCGACGCGCGGCCGCCGGCGTGTCCTCTCGCCCCGAGACCGCTGAGTGCCATGACGCCGAGCCCGGCGGCACCTAGCAAGAGACTCGTGATGTAGAGGTCCATCGAGCGCTAAGAGGACGAGAGAAGACTTCGACTTCGCTTACACAACGTATTCGCGTCCTTGCAAGTTACACCGCGCGTCATCCCGCGGCGCGCCTTGCGGTTACGCGTTACACCATCTACGCCGGCGCGCCCTCGGCGGGGATCTCCGGAGCGGCCTCGTCGACCTTCAAGTCGCGCGGCCGGAACGACAGCGCGAACCACACGAATACCACCGCCGCGCCCGCCGCCGGGACCAACCAGATCGACCGCCAATCGTGCACGACCGGCAAACACTCGTGCGCCGCGGCGGCCGCTGTGCTGCACGCGCCGTTCGGCGACGCATATCGGTTGACGACGGCGCCCGAGACGAACGCGCCGACGAAATAGCCCAACCCGTTCGTCACGAAGTTGATGAGACCTTGCGCCGCCGCGCGAATCTTCACGCCCGCGCGCTGATCGGTGTAGATCTGGCCGCCGACGAAGAAGAAGTCGTAACAGACACCGTGCAGCAGAATGCCGGCATAGATCAACCACATCCCCGCGCCTGCGTTGCCGTTGCTGAACGCGAGATAGCGCAACGCCCACCCCGCCATGCCGGCGAGCATGATCACCTTGATGCCAAAGCGCCGCAGCGCGAACGGCAGCATCAACATGAAAAAGAATTCCGACATCTGGCCGAACGTTTGGATGAACGCCGGCTCGGGAACTTTGATCTCGTTGAGAAAGGGATTGGCGAACGTGTAGTAGAACTGCAGCGGAATGCAGAGCAGGAACGATCCGATCACGAAGAACAGAAAGTCACGGTGCGCGAACAGTTGCAGCGAGTCGAGGCCGAGCGCGTCGCGCATGTTGAACGGCTCGCCCGCGGCCTTGGGCGGCGTGTGCGGCAACAGCAGCGAAAACACCGCCATGACGATCGACGCGCCGGCCGCGAGCTGCATCGGCAGCACCAGTGCGTCGGCGCGCAGCACTTTGCCGACGAGAATGCCCGCCGCGATCCATCCGATCGTGCCGAACACACGAATGAACGGGAAATCGCGCGCCGCGTCGGTCACATGGTGGAACGACACCGAGTTCGTGAGCGACAACGTCGGCATGTAGCAGAGCGCGTACAGAATGAGCAGCGGATAGAATCGCGCGAACGTTGTCTGCGTCGACGCGGCCCACATGAACACGCCGCCGAGCAGATGCAACACCGCCAACAATTTTTCGCTGGCAAAGAATCGGTCGGCGATCATGCCCATGAAGAACGGCGACACGAGCGCCGCGATCGCCGTCGCTCCATACGCCAACCCGTTCTGTTGATCCGTGAAGTGCAGCGTCTGCACCAGGTACGTGCCCATCGTCACGAACCACACCCCCCAGATGAAATACTGGAGGAACATCATCGCCGAGAGTCGAGTGCGAACGAGCGTCATGGCAGCTCACGGATGCGGATGTTGCGAAGCGCGAGCAGTCCGGGGTGGTCGCCCTGGATGCCGATGTACCCGCGCCTCGCCATGCCGTACAGCGGAAATTGTCTGAACTTGCTGGCCGCGACTCTCGCTGTCCATTCCGGACTCCACAACTCGTACTCGACCACCTTGCGGCCGTTGAGCCAGTGCTCGACGTGCCCGCCGTCGACGATGATGCGCGTCTTGTTCCACTCGCCGACCGGATTCACGCGATTGTCCGGCACACCGTACAACGCGTAGTTCGACCCTGCCCAGCGATCCGGCGTCCGATTGTCCTCGGCGCCGATGTTGTCCTCGAGCTGGTACTCCGGTGCGCTCCAGTAGATGTGGTCGTAGTCGTGCGTCGCTCTATAGAAGATGCCGCTGTTGCCGCGCGGCCCGATCTTCCATTCGAGTTCGAGCTCGAAGTTGGCGAACTGCTGGCGCGTCATCAGGTCGCCCACGTCGCCGCGCTTGGTGATCTCACCGTCGACGACGCTCCACCCCTCCGGCACGCGCTCGCTCTCATACCCGCGCCACTCGGCCATCGACACGCCGTCGAACAGCGAGCGCCACTCGCGCGACTCGCCGCGCGCGCCGCCGCGCACCGGAACATGGTTCCGCGAACACGCGGCGACGAACATCCCCGCGGCCACCCACGATAGTCGCATGTGCATTCTCAAATCGCCCATCCCGCGCGATAGTTGCGCGTGAGGAATTGATTGGCTTCCGGAACGTTCGTGATCTGCATGTCCTCGCCATTGTAGAGAATTTTCTTCCCCTGCCCCGCGCGCAGCGCCACAACACCGAGCAGCATGGTCTCGGTCAGTTGAGCCGCGTACTCGAACGGCGAGCTGGCGACGGCGCCGTCGACGCCCTTGATCGCCTTCACCCAGTTCTGTTCATGGCTCCACGGAATGCGCGGGATTGTTTGCGGCACCGCCGCGGCCAACGATCGCAACGATTCCGGATAGATCCGCGGATTGGAGCCGTATGTGTCGTTGATGAGAATTCCCTTCTCGCCGATGAAAATCACGCCGCCTTCCGAGTTGAACACCGCGTCGATGCCCGTGTCGGGCAGCACGTCGGGGCGCGGGGGAAAGAACCCGCCGTCGCACCAGGTGAGCTTGACCGGCGGCTGCGAACCGCGCGCCGCGAATTCATAGTGTACCTGCGACGCGAGCGGATACGACACCGGCCGGCTGTGGTTGCGCGCCGCTGGCGTGCCGGCCGCCGCGTTCGGATCGCCGGGCACCGTCATCGTTCCGAACGGCGCCGACGTCGCTTCGATACTCGTTGGATACGTAAGTCCTAATGCCCAGAACGGATGGTCGATGAGATGCGCGCCCATGTCGCCGAGTGCGCCCATGCCGAAGTCGACCCAGCCGCGCCAGTTGAACGGATGGTAGATCGGGTGATACGGAATGTCCTCGGCCACGGGTCCGAGATAGAGATCCCAGTGCAACTCGGCCGGCGCCGGCGTTTCGCCGAGCGCGCGCGCGAGTGTCGCATTGACCACGTTCTGCCCCCACTGCGAACCGAAGCCGTTCAACGATCCGGGCGCGGGGAGCGCGACGGTCGCACCGGGACGCGGCACGAACTGCGGCCAGTAGCCCGCCGGACGATTCGTCCACACGTGCACCTCGTGCACCGGACCGATCACGCCCATCGCGATCCATTCATTGATCGTGCGCGCGCCGTCGCTCGAATGACCCTGATTGCCCATCTGCGTCACGAGCTTCTTGTTCGCCAACGCCGTCTGTCGAAGAATGCGCGCCTCGCGCACCGACCAGGTGAGCGGCTTTTGCACGTACACGTGCTTGCCCATGTCCATCGCCGCCTTGGCGACGACGGCGTGCAGGTGGTCGGGCGTCGCGACGACGACGGCGTCGAGGCCGCGTTCCTTCTGCAACATCTCGCGGAAGTCGGCGTACTTGGTCGCCTTGTCGAACTGCTCCTGCAATCGCACGGCGCTGGGATCGACGGCGCCGTTGCGCGGTCGCAGTTTGTCGTCGCAATTCTTCTTGGCGAAGAACTGATCGACGTCGCACACGGCGACGAGATGCTCCGTCGCCGCGAGCGCGTGCGCATTCACCGAGCCCTGCCCGCCGAATCCGACGCTGGCGAAGTTCACCGTGTCGCTCGGCGCCTGGTAGCCGGGACCGCCGAGCACGTGGCGCGGAACGATCATCGGCGCGCGTGAGGCGATTGCGGCGCCGACGGCCAGCTTGCCGGCGTCGGCGACGAAGTCGCGGCGGGTGATTGGTTTTTCGTCCGATGTCGACATGAGAACTCCCGCAAGTTGCCTTCGTGAAACCGCACCGTCGCCGCGCGCTTACGCTTTCCCTGCGCCCGCCGGTTTCCAGTCCCCTCGCGCCACCGCCGGCACGAACTTGTCCAACCCGCGCGGCGGAAAGTCGAGCGTCTTCCCCTGCTCGGCGCTCTGATAGGCCGTCATGAGGATTTTCACAACCTCGAGCCCGTCGTCGAACGTGAGCAGCGGCATCTCTTTGCCGAGAAAGACGCGCACGAAATGCCGGTCCTCGGCTTCGTACCCGTACGCGGCCGCCTCGTTGGCGACGACCGGCATCAACCCGATCTCCGCGTTTTGCTTCTCGACGAGATCTTCGCCCGCCTTCCCTCGCACGGCGCGCGAGAAGAACAGTTTCAGCCCGCTGTCGAGCGTGTTCCACGACATCGAGTACTCCGGCCCGAGCAACTCGGCGGAGAGCCTGAGCCCCGGGCCGACAAAACTCCACGACGTCGACGCTTCACCGATCACCGTATGACCGTCGTCCGTCTCGAATTCGATCGTCGTGCTGGCGAAATCCTCGGCGGGATGTTTGCCGTAGTCGACGTCCTTCCCCATCGACTTCGCGAGCTTGGCTCGATACTCGGGCCGCGTCCACTTGAGACTCGCGATGTGCGCCGTGATGCGCGCGGGGCGCACGCTCTCGCGCGCCGCGCCCGGCTTCGTGAGCAAATGCCGCACGACCAGCGCCGAGTGGCACATCATGTCGTTGAGCACACCGCCGCCCTGCAGATCGCCGCGCCAGAACCACGGCATGTGCGGTCCGCTGTGCTCCTCGGCGGCGCGGGCGAGATATGGCCGCCCAGTCGTCGCGGCACCGCGCGCCCACAACAGCGCGCGCCCCGTCTCGACCTGCGGCGCGAACACCTGATTCTCGAGATAGCCGTGGCTGATCCCGGCGCGATTCACCAACTCGCGCACGCGCTTGGCCTCGGCGACGTTTCGCGCGAGCGGTTTTTCGCAGGCGATGCCGGCGAGTGTGCCGCGCCCGCTCTCCACGGCGTGCACGATCTCTTCCACGTTCTCGATGCGCGCGTGGTTCGGACCCGTCAGCCAGATCGCGTCGATCGCCGGATCGGCGACCATGTCGGCGATCGACTTGTACGCGCGCGCCGCGCCGATGTCGAGCTCGCGGGCGAGCGCCGCGGCCGACGCGGCGTTCTTCGCATTCGGACTCCACACCCCGCGCACGTCCGCGTCGCGGACGGCGCGGAAGGCTTGCATGTGAAAGCGCGCGTTGAATCCGCTGCCAATGAACCCGACGCCGAGCCGGCGGCCGGCGTCCGGCGATTTGCCGACGTCGCTCATTGCTCGCTCATTTCGCTTGCGGGGCAATGCGCGCGGTCATCACGTCGTAGCTCACGCCAAGTTTGTCCAGCGCGGCCGGCGGACAACCGTCGTAACCGGGATTGAACACGTTGCCGATGTACTGCACGTCGTGCCACCCGATCGCGCTCGAGAAAAAGCCCGATGCCGTCATGTCGCGAAAGCGATTGAAGAACGCGACGCCGTGACTCATCCCGTCAGGCGCTTTCGCCGGATAGGCGATGTCGTCGAGCAACTGCCGGCGCTGCGCGTCGGTCGCCGCGATGAACGTCTTGCCGAACCGCTTCTGCATCTCGGCGTCCATCCACGCCAACCCACCGCGCATCTCGACCTGCGAGCTCTCGCTCGCGTCCTTTTCGCCGAGCAGGAAGTCCATGTACTCCGGCACCTTCGCGTCCGTCGCGCTGCCCGAGCGAGCATCGCGCGGAATGACGTAGTCGGCGAGCAGGCGCACGGTTTTCATCTCGTGCGCATTGAAGAACGTCGGCGCCGCGGGCGCTGCAGCGGGCTGCACCGCCGCCTGTGCTGCGGCCTCGGGCGTGAATACCGTCGCCGTTCCGCCAATCGCCGCGACCACCGGCATCGCGCCGAGTACCTGCAGCGCGCGGCGTCGCGAAATCCCGTCGTGTTCGCTCATATGGCCCCCGCCTTTCTCTGCTGACTGATGTAGTCCGCCGTTCTCCACGACAGCGCCAATATCGTCCACGTCGGATTCTTGTCCGCCTGCGACACGAACGGGCTTCCGTCGGCGACGAACAGGTTCTTCACGTCGTGCGCCTGACAGTTCGCGTTCACGACTGATGTCTTCGCGTCAGCGCCCATGCGCGCGCCGCCCAGCTCGTGGATGATCGTGCCGCCAGTCGCCAGTCCGTAGCCGCGTTCCTTCGACGGCATCGGGGCGAACACCGTTCCGCCCATCGCTTCGATCAGCGAGCGGAAGGTCTCCTGCATGTGTTTCGCTTGATTGTATTCGTGATCCGTGAACTTCCAGTGGAAGCGCAGCACCGGAATCCCGAACTTGTCGACCATGGTCGGGTCGATCTCGCAGTAGCAGTCGTCGTTCGGGATCATCTCGCCGCGGCCGTCGAAGCCGATCGTCGCGCCGTAATACTTGCGGTAGTCGGCCTTGAGCTGCTCGCCGTAGCCGCCGCCGTTGTACCGCTGAATGCCGCCGCCAAAGCCGGACGACGGCTGGCTCGTGCCGCCCCACACTTCTATGTGGTAGCCGCGCGGGAAGTCGAGCTTCTTGTTGTCCAGCCACCAGGGCATGTACACGTGCATGCCGCCCACGCCGTCGTGGTTGTGCGGAATGGGGTTGACCATCGACGGAATGAACCCGCCGACGCTGCCACCGGTCGTGTCGGTGAGATACTTGCCCACCGTGCCGCTCGAGTTGGCGAGGCCGTTCGGAAAGTTGTTCGACTTTGAATTCAACAACAGCCGCGCCGTCTCGCACGCGCTGGCCGCGAGCACGACGATCTTGGCGCGCACATGCTCGTCGGCGCCGGTGTTCTTGTCGATGTACGACACCCCGTTCGCCAGGCCGTCGTTGCCGAGCGTGACCTCGCGCGCCATCGCGTTGGTGATGAGCGTGAGCTTGCCCGTCGCCAACGCCGGCGCAATGAGCACGTCGGGGCTCGAGAAGTTCGCCTTCACTTCGCAGCCGCGGTTGCACTGGCCGCAGTAGTGGCACGCCTGCCGGCCGTTCAACGGCTTGGTGATGATCGACAGCCGCGCCGGAATGCAGGTGATGTTGAGCTTGTCCGACGCCTTCTTCACCAGCAGCTCGTGACAGCGCGGCTTGGGCGGCGGCTGGAAGATGCCGTCCGGATGATTGCGCAGCCCTTCGTTGCTTCCATAGAGACCGATCAACCGGTCGACGTCGTCGTAGTACGGTTTCACGTCGTCGTAGCCGATCGGCCAGTCGTCGCCCAGGCCATCGATGCTCTTGCCGCGAAAATCGTCCGGGCCAAAGCGCAGCGAGATTCGGCCCCAGTGATTCGTGCGTCCGCCGAGCATTCGCGCGCGCCACCAACTGAACTGCGTGCCCGGCGCCTTGGTGTACGGCTCGCCGTCGATCTCCCAGCCGCCGTCGCAGGCATCGAACTCGCCGAACGGCCGTCCGTGAATCGATGCGCCGCGGTGCGGCGTGGCGTAACTCGGCACCATCATCTTCGAATCTTTCGACGCGAACCATTTGGGGCCCGCCTCGAGCATCACGACGTTCGCGCCGGCCTTGGTCAGCGCGTAGGCGGCCATGCCGCCCCCGGCGCCGGAGCCGATGATGCACACGTCGTACACTGGTCGTTGCGACATGATTAGTAGTCTAGGTTTGACAGATACTTATAGCTCGCCGCCGCCGACGCCATCGGGTCGGGCGGGTTGTCGTGCTCGACGAAGTAGTGCTCGACGCCCTTGGCCGCGCGGAAGATCGCCTTGAAGTCGATCACCCCGGCGCCGACGTCGGCCATCTTCTGCTCGGGCGGACCCATCGAGTCCTTCAAGTGCAGCATCTTGAACCGGCCCGGATGCTTCGACAACAGCGCGAGCGGATCGCCGCCGCCGTTCACGACCCAATAAATGTCCATCTCGAACGACACGAGCGACGGATCGGTCTCGGCGAGCAATATCTCGAGCGGTGTCGTGTCGCCTACGGGACGAAACTCGGTGTTGTGGTTGTGATAGGCAAAGCGAAAACCCGCCTCCTTGACCTGCGCGCGCAGCGCGATTGAATTGCGCCGCAACCTGCTTCCAGTCGTCGACCGTCGTTCGCTTGCCCGACGGCGCGCGGCAGTGATGGGACGGTGATCCACTCGTGGCCGACCGTGTGAGCGTCGGCGAAGGTCGTGTCGGGCTTGGTCTCGATCAGATCGATCCCGATGTGGCCCGACGGCGCCTTCAGGCCGTTCGCATCGAGCAGCGCGCGAAACTCGGCCGCCGTGTGGTTGTAGTAGCCCGCCAATTCCACTTCCTTGTAGCCGATCGACGCGACCTGGGCGAGCGTGCCGGCCAGATCCGCGGCCGCCGGCTTCCGCACGGTGTACAGCTCGAGCCCGATTGGCCGGACGCGGGTGAGCGACCATGAAAACGCCGAACGCCACGCACCCGTTGCGCCAAGGGCCGCGGCGCCGAGTGTCGCGAGAAACGTTCGTCGATCGTGAGACATCGATGAATTTGGGCGCGCGGGGGCGGGCTGGAGTGGACGACGCGATAACATGGCGCTGGGCCACCGGGGTGGCAACCGGCGCCCTTCTTGCCGCCGTGATCCAAGTCGCAGAATTGAGCCCCTGGCCCCGGGAGATTGTACGATATGAGACTCCGCGAAATCCTCATCGCCGCGGCCGCCTGCCTCGGCTGCGCGGGCGACCCGTCTCCGTCTACCGGCGGCCTCACGCCGACCACGCCGACCGGTCCATCGACCGATGCCGCGTGCGACACGGGCAACGGCGGTATCAATCTGCCCACGGGCTTCTGCGCGACGATCTTTGCCGACCAGGTCGGTGCCGCGCGGCACATCGTCGTCACGCCGACCGGCGACGTGTACGTGATGTTGTCCGGCGGCAGCGTCCTCGCGCTCCGCGACACGAACGGCGACGGTCGGTCGGATGTGCGCGCGACGTTCGGCCGGTCGGGCAACTCGGGGCTCTACCTGCGCGGCAACAGTCTCTACGCCGACATCGGCGCCATCATCGTTCGGTACACGCTCACGCCAGGCACACTCATGCCCGCGTCGGCTCCGGACACGATCGTGCGCGGCCTGCCCACGGGCGGCGCGCACACGTCGCGCAGCGTCGCGGTCGACGCGAACAACAATCTCTTCGTCGGCATCGGCTCGGCGACCAACATCTGCGACTCGGGCGTCAAGGATCCGTGCAACGAGCTGCCGACGCGCGCCGGCGTGTGGCGCTTCGACGCCACGGCTACCAATCAGCAGTTCAGCACCGGCGCGCGCTTCGCCACGGGCATTCGCAACGCCGTCGGCATGGCCATCCATCCGACGACGGGCCTGCTGTACGTGACGCAGCATGGGCGCGATGATCTCTATCAGAATTATCCAAATATGTTTTCCGCGGCAGACGGCGCGGAGAGTCCGGGCGAAGAGCTGTTCCAGGTGAACCAGGGCGACGACTTCGGCTGGCCCTACTGCTACTTCGATTCACGCACCAAAGCCCGCGTCCTCGGCCCCGAGTACGGCGGCGACCGCACGACCGTCGGCCGTTGCTCGACCACGAGGGCGAATGTCGCCGCCTTCCCCGGCCACTGGGCGCCGAACGGACTCGCCTTCTATACATCGAGCGCCGCCACCGCATTCCCCGCGCACTACCGCAACGGCGCGTTCATCGCCTTTCACGGTTCGTGGAATCGCGCGCCGCAGGTGCAGGCGGGATACCTGATCGCGTTCGTCGCCGCGAGCGGCAGCTCGCTCGCGCCGACGTACGAAGTCTTCTCCGACGGTTTCGCCGGTGCCGCGCTGACCAGCACGAGCGACTCACAGGCGGCGCACCGCCCGACCGGTCTCGCCGTGGACTCGTCTGGCGCGCTCTACATCACGGACGACAAGGCCGGCCGGATCTGGCGCGTGGTGTACCGCGGCCAATAATCCGCGTAACTTCTCGCCCCATGGCGAGACCGAGATACAGAACAATCGCGTTGCTGTGCGCCGCGGTAGCATCGATGGCGTCGGCGCTCGGCGCGCAGACCGACGAACCGGCGATCATCCCGCGCCCAACCTCGCTGACGCGGCACGCCGGAACGTTCACGCTCACCGCGCGCACCGCGATCTGGGCCGACCGCGCTGACTCAGGCGTCGCCGAGCGATTCGCGCGCAGCATCGCGCCGGCGACGGGGTACGCACTGCACGTCCACGTTGGCGATCCGCCGGAAACCAAGGGCGTGCAGCGCATCGTCTTCGAGCGTGCGCCGCAGCGCGACACGACGCTCGGCGCGGAAGGCTATCGTCTCGAGGTGCGGCCGAGTGGCGTACGGATTGTCGCGTCGGCAGAGGCGGGGGCGTTCTACGCGACCGAGACCATCCGGCAGCTCCTGCCCGCTGATATCTATAGAAGTGCCGCTCCGTTGCGTGGCGGCGCCGCGTGGACGTTGCCCGCGCTCTCGATCGTCGACCGCCCGCGCTTTGCCTGGCGCGGCATGCATCTCGACGTCGCGCGGCATTTCATGCCGAAGGAGTTCGTGAAGAAGTACATCGACCTCTTGGCGATGCACAAGATGAACCGGTTCCACTGGCACCTGACGGACGACCAGGGCTGGCGATTAGAGATCAAGAAATACCCGCGCCTGACGGAGATCGGCGCCTGGCGCGACAGCACGATCGTCGGCCACCAGCCTGACGCGCGCGACACGGCCAGTGCGCCGTTCGACCACAAGCGGCACGGAGGCTTCTACACGCAAGCCGACGTGCGCGAGATCGTCGCCTACGCGGCCGATCGGTTCGTGACCGTCGTGCCGGAAATCGAAATGCCCGGCCACTCGCAGGCCGCGATCGCCGCCTACCCGAGCCTCGGCAACTTTGGCGACACGATCAAGCCGTGGACGATGTGGGGCGTGAGCCACTACATCCTCAATCCGTCGGACACGACGATCGCGTTCATGGAGGACGTGCTGACGGAGGTGATGGACCTGTTCCCCGGTCCATACATCCACACCGGCGGCGACGAAGCGCCCAAGGACCAGTGGAAGGTGAGCCCGCGCGCCCAGGCGCGCATGAGAGAACTTGGGTTACCGAACGAGAACGCGCTCCAGAGCTGGCTCACGAGGCAGATCGACGCCTTTCTCACGGCGCACGGACGCCGTCTCGTCGGTTGGGACGAGATCCTCGACGGCGGCGACCTCGCGGCGGGCGCGGTCGTCATGTCGTGGCGCGGCACCGCCGGCGGCCTCGCGGCCGCGCGCGCCGGCCACGATGTGGTGATGACGCCGGGCGACCACACCTACTTCGATCAATACCAATCGCGCAACACGGCGGGCGAACCGCTGGCGATCGGCGGTTTCCTGCCGCTCGACTCGGTGTACGCGTACCAACCCATTCCCCCCGGCCTCGAGCCCGCGTTCGCGTCGCACATTCTCGGCGCGCAGGGGCAGGTGTGGACGGAGTACATCGCCGGTCCCAAGGAGGTGGAGTACATGGCCTTCCCGCGCGCGTGCGCGCTGGCGGAAGTATTGTGGACCGGCCCCGCCGCCGCGCCGTTCTCCGACTTCGCCCGCCGCTTCAGCACCCACACGGCGCGCCTGGCCGCGCTGGACGTGAACTATCGGTCGGAACGCTGACCGCGGCGCGGCAGTGTCCTCGAACGGCCGCCCGAGGCCCCAGAGAGCTCCGCGCGCGTTATGCGACTTATGTATGTCGTATAATGTGCAAGACGGAACATGAGCATTCGGTCGCTATCTTCGCGACGCGCAAGTGGTTATGAGGTTTTACGCATTCTCGAGGGCTCGACAGATCCGACTTACGGAAGTAGGATTCTGTGGTGTGAACGCAGGATAAATTCGGCAGATAATCTCGCAGTCTAATTGGCGTTATATGGCCATACACATCTCGTGATGCATCCCAGTCGACTCGCCGTGGCGATAATTCTCATCGTCGCGATCCCGCCAGACGCTCGCGCGCAGGCGGCCGATTCGGCGCGCGGGCCCCGTGTTGATCTGTCGGTCGAGCAAGTGGTGTCCGGCGGCTATT
Organism: uncultured Gemmatimonadaceae bacterium; assembly: GCA_963817445.1. Taxonomy (GTDB): domain Bacteria; phylum Gemmatimonadota; class Gemmatimonadetes; order Gemmatimonadales; family Gemmatimonadaceae; genus JAQBQB01. The sequence goes on from CAWFOG010000027.1 coordinate 211,370, forward strand.
GGCAAGTCGGCAAGGCAGCCGGTGCATATCGAGTGATCGTTGTTCGTGAAGGATGGGAAGAGATCCGGCGCCGGGCAGTTGTCGAGTGGATTGAGGAAGGTGAAGCCCATCAACCAGACTCGCTCCGGCGGTCAGTCGCGCTCAACGAACGCGCTGCCGTCTATGCGCTGAGCGATCCCGTGATCATCCGTCGCGGCGCGCACTGGATCGTGCGCGTCAAGGCTGCGTCTCGTCCCTTGTCTCCCTACAATCAGATCGTCGAGTTCGAGCTGGGCACGCCCGGCTCCGTGACGTTGCTCCGGCATCCGTGAGCGGCCATATAACGAACGCTGCACCTGACGGGCGATTTAAGGATTGCGCATGCTGCGCATGCGCTTTTATTTGACTCGCCCGCAGGTGAGCTCGGGCGTTAGCCGACCATCACGCATCACTCAATCGTCATGAACCGCAATCAGGCACTGCTGCGCCACTTTCTTGCCGCGATTGCATATCGAACCGCGAAGGCGTTGCGCGACGCACCGGCCGCCTACGCGGCGTTTCAGCCGGGTAATGAGGTACGCGCGCCACGCCAATTGGTTCGCCACATGAGCGGTGTGCTGAACTACGCGGTCGGGCTCCTGAGTGAGCCGCGTGACGTACTAACCGACTGCGCGACGTACGCGGCCGAGGTTGAGCGCCTTTTCGCCACGCTCCGCGAACTCGCGGATATCGATTTGGCGCACGCCGAACCTCCCGGACGTGATTGCCGAGCAGCTCCTTCAGGGCCCGCTCGCCGATGCGATGGCGCACGCAGGACAACTGGCACTCCTACGGCGATTAAGCGGCAGCCCCATCCCGCCGGAGAACTTCTTCGTCGCGGCGATTCATCCCGATCGCCTTGGCCTTGACCAGGTGGAGGCGCGTAGTCCCGATGCGCAATGGCCGGAAGCGCCAGATGGTTGATCGGACCGGCCGGCTAACGAACGCTGAACCGTCGAGCGATCTATGGAAGCTCGCTGCGCTCGCATTTTATTTGGCCGCTCGCAGGCTTAGCTGGAGCGTTAGGCGGATGCATCCGTTTCTGTTCACTTCACGAGCGAGAACGGTCTTGGCTCTCCGAACGATCATCCACTATGTCGCGCTTGTCGCCGGTGTCCTGTCGCTAGGCGCCTTTGTCGGGTTTCAATTGGCATCTCAGCAATATCTAGATCCTGATCGGCCGCTGGGTGATCGACTGGCGACTTGGGTGTTACCTTCCTCCGCCCGGCCGAGCGATTTCATCGGTCGCGGGTGGTCACTGCGGCGAGCGGCTCGGCTTGCATTCATCGGTTGGGGAGTCGCCGTGGTGGTGTTTGTCCTTTCGTCAGCCTAGCCGTACGGCGACTATTGCGCGCAGCACCGCCTAACGAACGCTGCACCAGTCGGGCGGTTTAAGGATTGCGCATGCTCCGCATGCGCTTCTTATTTGATCCGCCCGCAGGTGAGCTAATGGCGTTAGGCCGCCACGACTAACCATGAACGCTGAGCAACTTTGAAGGTTTCTTTCAAGGATTCACATCATGAGATTGAGCGCGAAGCTGGCGATTGGCACACTGGCCGCTGCCATGCTCACCGCGGTGGTGGCGGCGCATCCCGCAGCCCGCGGCCCCGATCGCAGACTGTTGGGCGCTGTCGACTTCTTCGGCTCCAAGGGGCTCGACCTCGCCGCCATTCGAGCTTCCCTCCCTTTCCACCAGGGCGACAGCTTCCCGCCTCCGAACGTCCACTCGGATGAGTTGAAGAAGCGAGCGGCCAACGCGATCAAGCAAGTCATCGGCCGCGACCCAACGGACGTCGTATTCATCTGCTGCGACGACAAGCAACACTACCTCGCGTACATCGGGCTGCCCGGCCAGTCGTATGAAGCGCTGGCATTCAACCCTGCGCCGACCGGCGGCGCCCGGTTGCCGAAGGAAGGCGCCAAGCTCGGCGAACAGCTTGAAGCCGCTTTGGCCGACGCGGCCATGACCGGGCACGCCACCGAAGAGGACTCGGCGGGTTATTCGCTGACGAACGACCCCAAGGCTCGGAAAATGGAACTCGCGGCTCGCGACTACGCGCTACAGCATGAAGCGCTCCTTCTGCAAGCGCTGGCATCGGACGCCGACGCCGACCGTCGCGCCTACGCCGCGCACATCCTGGGGTACGGGCGCCAATCGGATGAGCAGATCGCGGCGCTCGTCCACGCCAGCCTCGACCCGGATGACGGAGTGCGCGACAACGCGGTGCGCGCGTTGGAGGTTCTAGCGACCGCGAAGCCGGCGTTGGCTCGCAAGCTTCCGCCGCAGCCGTTCATTCGGCTGATGCGATCAGGGTCGTGGTTGGATCACAACAAGGCGTCGCTCGTCCTCGTGGGGCTCACGACGACGCGCGATCCGACGTTGCTCGAGGAGCTTCGTGCACAGGCGCTTGATCCGCTGCTGGAGATGGGGCGGTGGCGATACGTCGGGCACGCAGAGGCGGCGTTGACGGTGCTGGGGCGCATGGCGGGCATCGAGGAGGATTCGTTGAGCAAGATGATCGAGGGTGGCCGGAGTGGGGCGATTCTGGCGAGATTCGATCGGTAGCGATTCACCGGCTCGCCGATCTGACGCCGGCGTCGCGACCTGCTGGAAAACCGGGGATCTGATGAAAATCGGACGGCCTAACGAACGCTGCACCTGCCAAGGGCGCTGCGGATGGCGCGCGGCTACGCCGCGCGCTTTTATATGATGCCCTTGCAGGTGAGCTCAGGCGTTAGGCTGACCTAGACGCTATTTCACGAGGATAGGGGATGAGGGTACGAAGGTGTACGGCGCTCGCGGCGAGCCTGTTCGTGACGCTCGCGGCTGCCGCTTATGGTCAAGGCGGTGGACGTCTCGATGCGCAGACCCAGTATGAGATCATCACCGGACCGGGGCAGAACAATCAGCACGGCCCGTTGTTGGCGATCGTCCTCTGGCACGGTCCCATGGGGTGGAATGAACCGCATACGCCGGCCGAACGCGCTCGCTCGGACAGCATTTTCCGTTGGACGCGTTTCGCGGCCGAGGGGGCGGGCCAATCGTTCTTCGGCAGTGGACTGTGGTACGGCCTCCTCGAGCGAGATAATCGAGCAGTGGTCGTCGAAGGAACGCGCGTCGCACTGGTTGCCGGCGATTCGGCGCGCATCATTATGGTCACGGTGACGCCCAACAATCTGCCGAGAATCGTCACCACTGCTTGGATCGCGGCCGAGTTGCCGAGTGACTTCTGGATCAAGCAATGGCGGTCGGGTGACACAACATTTTTCGTGCATCCCGATTTTCATCGACAGCAAGCGATGCTGCGCGCGGCCCTCGCGCAGTCGTCGGCGGTCGCCGCATTCCTTCGCTGAGCGTCCGCCGTTGGGCGTCAGCCTAACGAACGCTGAAGCAGACGCCGATCTGCGGAGCGCGCCTGTTCGCTGCGCTCACTGGCGCTCTTGTTGTGGTTCGGCGCAGCTTAGCTAAGGCGTTATGTGGTGGAGCGCATGCCAATGGGAACGGCGCGGGGTCCTCATGAACCGCGCCGCACCATCAGCATCGCTCGGCCGGGTGCGGCGGTGCGGCAGCCCATGGAGTTCGGCGCACCACGCGCTCGCGCGCCGGACCATCGGGAGCGCGACCAACTCGTTGGGTACTGCGCCGCGCGGTGCGCGAGGCCAGGTGCGCCGGGGATCAACGCCAGCCTTCTACATCCCCACATAACGATGCGCTGAAGCCGACAAGGCCGTGGAACGAGGAACAGCAACGGCGGAACGATACTGCGTGACAAGTACTCACCTGCACGGCATCATTATGAGTACCGCAACGGCGTTTCGGCCTTGCAGCTTAGCTTAAGCGTTATGTGGTGGAGCGCATGCCAATGGGAACGGCGCGGGGTCCTCGTGAAACGCGCCGCACGATCAGCGTCGCTCGGCCGGGTGCGGCGATGCGGCAGCCCATGGAGGTCGGCGCGGCACGCGCTCGCGCGCCCGATCGTCGAGTGCTCGATCAAGTCGTCGAGTCGCGCGCCGGACCGTGCGCCCGGGCACGCGCGCCGGGGATCCACGCCAGCCGTCTACATCCCCACATAACGATGCGCTGAAGCCGACAAGGCCGTGGAAGGAGGAACGGCAACGGCGGACGAACCAGCGTGACAAGTACTCAGCTGCACGGCATCATTGTGAGCACCGCAACGGCGTTTCGGCCTTGCAGCTTAGCTAACGCGTTAGCCGACCATCACGCATCACTCAATCGTCATGAACCGCAATCAGGCACTGCTGCGCCACTTTCTTGCCGCGATTGCATATCGAACCGCGAAGGCGTTGCGCGACGCACCGGCCGCCTACGCGGCGTTTCAGCCGGGTAATGAGGTACGCGCGCCACGCCAATTGGTTCGCCACATGAGCGGTGTGCTGAACTACGCGGTCGGGCTCCTGAGTGAGCCGCGTGACGTACTAACCGACTGCGCGACGTACGCGGCCGAGGTTGAGCGCCTTTTCGCCACGCTCCGCGAACTCGCGGATATGATTTGGCGCACGCCGAACCTCCCGGACGTGATTGCCGAGCAGCTCCTTCAGGGCCCGCTCGCCGATGCGATGGCGCACGCAGGACAACTGGCACTCCTACGGCGATTAAGCGGCAGCCCCATCCCGCCGGAGAACTTCTTCGTCGCGGCGATTCATCCCGATCGCCTTGGCCTTGACCAGGTGGAGGCGCGTAGTCCCGATGCGCAATGGCCGGAAGCGCCAGATGGTTGATCGGACCGGCCGGCTAACGAACGCTGAACTTGTCGAGCGATCTAAGGAAGCTCGCTGCGCTCGCATTTTATTTGACTCGCTCGCAAGTTAGCTGGGGCGTTAGCCAGCCCAATAGGCTTGCGGGATTCGTCCGCCGCGGCTTCCCTACCCTCTGTGGAACTACTCCCGGCCGCTCCGACGCCCAAGGGCCTAATCCCCGATCACCCAATCGAGGGTGCCGCCGAGGATACGCTTGGACGTTCATCTTCCGCCACATCCTTTGCCGACAACCTGCTCGCCCTGGATACATCAAATGGGCTGGTTGCTGGCGTGCTCGGGCCGTGGGGGTCCGGCAAGACTTCCTACATCAACCTCGCTCGCGCGCAGTTCAAAGCTGTCGGGGTTCCCGTTGTTGATTTCAACCCCTGGATGTTCAGCGGGCCTGAGCATCTGGTCGACGCCTTCTTCACGGAAGTCGCCGAAGCCCTGAAGCTTCGGCCCGACCTCGCCGAAGTCGGCCAACAGCTCGAAGAATACGGTGAGCTATTCTCTGGCTTGGGCTGGCTTCCCGTCGTCGGTGCCTGGCTCGAACGGAGCCGTGGCCTCACCAAGCTACTCGCGGGCGGCTTGCGGCGGTCAAAGACCGGGTCGGCAGCGCGTCGCGCGAGGGTTGTCACTGCTCTCCGCAAGCTGTCCCGGCCGATCATCGTCACTCTGGATGACATCGATCGACTGACAACTCAGGAGATCCGCGATGTCTTTCGCCTGGTCCGACTCACGGCGAGTTTCCCGAATCTCATCTATCTGCTCGCATTTGATCGCGCGCGCGTCGAGCAGTCACTCACCGATTCCGGCGTTCCGGGACGGGACTACCTCGAGAAAATCCTTCAACTCGCGATCGACCTTCCCCTGGTCCCCGAAGACGTTCTGAACCAGCAGGTGTTCGCCGCACTGGATCAAGCGCTGGCAAGCGTGCCCGTCGTCGTCGAGCTAGACGGCGACGTGTGGTCAGATCATTTCGATGAGATCATCCGCCCCGTTCTTCGCACCATGCGCGACGTTCGCCGATACGCCGCAGGTGTTCGCGGAACGGTCCTGGCGTTGGGGTCGCAGGTCGCACTCGCAGACATCTTGGCCCTCGAGGCCATTCGCATGTTCCTGCCGGATGTGTTTAGCGGCCTACACGCGAACATTGAACTGCTCACATCGATCCCCTCGTCGTACGGCGGGAACTCGCGTGACGAGACGGCGCCCAAGGCGGCCCTAGAGACACTAATCGCCGCCGGCGGCCCGCGGGCAGACGCCGCTCGCGCGATGGTTCAACGGCTGTTTCCGGCTGCGCAGCGCTACCTGGGCAACACCCACTACGGATCCGACTGGCAGGGTCGCTGGCTGCGCAACCGTCGAGTAGCGCACAATGACGTCCTTCGGCTCTACCTCGAGAGGGTGGCCAGTGCCGGGTACCGCACATTCGTGGCGGGCGAGCGCGCGTGGACCCTCCTGGCTGACCAAACCGCCCTCCGAGCCTACTTGATCTCACTGCCACCCGATCAGCTTGAGGAAGTCATCGCCTCCCTCGAGCTCTACGAAGACGAGTATCGCTCGGAGCATGTCGTGCCGGGCTGCGTGGTCCTGCTGACGTTGCTGGCGGAGATTCCGGAGCGCCAGCGGAACATGTTCGAGTTCGGCAAGACCATGACCGTTACTCGTGTCACCTACAGGCTTCTGCATTCGTTGCAGGACCCGGATCGCGTCGAGGCCGCGGTTGTCGCGATCCTGCCGCAGATTCGTCATTTATCCATCAAGTACGAGGTCATCGAGGACGTCGGGTATCGCGAGGGCGCCGGTCATAAGTTGGTATCAGAGGAAGCAGCTACGCGCCTGGAGGCGAGCTGGCGCGATGAGGTGCGCGCGGCCGACATCGAGTTGATTCTTGCCGATCCGGAGCCGCTTGGCGTGTTCCTCGACGCACTGAGGGGGGCCGCGTCCGCGAACGAACCCGCGATCCCCGTTCCCACGGATCCCCGTCTCACGATTCGCGTCCTCACCAACGCACGGGGTGAGATCCTGAGCCAATCGACGGGTTCGCGGTCCGTTCGCCGATCTCCGCAGCTGAGTTGGGACGCGCTCGTCGCAGTCTACGGCGGAGAGGAGGTCCTGCGGCTTCGGCTCGACGAGGCGGAGCGCTCAGGCCTGTCCGTCGATCCAGATCTGTGGGCTCTTGCGCAGCAGTACCTCAGTGGGTGGCGCCCACGCAACTAGTCAGGGTTCATCGCGCCGCTGGCTAACGTTGCATGCAGCAGTCGGGCGCGCTGAGGAGGTTGCGCGCGCTCCGCGCGCGCATTCTATATGATGCGCCCGCAGCTGATGCTCAGGCGTTATGTGGCGACACACATCTCGATCATGACAGCGACTCGCCGGCTAGCTATTGTCTGCCTCCTCACGGCCTTTGCGTGTGAGACGCGCGACCCATGTCTCGATGCTCATCGTGAGCTCGTGCCATCGCCGTCGGGGTCGCGCCAAGTCAACATCTCGACCGGGCCGTGCTCCGGCTCCGCGCCGCAAGTCTTGATCGAGTTCGATCACGGCGCAGGCGGTACCGGCGTATTCGCTGTAATGTTCCGCACAGTATCCGCCAGCGAAGCGGGATTCAAGAGCGCTCCTCGCGGGTCCGACGGCGCAACGCGGATCGATCACATCCTCGTCACACGACGTGGAACACGTGCAGAGCCTGGCGCGGAGGCGAAGACGACCCGCCTGGCCGCCGCGTCGTGTTGCGCCTGTCGCCAAAACGCACTAGAACTTCTCGTCGAGCGCCGCATGACGCACGCTGAAGCTGTCGCCAATCATCGGACTGCGCTCGCTGCCGCCTGGTGATGGTTCGACGCAGCTAGCTACGGCGCTGAACCACACGTACGGAACGAAATCCATGCACAGCAAAGACAAGACGACACAACCCTCCAATTCGGCGGCCGTCGACGCATACATGCACTCGCTCACGCACCCCTTGGCGGAACTGGCGGGCGAGGTGCGGCGCACGATCCTGGCCGCGGACCCGAGTATCGGCGAAGAGATCAAATGGAATGCGCCAGCGTTCTTCTACACTGGCGCTCTGGCGCCGTTTGACCCGAAGGAATATCGGCGGCACCTCATGGTGTTCAACTTCTACCGCAAGGATTGCCTCCGCTTGGTGTTTTGGCACGGCGACAGAGCCAACGATACGTCCGGCTTTCTCGACGGCGCCTACGCCGACGGCCGGAGGATTGCCAAGCTATCCAGCATTGCGGATCTGCGGTCGAGACAGAAGACACTCGTGGCCGTATTGCGGTCTCAACTCGAGCACCTACGTTAGGAGACTCATCTACCCGCCGGAGCAATCCTGGTCCGACGACGACGCTTGGTGGTTTCAGGTGCTTCCGGTATCTCACAACGCGGCACCAGCCGAGTTTTGTTCGCTAAGTGGTCTCGTGTGCGGGTGCTTTCGGGAACGGGTGAGTGGGCGCCGAACCCGGCTTTCGATAGCTTTGCGCCATGGCCAACACCAAAGCCACCGAGTTGCCCGTGCGCCTGTTCAAGGATGACGCGGCATGGGAAGCGTGGCTAGCCAAGCAGCACGCCAAGTCCGCTGGTCTGTGGCTGCGGATCGCCAAGGCCGCGTCGAATGTCAAGTCGGTGTCGTACGCCGCGGCGCTCGACGTCGCGCTCTGCTACGGCTGGATCGACGGGCAAAAGAAGACGTTCGACGAGGCGACCTGGCTCCAGAAGTTCACGCCGCGCGGCAAGCGGAGCATCTGGTCGAAGATCAACCGCGAGAAAGTGCAACGTCTCGTCGAGAGCGGCCGCATGCAGTCACCCGGCCGCAAAGCGGTGGACCGCGCGAAGGCGAACGGTGAGTGGGACTCCGCGTACGACTCGCATCGAACCGCGGGCGTGCCGGACGACCTTCAGCGCGCGCTCGACGCACACCCGAAGGCGAAGGCGTTCTTCGCGAAGCTGAACAGCGCGAACCGATACGCCATCCTGTTCCGGATCCAGACGGTGAAACGAGCCGAGACGCGCGCCAAGAAGATCGAGCAGTTCGTCGGCATGTTGGAGCGGCACGAGGTGATCCACTCCTAGTGCGGGCGCGCTTCGTCATGTGCGGCGTGGACGGACGATATTGAGTCCGCCGCGCCTTCGAAGTCGGAGCACCGCTAGAAATCGTGTGTGACGTCTACGCGGAGGCGTGAGGGTATGAGCAAGCTTGTATTCGGCATGATGCAGTCCCTCGACGGCTACGTCGATGATGTTGCGGGAGGGCTGGTACTTCCTCCGCCTGGCGCTGCGCTTGGCCGTCATTTCACGGATCACGTCCGCGGGCTGGCCGGCTGCTTGTATGGTCGACGGTTGTACGAAATCATGCGCTACTGGGACGACAATCGACCCGAGTGGGATGCGGGCGACCACGACTTCGCGGCGGCGTGGCGCGCGCAGCCGAAATGGGTCATCTCACGGACGCTGACGTCGGTCGGTGCGAACGCCACACTCGTCGGGGAGAACGTCGACGCGTTTGTGCGCAGACTGAAGAAGGACGTCGAGGGTGAGATCGACGTCGCGGGGCCCGTTCTGGCGGGGAGCCTCACCGACCTCGGTCTGATCGACGAGTATCGTCTCTACTTCCGCCCGTTCGTGCTCGGCGGAGGCAAGCCATACTTTGCCGGCGCCCGGCCGCCGCTCCGCATTGTTGCCAGCGATCGCGTTGGCGAGGACGCGGTTCGGCTGACGTGTGTCCCAGCGTGAGCGCGTTGTCCGCCGCGCCGTTCATCGGCGCGTGCTGGTCCGATCTACATTCGCCATTGACGGCGCGGTGCGTACGATCAATACGGCCAGCAGCGGGATGACGATCGCGTAGACGTACTGCGTCCGAGACACGCCGATGCCGAACGGAAACCAGATGCCCGGCACGCCGACCGGATCGAGCAGTTCCCCGCCGAATAGTCCGGCGACAATCGCCGCCAACGTGGCGAGAGCGAGAACCCGCATCGTGCCGCTGCGGACAATGCGCACACCGAGCACGACAAACAGCGCGATCAACCCGAGTCGGCTGCCTCGTGTCACGCTCGCCGCATGGAGCACGACGCCGATCGTCGCTGCGACCGCCAGCACCACGGCCGACAGATCGATGCTTCGCCACGGCCGCGGGCACCACCGGTTCCAGGCCAACGCCCACGCGGCCACCGCCGGTATCCACATCCATGACGCCAGCCATGCATACGTCGTCAGTTGCTGCAGATCGGTCCACGCGACGATTGCATTGTTGAGGCGCCGCCATGCCATGAACGCGAGTGCGATGCTGGCAAAGATCAGAAAACCCTCATAGTTGGTCCGAGGCCGGTACGCGAGCGCCAGGGCGATGAGCGCGCACATCGCAATCGGCTCGACCGCATCGGCGATGTAGCCGGCGATCGTGCGCTCCCAGTGCGCGCGGTGGAGCGCAGTGCTGATTGGCCGCGGAGCCAGGATCGGCGCGCTGTGCATGCCGCCGCCGTCTGCGCTGGCCCCGCCAGGAGCCATGTAGACACGCACGGCGAGCACGCCTCGGCTTCCCGCGGCATCGGCGGGAAGCGCAAATCGCAGCGGTCGGGTGCCGACGACGCGCGGGACCGCGCCGAGCCGGCCAGACCCGCCTAACAACTGACCGTTCCAATAGAGCTCGTAGCCGTGCTCGACGAGGGTCGGCCCGAGGATGTCCCACGACGCGCGACCTGCCGGCACCATCACCGCGCGCCGATACCAGGCGTAGCCGTGATACGCGGAATGACCGTGCGCCATCCAGCCGGCGACGTAATCGGGTAACCCCACATCGCCGTCGTGGCTACCCGCCGTGGCGGTCATGTCGATCCTCTCCCAGTCACGATCGTCCGTGGTGGGGTCCGCCCAGTGCGGGTCATCGCCGGTACGAAACGCCCAAGGGCCATCGAGCAACGTCGCCGCGGCGCGCAGCGCCGGCGGATCGGGGCGGCCACCCGTCGCGAGGTCGGCCATCACCAACGCGAATGTCAACAGCGTCGCGATGACGATGCCGACGATCCGCGTGCGTTGCGTCGCGTCGATCGGGGTGTCTGTCGTTGTAACCATACGCTTCCCTGCAATTCGGTTAGACTACCATAACCCCATCGAATCTGTTCATACGGTTCAATAGGACGGAAGCCATGGACAGCGGGATTTACAAATTCCAGTTCGTCGCCGGACACCTCGCGCTCGATTTCGTCAACACGGTGGGGTTTCGAGCGGATCCCGAGAAGAAACAGGACCATCTGCAACGCGCCGAGGACGTGCATCGATGGGCCAGTCAGGCGCAGTTGCCGGACCGGGCGGCAATCAACTCCGGCCCTCGAGTGGGAGCCGCGGCACTGCGGCACATCCGCGCAGTCCGCGAACAACTGTTCGCGGTGTTCCATGCAATCGCCAGCGATGACCCGATTCCGGCGGACACGCTTGCCCGGGTTGGCAATGCGTTGCACGAGTGCTGCGCGAAGCGGCGGTTGTCGATTGACGGAGCGGAGGTTCGCTGGGCCTGGCGAGCGACGGCGCGGTCGACCGACTATCTGCTCTATCCCGTCCTCACGACGGCAACGGATCTTCTCACCTCCGCTTCGCGCGGTTTGGTCCGTCAGTGCGAAGACGCGAACTGCGGCTGGCTGTTCTTGGACCGTTCGAACTCTCGCAAACGGCGGTGGTGCAGCATGGCTGACTGCGGCAACCGGAATAAGGTCCGGAACTATTACCGGCGTGAGGCCGGTCTGGTCTAGCACGACGGTGTCACCGTGGCAGCAGCGCGTTGCGCCGATCGCCCTTGCGCTCTCAGTATTTGTTCTACAAGATGATGCATATGTCAGACGCCACGCTCGGAGCGCTCGAGCTCTCGGTCCTGCTGGCCGTCGCCCGCATGGCGGACGATGCCTACGGCTTTGCGATTCGGCGCGACCTCGCTGAGCGGAGTGGGCGCGATCACTCGGTGGGCGCCATCTATACGACGCTTCAGCGACTCCAGGATAAAGGATTGCTCACGTCGTACACGAGTGCCCCGCTCGCCGTTCGAGGCGGACGATCGAGGCGGCACTATCGGCTCACAGCGGCCGGCGCGCGATCTCTTCGGGATGCCAGGCGTCATACCGAAGCCGTCTGGGCCGGTGTCGGAACCGCTCTTCGGCCGAAGCTCAGATGAGACACGCCGCGCGGGCTGACTCACTTGTGTCCATCCATCGAAGTCGAGCGACGACGCCATCGCTCGCAGAGTCGATCCTGCGCGTCATCGGCGTCGATCAATGCGTCGTCGACGAAGTACTCGGCGACATGACAGAGGAGTATCAGTTTCGCGTCACGCGCGATGGCGAGATCCGCGCGCGTTGCTGGCACCTCTACGAATCGCTCCGCTCCGCGCCGTCCCTCGGACTCAGCGCGTTGCAAAGCAAGGCGCGACATCATCCGGCGCAGCTCATGGTACTGGCGGGCCTGACGCGGCCGGTCACGAGTTGCCGAATACGAGCGTGATGTACCAGTGGGCGTCGGGTGTGCGCGTGTCGGTGTCGCCCGCCGGAGTCGTCACGTGCTCGCAACCAGGCAACGCAACTGTTCGCGCTACGCTCGATGCGCTGGCAAAGAGCATCTCACTCCTCTGCCGCCCTGTGCGCGACGTGCGAGCCGCGGCTATGATGGATCTCGTGGTTGGCGGTGACGCACAAGAGCTTCGCTTCGAAGCAACCGATGCATCGGGATCGACAGTGGATCCGTTGGCGGGGGAGATCATTGTCGGCGACAGCACGGTTGCCACGCTCGAGGGACAGCGCATTCGTGCACGCGCACCGGGGAGCACGTGGGTGGAAGTGCGTCTGGGTGATCATGAGTCTTTCACATCGGTGCACACGTACGAGCGCGTGGCGCAACTGGATGGGATTCGCCCCGGCCAACACCTCGCCGTCGACGTGCACCTGGAGCCGCGCGAGACGCGTCAGTGGACCATTCCGGCGGGACAGTACTTCCTCGCGATCCATCCGCTCCAGAATGAACCGATGCGCCCCCGACTCGCCGTCGCCGGCGCGGCGTGTAAGTCCGAACTCGATCACTTCGCATGCTCGGTGCGCAACCCGGCGACCGTATTTGCGTACTACCCGCGGAGCACCAACCACGCGCAGCCAGTGTCTGGTGTGCTCACGATCTGGCGGCAGGTGGAACGATGAGAATCAAACTTCTGACACTTGTCGCCGGCGTCAGTATGGTCGTCGCATCAGCGGCGGCGGGCGCACAGGCTGTGACGCCAACGATCCCGCGGACTCCTGCAGGCGAGGAGCTTCGCGCGTGGCTGGACGCATACAACAGCGGCGACTCCCTGCAGACGGACGCGTACTTCCGCGCGCGTCAACCCGATCCAACAGCCCGTGACATGTTCATGTTCCGGCGCATGACTATTCCTCGGCACCAACGTGGGACTCGCCGCTGGTCTTACCGCCGGCTGGCTCGGCGGACCATGGGCATGGCACCATATGGGATTCCTGGGATTCGTCGGCTTTTCCGCGGGCGCCCTTCTCGCGCGCGCACTCTCTGGCGGAGCCCGGGTGCCGAGTTCGAGTCCGCCGATTGACTCAGTGCCCGCGAGCGGGACGATCGCATCGGGACCGGAGGGAATGGTTCGGACTCTGGGATCCGTTGAACCGGTTGCCCCGACCGACCGGATCATGCCCCGGCCAGTGGCACGGCAGGCAACCCGCGTCATTGCCGGATCGAGCGCGTTGACGCGTACAAACATTTGATGCACCTTACGATTCCATGGCTCAACTGAATCGGGCCGAGCAGATCACGGTCCGAGGAGTCGGTGGAAATGGAGTTAGATCAATCGGCAGCCATCCACGCGCGTCTTGGCGATCGGTACTCGATCGAGCGAGAGATCGGCCGGGGTGGGATGGCGACCGTTTACCTTGCCGACGACCTGAAACATCGGCGTAAAGTTGCGGTCAAAGTCCTTCGGCCCGACCTGGCCGCGAGCATGGATGCCGAGCGCTTTATCCGTGAGATTTCGACGGTTGCCCGGCTGAGCCACCCGCACATCCTGCCGCTCTACGATTCGGGTGCGATCGATGACGTCCTCTATTACGTCATGCCCTTTATTCGGGGCGAATCGCTCCGGCAGAAGCTGACCCGCGAGCGGCGTCTCGCCATCACCGAGGCGATCGCCATTGCGCGGCAGGTCGCGTCGGCGCTCGCGTTCGCGCATTTTCACGGCGTCATCCACCGCGACATAAAGCCGGAGAACATCCTCCTGCACGAGGGCGAAGCATTGCTGGCCGACTTCGGGATCGCGCTCGCCCGCCAGCCTGACACGAACGGGCGGTTGACGGCGACCGGAATGCTGCTCGGGACGCCCGACTACATGAGCCCGGAGCAGTCGGTCGGTGAGCCGGTACTCGACGCTCGGAGCGACGTGTACAGCCTGGGCTGCGTGCTCTACGAGATGCTCACAGGCGAGCTGCCTCATCGAGGACCCAACGCCCAGTCCGTATTCGCAAAGCGACTGACGTCGCCCGCACCCTCCGTGCGGCGTCTCCGCGGGGAAGTCTCGCTGCGCCTTGATCGCGCGCTGGCGAAGGCGCTCGCCACCGACCCCGTTGAGCGGTTCGACTCGGCGACCGCCATCGCCGAAGCACTCGTTGATGGAGAGGTCTTGGTGCAACAGCCTCCGTCGGTTGCCATCCTGCCGTTCCTCAACCTGAGCACGGATCCTGAGAACGAGTACTTCGCCGACGGAATCACGGAAGACGTGATCGCGCAGCTGTCGAAGATCCGCTCACTCAAGGTGATCTCGCGCACGTCGGTGATGCAATTCAAGAAGCGGGAAACGAGCCTTCGCGAGATCGGGGCCGCGCTCGAGGCGACGACGATTCTCGAAGGGAGCGTGCGGCGGGCGGGCAATCGAGTCCGCATCGTCGGACAGTTGATCGACGTGGAGACGGATCGCCATCTCTGGGTTGAGACCTACGACCGTCAACTGACCGATATTTTCGCCATCCAGACCGACGTCGCGCTGCAGATCGCGGTCGCGCTGCGCGCCGAATTGACGCGCGACGAACGAAGTCGAATCAAGAGGGAGCCGACCGCGAATCTCGAAGCATACCAACTGTATCTCCAGGGTCGGTTCTGTTTCATTCGCTTCACGGCGGAAAGCATCCACACGAGCATTCAATACTTCGATCGCGCCATCGAGAAGGATCCGGACTACGCAATGGCGTACGTCGGGCTTGCGCTGGCGTATAACGAACTTGGCGAAGGTGGATCGGTCCACTCCGGCGAGGCGTATCTCAAGAGCAAGGCTGCGGCGCTGCGCGCGCTGTCGATCGACAGCGAGCTCGGCGACGCCCATTGCGCTCTCGCGGTCGCGACGTTCGTCTGTGACTTCGACTGGGCAAGCGCTGAGCGGGAATTCAAGCGAGCGCTCGAGCTGACGCCAGGCAGCGCGGACACGTACGATCTGTACGGACGATTCTGCTCGTCGTTGCAGCGGTTCGACGAAGCGATCGCGCTGACGAAACGTGCGCAGGAGCTCGATCCGCTCGTCCACAAGATCGACCTGGCGACTGCATACTTGCGAGCGGGGGCGTACGATGAAGCCATCCCGGAGCTCAGACGAGCGATCGAACGCGACCCGCACAACGCGCGAGCTCACGCAACGCTCGCATGGGCCTACGTGAAGCAGAATCGCTTCACCGAGGGGCTCACGGGGTTGAAGACGGCGGTGTCGCTCGCACCCGGCGCGACCATCTGGCTGGCTCAACTCGGTCAGGTGTTTGCGATGGCCGGTGACACCGGCCAGGCGCGCGACGTGTTGCGACAGCTCGACGAACAGGCGCGGACCGGCTACGTCTCTCCCTATCATTTCGCCTACGTCTACACCGGCCTCGGCGAGCAGGATCGCGCCATGGACTACCTCGAGCGCGCGTACAACGATCGCGCCGGAGCGGTGTACGGCATCAAAGGGTCGTTCCTGTTTACCGCGCTGCACTCGAATCCTCGATTCACGGCATTGCTCGGCAAGATGAATCTCGCATGAGCGTTTCCACGACGTTGCTCGACCTTGCTACCGCGGCGTCTACGCTCGATGACAGAACCGGATGCGAACTAAGCGTCATCATCCACTCCCATGAGCCCCTCACCTCCCGATGCCACCGCACCAGCATTGGCGCGAGGTACGGGAGATCGTTCTCGCTCGCGACAACCGGCGTTGCACGGAGTGCGGCGAAGTCTGCGCCGAGGGTGAAGCGGACGTTCACCATCTTGTTCCACGCGCCGCCGGCGGCATGGATGACGCCGCGAATCTGATCACACTGTGCGATGGTTGCCACGCCGCGCGCCATCCGAACTTGCAGGGCGCGCTGGCTCGTCGAGTCATCGAACGTTGGGGATTGCGACTCGCGAAGTGGCTGGATCGCCAAGGCGAGCTCGCGGGTTTGGATGATTCGCTGGGCGCGACGTTGCGCTTGCTGGGCGTGACACGCTTTCGGACGCATCAGCTGGAAGTCGTGCTCGCAGCGCTGCGCGGGGAGTCATTGCTGCTCGTGAGCACGACCGGATCGGGCAAGTCGCTCTGTTTTCAGGTGCCTATCCTGCTCGGTCGTGGATGCGGATTCGTCATCTCGCCGCTGAAGGCGCTGATGAGTCAACAGGTGTCCGACCTCCAGAGGCGGAAGGTCCCGGGAACATTCATCAACGGCGATCTGGCGCCGCGTGAGAAGGAGATTCGGTACGCACTCCTCAGGAACCGCGCGCTCAAGTTTCTCTTCTGCACTCCGGAGCGCTTCGACTCCGCGATGGTGCGCCCGGCCGAGGTCGAGGAGATCACACGTACCAAGCCGAGCTACTTGGTGATCGATGAAGCACACTGCATCGATCGTTGGGGACGGGACTTTCGCCCGAATTACGGCCGATTGGGCGCGGTGCGCAGTGCTCTTGGCGACCCTCCGATTCTCGCGTTCACCGCCACTGCTGGCGTGGAAAGTCAGAAGCGGATTTTGCAATCGCTCGGCATTCCGAATGCCCGGGTCGTCGTGACCGGAGTAAATCGTCCGAACATCGCTCTCGTGCGCCTCGATGGCGTGGATGACGAGAAGCGGTATACGGTGATCCGCGATCTGTTGCGCATCATGCCCGCCGGCCGAGCGATGCTGTTCGTGCCTACCGTGAGGACTGGAGAGAAGGTCCAACTAGGCCTGCGCGCTCTGGGGTTGGATGTGCCGTTCTTTCACTCCAAACTCGGCACGGCCAATGAGCGCGACATGTTGCTCGGGCGCTTTCTTGGGCGCCTCGAGCCTGCGACGAACGTCGTGATCTGCACGAACGCATTTGGCATGGGGCTCGATTTGCCGAACGTCCGTCTCGTGATTCACTGGCAGCATCCGGCGTCGGTCGAGGACTATCTCCAGGAGTTCGGACGTGCCGGACGAGACGGCGCCCCGTCGGTTGCTGTCTTGTTTACAGGCGCGAAAGACACTGGCTTACTCACGTTCATGGCAAGACTGACAGTCGAAGACTCTGATCTTGATCCCGAGGGAAAGGCTACCGCTCTCCGGGCAAAGAACGACGGTATCTTCGCGATGCAGGAGCGGGCGACTGCGCGAGCTACCTGCTTTCGAGCATCCATTGTCCAATACTTTGGCGAGCAACAGTCGCAGCGACGCAAATCACTGGCTGTCCGAATCGTGGAGTGGTTGTTCTCGCGCTCCTCTCGACCGGATGCGCGCCCGCGGCTGCTGTGACACATGCGACCGCGTGCGACTCGACAACGTCATCGGTTGGGCTGCTCGCATTTGGGGATTGTCCAAACGCGACGTAGAGTTGGTCTCGCGGGCCGGCTAACATCTCCTGTCCCGAGAGTTCTCATCAGCAAGCGAGTACTGAGACGAAGATGTGCATCGACTGACTGCCGGCTTGATCGATAGATGTGATCTGCTGCTCCTAGGGAGCGGGCGCGTCAGGTTGGATCCAGAACCGTCAGCCGGCCGGGCGTCACACGCCCAAAATCTTCTATGACCCTCAACTGGTGCGTTTCGAGCGTTAGGTTACCATATATATAGTATGCACGTACATCGCCACATGAAGCACGCGAGGCTGGCGATCGGTGCGCTGGCCCTCGTCGTTACCGGCTGCCGCATCATCACGGCGTCACGACACGGTTCACGGCCAGCGCCGGACGATCCGCCTCTCGTGATCGCCGACTCCGGGCGGTCGCTCCTCCTCGTTGCCGGCCGCGCGGTCGTCGAGAGTGTGCTCATGGCCGCCGCGGATACGGCCCCGGCGTGCGTCTCGTTCGTCGGCGGATCCGCGTACTATCGCCTGGAGGCCGCTGATCTGAGTCGCCTCGCCGAGCCGCACCGGCGTTACATACCCAGGACCAAATGCCCGCGAACCTACACGAGCATGATCGCTCTTGTCGATTCGCTCGGTCACCGGGTCGATCCAGCGCCCGTCGGCTACATCGATCCCTACTACCTCCTGCTCGAGCTTCCCGCGCATTGGGGGGGCGCGTATGATCGATCCGATATCACGGTGAACGTGGTGCAGGGAACGCAAACTGACACGTATCTGTGCACTGCGCGCTTCGCGGCGCGTGGTGCGGTCGCCGCGTGTCGTCACGTCCGGACCACGATGAGTTAGAGTTTGGCGATGTCGGGTATCGTGATGCGGCAACCTAACGATCCCCAAAGCCGGCGAAGTGTTTATTGATTTGTGATGGCTTTGCCATCACTCTTATGTGACACCTTCGCGGCTTACGCACTCAGCGATTTGCGGTTCAGGCGTCGACTGCCCCTGGCGGCGCGGCGCAGGCGGCGCTCATCGGCATTGCCGTCACTGACCGCCTGGAGATCGTGTTCGACACACTCGAGACTACACGAAAAGCTCAGAATCTTCGGCGAGTGCCAACCATTGCATTGGTCCTCGGCGGCTGGATCGCCGGCGACGAACGCACCGTTCAGTACGAAGGCGTCGCCGACGAACCCGCGGGCGCGGAGCTCGACCGTATCAAGCAGGTCTACCTTGACGCGTGGCCGGACGGACGGTCGCGTCAATCGTGGCCTGGCTTAGTGTACGTTCGCGTCCGCCCAACGTGGGTTCGCTTTAGCGACTTCAATCGCGATCCTCCATACGTCGTCGAATACTCCGGTCAGCAACTCACCGCCCTGCCAGCTGACGAACGCTGATGCTGACGAGCCAGAAATTGGAATAGGAGATTACGCAATGAGTACCGCGACACCGAAAGTCGTAACCCCGCACGACGCCCGAACGGGATTTCTCGGGAGTATCGGGGTGCGCTTCCTGATCGACGGCGGAGAGTCCGGCGGTGGATTTTCGCTCGTTGAACACCCGATGTCCGCTCGTGCGCTCGCCGCACCGCTTCATCGGCATATGCGTGAGGACGAATACAGCTACGTTCTCGAGGGGAGGGTCGGTGCGTTGCTCGGTGACGACGTGCTGGAGGCGGGGCCTGGCAGTCTCATTTTCAAGCCGCGGCACCAGTGGCACACGTTCTGGAATGCTGGTGAAGCGCCGGCGCGAATTCTCGAGATCATTTCGCCGGCGGGATTCGAACAGTACTTTGCCGAAGTCGTGACGCTCGGTGGATCGAGGGCTGCCACGCCGCAAGCCTTGAAGGCACTCGCGGAGCGATATGAGCTCGAGGTGGATCCACAGAGCATTCCCGTGCTGCTCGAGCGCTTCCAGTTGCGTATCGGCGAGCGCATCTGATCGCGCTGGGTCGCGGAAGAGCCACACCGGCCGCCCGCGGGCTAACGATCGCTGAAGACGAAGCGTGAGAAGGCAGACGAGCCTCCTTGCCCGACTGGCGAGTTGTATCTACATTGTAGGTACTATGCCCCGGTCAAGCTCCGTCAAAGCGCGTATCGTCGCCATCGGGAACTCCCAAGGCGTTCGCATCCCTAAGCCGCTCCTCGAGCAGGCGGGCCTCGCCGGCAATGTCGAACTGCACGCCGAGCGGGGCCGCATCGTGATCGCGCCCGCACGTCAGGCGCGCGCCGGCTGGGCCGAAGCCGCGGCCCTGCTCC
This sequence comes from uncultured Gemmatimonadaceae bacterium, assembly GCA_963817445.1. Taxonomy (GTDB): domain Bacteria; phylum Gemmatimonadota; class Gemmatimonadetes; order Gemmatimonadales; family Gemmatimonadaceae; genus JAQBQB01. The sequence continues at coordinate 231,194 of CAWFOG010000027.1, forward strand.
ATGCTCGCGGCGAAGACGGACTCCTGGAAACGGCGACCCCTGCCTTCGATGCGGAGGAATGGGAATGGCGGTAACACGCCCGGCGCGCGTGCCGAGTCGGGGCGAGGTCTACCTAGTGGAGTTCGATCCCACGCGCGGCAGCGAGATTCGCAAGACTCGACCGTGTGTGATCGTTTCGCCGGACGAGTTGAATCATCATTTGCGGACCGTCACCGTCGCCCTTATGACGACGGGTGGCCACGCGTATCCGTTCCGGCCGCCCTGTCGATTTGCCGGAAAGGACGGCCGCGTTGCACTCGATCAACTGCGCGCCGTCGATCGAGAGCGGTTGCGTAAGCGCCTTGGACTTCTCAGTCCTGCCAGCCTGGCGGCGGTCTTTGCTGTCCTCGCCGAAATGTTCGAGGTCGCGTAGCCACGTTCGAACGAGCGCTGCAGCCGACGGGCGAGCTTCAAGCGCTGGACGGACGCGACAGAAATTCAATAACGAGTCTACCTGGTGAAGACCACGGCTCGAAGCGCGTGTCGATGTTGACCGGTCTCGTTCGACGTGTTGGTAAGGCGCGAAAGCACGGCGACCGATACGAACCGAATCCGGGAGAGAACCATGCGTTTCATGATCATTGGGCTGGCAACGACGGAATCCGAGGCGGCCCCTCCGCCGAAGCCAGAAGCGTACGTCGCGATGGGCAAGTACAACGAGGAGCTCGAGAAGGCTGGCGTCTTGCTCGCGGCCGAAGGGCTCACCCCGAGCTCGAAGGGCGCGCGCGTGAAGTTCAGCGGCGACAAGCGCACCGTCATCGACGGTCCATTCGCCGAGTCGAAGGAGGTCATCGCGGGCTTCACGATCATCAAGGTGAAGTCGATGGAAGAGGCGATCGACTGGGTGAAGCGCGCTCCGAACGTTTCTGCCAGTGGCGAGGGGGTGGTCGAGATCCGCAAGTTGATGGATCTCGAAGATTTCGGCGAAGGGTTCACACCGAATCCCGAAATTGCGAAAGTGAAATTCAAGTAATGCCGACCAACATCGCTCTTCCTCACAGGGGATCTGCATGATCAGCCCGGGCTTCGAGACCACGGACCCCATCACGCAAACTCGTATTGTCGTGGTGAAGGGCGCTCGAGAGACGTCGGGCCGCGGCTGGGTGATCGATGTCCATTGCCCACAGGGTGCCGAACCCGCATTCGTGGCGCACATGCATCGGACATGGACGGAAACCTTTGAGATCCTTCAGGGCTCCGCGACCTGCCGACTCGGCGCCGCGGAGCAGAAGTTAGAACGTGGTGAAACGATCGCAATGCCGCCAAAGATCTCTCATGTTCATCCGTGGAACACCGGATCGGGAGTCATGATCTACCGGCAGACGAACGACTTCGGCGCGTCGACCCCACAGGCCGTGGACGACGTGCTCGGCGCGTTTGCGACGATCCACGGACTCGGTCGCGAGGGCCGAGTCGGGAAGCGGGGTATGCCGAAGAACCTGCTGCAGTTCGCCGCCACCGTACGCACGCTCACGAGACATGGAGGCTTTGACGCGGCCGTGCCGATCCCGCTTCAATTGAGTTTGAGTGCTACGCTCGGCCGACTCGCAGAAGCCTTGGGATATCGAGGGGTGTACGATCGGTACGTGCGCTGAAGCCGACGAGCGACCTGATGATTGACTGCTACGATCCGCTCGCCGTATTTCGCGCCGGAGTCGCGGCCATCAACGCTGAGGACTGGGCGGGCGCGGCCGCACTCGTCGATCCGGTGAGTTTGCGCGCGATGCATCGGATGGCCGTCGAAGGATTGAGCGAGCCGCCGCCATCCGAGGTACTCACCGTCGACGAGCTGCTTCGGCGTGCGCCGGAAACGCCGCGCGCGGTCGCGGAGGGTTTGGTCGCGCGAGCCGCGCAAGAGATGGATCCCGCGCTCCGCCTTGCGCGCGAGTTCCCCGCGATCTCTTCGACCGAACAGCTTCGCGGGTTGACGCCGAGTGAGCTGTTCGGTCACTGGCTCGAGGGAAAATCGCGTCGGCGGAAGTACGAAGGTTTGGTTGCGGCCGGGCGTGTGCCGGCGGAAGCGTTGGCCGCTCGAGGCAACAGGCCGTTCGGCGGCTATCCGTACGTCGCGGTCGGAAGCGTGGCGGATGGGGAAACGCTCACGCACGTGCTGTATCGTCTCGACATGTTCCCGCACGGCCGTCGACCGAGCGAGGTCGCCACATTCGGGACGCCGCGTCCGCCGGACGAGGAGGCGCTCAAGCTCGAGCTTGTCGGCCGCACGCCGGTGTACGTGGCAACGTTCCGGCGCCAACCTGACGGATGCTGGCGGTTCGTCATGACGGATGATTTCCTGCGCATGCGCGCGATGTCTGAGCAGGGAGTTGGGGTGCTGAGGACCGCGGATAAACTCGAGCGCTAGAACCTCGATGCGACATAGCGTTACGCTTTTTCTTCCTGGCGTCTGCCGTCGAAACGCCGCCCGCCTAGCGATCAATCTGACGCTCGCGACTGGAGATCTGAAATGCCTCGACTCGCCTTCGTTGCCTGTTCACTGATCGCGCTCGCGTGGTCGCACCCACCAATGCGGGCCAACATGCTTCATGTTCGAGTCAGCGGGCCGCACGGCACTCCGCTCAGGGCCGTCTGGCCCGCGCGGGCCGGGGTGATTGGCACCACAGTCGACGACCAACAGCGTCCCTTGCTGAACCCCCTTGGACTTCCCATTCCACCCGATTCGCTCCGCCGGTGGCGGGACCCACTCGCTCGGGACACGGTCCGAGCAACCGCGCCGGTGGAGTTCGTCATCGACATGAATTCTGGACCGATTCGCATCGAGGTTCTGAGTGCGGACACGGTGGACGTCGAGGCGCAGCTCGCTCCCGGGCGAGGCCCCATCGTGCGTGCGCGCGGACGCACCTTCGTCGTCGAAGCGGATGGACGCGCGCCGTCCATTCAGGCGCGGCCCTGACCCCAATCCCGTCACCCAAAAGCACGATTTCCGCTCCAGTTCTGCAAAATCATCCAAAAGGGTGACGACTTTTGGCCCGGCACGCTGCATTGTGACGCCGTCCTCACTCGCACCTGGGAGCTTCACATGAAGAAGACCGTCCTCACCTTCGGCCTCATCTCCGGCGTCATCATCTCCGTCCTCATGGGCGGCTCGCTGCTGTTCGCCGACAGGATCGGCTCCGGCCACAGCCTGATCCTCGGCTACGCCAACATGGTGGCGTCGTTTCTTCTCATCTACTTCGGCGTCCGCAGCTACCGCGACAACACGCTCGCCGGCCAAATCTCCTTTGGCCGAGCGTTCTCTTGCGGCATCCTCATCGCCCTCATCACGACGGTCTGCTACGTCGCCATGTGGGAAGTGCTCTACTTCAACTTCATGCCGCACTTCATGGACAGTTACTTCGCCGCACAAATTCAAGGGGTGCAGGCCGCCGGCCTCGATGCGGCGACCACCGCCGCGCGGGTCGCCGCGATCCAGCACTCGCAGCAGCTCTACCAGAACCCGCTCGTCAACATCGCCTACACTGTCGTGGAACCTCTGCCGGTGGGACTCCTCATCACCTTGATCTCGGCGGCGCTCCTCCGACGTAAGGCCGCCACGGCAAGCCACTCGCCTGCAGAACACTCTCTCCATCACCATCACCCGACGTCGGAGGTTCTATGAAGCGAGTCACTGGTATTGGCGGCATCTTCTTCAAAGCCAAAGACGCTCCGGCGCTGCAGGCTTGGTACAAGCAGCACCTCGGAATTGACGTCCAAGCGTGGGGTGGCGCGGCGTTCGACTGGACCGACGGCGACGGGAAGCCGGTTGGTGGAACCACTGCCTGGTCGATTGCGCCGACGCAGAGCAATCAATTCGCGCCCAGCACCGCATCGTTCATGGTCAACTATCGGGTGGACGATCTTCACGCCCTCGTCAAAGCGTTGCGCGACGAAGGGTGCAACGTTCTCGAGAAGATCGACGACTCCGAGTACGGAAAGTTTGGCTGGGTCATCGATCCGGAAGGAAACAAGGTCGAACTTTGGCAGCCGCCCGCCGGGCAATGAGCGTTCGTATACAGCAACGATCCGAGTCCGGTCGACGGGCTCGGAGACGATGCGGTGGCGACGACGACGTACCGATGCTCCCGCGGCACGTCTGCGAGATGATGGTTCTCGGAAAGAGTTTCCGGTGGCGGGCGTGACGGCGTCGGGCGCGGGATCGCGCGACGCCCGCAGTTTCCATCTGCACGGATGGTTGATCCTCATCGGCGGCGCCTTGTTCATCGCGTCGCTCGCGGTCTCCGCCCTCTTCGTGCGGGACATTCGCGCCCTGCACGTCGTCCAGGCGTTGATGTATGTGGCGGTGATCGTCTTGTCGTTGCGCCACAACCGGTGGGGCTACTTTCTTGGCGCTTCCATTGCCGGTTTCTGGAACCTCACCGGTCTGTTCGGTTCCGTTCTCTTCGCCGAGCTGCTCGCCCACCCTTCGCGACCCGACATGGTATTGCAAGGCCTCGCGTGGCTCGCCAACCTCGCGATCGTCGTCGGCTGCGTGCTGGGCTACCGACGCTTGGCCAGGGCGCCCAACGACGCGGGGCGATTTTTGTTGGCGTTCGCCGCATCCACTGGTTTCCTCGTCGCCGCCACTGCGGCGCTTGCCCCTGCATACCTGCCGAATTTGGCCGGGTTGCTTCACCCGCACTGGCCGTGGGTCAGGCCGTGACAACCCTGGAGGTCGTCACAAGGCACGTCGGAGGCAGCTGATCGGCGGTCGTTGAAGCCGACACTCACGCCACACGCCGAGCGAGCGCGTTCGCGACATCCTTTCGACTCGCTCCGACTGCGAGCAGCGCTCGAATTGGAAGTTCCAAGGAAACGCTCGCGTCAACGAGGATCGCGACTGAGCGCCAACCGCATTTCCACCAGAGCGGCTTCCTCCGGAGAGAGCCGCAGAAAATCCGCCGCGTCCCCCACCGCCCAACCTGCGGCTTCCAGTCGCTTTCGTTTCTTGGCATCCATGCTCAACTCGCCCCGCTGCGCTACTGAGCGCGCATTTCTGCCGGCCGTTCCGGACGTGCCTCGGCGAGCGCGCGACGCACGCCGTCCTTATCCAAATCGGTGCCGTACACCGGCGTACCGGGCTGTTGACGCCACGACTCGTCCAATCCGCCAGCGTCGACGGCGTCGAAGCCGAGCTCATCGAGCAGACGCGTGAGCACCGCTTTCCCCGCCGCGTCGTCACCGGCGATCGGCAATGCGATGCGCTTCGTGTCGCCCGCCGGGCGCCCGGATTCCATGAGGTGCTGCGCGTAGATGTTGTTGAACGCCTTGAGCACCGGATGGCCCAACTGTTCTTCGACCCAACGGCTCTCCGTCAGGCCATCTTCGATGGCGTCGATCCGGCCGTCGCGCTTCGGGTAGTAGTTGCCGGTGTCGACGACCACTGTCCGTCCGTCGCCGGCGAACAGATCCTTGGGAAGATCGCGCACGTTCGTTTCGGGGATGCTGACGATCACGAGGTCCTTGCCTCGAACGTCGTCGCGAATGTCGACCGCCTTCACGCCCGTTTCCGCGGACAGATCGGCGAGCGTCTCCGGCCCGCGCGAATTCGCTACCGATACGTCGTGACCCAACTTCGCCAATCGGCGAGCGAGCGTTCCGCCGATGTGTCCGGCTCCGACGATTCCGATTCTCATGACAATCTCCCGTTGTAGTCGCGTCGCGAGGCGACTGCAACTTCCTGACCGCGACGCGACGGCTGTTCCACGGTGCACCGCGTTCGCCACGTGACCGTTGGTAATAGCGTAACTTGAAGACCATGCCAGATCTCGAAACCGACCGCCTCATCCTCCGCATCCCGACCCTCGACGACCTCGATCGCTGGGCCGAAATGATGGCCGACACCGACGCAGCGCGTTTCATTGGCGGTGTGTCGGCCAAGCCCGTCGTGTGGCGCATGATCATGCAGACGATTGGCGCATGGACGGTCACCGGTGTCTCGATGTTCTCGGTGCTCGAGAAGTCGACGGGCCGCTGGATCGGTCGCGTCGGTCCGTGGCAACCATACGGTTGGCCCGGAACTGAAGTCGGTTGGAGTCTACATCCTGGCGCCTGGGGCAACGGCTACGCGATCGAAGCTGCGATTGCCACGATGGATTACGCGTTCGATGTGCTCGAGTGGACGAACGTCGTGCATTGTATCAATCCCGAGAACGCGCGATCGGCGGCCGTCGCTCGGCGGCTCGGGTCGACGATTCAGGGTCGCGCGAGGATGCCGGCGCCGCACGACAATGACGTCGTCGATCTGTGGGGTCAGTCGCGCGAGGAGTGGGTGCGGAACCGAGATCGTCGCAGGGACTCGCGCTGAATGGTTGACAGGGCGCAGAAGTGCTCATTCGCGGCGCGAGGTTGCTCATTCGCGGCGCAGCGGCGTCAACTCAGCGTCGTGCGGCGTCGATTGGGCATGGTGCGGCGTCGATTCGACATGGTGGGGTGTCGACTGACGACGCACTGGAGTCGATTTCTCGCGGTGGGGCGTGGATTCGACATGCTCTGTCGTTCATCGAGCGTGCTCGGTCGTCGATCGAGTTCGCTCAGTTGACAATCGAGTTCGCACTGTCGTCGATCGAGCGCGCCCGGTCGTCGATCGAGTTCGCCCCGTCGTCGATTGCGTGAGCTAGGGCGTCGATTGACGTTGCTGCGTCGTCCGATCGCATCGCAGCGCGATGAATTGAGCGCGCACGTTTGCATGCTCACGTCGGTCGATCGTCGATCATGCACGCTGAAACGCGAATCGATGGCGCGTTGACGCAAAGTTGTGAGACGTGAACGCAAAGTCTCCGCACCGCAACGCAAATCCAATTGGCCGAATCGCGTGCTCGGCGGCGATGAACGCGAACTCACGGCGCTGCAACGCGAGCTTGACGCTCCCGATTAAAAATAGTTGCGATGCGCGAGCGAGCTCACGTCGATCTTGAGTGCGCCGAAAATCGATCGCGACGAGTTTGTCTCGCGATGACGTCGATTCAGCACGCTTCGCTGTGGATTGGCCGAGGGCGTCGATGAATTGGTGGGGCGCGACGGCCAATTGTGCGATGCGGTGAGTCGGGTGCGAGCCAGGCGAGGCGGGGCTAACTGAGGCAACGGAACTTTGATGAACTCCGCCGTCGCGCCCCTCCGTCCTCTTGACATCCTGGAGGAGAGATGCAACCTTCCTCCCGTCATTCGGGAGGAGCACCCTTGGCCAAGCCCGCCACCAACGAACAGGTCCTGCAAGGCACGCTCGACCTGCTCATCCTCAAGACGCTCTCGCTCACGCCGATGCACGGTTGGGGACTCACCCACCGCATCGAGCAGCTTTCACAGGACGCGCTGCAAGTAGGCCAAGGCTCGATCTACCCGGCGCTCGTACGGCTCGAGCAGCGAGATTGGATCGACACGGAGTGGCGCGTCACCGAGAACAGCCGGCGCGCCAAGTACTATCGTCTCACCGCCGCCGGACGACGCGCCCTCGGCCACGAACTCGCGTCGTGGAACCGATTCGTCGGCGCCGTTGGTCTCGTCCTCGCCGCGGCGAGCTGAGCCAATGCTGGCCCACATGCGTGCGGCGCTTGCTCGCGTTCGGGAGCTGTTCCGCCGCCGCTCGATCTCCGCCGCCGAGCGGAATGATGAGTTTTCCTTTCATTTAGAAATGGAAACGGCGGAGAACGTCCGCCGTGGCATGAGCGACGCCGAGGCCAGGCGCGCCGCGCTTCTCCGTTTCGGTGGCACGGAGCGATTTCGCGAGGAGACGAACGACGCGCACGGTGTCGTCGCACTCGACAATCTGGCCCGTGACACGCGTTTCGCGCTCCGCCGCTTGAAGCGCGCGCCGGGGTTCGCCGCCGGCGTCATCGCCACGCTCGGTATCGGAATCGGCACGGCGGTCGGCATCGGCACGATCGTCTACGATGTACTCCTCCGTGATCTACCATATGAAAATCCTGGTCAGCTCGTGCGCGTCGGCTTCATCACCGATGGGCTCGCGGCGTCGGGGGACCTCCAGTCGCCAGCGACCTACTTTCACTTCGCGACGAGGGCGCGGTCCTTCACCGAACTCGGCACGTACACCACCAGCGACGCCTACGCACTCACCGACGGCGACGCGCCCGAAGGCGTGACCGTCGCCTCGATGACGCCGAGCACGCTCACCTTGCTCGGCGTGCGTCCGCTCCTTGGCCAGCTCTTCGAGCCCGGTGACACCTCGTGGTACCACGGGCGCAGCGCGATTCTCATCTCGGAGAACCTCTGGCGGCGGCGGTACGGCGCGGACCCGTCGATCATCGGCCGCCAGATCGGCATCGATCACGGCGAGAAAATCGTCGTCGGTGTTCTCCCACGTTCGTTCGAGTTCCCGTCGCCGTCGATCGACCTCTTCTACCCCGCGCCCGTGCCCGTCAAGCAGGCCGAACATCACCGACCGCTACTTCAACGTCATCGGGCGCCTGCGCGAGGGCGTGAGCCCGGCCGCCGCCGAGGCCGAGCTGAACGCGCTTGTGCCGAGCCTTGCGGAGCGCTTTCCGGAGATCACACCCGCCATCCTGCAGCGCAGTGGGGCGCGTGTCTCCGTGCAATCACTCAAGGCGGCCACCGCGGCTCCCGTGCATGCGCAGCTCGTGCTCCTCGGTGTACTGGTCGCGGTCGTACTCCTCATCGCGACAACGAACGTCGTCAACCTGTTCTTGCTCCGCACCGAGCGCGCGAGCCAGGAGATCGCCATCGCGCTCTCGTTGGGCGCAACTCGTGTTGCGCTTGCGCAACGCTTCGCCATGGAAGGCATTGTGCTCGGCTTGGCGTCGTCGATCGTCGCGCTTCCTGTCGCCGCGCTCGTGCTGTCGACGAAGTTCGGCTTTACGGAGCGCGAGATTCCGCGTCTTCACGAAGTCTCATTCACCTTGGAGACGGCCGCGTTGGTGCTCGGGTGCGCGACGCTGATCGGCGGCGCCGTCGGGCTCATCGCGCTGACGCGCGCGGGATTGGCCGGACTATCCGATCGGCTCCGCGCTTCGCGGTCGACGTCGAGCCTCGCCTGGCGGCGCGCACAGAACGGCCTCGTCGCCTTGCAGGTGGCGATCGCGCTGGTGCTGCTCGTCGCGGCGGGACTGCTCGGCCGCAGCTTCTGGAACCTCCACAACGCGAAGATCGGGTTCGAGCCCGAGAGCGCGATGACCTTCCACGTAACGCTGCCATACGGGGAGAGTGGCTATCCGTCCTTCGGCTACCCGACGTACGCCGCGCAAGCGGCCTTCCATGCAAAGATGATGGATGAGCTGGCCGCGCTGCCTGGTGTGTCGTCCGTCGGCGTCGCATGGCGCCTTCCTCTGGCCAGTCGCGGCCTACCGAATCTCGACCTGCAACTCCGGGCCGGCGACGATGAACGGCAGCCGCCGATCGCGGCGGCGTACAACATGGCGAGCGCCGGCTACTTCCGCACGATGAGGATTCCGTTACGTGCTGGACGGAGCTTCCGCTCCGGCGACCTGCGCGGGACGCCGGCGGTGGTCGTGAGCGAGGGTGTTGCGCGAAGCCTGTTCGGGACGAGGGACGTTGTCGGTCGGCGCATTATCGGAAAGTGGCTCGCGGGCAGGCCGTCGAGAGACTTCAAGATCGTTGGCGTGGTCGGCGACGTGCAGTGGGAACGTATCGAGGACGGCGACGTGCCGATGGTGTACTTTCCCGCGCTTCGCGACGGCGACGGCCTCCCGGCCGACAGCAACCCCGTGTGGCTCGAGCCAAGGGACTTCCAGTACGTGATACGTGCGGCACAGCTGCCGACGGCGTCAGTGATTCAAGGAATCATAAAAACGCTCGACCGCCGAGTGCCTCCGACGAACATCCGCACGCTCGGCTCGCTGGTCGATGCCGCGACCGCTCGCGTGCGTCTCACGATGCTGCTCATCGCGATCGCCGGCGGCGCCGCGCTGGTGCTCGGCGTGATCGGTGTGTACAGCGTGGTCGCGTACGCGGCGAACGGTCGAGTGCGAGAGTTTGGCATCCGCCTGGCGCTTGGCGCGGCGCCGGGGCGCATCGGCGGCATGGTACTCGGCGAGGGACTCAGAATCGTGGCGATCGGCACCGTCGCGGGCCTCATCGCGGCGCTGGGCGGGACGCGATTCCTGCGCGCCCTGCTCTATGAGGTGGAACCGACCAGCGTCGCGGAATTCGGAATCGCGACGGCATTGTTGGCTGTGGTGACGCTGTGCGCGACGCTCGTTCCCGCTCGCCGAGCGGCGCGCACGCACGCAGGTGTGGTGCTGCGCGGCGATTAGCGAATCGTGATGTCTCATTTGAAACCGAACCACCCCGCCTCGACGCCGAGCGATAAGGCGAGGTACCGAGTGTTCGCGGGTCCGAGAACGCCGGAGGCTGTGAGGGCGAGTCCCACGACGTGATAGTCCGCGTGCGCGGACAGGTCGTAGGCAGGAACGAGTGGCCGACCGGGACTCGCCGTTCCGATACCCGCGCCTGGCATGGCTTGCGCGAGGCCCACCGCACCGGCGACAAACAGCCGGTCGCCCCGCGAGCGCAGGCCAGCGAGCACTGCGTCGTCTCGCGTTCCAGAGATTCGCGAATCACGGAACGACCAGTCCTCGGTGTCGGCCACGCGGACCATGCCGAGTATCCGTCCGTAGGACACGCCGATCCCGCCGGCGAGCGATCCGAGAACTGCGCCGCTGCGGCCATGGGTGTCTCCGAGCGACGTCTGTGCAGGTCCGACGCGCCCAAACGCCCATGCTCGCCAATCGGTGAGGGCGCCGAGAGCGGTGACCTGCGCGCCGATCGCACGGTATGGCGCGGCGAACAGCACGACGGCGAGCAATGACAGCGTCGAAGCGCGCGCGATGCGAAACCGACGCGATGGCGTGTGACAGGTGAGCATGTGGTCGCGTCCTTGTCCGCTGGGGCGATATCAAGTCTGTGATTGACCGCAGCGCGGCGTCGCCCTGCTCTGGCTCGTACGATAGTGTGCGTTCGATGCGAATCAAAGGCGAAAGGGCAAGGAGGCGACGTCGCGCGCCAGGTCTGGCCGTTCTTCACAAGTCTGGCTATCAATAGCGACGTTTCACTGGCGATTGTTTGGTGTCATCGACGTCGACCGCCGCCTTCTCGAGATAAGCAAGTACGCGATGAGCACGAAGTCGAGTAGACGAATATGACCCAGCGCCACACCCGCCTCCAGGCGGCCATCGTTCGCCGCGGCGAGATCCTTCTGCTTGAGATGCTCATCGACGACGGGCGGCGCTTCTGGCTTCTCCCCGGCGGCGGTCGCGAACCCGACGATCGCAATGACGCCGCGGCAGTCGTTCGCGAAGTTCGCGAGGAAGTCGGCATGCACGTCACTGTCGAGCGAGAACTGCTGGTGTCGCCGGCCCATGTCGATGACACGACGTATAAGGAGTATCAAACCTTCCTGTGCCGGTCCGCGGACGATGAGGCCCCGATTGCCGGGCGTCGCGACGGGATCGCACAGATCGCACAAGTCCGTTGGCTCCCGCTCGACAATCTTGCAACGTCCGGCCCGGACATCGTCGACGATCGCTTCTTGTTTCCGCAGCTCGTCGCGATTCGTGACGCGCTGCGCGGCGCCGATCGCCTGGCGCAGTGCACCTGGCCGCCGCTCGCGGAACCCTTCGCGGCCGCACTGCGCGCGGCTGTGGAGTTCATCTTCGCTGAAGTCGACCCGGTCGGCATCGTCGCCACCGGAACGATCGTGCGCGGCGAAGGACACGCCAACAGCGATCTCGATATCTACGTAGTGCACACCGCGCCCTTCCGGCGGCGCGTGCAGCGATTCTTCGACGGAGTCCCTACGGAGATTTTCATCAATCCGCCACCGGCGATTCGCGGCTATTTCGTCGACGAGGATCGAGATGGCCGGCGGCTCACGGCGCACATGTTGGCGACGGGTGTGGTGGTCTATCACTCGGACCCAGTGGTCGACGAGCTTCGCACGGAAGCGCGCGAGTGGCTCGCTCGGCGCAGCGCGATGTCGGACGCCGAGCGAACCCACGCGCGTTATACGATCGCCGCGCGGCTCGAGGATGCGCTCGACGTCGCGGGCACCGATGATGTCACCGCGACGATGCTGCTCACGGACGCGGTCACCGCGATGCTCGAGTATGCGTGCCGAGCGCATGACGGCCAGATCCCGCGGCGCAAGGATCTCGTCGCGGTCGTCGGCGCGCGGACGCCCGAGCTGGCGCGATTGGCAACGGCATTTTTCCGAGCGGTCACCGTGGCCGGGCGTGTCGAGCACGCGCGGCAGCTCGCGGATCGGATCGTCGGTGCGCAGGGTTTCTTTCCCTGGGATTCGGGGCCTGAATCGGTCTCGTTGGGCTGACGCGTTAGCCGGTCAAAGGCCAATCGATCGTGACATCACTTTCAGAGGTACTCGAGACGAGGGTTCAACTACTTGATTGGAGACTCATAGGATGACTCTCAAAGCGATCTGGCGCTCCTACTCGCTCGCATTGGCGTTGTGCGCGCTGAGCACAATCGCCGGCGCGCAGGCGGCGTCGACGTCTGCTCCCAAGTCGACTGGCGAACTCAGTGCCGCGGTCAAGCGCGGATATGAGCACAAGGATGTCAAAGCCATCCTCGACTTGGTGTACTGGGACAGGAGCGGCGACGCCGGTCGCGCGCAAATGTCGCGGAACGTGTCCGACGACTTCCCAGCGTCGATCGAACGGATCACCTTCGACCCACTCGGCAAGGACGAGAAAGTCTCCGTCACCAAGAACGGCGTCACGTATCATCCGACGCTGCCGCCGCTCGGCCGACTCGTCGTGCACTTTGCCCCGGAGGCGGGCAGCAGTGGGAGCGACCGAACGACGTCGTTCCTGTACGGATCGAAAGACGGTCGGTATTTTCTGCTGACGACTGAGCCGGCGACGTAGCTCGCGAACGCGGCGCAGCAAAGCGCTGGTCGCGCGCGCACACCGAATTCGCCTAGCGCTCGGCCCCGTCGCGAACGAGCGCCGCACCGGCGCTCGCCACCGCGATCGCCGCGGCGTCTTCCACGAGTGCGGCGACGAGTGGCGGCAGTCGTTGACTCAGTGCGCGGCGCAGTCGAAAGGTGACGTGCGCGCTGACGAATGCGACCGTCGCGCCGGTGAGCGCCGCGCGCGTTCGGTCGTGGCCCGTCATCGCGGCGACCGATCCGCCGATGACGGCGCCGGCGACGAGCCGCGCGAGCAGTGAGCTCGGGGCGATTCGATCGGGGATCCCCGGTAGCTTGTCCATCACCAATTCGAACGCCGCCAGTCCAGCGGTCGTGTTCGCAATCCCGCGCGATGCGCCACGCGTCGCGGCGGCGACGCCGGTCATCGTGCGCGCACCGGTCGCGCCCGCCATCAGCGCGATCGGCAACATGCTCGGTTGTTCAGCTCGATCCATGCATCACAGTCGAGCAAGGAATCGGCCGCGCGTTCGCGCTGGCGACCAGCTCCGGTCGCGCGAAATAGCGCTCCGCACCGCAACCTGCTCTTGACACGCAATACCTCACTTGCCTATACTCTTAGGCAAGTAATTACTTGCCTTTGACACTTTCCATCCTCATGACGGAGCGCATCCCTCCCCCCGACGCCGACCTGCTGTTCAAGGCACTCGCCGATCCCAACCGGCGCAAGCTGCTCGATCTGCTGCACGCGCATGACGGCCGCACACTGAACGACCTGTGCGAGCATCTCGACATGACGCGCCAGGGAGTGACGCAGCACCTGGCCGTGCTCGAGGCCGCGAACCTGGTCGCCACCATACGGCGCGGCCGCGAGAAACTGCATTTCCTCAACCCGGTTCCGCTTCAGGCGATCTACGAACGCTGGATCGCCAAGTTCGAGAAACCACGCCTCAAATCACTGCAAGACCTCAAACGACGACTGGAGAAGAACAATGGCTAGATCGACTTTTGTCTACGTGACCTACATCCGTACCACGCCCGACGAACTGTGGTCGGCGCTGACTGACGCGGAGTTCATGAAGCAGTACTGGTTCGGGACGCACTGCGAGAGCGAGTGGACGGCGGGATCCTCGTGGAAGATGGTCTCCCGCGACGGGACTAGTTCCGACTCCGGCGAAATCGTCGAAGCCGAGCCGCCGCGGCGCTTGGTGATCCGCTGGCGGCACACGAACAAGCCCGAGCTCGTAGCCGAGGGCGACTCGCTGTGCACGATGGAGCTGGAACCCAACGGACCGGCGGTCAAGCTCTCCATCACGCATACCGTCGAGCGCGAACAGTCGAAACTCATCGTGGCGGTATCCGGCGGCTGGCCGAAGATCATGTCCAACCTCAAGTCCCTGCTGGAGACTGGCTCCGTCGCGCTGGGGGATGCTTCGCCGGCGGCAAGCGCCAACGCCGTGAAGGCGTAACGCGGGCGGAGTCGTTCCCAACCCTTTTGTCGGCCATGGTGTCAGACTCTGTACCCTTAGTCTGAGACCACCCCGCCATGGCCGACAAAGCTCCGCTCCCGATCGTCAAAGGCACGCTCGACAATCTCGTCCTCAAAGCCCTGTGCTGGACTCCCATGCACGGCTTCGAGATCACGCAGTGGGTCGAGGCTCGATCGCGCAGCGCGCTCGACATCCGTGACAGCGCGCTCTATCAGGCGCTCCACAGACTCGAAGAGCGCGACCTTGTCGCCGCCGAGTGGGGGGTCACGGACAACAATCAGCGCGCGCGATACTATCGCATCACGAAAACGGGACGCGCGCGACTCGCCGCCGAGACCGCGCAGTGGGTCCGGTATGCGAAGACGGTGACGGACATCCTCACCTCGACGCCGGGTCCGGCATAGGAGCGCGATCATGACTTCCGAGATTCGCCCCGGAATTCGCCGACTGCTGCGTCTCGTCACCCGCCGCACCATGCAGCAGGACGCCGACGAAGAGATCAGGCTCCACCTCATGCTGCGCACGAAGCAGTTGATCGGCGACGGGATGTCGCCGTCGGCCGCACGCGCGGAAGCCGAACGCCTGTTCGGCGAGGTGGACGACGAACGGCGCCGGTCGCGCGCGTCCGCCGCTCGACAGGAACGACGTCTCCGCTGGCGCGACGCATTCGGTCTGCTGCGCGGCGACGTTCGCTATGCGTTCCGACACGTTGCGCCGGGACGCGGGCTTCACCGCGTTCGCGCTTGCGATCATGGCGCTCGGCATTGGCGCGAGCGCGACGGTGTTCAGTCTCGTCAACGGCGTGCTGCTGCGCCCCATGCCGTTCAGCGATCCGTCGCGATTGGTCTGGGTCGACAACATCGGCGACAACGGCGACGAAATATGGCGCGTTCAGGTGTCGCACTTCGTGGACCTCGGCACCAGAACCCGGACGCTCAGCGGCCTCGCGAGCTACTACGGCTACTATAGTATCGGCGCCGCGGTCCTGAGCAAAGGCGGCGGTGACGCGCAACGCCTCACGAGCGTGCCCGTGTCCTGCAACTTCTTCCCGTTCCTCGGCGTCACGCCGCGGCTCGGACGATCGTTCAGCGCGGACGAATGCCTCGAGCACGGCGCGGCGACGACCATGCTCACGGACAAGACGTGGCGCGAGCAGTTCGCCGCGGATCCGTCGATCGTCGGGCGAGTCGTGACGATCAACAGCGAACCGGTGCAGGTGATCGGCGTGCTGCCGGCGTCGTTCGACTTCGCGTCGGTGTTCGCGCCGGGAGCACCTGCCGACCTGTTCGTTGCGTACGCCATGAGCGAACGGAACAATCGAAACGGCAACACGCTCGCCGTCATCGGGCGGCTGAAGCCCGGCGTGACGATCGATCAGTCGCGCACGGAGCTCGTCGCGCTCGGCAAACAGCTCACGGCGGAGTTTCCGCAGCGCAATACGATCCGCCCGCACCTGCGATCGCTCGACGAGCATGTGAACGGTCGCGTCCGTCCGGCGCTGATCGTTCTCGCGTTTGCAGTCGCGGCGGTCATGCTGATCGTCGCGCTGAATCTCGCGAGCCTCCAGTTCGCACGAATGTCGGCGCGGAGTCGAGAGCTCGCGGTGCGACTCGCGTTGGGGGCATCGCGTGGGCGGTTGATCCGCCAGACGCTCACCGAGAGCCTCGTACTCGCCACAGGCGGCGCGACGCTCGGCGTGGCGATCGGCGTGCTCGCCACGCGCTACGTGTCGCACTTGCATGCGTTCGACATTCCGTTGCTCGCGCGCGTGACGGTCGACGTTCGGGCGCTCGGCGCCGCGGCGATCGTCGCGCTCATCACCGGCGTCGTCGTTGGCGTGTTACCGGCATTGCAGGCGCCCGCCGATCCAAACGATGTGCTCAAGGAAGGCACACGCAACGCCACGCGGGGCGGACGTCACGCGCGGGTGCGGTCGGCGCTCGTCGTCACAGAGATCGCCGCGGCGCTCGTGCTACTCGTTGCGTCGTCGCTGCTGGTGCGCAGCTTCGTCCGCGTGCTGGACACCAGCCTCGGCTTCAGGCCGGCGGAGCTCGCGCGGCTTCGCGTCGATCCGCCGGCAGAACTGCCGGATCTCGCCACGGCCGTCGCCTACTACGACGAGGTGCTTCGGCGCGTGCGAGGCGTTCCCGGCATCGCCGACGCATCGCTGAATGACATGCTGCCGTTCACCGGCGATCGCAGTTGGGCGATGCCGCCCGAAGGCCGAGTGTACAAGCGCGGTGAGTATCCGGAAGGATATGTGCGGGTCATTGGCGACGGATACTTCCGCACGATGGGCATTCCGATGCACGCCGGCCGCGACTTCACGAACGCCGACACGCGAGACGTGCCGCGGGTCATGATCATCAACGAATCCATGGCGCGAACGTTGTGGCCGGATCGCAGCGCAATCGGTCAGCGCATCCAACAGGGAACATCCATGGTCACCGTGATCGGTATCGTGGGAGATACGCGCCACACGACGCTCGAAAGTGCGTTCACGGGAGAAGTTTATTTCCCGTTGCGGCAGTTCTACACGTCCAATGTCGATCTCGTCGTGCGCACGTCGCTGCCGTTGTCTACGCTCACCGCATCTGCACGCGCGGCGCTCGAGCCGATCGCACCGGTCGTTGCAAAGGGACAATGGAGTCCGATGCAGGAGCTCATCGACAAGGTTGCGTCGCCGCGGCGATTCGTCGTCGTGCTGCTCGGCGGCTTCGCGGCGTTTGCGGTGCTGCTCGCCGCGCTCGGCATCTACGCGCTGATCTCGTACGGCGTCACGCAACGTCGACAGGAGATCGGTATTCGCATCGCGCTCGGTGCGTCGGCGAGCGACGTGCGCGGTTCAATCATGCGAAACACGCTGAGCCTCGCCGTGGCGGGAATGGTACTCGGCATCGCCGGCGCGCTGGTGGTCGTGCCGACGATGAGAGGATTGTTGTTTGGCGTGACGTGGAGCGATCCGGTGAGTTTCGCCGGAGCGCTGGCGATACTATTTCTCGTCGCGGCGACGGCGGGATTGCTGCCGGCGCACAGGGCGTCGCGGGTGGATCCGAGTGTGGCGTTGCGTGATGGGTGATGGACCTCCGCGAGTGAGTTGCGCTACGTCGAGCTCGCGGCGCGCGACGCGGGCTCGGCGGTTCCCCGTCGGCCGGGCGCGGAACTCTGCGATTTCTGACGAACGAAGTCGAGCAGATCGGCGTTGAACTGTGCCTGGTGCGTCGACATCAATCCGTGCGGCGCGCCCTTGTAGACTTTGAACGTGGCGTCCGTGAGCATCTTCGCCGTTCGATTCCCGCCGACCGTGATCGGCACGACCTGATCGTCGTCGCCGTGAATGATCAGCGTTGGGATGTCGAACTTTTTGAGGTCGTCGGTGAAGTCGCTCTCGGAGAATGCCTTGATGCAGTTGTGGGCCGCGACGAGTCCGCACTGCATGCTGAGGAGCCAGAACGCGTCGTGTACGCCTTGCGGAACTTTCGCACCCGGCCGATTGGCGCCGTAGAACATCTGGCTGAAGTCCTCCCAGAACTGCGACGGATTCGCCAGCAAGCCCGCGCGAATCTGGTCGAAGACGGCGATGGGCATGCCTTCCGGGTTCTTTGGCGTTTGCAGGAGGCCCGGTGTCACGGCGTCGACGAGCACCGCCTTCGCGACGTTCTTCGTACCGTGTCGGCCGATGTAGCGCGCCACCTCGCCGCCGCCGGTGGAATGGCCGACGTGAATCACGTTCGTCAACTTCAGCGCCTCGACGAGGGCCGCGAGATCGTCGGCGTAGGTGTCCATGTCGTTGCCGGTCCACGTCTGCGTCGACCGACCATGTCCGCGCCGGTCGTGCGCGATCGCGCGATAGCCGTTGTTCGCGAGTAAGAACAACTGCTCGTCCCACGCGTCGCCGTTGAGCGGCCAACCGTGGCTGAACACAACGGGTTGTCCCGAGCCCCAATCCTTATAGAAAATCTGCGCGCCGTCCTTGGTGGTAATCGTTGGCATTCGGCTCTTCTCCTGCTGGCGCCGCGCGCCAGCGAGTGATCGGTGAACTCGGATCAATTCACCCGAATGCGCGTGTTTGGCTATTAGCCGTTGGGCTAACGCGTCTCGCTCAGTTCGATTGGCGCGCGCCGGTGCGCGATTTGCCGGGACGAAAAAGCCCGAGTTCACAATGAGTATTCGATGAAGGTCTTTGTCGCCGGCGCAACGGGCGTGATCGGACGAGCACTGGTTCCACGTCTCATCAAGGCAGGTCACGAAGTCGTCGGCATGTCCAACGACGATTCCAGGAACGAGCTACTCCGCACGCTCGGCGCGAAGCCCGTCGTCGTCGACGTGTTTGACCGAGATGCGCTCACCGCGGCAATGCAGCGCGAGCACCCGGACGCGCTGATCGACCAGCTCACCAGCTTGGGCAAGGGCGACTACGCCGCGAACAACCGCATACGACAAGTTGGAACGCGCAATCTCGTCGACGCAGCCGGGGCCGCCGGCATCGACCGCGTCGTCGCGCAGAGCTATTGCTTCTACGCTCCCGGAGACTGCTTGGCGACGGAGACTGATCCGCTGGATCTCTCGTCGGGCGCGTTTGGCGGCAGCGTCGAGGGGATTCTTGGACTGGAGCAAACGATCGGCGAAGTCGCGAACGGAGTGGTTCTGCGCTACGGCGCGTTGTACGGACCCGGCACGGCGTACGCGCCCGACGGCGCGGTGGTCGATCAGCTCCGCCGAGGCGAGTTCGTCGCGACTGATGACGTCTCGTCGTTCGTACACGTTGATGACGCGGCGCAAGCGGCCGTGCTTGCGCTCGCGTGGCCAAAGGGAGTGGTCAACATCGTGGACGACGAGCCGGCGCCGGCCAGCGAATGGGGACCGGTTCTCGCCGCGCTCGTTGGCGCACCACCTCCGAAGGTGAAACTCGTTCCGCCGGCGACGCGCCGGCGCGGCGTGTCCAATGCAAAGGCGCATCGTGAACTAGCGTGGCGGCCGATTCATCCAACGTGGCGCGAGGGATTTACCATCCACGCCCACGGGTCACCGTCGGTGGCAGCCCACGCATGAGACGACGAGCACGCCGACGCGACGTCGTCGCGCGCTACGTAGAGCGCTGCGCGAACCCTTCAACTGTTGTGATGACCGGAGAGTACGCGGGCACGGCGACACCCGCGCGCAGCACTGCTGCGACGCGCTTGGTCAGGTGCGGATGCGACGCGAAGATCTCGGCAATCGTCGTCCAGAACCCGGCCTCAGACTCCGCCTGCGCCGCGAACAGGCGCGCGTTCACCTGACGGTAGAGCTTACGTCCGGCGGCAAGCACCAGCAGGCCACTCACCGCTCCGTCGGGTGCGCACACGGCGCCGAACTGGTCGCAGGTGTATTCGCATGCGCGCGAGTACGCTGAGTTGAGAAATGGGACGAAGCGCGAGGGAAGCAGCAGCCAGCGAAAGGTGAGATGCCGGCGCTTCAAGTGCGCCAGCTCGTGGCCCACGATGAAACTGACCGCCGCTTCGCCCTGCTCGCCGGCCGCCGCGAGGACGTCGGAATACAACACGACGAAGTTCCGGCCAATGAAGTGTGTGGCGAACGCATTGAGCACGCCGCCGGCCTGGAGCACGAAGACGTCCGGCACTTTCGCGAGTTGCAGCGTCGCCGCGTTTGCGGCGACCATGTTGTTCAACGATCCGAACTGCGCCGCGGAGACGCGGACGCCGTTGCCGCGCAGATGGCCGATCATGAAGCCGTGCACGGCGATGACGAAAACTGTGATCATCACAGCGTAGAACAGGACGAGCGGCCGCGCTGGCCCGCTCTCGACGACCACGAACGCGGCACCGATGTACACGAGTGCGCCGACCACGCGCGAATTGGGAATCCGCATGGCACTCGGCGCCACGGCTCGCGACATCCAATCGCTGATCCTCAGCCGAGGGCTCGTGATTATCGGCGCGGGCGTTGCGGCTGGCGTGAGCGGAGCGCTGAGCGCGAATCGGCTACTGTCGTCGCTGTTGTACGACGTGAGTCCGACGGATCCAACGTCGCTGGCGATTGTCGGGGCTCTGATCGTCGCGGTGACCGTGATCGCGATGTTGCTTCCGGCGCGGGCGAGTGCGCGGATCGATCCAGTGATTGCATTGCGGGCGGAGGGGTGAGTCGAAGCCCTCGCTAGAGCGGAGGCGCGATGACCCCGTACACGTTGGGCCCGACGTCCAAAGCGCCACCCACCCAGAGTCGAGCGCCAATCAACGACGAGAACGTCGCCGGAGGAGCTCCAAGCGGGAGGCGTGCGCCGGTGGCCGTCTCAAGCAAAAAATGATCTTGCTCTCGCCGCAGGACGCCGTCGGCGACAGGTTCACCGTCTACGCGGAGAACGGTGAATGTCTGGACTCTAATGCCCGTCGTATCGAGGTCACCTCGAACGACGACTTCGACTCCGCCGAGCCGTGTCAGCGCGGCCGAGTCCCGAGCGGCGATTCGTAGCCGCACCCATCTATCGCGCGTATGCAGCATCACGTGGTGCTCAAACGCAGTGCCCGTCACCGCGATGACTCCGATGAGGGAGTCCGGAGCAACGCGCGCGTGCTCCGGCTTGGCGCTCAGTTGCCGCGCGCATCCTGCTGACGAGAGCAGCACGCCGAGCGCGGCGACGTGCGCGAGGCTGCGCGCGCTGATAAGCGCTTGCAAACAGCTCACTGTACTCGAAGAATTGACATGCGGATCGTTGTTCCTGCGGCAAGACTACTCAGGTCCAACAGCTGCTTTGCCGATTGCGATCCGCTCAGCTCGATGATTCCCGCGGCCGCTCCTGGCAGGGTACCGGAAAGGCTGAAGCTGCCGAATGTGACGGAGTTTTCCTCGAGAGGAAATGCCGGGTCGACCGAACCAAAATCTGTGTTGAAGCCGGCCCAAATGCTTCGCGTATTCCACGATGGAAACGTGTACTTTGCGCCGACGGCCGGTGTGAACCCCGGGTAGTCATCAGCGACAAGTGTCATCGTCCAATCGGCGAGTAGGTTCGCGAAGGGTACTCCAGTCTTTGCTGTAACGTTTGCTACGCCGGTCAGGTTTGCTTCTTGAACCAGCGATCTCAGTAAGGTCGATTCTGTTCCTCCGCCATACTGATCGACGAGCCAACGCACGAACATCCACCCGCTGCCGAGGATGTCCGGGTCTATTGTCTCCGCGGACAAAATGGATTTCACTTCATTGTTCTCGTAATAATCTAGAAGGAAATTGAAATGGTTCGTCATCAAGACCTTTCCGGTCGGGCATTGGGCCGTACCGATTCTAAAATCGCAATACAGAGAATTGAGGTACGTTGTGTTGCCCTTCCATGTTGTGCCTGCATAGAGAGTGCGACTGTAAATCTCAGGCGCAATTTGCGCCGTCGCTTCTTCAAGCCAACTTTCCTCGAGTACGGTCGCGTTTCGAGAAAGCCGTTCAGCATTTGATGTAATGTGTTTGGCTTCGTGCACCAATGTCCCCGGCATATTGGCATTCCACCATGCGCGCGTATCGAGCGTATACGCCGTCCCGGTGAGCGACGTCGGCACACGGGCGTAGAAAATCTTCGTTTGGTTACTTCCCGCAAAACCACTGAGGGCCGCTGGGATCAAGTCACACGAGCTCACGTGACCGAGCAGGATCCCTCCCCCTGGGAAAGGTTGATTTTCCTGCGGTGTAAACAACATCAATACGCGACCAGGATTGTCCAGGGACCCAGGAGTATCCCAAGCGTTGATGTCGCCAAAATTCGCCTCAATCGGGTACAGCGTGGATTCAAACAGTTGACCAAGTGCGGAAAGATCGGCGTCTACTTGGCCCGCAGTTGGTGACGCATTGTCTTCCAATACGATGCTGTGTGTCGTCACCGCGACCACACGTGCGGTAACGTTGGAGAACGTGTTGCACCCGGATGAAGTAAATCCGCCGTATCGAAGCGTGACGTTAGAACCGACTGTTAGAGGAACGGCGAGCGCAGAAGCGGACACGCGTGTTCTCGCAGCGCTGAGTGCGGCCTGATAGCCGGGATTGTGTACCGCACTCTCGAAAATCGTACGATTGCGTTCGAGAATTGTCGCGTGCGCCCGCGCGTTTGCCGCACGGGCCGCAGCCTCCGGCGACAACGGCTGGCGCGCTGTCTGCGCGAACTTCAGTGCTTTCAACGGAGATATTGCCGGGGCTGGCCCGTTGGTTCCCGCTGCGACCGCCGCGCCCTTGATGACCACGGGCGTATTCGCAGAAGGCGCAGTGCTCGTATTGAACACGCTGATCAAGTATCGCCCGCCCGTCACCGGCAGTTCGTTGCAGCGCACCGACGCCTCGGTCAGTAGCGCGACGCTTTGACCAACGGCCAGCGTCTGTGTAGTACCGACGAGGCTCGAGTTCACCACGTTGCTTCTCGCTACGCCAATGGTGACGGCCACTGGAACGGTTCCGCTCACGAGGCATGGCACTGTCCCGATCACCTGCGTTGTTGACGCGCTTGCGACCACGGCTACCACACCGCCAACGGTCACCGTATCGCTGCCTGCAGTCGCCGAGAACCCTGTACCCGTGATGGTAAACGTGCTGCCCGGTACGAGCGTACTTGGAGCGACGGTGGTGATGACCACCGTTCCCGGGGTCCCGGAGACTGTGACCGTCGATCTTCCCGTTACTCCGTCGCTCGTCGCGTTAATCGTCGCGCTTCCCGTGGCGACGGCGGTCGCGAGACCTGTGGCGTCCACCGTAACCGTCGCGTGGTCCGAGGTACTCCACGTGACGACGTGCCCGGTCAGGACGTTGTTGTTGGCGTCATAGGTCGTGGCTGAAAGTTGCTGGGTGCTGCCGATGGCGAGCGTTGGGGACGCAGGTTCGACGACGACGCGTGCCACCGGAATCGGAATGACGGTGACTAGTTGCGACGCCAGCTTCCCGCCCGCCTGGCCTGTGATCGCTGCCTGGCCCGGAGCAATGCCGGTGATCGACCCGCTCGCATTCACGGTTGCAATACCACTTGCGCTGGACGACCATGTCACGGAACCGACGGCGATCGCTGCGCTGTTCTGGTCCAATCCAGACGCGCTCGCAGTCGACGTCTGCCCGACCTGAATCGTCGATACCGAAAGCGCCACGGTCATGGTCGTCAGCACGGGCGGGGGCGGTGGTGGCGGCACGGTCGCTCCACCGCCACAGGCGCTGAGGAGGATTGCGAGCAGTACTACCCCGCGCGCGATCTGATGCGGTAGCGCGGTGGTCATCGCCCACATCGCTCTGCCCTTGGGGGTCGATCGATTGTTCACGTTGGAAGTGTCCGATTTGTTGGCGTTGCCGATGACTTCGCTCGCTCGCTTGGATGCGCGAACGACCGACTGAGATGGACCTGCTGCGTGTTTTCGGGCGGGAGGAGTCTGCGACGACTGAGGTAGGCAAGCGCTTGAGGTAGGCAAGCGCTTGAGGGGATCGTCACGGCACTGACAACGATCACAAGCCTCGGATCAGGACGATCGGCGGGTCGGTGGCGTTTCTGTTTTTTTGAATTTGAGGACGCCTCGGCTGCGAAGCACCCAACCTCGCCCTGACGGCGCGCCCCCCGACCAAGCCGGGCAACTTATGATGGCGATCGATTCAAGGATCGCGCATGTTCCGCGCGCATTCGCTGTGATCCGCCGCAGTTGAGATCGCCTTGGTCAGTACTTGCCAAACCTACATTTTTTGGCTCGAATCGTTCCAGGCACGGAACCATGACTATCCGGCCCTAACTGATTGCGCGAATTCTAAAGGAGTGCGCCGGTCAAACAGGGTAGGAGGCGTCACGCATCGGAACTTCGTATTCGTTCGTTGAATTCGTGCTCATTCGCGCCCTCGTACCGATCCAGGCGTGGCCGGTGGGGACGCATCAAAGCTGTTGGAGGACGAATCAAACGAATGGGACGAATGAGGACGAAGGTGACTTTCCTGGGGCGACAGGTCGCTTTCATCGAATAGGGCGTTCGACGCTACCCCACTCTGCACCGCTATATTCGTAGATTCGTCATCGCCGGAATGACCATTCTCGCAATCGAGGCCGACCCATGAAACACACCGCGAACGCCCGGTTCGCCATCAAGAGCTGGGACGAGAAGCCGTACAGCGAAGGTCAGGACTTGCCCAAACTCACTCGGGCGAGCGTCATCAAGACGTTCACCGGCGATGTCGAGGGTGAAGGGCAGGTTGAGTACTTGATGATGTACCGGGGCGACGGTTCAGCGACGCTTGTCGGCGTCGAACGGATCGTGGGACGCATCGGAGGCAAAGCGGGGACGTTCGTTCTCCAACGGACCGGAGTATTCGAGAGCGGCCAGGCCAAGGAGTCGTATTCCGTCATCGCCGGATCCGGCACGGGCGAGCTGCGCGGCCTGACCGGCGAAGGCACGTCGGCCCTTGGACACGACACCGAGTTTCCCTTTATATTGAAGTACGAACTAGCCTGACTCGATTGCGGTTGCAGGTCCCCAGAGCTCCGTCCATTCCCGGACGGAGCTCTTGTCGTTCCCGGCGTCTCGACTCCGACACTCAACTTGGGAGGGCCCGATGTGGTATACGGTTCGCCATGGCGGAGTGTCGCTCGGTGTCGTCGACCTGCCGAGTGGTCTCCTCGTCGCCGCGCGACTCGAGCGGCATCCCGGGTATGTCACCGTTGAGGAAACCGTGCGCCGTGCGACGTCAGCATTTCTGCAGCTCGGCGCGTTCGGGGCGGCCGCGCCGTTGTTGCCGCCAGTCTCGGCGGAGACGCGCGCACGACGGCGAGCATTGGCGCGCGCGGCTCGGCTCGAGCTCGATCTGATCGGCGCGGGCGGCGAGCGCGCGCTCACGAGTTTTGTGAATCTCCTCGAGGCGCCGGCCGACGGCGGCGTGATCGTTCTGGCGAGCTTTCACACGGCGCCCGCGATGGTCGGCGCCGTGGTCGATCAACCACCGCGTGCGAGCGGTGGGTCCGTCCCGCCTACCGCTGAACGATGATCAGGTAGCGCGACGGCGCCCAGAACTTGTCGGCGTCGGGAATCTCCAACGCTCCGCGGAACGACGTGCCTTCGCGCTCGGCGACCTTCACGTCGTCGAGGCTCTGGCGCGACACGATCTGATAGCGCTTGGTCGTGTCGGGGACGCCGATGGCGTGCACCGCACGCGTGTCGATCAGCGTGAACGCGGCCATGTTGATGTCGCGCGCCGGCACGAGCGTGCGGCCAATGCGCCTGATGAGGAGATTGGTACCGCCCTCCTTTACGATCACGCCCTTCTTGAGCAGATCGTCTTCCGTGCCGATGACGTAGTACGCCCGGCTCGCCTCGGTGCGCGCGCTGGCCAACTCCCTGTCGAAGTCGTCGAGGCGGGTCTGCATCGAGGCGATCGCCTGCGCTTGCTGCTCGATCGTGCCCTGGAGCTCGGCGATCTGCTGCGCCTCGGCGGTCAAGCGCTGCGCGTCCGCCGACAACGAATCCTTGAGCGTGCCGTTCTCGGCGAGGAGCTGCTTCTCGCGCTCCTTGAGCGCCATCACTTCTTCCGCCGTCTGGCGCGCCCGGGCGACGAGCGCGTTGACGCGGTTGAGCATCTCCTTCCGCTGGCGAAGCTGATCCTCGAGCGCGCCTTCGCTTCCGCGCGCGGCGTGCGACGCCGGGAGTCCCTTCACGCGCGAGATCGAGCTGTCGATCTTGCCGATGAACGCGTCCGCGTCGCCGAGCACGAGGGAGACCGAATCGCGCTGGGCGGTGAGCTGCTGCATCATCTGCCCCTGGCGGACGACGAGCGCCTGCGCGCTGTCGGCGCGCGCGCGCTCACGCGGCGACGTGCAACCGACGACGAGTCCACCGAACGCACACAAACCGAGCCAGCCGAGGCGATGCCGCATATGAGATCTCTCTTGAGGTCGAAAGGACGAGTGTGGGGCGCGATCTCATGGGTGGGGAGAGGGCGCGCCGAGTCCTGCCAATGAGAGGACGCGCACACGGTCGAATTCGGCACGCGGGGTGCGGGGCGACAGACCGCACACCAGGGCGGTGACCGGCGGCACGCGGTCTCGGGCGGCGGGGGTGGAATTCGGTCGCTCTGTCCGGCATGGGCCGCCGCGGCTCGGCCAGCGGTTCGACCCGGGGCGTGCTAATTTGCCCGTCACGCCGCCGGATCTCGTCCTTTTGCCCCGGAGCACCGCCATCCCCGCCGCCGCCACGTTGCGCTCCTTCCCGCACCGCTGATGACACGCTGGGCGTGGGTCATCGATCAGACCCGGTGCATCGGCTGCCATGCATGCACCACCGCGTGCAAAGCGGAGAATGACGTCGCCCTCGGCGTGTTTCGGACATGGGTGAAGAACGTCGAAGTCGGAACGTTTCCCGACGTCAAGCGACACTTCGCCGTGTTGCGCTGCAATCACTGCGAGGACGCGCCGTGCGTCGAGGTATGCCCCGTCACGGCGATGTACCAGCGACCCGACGGCCTGGTCGACTTCGATCACGACATTTGCATCGGCTGCAAAGCCTGTATGCAGGCGTGTCCGTACGACGCGATCTACATGGACCCGAAGACTGACACGGCGGCCAAGTGCAACTTCTGCTCGCACCGCGTCGACGAAGGTCTTTTGCCCGCGTGCGTCGTCGTGTGTCCGGAAGAAGCGCTGCTGTTCGGCGATCTGGAAGATTCAACGAGCAAAGTCGCACGGGCGCTCGTCGAGCACGACGTCACGGTGCGTCGCCCTGAGCAGGGTACAAGGCCACAGGCCTTCTATATAGGTGCACACGACGCGACGCTCGACCCCCTCGCGGCGCGGCACGACGCTACCTATATGTGGGCCGACCGCGACGCGCGCGATCACCGCACGCGTTCGCTGCCCGTGCTCCCCTCGACGGCGAACCACGCTCGTCCGCCGGCGCGCGTCGCCTATGACGTGCCGCGCCAACGAACGTGGGGCTGGCCGGTGTCGTCGTACATCTGGACGAAAGGCATCGCCGCTGGATTGGGGCTCGTCGCGGCGCTCGGCCGGTTCGCGTCGCTCGGTACTGATGGCGCCAGCAGCGCTGGCATGCGCGCCGTGCAGCTCATCTTGCCGCTCGCCGCGCTCGCGTTTCTCGGCGCCACGGGCGCGCTGCTGGTTGGAGATCTCAAACGACCAGAGCGCTTCTGGACGATCCTCACTCGACCGCAGTGGAGGAGCTGGCTCGCGCGCGGCGCGTACATCATCACCGCGTATGGTGCGGTGCTCAGCGCGTGGACGGTGCTCACGTTCTTCCACCGCGATCGCGACCTCGCGCTACTCGCGCCAGTGCTCATCGTTCTCGCCGCGCTGTCGGCCGGCTATACCGCGCCGCTCCTCCGCCAGTGCGAGGGGCGCGATCTGTGGCAGAGCCGATTGGTGTTGCCGCATCTTCTCGTGCACGCGCTTACGGGGGGAGCGGCCGTCGCGATCATTGCCGCGACGCTCGCCGGCGCCGGAGTGTCGGCGCCGTTCATAGAATTGTTCGTCGTTGCCCTGTTGCTCACCGGCGTGGTCGCACTCGCCGACGCACTTGGGCGGCATCGCACGGCGAACGGCACCGCGGCCGCGCACGAGCTCACGCGCGGCGCGCAGGCTCGGATGTTCTGGACGTCGCTTGCACTCGGCGTCCTCCTTCCGGTGCCCATCGCTTTAATCGGCGGCGCGGCGCCGTTGGTGATCGCCGCCGCCCTCGCGCTTGCCGGACTTTGGTTGCACGGACACGCGTTCATTCTCGCCGGACAGGGGCCGCCCATCTCGTGACGATCGACAGTCTGCATCCCGCCGACGACGGGCGCATGCAAAAGGGCTTCTCGGCGTTTCCGCCCGTGGAGCGCTGGAACGATTGGGTCGAGGGCGGGCGACACTACAGTCTCGTGCCGACAACCTGTTTCAATTGCGAGTCTGCGTGCGGCCTCGTGGCCTATGTCGATCAGGAAACGGGTATCGTCAAGAAGTTCGAGGGCAATCCGTATCATCCGGGCAGCCGCGGCCGCAACTGCGCCAAAGGTCCGGCGACGCTCAACCAGATTCTTGACCCTGAGCGCATTCTTTTTCCCCTGCGCCGAGTGGGCGCGCGCGGCGGCGGCCAGTGGGAGCGCGTGAGTTGGGACGACGCATTGGACGATCTCGCCGGCCGCATTCGTCGCGCGATCAAGGAGGGCGAGCCGAACAAGGTCATGTATCACGTCGGCCGCCCCGGCGAAGACGGATACACCGAACGTGTGCTCGCCGCGTGGGGCGTGGACGGGCACAATAGCCACACCAACATTTGTTCGGCGGGCGCGCGCGCGGGCTATGCCTTCTGGATGGGGATGGATCGCCCGAGTCCGGACTATGCGAATGCTAAATGCATTCTGCTCATCTCCGCGCACCTCGAGAGCGGGCATTACTTCAATCCGCACGCCCAGCGGATCATGGAGGCCAAGCAGAACGGCGCCACGGTCATCGTCATGGATCCGCGGCTGTCCAACACGGCGACCCACGCCGACCATTGGCTGCCGACGCATCCGGGGACGGAGGTCGCGGTGCTGCTGGCGATCGCAAACGTGCTCATTCGCGAGAAGCTCTACGACCGCGAGTTCGTGCGCCGATGGGTGAACTGGGACGAGTACATCCGCGCCCTGCTGCCCGGCGAACCCGTGACGTTCGATCGATTCGCGGCGGAACTCGAGCGCCTGTACGCGGACTTCACCCCCGAGCGCGCCGAAGCGGAAGCGGGCGTGCCGGCGGCGACGGTGATCGAAGTGGCGCACGCGATCGCGCGTGCCGGGCCGGCGTTCAGCGCGCACAACTGGCGCGCCGCCGCCGCGGGGAACCTGGGCGGCTGGATGACGGCGCGCTGCGTCTTCTTCCTCAACGTGCTCACCGGCAGCGTGGGCACGCCGGGCGGCACGATCCCCAACGCCTGGACCAAGTTCGTACCCGCACCGCACGCGCGGCCGCCGCATCCGACCAGTTGGAACGAGCTGACCTGGCCCAAGGAATATCCGTTGGCCTTCTTCGAGATGAGCTTTCTGCTACCTCATTTCTTGAAAGAAGGCCGCGGCACGCTGGACGTGTACTTCACGCGCGTCTACAACCCCGTCTGGACCAACCCCGACGGGTTCACGTGGATGGAAGTCCTGCGCAACGAGTCGATGATCGGGCGACATGCCGCGCTGACGCCGACCTGGAGCGAAACGGCCTGGTTCGCCGACTACGTCCTGCCGGTCGGCATGGGCAGCGAACGGCACGACCTGGCCAGCTTCGAGACGCACGCCGGGAGCTGGCTCGGTTTCCGCCAGCCCGTGCAGCGCGCCGTGAAGGAGCGACTCGGCGAAGCGGTGACGGACACGCGCGACGTGAATCCGGGCGAGGTGTGGGAGGAAAACGAATTCTGGATCGAGCTGTCGTGGCGAATCGACCCGGACGGCGCGATGGGGATTCGCAAGCACTTCGAGTCGCCCTACCGGCCCGGTGAAAAGCTGCGTATCGACGAATACTATAGATGGATCTTTGAGCACTCCGTCCCCGGGCTCCCCGACGCCGCGGCCGCCGAGGGGCTGACGCCGTTGGAGTACATGCGGAAATTCGCATCGTTCGAGGTGCCGATTCCGGCGTACAACCGGCACGAGGTGCAGGTAACACCCGAGGAGATGGCCGAGGCCGCGGTGGACCCGGTCTCGCAGCGCGTGTTCACGGCGCGCGCGGCGGCGCCGTCGTCGAACATCGCACCGCTGCCGTCGCCGCCGAGCGACGCAGCAGGGCGGCGCGCGGCCGGCGTGATGATCGACGGCGTTGCGTGCCGTGGATTCCCGACGCCATCCGGCAAGCTGGAATTTTATTCGCCGACGCTCGCCCAGTGGGGCTGGCCCGAGTTGGCTATTCCGACCGCGATCGAGAGTCACGTTTCGCAGGCGCAGCTCGACGCCGAGTCGGGTGAGCTCGCGCTCGTGCCGACGTTTCGGCTACCGGTGCTGGTGCATACGCGAACTGGAAACGCGAAATGGTTGAACGAGATCGCGCATTCCAACCCGCTGTGGATTCACACGAGCGACGCCGCGCGCTTGGGCATCGAGCTCGGGGAATTGCTGCGCGTCACGACGGAGATTGGCCACTTTGTCGTGCCCGCGTGGGTGACCGAGGGCATTCGCCCCGGCGTGGTCGCCTGCTCGCACCACATGGGCCGCTGGCGGTTGGGCGATGGGGAGGGTGGCGGCACCGATCGTTGGAGCTCGGCGCTCGTACACCTCGAGGAGCGCGGCGACGGTCGCTGGCTGATGCGTCGAACCAAGGGCGTCGAACCATTCGCCAGCAACGACGACGACTCGCGCCGTGTGTGGTGGCAGAGTGCAGGCGTGCACCAGAACCTGACGTTCGCCGTGCACCCCGATCCGATCAGCGGCGCGCACGCGTGGCATCAGAAGGTGCGCGTGACGAAGGCGGAGCCCGCCGATCGCGAGGGCGACATCGAAGTGGACACCGTGAGGAGTCACGAGATCTATAAAGAGTGGCTTGCAATGGCGCGGCCGGGGCCAGGACCGGGGGGCATGCGGCGGCCGTATTGGTTGCTTAGGCCGTTGCGACCGGCGGTAGGGGCGTATCGGGCGGGCCTTAACGAATTGTGATACGGATTGAACGGACTAAACGGATTGAACGGATTCACGTTGTATCGTCAACTCGTTTCCGCTCGCATCGCCGTCATCCCGAGCGGTGATTCAATTCGCCGCCGGCAACGCACGGAATAGCGCCGCGCCCAATGCCATTGTCCGTGTTGTTTCCGTTAAATCCGTTTCTGCGCCCGTTATTACCTCCCGAGGTCGTCTGCCGCCCGGCGGCGCCTACGCCCCTGCACGGACTCATACCGTAGCGCGGAATTGTCCAGAAAACGTATGCGGCTTGCGCCGCACCGCGTCTGACACCGACTATTGCCGGTAGCGCACGATCCGTCCCGCCTCCCGAATCGGTCTGGCCATGACTCTCGCAAAACATCTCCGCGCGACACTTCGCGTCGCCGCACCACTGCTCTGTCTCGCGAGCTTGGGCTTTGCGATCGCGGCACGCGCGCAGTCGCCGGTCGTCGCGCCGCACTTCCCGACCAACGAAGATCTCCGGCACACGCGAGGTCTGCGCGATCCACAACTCTCGCCCGACGGTCGACTGGTACTCGCGACGGTGACGGAACCCACCGTCGACGGCGCGGCGACTCACCTCTGGCTCATCGACCGCGAGCACGGCACGAATCGACAGCTGACCTTTGCCGCCGCGGGCTCCAAGCGCGGCGAACGTCAGGGTCGCTGGTCGGCGGACGGTCAGTTCGTGTTTTTCGTCGCGCGCCGCGGCGACAACACACAGTTGTACAAGCTTCCCATGGCGGGCGGTGAAGCCGAGGCGTTCGACTTGCACATCGTTCCGCCGGTCGACGCATCCAAGGCGGCCGACGCCGTCGATGGATCGCACGATACGGCGCCCGCGAAGCCGCTCCCGCTCGATGTGTCGACGTTCGAGCTGTCGCCCGACGGCGCGTACGCGGCGATCATCGCGCGCGACCCCGAGACTCCGGGCGAGAAAAAGCAGAACGAGGACAAGGCCGACGCAACGTTGGTCGACCACGATCTGCACGGCGAGCGCGTCTACTTGCTCGATCTGCGCACCGGCAAGCTCGCGCCCGTCGCGGTTCCGCCGGATGTCGGTCGCGTCGCGTGGGCGCACAAGTCGGACCGCTTCATCGCCGTCACGGATCCGATGAACAACATGTCGGACCTGGGTCCCGCGGACACGACATGGCTCGTGACCGTGAGCGCGCTGTCGCAACCGACGCGCATCGCCGCGATGCCAGCCACGATCGAGAGCGCGGTGTGGTCGGCCGACGATGCGACCATCTTCTTCACCGCGCAGGCCGCGGCCGACGCGCCGCCCGGGTACGACGACCTGTACGCGTTGACCGTTGCCAACAGTGATATTAGAGATCTGTCCAAGTCGCTGCGCGGCACCGCCGCGTCCGCGGCGCTCGACGAAGGGACCGGGGTAATTGCCGCGGTGGTGATGGGCACCGAAGCGGGCTACGCGCGCGCCGACGCGCGCGCCGCTACGCTCACGCCGATCGACCTCGGCCACGGCAGCGTGTCGCAGCTCGCGACGAACGAGCGCCGCACGGGCTGGGTCTACGCGCGGTCCACCGGCGACGAGCCGACGTCGCTCTACTACACGCCTTCACTTGGCCAACCAGCGACACGGTTGTCCGCGCCGGCGACTGCCGGCGATTGGCGCGCGGTCAAGACGTCGGTGGTGCAGTGGAAGAGCGACGGTATGACGATCGAAGGCTTGTTGTTCCTGCCGCCCGACGCGGCGACGCGCCGCGTGCCGCTCGTCGTCGACGTGCACGGCGGGCCGGCTGGAGCGTGGACCGACAGCTATTCGCCGTTCACACAGTTTCTCGTCGGGCAGGGATGGGCGGTGCTCGAGCCCAATCCGCGCGGCAGCATCGGCTACGGCTCGTCGTTCGTCGCCGCGAACAAGAATGATCTGGGCGGCGGCGACTATCGCGACGTCATGGCGGGCGTCGACGCGGTGCTCGCACGCGATTCGATCGACGCAACGAGACTTGCGCTCATCGGCTACAGCTACGGCGGCGAGATGGCGGGCTTCGTCGAAGGGAAGACGGATCGATTCAAGGCGATCGTCTCCGGCGCGCCGGTGATCGATCAGTACAGCGAGTACGGCACCGAAGACGGCTCATGGTACGATCGTTGGTACTTTGGCAAACCGTGGGAGCGCGTGCAGGACGCGTGGCGGCAAAGCCCGCTCGCCGGCGCGAGTCACGCCAAGACGCCCTTTTTGCTCCTGCAAGGCGAAGGCGACCACACCGATCCCATCGGACAATCGCAGGAGATGTATCGCGCCCTGCGGCAAGCCGGCGTCGCCGTTCAGTTGGTGACGTACCCGCGCGACGATCACGGGCCGTTGGCGCAAGGGATGTACGGCAATCCGAGTACGGAGCCGTGGCACGGGTTCGATGCGCGTCAGCGAGTTGTGAATTTCATCGCGGGGGCGTTCAGCGCGGCGCCGACGGATCGCGCAACGTCGCGCGGCGCACCGTAGTAGCGCAGTCGGGATCTCGACGTCAGCCCATCGGCTCGAGTGGGCGCAGTTCGCATTCGCCGTCGAATGCGGGCCAGTGCACGCGATGCAACTCCATGAACTTCTTGGCGAACGCGATGGCGGCTTGGCGCGATTCGATCTCGACGAGGGCGTAGCCGCCGACGACCTCTTTGGTTTCGGTGAACGGACCGTCGGTGACCGTGATCTTGCCGCCTTCGAGCCTGACGCGATTTGCCTCGGAGGTCGGCTTGAGACCGGCGGTGTCGATGACCGTGCCGTTCTTCATCCACTCGGTGACGAACTCGCCCATCGCTGTATTGAGGGCGGGAGGGATCGCCAGGTTCCGATAGTCCTCGGTGTGCTTGATGAACATCAGGTATTTCATCGTGGTCTCCTCGTGGGTTTCGTGTTCAGGATGCGCGCAGCGGAACGACCCGCCACCGCGCCCAACCAATTGTCAAAACGATCGCACCGACGACGAATGGAAGGAGCGCCGGCAGCGCGCCCATCGTGGCGACGGTCAACACGGTTGCACCAATCATGATCACGAGCAATCCCAGCGCCGCGAGCGGCGTCAGCCCGGTGCGAACGTGCGCCAGCCCAGGCACGATGAGCCCGACCGCACCGGTGATCTCGGCGATTCCAATGAAGTGCAGAAACCAGAGTGGCAGCGCGATCGGGCCCTGCATTTTCTCGGGCGGCAGCACGAATTTCATCGTGCCGGCAAACAGGAACAGCAGGGCCATGAGACTCTGGAGCGTCCAGAGCAGGCGATTGGCGTTCGTACGTTTGGTTTCGGTCATTGCATCGTCCTCCGCATCGATTTGAGCAGGCACTCGGCCGACCCACTCGGCCAGCGTCGCCCTGCCCTCTATCAATACGTCGAACGACCAGTCAGCACATCGACACGGTTCGGCAACTTTTCTTCCGACGTCGGCAAGTTGCCGTGCACCGGTCGAGACCGGCTAATATTGTAGTGCGGGCCCCTTTTTCCTCCTCGCGCCGCTCGCCCATGACCGATCAAACGCCTTCATTCGACGAC
Organism: uncultured Gemmatimonadaceae bacterium; assembly: GCA_963817445.1. Classification (GTDB taxonomy): domain Bacteria; phylum Gemmatimonadota; class Gemmatimonadetes; order Gemmatimonadales; family Gemmatimonadaceae; genus JAQBQB01. The sequence goes on from CAWFOG010000027.1 coordinate 265,693, forward strand.
GTGAGCGTTGCCGCGGTCCTCGCGCAACGCAGCCGCGAGGATCGAGACGAGCTCCTCGATGACCTGGTGACGCTGCTCTCGGGCGTCGTGCCCGGTGTGCAGGTGGAGCGATCGTTGTTGCGACGCCGGGTCACGGCCATTCGCTTACCTGTCGGCGACCACATCTACGCGCTCACGAAAACGTCGAGCCGGTCGTTCGAGGCGAGTCGGCAGCAGGTGGTGCGCGGCGTGGTGATTCGTACCACGCCGCTCGAAATCGACGCCTTTCTCGCCGAACTGGGCGTAGCGCTCGACGTCGAGTTGCACCGAACCGAGACGGGCCGCGATGCGCTCAAGACGTGGTTGAATTCCATGGGTTCTTGAATTGTTCATTTCGTAAATCGCCAACACCTCACAACACGGAGCGTTCATGCCGACGTACGTGCCTGGGTCCACCGCGAATCTTCCGGCCGGCGCCGCCGAGCGGCTGCGCGCGATGCGCGGCAAGGGAGACCGCCCTGCCTTTTTCACGAGCGACCTCTCGGTCGACGAGTTTCTGCTCGTCGAGCAGGCGGGATTCGAAGCGCTCGGTTTGGTGATGGGGTCGTCGATTTACCACGTCGGCTTCCAGTGGCAGAAGTGGAGCGTGAGTCAGGAGCTCAGCGTGTTGACCAACGCCATGTTCCAGGCGCGCGAACTTGCGATGACGCGCATGGAAGAAGAGGCGGACCTGCTCGGCGCCGACGGCATCGTGGGCGTGCGGCTCGTGTTCAAGCAGTACGCGATGGACGAAGGCGTGCTGGAGTTTCAGGCGATCGGCACGGCCATTCGCCATCGGGAGCGCGTCGGCAGCTTTCGCACGAAGGACAACCGGCCGTTCACGTCAGACCTGAGCGGCCAGGATCTGTGGAAGCTCGTGCGCGCGGGGTATCGGCCGGTGAGTCTGTCGATGGGCGCGTGCGTATACCACATCGCACATTTGAGTTTCATGCAAGCGCTCAAGCAGGCCGGCCGCAACCAGGAGATGACGATCTACACCGAGGCGACCTACGCGGCGCGCGAACTGGCGCTGGAGCGGATGCAGCGGGAAGCGGTCGAGCGTGGCGGTGTTGGCGTGGTCGGCGCGCGCGTCGAGGAATCGAACTGGGGGTGGGGCGCGAACGCGGTGGAGTTTTTCGCCGTGGGAACGGCCGTGGCGCCAATGGGAGATGGAGCGCCGAAGACGGAGCTCGGTTCAGTGCAGCAGGTGGTGACGTTCAACGACAAGGGAACGGCGTGACGAATTGAAGTCATCCCCGCCGTGCCAGTTTCTACGAACTGGCACGGCGGGGATGAATGATTCGACTAGCCGCCTACTGCCGCCGTATCGCCACTGCCGGATCAATCCGCGCCGCGCGCATCGCGGGTAGCCAACAGGCCGCGATTCCCACCGCGCCCATCAACAGCGCGACGAATGCCAGCGTGACGGGATCATGCGGCGCCACGCCGAACAGCAATCCGCGAAATAGTCGCGTCGCGAAGTACGCGCTGCTCACGCCGATCACCAGCCCGACGATCAGCAGCGCGCCGCCCTCCCAGAGAATCATCCGCTGCACACGGCCGCTGTCCGCGCCGAGGCTCATGCGGATGCCGATCTCGTTGGTGCGCGAGCTTACCGAGAAGGCGAGCACGCCGGCGATGCCGACCGCGGCGATGATCACCGCAAGCGCGCCGAACGACGACACGAGCAGCGCATTCAGCCGGCGCGGCGCCACGCTCTCGTCGCGAATGTCGGCCACCGTCTTCACATTCTCGATCGGCTCGTGCGGCGCAATGGCGCGGACGAGGCGCGTCGCCGCCGGAATGAGCGACGCGGGGTTCGACTGCGAACGAATCACCAGCCCGGCGCCCAAGAACGCAGGCAGCTGCGTGAACGGCAGGAACACGACGTTGCGCGGCTCGGCGTCGAGTCCACCGTCCTTGGTATCGCCGACCACGCCGACGACTGTGCGCCACGAACTGTCGATGCCGATGAAGCGCAGCACGTCGCCCGTCCAGGCGATGCGTTGGCCGATCGGGTCGCGACCGGGAAAGAGTTTCGCGGCGGCCGTCTGGTTGAGAATGACGACGAGCGGCGACTTGGTCTCATCGGTGTTGGCGAAGTCGCGGCCCTTGACCAACGGAATGCCGGCGGCGCGGAAGTAGTCGGGGTTCGCCGTGCGACCTTCCGCGTGCGGAATCGCTTCGCCCGTGGCCAGTTGTCGGCCGTCGACTTTGACGTCGAGTTGGAATTGCGCGGAGCGGAGCGGCATGGTCGAGCCGAGTCCGACCGACGTCACGCCTGGAATGGCGCCGACTTCGAGACGCATGCGGTCGTACATCGCGCGCGCGTCCGCGTCGGAGGTCGAGTTGTAGCTGATCGGTACTTCCATGCTCAACACGTTTTCCGACTTGAGGCCGGTGTTCACCTCGGAGAGCTGCAGCATGGTGCGCGTCAGCAGACCGGCGCCGGTGAGCAGAATGACGGACACGGCAATCTGAGCGACGACGAGTCCGCGCTGGAGTCGTTGGCCGCGCGAGCCGCTGCTCATCCGATTCGCGCCGGACGAAATCCAAGCGCCGAGCCGGCCCTCTTTGGGCATCGCAGCGATGTACGACAGCAGCAGCGCGACGATGACTGTGAGCAGGAGCGTGAAGCCGAGCACGGAACCGTCGACACTGATCTCGTTCGAGCGCGGCGAGTAGCGCGCGGCAAGCGACACGAGCAGTCGCACTCCGCCGAGCGCAAAGACGACGCCGAGAATGGCGCCCATGAGGGCGAGCAAGAGATTCTCGGTGAGCAACAGGCGACGCAGCCGACCAACGCCGGCGCCGAGCGCGGCGCGGACGACCAGTTCATGCTCGCGGCGCACGCCGCGCATGAGCGTGAGGTTGGCGACGTTGGCGCATGAGATGATCAGCACGAATGCAGCGGCGCCCATCAACAGCCAGAGCGTGAGCCGGGCCTTTTCGCCGAGCACTTCATGGAACGGGATGAGCGTCACGCGGTAGCCCGAGCCTGGATCGTAGGCGTCCGGGTTGTCGTGTTGCACGCGATCGCGAATCGTTTTGATCTCGGAGCGCGCCTGCTCGACCGTGGCGCCCGGCGCGAGGCGGGCGATCATCTCGGTCATGCGGTGCGTCCGTCCCTGTTTCATAAGCGCGCTCGTGTGGTGCGGGCTGATCACCATGTTCATGAGCGCGTCCATGTGCCCGGGGAAATACGGCGCGGGCTGGGCGACGCCGACGATCGTAACCGGCTTGCCATCGATGATGATCTTGCGGCCGACGACGCTCTTGTCGCCGCCGAAGCGGCTCATCCAATACTCTGATGTCAGAACCATTACAGGCTCGACGGCGGTGCCGTCGTCGCCGTCGTTGAGCGTACGGCCGAGGATGGTCGACAGGCCCATCACGTTGAAGTAGTTGCCGGTGACCAGACCGACCGTCATGCGCACCGCGTCCTTCTCGCCCTGCAGTGTGAGGTCGAGCTGCGAGTACTCGGCGATGCCGGCAAAGCTCTTGGCCCCTGTGCGGAAATCGTTGATCTCCGGCACGGAGAAGTCGATGTTCTCGCCGCCCGGGCCGTTGATCGACTGACGGAGATACATGAGCCGATCGCCGTCGCGGTGCGGCAGAGGCTTGAGCAGCACGCCGCGCACGACGCTGAAGATGGCGGTGTTGGCGCCGATGCCGAGGCCGAGCGTGAGGACGACGGCGATGGCAAAGCCCGGGGCGCGGGCGAGGCTTCTCAGGGCGTAGCGAACGTCGGACATCGACATGGGGACAGGCCTCTGGCTCGAGCGGGCGGAAGAAAGGTCGCGACCGATGCGGTCCGGTCGTTCTGGTGTCTGGTATATCGACGAATGGGGGCTCGGAGTTTCGACACGAGCTGCATCGAAATTCTGGCGTCGAGGGGCGGGGGTCAAGACAAGACTTGGAAAAGCGAGGTCAACCGTCGGGGCCCGAAGGAACGCCTCACGATTCCGCCATGTGCCGAACGGTCGTAAGTTCCAGCCCTCTTAACACCTGTAAGGCTTGGCGCTCGTCCAGTCAAAGCCTGGATTGCTCGAGCGGACCGCACGCAGTATCAGAAGGTGAATATCAAACTCTCAGTGAGAGGCAAGACATCACATGGCGAAGAAGAAAGCGCGCAAGTCAGGCAAGCGACCGGCGAAACGCGCGGTCAAGGCGACGGCGAAAGCACCCGTGAAGCGCACGGCGAAGGCGCCGGTCAAGCGCGCGGCGAAAAAGACACGAGCCAAGAAACAGGCGGCGAAACAGAGTCACGTTCCGACCGAAGGGCTCTACGGCTGGATCACGCACACCGACATCGCGAGCACGAACCCCGCCGCGACGAAGGCGTGGTGCGCCGTGGTCTTCGGCTGGGCGTTCCGGCCGCCGGTTCCCATGCCGAACGGCGACTACCATCTGTTCGCGTACTCGCCGCAGGGCGGCGGCGGCATGCGGGTGACGGACGCGGGCGAGACGCCGCATAGCGTCCCGTTCGTTCACGTCGCCGACGCGCACGCGGCGTTTGAGAAAGCAATCAGAGCGGGCGCGGAAGCGATCTCGCCGCCGATGCGCGTGGCGGAAGGGGTAACGGTCGCGGCGGTGCGCGCTCCGGGCGGCGTACCGATCGGGATCTCTGGGCCGTAGCGCTTCGTCGACGGACTGTCTTCACTCCGCCGGTGGTCAGGTGCGCGCGCGCTTGACCACCGGCCGATCCCAGAACGCGAACTCCGGCGCGGAGCACGCGCCGTCGAGATCTGCCACGCGGTCACGCAGATAGGTTTGCGCGTCGGCGATCGCCGAGTTGTAGATCGACGGCGCAATCTCCTTCATGAAGAATTCGAGGACGAGTGTCGCCTTGAGGTCGCCGATGTCCTGATCGAGCTCCTCGGCGAAGTACCGCCGGATGGATGCGATCGACTGCTTCGTGGCGTCGGGTGTGAGTTCGAGAATCATAGTGTTGTGTCGGAAATCGGAAAGTCGTTCGGCATGGACGCGCTCACGAAGAATAGCGCGTTGGTGCGACGCGTCGATGATGTAAGCCTTTCGCGTGCTCGCTTTCGCCTGAGGCGCACGTCGCCCAATTTTCCGGCCGGATTCCGTGCCACCGAGCGAACGTGAGGTACTCATGCCAACCCGCCGCGATTTTCTGATCTCGAGCGCTCTTGCCGGCGGCGCGCTCGCCACCGGAGCGCTGTCGCGCGTCGCGCTCCTTGACGCGCTGCCTGCTCGCGCGCGCGATCCGCTCGACATTCTCGTACTCGGCGGTACGGGCTTCATCGGACCGTACTTCGTGCGCTACGCCGTGGCGCGCGGGCATCGCGTCACGACGTTCACTCGCGGACGACACGTGGCCGACTTGCCGGACTCGGTCGTGCACCTCGAGGGTGACCGGAACGGCCAGCTCCAAGCGCTCGAGGGCAAGCGCTGGGACGCGTGCGTCGACGACTCGGCCAACATCGCCGACTGGGTGCGCCAGTCCGCCGCGTTGTTAAAGAACTCTGTCGGCCGGTATCTGTTCACGTCGTCCACCGGCGTGTACTACCCGTACGACGTGCGCGACGCCGACGAGACGCATTCCGTGCACACCAACCTCATCGACCCGAAAGACGGCTCCGAGACCTTTGGCGTCGCCAAGGCGCAAGCCGAGCGGATTGTGCTCGACACGTTTGGCGATCGGGGGTTGGTGGTGCGACCGACGTACATCGTTGGCCCCAACGATCCGAGCGATCGCTTTCCCTATTGGCCCGTGCGATTGGCCAAGGGGGGCGAGGTGTTGGCACCGGGCAAGCACGACGACCCGGTGCAGTTCATCGACGTGCGCGATCTGGCGGAGTTTATGGTTTTGCTATTAGAGACCAAACGATCCGGCATCTTCAACGCCGTCGGGCCGGCGCGGCCAATGACCGCCCGGCAGTTCTACGACGCCGCGCTCACGGCGCTCAACGCCGACGCGACGTACACGTTCGTCGAAGACTATGACTTTCTCGCGGCGCACAAGATCGACGAAGCGATTCCGTGGGCCATGCTCAAGGGCAACGACGACGGCATGATGAGCATCAACGGCGACAAAGCCATGAAGGCCGGGCTGACCTTTCGCCCGCTCGAGGCGACGATCCGCGACACGCTCGCCTGGTGGCCGACGGTGCCCGAAGCGCGCCGGACGAAGCCGCGCTTTACGATCACGCCGGAAATCGAGCGTGCCGCGCTCGCCGACTGGCGAGCGCACGCGAAATAGCGCGAACGCTCGGGCTACTTCCGGCTACTTCGGAAGCTTGACGCCCAGCACGTCCACGCGCTCGATCGATGGCGGCGAGGCGAGCAACGTCGACGCCTGAGCCATGAGCGCTTTGGCGATCGGCCCGCTGAGGTGAGCCTGACGACCCGGCTCGCCGTCGAACGCGTCGAAGATAGCGAACGTCGTCGGGCCGAGTCGCAGCGCGAACCACAGCGGAGTCGTCGCTTCCTGATTGGCGAGCTGCAGTCCCTGCTTCAGGAACGCGGCGACAGCGTCGGCCTTCCCTTCCTTGGCCTCGAGGCGAACGAACAGCGCGACTGTGAGCATTTGCGAAATCTCCTGCGAGTGTGAATGAATAGGTGAAAACAACGTGCTCCAATAGTTCTGGTGCGTCCGCGCCCGGTCACGCTTGGAATCCATTTGGGCACGAATGAAACGAATTGAACGAATGAAAACGACTTACCGACGTCGGAAGTTGCCTTCTGCTCATTCGTCAGATTCGTGTGATTCGTGCTTCGACAGCTTTGATGCATCCGCGCCGGTTACGCTTGGAACCGTATGTGGACACGAATAAATACGAATTGAACGAATCAACGAATGACAGCGAAATTCTCGGCGCGTGACGACCTCGGTTCGGCTGAATCGATCAAAGCTGCGTGATCATTCGTTTGATTCGTTTGATTCGTGCTTCAACAGCTTTGATGCGTCCGCGCCGGTTACGCTTGGAACCGTATATGGACACGAATAACTACGAATTGAACGAATCACACGAATGACAACATCTCGATACGTGACGATCTCGAGTCGTCTGATTCAATGAAAGCGAACTTCGTTCTCATTCGTCCGATGTGCTCATTCGTGCTCATTCGTGCTCATTCGTCGGATTCGTTTGATTCGTGCTTCAACAGCTTTGATCCGTCCGCGCACCACGTCCGAAATTATAGTTGCCTTCGAATCGATGCGCCGCGCGCGGATGTGCTCGCTCGCCGGCGCTCAGGACAGATCTTCGGCCTCGAGGATGTATCGCGGCACCATGCCGCGCTCGATGTAGCTGGCCTGGAGTTCGGGCGGCAGAGCGCCGAAGCGGCGGATCGTCCGGCGGCATGTGTCACGGCCGCACCGGCAGCGCATGGTCCAGATGTCGTCGTCGCCGATTGTCGTCGAATAGTCGATGAGAACCTCGACGCCCTTTCGGATCACTGCAGCGGCGAAGAGAAAGAGTTGCCCGTTCGACTTACGAATTCCGGCGTTCGGTTCGCACGAATGATTCAGGTATCGCCCAACGCGATCGCCGGGATCGAGATAGGTGTTCGGGCCAAACCGGATGCAGTTGTTGGCGAAGGTGCCGCCTCGGTCCCAGAGGACGTCGGCGTCGACGACCTTGCCGGCGAGTTTGACGATAGTCTCACCGCGGCGAAATCGGCGCGTGGTCACGAGACCACGGCCGATATGCGCGCGGTGGACGACAACGGGCATGTATTCGCGCTCTACAGTTCAGCCGAGCCGTTCAGTCCGGCGGCACGGAATCGACGACAAAGCTCCCGTGGCGCGGGTCCCACTCGATGCCCGGCTTGAGCACGACGTAGATCGCCGGCCAGGAGAGCTTCGGGAGCCCGGCGACCGATCCATCGAGACAATTGACATATTGTATTTCTTGAATGTGCTCGCTGTGGATCATGTCCCACGGATTCCACTCCGGCGGAATGCGGTGGCCGTCGACGTAGACGACGACAGCCGGCGGCCGAACCTGCCTGGCACGGGGAATCAACCCCTCGAACACCGGGCCCGAACGTGGGAGCGGCAGGCACCGACTTGCCCGATAGTTGATGAATGGCCGAAGCTTTCCGATCACGTCATTGAGCGACAGAATCGAGCGCGAGCTGGCCGCGATCTCCGCCGCGCCAATGTACGGCCGACGGTCCAGCGGTAAGCGCGTGTCGGCGACGACCACCGGCGCGAGTCGCACCGCGAGCGGCGAGAGAATCACTTCGATGGTCGGAATAGCGTTGGTCGCCTGGAGCAGCAGCGGCTGTCGATCTTCGTCAAAGCCGACCTTTCGGACGCCAAGTCCGTAGCCCACGCCCGCCTGGACGCGGAGCACCGTGATGCCGGTCGAATCCGTGCGGCGCCGGATTAACACAGAATCGCCGTGGCTCAGGGTCGCCTCGGCGTCGCGCACGGGCTGATGCAGCGTATCCGTCACATGAATGCGCACCGCGATCGTCGCGTCCGCATCCTGCGCGGCCGCCTGCGCGCCGAGCAGCGGCAGTAGAATGGCGATCCATTTGCAAACTCGCATCATACTGTAGGTTGTACGAAGTTGGACCCTGACTCGTTGGACCGGCGCGAACGGCCGGGCCAAAGTATCTTCGAGCCATCTACTCAAGTCGTGCACGTGAAGCACGATTTCCATCGATAGAGCGCCGATATGGACCGTGACCAACTTCGAGCCGCACAGGCTCCGCTGAAGGAGAAGTACCGCAACGATCCGGCGTCCGCCATACTGACACTTCGCGCAGCCGGCACGCTCGCCGACGACGTCTCATGCAGCGTGGAGACCGGTCGCTGCGCTCGTCAACGCCGGACTCCATGCCGCAACCGGAGGGTCCGGACTCGCGGTATGCTCCGGCGACATGTTGTTGCAAGCGCTCGTCGCGTGCGCAGGCGTCACGCTCAACGCGGTTGCCACGTCGCTCGGCATCTCGGTGCGGAGCGGGACACTCGTGGCTGAGGGCGATCTGGATTTCCGGGGCACCCTGGGAGTGTCGAAGGACGCGCCGGTCGGATTTCGCGACATTCGCCTCAACATCTCGATCGACACCGACGCCGCCGAGCCCGACAAGCAGAAGCTGCTCGAGCTGACGCGCCGGTATTGCGTCGTCTATCAAACGCTCGTTCAGAGCCCGTCGACGCGCATCGAGTACGGGGAGTAGCGGATGATCACGCTGGCACCAATCGTCCTCGAAGGCCACGGCGTTCGACTCGAACCGCTCGAACCGTCACACGCGCCCGACATCGCCGCCGCGGTGACAGACGGCCGGCTGTGGGAACTCTGGTTTACGGCCGTGCCCGAGCCGGACCAGGTGGACGCGTACATCGCCGAAGCGCTCGACGGACAGCGCGCGGGTCACATGCTACCGTGGGTGGTGCGAGAACTCGAAAGCGGCGCGATCGTTGGAAGCACGCGGTACCATGACATCGTCGCCGACGTCGATCGCGTGGAGATCGGCTACACCTGGTACGCGAAACGCTGGCAGCGGAGCCACGTCAACACCGCCTGCAAGCTGCTGCTCATGAGCCACGCATTCGACACGCTCGGTTGCCAGGTGGTCGGGTTGCGCACGGACAACTTCAACTTCGCGTCGCAGCGCGCCATCGAGCGGCTCGGTGCGAAGAAAGACGGCGTCATCCGGCACCACCGCGCGCGGCGAGACGGATCGGCGCGCGATTCGGTGATGTACAGCATTCTCGCCGCGGAATGGCCGGATGTGCAGCGGCATCTGCGGCTTCGGCTTGCCCGACGGGCTCAATGATACTATAATATGCGTCTTCGCATGTTTGCTCGATCGTGGCTGTCGTTGGCGGTTTGGCCGGCGCCCTCGTACGCGGCGCCCGTCGTGCATGCGCAAAGCGTCGACTCGGTCAGTGCGGCGAGGCGCAGACGTCGCAGGGGCACCCGAGAAGAAGCTGCGGGGGACGTCTACGCACGGAGCACCGACCCGGTCGGCTCGAACGCGCTTGTCCGGGATGGTGGCGTCCGGGAGATCGACGGCTGCGCTGCAAGACTTCAACGCTCTTGGAGGCGGGCGCGATCCGGCTTGACGACCGACAACGGCGACCACTCCTCCGCCCACCGGTGCGCGCGTGTTCGGCGTACGGCATTTGCTCCTGTTGACGCATCCGTACATGATCTACACGTACACGGGACTGACCGCCGGCGACCTCGACGGTTCGCTCCTCCGGACGGATCGGAGCTGACGACGATCGGCTGCGGCGAGGCGATCGGTTCCGAGATGGCCGACCGCGTCGGGACGCCGCTCCCCGCGGACTTCGCCACGCGAATTCAGGCCACGCTGGCGACGCTGATCGCATGCGCCGTCGACGCCGGACATCGTTCGGAACGCCGCGCGCTGCGGGAGCTGATCCGCTCGGCGGTGGCCGAAGCCGCGCGCTACGGCACCACGCGCGCCCGGTTCTTCATGATCGCCTCGATCTCGGAGATCTCGCGCGGCGCCGTGCTGATGCGTTCGAGCCCGGACTGCGTGACAACGTAGTCGTCTTCGATGCGCACGCCGGTATTCTGATACTTCAATACCGCGGGCCGCACCTTGGCAATGAACGCCCGGTTGCGCGGCGTGTCGGGTAGCGCGTCGAGCATCCGCGTGCTGATGTAGATCCCCGGCTCGATCGTGAACACGTCGCCTGGCTTGTAGACGCGGTCGCCATACGAGAACTGTGCGGGATCGTGCACCGCGAGTCCCAGCCCGTGTCCGAGTCCGTGAATCATCCAGAAATACGCCTGCGTGCACGACAGCGGTTGACGGTCGCAGTTCGCGGCCCACGGCAGATCAACACGCGCGTCGACACTCTCGATCAAGCCGAGCGACGCCAGCCCGCGCGCGCGCACGACGATCGACGAATCCGACGCGCCCTGCGCCGACATCCCCGGCTTCGAGTTGCGTTCCGCAGCGGCCTGTGCGTCGCGCACAATCTGATAGATCGCGCGCTGCTCCGGCGTGTACGTCCCGCTCACCGGAATCGTGCGTGTGATGTCGGCCGCGTAGCCCTCGTACTCCGTCGCCGCATCCATCACCACGAGGTCACCGGGCTTGGTCTCGCCGCGGTCTTTCATGTAGTGAAGCTGCGTGCCGTTCATCCCGGATCCCACGATCGATCCATACGCCGGGCGCGTGCCGCCGAGTCGCGTGAAGTTGTATTCGAGCACGGCCTGCAACTCGTACTCGTGATGCGGCTGTGGTGCCGTCAACACGGCGCGATGTCCCTCCGAACTGATCTCGGCTGCGTGCTTAAGCAACGCGATCTCGGCGGCGCTCTTGTGCGCACGCAACTGATCGACGATTGGATGCGCGTTCTTGACGACGAGCGTCGGATGACGCGCCTCGAGTGCGCGCACGAATGTGCGACCGCGAGTCAACGAGTCTGTGCGCGCGAAGTCGGCGTCTTCAAAATCGTCGAGCGTGTAGATCGGGAGCCCGCTGCCGGCGAGCGAGTCGACCGTCGCCGTCATGCCAGCGAATGCGCGCGCAAGCATGGCGTGATCGCGTCGAACCGCCGCCGAGTCCGGACGCCAGCCGTAGTAAAAGGCGCTGCGTGATTCGGCGGGTGTGATGAACAACATCGGCGAACCGCGACCGTGGCGTACGACCATCACGAACGCCGCGTCTGGCTCGTCGAAGTTGGTGAGATAGTGAAAGGCCGGCAGTTGGTGAAAGGTGCCGAAGTCGCTGATCGGCGTGACGCCGCCGAACGCGATGACGACGCCGCTGTCGATATGCTTGGCGAGCGAGTCGCGGCGTTCGGCGTACTCGTGCTCGGGAATCTGCGCGCGAGCCGTGAGCGCCGATGCCGCGACAAGCAGCACCGCGACACGGCTGGCAAACTTGGATGGGTGGATGACCATTCCACAAAAATGGACTCCGGCGCCGGTATGTCCAGAGCCGGAGTCCAGCCCACGAAGTGGGTGCGACCCGTTCAGGGCGTCGTCTTGCCCGCCTCCGGCAACAGCACGAAGCGCGCGTAGTTGGTCGTGTCGAAGTACTGCTTGGCGGCGCTCTGTATCTGCGCCGCGGTCAGCCCCTTGATCATCGCGTCGGACGGCCCGAGGAGGCCCGGAAGATCCTCGCCTGCCTGTTGCGCGCACCATGATGGTGCTGAGCCAGTAGGCATTCTGTTTGAGCTGCACCTCGCGCGACCGGATCATCTCTTCGCGCACTTTGTCGACGTCTCGCCTGCTGCGGACCCTGCGTCTTGAGCGTGTCGATGATCGCGAACACGCTCTTCGTCAACTTCTCGACGTTGTCCGGCGCCGAATTGAATTGCACGGCGATCGTGTACTCCTGCCGCGGCACACGCGCGCACGATCCACCGACGCTCGGGCTGTACGCGCCGCCCAACTGTTCGCGCAGTGTCTCGTTGAGCTTGATCTGGAATAGCGCGATGAGCGCGCCGAGTTCGAACCGCGTCTGCGGCTCGTACTTGCACGAGCCGGTGAATTCGATGATGGTGTTCGCCTTGGCCTCGACGCCCTTGTGCACGACCTCGTCGATCACGCCCTTTGGCGGCGCGCCGCCCGTGTCCTTGAAGTTTTCCGTGCGATTGATCGATGGCAACGACGCGAGATAGGTCTCGACGAGCGGCTTGAGGGCCACGGTGTCGACATTCCCGACGAACACGAAGGTGAAGTCGCTCGCGTCGGCGAAACGATCTTTATAGAACGCGAGCGCCTTCTGCGGATCGACCTCGGCGAATACCGCCGCCGTGAACGGACGCGCGCGAAAGTCGTGTTGCGACATCGTCCATTGTACGGTGTCGGAGAACACCTGATCCGGATCGGCGCCGCGGTTTGCCAGGAACGGACCGATCTGATTCGTGAACGCGTGCCACGCCGACGTATCGAGTCGCGGCGCGGTAAAGTTGAGATAGATGAGTTGAAACAACGTCTCCAGATCTTTCGGCGACGCGCGACCGCCCAATCCTTCGGTCGTCTCACCAATCGCCGGGCCGACGTTCGCGACCTTTCCCGTCAGTTTCTTCTGAAGGTCGATCGCGTTGAACTCGCCGATGCCGCTGCGCTGAACGACCTGCGTCGCCAGGCTGGCCGACATGTAGTCGGCGTTCGACGCGAGCGACGTGCCGCCCACGCTGTAGGCGCCGAACAACACTTCGTCTGCCTTGTAGTCCGTCGGCTTGATCAGCACACGGGCGCCGTTCGACAACTTCCATTCCGTGAGGCCCACGGCCGGGACTTGGCTGCCGCTCACGATCTTTCCCGCCGCGGGCGGATGCGCGACAAGCGCGTCGTTCGACAGTGTCTCCGTGTACGCGGTGACTTTCGTTTTGGCCGCGCGATCGAACACCGCCAGCAGTTCGGCCTGCGTGGGCACATGAACGCTGTCCTTCTGCGGCGACTGCGCGATGATCACGCGATTGCTGTCGGAGATCCACTTGCTCGCCAGCTTGTTCACGTCGGTGAGCGTGATCGTCGGTACCAGCTGTTGCACGAGCTTGTACTCGTAGTCGATCCCCGGAATCGCTTCGTGCGTCAGGTAGTTGTCGATGTACTCCTGCACGAACGCCGACGACTGTGTCTTGTCGCGCTCCGCATAGGCGCGCTCGTAGCCGCGCACCATGTCCTGCTTGGCGCGATCGAGCTCCGACTGGAGAAACCCAAATTCGTCGACGCGCTTCGCTTCCAGCAGCAAGGCTTCGAGTCCCGGCGCGATTGCGCCATCCTTGACACTGGCGCCCAGCGTGAACGCATCCGTCGACCGACCGATGAACGTTCCTTTCGACGATCCCGCGCCGAGGAACGGCGCGTTCGGCTTCTGCATGATCTCTTCGAGGCGCGCGTTGAACATGGCGAGGTAGAGTCGCTCCATGATGTCGCGCCGGTAGTCGCCAACGGTCTTCACCTGCTCGACCGGCATCTTGTAGCTCAGCTCGACGTCGGACCCCGTGGCTTCCTTGTCCGATGCGATCGCGATCAGCGGCGCCGCGTTGCCCGGCACCGGTGAGACCGTACGGACCGGCGCGTTTACGGCCCTGGGAATCCCGGCGAAATGCTTCTTGATCTCCGCTTCGATGACCGCCGGGTCGAAGTCGCCGACGGCGATCACTGCTTCCAGATCGGGACGATACCAGGCTTTGTAAAACGCGCGCAGCCGCGACGGGGTCGCCGTCATGATGCTTTGCTCATTGCCGATCGGCAACCGCTCGGCGTAGCGCGAACCGTGCAGCGCGATTGGCAGCCATTCGTGCAGCATGCGGTCGCCGGCGCCCTTACCAAGCCGCCACTCTTCGCGCACGACGCCGCGCTCGTTGACCACTTCAGTCGAGTCGAGCAACTGGCCGTGCGCCCAGTCTTCGAGAATAGTGAAGGCCTGGTCGACGATCCGCGCCGTGTCGGTCGGAATTGGCAGGATGTACACCGTCTCGTCGAAGTCCGTCGACGCGTTCAGATCGGCGCCGAACCGCACACCGATCGATTCGAGATATTTGACGAGGTCGTTCTTGGCGAAGTGCGTCGTCCCGTTGAACGCCATGTGCTCGATGAAATGCGCGAGGCCGAGCTGCTGGTCGGTCTCGAGAATCGAGCCGGCGTTGACGACGAGCCGGAGCTCGGCGCGCTTTTCCGGCTTGGGGTTTTGCCGGATGTAGTAGCGAATCCCGTTTGGGAGCGTACCGATTCTGACCTTGGGATCGACCGGGATCGGCGCCGTCAGCGGGAGCGCCGACGCCGCGGGCGCTGTCGCTGTCGAGGTGCTCTGCGCAAGCGCGGGGGCTGCGATCGCGACGGCCAGAACCAGCGAACTGAGCTTGACGGGCATGATCACCAATCTGTTACCGAAGTGAGGGACGGCCGAGCCATCAAAGGCTCGGCATGGCGGCTTTCTGATAATACATTCTCGCGGCGAAATTGCTCGCCCCACCATCCCTCTTTACGAATCTCATGCGACTCAATCTGGTACGCACGTCTCTCGCCGTCTTGACGGCACTGGCCGTTCTTTCCTGCACGGACACATCCACGGCGCCGAGAACGACGTTGAGGCCCGGAGGCGCGGAACGGTTGGACAAGAGCACACTTCCCTCGATCACGATCAGCCAACTCTACGGCGGTGGCGGAAACGCCGGTGCGACGCTGACCAACGATTACGTTGAGCTGCTCAACACGGGTAGCGCGGCGGTGTCCGTGACCGGATTCAGCGTGCAGTACGCGTCCGCCGCCGGAACAACCTGGCAGGTCACGCCGCTGACCGGGAGCATACAGGCCGGTGGCTACTATCTCGTGCAGGAGTCGAAGGGCACGGGTGGAACGACCGCGCTGCCGACCCCCGACGCGAGCGGCACGATCGCCATGAGCGCCACGGCCGGGAAGGTATTTCTCGTTCCGTCGACGGTGGCGCTCACCGGCGCCTGCCCGGACGCCTCGACCGTGATCGACGAAGTGAGCTTTGGTACGACGGCGACCGACTGCACCTTTCACACGACGGCGACACTGACCAACACCACCGCGGCGATTCGCGGCGACGCCGGTTGCGCGTTCACCGGCGATCTCTCGGTCGACTTCACCGTTGGCGCGCCAAACCCGCGCAATTCGGCGAGCCCGACTCGCACGCCCTGTCCGGGCGTCGTTGCAGCCGGACCACTGGATCATGTCGCCCTGACCGGTCCGACGAGCACGACAGTCGGCGCGACGATCCAACTCACCGCCGTTCCACAGGACGCGAATAACAAAACTGTCGCGACCGCGACCGTCACGTGGTCGACGAGCGACGCGACCATCGCCACGGTAGACGCGACCGGCAAGGTGACCGGCGTGGCCGTGAACGCGACGCCGGCGACGATTACCGCTACGGCGCTCGACAACGCGATCACCAAGACGGCGACGCTCGACGTCACCGTCGCGGCTCCGTCGATCAAGTTCATCGACGTCAGCAGTTCGTCGACGAGCTTCCCTCCCGGCTTCCAAACACAGGTCTTCGCGACGGCCCGCACCGCGTCCGGCGGCACGATCATTCCCGCCAACTTCGTGTTCGAGGCGGTGGACCCGACCATCGCCACCGCGGCGACGGTGGAGAATACCGGAATCGTCACCGGAGTCGCCGCGCCGGCCGACCCGACAGTACGCCCCGGCATCCGTATCATCGCCACGCCCGTAGATGGCCTTACGCCGGCGGACACGTTCATCACGCATTCGATCACCATCGAAGCGCCGGTGCCGGCGCCGCCGACGATCTACGCGACGAACGACGAATTCGGCGACCCAACGGCCGCGAACAGCTCGAACGGCAACGATTTCCTGATCTCGCGGTTGGAATACACGATTTCATATAACGAATCGCACGGTACGCCCAACTGGGTGTCGTACGAACTCGACTCGCGGCAGATGGCCACTGGGCAGGACCGCTGCAACTGCTTCACCGCCGACCCGCTGTTGCCGTCGGCCAAGCAGATCTTCACCTCGGATTACACCAACAGCGGGTTCGATCGCGGCCACATGACGCGCTCGGCGGATCGCACGGCCGGCAACGTCGACAACGCGACGACGTACTACCTGTCGAACGTCGTGCCGCAGACGGCCGACTTGAATGAAGGCGTGTGGGCGCAGTTCGAGGACGCGCTCGCCGATTCGGCGACCAAGGGCGGACGGGCCGTCTACATCATCACGGGCCCGCTGTACGGCTCGGGCCACGCGCTCGCTTTCGCGAAGAACGAAGGAAAAATTGCGATCCCCGACAGCACGTGGAAGGTGGCGTTCATTGGACCGCGCATCGGTGGCGTGCCGTTCAACCGCACAACGATTCAGTCGTGGGGCGATCTCGCCGGGACGACGCTGCTCGCCGTCAACATGCCGAACATCGCCGGCGTGCGAAACGATCCGTGGCAGAAGTATCTGACGACCGTCGACAAGATCGAAGCGTCCACGGGCTACGACTTCCTCTCGTTGCTTCCCGTCGCGTTCCAGACCGCGATCGAGGCCGGCGACCACTCGCCGGTCGCATCGTTCACCGAACGCGGAACGCCGAACGAAGGCAGCGTGCTCACGTTCGACGCGTCGGCCTCGACCGATCCTGACCTCGGCCGCACGGATCTCGGTCGGACCGAAGCACTGACGTACACCTGGCAGTTCAGCGATGGCGCGAGCGCGTCCGGCCAAATCGCGACGCATACCTTCGCCGATAACGGCAACTACACGGCCGTGCTCACCGTGACCGATGCATTTGGCTGGCAAAGTATCTCGACGCAGGCGGTCACCATTGCCAACGTCGCGCCCGTGGTGTCGTTCAACGCGCTCACTCCTCTCGCGATCCAATCCGGTGATCCCGTCGCCACCGAGGGCAGCTTCACCGATCCGGGTCCCGACGCCACGTGGACTGCGTCGATCGATTGGGGCAACGGTACCATCAATTCGCCAATTCCGTCCAGCTTCACTCACAGCGGCGCCAAAATGCTCGGCGCCTCGCTGTATCGCACGCCGGGGTCGTACACGGCGACGCTCAGCGTGACAGACAAGGATGGTGGTGTCGGTACGAGCTCACTCGCCGTGACCGTGGCGCGCCGCAACATTCGCGCGACCGCGAATCCCGACCAGATCAAGCTCACCGTCAATGGAGACGACAACGTCGACGTTCTCCTCTATAGTGATCTCCTCGCCCACATGTCCGATCTCGACGTTTCGTCGGTCCGGATCGGCACCGTTGGGGTCAACATCAAGAACAACGAGCAGTTTGACGCCAACCTGGAACTGGCAGGCCTCCGCATCCGACTGCGCTTCAGCCGTCAGGCGTTGATCGCCGCCGGCGTCCTCGCCGCGGGTGCGACGAACATGGACCTTGTAGCCAATCTCACGAACGGCATCCAGATTATCGCCCATGTCCCGGTGAGTACGACAACGAAATAGCCGAACGGGACACGGCCGCGATCCCCGTGAGGAGTTTCATGAGATACCGCTTCGCTCTCGCTGCGTTGGCAGTCGCCATTCCGGCACTTGCCGCACCACTGCACGCGCAACGCCAGATTACCTCCGCCGACTACGCGCGAGCGGAGCGGTCCATGAGCTACAACGTGTCACCGCTCGTCTTCGGAACCACGGTCAGGCCGACGTGGCTCCCGGACGAGCGGTTCTGGTTTCGTGACCAGACGCCAACCGGGACCGAGTTGATTCTCGTCGACCCGGCCAAGGGAACTCGCACGCGGTGCGACACCGACGCCAATCATTGTGGCCTGACGGTTCCCGATAGCGACGCTGCCGATGGGCGCGGCGGTCGTGGTGGACGAGGCGGTGGCGGGCGCGGTGGGCGGGGCTCCGGTCGCGCACCGGAAACGCTGTCGCCCGACGGCAAGACCGGCGCGTTCATCCGCGATTGGAATCTCTGGGTGCGCGACGTCGCGACTGGGCACGAGACGCAGCTCACGACCGACGGCATCAAGGACTTTGGCTACGCGACGGACAACGCCGGCTGGCAAGCGAGCGATCGCGCGATTCTCCTCTGGTCTCCCGACTCGAAGAAGATCGCGACCTTCCAACAGGATCAGCGCAACGTCGGCGAGATGTACCTGGTGAGCACCAAGGTTGGCCACCCTGAGCTGCGCGAATGGAAGTATCCGCTCCCCGGCGACAGTGTCGTGGCGATGATCCACCGTGTGATCATCGATCTCAGCGGCGCGACTCCGCGCGTCGTGCGCCTGCAGATGGGCGCGGATCAGCACCGCTCGACGCTGTGCGACGACATTGCCTGTCGCGGCGGCTCGTGGTCGGACGTGGAGTGGTACCCCGACGGATCGCACCTCGCGTTCGTGTCGACATCGCGCGACCACAAGCACGAAGCGCTCCGCGTGGCGGACGCCAACACCGGCGCCATTCGCGACGTGCTCGAGGAGACGTCAAAGACGCAGTACGAATCGGGGAACGGCCGAGTCAACTGGCATGTGCTCCCGGCGAGCAACGACGTGATCTGGTTCTCGGAGCGCGACAACTGGGGCCAGCTCTATCTCTACGATCTCACGACCGGCCAGCTCAAGCACCAGATCACGACCGGCGAGGGCAACGTCACGCAGCTCGTGCACATCGACGAGGCGAACCACGAGCTGTACTTCCAGGGCGTTGGCAAGGAACAGGGGCGCGATCCGTACTTCCGCCATTTTTACAAAATTGGCATGGACGGCCGCGGGCTCACGCTGTTGACGCCGGAGAACGCCGACCACGACGCGTCGCTCTCGCCGTCGGACAAGTATCTGCTCGACACGTACTCCACGCCGACCACGCCGCAGACGACAGTCGTACGCGACTTGAACGGCAAGCTGCTCGTCACGGTCGAGAAATCCGACATCTCACGGTTGCTCGCCACCGGCTGGAAGCCGCCGACGCCGATCACCGTGAAAGCGCGCGACGGCAAGACCGATCTTTACGGATTGTTGTATGCGCCGAACAATCTCGACTCGACGAAAAAGTATCCGATCATCAATCACATCTATCCTGGCCCGCAGACGGGCTCCGTCGGCGGCCGCACGTTCAACGCGGCGCGCGGTGACGCGCAGTCGCTCGCCAATCTGGGGTTCGTTGTCGTCGAGATCGACGGCATGGGCACTCCGTGGCGTTCGAAGACGTTTCACGACGCCTACTTCGCCAACATGGGCGACAACACGCTCCCCGATCAGGTCGCGGCGATGCGCGAACTCGCGCAGCGCTATCGCTGGGTCGACATCGATCGCGCCGGCATCTACGGCCACTCGGGCGGCGGCTTCGCCACGGCGGACGCGATGTTCCGCTATCCCGACTTTTTCAAAGTCGGTATTTCAGAATCCGGCAATCACGACAATCGTGTGTACGAAGACGATTGGGGCGAGCGCTACGAGGGGCTCGACGACGGCCACAACTACGAAGAAGCCGCGAACCAGAACCTCGCCAAGAACCTCAAGGGGCACCTGCTGCTCGCCCACGGCACCATGGACAACAACGTGCCGCCGAACAACACCCTCCTCGTCGTCGACGCGCTGATCAAGGCGAACAAGGATTTCGATTTGCTCATGCTGCCGAACCAGCCGCACGGCTACGGCCCGGACGCGAACTACATGACGCGCCGGCGGTGGGACTACTTCGTCAAGAATCTCCTCGGCGCCGAGCCGCCAAAGGAATACGCACTCGGCCCAAAGCCGGCGGGCGGCCGCGTCACGCCGTAGGCGAGAACGCGGCGACACTCACGGTTTCTTTTTCGACGGTGCGGTGAGCAGTCCAATTCGCTCACCGCGCCGCGAACAGTCGATCAACGTCTTCAACCGGCGGGCGCGCGTCTCCGGCCGCTTGGCGCTCGTGACCCAGTGCGCGCACGTGCGCCGGTACCACGGGGCCTCGTTCGAGAAAAACGCCCAGCCTTTCCGGTCGGCCTTGAGCGCGCGCAGCGAATCCGAGTCGAACTCCGCCGCCGCTCGTTCGTAGGAGTAGATCGCCGAACGTTTTTCATCGCGCCGAGCAAACGCGGCGAGTCCTGGCTCGAGCATCCGGCCCGCGGCCGTCAACTCGCCGACGCGCGTGATGTTCACCCTGCTCCAAATGCTCGTCGGCTTGCGCGGCGTGAATCGGATCGTGTACCGGTCTTCGTCGACGCCGCGACGTACGCCGTCGATCCACCCGAGGGCGAGCGCTTCGTCGAGCGCCTCGCGATATGTGATGCCCTTCTTCGCCGACGCTTTCTTGTAGAAGCCGACGAGCAGTTCGGTCTCGCCATCGTGATGCGCAGCCAGCCACGCATGAAACGCGGATCCAGTCTTGAAGTAGGTGGCTTTCATGGCGCGTGGTGATGTAGTATTTCTCGCTCGGGCAAGCAAGATCGTACGCCCTCCCCCCCCCCGTCCGCACCCTGATCCGCACAGGACTTGTCGATGACACGCCGACTCCCCGCCGCGTTCGCGGCGTTGATGCTCTCGTTCGCTGCCGTCGCCGCACGTGCGCAGTCCGCTCCGCGCGCGCCGGATCGCGCCATTCGGCGCGACATTCCGCTCACCGACATGATTCGCCGCGCCTTCGCCGAGGGCTCGCGGGATTCCACGGGACGCCCGGGGCGCAACTACTGGCAGCTGTGGATGGACTACACGATCAACGCGCGGCTCGAACCCGAGACGTCCACGCTGACCGGCCACGAGACGATCAAGCTGCACAACGGGAGCGATTCGTCGCTCACGTCCATCCAGATGCGTCTCGACCAGAACATTTTCCGCGGCGACGTGCCGCGCGGCACGTCGGTGCCCGCCGAGAACCATGAGGGTTTCGTCATTACGAAAATGTCGGTGAACGGCGCGGCTGTGAATCTCGATGCGCCGGCCTTCGGCCGCGGCGGACGCGGCGGCCGGGGCGCGGCACCGCCGACCGAGCCGGTGGCGGTCGGCATTCACACGACGTCCGCGCGCATCATTCTCCCGACTCCCATCGCGCCCAAGTCCGACGCGACGATCGACGTCGACTGGCACTACAAGCTCGCCGGCGGCCCCGGCCAGGGACACCGCATGACCTATCGCTGGGGCGACACGCTGTATCAGGTCGCCCAGTGGTACCCGCGCGTGGCCGTGTACGACGACCTGCGCGGATGGGACACGGACCCATACCTCGGCCCATCAGAGTTTTATAATAATTTTGGCCACTTCGACGTCAGCCTCGACGTGCCGGGCGGATGGATCATCGGTGCCACCGGTGTGCTGCAGAACGCGCAGCAGGTGCTCACGCCCGCGGCGCGCGAGCGACTCGCCCACGTTCTGGATTCCGACTCGACGCGCACCATCGTCGGGCCGGACGAGGTGGGGCCCGGCCAGGCGACCGCGCCCGGCGATCGTCTCGTCTGGCACTTCGTCGCCGACACCGTGAACGATTTCGCCTGGGCCACGGCCAAGCAGTTCGTCTGGCAGGCGACGCGCGCCACGATCCCCGGACGCGGGCCGATCCCCGTCAGCTTCTATTATCTCCCCGGCCACGCGTCGTCGTACGCCGACGCCGGCCAAATTCTTCGCCACGCACTCCAGTTCTACTCGACGCTCTGGATGCCCGACCCGTTCCCGCAGCACACCATGGTCGACGGGCCCGACAACGGCATGGAATACCCAATGCTCGTCATGTCGAACGACGGACCGGCCGATCACGAGACGGGGCACCAGTGGTGGCCGATGACCGTGAGCGGGAACGAGACCTGGTACGGATGGATGGACGAAGGGTTCAATCAGTATATGAACATTCTCTCGGCTGCCGACGACAATCATCGCGCGCCGAAGCTCGACGGATACGGGCAGTCATACGGGCGCACGAGCGGCGACGAACACGAGGCGTCGCTGATGTGGGACGCGAATTACGGCGGGCCGCAGTATTCCTTCCAGGCCTACGGCAAAGCGCCGCTCATGCTCTCCATGCTCGGCGGGATCGTCGGCGACAGCGCCGTGTGGATTGCGCACAGCGAGTACGCCAAGGCGTGGCGCTTCAAGCATCCGTCGCCATGGGACTACGCGTTCTTCATGAGCAACGCGCTGCACAAAGACCTCGGCTGGTTCTGGAACTATTGGCTGTTCACCACCGAATCAGTCGACGAGTCCATTCAGCGCGTGACGACCACCGGCGCGCGGACAACCGTGACTGTGCGGCAGGACGGCCAGATGCCAGCGCCCGTGGTGCTCAAGGTCGAGTTCGCGCCGGGCAACGGTGCGATTCGGAAGATGAGCAACAGCGTGGTCACCGGTGACACGGCGATCGTCACCTACCCGGTCGATGTATGGTTCACCGGCAGCAAGACGTTCGACGCCGTGCTCGATTTGGGCGCGCGCAAGATCGTCAAGATCGTGCTCGATCCCCACTGCCGATTCCCCGATCGCGATCCGTTGGACAATGTGTGGCCGCGCGCTGCTCAGGTTGCGTCCGAGCCGTCTGGCGGGCGCGGAGGCCGAGGCGGCCCGGCGTGCGTAAATTGATCGATACGTTCCACGTCGAACGTCTCACGCCCCACCGTGTATTTCTAGATCTCGAATGCGTCGCGGATAGACTGCACCGTCTTCGATCGTCGGCGCGTGCCGTCGAGCCACAATGCATCGACCGGCTTTTCGAGCGTCGCGAGTTGGCTGCTGAGCAAGTCAGGCCCGGCGAAGGAGTGCTTGCGCTTCTCGAGACGTTTGTGGAGCACGTCGCGCGGTACGTCGAGATACACGAACCGCACGGCACCCGGCGGCGCACGCAGGGGTGTGAGCGAATCGCGATATGACTGCTTGAGCGCCGAACAGGCGAGAATCGCGTGTTCGCGGCGCTCGACGACGTGCGTGACCAGACGTGCGCAGCGCGGCGAGCCAGGGCTTTCTGTCGGCGTCGGTGAGCCCCTGGCCGCGGCTCATCTTGGCCTTGTTCTTCTCCGAATGAAAATCGTCGGCGTCGTAAAACGTCCAACCCGTCGCCTTGGCGAGCTTTTTCCCCACGTGCGTTTTGCCCGCAGCGGAGACGCCCATGACGACGATCATATTCGGCTTGCGTACGCTTCTGTGTTTCACGCACTGAAAGTACAGCGCACCGGCCGCCGCGGCGCGGTGTGATTTCTGCGTCAGTGAGCGAACCCATGCAGACCATGCGCGCGTTGACCGTGCAGCCCGGAGTTGCCGGTTCGCTGCAGTTGGAAGAGTTTCGCGTTCCCGGCCCGGAACGCGGCGGAGTGCTCATTCGCGCACTCGCCCTCGGCGTATGCGGCACCGATCGCGAAATCATCGCCGCCAAGTACGGCACCGCGCCGCCCGGGCACGAGCGACTGATCATCGGCCACGAGTCACTCGGTCGCGTTGAGCAAGCACCGCCGGCTTCCGGACTTACACCCGGCGATCTCGTCATTGGCGTCGTGCGCCATCCCGATCCAGTGCCGTGCGAGAACTGCGCGGCCGGTGAATGGGACATGTGTCGGAACGGCCTCTATACGGAACACGGCATCAAGGCGCTCGACGGCTTCGGTTCCGAGTTCTATCGACTCGACCCGGAGTTCGTCGTGCGCGTCGATCCGTCGCTCGGAATGCTCGGTGTGTTGACGGAGCCAACGAGCGTCGTCGCCAAGGCGTGGGATCACACCGAGCGGATTGGCCGGCGCGCGCACTGGTCGCCGCGCCGAGTGCTGGTCACCGGCGCAGGACCCGTGGGGCTGCTGGCCGCGTTGCTCGGCGTGCAGCGCAAGCTCGACGTGCACGTGCTCGACCGAGCGACGGATGGCATCAAGCCGGAGCTCGTCCACGCGCTTGGCGCGGCGTACCACTCGGGGAATCTCGCCGACATTCCCGGTGAATTCGACGTCGTCATGGAATGCACCGGCGCGCCGTCGCTCGTGTTCGACGTCGCCTGTCGCGCGAGTCCGGACGGCATCGTGTGCCTCGCCGGCGTGTCCGAGGTCGGCTCCGTGCGGCCGATCGACGTCGGTTCGCTCAATCGCGCGATCGTGCTCGGCGATCGCGTCATTTTCGGATCGGTCAACGCCAATCGGCGGCACTACGAGGCGGCCATCGCCGCGCTCGTCGCCGCGGATCGCGACTGGCTCGGCAAACTCATTACGCGGCGCGTTCCGCTCGCGAACTGGAGCGATGCGTTCACCGCGCGACCCGACGACGTGAAGACTGTTGTCGAGTTCGACGCCGTGGCGCCGCAGGAACCCGCGCGCCCACGCGGCTGATTCGTCGAACATGGCAAATCCGATCGAGGACTACGCGCTCATTGGCGACTGCGAGACCGCCGCGCTCATCTCGCGCGACGGCTCGATGGATTGGCTCTGCTGGCCGCGCTTCGATTCCGGCGCCTGCTTCGCCGCGCTCCTCGGCACGCCGGAGAACGGCCGCTGGAAGCTCGCGCCGGTTGGCGAGACGATCCGCACGAGTCGTCGCTACCGCGGCGACACGATGATTCTCGAAACGACGCACGAGACGGCGACGGGCGAAGTGCTCGTCATCGACTTCATGCCCAAGCGCGACGAAGAGTCGAACGTCGTTCGCATGGTCGTTGGGAAGCGCGGGCGCGTGCGCATGGAAACGCAGCTCATCCTGCGGTTCGACTACGGATCCGTGGTGCCATGGGTGAGCCGCCTCGACGACGGCACGCTGCGCGCGATTGCCGGCCCGGACATGGTCGTCATTCGGTCGGACGTCGAACTGCACGGCGAGGATCTCACCACGGTCGGCGAATTCACGATCGACGAGGGCCAAGAGGTGTCGTTCGTGATGGCCTGGGGTGAGTCGCATCGCGATCCGCCAAATCGCATCGATCCGGACAAGTCGCTCGAGATTACCGAGACCTTCTGGGCCGATTGGGCGTCGCAGTGTACGTACCGCGGCAAGTGGCGCGAGGCGGTGATGCGCTCGCTCCTCACGCTCAAGGCGCTGATCTACAATCCGACCGGCGGCATCGTCGCCGCGCCGACGACGTCGCTGCCGGAGCAGGTCGGCGGCGTGCGCAACTGGGACTACCGCTACTGCTGGCTCCGCGATGCCACGCTCACGCTGCTCGCGTTGATGAACGGCGGCTACTTTCGCGAGGCGGCCGCCTGGCGCGACTGGCTCTTGCGCGCCGCGGCCGGGAGTCCGGACCAGGTGCAGATCATGTACGGGCTCGCCGGCGAGCGGCTGCTCACCGAGTGGGAGCTGCCGTGGCTCCCCGGCTATGAAAACTCTAAACCGGTGCGCGTCGGCAACGCGGCGCACGAGCAGCTACAGCTCGACGTCTTCGGCGAGGTCATGGACGCGCTCCATCAAGCGCGCCAGGGCGGGATCGCCGAGAGCGCCGACGCGTGGGCGCTCGAGCGTGCGCTGATCAAACAGCTCCGCAAAATCTGGAAGGAGCCCGATCAAAGTATTTGGGAAGTGCGCGGGAAGCCCCAGCATTTTACGCACTCCAAGGTCATGGCCTGGGTCGCTCTCGACCGCGCTGTGAAGAGCGTCGAACACTTCAAGCTCGACGGCCCGCTCGACTCTTGGCGCGCGCTCCGCGACGAAATCCACGCCGAGGTCTGCGAGAACGCATTCGACGCCGAGCTCAACGCGTTCGTGCAATCGTACGGGTCAAAGCTGCTCGACGCCGGTACGCTGGCCATTCCGCTCGTCGGCTTTCTGCCGCCGGACGACCCTCGAGTACGCGGCACCGTCGAGCAGATCGAGAAAAATCTCGTCGACGACGGGTTCGTTCTCCGCTACGACAGCAAAACGACCGACGACGGTCTGCCGCCGGGCGAGGGAGCGTTTCTCGCCTGCAGCTTCTGGCTCGCCGACAACTACGTGCTCCTCGGCCGGCACGACGACGCTCTTCGCCTGTTCGAACGGTTGCTCAGTCTGCGCAACGACGTGGGACTTCTCGCGGAAGAGTACGATCCGCGGCTGCGCCGTCAGGTCGGAAATTTTCCGCAGGCGTTTTCACACATTGCGCTGATCAGCACCGCGTTCAATCTCAGCCACATTCAAGTGCCGGACACACCGCATCCGGCGGAGCAACGCCGGCGCGACGGAGATTCACCGCCGCACGCGTGAACGGCCGTGAATGGCGGTGAGCGTTATTGAATTCTGGCCACGCCGTTGCCGGGCTTCGGAAAGCGCACGAATACCTCGGCGTCGTGCCCCGGCACGATCAATCGCGGCGACGACGCGAGCGTCAGCATTCGCGCCTGCGCCCTGAGGTTCGACGCGCTGTCGAGCGTTTGAGCGATCGGTCGATGCTGCTCGAGATTGGCGTAGAGGTACGCGTTGTCCGACGCCACCACGATCGTGCCCGACGTCGTGTGCACGGCGGCGAATTGCGAGGCGAAGGTGTGCTTGCCGCCGGTGTACACGGTGATGCCCGGAATGATTTCCTTCGCGTCGCCGTCGATGAGCATGAGCCGGCCTTCGCGCGCGATGCCGGCGAGCAGCTTCGCGTCCCCCGCGTCGATCGCTCGATCCTTCACCGTGCCCGCGGAATCGAGGTGGTGCTCGAACTCCTCGCGCTGAATCCATACGCGCGCCTTGGGGAACAGATCGATGCCGTCCAGATGATCCCAGTGCACGTGCGAAATGATCACGTCGGAAATGTCGGCGGCGTTTACGCCGGCGCGCGCGACGGCCTCGTTCGGCGCGACGAATCCAACCGGATGCCACCGTCGCACGAAATCGTCGCGGTGAAAGCCGGCATCGACCAGCACGTTGCGTCCGTCCGATCCCTTGAGCAGCCAGACCATCATCGCCAGATCGATCCGCTTGCTCGTGTCCGCACCGGCGATCATCTGCGAGAGCGGGAATCCGACGACCGTCGCGTAGCGAATGGCGTACACCTCATACGTCGGCGGCGCCGCGGTTTGCGTTGCTCCGCCGCGCCGAGCACCGTTCGCCGCCAATATCGCGGCGATCCCGAGACACGCGGCGACGAACGTGGCGCGAGCACCGCGCCTCAGAGTGAATCGTGGCATCAGCCCACCGGGTGAAAGTCCTTTGCGTATCGCCGGCCAGTATGCGTGTACTCGAGCCGCTCGTAAAATGCGTGTGCGCCGGCTCGATCCAGGTGCGTCGTGACGACAATTCGCGCGCATCCACCATCGCGCGCGAACTGCTCGACGCGTTCGACCAGCGCTCGGCCAACGCCCGTCCCGCGCACCGTTTCGTCGACGACGAGCAGCGTGAGCTGCGCCAACGGGTGGTCGTGGTTCACCGTGTGTCGAATGTGCGCCGTGGCGAGCCCCGCGATCCGCCCACCGTCGGTCGCCACGAACACGCGCACCAGGTCATCCCGCGTCATGCGGGCGAGCCGCCCGGGAAACGCGGCTGGCGGTGACGGATACCCAAGCTGCGCACACAGGCGAGCCAGCGCGTCGGCATCCGCCGCGACAGCGTCTCGCACCTTGACCTCGCTCATCGTCCCTCGCTCCACATGCGATTAGTACTTTGCTAAATACGTTTCCAGTTCCCACGCGCTGACCTGCGTGATGTACTCGCGCCATTCCTGGCGCTTGGCTTCGATGAAGTGCGACGTGATGTGCTTGCCGAGTGCGCCGGTGATGACGTCGTCTTTTTCCAATTCGTCGAGCGCCTCGTTGAGATCGTGCGGCAGATCGTCGATGCGGAGGCGCCGCTTTTCGCGAAAGCTCATCTCCCAGATATTCTCGTTCACCGGCTCGCGGAAATCGGCTTGCGTCTCGATGCCGTCGAGCCCCGCGGCGAGCATCGCCGCCAGCGCGAGATACGGATTGGCCGACGGATCCGGCGATCGCAACTCCACGCGCGTGCCCGTGCCGCGCCGATCCGGAACGCGGATGAGGGGCGAGCGATTCCTCATCGACCACGCGACGTTGACCGGCGCTTCGTAGCCCGGCACCAAACGCTTATATGAGTTTACGAGAGGATTCGTGATCGCGCACATTCCGCGCGCGTGGCGCAACAAACCACCTACATAGTGGAGCGCCGTGGCCGACAATTCCCACTGCGCCGACGAATCCCAGAAGGCGTTGTCTTTGCCGCGGAACAACGACTGGTGCGTGTGCATTCCGCTGCCGTTCTGCCCGAAGATCGGCTTCGGCATGAACGACGCGAGTAAGCCGAATTGGGTTGCCACGTGCTTCACGACGAACCGAAACGTCGCGATGTTGTCCGCCGTCTTGAGCGCGTCGGCATATCGGAAGTCGATCTCGTGCTGGCCATGCGCCACTTCGTGGTGCGCGGCCTCGACTTCGAACCCCATGCGCTCCAGCATGTCGACCATCGCGCGACGCGCATCCTCGCCAAGATCAGCGGGCGCCAGGTCGAAGTAGCTCCCCACATCGTGCGTCGCCGTTGTCGCCGCGCCGCTTTCGTCGGGCTTGAAGAGAAAAAATTCTGCCTCCATCCCGGCGTTCATCGTGTACCCCATCGCCTTCGCCTTGGCGAGCACGGTCTTGAGCTGGCCGCGCGGATCGCCGGGGAACGGTTCGCCCGACGGCGTGCGGATATCGCAGATCAATCGGCAGATCCGGCTCTCCGGTTCGCCCCACGGATACACGAGGAACGTGTCGAGGTCCGGCGAGAGGAGCATGTCCGATTCCTCGATGCGCACGAACCCTTCGATCGACGATCCGTCGAACATGATGTCGCCCGCCAACGCCTTCTCAAACTGCGACGCCGGAATCTCGACGTTCTTGTTGACGCCAAGAATGTCCGTGAACTGCAAGCGCATGAAGCGGACGTTGAGCGTGTCGGTCAGCTCGAGAATGTCCTTCTTCGACGCGCCGCTGATTTCCGGCGTGAGTGAACGAGATCGGGCGGTCAGGTAAGCCTCCGGGCGAAGTCGACTAAAGCCTAAGTTGCACCGACCGCCGTTGTAAAGCTGATCGCATCGCGCCGTGACGTGTCGTCAGCCCGCGAGGGCTTGTACCTTTCGCCCATGACCTCCCCGGCTTCACCGAATCCTTCACCCGCGGCCGTCACCTGTACGGCGTGCGGCGCCACCAGCACGGGAAAGTTCTGCTCGAACTGCGGCGCCACCCTCGCCGGTGCTACCTGCTCGGCGTGCAACGCGCCGCTTTCTCCTGGTGCCAAGTTCTGTCACCGGTGCGGCACTCCCGCCGGCGCCGAGCGCGCGGACGATGAACGCGGATTCTCATCGGCGCTGCCGTGGGGGGTCGCGGCGATCGCGCTCGTCGCGCTCGTTGCACTCGTCGCCGGACAACGATTCGGCCGGACGCCCGATCAGACGTCGGCGCAGGCCGCGCCCGATGCCAGCGCCGGCGCGCCGCCTCTCGGTGCAGGCGCACCAGCCGGCCAACCGCCCGACATCAGCAACATGTCGCCGCGCGAGATCGCGAGCCGGCTGTACGACCGCGTCATGGGCGCGCACGAGCGTGGCCGCGCGGACAGCGTTCAGTTCTTTTCCAAAATGGCGCTCATGGTCTACGACTCGCTCGGCACGCTCGACCTGGACGAGCACTACGACGTGGGCAGAATCGCCGCCGTCTCGGGCAACGAACCCCGCGCGCGCGCCGAAGCCGACACGATTCTCGCGCAGCACCCGAACCATCTGCTCGGATTGATCCTCGCAGGCAACGCCGCGCGCATGCGCAACGACCTCGCCGCCGAACGCACCTTCCACGACCGACTTGTCGCCGCTGCCCCCGCCGAGCGCTCCAAAGCGCTCCCGGAATACACAGCGCACGACAACGACATCACCATCGCACTCGACGGCAAGCGTCCATGACCACGATCCGCGTTGCGCACAGCCCGGACTCCGACGATGCGTTCATGTTCTACGCGCTCGCGTCTGGAAAGATCGACACCGAAGGGCTGACGTACGTCCACGAGTTGCAGGACATCGAAACGCTCAATCAGCGCGCGCTCCTCGGAGAGCTCGAGGTGACGGCCGTGTCGATCCACGCGTACGCGTACCTATCGGACAAGTACGCGCTCCTGCCGCACGGCGCGTCCATGGGAGATCGCTATGGACCGCGGCTCGTCGCCCGCGAGCCGATGAGCCGCGCCGACTTGCGAGGCAAGCGGATCGCGATCCCCGGACCGCTGACCAGCGCCTACCTCGCACTTCAACTGTTCGAACCAGACTTCGAGCCGGTGTTTACGGCGTTCGATCAGATTGAGGACGCCGTGGTCGATGGGGCCGTCGACGTCGGACTCCTCATCCACGAGGGTCAGCTGACGTTCGGCGACAAGGGTCTGCACCTGATCCAGGACCTCGGCGAATGGTGGTTTGGCGAGACCGGCCTCCCCCTTCCACTCGGCGGGAACGTCGTCAGAAAGGATCTGGGTGAGGCTTTGACGGCCAAGATCTCACGCCACTTACGCGACAGTATCAAGTACGGATTAGAACATCGAAAGGATGCTCTCGACCACTCGATGCAGTTCGCCCGTGGCCTCGAGCGTGGCAAGGCGGACACGTTCGTCGGGATGTATGTCAACGATTGGACCCTCGATTACGGCGAGCGCGGACGTCAGGCGGTCCGCCAATTCCTGAGGCGCGGCGTCGAGGAAGGCTTGATCAAGGGCACGCCAATCGTGGAGTTCGTCGACTAGAGCGTCCCGAGAGTCGCGATTGCTCGCCGGCTCGCGCGACTATCGGCGCGGCTCGTGGTGGTGATGCCCCGTGTGCCCGCCGTCGGCCGCCTCATGCCCCAATGCGTGCCGAACCCAGTCCGTCACCTTCGCCACCCGCTGGCCGAGGCCTTTGGCGCGAGCTTCCGGGTCGGCTGCGCCGCGCGGCTCCGATACGATGATTCCGCCAAGCCGCGCCACGCGGCCAAGAAGCACGGTGTTGTCCCCTCCAACCACGCCGAACACGGTGTTGGCAAACGCCTGCCCAGGCATTTGCTCCAAGTCTGCGAGCAGTCTGTCGAGCTCGACAGGAATGTCGCCAGCTGCCGGGCACGCGATAATGACGCCGGCATAGGTCGCGACGTCTTGGTGAGACGCGAGCTGTGGATGTCGGCGGCCGGTAGTCGCCTGGTGTGCCGCTCCGGCGCGCAGGTCAACCTCGGCGAACCGGACATGGCCAGCTCCGTGTGCGGCCAATTCGGCGAGCGTGGCCGCTGGTCCTTCGGCGCCGTAGAACAGCACGATCAGTTTCGCCATGACATCGCTCTCCGACGTTTGCGTGTAACGCGCTCGTTCGCTCCTTGACGAAGCGCTCAGCCCAGTATACTAAGGCGTTGAAAATACGCGACGACGCGCGTGCTCTCGAACCCGATGCGCCAATTGTGACTTTGCGTTCGGCTCGCGATGCGCTCGAGATGCGAGTTTCATTGGTTCACTCATTCGTAGATTCGAAGAACACAAACCCCTCAGGAGGCGGGCATGCCGCGAGGTGACGAGTTGGGCGAGGAATACCGGTTCGCTGATCGCGATGACGACGCGGACGATCTCGGATACGGTGGTGGTGGTGGAGGCGGCGGCGGTGGAAGTGCGTCGTACGACGACGACGACGAAGAAGACGGCGGCTGGATGACCCACAAGGACGAAAGCGACGACCTGTGGGACAGCACCGACGACGTCGATGACGACGACGAGGAAGGCGGAGCCACGGTGGTCGAAGTGGTCGAGGAAGAAGAGGACGAAGCCGATTTGTTCGGTGGCGTCCGTCGTCCCGGCCGACCCGGTCGGCCTCCGCGCGCGCCCGCTCCTCCGGCCGGTTCGCCCGCGTCCGGCGGAATGAGTGGCGTACCGCCCACCGCGAAGAAGCCGGCGATGCCTGCTCCGAAACCGGTCGTGGTCCCGAAGCCCGCCGCGGTCAAGGCACCGATCAAGGCACCGAGCCAAAGCGCCGGTCAAGCCCGTCGCAAAGGCCGCGACGAAGAAGGCCGTCGCGACAACCAGCCAAGAAGAGCGCGGTGAAAAAGTCAGCAAAGAAATCGCCGAAAAAGCCCGCCGGAAAAGCCAGCGCGAAGAAGGGCAGCGAAAGGCTCGACGGGCAAGAAAGGCGCGAGCAAAGGCAGCGCGCCCAAGGGCGGCAGCAAGAAGAAGCGCGAAGCACAGCACGAAAAAGTCGCGCCGATAGGCTCGGCCACGCATAGCGACCGACAGCGGAGGCTTGGCATGCCCACTCCGCTGTCGCGTCGCCGTTACTATCCGTCATGAACGCCGCCGAATCGGAACCTGCGCTCGACGCGCCGGTCACGCTCTCTCCCGCTCCTCGCGCGCCGTCGGCGCGCGATCCGCGACGTGAGCGCGTGAAAGCCTCGCAGGACGTCGCCGCGGCGGTGGCCCGTGAGCTTCGAACT
This sequence comes from uncultured Gemmatimonadaceae bacterium, assembly GCA_963817445.1. Lineage (GTDB taxonomy): Bacteria > Gemmatimonadota > Gemmatimonadetes > Gemmatimonadales > Gemmatimonadaceae > JAQBQB01. The sequence goes on from CAWFOG010000027.1 coordinate 298,375, forward strand.
CCGGTGTTCGGCATCTCGTCCGCCGCGCAACTGCTGCGCTATCGCGTCGCCGACGATCCGGTCATCCAAAAGAACATCGGCCGCATTCTCCGCGACGCCGAGCGACTGAACGTTCTCGTCGCCGCGCTGCTCGAGTACGCGCGCCCCACGCCTGTTCGCCTCTCGGTCGGCGATCCCGACGACGCGTGGACGCGCGCCCTTGCTACACAGCGCGGCGTGTTGGAGAGCAAGGCGCTGCTCGTGCGGCACGCCGCCGCCGCACCGCGCGCCCGCTGCGACATGGATCTCGAACAGCTCACCGAGGCGTGTGTGAATGTGCTCGTCAACGCGATCGACGCGTCGCCCGAAGGCGCCGATCTGACAATCGACTCCCGCGCGCTCGCCGATGGAAGCTGGCACTCGCGCCTGCACAACGACGGCGCGTCCATCGCGCCCGATCTGCTCGTCCGCCTCTTCGAACCGTTCGTGACCACCAAGAGCGGACACGCGGGAATTGGCCTGGCGGTGGCGCAGCGCATTCTCGTCGAGCACGGCGGCTCGGTCGACGTCGAGAGCGGCGTGGCCGCGGGAGCGACGCTCTCGTTCACGCTTCCGCCGGCGCGACATGGTTGACTCGCCCATCGCGCTGCTCCGCGCGCACGCGCGTCACGCGCCGTGGAACGCTCGCGGTCTCGCGGCGCACGTAACCGCGCTCGTCGATGCCGCGGGGGTCCGCCCGACCAATGCCTCCGCGCGCGCCGCGCCGAGTGCGCGCTCCATTCGCTTTTACGTCGCGAACGGATTGCTCGAGCGACCCGAAGGGCACCGGCACGGCGGCCACGTACAACTATCGGCACTTCCTCCAACTGCTGGCGATCAAGATTCGCCAGCGCGAAGGCGTGACGCTCGACATCATCAAGAGCGAGATGAAAGACACCGTCGGCGATGCGCTCGAGCGGCGCGTGGCCGCGTCGCTCGCCGCCGCGCTCGGCGCCACCGTGGAAACGCGACGACAAGCGGCCGACGACGACGCGACCGGCGAGCTGGAGACGCGTCGCCGTGGCCGACGGTGTCGAGCTCCACGTCCGCGACGACAGCCCCGTCATCGCGCGACGAGGCACTCATGGCCATGCGCGAGGCAGTGCGAGCTGCCCTCGGGCGCGAAGACATTCGATAACGCGCGATCGCGGCTACAGCACCCGCGACATCAGCGTCGCGCCAAGCTCCAACATCCGCGACCACACTGATCGACGCTCGAACTCCGGCAAGGTGATTTCCTTGGCGTGAGCCAGGTCGGCGAGAAACACCGAGTCCATCGCCGCGCCAAACGTCGTGTCGAGCACCACCAGATTCGACTCGTCGTTGAACGCCATCGACCGGTTGTCGAAATTCATCGAACCGACTGAGCTCCACATGCCGTCGGCGACCATCGTCTTCGAATGCAGCATCGCCGGCTGGTACTCGTAAATGCGGACTCCACCGCGCAACAGCTCTTCATAGCGATAGCGCCCGGCGTACCAGGTGGTCTTCACGTCGGACTTTGAGCTCACGGTCAACACGCGTACGTCGACGCCGCGCTTCACGGCGCGTTTGAGCAATCGGCGCAGATCGTCGTCGGGCACGAAATACGAATTCGCGATATACAACGTTTTTCGCGCCGCGCTGATCGTCAGCGTGAGGAATCGCTCGGCCGGCGTGCTGCCGACCGTCGGTGCCGTGTACAACAATCCGGCGTGCGTTCGCGCCACGGGCTGAAATCCGCTTCGTGGAAAAAACAGCGGCCCGGTGATCAGCTCGCCAGTCGCCTCGGCCCATCCCGCCGCGAACGCCGCCTGCAGCTGCATGACGGCCGGTCCTTCAAAGCGCACGTTCGAGTCGCGCCACTGCGCGTCGTGCAGTCCATCGCCCAACCAATAGTCGGCCATGCCAAAGCCGCCGGTCCATCCCAGGCGTCCGTCAACCACGACGACGCGCACGTGTGATCGATCCGTAGCGTCGTGCACCGTGAACCAGCGCAGCGGTCGAAGCCGTGCGACTTCGACGCCAGCCGCTCGCAGCGTGTCGAGCCATTGCCGCGAGAGATATTCCGAGCCGAACGCGTCGACCAGGAACAGCACGCGAACCTTCGCGCGCCGCTCGCTCGCGGAGAATCGCCGACAGCGTATCGGCCACTTTTCCGGGGAGCGAGTAATACATCTGTACGGTGATCGTATGCTTCGCCGAGCGCAGGTCAGACCAGAGCTGTCGGTAGGTTCCGTCGCCGTTGAGAGCGAGCTGTACCGCGTTCCCGGAATAGATGTGCGTGCCGGTGAACAGCTCGAATGTCCGCTCGAACAGAGTGTCACTCACCTGCGGCGGTCCGGAGTCGGACAAAGTGACGACGGCGGCGACCGGAGTTCCGCGCGTGATCGTCAACGCGCCGACCATCGCCAACGCGACGAGCGTGACCGCAACGAAGACGAGTCCGATCCGCTTCAACCGAGACATTTCGGTTGTCCCACCTAACACGCTTCGTGCCACGTCCAGTTCGGTGCTGGTCACAGCGACTTTGTGGAGGCACGTTTAGAACGGACGGCCAGTCAGTTCACGCGCCGAGGTTCGTCCGTCGTGGCACCGGCGGCCAAGTCACTGCCACTTTCACGAAAGGATGCTCGCGCGCCATGTTCACCGGATCGACGGTCGTGCTCACGGGAGTCGGAGCCGACGGACAGGTTGGCGAAATCGTCGCTCAGGCATTCGGCCGGCTCGGCGCATCGCTCGTTGTCGTCGATCGGACGGCAGAACATGTGAACGCGCGCGCAGCGCAACTGACCGGCGCGGGATTCACCGCCGCTGGCTACGCCTGCGATCTCACCGACGCCGCGGCGGTAGCTACTTTGGCCGACCGCGTGCGAACGGCCCACGGAGGCTCCGTCCACGCGCTCGTCCACATGGCCGGCGGGTTCGCAATGAGCGGACCGGTCGCGGACAGTTCCACGGACGTGTGGAACCGACAGCTCAGCATCAATCTCACGACTGCGTTTCTCACCGCGCGGGCATTTCTCCCTCTGCTCCGCGCCGCGCGCGGATCGATCGTGTTTTTCGCGTCGGAGGCGGTGCTCCCCGGCGCAACTGGGGCGAAGACATCCGCCTACGCCGTGGCCAAGAGCGGCGTCGTTGCACTCATGCGAGCGATCGCGGCCGAAGAGCGCGCGAACGGCGTGCGCGCGAACGCAGTGGCTCCGACGTCCATTCGCACGGCGACCAACGTCCGCGACATGGGTCCGAACGCTCGCTACGTCGAGCGAGAACAGGTTGCCGCGGCGGTGACGTTCCTCTGCTCCGCAGAGGCGAGCGCCATCTCCGGCGTCGTTCTTCCACTCGCATGACGTTGGCTGGAGTGGAATGACGCTGGCCGCCAAGCGACGCACGCAGCTTCGCACGGCGCTCCTCGATCGCTCGATCGAGGAGTTTCCTCTCTTTCGCTTGAGCGACACCCCGGACGACGCGGCAATGTCGTACGCCACCGAACAGGGCGGCCGCTGGCGCGTCATTCCCGCGCCAGGAGAGCGACTCCCCGGCACGTTCGATCAGGATCTCTACGTCGAACTCATGCGGCGTTATCAGGAAGCAGGGCAGCCGTCGGACGGCGCGCTCACGTTCACACTTCACGCACTGCTGCGTTCGATGGGCCGGCAGGTGGACGGGCGCACCTACGAGCAGCTTCGCGGAGCGCTGGCTCGCTTGGAGCGGACGACGCTGCAATCCGAGCGCAGCTACTTCGATACCACCGTGTCCGCGCTGACGGATTCGAGCTTTTCAATTCTCAGTTCGGTCACGATCGAGCGGCGTCGCTCATCGGAGCGAGATCAACTGACGCTCTTCTCGGCAATCGTGGCCGCTGAGCCGGGTGAGGCTCGAGTCGTCATCGCGCCGGCAATTCGACAGAACGTCGCTGCCAGGCACGTCGTGAGCCTCAGCTTGTCGGTCTACCTGTCGCTCCCGTCGCCCGTCGCACGACGACTCTATCGATTGCTCGAGGTCGCACGAGCCAACGGCATGTTGACCTGGCGTGTGTCCTTGGACCGATTGCGCGAACAACTTCCGTTGACGCAGCGTTATCCGTCGCATTTGCAGCGTGTATTGCAACCGGCGCACGAGATGCTCCGCGCGAGCGGGGTGATCCGCGAGGCGGTCGTCCGTCAATCTCAACGGAACTGGTACGTCGACTACATGCTTGCTGGACGCCCGGCATCGGCGGGGGGGCGCCACACGACGTAGCTGTCGATACTAGTGGACCGGGAGCGATGGGCCGCCGTCGTAGAGTTCGCCGCGTCTTGAACGGTAGCACCACGGCAGTGTACCAAGTCGAGTCCTATGGCCACAAAACTCGAAAAAACCATCCGGCGCGAGATCGAAATCGACGGCGAGCCGTTCACGATCGCCGTCTCGCCCGACGGATTCCGCCTGACAAAAAAGCGGTTTCGTTCCGGCGTGGCACTATCCTGGAAGTCTCTGTGGGAACGTCACGGGGGTGACGCCGTCCCCGTCCTCGAATCTTGGGACGACCGGTGAGCTGTCGGCCACAACGCTGCCGCCAGAACAAACGTTCAAGTACATCATACGCTGGAAATTGGAATGCCACGCTTCCCTAAGCCCGCGCTGATCGGCGCGCTCCTGCTCCCGTTGGTTGCCGGCGGGTTCCTGCTGCAGTCACGAGCCTCGCACGAAGGCTCGGCGTTGCTCGATCAGGTCATGCAGCTCGTGTCCGAACGATTTGTCGACACGCTCCAGCAATCCGATGTCTACGAAAAAGCGGCCGTCGGACTCGTGAAAGAGCTGAACGATCCGTACAGCGAGCTCCTCACGCCACGCGACCTCAAACAGTTCAACAGCAGAACGGGCGGCCGCTATGGCGGACTCGGCATGCTCATCGAGCAGGATCCGCAGACCAAGGTCATGCGCGTCGTCACGGTCTATCCGAACACGCCGGCGGAAAACGGCGGAGTGCGCGAAGGCGATCTGATCGCCAAGGTCGACACTCAGTCCACGCGCGGCTGGACCATCAACCAGGTCTCCGATTCGCTCACCGGCGAGCCGGGCACCAAGGTCCACGTCACGTTCGTGCGACCGGGCGTCAGCGTCCCAATCGACGCCAACTTCACGCGCGCGATCATCCACATCCCTGCCGTGCCGTACACCATCACGCTCGGCAACAAGGTGGGCTATCTCCCGCTGCTGCAGTTCAACGAGAACGCGGCGGACAACGTCGCGGATGCAGTCAAGAATCTTCAATCGCAGGGCGCGCGCGGATTGATCATCGACATGCGAGGTGATCCGGGCGGCATTCTCGAGCAGGCGCTCCAAATCACGAACATGTTCGTGAAACAGGGATCGCTAATCGCCACGGTGAAGGGCCGCGAGGGACCGACACAGGTCGAGTCCGCCAAGAGCACGCCCATTGCCCCAACAATTCCAATCGTCATTCTCACCGACGACCACACCGCGTCAGCCGCCGAGATCGTCACGGGCGCGCTTCAGGATCACGACCGCGCGCTCGTCGTCGGCCAGACGAGCTTCGGCAAAGGTCTCGTGCAAGGCGTGTATTCGCCGCTCGACGGCGGCTACGCGCTCAAGCTCACGACGGGCAAATGGTTCACGCCGAGTGGACGCTCAATCCAGCGGCCGCGCAAGTTCGTGAACGGCCAGTTCGTTGAAGAGACGCCCGACACGAATGAAACGAACGCGACCAAGAAGAACCGTCCGGCATACAAGTCCGACGCCGGTCGCATTGTGTACGGCGGCGGCGGGATCACGCCCGACGTCATCGTTGCGGACGACACGCTGACCACGCCCGAACAGCTATTCGCGAAGTCGATCGCGCCGAAGAGCCAGGATTTCTTCACGGTGCTGACCGACTACAGCACTGAGCTCGCCAAATCGTCGACGTCGACCTTCACTGTCCAACCGGCGTGGGTCAACGAGTTCTACAATCGCCTGCAGGCCAAGGGCGTCGTGACTGATCGCAAGCTCTTCGACGGTGCCAGCCGGTACGTGAATCGCCTTCTCGAGCAACGGGTCGCGCACTTTGTCGCCGGCGACTCCACGGCCAAGCGCCGCGACCTTCCGTTCGACGCGCCGTTGCGCCGGGCTCTCGATCTGCTCGACAAGGGAAACTCGCAGCGGGACCTATTTGCCATCGTGGGCGAAACTCTTGCGACGCCGGTTCGCGCCTCGTCGCCGCCGAAGAATCAGTAGCGGCAGAGCCTAGTCGGTCACGGTACGGCCGGCGGCCACGTTCTCGTCGACATGTTCGGTTCGCTTCATGCCGACGAGCGACGTCGTCACGCCGGCCAAGCTCCGCGCGAACGCGATGGCGCGCTGGGCGTCGGTCGTGCATTTCGGAAAATGATCCTGTAGCGCTTGAGGCAACCCGGTAGTGAGGCGCGACTGCATGAGCGTCGCGCTCCCCACCACCGTGACGCCAAGCGCTTCGGCCGCGTCGACTGCCGTAAGCAGCTTCCCGGCAATCGGTTGCGTCTCCGCGCGCACTGCCTCGAGCATCGCGAGATTGATCGGTAGCTGCAACGCGCGAAAGTGGTGACCGTCGCCAGCGATCGCGCGTGCGGCCCCAACCAGGTCTTCCAAATCGAGATGGCCGCGCGCTCCCGGCGGAACGCGAAGCGCGTCCCAGGTTGCGCACCCATAGGCGCCAATTTCGCCCCGCGACACCGCTTCTTCGAGCACCGTAAACGCCGCCCGAAGCCTCAGCCTGAGTTCGTCCAGACCAACTGATGCAAGTTGTTGCTCAGGGTTGTGGACGTAGTAAACGTCTATGGTGCGGAGGCCAAGGTTCTGGCGACTCTTGGCTAGACAGTACCGAAGGAAGCGAGGCGCCAGACTGTGGCCACCGCTCACCATCTCGTCAGGTTGAAAAATCTGCTGATCGAGGAACTCCCGCTTCACGTACGCCTGATACGCCTCGCGCGTGGCCGGGGGCGTGCGGTCGAGCGGGATATACCCGCCCTTGCTGCAAATGACCAATTCGTCGCGCGCCGCTACGCCGGCAGCGAACACCTGTTGGAGCGCCGCGCCAATGGCTCGCTCGGACCGCTGCCCGCGGTAATTGATCGCCGTATCGACGACGTTGATCCCAGATTGAATCGCATGCCGGATGGCGCGCTCGTAGTCCGCGTCGTCCGCGTCCGTGCTCTCACCGAGATAGGTGCCGATGCCAATCGACGAAACCGTCAGCCCGAATGCAGTCGGGCGAAAGTAGTCGGCGGCAAAACCGTCAGCGAACCGCTGCTGATACCGAGCCGTGCCGGCCGCGGTCGATCGCAGCGGTCCGGCGTCGACGGTCGGCGTGATTGTTTCGGAGGAGCGAGAGCGATTGTGCATTGATGTCGTCAGACTTATCCGCATCGCCCCAAGGTTGCAAGGCGGATGGGGCGCGCGGCATCGTCGTTGCGGCGGAGCGAATCGCCGAACCCACTCTGTGTTTTTGTGGAGAATCAGCGCGTGCGCCAAATCCTAGTCATCCTTCTGCTCGCCTCGACCACGTCATGCCTTGGCTTCTCGCATGGCGTCCAGGTCATGACTCCAGTCCGCATCGACGCTGTGCGCCCGGTCGTCGACCCTCCCGAAGTCACGATCAAACGACCGGTCGCGACCGTCGGCGAGGATCCGTTTCGCCGCATTGACCACATGGACTGGCCGGGTCCAAACGGCTTTCGCAGCGCCAGTGGCGAACCGGGACCCGACTATTGGCAGCAACGCGCCGACTACACCATCGCCGCGACGCTCGACACGACGAGCAAATCGATTCGCGGTACCGTCAGCATCCGCTACACGAACAATTCGCCCGACACGCTCCGCTTCATCTGGTTGCAACTCGACCAGAATCTCTACCGCCCCGGCAGCGAGGGATCGACGCTGTTCGCGGCCGAGTCACGGTGGGGCGTACGCGGTTTCAAAGGCGGCTACGAGCTGACCGGACTCGCCGTGAACGGGCGCGGAGTTGCCGCCAAGACCAACGGCACGATGATGCGTGTCGACCTCGAGGCGCCGCTCCCGCCGCACGGTGGGAATATCACGATCGGCATGCAGTACTCGTTCAACGTGCCCGAGCACGGCTCGGACCGCATGGGGCGCGACAGCACGCTGTACGAGATCGCGCAATGGTATCCGCGCATGGCCGTGTACGACGACGTGCGCGGTTGGAACACCGACCAATACCTGGGCCAGGGCGAGTTCTATCTCGAATACGGCGACATCGACTACAGCGTGACCGTGCCGGCGGGTTACATCGTCGCCGGGAGCGGCGTACTGCAGAATCGCGCCGAGGTGCTGACGCCGGCGGAGGTCGAGCGGTTGGATCGCGCCTCGTCGTCGTCGAGCGTCATTCCGATCATCACGGCCGGCGAGGCCGCCGCCGCCACGCACCGCGCCGTGCCCGGCACCAAGACCTGGCGCTTCAAAGCCGAGCACGTGCGCGACGTGGCCTGGGGCGCGGCGCCCGACTTCCGCTGGGATGCCACGAGCTGGGAAGGCGTGTTGACACAATCACTATATCAATTCCCTAAAGCCGGCAAAGCCTGGGAAGCCGCCGCCGAGCAGACGCAGTGGTCTATCCGCACGTATTCGGACCTCTGGATGCGCTATCCATATCCGCAGGCGACGTCGATCGCCGGACCGGTCGCCGGAATGGAATACCCGATGTTCATCATGGCCGGCTACGGCACCAGCGATCCGGCGTCGATCTTCGGCACGATCGACCACGAGCAGGGCCACGAGTGGTTTCCAATGGTCGTCGGATCGAACGAGCGCCGATACGCCTGGATGGACGAGGGCTTCAACACATACCAAAATGCGTTCTCGAATGAGCGTCGCACGCCAGGCAGCGACGCGTTCCCCGACTACCTCGCCAACTGGCGGCAGTCTGTCGAGCGAGGCGATCAATCGCCGCTCATGACGCCGCCCGACCGAATCGATCCAAACGCGCTGGGCGCGATCGGATATCGCAAACCCGGCGCTGTGCTCATCGCGCTGCGCGACAACGTCATCGGCCGCGACGCCATGGATCGCGCCATGCGCGAGTACACGCGCCGCTGGGCGTTCAAGCACCCCACGCCGGCCGATTTCTTCCGCACCGTCGAGAACGTGTCGGGCACCGACCTCTCCTGGTATTGGAATGCGTTCTTCTACGGGACTGATGTTCTCGACATCGCCGTCGACGGCGTCTCGATGCGCCAGGCCGACGGTCAGACCATTGCCGAAGTCCACCTGCGTCGCGTGACGAGCATCCCGTTTCCCGTGACGATGCGCCTCAAACTCAACGATCAATCGACGCAGGACGTGAAACTCCCCGTCGACATCTGGGCACGTACCGATCGCTACACGGCCACGATTGTCGTCGCCCGGCCAGTCGTCGGTGTCCGCCTATGGCCCGATCCAAACGTGCCCGACTGGAATTCGGCGAACGACGTGTGGGGCGACGCACCGCCGGTCGATCAGACGCACGCCTCGACGGCTGGCGGACTCGTCCCAATCGGCGGATCCATCCCCACGCCAAACCGCCGGTAACTCGTTCGTACCAACCCCATACTGGGAATCGTCTTCGCTAGCAGCAGGTCCGGTCGTCCTTTAGATTGCATCGTCTGGTCGATCGTCTGACCGGGAATGCCTTAGCGGTCACATACCGAGTGTGGAGTAACGCAATGCCAGGTTTTGGCGTGTTGGCGAGCCGATGGTGGATTCCCTTGTTGTTCGTCGTCGTCGCCGGGCATTTGACGAACGTCTGCGTGACGCTGTTCCTGCATCGCGCCCAAACGCATCGCGGCGTGCGACTCCACTACATCGCCGCACTGCCGATGCGCCTCTGGCTGTGGCTCACGACGGCGATCGTCACCAAAGAGTGGGTTGCCTGCCACCGGAAACATCACGCCTTCGCCGATCGCGAGGGCGACCCGCATAGCCCGCTGCTCGAGGGTCTTCGCAACATCGTATTCAAGGGCGCGTTCTACTACCGCCGCGCCGTGCGCCAACCGGGAATGCTCGAGAAGTACGGCAAGGGTACGCCGAACGACTGGATCGAGCGCCACCTCCTCAGCCGGCTGAACTGGGTTGGAATCCTCGTCATGTTCGCCGCTGACGTCTACCTGTTCGGCTTCTTCGTCGGTCCGCTGGTCTGGGCCGTTCAGATGATGTGGATTCCGTTCTGGGCCGCTGGAATCGTCAACGGCGTCGGACACGCGCTCGGCTACCGCAACTTTCAGGTCAAGGACGAAAGCCGGAACATCTCGCCCATCGCGATCTGGCTCGGTGGCGAAGAGTTGCACAACAACCACCATGCGGATCCCAAGTCCGCGCGCTTTGCGGCGCGCTGGTTCGAGTTCGACGTCGGCTGGTTCTACATTCGCATGCTGCAGCTGCTGCGTTTGGCAAAGGTCGACTACGCGCGCGGCCACGAATCGTCGGCACAAGGCGCGGAACTCGCCGCCGACTGATCGCGGGATCACGGCGGCCGCGGGCGGCAGTCGTTCGATCGCGTCGCGACGCGCCGACAGCTTGAACGATGATTCGCACAAAGGCCGGCGCATACGCGCCGGCCTTGCGCCGCTCGCGCTTCGCGCGTTCGTGCACGCCCGGAGCCAGAGCCAATTGCCCGTCGACAGGGCCGCTAAATTGCGAGCACGGAGCCAAGGAGCCCAATGCCCGAGATCCAATGCAGCCGGTGCGGTCAATCCAAGCCCGGCTTTGAACGTCCGCCCTTCCCTGGCGAAGTCGGCCAGCGAATCGTCGACAACATCTGTCAGGACTGCTGGGGCCTGTGGTTGCGCCAGCAGACCATGCTGATCAATCACTACGGTCTCAACGTCATGGACCCGCAGGCGCGCACCTTTCTCAAGCAGAACATGCAGGCGTTCTTGTTCAAGGCGGGCGCGGAAGAAAACGTCGACACAACGAAAAAGGGAACGATTCAGTGGTGAGTGAGCGTCGTCGCCAGCGACTCGTCGCCGATCGCTCGCGCGTCTTCCTTGCAGTCGCGATCGCGGCGGCCCTCTCGGTTCAATCGTGCACCCGTCCGTCCGCGGTAGTTGCACCGGCAACGACCACCAACCGTTCGTGGGTCGATTCGCTGATGGCGTCGATGTCGCCGCGCGACAAGGCCGCGCAGCTCGTGTGGCCGCAGTTGTTCGGCGACTACACCCCGACGTCGAGTGCAAGCTGGCGGCGCATCGACGATCTCATCACGCAGCAGCACGTCGGCGGATTCATCATGTCGATCGGCTCGCCGATTGAAACCGCCGACAAGATCAACGCGATGCAGCGCCTCAGTGCACTGCCGCTGGTGTTCGGCGCCGACTACGAAACCGGCGTCGCCTTTCGTCAACGCGGCGGCTACTTCCTCCCCAACAACATTTATCTCGGCGGCGGAACGATGTTTCCGCCGCAGATGGGCCTCGGCGCCACGCGCGACACGTCGCTGGCATACCAGGAGGGCCGCATCACTGCGATCGAGGGGCGAGCCCTTGGCGTGCAAATGGCGTTCGCTCCCGTGCTCGACGTCAACAACAATCCGGCGAATCCGGTGATTGGCGTCCGCTCCTTTGGCGAAGATCCGCATCTCGTCGCCGACATGGGCGAGGCCCTCATCCACGGGCTCCAAGAGCACGGCATGTTCGCGACGGGAAAACATTTTCCTGGACATGGCGACACCGACGAGAACTCGCACCTCACGGTCACCACTGTTCACGCGAGCCGAGCACGCATCGACACCGTCGAGCTCGTGCCGTTTCGCCGCGCTATCGCCGCGGGAGTTCAGGGGATCATGACGTTCCACGGGATCGTGCCCGCGCTCGACAGCGCACAGATCCCGGCGACGCTCAATCCCGCGATCATGACGGGACTTCTCCGCAAGGAGCTCGGCTTCAATGGTCTGTTGATCACCGACGCGATGGACATGAGCGGCGTTCTGTCGCGCGTGACCGTCGGTCAGGCCGCGTCGGCCGATCACGCCGTCGCCGGCAGCTATGGCGGCGCGATCAACAACGCCATCAGTATCGGAGAAGCGTGCAAGCTCGCCATCGCCGCTGGCGCCGACATTTTGCTCATGCCGAGCGACGTGCCCGCTGCGATCGACGCCGTTGTCGATGGCGTGCGCGAGGGCAGGTTCACGCAGGCGCGCGTGGATTCGTCGGTGCGCCGCGTGCTCGTCATCAAACAGAACCTGCGTCTCGATCGACGCCGACTCGTCGATCTCGACAGCGTGCGCGCGTTGGTCGGCGACAGCGCGAACCTGGCCGTAGCCGCAATGGCGGCGCAGCGTTCGATCACGCTGGCCAAGGATTCGCTCGGACTCGTTCCGCTCGTCGGCAGCGCCGCGGTGCCGCGCGTGCTATCGATCACTATCGCGACACGCACGGATCTGCCCGCGGGCGCAACGTTCAACGGCGAGCTGCGACGCTTCGTCCCGGCGCTCAGCACCGAGATCGTCAACCCCGAGGATCCGGCGCCGAACTTCGACCGGTTGCTCGCGTTAGCCGATTCGTCCGACGTCACCGTGGTCGGCTCGTATCTCTCGACCGGCACCAACGTGAGCAATCCGAACGCGCCGGAGCCGATCGCTCAGTTTCTCCGCGACCTGGTGCAGCGCCATCCGCGCACCGTAGTCGTCGCGTTCGGCAATCCGTATCTGCTGCAGCAGGTCCCCTCGGCCTCCAGCTATCTCGTCGCGTGGGGAGGATTCCCGGTGTCCCAGGCCGCGGCGGCCCACGCACTGCTCGGCGACGCGCCAATCACCGGCCGACTGCCGATCAGCATTCCGCCGCTGTTGCATTTTGGCGCCGGAGAAGATCGATTGGTGCGTTCGCGACCCTCGTCGCCATAACGCTGCCGCGCCAGGCTTGACTTTAGTAGCAACATGCTACTAATTCGCCTGCAATGTCCGATCGATCGCCCACCGCGCACGTCGCACGCGGCCTGAACCTGGTCCTCGACGTCGCTCTGTTTTCGCCACGCGCGCAACAGCTCGCCGTGCTGCTCGTGCCGCCAACGCCGGGTCGTGGACGCGCGCGCGAGCGGTGGACCCTTCCAACAGACTCGCTTCGCGTCGATGAGTCGCTCGACGACGCAGCCGCGCGAATCGCGCGAGCGTCGCTCGGCACGGCCCCATCCTTGGTCGAGCAAGCCACTGCGCTTGGCGGCGCCCGCCGCCACGCCGACGGTGCCGACGTGCGCGTTTCGTACTTCGGTCTCGCACCGGACGCTGGGCTCGCCGTCCGCGGCGCGACCTGGACTTCCGTGTCCGATATCCCGCCGCTCCCCGCGCGCCAGCGTGAGGAAATCGATTCCGCTCTCGCGGCCATTCGCGCACGCGTCGATCAACAGCCAATCGCGTTTCGTTTGCTCCCGGCGGCATTCACGCTGACGGATTTGCAGTCGGTGTACGAGCTGCTACTCGGCCGGCGGCTCCACAAGGCGAGCTTTCGCCGCGCGCTGCACGCGTCGGCGCTGGTTGAAGCGACCGACGAATGGCGCGGCGAAGGTCGCGGACGTCCCGCGCAACTCTTTCGCTACGCACCGCCACGCCGTCGACGCCAGCGTCGAGGCGTCAGATTCGACCTGCTGGGGTAGTGGCGATCGCGGTGCTCACGATCTGATTGATCTGCTGATCAATCGGCGCGCTGCGGACCTTCGATCTTGAGAAGCGCTCGCGCGATCGCGGCGTTATCCGTCGCCATGCGATACAGCTCGGCGAACCCAGCCGAACGCTCGTCGCCATCGGCCTCGGCAATTACGACGGGGCGATGGCCATCGCGCCGCTCATCCTTGCCGCGGCGTTCGACAGATACTCGCGTCCGAGCGAGCGCGGCTTCGCGCTTCACGTCGATCTCGACGTAGCCGCCACCTGGCAGCTCACGTTGGTAGATCGGACCGCGTCCGTCAGCAATCGATTGCTCGATGACCATGCCACATCATCGACGCACAGAATAGGCCGACGCGACGGCCGGGATCACGCCGCCTTGGTGACGTCGGCCGCCTGTGGTCCCTTCTGCCCTTGAACGATCTCGAATTCCACGCGATCGCCTTCGGCGAGGGACTTGAAACCGTTTCCTTGGATCGCACTGAAGTGAACGAAAACGTCGGGGCCGCCCTCGCGGGAAATGAATCCATAGCCCTTCGCGTCATTGAACCACTTCACGGTGCCGGAAAGACGAGCCATTGCACGTACCTCGTACAGAAACGGTGATACTTGATGCGCGCGCCGACGGGCAACAAACAGCCACGTCGCCTGCGCGATTTGCCTCGCCGCCAAACCCTCGACTCAATGCGGCGGCGCGGCCGCTCCGGGGGCGGTCAAGGCAAGTTTTGTGCAACTCGAGGGAACGCGAAGTCGAAGCTCGTCGGCTCGACTCGCGAAGCTACGGTGGGGGCTACGCCGCGCCGGCGATATAGCGCGCGATTCGACCGCACATGCGGCAACGCAGGGTTACGTGGGACTGCGGCGGCGGCGGAACGTCGTCCGGCGTGCGATCAATCGGTCCGGAGCAGGACGGACAGCTGAGCGGTGATCCAGTCCTGTCGTTGGCGATCAAGTTCAGAGCTTGGGCCGGATTAAACGTGGCCGGTCGTGGTTTACGCATCTGCATCTCCTCAACATCGAACAGCCCCGGATACACAGCGCCGGTCCGCCAAGAACAACTAACCGCTCTAATGCTCTAAGACTATCAAGGGTAGCAATTTGTCACGTCGTCACGCTGTAGTGGATGGGCTCGTTTTGCTGCTCATCGGATGCGGACCGCACGCTCAAATCCCGCCAGTTCCCCGCACCGTTCCCGGTGCTCTCGCCATCACCGACAGTGCGGCGATTCTGACTCGCGCACTAGCGCCATTGTTGTACATCCAGAGCGACGAATGGTTCCCATTGGACAGGGTTGTGGCCGTCGTGAATCCCACTCGCCCAATCGTCGCGTACCACCTCCTTTGGCGCGACGACGTCCACGGGTCGTGGATCCCGTTCACCGTGCCAACTGACGAAGAGGTCGTCTGGGTTGGCTACGACCGCACCGGCGCGCCGACCGACATCTGGACGTATTGGCACGGCACGGTGCTCCACGCCGACTGGCGCAATCGCGGTCAGGTCGCGATCGACGTGCAGTGGGGAAAACACGGCTCACTCCCTCATCGCACGATCGAGAGCGATTTGCCCGCGCTGAAAAAACTGAACGTGTTCTACGCGCTGACCTGGATCGGACTCCCAGACATCTGGCTAGGCGACCTCACGCGTCCAGGACCGCTGTGCTTTTGTCACGGGTATGCGCGATACCGCGACTATGCCACGCTCTTTCCACTCGGTGACCACATCGACGCCGTGGTTCGTGCCGACGACGCGACGCAAGCACTCACCGAAGTCTTTGGTACGCCGTACTCCAAGAAGCGGGCGTGGCCCTGACAACCAGCCTCGCGTGACGAACGGCGCGACGGCCTACTCCCACGAATGCGGGCGTCGCCAAATTCGCCGGCCAAGCCGCCAGTGCGAACGATCGGAAAACTCGCGCCCTCCGGCGAACAGCTCGTCGTCAGCCAGCAGCTCCTGCATGTCCGTCGCTTTCGCCGACGCTTCGTCGGCCCAATGTACGATTTCTGCTTCCGTCGTCATCGGCTGTACCGGACTGCCAAATTCCAGCGCTCCGTGGTGCGACAGAATCATGTGGTGCAGCTCCGTGAGCTGACCCTCACTGCACAACGTCCCGCCGGCCGCCGCGTGCCGGCGTTCGAGCATCAAGCTGCCGAGTACGAGATGGCTGAGTAAAAGCCCGTTCGCGGTGTGGGTGAAGCCGCCCGGCCCGACATCATACGCTTCAATTTTGCCGATGTCGTGGAGCAGCGCTCCGGTGACGACGAGATCGACATTGGCGCGCATTGTCCGCGCGGTTTGCTTCGCGATGTTCGTCACCTCGTAAACGTGGAGCAGCAGGCCGCCGAGTTTGGCGTGATGCCCCGCCGTCGACGCCGGCGCCCGCTCGAAGCGGGTGCGAAAGTCGTCGTCGGCAAAGAACAGGTCCAACACACCGCGAAGCGTCGGAGATTCGACATCGGCACGAATCCGATCCACCCACCCCCACAGCTTCTCCGTCTCGCCTTCGATCGCCGGCAAGAACTCCTCGGCGCGAAACGTTGCATCGGGAAGAATTCGGACCGGGCCGGATAGGGAGAGTTGCTTCTTCCCCGTCCCGCCCTTGGCGTAGACGGTTATGTCACCAATCGCTTGGATGACCTTCCCGGATCGTGCGCCCTCAGCCCACTGAAGCTTGTCCGACCATATGGGTGCCGTTTCGATCCTTCCGCTCGCGTTTCCCAGCGTCAAAACGACGAACGGGTCGCCGCTGCTGGTCTTCCGTTCGACGCGGTCGAACACGAGCAGCTCACCCGCCACGCGTTGGCCGGGAATGAGATCTGGAATGAGAAGAAGAGGCATTGTGGGGAAGATGATTTAACTGCTCTTACCAGCGTGTCCAGTTCCTGCTATCGTTTTTCGCGGCGGTCACCACTGACTGGAGGAGTAGGACCATGGCGGCACGAGGCAAGAAGTCGCGCGGAAAGAGCAAAGGCAAGTCTGCGAGCGCGCGGCGCGGATCGAAGTCGCACGGAAAGAAATCGACGGCACGGAAAAAGGCTCCGGCGCTGAAGCGCTCCGTCAAGAAATCCGCGACGAAGCGCAAAGCATCGCCCAAGCGCAGCGCGACATCCAAGAAAAAGGCGACGAAGCGCGCGGTGAACAAGTCGGCGTCGAAGCGGACCGCCTCGGTCACGGTCGCCGTCTCGTCGAGTGCGTCACCACTCGCGCGCGTGACACGAGTCGCCAAGGAAGTCGCGCAACAAGCGACGAGTGCGGTGACCGAAGGCGTGGAATCGCTCAAGGAGTTCGGCGAGACCATTGTCGATCGCGTCAGCGGCTGACGCGGTGCGCTTCCATCCATGACGCCAGCGACGCGATCACACGATCGCGTCCGTAGTCGACCGTGATGACATGAGCGGCGCCCGTAATCCACTCGAGGCGCTTTTCTGTCGCACCCAATCGCGCGAAGGCACGCTCGGCGTCGACAACCGCAATACGATTGTCTTCGCGCGACTGAATCATGAGCGTGGGCGCAGTCACACGCGGCACATCGCCGGCTGCGCGTAGCGTGATCGCGCGCAGCGCGCGCAATGCGCGCGCCGTGAACACGCCGTAGGCCAGGTTGCGTTCTCTCTCCGTTGGGTCGAGGACGGACGTGCCTTCCGCCGAGCGCACGACGGGAACGACTGCACCCCAGAGCCACGACAGGCGAGAGATGCGGTCGACGCGGCGTGGCATGGAGAGATACGGCGCGGCGAGACCGAGCGCCGGCAGATCCGCGTTTTCGGCCGCGAGCATGACGGCGAGCGCGCCACCCATCGACAGGCCGATCAGCCCGACCCAATCGCGCGTTTGACGCAGATCGGCGAAGCTCGCGCGTGCCGCGTCGAGCAGGCCATTCGCCGTTACACCGTCGAATGCGCTGACCGTTCGTCCGTGACCGGGCAGAAGCGGCGCGGAGACGTGGAAGCCGCGTATGTGTAGCTCGCGGGCCAGGTAGTGAAGCGTTTGCGGAGTGTCTCCCGCGCCGTGCAGCAGAAGGACGGCCGGCGCGCCCAGGCCGATCGAGAACGAACCCTTCACCGCCGACGACCACGCCATCCGAACGGGTTGGCCGGTTCGCTCTATGGCTCGAAGTGAATTGGCGCGCGGCGCGAGCTCGAGAAACGAGGAGCGTGGTCAGGGCGAGCGCAAGGAACGTGAGCGCCAGCCAGCCGCTGAACAGGTGTGTGACGTGTGTGTGCACTGCTTGAAACATCGCGCGGAGCTGGGCGAGACGATCAGGTCGGACAAAATGGCCGCGCGATCGCGCGCCAGATCAGCTAGGGCCGGTGGCGCGGGCAATATAAACGCCCATCCGGTTTCCGGATGGGCGTGCCGATACTTTGCGTCTATGAGCCTATTGCAGAGCCTGTTCTTGCCCGTCGTTGACGGTCGGGAAGGGCAGCTCGTTGTCGATGCCGCCCGTTTCGAATCGTTCGGCCAGGCGAGCCGGCGACGCGATCACCAGGCTCGTTCCCTTTCGTTCGACGAGCCCTTCGCCGGTGAGTCGTCCGAGGACGAGCGAGACCGACTCGCGCGTTGCGCCCACCAACTCGCAGAGCAACCGGTAGCGCGCCGTGCAGAGCACGATGCGGCCGTCTTCGCGTGTGAACGTGTTGTTGTTCGCCATGCGAATGAGCGTTGCCACGAGCCGCTGTTCAACGCTCAGCGTCGTGAGTTCGCGGAGCTTGTCAAGCAGCGCCGCGCGCTCGGACATGAGTTGATTGAACAACGTCAACGATTGCTGCGGCTGCTCGCGGACGAACGAACGGAAACGCGCGGAGCTCAGGAACAGCGTCTCACTTTCTTCGTCGGCGCGCGCATCAGTCGCGTAGCGCGCGTTCGGCGACAGTCCCTCGGAGCCGAACGTTTCGCCCGGCGTCGCGATCCACGGTACGAAGCCGCGGCCGGCGCGAACGCGACTGCGCAACACAACGCGACCTCGCGTCACCACGAACACACCGTCGGCGTTTCCGCCGCGTTGATAGATCGCAAATCCCGCAGGCCACGATGCACGAGCGGCATACGCCGCCAACGCTTCCCGATCCGCGTCCACAAGCCTCGCGAACTCGATGTTGGTCTCCCCCACTGCCATCCTCACATCCCGCAACGGACTATGAGGGTTGCAATGTCCGGGCCGCACTTGACAGTCCGTGTGTCACCGTCTCTGTTGCAGAGCCTCGCCGCGCGCTGCGCGCCCGCGCCGCGCGTCGTCGCATGCCGTCCGCTGTGTTCGCTCTCGCCTCTGCGTTGGTGACCTCCGCCGTGGCCCCTCTCTCGACGCCTCAGTCGTCCGCGCAACCGATCGTGCCGATCGTCATTCTCGGCACGGATGCCGTGCTCGCCGCGTTGCCGGCGACGCCGGTGCAACTCGCGCACGCCTGTCTCAGCGCTGGTTTTGCGAATGTCATTCCCGCGAGCTGGGGCGACGAAATCATCGCGACCGCCGTATTGCGCCGACTCAGCGCGTTTGGTGAAGGGCCGGCGATTCAGTGCAGCTGCCCGTACGTCGCCCATCGGCTGCTCACCGTCGGCGCGGACCTGCGCCCGGTGCTGCTTGGACTCGTTCCGCCGCCGGTGGCGATCGCTCGGTACGTTCGCGCGCTCTCACCGTCCACTCCGACGCGCATCACCTACGTCGGTATGTGTCCCGGCGCGATGGATGAATCGATCGACATTCGCATGACGCCGGGCGCGCTCATCTCGATGCTCGCCGAACGGCAAATCGAATTGCCTGCTCAGCCGCGCGTATTCGAGTCGATCATTCCGCCCGACCGACGGCGGTATCGCTCGCTGCCCGGCGGTGTTCCAACAGCCGAGGCGCTGTGGGCCGAGGAAGGCAATCGTTCTCTCGTCGAGATCGGCGGAGAAGATTTCGTCGCGGAAATCAGCCAGCTCGTGTTGGGCGGAGAAAACGTGCTCATCGATCCATCGGCGGCGCTCGGCTGCGCGTGCGCCGGCGCGGCGGGCGCATATCCGTCGCTCGAGGGCCGGCATCGCGTCATGACGCTCGAGCCGCCGCGCGCGACCGCGCCCGTCGTGCAAGAGAAACCGGCAATCGATCTCGATCTCCCGGTGCCGCTTGCCTCGCGGACACCGGTCGACGTCGTCGCCGTCCCCCCGCGCGCGACGACACCGCCGGCCGCGCCGGCGTCGATCGATATGAGTTCTCCAAATGCGCCCGTGGCGGTCATTGCCACCGCACCCGAGCGGCCGGTGAGCTCGACGATGCCGTTCGGGCACCGCATCAGCCCCATCAGCGGCGTGTCGCAGATGACCGACGTCATGGCGTCACGCATGGCAGCGCCCGCACCCGTCATGCCGCGTCCCGTGTCCGGTCCAGCGCCCGTCACGCGCGGTGTCGAAGGACGGTCGCTTCCGCGCGCGTATGTCGCGCGCCGTCGACCGCCGGTGCGAGAGGCATCGGCGCCTGTCGTCGCGGCGCCGCCGACGCCGACGCCGCAGCCTGAATCACCAACCGGATCGTGGCGCGCGTCGCGACTTCGCGACCATCCGCTCAATCCTCCGCAGGCGCCGACGTACGTTCAGACAACGGCCGCGCCCACCCCCGCGCCGATGCCTGCGGTGGCGGCAGTCGTGCCGGCGCCGCTGATCGCGCGACGCTGGGTCATGCTCATCGTCGTTGTCGCCGTCGTCATCGGCGGTGCGGCGGCGATCGGCGTCATGGTGGGCCGCTCGATGAGCAGGCCGGCGGCAAGCAAGTCACCGCCGGACACTGCGCTCGGCTACCCCTACTGATCGCAGGTCGCGGATTAGCGCGACTGCAAAGCCGCGCGCGCCGCAGCGAGTGCTTGCGTGGCCGCGTCAAATCTTCCGGCAAGATCATCGATCTCTGATCGCGTCAGTGCCTCGTCGCCGGAGCGGATCGCTTCGTTGATCGACGGCAGCGCCATGTTCGCGTAGCCGTTGTTCTCGTCCGCAACGTAAATCAGATTCCGGAACCACGGTCGCGAGCGAAGTCCCTGCGGCCGCGTCAGCGCGCGCTCCACTTGCATGAGCGCGTGATTCGAGCGGTCGAGCGATGCACTCGGCGCAGCGGTGGTGAGCGCGGAGTCACGCGCCGTGTTGAACGCGGCGCCTTCGTGCTCCAGGCGATCGATGGCTCCGGCCAACGACGACGTCGACACCGTCCAGTGATGCGCCGCGACCGCCTGATCGATCGGCGCGAGATAGCGGCGCATTGTCCGCGCGTACTCGACGTAGTCGAACGGCAACACGTCGGCGTTCGCGATGCGCAGCACCATCGCCGCGCCCACGCGCGCCGCGGCGGCGTGATACTGAAAACCGGGATCACCGAACTTGGACATCCAGGTGTAGCTGTCGTACTGCGAGTGGTACACGCCGCCCGGGCCGCCAAACCCCCACTCGGCGATCGGGATTCCCAGATGGTTGTAGAAGCCGGCAAAGTCGGAACCGCCGCCCGGATCGCCCATCGCCGGCTCGGCGCTGTCGGCTACGGCGCTTTCGCGGCGCCATTCGGCGTACACGCTTCCCTTGCCATCGGGATCGGGCACGGCGCGCGCGACGTCGCGCAAAGCGCCGCGCAGCGACGGTGATCCGCCGCCGCTGAAGCGCGAGCCTTGCGCCGCAACGTCCTGGTTGAAATAGGCGACGGCGTTGCGACTCAGACGCAGCGAGTCATCCTCGACAAACTCTGTCGAGCCAAGCAAGCCCCACTCTTCGGCGTCCCACGTTGCGAAGATGATCGTGCGCTTCGGCCGGACGCCTGCCTTCAACTGATCGGCAACGGCGTGCGCCGCCTCGAGCACGCTGATCGTTCCGCTCACATTGTCCGCCGTGCCCGGACCCCACGCGTCACGATGGCCGCCAATGATCACCAGCTCGTCGGGGAATTCGCTGCCACGCACAATGCCAAAAGTGTCATAGATCGGCTTGAGCGGCTTGGTGGCGCGATCGTCATGCACGGCCACGCGCGCTTTTGCCGGGCCCGGGCCGACGTGGTAGTGGAACGACAAGCCGCCCTGCCAGCCGCGCGGTGCCGCGGGACCATTCACGAACCGCAGCAGCTCGGACGCGTTGCCGTAGCTGATCGGAACAACCGGGATATGCGAGATCTCCATCTTGTCGGGCGACAGTCGTGGAACACCCGCCGTGCTGCCGTACCCCGGCGTCGACGGATCTCCGTCTGGATTCAAGATGCTGCCGCGCTGCACGCCGGCGCTGTTGCGCATTGGTCCGTCGGGATACACATCGCCGACGACGAAGCCGTCATCCTGCGGATCGCTGTAGATCAACAGTGCGACGGCCCCGTGCTTCTCCGCTTCGCGCGCCTTGATGCCGCGGTATGAGCGTCCATATCGCGCGATGACGACTTTTCCTTTTACCGAAATGCCCATCGAGTCGAGTTGCGCGTAGTCCTCGATCAGCCCGTAGTTGGCGTAGACCACGTCGCCGCTCGCGTCGCCTTCGCCGCTGTACCCGTTGACCGTCGGATACTGCGCCAGCTTTGACGTCGGATCGATGGCGACCGGCGGTTCGGCGAGCGCAAACTCTTTCGGCTGCGGTGAGAGACGCGAGACGTGGACGGAAATCGGCTGCGGCATGAACACGTCGTAGGCCCGCGTTTCCGTCTCGATGCCCCACTGCTTCATGAGTCCGATGACGTAGTCGCGCGTACGCGCTTGCGCCGGCGTACCCGCCACGTGCGTCTCGCGCGACAACTGCTTCGAGTACTCCGACGCGTCGGCCGGCGACGGCTTGGCGATCGCATCGGCCTCGAGTTGTCGCTCGCGGGCGGCGCTGGCCGCCGCATAGCCGGCCATCGGTTGTTGCGCCGCCGCTGAACCGGTCGAGGCAAGCAGCAGTATCAGACCAATGCGAGTATGCACGTGTCGGCTCGTGTGAAAGAAGAGTTGAATGTATCAACGACTGGCGTGATTGCGATCATTCGTGCTGGTCGAGCGCGGCGCGAACGGCCGCGCGCAGCCGTGATTCGCGCGCCGGCACATCGCCGATCGTCGCGGCGATCGCGCTGAATTGGCGAAGCATCTCGCCACGCAGGAAGGTCTCCGTGTCCTTGATCCCCAGCCCCTCGAGCGCCCGCTCGGCGAGATCGCGAAGCATGCTGCGCGTTTCCTCGTCGAGTTGTTCGAGCGACGGCGGCGTGGTCGGTCGCTGGCGGACCTTGGAATCGCGCTGGCGGAGTCGGGGACTCCCACAATGCAGACACGGGAGCCAGCCTCACGACGAATGATCCAGGCGTGTGTTCATCGTGACCGGCGATCACGCCGCGCCGCTTGAGCGAATGAAGCAGCCGAAGCACCGCCTGACGCACCACCGAAAAGCCAGCGGCGCTCTGGTTGCCGCGACCGGTGATGACCAAGACCTCGTCGACGGCTTCAACCTGCCGCTGGCGAAGCCACGCCTCAGCGCGCGCCACGGCGACGTCCGGCGTCGGCAACCACTCGCGAAGGTTGAGCGTCCGCCGTGGACCAAATCGAGCCTCGTCAAACGCTCGGCGCAATCCTACCAGCCCCACACGGCGATCCGGACGGCTCATGCGACCGAAATCTACCGTCGAATCACGGTTAGGTCAGCACGCAAAGCGTTCCGCTACGCTGCCGCCCGAGCCGCGGTGCGCAAATTCTTGGCGAAGCAAACCTCGTTGCAGGCGAATCGACGCGCGCACGCAAGGCAGTCGCGCCGGATTTTCTCTGGATACCGCGCGCGATCAACCCGCTGATAGCCGATCGCCGAGAAAAACGCCGGCTGCAACGTGAGCGCGAATACGTCGAACACGCCACGCTTGAGCGCGAGTTGCTCGACGGCGTGGACAATCGCCCTTCCAACGCCGCATCCGTGCGTATCGCGCGATACGGCGATGGCGGCGATCTCGGCGACGGACGGCGAATACTCCCTGAGCGCGCCACACGCGACGATCTCTCGATCGCCGCGAATAGCCACGAAATAGTCGTCGATCGACTGCTCGATCATCTGCGGCGTACGACGGAGCATCAACGCCTCGTCGGCGAACTCGCCGATGAGCCGCGCCATGACGTCAACGTCCTCCGACGCTCGCACGACGGATCACGATGTCCGGGGACATCAGAGAATCTCTTCGAGGGTCGCGAGTCCGAGCGCAAGCTCGTCGCGGGTGGCGACGAGTGGCGGCAGAATGCGAACCGTGTACTCGCCGGCCGTGCATAGGAGCAGCCCGGCGTCGAGCGCCTCGCTGACGACGTGAGCCGCCGTTCCCATCACGTCGACGCCCCAGATAAATCCTTTCCCGCGCACGGCGCGGATTCGGCCGGTGCGACGCATGACATCGTTGAGCTGCGCGCCGAGCCAGGCACCGGTCGTCGTGACGTGTTCCAGCAACGCCGGATCGGTCAGTCGCCCGACGACGTAGTTCGCGACGGACGCGACGAACGGTCCGCCGCCGAAGGTCGTTCCGTGATCGCCAGGCTTGATCGACTCGGCGATTTCGCCGGTCATCAGCACGGCGCCCATCGGCAGGCCTCCGGCAATCGGCTTGGCAAGCGTGAGCATATCGGGTTCGACGCCGAAGTGCTCGTAGGCGAACAGCGTTCCCGTGCGCCCCAGACCACACTGAATTTCATCGAAGATCAGCGCGACGCCGCGCTCCTTCGTCAGGGCACGCACTTCGCGCACGAACCCGGCGTCGAGCAAACGCACGCCGCCTTCGCCTTGCACGGGCTCGAGGACGAGCGCCGCCGCGGTGGTCTCATCGAGCGCCATGGCGACGTCGTCGATGTCGCGCTCGACAATCGAGATCCCGGGAGCCAGCGGCCGGAACGGAAGGCGATACGACGGGCGATCGGTCGCGGCGAGGGTGCCGAACAGTCGTCCGTGAAATGCTCCGCGGAGCGCGACGATCTCGTGCTTGCCCTCTCCCCGCGTCCGCGCCCAGCGCCGCGCGAACTTGAACGCGCCCTCGTTCGCCTCCGCGCCGGAATTGCAGAAGAACACCTTCGACGCAAACGAGTGATCGACGAGCGTCGCGGCCAGCTGCTCACCCGGCGCCGTGGCGTACAGGTTCGACACGTGAATCAGGCCGTCGGCGGCGGAGCGCATGGCAGCGCGCAACCCCGGGTCGCCGTAGCCGAGCGCGTTGACCGCGATACCGCTCACGAAGTCGAGGTATCGTGTGCCGTCCGACGCGATCAGATAGACACCGTCGCCGTCGACGAGGTCGATCGGTGCGCGCTTGTAGTTGCCGAGGAGCGCGTCGGTCACTGGGCTTGCGGAAATAGTCATGAGATATCTCTCGTTGCGGCGATCACGGTGCCGCGGGCCAAGTCATGTATCGCGGCAATGTCCGACACGCGCACCATCGGCACGCCGCCCTCGACCGCGGCGATCGCGGCCTGCAGCTTGGCGCGCATTCCGCCGCCGGCGGTGCCGTCGGCGATCAGCGCGCGCGCGTCGTCCGGCGTGAGCTCGGCGATCGCGCGACCGCCGCACATCACGCCTTCCACGTCCGACACGAGCAGCAATTCCACGGCACCCAGCGCGACGGCGATCGCGGCCGCCGCGTCGTCACCGTTGACATTGAGGGCGGAACCGAGCGTCCCGCTGCCGTCGCGGCTCACCGGCGAAATCACCGGCAGGTAGCCGCCGGAGAGCAAGTGCCGGAGGAACGCGACGTTCACGAGCTTTGGCACGCCGACAAAGCCAAGCCGCTCGGTGTCCATCGGCGCGGCGGAAATCAGCGCCGCGTCTTCGCCCGACAATCCGACCGCATTCACCCCGCCTCCCACGAGCGTCGCGACCAGTCGTTTGTTCGCGCTCCCAGACAGCGCCATGCGTACGAGCTCGATGTCTCCCGCAGTCGTCACGCGCCGGCCGTCGACGAATTGGCTCTGCCCGCCGAGTGCGGCCTGCAGCGTCGACACTTCGTCGCCACCACCGTGAACGAGCACGAGTCCACCGTTGCCGCACGCCCATCCAGACGCGACGGCTCGCGACAGCGCCGGGTCCTGCTGCGGGCGACCGCCAACCTTGATGACGCGGGTGACGGGACTCGTCATGACGGAAGTCCCGCCGTTTCGTCGAGGCCGAGCATGAGGTTCGCGTTCTGCACGGCCTGGCCGGCGGCGCCCTTGAGCAAATTGTCGATCGCCGACGTGACGAGGAGCATCGGCTCGCGCGTGCCGGCGAGCGGCGTGGCAGAAATGCGAACGACGTTGCGATGCACGACGTCGCGCAACGCCGGCGTTTCCGCGGCGATCTCGACGAATGGCTCGCTAGCGTAGGCGTCGTTCCACGGCTCGAGACAATCGCTCAGCGGTCGTGTGAGAGTGACCGTGATCGTCGACAGTATGCCGCGCGCGACCGGAAGGAGATGCGGCGTGAACACGAGATCGGCGTCCGCGCCCCACGCCGCGAGCGTCGCACGCATTTCATCGAGATGCCGATGTGTGTTGCCTATCCCATAGGCGCGAAAGTCCTCGCTCACTTCGCCAAAGAGCAGTTCGCGCTTCGGCGAGTTGCCAGCGCCCGTGACGCCGCTCGCCGCGTTGGCGACGATTGGACGTCCGGTGGCAATCAGGCCACGTTCGACGAGCGGCGCCAGCGCCAATAGAATAGACGTCGGATAGCAGCCGGGATTGGCCACGAGGCTCGCGCCAGCGATCAATTCGCGCGAGAGTTCCGTGAGGCCGTAGGCGATTCCCTCGCAGCCGTTGCCAGGCCGCAGGTCAGCCGATAGATCAACGACGCGCGCACCCGCCTCGCGCGCGCGCGAAACCCATTCTTTCGATGCGCCATGAGGCAGTGCGCTAAACACCAACTCGGCGGACGAAAGCGGAGCGTCTTCGGGAGCGATGTACGAGAGATTCTGCCCCGCAATCCGAACCGACGCGCCGCGTTGCTCGTTTGCCGTGGCAAACGCAAGCGACAGCGCAGGATGGCGCAGGATGAGTGCACATAGTTCACGGCCCGCGTAACCGCTCGCGCCGAGGACCCCGACTGGAATCTTATTCACGACTAATGCATAATAATACAGCGACCTGCTGTCAACCGCGCCGCCCTTCGGCAGCTTGTGACATGTCGCGATTCACCCCTGGATCGACGAGTCCATCATGACCGGTAAGCGGGAACGGCAGAGCGCGATACTTCAACTGGTCGGGCATGGGCAGATCTCCAGCCAGGAGGAGCTGAAGCAGCGGCTGGCGCAGCAGGGATGGCAGGTAACGCAGGCGACACTATCGCGCGACCTTCGCGATCTTGGCGTCGTTCGCGCGCCGGGCGATGACGGGTCTCGGTACCTGTTGCCCGAGATGGTTACTGATGATGCTAAACCGTCGCTCGACAACCTCTTACCACAATGGTTTTCACGGATAGACGGGGTCGGCGAGCTGATCGTGCTGCATACGCTGCCGAGTGGCGCGCAGCCGATCGCCGAAGCGATCGATTCGCAGGGGTGGGAGGAGGTGATTGGCACCCTCGCCGGGGAGAATACCATCCTGATCGTGTGTCGTTCGACCGAGGCGCGGTTCGAGCTGACCGGCCGGCCTCCTCCGACTGGCCGAGCAGGACGGTAAATGAGGTTTGCAGTCGAGGGATTGACGCTAGGCGCACTGGTGATTAAATATGCATGAAGTCTGCATATTCGTCGCTCAGGAGCCCTCATGCCTCATACAATCGTCCTCGCCTATTCGGGCGGACTCGACACGTCGATCATCGTTCCGTGGCTGAAGGAGAACTACGGTCACGCCCGAGTGGTTTGCGTCGCCGCGGATATCGGCCAGGGGGGTGACGAACTCGCCGGCGTTCGCGCCAAGGCGATCGCATCGGGCGCCGACGAGTGTTTCGTCGAGGACCTGCGCGACGAATTCGTCGCGTCGTTCATCTTTCCGACGCTGCGCGCGGGGGCGATCTACAATCGGAAGTACCTGCTCGGCACCTCCATGGCGCGTCCGCTCATTGCGCGGCGCCAGGTGGAAGTGGCGCGTCAGATCGGCGCCGATGCGCTCGCACACGGTTGCACCGGCAAGGGAAACGATCAGGTGCGGTTCGAGCTGACCTACGCGGCCTTCGCGCCCGATTTGCCGGTGATCGCTCCCTGGCGCGAGTGGAACATCCGCAGCCGCGAGGACGCGATCGCGTACGCTGAGTCGCGCGGCATTCCGATCGCCGCCACGCGCCAGAAGATTTATTCGCGCGACGCGAACCTGTGGCATCTGTCGCACGAGGGCGGTGTGCTCGAGGATCCGAACGCAGCGCCTCCCGATGACCTGCTCATGCTCACGCGTAACGTCACGAAGGCGCCCGACATTCCCGAGAACGTGACGATCGGTTTCGAGTGCGGCACGCCGGTCTCCGTGAACGGCAACGCGCTCGGCGGCGTCGAGCTCATCGCCGCGCTCAACGCGATCGGCGGCAAGCACGGCGTGTGGCGTCGTCGACCTCGTCGAGGATCGTCTCGTCGGGATGAAGTCGCGCGGCGTGTACGAGACGCCGGGCGGGTCGCTGCTGTACGCGGCGCACTCCGAGCTCGAGCAGCTCGTGCTCGATCGGCGAACGCTGGCGGCGAAGGATCTCATCGCGCCGCGCTACGCGGATCTCGTGTACGAGGGTCGCTGGTGGACCACGGAGCGCGAGGCGTACGATGCGTTCGTCGACGTCACGCAGGCGCGCGTCACCGGCAGCGTGACGCTCCGCTTGTACAAGGGCGGCGTGGCCGTCGTCGGCCGGGAAAGCGAACACGCACTTTATGATGAGCGTTTCGTGACGTTCGGCGAGGACGACGTGTATCAGCAGAGCGATGCGGCCGGGTTCATTCGACTGTTCGCGCTCCCGGCGCGCGTTCGCGCGCTCAAGGATCAGGAACTGGGTATCGCGCCGCCGGCGGCGGCACCAGTGCCGAGCATCGAGGCAGCGCCGGAAGAACCGGCGCTGCAGATCGCGTGACGACCGCGACGTTCGCACGCCCGACGGGAAAACCGCACAAACTGTGGGGGGGACGGTTCTCCGGCGGCCCCGCGCCGGAGTTCGACGCGCTGAACCGGTCGATCGACGTCGACTTTCGGCTCTGGCCGTTCGACGTCGAGGCGTCGAAGGCGTGGGCAATCGCGCTCAATCACGCGAGCGTGCTCACGTTCGGCGAGAGCCAAGCAATCGAGCGCGGACTCGACATGGTCGCCGCTCGGCTCCACGGCGGAGAGCAGCCGACGGCGAGTGACGAAGACGTGCACACGCTGATCGATCGGTTGTTGCACGAAGAAATCGGCGACGTCGCGTCCAAGCTGCACACGGGACGCAGTCGCAACGACCAGGTTGCGACCGCTACGCGTCTCTGGGCCGTCGAGGCCGCGGACATGATCGCCACGGCCGTCCGCGCGCTGCAGCAGGCGATGATCGATCAGGCGCACGGATTGGAAACGGCGTTGATGCCGTCGTACACGCACATGCAGCGCGCAATTCCGGTGGCGGGCGCACACTGGATGCTGTCGCACTTCTGGCCGCTCGAGCGCGATCGTGTGCGCCTGCGTGCGGCGCAGCGCGGCGCCAACGTGCTGCCACTCGGCTCGGGCGCCGTCGCGGGCTGCGCATATCCGGTGTCGCGAGTGCTGCTGCAGGGCAGCCTCGGCTTCGCGTCGGTAACGCCCAACTCGATCGATGCGGTGAGCGACCGCGATTTCGTCGCCGAGCTGCTGTTCGCGTCATCGATGATCGCCACGCATCTGTCGCGGCTTGCCGAAGACCTCATCATCTTCGGCTCGAGCGAATTCGGATTTGTCCGGTTCGGCGACGCCTACACGTCGGGTTCGAGCATGATGCCGCAGAAGCGGAATCCTGACGCGCTCGAATTGGCCCGCGGTTCGGCGGCGCGCCTGCTCGGCGATCTGACGTCGCTGTTGGCGACGCTCAAGGGACTTCCGACGAGCTACAACAAGGATTTGCAGGACGACAAGCGAGTGCTGTTCGACGCCGTCGATACGCTGCTACTCGTGATTCCTGCGGTGTCCGGTGCGTTGGCGGAGTGCGAGTTCGACACGCGGCGCATGCGTTCGGCGCTGTCGAGCACGATGATGGCGACGGATCTCGCGGACTATCTCGTTCGCAAGGGAGCAACGTTCCGCGAGGCGCACGGCGCGGTCGGTCGCCTGGTTCGGCGATGCGAGGATGAGCGTCTCGAGTTACACACTCTTCCGTTGGCCGCCTTTGCGGACGCGCACGAGCTGTTCGGCCAGGACGTATTCGACGCACTCTCGCCCAATCAGTCTGTCGAACAGCGAGAGGTGGAAGGCGGCACCGGCCCTCGCGCGGTTCGCGCGCAATTGGAGTCGGCGCAGAGCGCGCTCGAGCGTTTGTTCTAGCGCATTGATCTGAGGCGCGCGCAGCAGCAAAGCGGGGCCCGAACAGAAGTTCGGGCCCCGCTTTGTTGCCTGGTCCGGTTCAACTAGAAGACGAGGCCGAAGCTCACTGGGATGTAGCGAACCTCGGTGTTCGACACGGTGTGGTATCGTGCTTCGACGTATACCGAAAACCCCGTGAGCGGAAACCGAAAACCGGCGCCGACGTTCCAGCCAAAGTTCTGCTGGTTCTGACCGTCAAAAAACGGGTCGAGCGTGTTGTAGTATCCGCCGCCGCCAATGAGATAGAGCGAGCTCGTCGGCACGAGTGAGGCGCCGGAGAAATCGTACGTGACATTGCCGGTGATGGAGCCGGAGTGCGCCTTGTTCGTCGTTCCTGACTGCCCGAATTCGTTGTACTGACCCTCGAAGCGGAAGCCGAGTCGGCGTTCCGCGCTGGTTCATGCCAACGCCAGCAGCGACGTTGTATCCGATGTCTTCCCCGTTGCTGAAGTCCCCGGTCGGGAACGTCGCCCCGGCCGAGACGTTGAATTTGGCAGGGTTTTGGGCGAGTGCGACGCTTGGCAGGCTTACGCACAGCGTGGCGAAACAGGCGCCGATGAATAGAGCGCTGGGCTTGCGGCTCATGAGATCTCCGTTGTGTCGTGTTCGGTGAGGCGCATCCAATTGTGTGCCATACGCGACAGTAGACGAGCGGGTTGGGTCATTGAAACCGATTCGGCCCGCATTAAATATCCTTATTCAAGAGGAACTTTACACGCCACGGCCTCGATTGTATTTATCCTTCAACGCGAGGATAAATATGGCGAGATCGTATCACGTTGAAATTGCGTCGTTTGCAGCTGACGCTGACAACAAATGGGTCGACAACCTGCTGTCGCGCTTCGAGCTCCATGGCGTTGAATCAGCCCGGCAAGGGGTCGCGCGAAAGATTTCTATGTCCGGCATTTACCATATCGCCATCGTGCGGCGGCTGGTGAGAGACGTCGGACTGCCCGTCGAAGCGGCGATCAACTTAGCCACGCGGTTGCTTGGAAGTCCGAATGGCAGGGCAGCGCTGTCGCCGGCGCTCGACGTTCAGCTTGACCGACCCGCGTTTGAACAGCAGATCGGCGACCTCGTCGCGGAGGCCGTTGAAACGACGGCCCCCGCGCGGCGGGGTCGCCCGCCACGGCGTCCCGCGCTCGACTGAGCGAAAACTCGGGGCGGCGCTCAGGAATACGCGATCAAGCGGGACTACTGGACGGCCTTGGCGACGTTTTCAGCCGCAGGGCCCTTTTGTCCCTGCACGAGGTCGAATTCCACCGGATCGCCCTCCGCCAGGGTCTTGAAGCCGTTTCCCTGGATGGAGCTGTAGTGGACGAAGCAGTCCTTGTCCCCGGTGTCTGGCGTAATGAACCCGAACCCCTTGGCGTCGTTGAACCACTTCACCTTTCCGGTCGTGCGCATGTTCCGGTTCCTCAAAGATTTCCGCTTCAACACCATGTTGCGCGGGCAAACGCGCCGAGCCGAGTATCCGGCACCCGCGGGCACCCGGACTCAGGCGCCGGCCGAAAGTATGCCGGGCTGGATTATCGGTCAAGCACCCGAGCCCAACTGAGCTCCCGCGCACTATCTTTCGCGGCGCGCCAACCGAGGAGTGAGCGTCGTGTCGTTCGACATGCGGCGACGGACCGTAACAACCAGCGTCGGCAACGTGCCGGTCGGCTCGTCGGCGCCGATCGTCGTGCAATCCATGACGAATACGGACACGGCCGATGCTCGCGGCACCGCCGAGCAGGTCGCGGCGCTGGCGCGCGCAGGGTCGCAGCTCGTGCGCGTCACGGTGAACAACGACGAGGCAGCCGCTGCGGTTCCGGAAATCGTGGAACGCATGCGCGACTTGGGCGTCGACGTTCCGGTCATTGGCGACTTTCATTACAACGGTCATCTGCTCCTGGCCAAGTTCCCGGAATGCGCGCGCGCGCTGGCCAAATACCGGATCAATCCGGGAAACGTCGGCGGCAAGCGCCGGGACGAGAATTTCCGGAC
Source organism: uncultured Gemmatimonadaceae bacterium (assembly GCA_963817445.1). GTDB lineage: Bacteria > Gemmatimonadota > Gemmatimonadetes > Gemmatimonadales > Gemmatimonadaceae > JAQBQB01. Next base: position 330,352 of record CAWFOG010000027.1, read on the forward strand.
GATCGTCCAGATTGCCGTCGACAACGACAAGCCGGTGCGCATCGGAGTGAACTGGGGTTCGCTCGATCAGGATTTGCTCACGCAGATGATGGACGCGAACGCGCGCGCGTCCGCGCCGCTGGATGCCAAGGACGTCTATATCGAAGCGATGCTCGCGAGCGCGCTGCGATCGGCCGAGCTGGCGGAGGATGTTGGTCTTCGCCATGACCAAATCATCATTTCAGCGAAAGTGTCGGGCGTCGACGACCTGGTCGAGGTGTACCGCCGCCTCGCTGCTCGCTGCGACTACCCGTTGCACCTCGGCCTGACCGAAGCCGGGATGGGGATGAAGGGAATTGTCGCGAGCTCGGCGGCGCTGTCGATTTTGTTGACGCAAGGGATCGGCGACACGATTCGCGTCTCGTTGACGCCAAAGCCGAACGGCGATCGCACGGAGGAAGTGCTCGTCGCGCAACAGATTCTTCAGTCGCTTGGCATTCGAAGCTTCGCGCCGCAGGTCACGGCATGCCCCGGCTGCGGGCGTACGACGTCGACCTTTTTCCAGCACATGGCCGAGGACATTCAGACGTACATTCGCGAGCAGATGCCGGTGTGGCGCGACGCGCATCCCGGCGTCGAGGAACTGAAAGTCGCGGTGATGGGCTGCGTCGTGAACGGCCCGGGCGAATCGAAGCACGCGAACATCGGCATTTCACTACCGGGAACGTTCGAGGAGCCGAAGGCACCGGTGTACGTCGACGGCAAGCTGGTCGTGACGCTGCGCGGCGGTACGATCGTCCCGGATTTCTTGAAGATCCTCGACGAGTACGTCGTCTCGCACTACGCGGTCTGAGCCGCGGGATCGCCAACGCCGGCATCGAGCCCGGCGACTGCGGCACCGAGTTCGCGCATGATCTCACCGGCGAATCCGAGCTCCGTGAGTCGGTCGTAGGTTCGGCGATAGTCGCGAATCATTGCCGTCTTGCCGCCGGTGAAGCGGCTCCAGATCGCGTCGGGATCGATCGTCCGGCGCAGATCGGCGAGAATGCTGCCCGCGTCGTGCAGCTTGTCTGCGGCGCACACCCAGCGCGCGGATTCGCTCGCGCCGGCCAAGCGGGCGAGATAGTCGTCGCGACGATCGTCGTGCGACAGCTCGACACCGGAGTCGTCGAGTCGCCGATGCGTCACCATCAGCACCGTATCGAGCACGTCGCGGCCGAACTTGTCGGCCGACGCGGCGCTGGAGCATCTCGGCGGTGTACCCCTCACGCACACAATCTTCGACGACGTCGTGCAACACACCGGCGACGACCGTTTGATCATCGCGCCCGTAGCGGGTCAGAATGATCGCGACGTTCGCCGGGTGCGTGACGTACGGCAGCCGCGTCCCTTTGCGCACTTGCTGATCGTGGTGTTTGGCCGCGAACGCGAGCGCGTGATTGATGCGATCGGAATACCCGGTGATCGTCATGGATTTGCTTCCAGCCTATGGGTCGTGATGCTTCGCGTCAACCGCGACCTTCGCCGGCGAACCACCGCACGATCCGCTCGAGCCCGTTCGCGTCCTGCTGATCGAATTTCGCGCGCTGCGATGAATCGACGTCGAGTACCGCGATCAACGCGCCATCGCGATCGAACACCGGGACGACGATCTCCGATTTGGAGCGCGCATCGCAGGTGATGTGGCCCGGGATACCGCTCGACATCCGGCACGACAATCGTGCGGCGTTCCGCGGCAGACGTCCCACATACGCCGCTCCCGAAGCGAATCTCGAGGCATCCGAGCGTCCCCTGATACGGACCGACGCGCAACAAATCGGGTGCGACAACGCGATAGAATCCCGTCCACAGATGATCGAACGCATGGTGGACGAGCGCGCTCATCGTCGTCATCGCCGTGATGTCATCGTCGATTCCGGCGAGCACGTTGAGGATGTACCCGTGGAGTTGCGCGTACGCGCGGTCCTTCGGCGCGTGTCGGAGATCGAGCGTGACTTCGGCCATGATTACCTGGATACTACGGCAACGAGTTGCAAATCGATGAGCAGCAGCGCGAGTCCCTGAACGACAATCGCGCACCCGGCGCCGATCGCACCGAGATTGCGCGCGAGCAGGCGGCCCGAGAGGCCGAGCACCGCGCCCATGCCGACGAACCCGACGTCCAATCCGACGTTCATCCAGACGAGGCGCTCGAGGCGAGCCGCGCCGGACAGATCGCGAAGGTGCAGTCCGTGCCATTCGACGGCCGCGATCGCGCCGATCACAATGCCCCATCCGAGCATTTGAATCGCGAACTGCGTGAGAAGCGGGGATCGAACGCGCCGAGCGACGACGATCGTCGCGACGCCGGTGCCAGCGAGGATCGACAGCGCCGCCCAGATCGACAGTCGCAGCAGATGCAGCTGCTCGGCACGCAACAGAGTGTCGGCCCACACGCGTCGGATGCTAGCCCAGCAGGCGCGCGCGAGGAAGTGCCGATGCGCCGCGCTATCGCGACGTCAGCGCTTTCATCTCCGCGGTGCGCAACGGCCGTGGTGCTCCGGCAACGTGCTCCGGGCTCGGAAGCGCCGGCGGAACCGCGTCCCACAAGACGATGCCGAGCGGGTTGCCGCCCGCCGCGCGAACACCGTCGATCGCGGCGCGGAGCGCCTGAATGCGCGTGTAACCGACTCGCGCGCAAAGGATCGTGTCCGGAATCGCCAGCGACGCCCGGCAGTCCGGCCAGCGCTTGCTCGATTGACGTCACGATGATGATCGCCTCGTAGTGGCGCGACAGCCGGGGTGCTTCTTGTCGGAAGAGTTCGGTGACAAGTGCCGGATCGAGCTTCGCCGGCGCGATTCCGCTCGGCAGCACATCGATGGAGCGATCGCGACCGACCATGGCTTGTGTCGTGAGCTCCGCCCAATCGATGTGACGTTCAATGATGTCGGCGACGCCAGGCTCGGCGTGGACCCGCAGCGCGGCGGCGACCGGGGCCGTGCGCGCTTCCGTATCGATGATGATCGTGCTGCGCGCTTCGTCGGCCGCGATGGCGGCGACGTTGGTCCCGACGACCGCGGCGATGCCGGTGTCCGCCGCTGCAATGGTCAACATGAGTCGGCTGGCGCCGGCACGCGCCACGTGCAGTACGTGAGCTGGTACGAATCGGCCGCGGGATCGAAGTACGGCGGCGCTTGCTTGTCCGCGAGGCGGCGGCGGCGATCGGGATCGCGCGGACGGGGACGGATCGTGGCAAGCACACGCGCACCGGTCACGCGCTCCACCTCGTGCTCATCCCCCACCCGCGGACGGTTCATCTCGTCGAAGAACGCGGAGCCGAAGCCAAGCACGATGCCGAACACCAGCGCCGCGGCGAGAAGCGCGACCGGCGGCGCGTTGAATTTCGCCTGCTCTTTCGCGCGAACGACGTCGTTGTCGTACGCCTTCGACTTGCCTGCGCGTTTCCTCGAGCGCGCTGGTCGCCTCGGACACCAGCGATCGCGCCGAGTCGCGCTCGGCGACCCAGCCCGCTGTGTCGACTGAAGGCGTTGTCGCGACGACCTCCGCTTCCGTTGGGGTATTCAGCTTTGCGACCTGGTCGCGCAACGCGTCTCGACGCACCTGCGCCGCGTCTTGGATTTCGCGTCCGATGTCGGCCGATCGCGCGGTGAGCGCAACGACCGCAGGCACCGCGGTATTGTTCGTCCCGAACGCTTCGCGGCTTTGCTCGACCTCGTTCAGCGAGTCGAGCAAGAGCTTGATTCGCGGTGTGGAAGCGAGTTGCGGCGATTCGGCGAGTGCGCGGTACGAAGCGGGCAGCGGCGCCGTTTCGACGCGCGTCAGGAGCGCGTCGAGATCGCTCACGGCGGTCGAGAGCGAATCGCGCTGGGCGACGACGCGTGGGCTCAGGCTGTCCGTCGTCGGCTTGGCGATCGCGGCGGCGTGGATGCGTGCAAACGTCAGCGACGATTCCGCCGCCGCCAGCCGCCCCCGCGCCTGACCGAGCGCGGCGATCATTGGCGCCGTGTCCGGCTTCGCCGGCATCGACGTCGGCGAGGTCGGGATGGCGTGTTTGATCTGCGGAGGCGCGAGTACGAACGCAACGAGCGCGGCGATGAACGTGCCCAAGCTGACGGCGCCGATGAACACGGGTCGGCGCACGGCGTTTCTCGCGCGCGCCGTCAGCCACACCGGCCGCGGAATCGCTCGCGGAAATTCGCCGGTCATATTCGCCATGCTGCGATTCTCTCGCTCAGAAGGACCGATCGCAAGTCTGTCTTGACCGTCGCGACCAACGTGCTCGTCACCTGCGCTTCGCTCATGTGGCAGACGGCGGGCCACGAGGACCACCGCGAAACTCCGCGATGCAACGAGAGCGGAGCCACAGGGCCCCGCTCTCGCATGCCCCAATCGACGCGCGACTTCGATCGTGACGGGCGGCCCGCTATTGAACCGTGACGACGCCCTTCATTCCCATCGCCAGGTGCGGCGTGCAGTGAAAGCCGTACGCGCCCGGCTTCACACCGCCGAACGAAATCACGTAGCTGTCGTTCGGGTTCAGGAGCATCGGGCTCGACAGCTCGGAGATCTTGGCGTCCATGTTCGCGTCGAGTTGAGCCTTCGAGTCGGCCGGTACGTCGGCGGGATCGAACGCGACGTTGTGCGGCTGACCGCTGACGACGGTGAACTTTACCGCATCGCCGGCTTTGATGGTGAGGTTGGCGGGCTCGAAGTGATAACCCTTGTCGTCGCCGACCATCTTGATTTCATGCGTCGCGCCAGTGGCCGCAACCGGAGCGAGCGCGCCAGTCGTGGGCGCAGCGGCGGGCGTCGTCGTCGCAGGAGTCGCCGTGTTTGCCGGCGCTGCCTTGCTCGTGTCAGTGCCTTTATTGCTCTCGCCGCCACTGCAGGCGCCGAGGACAGCTGCGCCCGCGAGGAGCGTCAGTCCGTAGAACCGCATTTCTAAGAGCCTCCAGTAGTGCCTAGCTAGATCGTGGGGATGATTCGCCGCAAAGTCGCGGAGAATGTGAAAGTATTCACAAGGTTTGGTCAGCGCAACGCGAAGCGCGGGCCGGCAACGCGTTGGACCCCTGCTGCGCGACGCCCAAGCGCTTCATAACTTGGCGACATGCTTGCTATCCCGATCCTCGACCTGCGCGGAGGCGCCGTTGCGCACACCGCGGCGACGCGCGAGCCGATCGGCGCCGCGCGGCATGGGCACTCGCCGGATTTCGACGACTACACGTGACCGACCTCGACGCCGCGCACGGATCGGGATCGAACGCCAGCGCTAGTGGAGGAGATCATTCGCGACGCCGCGCTCGACGTGCAAGCCGAAGGCGGCGTTGAGTCGACGGAACAGATCGACCGACTCATTGAGATCGGCGCGGCCCGCGTCATTGTCGGCGCGCGAGCGCTCGCCGAGCCCGACTGGTTGGTGCGAACCGCGGAGCTGTTCCCGGGCTCGGTGATCGTGGCGACCGACGTGCACGAACGACGCGTGAGCACACGCGGATGGGTGCGAACGCTGCCGCTGGACGTGCTCGATGTCGTCGGCGAGCTCGCGGGCCTTACCACTTGGCGGGTTGTTGGTGATTTCGACGCCCGCCGATCGCTCCCGCGGGAACGTCGATCTCGCCCTGCTCGAAGACGTAGCCGACGCCAGCGACTTTCCGGTGTTCGCCGCCGGCGGCATCGCGACCATGAACGATCTGCGCGCGCTCGAGCACCGCGGCGTATCCGCCGTTCTGCTCGGCGCCGAACTTCACTCCGGGGCGCTCGAGCCGCGCGCCGTCGCGCAAGAATTCGCCGAGTGAAGCGCGCGAGTGATCGATCGCGCTCCGCGCTGGCCTAGAAGCGCGCGACTATGCTGCGCGAGAGCGAGTCGGGATTTCCAAGATAGACGAAGCGGAAATCGTGCATGTACTGCTGCGCAACTCGCAGCACGTCTTCGGGACGGACCCGCCGCAGATCTTCGACGAAGTGGCTCGCGGCGTGGTAGTCGCCTTGATAGATCTGCGCGCGCGCGAGGAACGTCGCCTGATCGGCGTCGACCTCGTTCTTCAGGAAAGTAGTCCGTGAGAAATTGCTGAACGAGGCGCTCGAGTCCTTTCGAGTCGATGAGCTCGCGCTGGAGGCGATCGATCTCGGTGCGCATGAGCGTGAGCGTTTCGTTTGGGTGAACCGTGGTGACGTACACACCGCCGTTCGAGATGGCACGGTCGACGAACGGTGCGTCGACTTCATACGATAGGTTCCGCTGCGATCGGATTTCCGTAAAGAAGCGACCGGACAGCACCGCGGTCGCGATGCGAAGCGCTTGGTAGTCTGGCTCGCGCGCCGTCGGGCCGGCGTAGTAGCCGAGCAGGTAGTTGGTTGCCAGCGGCTCCCGGCGGACGACGAGCGCGCGACCCGCGTTCGCCGGCGGATGCGGAGGCGACCAGGTGTACGATCCGCGCGGCAGGCGACCCAGCGTGTTCGCCGACGAGTTGCTCGAGGTGTGGCCGGTCGATGTTGCCGACGACGACCAGCAGCATTCGCGACGTGACCATCTGCGTCGCCTGATAGTGCTTGAGCTGCGCGAGCGTGATCGAGAACAGCGACGTCTCGGTGCCGTCGGGCGAGAATCCATATGGATGACCGACGTACGACAGACTGTCGGCGAGTCGGTTGACGAGCGGGTCTGGATTGTTCGCTTCCTCGCGGACGTCGGTCATCATGCGCGCGCGCACGCGCTCGACCTCGGCAGAATCGAGCGTTGGCGAAATCAGGCGATCGGCGAACACTGCCCAACTGGAGTCGAAGGTCTGTCGAACGCCGGTGAATCCGAACAGCGTCCAATCTGCCGACGCATCGATGACCACGTTGCCGCCAAGACGCGCCATGAGTTGTCGAGCCGCCCCGCGCGGAAAGTGCTCGGTGCCGCCCTCCGACGCGCGCAAGAGCAGCGACTCGATTCCCTGTGTCGCAGGCGAAAGTTGCTGCGTGCCGCCGAGCAGATAGACGTTCGCAGCCACGACATCATTCGACGTGTTCTGCCGTAGAATGACCTTGAGCCCGTTCACGTCGAAGCTCGTCGTCGACGTGTCCGTCTGAGAACGCGCGGCGACCGGCGCGAGCAGGAGTGCTGCGAGAACAACCAGTCGGCGGATCACGGTCGCACCTCGGTCTCGAGCAGTGACGCCGGCGTCAAGTTGAGCGCTTCCCGCGCGCCCGACGAAAGCAGCACGCCGGTCACATGCGGCTTCCCGATGATGTACTTCGTTGCGTAGGCCTGAAGATCAGCCGGCGTTTGCTGCGCCATGGTGTCGACGTAGCCAAAGAAGTAGTCGAGCCCCGTCACCGCCCACCAAAAACCGAGTTGGTGCGCAAACCCGGACGCCCGCTCGAGCCCGAGCTCCGTGCCAACGATGCGGCGCCGCTTGGCGGCGTTGAGCTCGTCGGCCGAGAAGTAGTCGGGGTCGTTCAGTTTTTGGATTTCGCCTCGCAACGCCGCGAGCGCCTCGTGCAAATGTTGCGGCGACGTGTTGCCGTCGATGGTGATCGGTCCGACGTGATTGAGCGTGTAATAGTTGACGTTGATCGACTCGAACAGACCGCTGTCGACCAGCGCGCGCTGGAAGCGTGACCCCGGCTGGTTCAGTACATCCGACAGCACGTCGGCCGCGTACGTGGATGCCGGATCCTCGAGTGGCGCTCGGCCCTTGCCACTGCAGCATCAGGACGACGGTGCCGATCGGTTGTTCGACGATTAGCGCGGTATCGTGCGTGAGCGGCGGTATTGGCGGTATTGGATCGGCCGTGACGGGATCGGGCCCGGGTTTCCAGTTTCCGAAACGGGCACGTGCAAGAGCGAACGCACGCTCTGGCGTCACGTCGCCCGTGATGATGATTGCTGTGTTATTGGGGATGTAGTACCGCTGTTGAATCACGCGCATTTTCGCTGGCGTCGTACTCTGAATGATCGCGCGCTCGCCGAGCGGATTCTTTCTGCTCCAGGCGGTGGTCCACAGCGCCTTGCCCATCGCGGTCGTGAACGGAAATCCCGGACTCGACTCGTTGCGATCGTATTCACCGATGACGACCTCGCGCTCCCGCTCGAGCTCGTCCTGCCGAAATTGTGGCGTGATCAACGCGGCCGCGAGAAACTTCATTCCGCCTTCGATGCTGTCGGTGGGCAGCGTGAGATAGTAGTTCACCCGTTCTTCGCTCGTCGTTCCGTTGAATTCGGCGCCAAGTTCCGACGCGCGCGCAATGAAGTCGTCGGGTCCCGGGTACGAGGCGTTGGCTTTGAAGAACATGTGCTCGTACAAGTGCGAGAGGCCTTCGTACTCCGGGCTCTGGGTGAACGAGCCGTTCTTGACGTCGGCCTCGATCGTCACGAGTGGCACGCCGTGGTTCTCGACTACCATCACGTCGAGACCGTTCGGCAGCGTCTGACGCTGAATGTGTCGCTCCAGCTCGGCCCGTTGCGCGTGGACCAACACCGGCGCGGCGATCAGCAGCACTGCCAGAGCGCGCGCGTGAATCGTGCGAGAAGGCCGAGCCGGACGCGGTGGCGTCTCGAGGTCATCCATGGTTTCTTTCACGTCAGCATGTCCAGTGTCGATTCCGCAGCACTCGAGCGCCTCGCAACCTGCCTGGACGTCAAGCACGTCCGGCGTCGCGAACCGCTTGCCCCATACACCACATTTCGTATCGGCGGTCCAGCCGACCTGTTCTTTGAGGCGACGTCCGCCGAAGCGCTTGCGAATGCCGTGCTCGCGGCGCGGACGAACAACGTACCCTACTTTGTTCTCGGCTTGGGTGCCAACGTCCTGATCGGCGACCGAGGGTTTCGCGGGCTGGTCATCCGCAACACGTCGCAAGCCCGCGAGTTTCGCGAACGAGACAACGGCTGCCGGCTCTGGACCGAAAGCGGGACGGTCGTCAAAACGCTGATCCAGGAATCCGTCGCGCTCGGCTGGTCCGGACTCGAGCACTACGTCGGGATTCCGAGCACTGTCGGCGGGGCGATCTGGCAGAATCTTCACTTTCTGTCGCCAGCGCCGGCACGCGAGCGGACCATGTTCATCGCCGAGATCTTCGAGTCCGCGGAAATCCTATCGGAGGAGGGCGAGCGCAAGAGCGTCGGCGCGGACTACGTCAAATTTGGATATGACGACACCGTGTTCCATCACCGGCGCGACATCGTTCTCGCGGCAACGTTCAAGCTCGAGCGCGGCGACCCGGCCGCGCTTCACAAGATTCTCCAGGAAAACCTGAGCTGGCGCGGCAGCAAGCACCCGTGGCTCGATTGGCATCCGAGCGCCGGATCGATCTTCAAGAAGATCGAGGGCGTGGGAGCGGGGCGGCTCGTCGATCAGTCCGGTCTCAAAGGGAAACGCCAAGGAGATGCGCAGATCTCGCATATCCACGCCAACATCATGGTCAATCTTGGTCACGCTACTGCGAAGGATGTGCGAACACTCATCGACTTGGCCCAGCGCACGGTCGAGACGAACTGCGGCGTTCACCTCGAGCCCGAGATCGGCTTCATTGGCGAGTTCTAATCGCTGGTCGTATGCAGCGGCGCGCCGCGCGACGGCTCGCTAGAAAATCGGACCAAAGCCGACGACGAGTCGCCACGTCGCGGGTCGGTCGATCGGTCGCGCAACGCCGACGTGGACGAGATCCGAAAAGAGTGTCAGTCCTGCACCAGCGGTCGTGCGAATGCCGTTGGTTGCCGTCGACAACGGTGTGCCATCTGGGTTCAGACCCAGCTCGCGGACGGCGAGCGCCGCGCCTGGCGACGAAATCTCAGTCCACCCGCCTTCAGCGCTCAGTGCAACGCCCGGACTCAAGCCCGGCAGAAAATAGTTGTGCCAAAAACGCCACGGACGTTGCCACACGTGGAATCGATAGCTCGCGAAGCCGCGAAACAGCGCGGCGCGATCGCCCGCGAACTGCTTGTAGTCGTAGCCAGCCAGCGTCCCGTTTCCACCGATCTCGAATAGCTGTTGCGGCGGCAGCGGTGCACCCTCGACGAACCCGCCGTCGACGTGCGCTGCGAGCGACAACGGCCCCCAATACTGTCGCGCCGACAAACTCAGTTCGGTCCGCTGCCACGTCAGCTCGCCGGTCGCCGCATCGACCTGGACGCGCGCACCGACCCCTGGCTGCACAAAGTCGCCGGTCACGTTCGGGTGCCATTCGAGCTCACCGCTGCCGAGAAAATACGAGCCGTCGATCGATCCGCGATTCGGGCGAAAGTCGCTTCCGCCGGGCAGCGGGCCGCGGGTGAGCCGCGCGAATTCCGACTTGTCGCTGCCGGCGCCAAACTGCACCGTGGCGAGACCCTCGTCGACCGAGCGGAGCACGCGCGTCAATGACGCCATCGCCGCCCGTCGATCGACATAGTCGTAGTCGTCGACCGAAGCGAGGAGCGCACCGACGCCGGGATCGTCGCCGAACGGAATGCCGAAGTCGTTCGTCGACGCCAGCGTTCGCTCAGCGCGAACGCCGGCGATATACGGCCCGACATGCTCCGTGGCGTACGCTCCACCGCGCGCTGTCTTCTCGGAAAATGCCCAGCCTCCGTACACACCGGCGGTCAGCCCGGGCGCTTGCGATCGAAACTCGACCGACGGCGCGACGCCGAGATACAGCCCTTCGATTCGATTGAACCGAAACACGCGGGCAATGTTATTCGGGAACGGATTGATCCGTGGTGGTCCGTCGGTGCGCCACACATCAGGAGCCATGTCCTGGAAGTCGTCCGCGTGGACCGATCCAGTCTGCACGCCGAGCTCGCGCTCCCATCCCGAATACCGGTCCACGCTATCCGACGCGGCCCAGTCGATGGCGATGCGCGGACGCTCGACTGATTCAGCAAGGGCACCCGTCGAGTCGCGCACCGATCGAGTCGCGCACGGAGACATCGGTGATCGTCGAGACGATTCGAAAGATCGGACGCGTTTGCCCGAACATCGCGATGCTCGCCTGAAATTCAGTGCGCTGAAAGGCCGGCAGCCAGTATTTCCCGTCGACTTCGGCGTTCACGAATTCGATGTACGCCACGGCGACGACTCCCGACAATCGCGTGAGGATGTCGCGCTTGCCGGCGTGCGCCTCCGCAATGACGAACTGGCCGCGCATGCGGATGATCTGCATGCGGTCGGCGTCGATATCGATCTCGCCGTCGAACGCCGCGAGCTGCGTTCGTCCGCGAAGCCGCGGCCGCACCCGAATCCGCGCGATGGGAATCCGCCGCGATCCGACCTGCAACGTGGCGACGGTGTCACCGCCCGAGAATTGATAGAAGCTGTCGCGATCGGCGGCGAACGGATGCACCGCGGTCAGCGTGTCGCCGCGCCTCGAGTTCGTGAGATACGCGCCGAGCGACAACCGCTCGCCGTAGAGCGTCGGCACCGTCCAGGCGCGCATGATGCTCAGCGTCGAGTACGGAACACCGACGCTTTGCGATCGGTAGCCGACGACGTGTAGCGCGTATCGGCCGCCGCGATCCCACGTTGCCTGTGTCGCAAACTGCTCGATTTCCGCTCCGTGCTCTCTGCCGAGCGAATCGCGCAACAGGAGCGACGACTCGGTCTCGATGTGGCTTTGATATCCCCGCAGCGATGCTGGTGGACTGTGATTCGCCGCCGCCACGGCAGCGACCATGTCGCGCAGAGCGGCGGACGAGTACGTGGAGTCCCCGGCGACCGGTGTCACGACCATCTGCGCGAACGCGAGAAAAATGAGCATCAAAGAATTCGCGCGGCCCCCGACCGATTCTGTCGCCTACGACGGACTGGCGGCGAGCGCGTCGAGTGTTTCACTCGCCGCGGTCCACTCACTCAGCGTTCGCTCCAGCTCGCGCTTGAGTTGATCCAGTTCGACGCCGAGTTGGGTCGCGCGCGCGACACCATTCTCCGCCGTGTAGAGTTCGGGATCTTCAAGCGTTTTGGTCAGATCGTCGACGCGGGTCTCCAGTGCCTGGATTTCACTTTCCAGCTCACGCACGCGTCGCTCCGCGTTACGCATGGCATTGCGCGCCGCGTGAGGCTTGTCACGCCCAGATTCCTCGCGCCGCGGGGTCTTCTGTTTCTCCTTCACCCGCCGCAACGCCTCCTCCTCGGCGGCTTTCACGGTCGCGGCGTGCTGCCGCTCGCGCGACGCAACCTCCCACTCGGCGAACGTGCCGTCGAAATCGGTGATGTGTCGATCGTGCAGCGTCCACACTCGCGTGGTCAGGGCGCGCAGCAACGCGCGGTCGTGGCTCACGACCAGCACGGATCCTTCATAGTCGTCGATCGCGTCCTCGAGCACCTCGATCGATTCGACGTCGAGGTGATTCGTCGGCTCGTCGAGGATCAGGAGATTCGCGCGACTGAGCATCAACATTGCCAACGCCACCCTCGCGCGTTCGCCGCCCGACAGTGTGTCAGCCCGCCGCTGCACTTCGTCGCCCGAGAACCCAAACCGGCCGAGATGACCTTGCACCATTCGTCGATCCCACGTCGGCCGAAGATCGTTGATTACGTCGTACAACGTTTTCTCTAGCGGGACCTGCGCAAGATCCTGGCGATAGTATCCGACGGTGATCCCGCCTCCCAATCGCAGCTCGCCCTTGGCGACCGGATGCTCGCCAAGCAGTGCACGAAGCAGCGTCGATTTGCCCGCGCCATTCGGCCCGATCAAACCAAGCGTCTCGCCGCGCATAAGAGTTCCCGAGAAATCGCGAACGAGCTCGCGATCGCCCACGGCGACCGATGCATGCTCGGCGATCGCCACTCGATCCCCTCCCCGTTCCGCAACGTCGAACCGAACCGCCATCGAACCAGCTTCGCCGATCGGTGCGCTCAAGCGCGGCATCCGATCGAGTCGCTTTCGCCGACCCTTGGCCTGTTTGGTGTTCTGTCCCGCAAGGTTGCGCGCGATGTAGTCCTGCTCTGAGGCAATCTTGCGCTGTTGTTGGACGAACTGCCGCTGCTGCGTCAGCCGCCGCAGCGAGCGCTGCTCGACGAACGCCTCGTATCGTCCGACGTACGGCGTTGCGCCGTCCCCTTCGAAGTGCAACACGTGGTCGACGACCGCCGACAGAAACGCGCGGTCGTGGCTGACCAGCAGCACCGTTGTCGTGACGCCGGCCAGGTATTCCTCGAGCCAACGCGTTGTCTCGAGGTCGAGGTGATTCGTCGGTTCGTCGAGGAGCAGTACGTCCGCCGGACTTACGAGTTGCCGCGCAAGACCGAGTCGGCCGCGCTCGCCGCCGCTCAATTGCGCCACCGGTGTCGCGCGGGCCGCCGCTGGATCGAAGCCGAGGCCGTGCAACACGGCGTCTACTCGCGGCGCGATGGTGTAGCCGCCTTCGCGTTCGAACCGTTCGAGATCGTGGCCGTACTTTGACATCGCCGACTCGCTCGCGTCGCGCTCCAGTCCGTGCGCCTGGTCGACGAGGGACTTCTCTAAAGCAAGCAATTCCGCGAATTGCCCGGCCGCGGCCTCCCACACCGTTTCCGCGCCGCCGAAGTCGCGGTGCTGTTCGAGCAATGACACGCGAAGCCCAGGCTGTCGTGCGATCTGTCCGCGAGTCGGCGCCAGTTCATTCGTGAGCAGCCGAAAGAGCGTCGTCTTCCCGGTGCCGTTCCTCCCGATGATCCCCCAGCGATCACCCGGCTCGACGTTGAAGCTGATATCTCGAAACAGCATAGTCGCGCCGAAATCGACGCCGATGGCCGCGGCAGCGAGTTGGCTCACTTGGCCGTCCAGGCTTGCCAGTCGGATTCGGCCAATCCGATCGTCAGCGCGTTCCCGTTTCGCACCAACGGCATACGAAGAAGCCGCGGCTCTTCGACGAGCCTGTCCAACATCCGCGCATCGGACAGGCGCGCTTGCCGCAAACCGAGATTCGCGTACGACGCCGAGTCGCGATCGATGAGCCGATCAAGTCCGAACTTCTGGACGAATCGAGTCAGCTCGCCGAGCGAGGCGCTGCGCTCGTCGAGATCGACGAAGTGTGTCTTGACGCGCCGTTCGGCAAAGAAACGCAGCGCCTTGCGTGTGTCGGCGCTCTTCTTGATTCCAAAGATTTGAACTTCCATGAACTGGGTCAGACTGTTATTGCTGTTGTCGTTGCTCTTGATCGCTGGCATCGTTGCAACAGAGAATAACCCGACGCCCGCTGGAACAGATCGCGCCACCACAAGCCATGCCCACTGACCGCACGAGCGAGTATACCTATCAGCCCGCGTGGTGGGTACGGGGCGGACACGCGCAAACGTTGTGGGGCAAGTTCTTTCGCCGGCGACCGACGCTTCCCCTTCGGTTGGAGCGATGGGACACGCCCGACGGCGACTTTCTCGACGTCTATCGACTCGACGGGCCACCCGATGCGCCCCGCTTGTTCTTTCTCCACGGACTCGAAGGAACGATACGATCCCACTACGTCGCCGGATTCTTCGCGGAAGCGCGCCGCCGCGGCTGGGCCGCTGATCTACTCATCTTCCGCGGATGCGGATCGGAGCCCAATCGCGCGCCTCGCTTCTATCACTCCGGCGAGACCGGCGACGCAGCGTTCGCGCTCGGCCGCGTCCTCGCCGAACATCCCGAATCGCCCGTCGTGCTCGCTGGCGTGTCGCTCGGCGGAAATGTCCTCCTCAAGTTGCTCGGCGAATGGAATGGCAACGTTCCCCGTCAGGTTGTGGGCGCCGCCGCGATCTCGGTCCCGTTCGATTTGGAGCGCGGCGCTCGATTTATCTCAAAAGGCTTTTCCCGCATCTACGATCGGCACTTTCTCCGAACACTCCGGGTGAAGGCGCTCGAAAAGCTTGCGCGTTATCCGAGACTGTTTCAAAGAGCCGCCCTCGAGCGCGCTCGATCGATCTACGACTTCGACGACGCCGTCACCGCGCCTGTCCATGGATTCGCCGACGCGCACGACTACTACGCTCGCTCGAGTTCTCTCGGCTGGCTCGATCGAATTCGCGTTCCAACGTTCCTGCTGAGCGCGCTCGACGACCCGTTTCTCCCCGCCGCGGTGATTGACGAAGTCCGCGAACTCGCTCGCCGCAACAGCTGTCTCGACGTCGAAATCACGCCGCACGGCGGGCACGTTGGATTTGTCGCCGGCCGCTGGCCCTGGAACCCCGTCTACTACGCGGAATGGCGTGCCTGCGAGTTTCTCGCCAATAGACTGGCGCTGCCGAGTCGGCAAATGCCCAGTTCCCCTCCCCGCGCGACGGGATCGTGACTTGAACTGCGGGCGATGTTGGACAGATTCAGCATATGCCGTATCTGTATCTCGCCAGCCTCATGCTCGGATTGCTGCTCGCCGTGCGCGTCATGATCTATGGCGTCGAGCGCCCGCGTGACGAACACCCGGCCGGCGAACGCTCGTTCCGACTGTCGCCGGCACTGTTCGTTGCGTTCACGATCGTGTTCGGCATCGTCGGCTACGCCCTTTCGCGACGAGCGAACCCCGCAGCGTGGACCGATCTGCTCGTCGCGGCCGGGCTTGGCGCGATCGCTGCAGGAATTTCGGCCCGGCTCGTGCGCAAATGGTGGTCGATCACGCCCGAACACGACGTCGACGACGAACGCTACGTCTTGCAAGGACATCTGGCTCGGGTGACGAAACCAGTGGGCGCCGCTGTTGAAGGAGAGGTGACCTTCGAGATCGGCGCGCAACAGCGAGTGCGTCCGCGCGCGTAGCCTGGATGACACTCCGATCCCAACGGGCACCGAGGTCGTCATCGAACGAATCGATGGCGACGTGGCGTACGTGGAAGCTTGGGTGGAAGTAGAAAAGCGACTGTAGGAGGACACGATGTTCGATGCGGTCCTGTGTATCCTGATCATCGGCGGATTTTTCGTACTCCGCGGCATCCTCGCTACAGTCTTCTTCTTCTATATCCTGCCAGACGGTGACCATTGCCCGAACTGCGACTCGGTGACGCTTCGCATTCAGTCACGGGGCTGGAACATCGTGCTTCCTCGGTTCCGCACGAGCTGGTGCTACGAGTGCGGCTGGCATGGCTTGCTGCGCCGCGGACCAATCACTCCCGCGCCTCCGTCGCCCGCGCGCACGCTGAAACAACCGAAGCACTGACGCGTTGGCGCGTCGGAACGCGCGAGCGCGTCATGACGTCGCGAGGAGGCGGAGCCACTCGGGCCAATTGCCGCTCAACTCGATGAAGTCATCGAAGTAGACGAGACCGGTCGCTTCCAGCTCGTCGATCAGTGCGCTGATTGTGCCGTCGCCAACGATCGGACCGATCGCGACGAGATTGCCCTCGACTCGAAACTCGTCCGGCGTGAGACCGAGACGTTCGTCGAGCGCACGCCGCGACAGGTCGTGCGATTCGTACGCCGCACGGCGAATGAAAACGGTCGGAGCGCCTGCGGAAACTGATATCGCCATTGTTCCTCTGGAGTCAGGATCGCTGCTCAATATACCGGCAGACGTGCCTCGGCTCCCTTGCCGCCTCACGCGCGCGTAGCTTTGCGGTATGACTCCCGCGAGCGTGCTTGCCAACCTCGAGGCGACGTTCGACGTCATCGTCGTCGGCGCCGGACACGCCGGGACTGAAGCGGCCGTGGCCGCGGCGCGCTCCGGCGCACGCGTCGCCATCGTCACGAGCGCGCTCGAGACGATCGGCCAGATGTCGTGCAATCCGGCCATCGGCGGCGTGGCCAAAGGCACGGTCGTGCGCGAGGTGGACGCACTCGGCGGCATCATGGGACGCGCAACCGATTTGGCGTCGCTGCAATTCAGGATGCTCAATCGCAGCAAGGGGCCGGCGGTGTGGTCTCCCCGAGCGCAGTGCGATCGCGGAATGTACCGGCGCGCCGTTCGCGGCTTGCTCGAGGAGCACGCAACGCTTCAGACGATCCAGGGCACCGTTGCGCGATTGATCCTCGATGACGGTGACCGTTCGGTGGCCGGCGTCGAGACCCTCGAGGGCCGGCGCTTTGGCGCGCGCGCGGTTGTCATCACTACGGGCACGTTTCTCCGCGGCCGCATTCATATAGGAACGGAGACCAAGATTTCCGGCGGGCGTGCCGGTGAGTCGGCGGCAACACATCTCGCTGAGCAGCTCGAGCGCGTTGGCCTGACGGTCGAGCGGTTCAAGACGGGAACTCCGCCGCGCATCGACGGTCGCTCCGTCGACTATGCGCAGCTCGAACGACAGGACAGCGAGATCGACCAATTCGATTTCTCGTGGTCGCACTTTTGGCAGACACCGCGCCGCACGGCGAACGGCACACGTCACCCAGCGCAGCTGCCGTGCTGGATCGCGTTTCTCGGTGCGAGCGGAAAGCAGATCATCACCGAGAACATTGCCAAGTCCGCGATGTATGGCGGCGCGATCACGTCGCGCGGTCCGCGCTATTGTCCGTCCGTCGAAGACAAGATCGTGCGATTTCCCGCGGCCGAACGACACCAGCTTTTTCTCGAACCCGAAGGGCACGACACGTCCGAGCTATACGTGAACGGTTTGTCGACGTCGCTGCCGGCCGCCGTGCAGATCGAACTGTTGCGGTCCGTTCCCGGCCTCGCCGATGTTCGCATGACGCGCGCCGGGTATGCCATCGAGTACGACTACTATCCGCCGACGCAACTCGACTCGTCACTGCAGGTGAAGGCACTCGCCGGATTGTTTTTCGCCGGACAAATCAACGGCACCACGGGCTACGAAGAGGCGGCCGGCCAGGGCGTGATCGCCGGCCTGAACGCCGCGCGGCGGGTGCGCGGCGAACAGGCCGTCGTACTCGGTCGTGAGAGTTCTTATATAGGTGTGCTCGTCGACGATCTCGTCACGCGCGGCGTCGACGAACCGTATCGCTTGTTCACGTCGCGCTCGGAGTTTCGTCTCACCGTGCGCCAGGACAACGCGCTGCGTCGACTGTCGTCGATCGGCTTGCACTGCGGCCTGTACACCGACGCGGAGCGCGCGACCATCGAGCGACGTATACGCGACGAAGACGAGGCGCTGCATTTGGCCGAGTCGACGAGCATCGATCCGCTGCGCGCGGCTGACGTGTTGGCGCGAGCGGCGAGTACTCCCCTGTCGCACGCCGTGCGGATAGTCGATGTCGTCAAGCGTCAGGGCGTGTCGCTCGCCGATTTGTTCGCGGCGGTCGACGTTGGTGGCGAGGTGCAGCGCGAAGCCGTTCAAACGGCCGAGCTCGAACTGAAATACGCGGGATACTTCACGCGCGAGCGCGATCAAGCGGACAAGCTTCGACGAATGGGAGCGTTCGCGCTCGACGCGAATGTGCCATACGCGGAGTTGCAATCGCTTTCGTTCGAGTCGCGGCAAAAACTCGCGGCCATTCGTCCGACGACGCTCGCGCAGGCGTCTCGAATTCCTGGCGTGAGTCCTACCGATTTACAGAATTTGGTACTCGAGATCGAGAAGCGCCGCCGCCGCCGCGCCGCGCAGGAGAGCACCTGAACCGCTGATTCTCCGCTCACGCGCGACCAATCGGAGCGGAATAACACCGGCACCATTTAGTAGCATAATGCTACTAAAGTGTCAGCACGGTGTTTGCTGTCGTTAGCGAGCAGATCAATCATCGGAGACTGATGCGTGCGCCATCTCATTCGTCGTATCGGATTCGTCGTCGCGCTCAGCGCTGCCGGGGCGACGCCCGCGCTACTCGGCGCGCAGTTGCCGGCATCACCTGCTCCGCCGCCGCAGATCGAAACCACCGGACGCGCTGAGGTGCACGTCACGCCGGACCGCGCCACTGTATTGATTGGAGTCGCGAGCCGAGCAGTGACTGCGGCGGCGGCTGCAGCCGACAACGCTCGGCGACAGCGCGCGATACTCGACACGCTTCGAAGCATCGGCCTGGCCAACGATCAGTTGTCGACCGAGAACTACACCGTCTCGCCGCAATTGCAGTATTCGCAAAATGGACAGCCGCCGCGAGTCACGGGTTATTTGGTAGCGAACACCGTGCGGATCGAGGTTCGCCAGATCGCCGACGTTGGCAAGGTCATCGACGCGGGGCTTGCGAAGGGCGCGAACGAGGTCTCGGGATTGGATTTCTATTCGTCGCAGGCAGATTCCGCGCGCCGCTCAGCGCTTGCTTCGGCCGTTGCGATGGCGCGCGCGGACGCTGAGGTCATCGCGCGAGCTGCTGGAGGTGGGCTGGGCGCGCTGATCGAGCTGTCGAGCGAGCCTCCGAGCGTTCGGCCGATGCTGACGCAACCGATGATGATGATGCAGCGAGCCGACGCCGTCGCGACGCCAATTCAGCCAGGCCAACAGACGATAAACGCCGTCGTCACAGCTCACTGGGCCTTCGTCGCGGTCCGCTGATCGTCGATCGACGGCCGGACGAGAAGGGAAATTGGTGTTTCACGTGGCACAATTCGGTAAACAGTGCCACGTGGAACGTTGTCTCACCGCGCCAGCTCCGGTAGATTGGCCCCGCAGACGTCGAGGACTGTGGCCAGAGGCATCGTTGCCCGGCGGCAGAATCCCTCGACGCGACCCCAAATCAACGAACTGTGGCGCGTGTTATCGCGATCGCGAACCAAAAGGGTGGAGTAGGTAAGACGACGACCGCCGTCAATCTCGCCGCCAGCCTCGCTGGCGCGGAGCAAAGAACGCTGCTCATCGACGGCGACCCGCAGGGAAACGCCACGAGCGGGATGGGGATCGACAAGGACGATATCGGCCAGACGGTTTATGACGTGCTGATCGGACACGCTGATCTCGCAAGCACGACCCTTAAACACGTGCACTTCAAGCACTTAGACGTCGTTCCCGCCACGCCAGACCTCGCCGGCGCCGAAGTCGAACTCGTGGATCGGAAAGACCGCGAGCGAATGATGCGATCGGCCGTGTCCAAAGTCCGAGCGCAATACGACTATATCTTGATCGACTGCCCGCCGTCGCTCGGGCTGATCACGCTGAACATGTTGGCGGCCGCGGACTCGCTGCTCATCCCGCTACAGTGTGAGTACTACGCTCTCGAGGGGTTGTCACAGCTCCTGAACACCGTTCATCTCGTCCAACGGAACGTGAATCCCGAGCTTGCGATCGACGGTGTTCTCTTGACGATGTACGACGCTCGGCTCAATCTCTCGAGGCAGGTCGCCACGGAAGCGCGAGAATACTTTGGAGCACAGGTGTTCGAGACTGTGGTGCCGAGAAACGTACGTTTAGCCGAAGCTCCGAGCTTTGGGAAGCCAATCATTCTGTACGACGTCTCGTCCGTGGGTGCGCAGGCGTATATGAATGTGGCAAAAGAACTTCTGGAGCGCCGAAAGTGAGCGCCGAGAAACCGCGGAGGCTCGGTCGCGGGCTAGAGGCGCTGATTTCCGCGTCCGCGACACAGACGCCGGCGGACAGCGAGCTCCAACAGATTCCGCTGTCGCGAATCCGCGCCAACCCGTTTCAGCCGCGGCGCGAGTTTGATCCAGCTGGGCTTGCTGAGCTCGAAGCGTCGCTCAGGGCGAGCGGGTTGTTGCAGCCGATCACGGTGCGTCGGCGAGGCGACGCCTACGAACTGATCGCAGGAGAGCGACGGTTCCGCGCCGCGACGAATCTCGGCTGGACGGAGATCGCCGCAATCGTGCGCGATGTTCGACGACCGGACATTGCTCGTGCTGGCGCTCGTCGAGAATCTGCAGCGCGCGGACCTCAATCCGATCGATGAGGCGCGCGGGTACCGCCGTCTGATCGAGGAGTTCGCGCTTACGCAGCAGCAGGTAGCGGAGGCAGTGGCGAAGGACCGAACGACGGTGACGAATCTGCTTCGAGTGCTTTCGCTTCCGGAGCAGATTCAGAACATGGTGGAGCAGGGTGCCTTGAGCGTCGGTCACGCGCGTGCGCTGCTGTCGTTGGCCCCGCCACACTCTCCGCTCGAGGTCGCGGAGGTCGCGATTCAACGCGGACTCAGCGTCCGGCAGCTCGAGCAGCACGTTCGTGAACTCAGCGGCACGTCGAGCCCGTCCGGGTCACGGTCGAGTCCACGAACTCCGCCGGACGCGAGCGCCGCGAGCGATCCAGCAGTTCGATCGATCGAGGATGGGTTGCGACGATACCTACAGACCGACGTACGGCTCCATTTGAGCGGCGACTCGAAGGGTCGAATCGAAATCACGTTCTACTCGAACGACGACCTGGATCGGGTGCTGGATTTGGTTCTACGAGAACAGCGCCGCGATTTCTAGCATTTTAAGGTAAGTATAGAGCCATATACGCGCCCGTTTAGCGCCAGTAACTGCCAACGCTGCCGCAGGGTCGCCCGGTTCCATGGCAGAGCCCGCGCGGCGGAAGCCCGAAGTCCTACCTCAGAATCACATGATGAAACGCGCAGTCGCCGCAGTCTGTGCCATCGCCGTCACAGGGTTGCTCGCCTCAGGATCTGCCTGCGGAAAGGGCGGGGCGAACCAGCGTTCTGGCGCGGCGTCCCGTCGACTCCTTCAAAGTCGCGCTTTTGACGCCGGGCCCCATCTCGGATCAATCGTGGAACGGGGGAGCCTATCAGGGACTGCTTCGAATTCGCGACAGCTTGGGCGCGCAGATCAGCCACATTCAAACTGCGACGCCCGTCAGATTTTGATGAGAACTTTCGACAATACGGCGCGCAAGGTTATCAACTCGTGTTCGGCCACGGGTTCGAGTTTCAAGACGCCGCGAAGCGAGTAGCGCCGCAGTTTCCGCACACGATTTACGTGACGACGTCAGGGACGACATCCGGTCCGAATCTCGCCGGCATGACATTTGGATTTGCCGACGCATCGTACCTCGCAGGAATTGTCGCAGCGTCGTTGACGAAAACGGACAAGCTCGGCGTTCTCGGTGGAACGGCGTTGCCGCCAGTCGTCGAAAGTTTTCGCGCGTTCGAGCAGGGCGCGAAATCCGTGAAGCCGTCGATCACGGTGATCACCTCGTACATCGGCAATTGGGACGACGTCAGCGCGGGCAAGGAGCAGGCACTCGCGCAACTGTCGCAGGGCGTCGATGTGATTTTCCAGAATGCCGACGCCGCGGGGCTTGGTGTGTTTCAGGCGGCGCGCGAACGCAAGAATGCGTGGGTCATCGGATCGAACTCGAATCAGAACGGCGTTGCCCCCGACGTGACGGTCGGCAGTGTCGTGATCGACCTTCCACTCGCGTTTCTCACGATTGCGAAGCAAATCAAGGCGGGAACATTCAAGCCGGGCGTGATCGAGCTCGGTGAACAAAGCCACGTCGTGACGCTGGTGCTCAACCCGGCGCTCGAATCGCGCATTCCCGCCGCCGCTCGCGCCAACATCGACTCGCTGCAGGCGCGTATGCTCAGCGGACAGTTCACGATTTCACACAACGCGCGCGCCGCGGGCAAGCACTGACATGCCCGCGCTGTCGCTGATCGCTGACTTTCTCGACGCGACGCTCGACATCGCCAACGTTCCGGACTATCCGAACGCGGTGAATGGCGTCCAGCTGGCGAATCTCGGAGACATTGCACGCGTCGCATGCGCGGTCGATTTCTCGAGCGATACCGTCGACGGCGCGATCAACGCCGGCGCGCGGCTGCTCATCGTCCATCACGGCATGTTCTGGGGCGGCGTCGAGCCGATCATCGCCGCGACCCACCGTCGCCTCTGGTCACTCATCACACACGACGTGGCCGTGTACTCCGCACATCTGCCGCTCGATACGCATGCGGAGTTTGGCAACAACGTGCTCCTCGCGCGCCGGTTGCAACTCGAGCCGTCCGGCGGATTCGCCAAGTACGGCGCCATCGATGTCGGGCTGAGCGGACACTCTGAAATCCTCACGACACAGCTCGCCGAACGCGCCAGGTCGCTCGCCGACGAGCACGGCGGGCATCTCGTCGCCACGCCGTTCGAAGCCAATCGCGTGACTCGTCGCTGGGGAATTTGCACCGGCGCGGGAGCATCGTCGTCGACGTTGCGAGAGGCCGCCGAGCGCGGGCTCGACACGCTGATCGTCGGGGAAGGGGCGCACCATACCGCGGTTGCCGCGCGCGATCTTGGTATCGTCGTGTTGTACGCGGGGCACTACGCCACCGAGACACTCGGCGTCCGCGCGATTGGCGATGCGCTGGCGGAGCGCTTTGGTGTCGAGTCGACGTTCGTTCCCGCACCGACGGGCTTGTGACGGTTCCCGTTTCAGTCGGCGCGGCGAACGACACGACCCTCGCGCTCTCGCACATCACGAAGCGATTTGGCAACAACGTCGCGCTCGACGACGTGTCGTTTGCGCTGCGACCGGGGACGGTACACGCGTTGCTTGGCGAGAACGGCGCCGGTAAGACGACGTTGATGAACGTCGCGTTCGGCCTCGTGGCGGCCGACGCGGGGACGATCGCCATTGGTGGCGGCGACGTTCGCATCGAGTCACCATCCGACGCCATTCGCGCGGGCGTCGGCATGGTGCATCAACATTTCTCGAACGTTCCGGCGATGACGGTCGCCGAGAACGTCGCACTGGGCGGGCGGGGCAGATTCAGCGCGCGACAATCGGCGGCGCGCGTTCGATCGATCGGCGAGCGCACCGGCCTGATGCTCGATCCGCGGGCGCGGGCCGAATCGCTCGCCGTCGGCGCACAGCAGCGATTGGAGATTGTTAAAGCGCTGTCGCGCGACGCACGCGTGCTCATTCTCGACGAGCCGACCGCGGTCCTTGCGCCGCCGGAAGCCGACGAACTCCTGCGATGGCTTCGCGCGTTCGCCACGGGCGGCAACTCGGTGGTGCTGATCACGCACAAGCTGCGCGAAGCACTGGCCATCGCGGACGACGTCACCGTGTTACGCAGAGGTCGCGTCATGCACGCCGGCCCGGCGCGCGCACTCTCCGCGAACGCACTCGCAGCGCTCCTGCTCGGCGAGCCCGTTGCTGCGACGCAACCAGATGCGCGCGATCGGTCGCCCGCGCGCGACATTGGAGGTGGTGGACAGCCAATGAATCGCGCGGCGGCGGCGGAAGTCGTCGCCAGCGTTGCGAACCTTGCGGTTGCCGATGAACACGGTGTCGTCACGGTGCACAGCGCGTCGCTCGACATCCGAGGCGGCGAAATTGTCGGTGTTGCGGCGGTGGAGGGCTCGGGACATCGCGAGCTCCTGCGCGCGCTGGCCGGACGAGCGCACGCTGTCCGCGGCGAGGTGCGCCTGCCGTCGAGCGTTGCGTTTGTGCCGGAGGATCGCCACAGAGACGCGATGGTCGTCGATTTTTCCCTTACGGAGAATGTCGCGCTGAAGGGTGTCGAAGCGCGTACCGGTCGGATTGGCTGGGCGGCCGAGCGGCTGCGCACCGGCAAGCTGCTGCGCGACTACGACGTGCGCGCCAATGGCGCAGACGATGTCGCGCGAACGCTGTCCGGCGGCAATCAGCAAAAGCTCGTGCTGGCGCGTGAGCTCGACGGCGCGCCGCGCCTGGTCGTTGCGGAGAATCCGACCCGCGGCCTCGATGTTCGCGCGAGCGCCGCGGTGCACGAGCGACTTCGGCTCGCGGCCGCCGCGGGAGCCGCGGTGGTGGTCTACTCGAGCGACCTCGACGAGGTGCTTGCACTGGCGACGCGAGTCGTCGTGATGCACGCCGGACGACTCGCGGAGCAACCGCTCGATC
The DNA here is from genome assembly GCA_963817445.1 of uncultured Gemmatimonadaceae bacterium. Classification (GTDB taxonomy): domain Bacteria; phylum Gemmatimonadota; class Gemmatimonadetes; order Gemmatimonadales; family Gemmatimonadaceae; genus JAQBQB01. The sequence continues at coordinate 354,892 of CAWFOG010000027.1, forward strand.
GCGAGGCAGTCGGGCGGGCGATGTTGGGAGTCACGTGACGCCTGTGGCGAGTGCGGCGCCGAGCGACCAGCATCCGGCGCGCTGGAGAATGCTGGCGTTGCTGGCGAGCGCGGAGCTGCTTGGCATGTCGCTCTGGTTTGCGGGCAGCGCTGTCGCCGCGCAGTTCGCGCAGCGATGGTCGCTCAGCGCCAGCCAAGCAGGATGGCTGACGACAATCGTGCAATTGGGTTTTGTCTGCGGCACCGCGGCGGCGGCGCTGCTCAACCTTGCCGATGTCGTGCCGTCGCGCACGTTCTTCACGATCTCGGCGCTCGATTGGCGCGGCGATGAACGCTGGAGTCGTCGCGAGCGACAGCTTCGCGGCCGCACTGGCGTTGCGCTTTTGCACGGGCTTCGCTCTCGCCGGCGTTTACCCGCCGGCCATGAAGATGGCGTCGACCTGGTTTCGCGCGCGACGCGGGCTGGCGATCGGAACTGTCGTCGGAGCGTTGACGGTCGGGAAGGCGACGCCCTATCTGGTGCACGCTCTTCCGAACGCCGGGCCATCGCTCGTCGTGCTCACCGCGTCGGCATGCGCCGTCGTGGCGGCGCTGCTCGTGGGATTCTGGTATCGCGATGGACCATATCCGTTCCCGCCGCGCCCGTTTTCGTGGCGTCTCGTGCGCGATGTCGTCGAACGTCGAAAATGGCGACTGGCAACGGGCGGGTATCTCGGGCACATGTTCGAACTCTATTCGTTCTGGACGTGGATTCCCGTGTTCATCGGCGCGAGCGTCGCGGCAGAGGGTGTGCCGACCGGGGCGCACACCAGCGCACTGGTGTCGCTCATCGCATTCGGCACAATCGCGATTGGTGGACTCGGATGTGTGTGGGGCGGCATTGCGGCCGACGCGCGCGGACGCGAACGACTCGTGACACTTGCGATGGCGTTGAGCGGAAGTTGTGCGTTGCTCATTCCGTTCGTCTTTGGCCGAAGCCTCTGGCTACTTGGCCCCGTCGCGTGGGCGTGGGGATTTTTCGTCATCGCAGACTCGGCGCAATTCAGCGCATTGGTGACCGAAGCCGTCGAGCCGCACGCGGTTGGTACCGCGCTCACGGTGCAAACGTCGCTCGGCTTTTTGCTCACAATGGTGTCGATTCAGCTGATACCACCGCTCGTTGCACTCGTCGGATGGCGATGGGCGTTCCCCGTATTGGCGCTGGGACCACTGTTCGGCATCGCGGCGATTCGCCGACTCCCGCGCGCGGCACGCGAGCTTGCGCCGACATGATCCGGTGACGCACGGGACGGACGCCGGACGATCGTCACGGTGGATCGCGCTCGGCGTCGTGGCCCTGTTTGTCGGCGGGACCGTCGCGCTGCTCGGCGCGTCCGGGTTCGACGTCGCGCGTGCCGGTGAAGCACTCGCAAGAGGTGCGGCCGGCTCGTGGTACGCGATCGGGTCGGGGACGCTGGTACGCGCAACGCCGCTGATACTGACCGGATTGGCGGTCGCGTTGGCCTTCCGCGCCGGCGTGTTCAACATTGGCGCGGAGGGACAGTTTCTCGTCGGCGCGGCGGCGGCCACGGCGATGGCGCTCGCGGCGCGATCGCTGCCGGGGTTCATCTCGATCCCCGCGCTGTTGTTCGCCGGTGCAGTGGCTGGCGCGATGTGGGCCTCGATCGCCGCGATACTGCGAACACGCTTTCACGTGCTCGAAGTGATCAGCACGATCATGCTCAACTTCGTCGCGGCGTATTTGGTGTCATATCTCGTTCGCGGGCCGCTGCAGGAACCGACGCACGTCTATCCGCAAACAGAAACGATCGCTCAATCGGCGCAGCTTCCGCGATTCGGGCCGACGACGCGTCTGCATGCCGGTTTTGTGATCGCGGTGGCGGCCTGCCTGGTGAGCTGGTGGATCGTGCGCCACACCGCGGCCGGGTTTCGATTGCGCGTGGTCGGGGCCAATCCGCGAGCGGCAGAATCCGCGGGTCAAATCGACGTCGAGCGTGTCACAACGCGGGCATTCTTGGTGAGCGGTGCGCTCGCCGGGCTGGCGGGCGCGATTGAGGTTGCCGGCGTCACATACGCGCTCTACGAAAATATTTCGCCGGGCTATGGCTACACGGCCATCGCGGTCGCGCTGCTCGCGCGCTTGGATGCGGCCGGCGTGATCGGAACAGGAATTCTTTTTGGCGCGCTCGAAGCAGGCGCGAACGCGATGCAGCGCGATGCGTCCGTGCCGGCGGTCGTCGTATCGGTGATCGAGGCGGCAATCATCCTTGCGCTGGTGGCGTTGGAGCGCGCGCGATTCGTGCGGCGGCGCGAGGGTTCGGCGTGACCGCGACCGCTGCATTTTTCGAAGCGACGGTCCGAAGCGCAACGCCCTTGGCGCTCGCGGCGTTGGGAGAGGTCGTCGTGGAAAGCGCGGGCGTCATCAACATTGGCCTCGAAGGGGTCATACTCGCCGGCGCGTTTGGCGCGCTGGTCGGAGCAGGGCATGGCGGTGTTGTCGGCGGCTTCGCGGCTTCGGTGATGAGCGGCGCGCTCGTCGCGGGCGTGTTCGCGGTGTTTGCCGTGTGGCTGCGTGCCGACCAGATCATCACGGGCACCGCGGTGACGTTGCTGTCGGTGGGCCTTACGGGCACGCTCTATCGCGCACTTTACGGGGCGACCGGAGCGGCGCTGACGATTCCGACGATCGGCCCTCTTCGCATACCGATTCTCGCGTCGATTCCAGTGATAGGATCAGGATTCTTCAATCAACCGGTCGTTACTTACCTCATCTACCTCCTCGCGCCAGCGGTTTGGTGGTGGATGTATCGCACGCACGCGGGGCTCGCGCTACGCGCGGTCGGCGAAGCGCCCGGTGCCGCGGTGGCGGCCGGTGTTCGAGCGGCGCGGATCCGCACGCTGGCGATTCTGTTTGGCGGAGTGATGGGCGGACTCGCCGGTGGAACGCTCGTGCTCGCGCAAGCGGGCACGTTCGCCGAGAACATGTCGGCGGGGCGCGGGTTCATTGCCATCGCGATCGTCGTCCTCGGTCGGTGGCGCCCGATCGGCACCATGGTGGCCGCGTTGGTGTTCGGTGCCGCGAGTGCGTTGCAGTTCCTCCTGCAGGCGCTCGGCTTGGCGCTGCCGTATCAGCTATTTCTCGCGCTACCGTACTTGCTGACGCTGTTGGCGTTGGCCGGCGTCGCAGGTCGAGTGCGCGCGCCGGCGGGCCTGGGCCGCGCGGAGAGCGGATGATCGGCGGTGGTCGCCGTCAGCAGTGGCGACGGCTGCTGACCCAGCGCAGTTGCCAGCGGCCGGCTGACACTCGCTCGAGCAGTGCGTAGGACGTGGCGTCGCCGTAGTCGCGCGCGAGCACGATGCGCCGGCGTCTTCGCGCTGCCGATCAGCGCGGACGCCAACATATCGCTGGTCTCGATCGTTTCTTCGTCGCCGTAGATTCGCTCACTGTACGCCGTCGTGACCGTCGTGTCGTTGGGCGCGCGCTCCGTGACGAGCAGCGTGTGCTCCTCGAGCGGCGTCGCTTCCTGATTGAGTTGCCGCTGCAGCGTCGCGATGACGACGAGCGGCCCGTCAGGGATCGTGAACCGCCACATGGCGCTGACCATGAACGGAAGTCCGGCGAAGCGACCCGCCGAGTCGTTGGGCAGCGCGGAGGCCAGGCGATTCATCCAGACGACAAACGCGGCAGAGTCGGCGCGGGGGAGTGCGGCGGTCGAATCCATCGCGAGCGGCGCGATCACTCCGCCGATGAATCCGACACTCCACGCACGCGGCGGCGGCGCGGCGCGAAGCATGGCGATCGGACAGGCCTCGGTGTCGTCGATGGTCTGTAGTTCCGCCGTTTGCACGGTGCCCCCGCGACCGAAGAGGGTCACGGAGGCCTCGCGAGGAATATTTGCCAGCGTCGTCGCCGCAGTGGCCGTGTCCGGAAGGATGAGGAACGCGCGCGACGCGGTGTCCGTCGTCACGAGGAGCACTGGTCCGGCGTTTCGATCCCATGTCGTCGGCGTGGCGGAGAGCGTGTGCGACGCGCCTCCGGTCGAACCAACGTTCGCGGAGTCGCCGGGTGCGGGCGACTTGGCATGTTCGCAGGCGACAAGCGCCACTCCGGCAATCCCGGCGGCCAGCAACATGGAGCGGCGGAACGTGTTCATTTGCCGTAATTTGGACCCGCTGCCCGATCCGTCAACAGTTGCATGCGCTGCGACTACGTCAGGCGACGTATCGCCAGCGCCGACGGGTCAGGGCTACCGTGTAGCAGTGCAGAAGACACCGGCAACCCGGAGAACTCTGTGGCCCATCGGCAAGACATGATCCCGCTCGCGCTCGTTCTTCCCGGCGTTCCCGGTTGCGCTCAACGGACGGCGTAACCGATGTACGCGCTGCTTCGCGCCATCGCCGGCGTCGCGCTCCGCTGGTACTATCGCGACATCCAGGTCGAGGGGTTCGAGCGTATTCCGCGCCACCGACCGCTGCTTCTCGTTGTGAATCACCCGAACGCGCTCGTCGACGCGCTGCTCGTCGGCTGGGTCATGCCACGGCGCGTGCTGATCACGGCCAAGTCGACGCTGTTCGCGAATCCGTTGGCGAACGTGCTCCTGCGAGTGCTTGGCGTGCTACCGCTGCGACGGACGAGCGACGAGTCGCGCGCCGGACAACAGCCGGATCCGGCGCGCAACCGCGACACTTTTCGCGCCGTGCACGAGGCGCTCCGAGGCGGGCGGCGTCGTGTTGATTTTTCCCGAAGGGAAATCGCACGACGAGCCATCGCTCGCGCCGCTGAAGACCGGCGCGGCGCGAATCGCGATGCAGGCGCGCGCCGAAGGCGCAGGCAGCCGGCTTCGCGATCTGGCCATCGCTGCCCATTGGTCTCACGTTCGAGCGGAAGGACGCACCGCGTTCGCGCGTTCTCGTGCAGATCGGCGAGCCGATTCTGGTCGACTCCTGGCAGCAATCGTCCGACGCGCCGCCGGCCGACGCGCTCACGGCGGAGATCGACGCACGCCTCCGCGCGGTGACGACGAACTACGCGTCGACCGACGACGCAGCGCGCGCCGTTCGACTCGCGAGCCTGATCGTCGCGCTGTTCGACGCCGTTCCGGACGCGTCGAATGCAGGCGCGCGGGCTTGGCACGGAAGCGACCATCGCGCGACGCATCGACGATCTGACGCGACGCGTGCGCGACGCCGACGACGCGCTTCGCGCGCGAGCCGACCGACTCGTGCGGAGGCTCGACGCGGTGCAGCAGGTTGCCGCCAACCACGGCCTGCTCGTCGAAGATCTGGGAATTTCGCTCGCTGTGCGCGACGGGGCGCGATTCATCGCGCGCGAAGGCTGGACGCTGCTCGTCGGCGGCCCGTTCGCGCTGTGGGGTCGAGTGAATCACTGGCTGCCGTTTCGCGCCGCTCGTCTGGTCGCCGCGCGCTCGGTCGAGAGCGCCGCCGATCCGGCGATGCGCACGCTCATCGCCGGTGTGGCATTCGTCTCGATGAGCTATCTCGTCCAGACGCTAATCGTCGCGTCTGGTATTCGGCCGACTCGTCGCGCTCTGCTATGTCGCGAGCTTACCGATCGCGGCCGACATCAATTTCTGGCTGAGCGAACGCCTGCGACGCACGGTGCACCGCGCACGCGCGTACCTGGTGCTGCGACGCGATCCGGCGCTGCGCGGGCGACTGGAATCGGAGCTCGCGACGCTCCGCGAGGATGTGATCGACTTCGAACGCGCTCTGACGAACCGTGCCGTCGGGCGCGAGCACCTACGGAACGATCGGGGGAGGCAGGTAGGGTCCGCCCAAGTCCCAGTGCCACGCGTCGCGCCGTGCGCCCGTGCGAGGATCTTTGAGCGGTTTGAATTGCAGGCGGTTGGCGGCGATTCCAATTGCCGCGCCGTAGTCGAGCAGGAGGCGCCTGTCCGTCGAGACGACATGCGCGAAGGGTCGGCCCTTCCACGTGTGTCTGTGCAGCCACAGGCCGCCATCCATGGCGTGGACCATTCCGTCTCGCCGCTTTACGAACTCTTGAACGCGTGGCGTGCCAGGCGTCGGAGCGCGCGTCATGCGTGCGACCCGACGACGGCACCGCTACGACTCACTGGCAGGTCACGATTCCTGCGTCGGTCGCCGGAGCGACGGCGCTCGCGCTGCCCATGAACAACGCACAGAAGTGCGGATACGAAGCCGGATTGGTCGCCGTTGCGGACCAGCCCGCCGACCGTCGCTTCTGTGATGACCAGAGAATCGCCGTGCGACGGCGAGAAGTGGAGCGAGTCGAGTCGCGGTGGAATACATGCGAGTGGTCGTAGAAATACGCCTCCTGCGACGTCGTCAGGTTCCGCAAATCGCTGCGCATCGCGGCGAAGTTCGCCTTGCCCTTGGTGTTCTGGAACTTGGGGATGGCGATGGCGGCCAGGATGCCGATGATCACGACGACGATGAGCAGCTCGATGAGCGTGAAGCCGCGTCGAAGACGCGACACGGGCTTCTGTTCTCGGGCTTGGGAACGAGCGGAGGGATAGGTATGTGTGCATTTGGCGGTGGGTGGCTTACGGAGGCCATGGTAAGGCAAGCCAGATGCCCAAGGGAGGCCATTGGGCATAAAATGTTATTCGAACAACGACGTTACGGCGATAGACCACCGCGTCGAAACGCTCGTGCGCAGCGGCCCATTGAACTCGTCGAATTGCGAGGTTACGTGCAAGGTGCGGGTTCGTGCGCAGCGTCACTAGCTCATCCATCTTCGTTGCCAGCCAGTTGTCGCCCACGCCGACGTCGACCACCAGCGGAACGGAAAGATCCGCCGCGTGCTCCATTTCGACGCGGACCAACTCGGTGACGGCGTCCATCTCGTCGTTCGGCACTTCGAAGACCAACTCGTCGTGGACCTGTAGCAGCATTTTGCCTCGTAAGCCGCGCGCGGCGAGCGCCGCGTGAATGCGGATCATCGCGATCTTGATCAGATCCGCCGCCGAACCTTGAATGGGCGAATTCTGCCGCCGTGCGTTCGCCGAACGCGCGGATGTTGAAGTTGCGATCGCGCAACTCCGGGATGTAGCGCCGCCGATTGAAGATGGTCTGGACGTATCCGTGCTCGCGCGCGAACTCGACCATCGAGTCGAGGTATTCGCGGACGCGACTGAAGCGTGCGAAGTACCGCTCGATGAACTCCTTCGCTTCGGCATGAGTGATCTTGAGCTGGCGAGACAGCGCGTGCGGCCCCTGTCCGTAGATCGTCGCGAAGTTGATCGTCTTCGCGCGAGCGCGCATCTCCTTGGTCACCTGATCGATCGGCACGTCGAAGATGCGGGCCGCGGTCTGACGATGGATGTCGTCGCCGGATCGGAAGGCGTGCACAAACGCGGGATCGTCGGACAGATGGGCGAGCAACCGCAGCTCGATCTGCGAGTAGTCCGCGGCGAGCAGCTTGATCCGGCCGCGGGAACAAACCCGCGTCGAACGTCGCGACCGAGCTCGCGGCGAATTGGAATGTTCTGAAGGTTGGGCTCGTTCGACGCGAGCCGCCCCGTGGCCGCGGTCGTTTGATTGAACGACGTGTGCACGCGATGCGTCAGCGGATGCACGTAGGTCGGCAGCGCGTCGATGTACGTGCTCTCGAGCTTCGACAGCTCGCGGAATTCCATGAGCAGCACGGGCAGCGGATGGCCGTCGTCGGCCAGCTGCTGCAAGACGCTGGCGTCGGTGGACGGCCCCGTTTGCGTTTTCTTGAGAATTGGTAGTTGGAGTTTTTCAAAGAGAATTTCGCGCAGCTTGGGATTGGAGTTGATGTTGAACTCCTCGCCGGCGACGTCGTAGATCTCCTGCTCGACGCGCTTCCGCTCGCGCTCGAAGCGCTCTTTGAGTGTTCGCGAACCAGGCGACGTCGATCGCGATGCCGTTCCATTCCATTTCCGCCAGCATGTCGACGAGCGGCATCTCGACATCGCGAAACAGCGCCGCGAGTTGCAGGGCGTCGAGCTGCGGCTCGAACAGTTGGCGGAGCCGCAGAGTCATGTCGGCGTCTTCGCACGAATAGTCGCGCGCGCACTCGATCGGGACCTGGTCGAACGGGATGAAGTCCTTGCCCTTTCCGCAGAGCTCCTCGAAGCGTGGTCATCTTGTGACCGAGGAACTCGAGCGCAAGGAGGTCGAGACCGTGCGAGCGCCGTCCCGGGTCGAGGACGTAGCTGGCGATCATGGTGTCGAAATCCACACCGCGCAGCGTCACGCCGGCGACGCGCAGCGCGAGGGTGTCGTACTTGGCATTCTGCGCCGTTTTTCTGACGGCTGGATCCTCGAGCAGCGCTCTGAGTGGTTGCGTGTCCGCGCCGAGTAGCGGCGGGAGGTTCTTCACCGCGAAGTCACCTCGCGCCCAGGCGCGGGCGGCGATGCCCGTTGGTTCCGCGACCTTTTTCGCGCGGGCCTTCTTCGGCACCGGCGCGATCTGGCGGCGTGCCGAGCGATGCGCCGCTCATGCGGTCATCGAGCGCGAGATCGACCTGGCTGTCGGCGCGCGCGCGATGGGCGAGCGGAAAGTAGTACGCCTCACCCGGGGCGACGGCGATCGTGACGCCGACGAGCGACGAGCGCAGCGGGTCGACCTCCTGCGGCGCGGTGGGGTCGATGACCGTTTCGGTATCGACGGCGATGTACGGCACCTCGCGCGCACGCGCGACGGCGCGCGCGAGCGCCGGCAATGAATCGACGACGGTGTAGTTCGTCGGCGCCGCGGCCGGTTCGTCGGTCACCACACCGGCGGATTCGATGGACGCCGTGGCGGTCGCGCCAGCCGCCGCGGCGGCGCTCTTCGCCAGCCCGTGGAACTCGAGCTCCACGTACAGCGACCGGAGTCGATCGTAGTTCGGCGTCGCGAGGCGCATGGCGTCGAGGTCGAGCGCGATGGGCAAGTCGTCGCGAATGGTCACGAGCTCCTTCGACAGCAACGCCATGTCTCGCTGCGCGAGCAGCGCTTCGCGCGGGCGCTTCTTGGTGATCTCGTCGACGTGGGCGAGAATGTTTTCGACGGTGCCGTACGAATTGACCAGCTCCTGCGCGGTCTTTTCGCCGATGCCTTTCACGCCGGGCACGTTGTCCGACGCGTCGCCAAGGAGGGCGAGGTAGTCGGTGACGAGGGCGGGCGGGACGCCGAGTCGTTCGCTTCCGTTGTCGACGCTGACCCACTGTTCTTCGACGCTCGCCGGTCCGCCGCGGCCGGGATTGAGGAGCCAGAGCCCCGGGCGGACGAGCTGCTGGAAGTCCTTGTCGCCGGACACGACGACGACATTCTGGCCGCGCTCGACGCCCTGCTTGGCGAGCGTGCCGATGACGTCATCGGCTTCATAGCCATCTAATGCCAGTATTGGAATATGATGCGCGTCGAGGATATCGCGGATGCGCTCCATGCCGCGATCGAAATCCGATTGCAGTTCTTCGGTGAGCTTCTCGCGCGTCGCCTTGTACGCGGGATACCGTTCGTGGCGAAACGACAGTCCGGAGTCGTGCACCCAGCCGAGGTAGTCGGGGCGGTGCGTCTCGAGCAGCCGATGGAGAAAGGTGACGATTCCCCACGCGGCCGATGTGTTTTCACCGCGGCTCGTGGTGAGCGGGCGAGCGATCAGCGCGAAGAACGCGCGATAGATCAGCGCGTAGCCATCGACGAGGAAGAGACGAGGAGACGGAGGAGGCGACGGCACGACGCGCGGGGTGTGGTACGACGGTGATGGCGCTGGCGACCGAAAGGTCAGGTGAATGGGCGCCCGCAACAATCCCTACGCGCGCCGGGGCCGGAAACAGCACCGCCCGCCATTGCTGGCGGGCGGATGCAGGGTCGTGCGTTCGTGGAGGCGGGTCGCGTCAGACGCGGACGACGTTCGCGGCGTGGAGCCCCTTTTCGCCGGTGCGGATTTCGAACTCGACTTCCTGTCCCTCGGCGAGTGTCTTGAAGCCTTCCATGCTGATCGCGGAGAAGTGCACGAACACATCTTCGCCGCTGTCCTGCTCAATGAAGCCGTACCCCTTGGCGTCATTGAACCACTTCACCTTCCCTCTGGCCATGCGAGCTGCCTCCTGCGAGGTGAATCGATCCTGCACTGCGGTGCTGGGCAAGCCGCCTGGCTTGCGGGGCCTTATATAGGAACAGTTTGTGAATTTGTCAAGCAACCGGCTTGCCACCCGCATGGCGCACGATTAGGTTCGCCGCGTGCCCCGCGAGACCCTCGTCGGACAGACGATTGCCGGATATTCGCTGCAGAGTGAAGTAGGCGAGGGCGGAACCTCCGCCGTGTTTCGCGCGCTCCACGCCGAGCATGGCACGGTTGCCGTGAAAGTACTGCGCGAGAAGTTGCGCCAGGATCGCACGGCGGTCGCGCGCTTTCTGCGCGAGGCGCGGTACGGCGAGCGCGTGCAGCACCCGAACGTGGTGCGCACGATCGAGATCGGCGAAGCCGGCCCGGGACTGCACTTTCTGGCGATCGAGTGGGCGGCCGGCGAGATCCTCGAGAAATACGCCAAGCGACAGGGGCCGCTGCCGGCTGACGAAGTGTGCACGATCATGCGTCAGATCGCCGATGCGGTGAACGCCGCGCACGCCGTCGGCATCGTTCATCGCGATCTCAAGCCCGAGAACGTGATGTACGATCCGGAGACGCGGCAGGTGAAGCTGCTCGACTTCGGCATCGCGACCGACACGGACATATCGCCGGAACAGCGGCTCACGCGCGCGGGGTTCTTCGTCGGGACGTTGATGTACGTGGCGCCGGAAGCGCTGTCCGGTGAGCTCGTCGGCCCCCTCGCCGATCAGTACAGCTTGGCGACGATCGCGTACTTCCTGCTCACGGGATGTCTTCCGTTTCCCGCGAAAACGCCGCGGGAAATGTTCTCACAACTCTTATCGCAGCCGCCGATCCCGCTCAACCAGGCGAAGGTCGGACTTCGGTTTCCGCCGGCGCTCGAAGCAGTCGTGATGCGCGGACTCAGTAAGGATCCGTCCAAGCGGTACAGCGACGTGTTGGCGCTGGCGAGCGAATTCTGCGCCGCGACCGCCGCCGCGCCCGACGACGAGAAGCGCGGACTTGCGTCTCGGTTCGCCGCGATGTTTCGCAAGAAAGACTGATCAGCCGACAGACTCGGCGGTGCTCGGCGCCGCAATCGCCGCGGGTTCGAGATCCGCGGGATGCACCGGCAGCCAGAGCGTGAAGGTCGAGCCCTTGCCGATCTGACTGTCGACGCGCAAGTCGCCGCCGAGGAGCTGCGCGAGACGACGAGAGATGGCAAGACCGAGCCCCGTGCCGCGCTGCATCGATTCGCCGCGCGGGCCGGCATTCACCTGTTCGAATTCTTCAAAGATGCGCGCCTGGTCGCCTGGCGCGATGCCGACGCCGGTGTCGACCACCTGAAGCGCGACCCACACGCGGCGCGCGTCGGGTGATTGACCGGCCAGCACCGGATCTTCCGGCGTGTGGCGGCGCCCCGCCGCCAACGTCGCGGCCGAGAGACCGACGAGGCGTGCGCGAACCGCGATGCCTCCGGCCGGCGTGTACTTGACCGCGTTGCCGATCAGGTTGACGAGGATCTGACGCAGGTGCGTCGGGTCGGTTCGCACGCGCGGCAGCGACGCGCCGACGGCGATGGACAGACTCAACCCGCGCTCGTTGATCAGCGATTCGAGTTCGCTCGCGATATTGAGCACGAACGGGCGAAGTACGAGCGTTTCCGCATGCACCTCGAGGCGACCGGCGGCAATCTTCGCGATGTCGAGCACCTGATCGACGAGATGCCGCAGATGCGTAGCCGACGCCGCGATGCGGTCGACCGGCGGAACCTGTCGCGGCGAGAGATCGCCGTACACGCCGTCCTTCAGGAGCTCGACGAAGCCGACGATGGCGTTGAGCGGCGTGCGCAGTTCGTGCGAGATATTGGCGAGAAACTCGCTTTTCGCAGTATTCGCGCGCGCAACTTCGCTGTACAGTCGCTCGAGCTCCGTCGACCGTTCGGCGACGCGAATCGTTTGGCGCCGTTCGCGCAGAAGCGCGAAGACGAGCAGCGCGATCGCAATGAGGCTGAGGAGCCAGACGAGCGCGCGGGGCGGGGCGATGCCGCCGTCATGCGCGACGATCAACCTCAGCGCCTGGGCGTTGGCGCCGGGCGCACCGAAGCGAATCGGCGCGCTGGCGACCACGCCCGACGAGAACGCGGCCGTGTCGCCGGCGACCATCACGGTGTGGCGTCCGGCGACGATCGCCGCGGCGCGACGGCGTGAGGGTCCGCGTGCGAGGACCGCTTGTACGGCCGTGTCGCCAGTGAGACTCGCCAATCCGCCTGCGCCAGCAGCGGCGCGGGCCACGACCGCGGCCATCGCCTCGCTCACGGCAAGACTCGACTGCTCGGCGTCGGTGCGGGCCTCGCTGTCCGCCGCGCGCGCGAGGGCTCGGTCGCCGGCGACTAGCCCGACGACCATGAGCACCAACGCGAGACTGAGCAGCAGGGAAATCCCACCCGCTGGTATGCGCGCGACCGTCGTGCGTGTCATTATTCGGTTCGAGAACCAACGGGTACGATCGGAAAGGAATTGCGCCGAGCCGCTCGCGCCAACCCATCGCGTGCCACAATGCCACGACGAGACGACCTCATTGCACTGCTCGCGGCGCGATCCGCGAAGCTTGGTACGTTCACGTTAGCATCAGGACGACAGTCCTCGCTATACATCGACGCGCGATTGACGACGATGAGCCCCGATGGTCTGTCGCTGATCGGCCCACTCGCGCTGGCCGCGATCGCCGACGCCGGCTGGACTCCGGACTCCGTGGGCGGCCTCACACTCGGCGCCGACCCGATCGCCGTGGCGATCAGCTATGCCAGCGCGACGACGGATCGACCGCTCCGGGCGTTCACCGTGCGAAAGGAGGCGAAGCAGCACGGCACGGGAAAGCTGATCGAGGGGCCGTTTCGCTCCGGCGATCGCGTGGTCGTAATTGAGGACACGATCACGACGGGCGGGTCGGCGCGCCGGGCGATCGAGGCGGTGCGCGCGGCCGGCGGCACCGTCATTGGCGTGTTGGCGCTCGTCGACCGAGAAGAGGGAGGCACCGAGGCACTCGAAGGCGAGGGAGTGCCGGTGCGCTCGCTCGTTCGCGCGGCGGAGATCGTCCCGCTGATCGCGAAGCAACCCGGTGATCGATGACACGAGCGATGCGACGCGTCACTGAACCAGCGTGCGAGCGTAGGTCGACCCCCACGACGGATTGAGTGGGCGCAGTTCGCCGGAGCCGCTCGATGTGGGACACGACGAGCGACTGGCGGAAGTGCTGGAGCATGCCTTCGCCGTCGAACTGCTCGCGAAACTGGCCAGCCGTCATGCTCATGAGCGTGCGGACGTGGCGGCCAAAGCTCTGCGGCGACGAGTAGTCGAGGTGGTTGGCCACGTTGGCGACGGAGAAGCCGGGATTCTCGAACAGACGCGCAGCGCGCACCAGCCGCGCGCGTGGCGAGATATTGTTTTGGCGCGGGAAGTTTGGCGCGAAAGAACCGACTCATGAGGGTGCTGGGAAGCACGTCGAGCCGGCGAGCCAGCAGCCGCACGGTGCTCACGCTCGGCGGCGCGAGAAAGAGCGCCTCGAAGAATCGCCAGCAGTCGCGCGGACATCCGGACAAATCCAAGGCGAGTTGGCTGAGCGCCTCGCGTTGCATGTCTTCGCCGCGCGCCGCGAGCAGATAGCTGCGAAGCTCGCGCCAGCCCGTCAGCTTCGCGCACGTCGACGAGCTGCCGAACGCCGGTCGAGCCGAGGGAGAGGACGGCTTGCGGCGCGGATCGATCGAGGTCGCGTGAGCAGCGCGACGGTGGGCACGCGTGGAAACTCGCGGACCAGCGCGGCGACTCCGGCCCGCGCGCGCTGGTCGCACCGCGTGACCGACACGACGACCGCGCTGGCGCGATTTGATTTGAGATCTTGAACAAGCTCGGCGACGGAATCGCGATGGAGCGCGTGGTACGCGCCCTCGCCGGCGGCGTCGACGCGGAGCCGTTCGGTCGGTGTGAGCATGGTGGCAATCGGCAGCGGGCGGCGCGGAGTCGGTGCGGAGCGAGGCATGGGCGATCTCCGGACGGTGGAAGCGACGAGATGTCGAGCACGAAATCGATGTGCGCGGAACGTATCGCGCCTGCGTCATGTCACCGTCAGCACGAATTTCGGTACGCGCGCCGACGTGCCCGATGCGAGGGCAGCGGGTGTTCGTTATCTTTAAACCCGGTTGTCAGACGGGTGGTCGCGTGCGGTGTCTCGGCGTTCGTCGAGCGCCGCGCGAGGAAAGTCCGGGCTCCAATGGGCGCGCTGCCAGGTAACGCCTGGGCGTCGCCGGTTTCGACCGGTGGACGACGGACAGTGCCACAGAAAAAATACCGCCGACGGTCTTCGGATCAGGCAAGGGTGAAAAGGTGAGGTAAGAGCTCACCGCGCGTCTGGCAACAGACGCGGCAGGGCAAACCCCAGCGGGAGCAAGGCCAAATAGGCAGCGAGAGGTGCCCACCTCGATCAAGACGCTGCGGGTAGGCTGCTAGAGGGCGTGGGCGACTACGCTCCAAGAGGAATGACTGCCACGGCGAATTCTGTTCGTCGTACAGAACCCGGCTTACAGGCTGGCGACCAACGGCGCGCTCCTCGGAGCGCGCCGTTTTTTCATTGCATGCCTTCGCCGTCGTCGTGGCGCGCCGCCGCGGCGTTCCATGACGCGCGGCGCCTGCATCAGTCCGGGCGCCGGCATCCACCGTCCGGAAAACACTTGCCGGAGCGCGCGCCAAATGAGCCGCACGATCATGATCAGAAAGGCAAGGACGGCGAGCGCAACGACGAGGGTGATGACGGGATAATGCCAGATCGCAACCGCGACACTGGCGACCAGTCCGAGCTCGGCGAGATTCGTGATGCCATTTGTCAGCGGCTCGGGCGACGTGTCGATGGCGTAGCGCAGTCCGAGCTTCGTGGTGTGCGTCGTGATTGCGAGGCCGCCGCCCAGCAGCGCCGCAACGAGCACGATCACGGGATCCGCGTGCCAGGCGGTTGCGGCGGCGAGCACGGCCGCCGCGGGCGGCCGAATGAGGCTGTGGAGCGTTTCCCACGCCGACGCCACGCCCGGAATGAGGGTGGCGACGAACTCGATGAGATACAGCAGCCGCCGCGACGGAGATGACGACGATGTTACCAAAACTCTGAATCGTCGTGGGGACGTTCTGCACCCAGCCGAAACGCACGGCGAGACCGGTGACCGCCACCGCCGCGTACAGGTTGAGGCCAGCCGCATACGCCAACCCAAGGCCCTGCACGAGCGTGATGAAGCTGAACATGTCGACTGGCTTCCTTCCCCGCTCGGGCGGGGGAACGCGACGCTCAGTCGAGCAAGCGAAGCGGCATGACGAGACAGAGATACGACGCCGGGTCGGACCATCCCTCCGGCTCGAGCGTCGCCGCACGTTCGGGCGCTTTCAGCGTCAGTCGAACCTCCTCCGTTGGAATGTACTTCAGGATCTCCAGGAGGTAGTTCGCGTTGAACCCGATGTCGAGTGCGTCGCCGGTGTAGCGAACTGCCAGCTCGTCGGTTGCTTCACCAAGATCGGGCGTCTGCACGCTGAACTTGAGCATGCCCACGTTGAACGATAGCCGAATGCGATGTGTCTGGTCGGAGGCGATGATCGACATTCGCCGAAGCGCGCTGGTGAGCGCAGTCCGGTCGGCGATGGCAACGCGGTTGTTGTCGCGCGGTATGACCCCTTCGTAGGGCGGATAGGGACCTTCGATGAGCCGCGTGAACACCGCGGTGAACGGCGAGCGGAAGCCGAGGTGATTCTCGCCCTTGGCGATTTCCAGCTCTTCGTCTTCGGGAAAGAGGCGGCGAACCTGCTCGAGCGCCTTTGGCGGCACGATCATGTCGGTCGCCGGCGCGCCGGTCGACTTGATCGGCATGTCCATCTTGGCGAGCCGGTGGCCGTTGGTGGCCACCATGCGCATCGTGTCCGGCTTCAGCTCCCACAGAACGCCGTTGAGGATCGGCCGACTTTCTTCGTTCGACACGGCAAACGACGTATGCGAGATCAGTTTGATCAAGTCGCCGGAGCGAATGCGCCAACTTTCGTCGAACCGAACCGACGGAAACGCCGGAAACTCATCGCGCGGAAGGCCGAGGATCTTGAAGTGCGAGCGACCGCAGTCGAGCGTGATGCGCTGTTCGCCGACGGCCGCGATGCGCACCGGTGCGGGCGGGAGCTCGCGTGCGATCTCGCTCAGTTTCTTGGCCGGTATGGTGATCGCACCGGGCATCTCGACGTCGGCAGCAACTTCGGTGGTCACGGCGATGTCGAGGTCCGTGCCGGACAACCGAATTCCCTTCTCCGTCGCCTCGACCAGGATGTTGGCGAGTACGGGAAGGGTCGTCTTCGTCGGAATGCTCGCGGTCACGGCGGCAAGACCTTCTTGCAGCTTTTCCCGGGAGATCGTAAACCGCATTGCGGCTCCTGTGTTGTTCAAAACAGCGCGGCGTTACTAGTGCTCTATTAAGAGCAATAAACTAGTAGCCGTAGTAGAGGCTGTTGACGCGTGGAAAATCGCTGGAACTTACATCGAATCAAGCAGTTCGACTATCCCTGCGAGTGTGGAAGTCGATGTGGGGAAGCGAAGTTGTCCGGATCCAAAGCATCGACCGGCACTGTGTCGGCCGCACAACCTGTGGGAAAGTGTAGGTCCAGTGTTCATTGACGCAGGCTTTCCAACGCGGCGTAAATCTTCCCGATTCGCTGCGCGAACATCGGGTCTTCTTTCGACATGGCCGCGACGCGCTCGAGGCTGTGGATCACGGTCGAGTGGTCGCGGCCACCGAACGCGGCGCCGATCTCCACGAGCTGCATGGAGAGGAGATCGCGCATGAGGTACATCGCGACCTGCCGCGGGACGGTGAGATTCTTCGTCCGCGTCTTTGACCGGAGTCCTTCGGTGGTTACTCCCCACTCTTTGGCCACCGCCTGCTGAATGGCGTAGGTGTTGAGTGCCGGCCCACCGGGGGTCGTGCCTTCAGCGGCCTTGAGCTTGTCGCGCAGCGCTTCACGGGCGACCTCGACGGTGATTTCACGGTGCTTCAGCGACGCGTAGGCGAGCAGCTTGATGATCGACCCTTCGAGCTCGCGGACGCTCGACCGGACGTTCTCGGCGATGAATCGGATGACTTCTTCGGGAATCGTGAGTTCGAGATGGTCGAGATGCGCCTTTTGACGCAGAATCGCGATGCGGTGCTCGAGATCCGGCATTTCGATGTCGGCGACCATGCCCCACTGAAAGCGGGACACCAGTCGGGCTTCGAGCCCTGGAATCTCCGACGGTGGCCGGTCGCTGGTGAGGACGATCTGGCGGCCGCCTTCGTACAAGCGCGTTGAACGTGTGGAAGAACTCCTCCTGCGTCGCTTCCTTGCGCTTGAGAAAGTGCACGTCGTCGATGAGGAGGAGGTCGGTTTCGCGGAAGCGGCGACGAAAGTCGGCGTTGGTTCGGTTTTGAATTGCGGCGACGAGTTCGTTGGTGAACTGCTCGGTGCCGATGAAGGTGACGCGTGTTTCCGGGCGCCGGAGGACGATCTCGTGCGCGATCGCCTGCATGAGGTGTGTTTTGCCGAGTCCGGTGTCGCCGTAGATGAAGAGCGGGTTGTAGACCTTGCCCGGGCGCCTGAGCGACGGCGTGCGCGGCGGCGGCGGCGAGCTCGTTCGATTTGCCGATGACAAAGTAGTCGAACGTGTAGCGATCGCTTAATGGTGGCGAGTTCTTGGCGTTATTCTGTCCCGGAACGATGGCCTTCGGAGGCGCGGACACGAAGAAATCCATCTGCGGCCGAGCGCGGCGTTCTTCGGTGACTTTGAAGACGACCGTGATCGGGCGGCCGATGGCGATCGGGGCGAGGCTCGCGAGGTAGTCCGCATGCTTCGACTCGTTCCAGTCGGCGGCGAATTGATCCGGCGCGCCGACGGAAAGAACTCCGCCGTCGAGCGACAGTGCCTCAGTGGGCTCGAGCCATGTCTTGAACGTCTGCTCTGGGAGTTCTTCGCGAGCGCGATCGAGCAGCCGGCTCCAAGCTTCGTGGGCAGTCAGCGTCATGTGGGGAAGCGAGGGGGCACCGCGGGGGAGCGAAGCTAGATCGGCAATGTGGAAAAAGCAATCTCGCAGCAGTGTGTGAGCAGTGACTCTCTTGATCCATCCTCTGTGACGAGATAGGTTTACCATTCTCCGTCACAGATCGTTCGTACAGCTTTTGGAGTGGTCCATGGGTAAGCCCACATATCGTCCCCGGAACAAGCGCCGCATCAAGACACACGGATTTCGCACGCGCATGGAAACCAGGTGGGGGCGTGAAGTGCTCAGTCGTCGCCGCAAAAAGGGTCGTCAGCGTCTCACCGTCAAACTGCCCAGCAAGTACGCCGGCGCCTAACAACGGCCTTGGATTCCCGCGCGGCAGTCGATTGACGCGGGGCTCCGATCTGCAAACTGTCATTCGAGAGGGGAAGCGAATTCGGACCGTGCATCTCGATGTCCGAGTCGTCGCTTCCCCTCTCGATCGTTCGCGAGTCGGGATCGTCGTGCCGCTGCATCGCCACACGGCGGTCGACAGAAACCGACTCAAGCGCCGGTTGCGAGAGTTGACGCGCGCCGAACTGCTGCCGGCGTTGAACCACGGCGTCGCGACCGATGTCGCGATTCGTGCGCGCCCCGAAGCGTACACGGTCGAGTTTGACGCGCTGCGAGCGGACGTGCGAACGATTGTCGCGCACGTCGTGAACCGTGAAACGAAGGGCTAGATGCAATGCGTACGGTTCTCGTGCTCGTCGTTCGCGCGTATCAGGTCACGCTGTCGCCGATCTTGCCGGCGTCCTGCCGCTATTATCCAAGCTGTTCGGCATACGCGATTGAGGCGCTCGAACGACATGGCGCCATTCGCGGCGGTTGGCTCGCGTTGCGCAGAATTGCCCGGTGCCACCCGTTCCGCCCTGGCGGGTACGACCCAGTTCCCTGAGGACAGCTTTTCCTAGAATGGATAGACGAACTCTTCTCGCGCTCGTGTTGATGGCGCTCGTGCTCGTCATCACTCCACGATTGTTTCCGTCGCGCCGCCCAACGGCGACCTCGTCGGATAGCACAACAGCGCTGGACACGAACCACGCACCATCCGACGGCACCTGCGCCCAGCGCGCGAGGCCGCGACGCCGGTCGGCACCCCGACCATCGGCGTCTGCACCGTCCAATGCCGCCAAGCCACCGGTGCAGCCGCAGGCGACTGTCGTCGTTGCGACGGCACAGAGCCGCTCACTGCTTGCGAATCCCGGCGCGGTCCCGTTCTCGGTTGGCATGATTGGGTTTCGCGATCTTCGGCCCGGACGTCGCGACAGCATGGCGACCGTCGAGTCGCCGAGCGGACCGCTGCTTCACTATCGCCTCGCCATCGGCGGCGACACGATCGCGCTCGACACGGTGCAGTTCGCCGTGCAGCAAGCGAGCGGCACGACGACGTTCACGTCGACTTCGCCGGCGATGACGATTTCGTACCAGACGACCGGCGACGGATATCGCATGGCGGTGCGCGGCGAGGTGAGCGAATGCTCCGCCGGGTACATCGCTCCTCATCGACCTGCCGAGCGAATTGCGCTCAGCCGAGGCCGACACGGCGGACGACCAGCGAAACCTGGCATACGCGTACAAGATTCCGCTCCGCGACGTGACGAGCGTGCCATTCGCCAAGCTCGACATCAACTCAGTGCGTGCTGACACTGGATCGCTCCAGTGGGTCGCGGCGCGAAATAAGTATTGGCTCATTGCGCTCATGAAGCCGGTTGGCACACCCGCGGGCGGGATTTTCCGCGGAATGACGATGCGCGGCGGCCTGCGGAGTGGAAAGGTCGCGCCGACCGCATTCGCGACGACGACGCTCGGGCTGACGAACGGCCAATTCGCGTTCGACTTATACGTCGGTCCGCAGTCCTGGAAGCAACTCAACGCACTCGGCAATGATCTGGAAAACGTGAATCCGTATGCGGGGATTCTGCACGTCGTGGTTCAGCCGTTCTCCACGATTACGATGCGCACGTTGTTGTGGATGAAGAGCACGACGCGGCTGAGTTACGGATGGGTGCTGGTGATCTTCGGTCTCGTCATACGACTGCTCATTTGGCCGCTGAATCAGCGCGCGATGCGTTCGAGCTTCCAGATGCAGCGCCTTCAGCCGGAGCTGACGGAGATTCAGAAAAAGTACAAGAACGAGCCCGACAAGCAGCGCGACGCGCTGATGCAGGTGTACCGAGATCACGGTATGAGCCCGTTCAGTCCGGTGCTCGGATGTCTGCCGATGCTGCTGCCAATGCCGATTTTGTACGCGCTGTACTATGTCCTGCGCAACACGATCGAACTCCGCGGCGTGCCGTTCCTCTGGATGCCCGATCTGTCGTTGCGCGACCCAACGTACATCACGCCGATCGTCATGGGCGTGTCGATGTTCGTGCTCTCGTGGATTGGCATGCGTGCGGCGCCGCCGAATCCGCAGGCAAAGATGATGAGCTACATGATGCCGGCGATGTTCACGATGATGTTCCTCAACTTTGCGTCGGGGCTCAATCTGTACTACGCCGTGCAGAACATCGCGTCGCTTCCGCAGCAGTTGATGGTGACGAGAGAGCGTGCCAAGGCTCGGGTGAGCACGGGTTCTGCAAGCGGAGCGCGAAAGACGTAGCGATTCGCGGCGCGAGGGCCGAAGGTGGCGCACGCTTCGCGACGCGTGCGCACCCACTGCCATGAAAATCACGTACGTTGGCCACGCGACGCTGCTGTTGGAGGTCGGGGGAGCGCGGGTGCTCACCGACCCAAACTTCGACTCGAAGCTCGGGGGATTGCTTCCGCGCGTCGCGCCGCCGGGCATTGCGCTCGACAAGCTGCCAGCGCTCGATGCCATTTTGCTGACGCACGCCCACGCGGACCATCTGTCGTTCGATTCGCTCGAGCGATTGCCGCGAGACATTCCGCTCTACGCACCGCCGGTTGTGGCGAAGTGGCTGCGACGGCTCGGATTCGATCACGCGACGGACCTCGCGCCGGACGCGCAGGCGCGCGTCGGCGCCGTCACGGTGCATGCGGCGAGCGCGACGCACCGCGGCAACCGGTATGGCTTCGATCGCTGGCGGAGCTCGGCGAACATGTACTTGCTCGACGCGGGCATGAGTATTTTTTTCGCCGGCGATACGGCGCTCGTCGAAAATACGCACCATCTCGTCGAGCGCGTGCTGTGGGCACAGGGTCGCGAACTCGATCTCGCGCTGCTGCCGATTGGCTACGCGCCGTGGTGGAAACCGGGATTCCAGAAGGGGCACCTCACCCACGAGGACGCGCTCACGCTGTTCGAGCGGTTGCGTGCGCGGGTGTTGGTGCCGTATCACTGGGGGACGTTCCGGCACGTCACGGCCACGGCGCACGACGCGATCCGCCGATTGCGCGATCGCCTGGCGTCGCATCACTTGGCGGACGCGGTGCGAATCATCGAGCCGGGTGAATCGCTCGAAATACCAGATCGCTAAACAGCAATCGACAATGCACGGCCCCACGACGCCCGGCGCGCTCGACCTGTCGCAAACGATCGTGGCGCAGGCCACGGTGCCAGGCCGCGGCGCGCTGGCAATCGTTCGCGTGTCCGGGCCGCGCGCGCACGCGATCGCGCGCGACGCACTGGACCACTGGCCCGCGACGGCTCGCTCCGTCGTGCTCACCAACGTGCGCGACGTCGCCGGCGTCGCGCTCGACCAATCGGTCGTCGTGCGCTATGACGCGCCGGCGTCGTTCACGGGCGAAGACGCGGTGGAGATCACGACCCACGGCGGGTCGGTCGTGCCGACGACGGTGGTCGCGGCGCTGATCGCGCGCGGTGCGCGTCTCGCCGAACCCGGGGAATTCACCCGCCGCGCCGTGCTCAACGGCAAGCTCGACATCCTGCAGGCCGAGGCGACGGGCGATCTCGTGGCGTCGAGCTCGCGCGCGGCGCAGCGTGTCGCGCTCCGGCAGCTCGACGGCGGGCTGAGTCGGCGCGTGCTGGCGTTGCGCGACGATCTGATCGCGCTCGAGGCGCTGATCGCCTACGACATTGATTTTCCCGAAGAGGACGACGGACCGATATCGCCGCGGCGAATTCTCGATGCGGCGAATTCCGTCGTGTCCGGTCTCGAGGGGCTGCTCGCCACCGCGCGCGCCGGCGAACTCGTACGCGAAGGCGCGCTCGTTGTGCTCGCCGGGCTGCCGAACGTCGGAAAGTCGTCGCTGTTCAACGCACTCGTCGGTCAAAACCGCGCGATCGTGACCGAGATCCCGGGTACGACGCGCGACGCGATCGAAGCGGTGATCGACACGCCGGCAGTGCCCATCCGCCTCGTCGACACGGCTGGGCTCCGCGAAACGTCCGACGTCGTCGAGAGAATCGGTGTGGAAGTGAGCGAATCGTATCTGGCGCGCGCGGCCGTGGTGCTCGCGTGCGGCGATAGCGACGAGAGTGTGGCGCTCGTGTCCGCCGCGGTCGACGCGCACACCACGGCGCCGCGGATTCTCGTTCGAACCAAGAGCGACCTTGTCCGTTCGGGTGAGCGATCGGTACAAGCGCGGCGCGTCGCACAGGTTCGCGTCAGCGCTGAGACTGGCGAAGGTCTCGACGCGCTTGTCACGGCAATATCAGCCGCGGTGGCGAGCGAGGCCGGTGCGTTCGACACGGACGCGCCGTTGCTCACGCAAGAGCGCCACCGCTATGCCGTGGCGCGCGCGCTGGACGAGGCGCGCGCGTTTCGCGATCGATGGACATTGGGAGACGTGCCCGCGCCGGTCGCCGGGGTGCATCTTCGCGAAGCGTGCGTCACGCTCGAGGATTTGATTGGCGCCGTCGACGTCGAGGACGTGCTCGACGAGGTGTTCCGACGCTTTTGCGTCGGGAAATAGAGTCAGCGCCGGTTGATCAGGCGGACATCACCGCGGCTTGGTTGAGCGCGGTGATTTCGTGCGCCCCAGCGCGGACCGCCCAGGCGAGACCGTTGGCGGCGATCGCCGACTCGCACATGCGCGCGCCGAGATAGTAGCCGGCGCGCTCCGGGAGCACGTAGCGATCGACGGTGCGCGCTTCGTCGCTCATGCCGCCTGAGAGATAGCGGAGCCGGAGACCGAGTCCGCTGGTATCGAGATCGTGCGCGGCCGCGCGCGCGATCACCGACTCGAGCTGGCGAACATCGGCGTATTGCCGCCGTCCGTAGCCGAAATACTCCCACGCAGCGTGCCCGGGGCTGATCGCGCGCGCTGCGTGCACCGACAATCCCTCGTTGATCAACAACTCGCGGAGCGTCGCGCGCCGGCCGGTGCTCCAGTACGAGTAGTCGCCGTGAGCGTCGTCGACGATCGACCGAAGCTCGCTGCGGCTGCTCGGCGACGTATAGCGCACGACGTGGGCGATTTCGTGCGCCAGCCAAAGCGGCATGAGTTCGGGATCGAGTCCGAGTCCGTCGGTCTTGGGATTTGTCGTGCCGGTGAAGTGCTCGAGGCAGACGAACGCGATGCCGCGGCCGTCGACCACGAGTTCGCCGGCGTTCGCCGCTCCCACGCCGACCATGAGCACGACGTCGACGTCGCAATCCATGGCGAGCAGCTCGCGACACTGTTGCTCCGCGTTGCGCGCGAGCGAGACGATGTCCGTGCGCTCGAGCATCGTCGTCAAATCCGCGCGTTCCGTGCGACCTGCCGCTACGGTCGAGCGAACGATGTCGGCGAAGTGCGGACTATCGGGATCGATGACGTAATTCTGCCAGTACGACTCGAGAATCGTGCGATGGCTGGCGAAGTAGCGCTGGTAGGCGGCGAGGCGATCGGTGCTATCGAGAACGGCAAAAAAATCGGGCAGCAGATTGATCAGCATCGACCGGAGCGCGGGGAAGGCGGCGCGACTGGCACGTTGGACGCGGAATGATAGCGGCGTCGCCGAGAGCGAACAAGAGCCGTGCGATTCGTCACATGGCACAGTTTTTCCCTTTCCCCTCTGTGCAGGGCGCACGAAAAGCGGGAGAGGCACCGATGACTACGCTACAGCAAATCGAGTTGCAATGCCCCATTTGCGAGACACGTTTTCGCTCGCAGTCGGTGGTATCGACGAACTCATTCGGGGGCAAACGAACGGACTTTCACGAACGCGCCGCGGGAACACAACCGTTGCCGTATTTGATTCACACGTGCAATCGCTGCGGTTACTCCGGCGCCGATCGCGACTTCACGGACGACGCCGAAGTCTCGGCGGTACTCAAAGAGCGCGTGTGGAGCGAGCTGGCGCCGTGTATCACCTGCGGCACGCTGATGGGATCTGAGAAGTACGAGGCGGCCGCAAAGGTGGCAGAATGGCAAGGGATGGACGGACGACACGTAGCAGACCTGTTATTGCGTGCTGCGTGGTGTTGTGTGGATGAAGGGGACGTCGAAGCCGAGCGATTCTTTCGGCGAAAGGCCGCTTGGAAGTTCGAAGAGGCGCTAGAGAGCTTCGACGGAGTGGCGCGCGACGAACGAGCAGTGCTGACCTATTTGGTCGGAGAACTGTGGAGGCGCGTGGGGGATTCGAAGCTGGCAACCGCCTGGCTCGATCAGGTGGGCTCGGAAGTCGTAGATGCGCCAACGCAGCAGTGGGTCATTGACGCGGCTAGGCAGCAGCGCGATTGCCCGCGGGAGTGGTTTGGCTAGGGCGTTGTGCGTTGTGAGTTGAACGGGCGGGGGAGAGATTCCTCCGCCCGTTCGTTTTTTCGTGCGTTGGTCAGCGCGTGCCGAACAACCGGTCGCCCGCGTCGCCGAGTCCGGGAAGGATGTAGCCCTGCTCATTGAGCTCGCGGTCGAGCGAGGCGCAGTAGATCATGACGTCGGGGTGCGCGGTCGCGAGTCGCTGTCACGCCGGCCGGTGCGGCAACGAGGCACATGAAACGAATCCTCGTCGCGCCGGCCCGCTTGAGCGACGCCACGGCGGCGACAGCGCTGCCACCGGTCGCCAACATCGGGTCGAGCACAAAGAAATCGCGGCCCGGTGCGTCGCCAGGAACTTTGAAATAGTAGTCGACCGGTTCGAGCGTGTCGTGGTCGCGATACAGTCCGATGTGCCCCACGCGCGCACCGGGGACGAGTCGATAAATCCCCTCGACCATGCCGAGACCCGCGCGCAAGATCGGCACGAGCGTGAGCTTCTTGCCGCTGATGCGACGTCCCACGCGTGCGCTCGAGCGGTGTGTCGACGGTCGCGTCTTCGAGAGCCAGATCGTTCGTCGCCTCGTACGCCATGAGCATGGCGATTTCGTCGACGAGCTCTTTGAAGATCTTGGTCGGCGTCTCGCGATCGCGCAGCATGCGTCAGCTTGTGCTGCACCAGGGGATGCGAGACGATCCGCAGCGTCGGAAAGGCGGGGGTGGTGTCCATGGCGCGCAAACTACTATTTTCGCGCCCATGAAAGAATATCAGATCGCCACGCCGCGGGACCGCACACGGCGCACGCTCGCGAGAGCGTGCCTCACGCGGCGCCGGCTGCTAGGCGGCTGAATGCTTCCGCGGCAGCGAACGAACTGGTGGCGCCTTGGATGGATCCTCGGCGTGCTCGCCGGCGGGACGTGGGTGCTCTCGCTGCTCGGCGTGCTCTATTGGGAGCGACGCGACACGGCGCAGACCGGCGGCGGCGATCGTCGTCCTCGGCGCCGCGCAGTATGTCGGGCACCCGTCGCCGGTGCTCCGCGCGCGCTTGGACCACGCCATCGACTTGTGGCGGCGAGGGCTGGCGCCGCTGATCATCTTCACCGGCGGCTTTGGCGATCGCGACACCACCAGCGAAGCGGCGGTCGGTCAGCAGTACGCCATCGCGCATGGCGTGCCGCCGCGCGCAATCATGATCGAGAACGTTGGCCGTTCGACAGCGGAGTCGCTGCAGCAGGTCGCCGCGCTCATGGACGCCGAGCCGTCGCGGACAGTGATTCTCGTCAGCGATCCGTTTCACATGCTCCGGCTGTCGATTCTCGCGCGGCGATTCGGGATGACAGCGTACACGTCGCCCACGCGGACAAGTCCGATATCGCTCAGCTGGCGCGAGTCGTGGAAGTACGCGCTCGGCGAGTCGATCAAGGTGCCGATTTCGTTTCTGCTCGAACGGCGGGATTGATGGCGCGTCCGCCGGACGACCGAACGGCGCGCTCGAGCCACGACCAGTAGTCCCGACCGCCGACGTCGGCAACGTCGTTGTGACCGGCGCCATGCACGATGAGCAGTTCGCCCTGGTGGGCCGCTGCCGCAAATACCTCGCGACCCATCCGAACTGGAATGACGAGGTCGCGATCGCCGTGCGCCACCCAGACGGCGCTCGGCAAATCACGCACACGAGCGAGCGTGTCGAAATGAACGCGGGAAATCAGCGACCACATCGCACTGATGCCGACGGTGAACATGCGCGTAGCAATCGCTCGGGCCGTCGAGAATGGAGATTGCAGCACGAGCGCCCGAGGGTGCGCGGTCGAAGCAAGCTCGGCCGCGATTGCGGTGCCGAGGGAGTGCCCGAACAAGACCAGATGTTCGGGCGCGACACGCATCGTATTCCTCGCATAGGCGAGCGCGGCGACGGCGTCGCGCGCCGACGCTGCGTATGACGGCTTACCGACTATGCCGTCGTACCCGCGATACTCCGGCAACATGACGCAGGCGCCCGTGTGACGAACCACCTCCGTTGCCCACGGTACGAACCAGCGCGCGATGTCCGCATTCCCGTGAAACGCGAGCAAGAGAGTGCCGTCGGCGGTGCAATGCCCGACGACGTACGCGAACAGCTCTACGCCGTCCGATGTGCGGTAGTGAACTTGTTGAGCCGCGACCGGTGTATGCTCAATACCGGTTGGCGGCTGAAAGACAATCTGGTCCTGAAACCACCACAGCATCGCCAGAAAACCGGCATAGAACAACACCAGTCCGGCGGTCACGTGCACGAGCAGACTCATCACGCGGGATCTCGGGCGAGGGCGCGGGGCAAGGGTTCCAGCGGTCCACCAAGGGGTGCAATTTAGACCGATGCGCATTCCGATCGAAACGTTTCGATTGCCGAACGGGCTGTTCGTGACGCTGTCCGAAGACCATACCGCGCCGATCGTCGCGGTCAATCTCTGGTACCATGTAGGATCAGCAAACGAACGGCCGGGACGCACAGGCTTCGCTCACCTGTTCGAGCACATGTTGTTTCAGGGATCTGCAGACGTCGGTTCCAACGAGCATTTCGAGCTCGTGCAGCGAGCAGGCGGAACACTGAACGGCTCGACCTGGCTCGAACGCACCAACTACTTCGAGACGCTGCCGTCGAATCAGCTCGAGCTGGCTCTGTGGCTCGAAGCGAACCGAATGGGCAAGCTGCTGCCGGCGATGACGCAGCAAAAGCTGGATACACAGCGAGACGTGGTGATGAACGAACGCCGCTGGTCGATGGACAACCAGCCGTACGGTACGTGGATGGAAAAGCTGCCAGCGCTCTGCTTTCCGCCCGAGCATCCATTTCATCATTCGCTGATGGGTTCGATGGAGGATCTCACGGCGGCCAGCTTGGATGACGTCGGACAATTCTTTTCGACTTTCTACACGCCTGACAACGCCGTGCTGTCGATCGCCGGCGACTTCGAGCAGGCCGATGCGCGCCGATTCGTCGAGACATACTTCGGGCCGATTCCGCGCGGGAAGGGAACGCCGCCGCTTCCCGACATGTCGCTGCCCCCGGTGTTCGGACAATGGAAGCGCGAAGTCGTCCCCGATGACATCATGCTTCCGCGTCTTTTCCTCGCGTTTCGGTCGCCGGCGTTCGGAACGTCAGCCTACTACGCCGCCAGTGTGTGCGGCGCAGTGCTCGGACTGCGGAACGGCAGTCGCCTGCGTCGGCGTCTCGTTCGCGAACGAGAAATCGCCGCAGAGGCGTCGGCGTTCACGTACGATCTGGCCAAAGGGGCCGATCTGCTCGTTGTCGATGTCGTGGCGCGTCCCGGGATTGGCGCCGAGCAGCTCGAGCAAGAGGTTGCGAACGAAATCGATCTCGTTCAACGCGACGGCGTGGATGACGCGGAAGTGGAGCGCGCCAAGGCAGTCATCAACACCATGTTCGTATCGGCGCTGCAGGAGGCCGCGGAGCGCGCAGATCGCTTATCGATGTTCGCCACGTACTTTGGCGATCCGGGACGCGTGAACGACGAGTCTGGCCGCTACCAGGCCGTGACGACGGCCGAGGTCAACGCGTTCATCCAGGAGCGGCTTGGCGAAAACAACCGTGCGAGCCTGCTGTACGTAGCGCGCGACGCAGCGCCGAGTGAACTGGTTGCTGCCGGTGAGGCGGCCGAATCACGATGACGGCTCCCGTCGCAACGCCTGTCCGTCGCCCCGCGCCCGGTCCGCGGCGCGAATATCACTTTCCGCGATTTGAGCGACGCCGCCTCGAGAACGGGGTCGACCTCATTGTGGCGCCGGTGATGAAGCTTCCACTGGCAACGGTCGCCGTGCTCGTCGACGCGGGTGCTGTGTGCGATCCAGCGGGGCGCGAAGGTACGGCGCAACTCGTGGCCAAACTGCTGCTCGAAGGCACCGAGCGCAGTGAGGGCGCGGTGCTCGCCGAACGCTTCGAGCGACTGGGGGCGTCGATCGACGCGAGTGCCGGCTGGGACGCTGCGAGCATCACGATGACGGCGCTGACGGAACAGATGCCCGCCGCGTTCGATCTGCTTGGCGAGGTCCTGCGCACGCCGGCGTTTCGTCAGCGCGACGTCGAAAGGCTCAAGGCCGAGCGGCTCGCCGAGCTGCTCCAGTTGCGCGCCGAGCCGCGCGGCTTGGCGGACGAGCTGTATTCGCGTTTTCTATATACGCGGTCGTCGCGCTATGCGCGGCCCGAAGCCGGCGACGAACAGAGCGTCGAGGCGATCAATCGACAGACGCTCCTGTCGTTCTACACGCAGCGGTATGTGCCGAGCGCGATCACGGTGATCGTCGCCGGCGACATGACCGTGGCGCGGGCGGAAGAGTTGACGCGTCGCGCTGTTGGCGATTGGCGCGCGGCCGCGGCGGAACGGGTGACCGCGGACGATTTGCCGGTGCGCAACGACCGGGCCGTGCACATCGTCGTCAAGCCGGACGCGCCGCAATCGGAATTGCGCATTGGACATGTCGGCATTCCGCGCAACCATCCGGATTTCTTTCCCGTGAACGTCATGAATGCCGTTCTCGGCGGGCTGTTCAACTCGAGGATCAACCTCAACCTCCGTGAGGTTCACGGCTACACGTACGGCGCATTCTCGGCGTTTGATTGGCGCCGACAAGCGGGTCCGTTCGTCGTGCATACGGCGGTGAAGTCGGATATTACCGACGCCGCCGCGCGCGAAATCTTGACCGAGATCGACCGCATTCGCGCCGAGCCGGTGTCCGCCGACGAGCTCTCGTTGGCGACGAGCTATCTCGAGGGCGTGTTCCCGATTCGCTTCGAGACGACCTCGGCGATCGCCGCAGCGTTGTCCGTCGTCGCGTTGCACGGCCTGCCCGACGACTACTACGATCGTTATCGCGACCGCGTGCGAGCGATCACGATCGATCAAATCCTGCACGCCGCGCAACGCTATCTGCATCCAGATTCGCTACAGATGCTCGTTGTCGGTGACCCGGCGGCGGTTCTCGCACCGCTCGAAGCAATGCAGTTCGGCAAGGTGACGCTGTACGACACGCTCGGCCACACGACGACATGAATTCTGGCGACGAGCGCCAGTCGTCGAGCGGGCAAACGGGTCAGGTGCGCAGCGAGCGCGTCTACACCGGCCGCATCATCAATCTCGACCGAGACACTGTTCGTTTTCCTGACGGGTCGATCGGCGAGCTCGAGATGATTCGGCACCCGGGCGCGAGCGCGATCGTCCCATTTCTGAGCGAGCCGACCGGTGACGATCCGCAGCTGCTGCTGATCAAACAGTACCGGTATGCAGCCGAGCAATACTTGTATGAGGTTCCGGCCGGTCGCCTGGACGCTGGCGAGGAACCGTTGGCGTGCGCCACGCGAGAGCTCCGCGAAGAGACCGGATGCACCGCGCAGCGGATGGAGTTCATGTTCACGATGTTCACCACGCCCGGATTCACCGACGAGCAGATCCACGTATTCATGGCGGTTGGGCTCGAACATGGCGCGTCGGCGCGCGAGGCCGACGAGTTCATGACCGTCGAGACGGTGACACTGTCGCGCGCTCTGCGATTGATCGAAGACGGAGCGATCAAGGACGCGAAGACCGCACTCGCGATTCTGTTCGCCGCGGGTTTTCGAGCCGGTAAGTAGCGACGGCGCGGCGCCTGTACGGCAACTCACGCCGTACGGTGTGTGTCAAAACAGAGACATTCGAATAGCCGAATTCTCATCGCGCCGTCGCCTTTAGTGGACGCCATGGCGTGAGAGCGCTACCGGTAGAGCACGGTTAACCACTTATCTGCCAACCTCTTAACAGATTGTTCCGCCCAACGTCCAATGGGCATACGGTCTGCTTTTCAGCGGATCGCCGCCGGGTGTGTGGCGGCGAGGGGCGGTCTGGGTTGGGCGGAGACGGAAACTGTCGTGTCTGCAGGGTCGTACCCTTTCAGCAGTGCCAAGGGGGCACGGGCTATATGGCTGAGGTCGCAATCAAGCGAGCGCCGTTGCCGGGAACGGCAACCAGAGAACGGCTCCGGTCGCAAGACGACGCGGCTGTCGTCACGGCGTTCCTCGGCGGCGAGGAGCGTGCGTTCCAAGAGTTGGTCGAGCGCTACCAGGCTCGGCTCTTGAACTTCGTATATCGCACGATCGGTGATCGCGAAAAGGCAGAAGACTTGGTGCAGGAGGTCTTCATTCGCGTATACCGGCACATTCACCGGTTTGACCGCACCAAGAAATTCTCGACCTGGGTCTATACGATCGCGTCGAACTTGGCGAAGAATGAGCTGCGCAATCGCTCGCGCAACCCATTGGTGCTCTTCCAGACGATCAAAGGAACGTGGGACGACGACGATCGCCCACTCCAGTTCGAGGATGCTACCGCGCGACCAGATGACATGTATCGCAAGCGTCATCTGCGCGAGCTGGTTGAAGAGACCGTTGCCAAGCTGCCCGAGCATCACCGACAGGTATTCGTGCTGCGCGAGCTCGAGGGCAAGTCGTACGAGGAGATTGCCGAGATTACGGACTGCAACCTCGGCACGGTCAAGTCTCGCCTGAACCGAGCACGGACGGCATTCGCGTCGATCATCGAGCCGAAAATCGACTGACCGAGCATCGGAACAAACGTCCGAATTGAACGAATGAGTTGTTGAGGACGATACGAGGGCGGGGCCGCGTGCTAGCGGCCTCGCCCTTTTTGCCGCACGATTGATCGGGAACTGAGCTCTAAACCGCGGGTACGCAGCTTCGGACGATGTGCTCGGAGTGGGCTATCTGATGGACTGTCGCGCTTTTCGAAACAAGCATGTGGCGTTTGTCGACGACCTGCTGTCGGCCGCCGAGATGGACGCGATGCAGCGGCATTTGTTCGCCTGCGCGCGTTGCTCGAGGCTCGACACGTCGATTCGCCGCAGCCTGCTGCTCGTACATAACCTGCCCCCCATCCAACCGTCGCGCGATTTCGTGCAGCGACTGAATGCGCGGCTGGTCCGGCTGGGTCCTATGTCGCGCGAGGATGTGGTTTCCTTCGGAGCGCCGTTTCGGGCCGTTGGTGCATTCGCGGCGCTCGCGGCGGGTATCGGCGTGATCGCGTACATGTCGATTTCGACGACGCGATACTTCGATTCAGCGGACGCGGGAATTGCGGCTCCGGCGATCGCGGCTCTGCCCGATCTGACGCCCGTTCCGCCGATGGCCAACGCCGCCTTTGTCACGTCGGTGCCGACGGGAATTCCGATCTGGCCGGCGGTGATCATGGCCGGCCAGGCGCCGGGTCATTTCGCGAACATGGATCTTCGCCAGAGTGAGCCCGCGCGTTAGCGCGAGATCGTATATTGGTCGGCATGTCACCCGCCGCCGACTCGAAAGCGCTCCGCTCCGCGGTGAAGACAGGTTCGTACGCGCCGGCGTACTACTTCTACGGCGACGACGATTATCTGAAGGATGAAGAGGTGCGTCGCATGGTCGACGCGGCCATCGATCCCGCGACGCGTGACTTCAACGTCGAATTCTTGCGCGGCGGCGAGGTCGATGCTGAAACGCTCGGCACCGCGGTGAGCACGCCGCCCATGATGGCGGAACGGCGAGGCGTCATCGTGCGCGACGTGAATCAGCTGAAAAAGGCGCCGCGCGCGTTGCTCGATCGCTATCTGACGAACGCAGCGCCCGATGTGTTGCTCGTCTTGGTCGCCCCGGCGGGAGTCAAATCAGACAAGGGCCTGGTTGGCGCGGCCACCGCCGTGGAGTTCAAGCCCTTGAGTGGCGACCGGGTACCGAAGTGGATCGCCTACTACGTCGATCACGATCTCAAGACGACCATCACCGAAGGGGCCATCACGTTGTTGGAGGACGCGGTGGGCGCCAACTTGGCGCAACTCAAAGTGGAATTGGACAAGCTCGCGAGCTACACCGACGCGGGGCCGATCAACGAAGCCGCAGTGTCGGCGGTCGTCGGCGTGCGGCCTGGCGAGACGACGGGCGACTTTCTCGATGCCGTTGCGCTGCGAGACGCCGGGCGGGCGTTGGCCATGCTGCCAACGGTTCTGCAGCAACCGAAGGGCGGGGGCGTGCCGCTCGTTATCGCGTTGACCGTCCAGATGCTCGGCATTGGATGGGCGCAGGCCGCGCGCGAGCGCGGCGCCGGCGACGGCAAGGTGAGTGCGGACTTATTCAATCTCTTGAAAGAGACTGGCGTGTATCCATGGCGCGCGTGGGGTGAATTCGTCAGCGCCTGTGCGCGCGCGTCCGCGGTGTGGTCGGCGCAGGCGATCGACGACGCTCTCGACGCGCTACTCGCCGCCGATGCCGGGCTGAAAGGCACGAGCGTGTCGTCTGACGAGCAATTGCTTTCCACCCTCGTGCTCACGTTGTGTGGTGCGGCGCCGGCGCGCCGCGTGGCGTAGCGCAATCATGAGCCGCATCTCGTCGACCGTGATTGCGTGCGTAGCGCTCGCGAGCGCATGCGCGGCGCTGCCCGTCTCGCGGGCCAGCGCTCAAGGAACGCCACCCGCCGCCGGCAGCAGCGCGAGCGCCGACTCTGTGTTCGCGCGAGCACGCCGACTCGTCGTGAGCGGCAACGGCGCGGCTGGCCGTCTGCTCGTCGACTCGGTGGTCGCGGCGGCGGAGCCGGATTCGCCGGCCTATGCCGACGCACTATACTGGCGCGCCGCGCTGGCCGCGTCGACCGACGACGCAGCGAGCGACTATCGTCGCATTGTCGTCGACTATCCATTGTCGACGCACGCGGCGGATGCACTGCTGCAACTCGCGCAGCTCGAAGTGGCGCGCGGCGATCGCGCATCTGCGGCGACGCACCTGCAGCGCTTTCTGCTCGAGAATCCGAAGCATCCTGACCGCGCCAAGGCCGGATTGTTGCTCGCTCAGCTGTCGTTCGAGCAGAATGATTTGCCGCACGGTTGCGCGGCCCTGCATCAGACGCTCGCCGACGTACCGCCCGACGCGGTGGAGATGCGGAACCAGCTTCAATACTATCTGCCGCGCTGCTCCGCGTTGGACGCGAATCCGGCCTCGCAGCTGCCCCTCGTGTCACCCGCGCGCCTCATGCCGAAGACGAAGGCAGATTCCGCGCGCGCCGCAGCGCGGGGCAAGTACACGCTGCAAATCGCCGCGTACGAATCGAAAGCCGACGCTGCGGCGCTCGCGAAAAAGCTCGTGGCGCGCGGTGTCGACGCGCGAGTCGTCGTAGGCGCCAAGCTCAGTCGCGTCCGCGTCGGTCGGTATGCGACGCGCGCGGCGGCAGTGAGTGCCCAGACAGATCTCAAGGCAAAGAGCATCACGGCGTTGGTCACGACTACAGGGCCCGACGATCCGTGAGCGCGACCGCACAAACCCCGCTCATGGAGCAGTACCGACAGATCAAGAGCCGTCACCAGGACGCGATCTTGTTCTTTCGCATGGGCGAGTTTTATGAGATGTTTTATGACGACGCCGAAACGGCGTCGCGCGTGCTCGGGCTCACGCTCACCGCACGGCACAACGGCGGCGCATCCGAGGTACCGCTCGCGGGCGTGCCGGTGAAGGCCGCCGGTGACTACGTGCGCCGACTGGTGCAACACGGCTTTCGTGTCGCGATCTGCGAGCAGACGGAAGACCCGAAGCTCGCGAAAGGCGTCGTTCGTCGCGAAGTGATCGAGACGGTGACGCCCGGCGTGGTGTTCTCCGACGACTTGCTCGACGGCACGCGCAACAATTTCATTGTCGCGCTGTGCTCGGCGGCGGACGCGCGAACGGCGCGGCGCCGCTGGCGATCCGATGGTCGGCGTCGCGGCAGCGGACGTTTCCACCGGCGAACTGCGGCTCATCGCGACCACGGCGGCGGATCTCGATCCGCTGATGGCGCGCTTGACTCCGCGTGAAATTCTGCTCCCGGCGGGATCGCGCCTTTCGTTGCCGACGTCGCGCAGCGACGCGCTGGTGACCGAGCGCGACACGTGGGAGTTCGACGCGCCGCTGGCACGCGACGATCTCGCGCGCCAGTACGGCGTGCTCACGCTCGATGGATTCGGCATCGAGCCGAGCGACGAGCTGATGATTGGCGCGGGCGGCGCGCTTCTTCGGTATTTGCGCGAACTGCAACCCAGCGGCCTGCCGCAGCTCGCGCGTCCAATCGTCGAGCGCGCCGGCGGAACGATGCCGCTCGACGAAATGACACGACGGAATCTCGAGCTCGTCGAGTCGCTGCGCGGCGCGGGATCGGACGGCACGCTGCTCTCGGTTCTCGACCGCACCGCGACGCCGATGGGTGCGCGGCTATTGCGGCAGTGGATGCTCGCGCCGCTGGCGGATCGCGCGGCGATCGACGCGCGACTCGACGCCGTCGAGGCGTTCGTGAGCAACGTGGTCGTGCGTGAAGCGCTGCGCGACGCCATCGACGACGTGCGCGACGTAGAGCGACTGGCGGCCAAGGCGGCCGCCGGCCGCAGCACGCCGCGCGAACTACGCGCGCTCGGCGATTCGCTGGCTGCGCTGCCCGCCGTGGCCGACGCACTTCGCCGCGTCGCGACGCATGGCCGGCTCGCCGAGATTTTCGTCCGGTGGGACGACGCGTCGCTGCTCGCGAAGACAATTGGCAGCGCGCTGGTCGAGCGCCCGCCGATCGCGGTCGGCGACGAGGCGACGATTGCGGCAAGCGTGGACGCCGAACTGGATGCGCTGCGCGCGCTGCGCGACGGTGGCAAGGACGCAATCGCACAGATTCAAGCCGACGAACGCGCGCGCACCGGCATCCAGTCACTCAAGGTCGGCTTCAATAAAGTGTTCGGCTATTACATAGAAATCACGAATTCAAATCTCAGCAGCGTTCCGCCGGACTATCAGCGGCGGCAGACCATCAGCTCCGGCGAGCGGTACGTCACGCCCGCGCTCAAGGAGTACGAAGAGCGCGTGTTGAGCGCGGCTGAGCGGATCGAAACGCGCGAGCGCGAATTGTTCGAGGCATTGCGCACGACTGCGGGGCGCGAGATCGCTCGACTGCAAGCCATCGCGCGCGCCATCGCCGAACTCGACGTGCTGAGTGCGTTGGCCGACGTCGCCGCGCGCGAAGGATATGTCCGCCCGGTGATGACGGACGACTTCGACCTCGACATCTCGGCGGGCCGGCATCCGGTGGTCGAGCGCATGATGCCGCGCGACAAATTCATTCCGAATGATCTTCGACTCACGACCGCGGCACGGATGATCATCCTCACCGGACCGAACATGTCCGGCAAGTCGACGATTCTGCGACAGATCGGGTTGATCGTGCTCATGGCGCAGATCGGGAGCTTCGTGCCGGCGGCTGCGGCGCGCGTCGGCGTTGCCGATCGGATCTTCACCCGCGTGGGTGCGAGCGACAATCTCGTGCGCGGGCAGTCGACGTTCATGGTCGAAATGAGCGAGACGAGCGCCATTCTGCACAGTGCGTCGCGCCGGAGCCTCGTGTTGCTCGACGAGATCGGCCGCGGCACGGCGACGTACGACGGCGTGAGCATCGCGTGGGCGGTGAGCGAGCATTTGCACGAACACACGGGATGCAAGACGGTATTCGCCACCCACTATCACGAGCTGACGCAGCTCGCGAACGAACTCGACGCGCTGCGCAACTTCAATGTCGCGGTGCGCGAAACGGGCGACCAGATACTGTTTCTGCATCGTCTGGAAGCGGGCGGCGCCGATCGCTCGTACGGCATTGAGGTGGGCCGGCTTGCCGGACTGCCGGCTTCGGTCATCGCGCGCGCTCGCGAAATGCTGGCCGTGCTCGAGGGAGAGGAGCTCGTGCGCGGGCACGCCACCGGCACAGCTCCCGCGTCGTCGCGCGGTGGGCCGGTCGACCAACTCGGTCTATTCGCGGTGTCCAACCCCGTGGTCGAGCGTCTGGCGAGCCTCGACGTGAACACGGTGACGCCGCTCGCGGCGCTCGCCCTGCTCGCGCAACTTTCCGATGAGGCAAAGCAGCTCAGTTGAGTCGTGCGACGGTCGCTCCGGCCTCCACGCAGCCGTAGATTTCGGCGCATGCTTCGCTCGGTCGGGCCACTCGCGCTGGTGACGTGCCTCTCAGGCGTCGCGACCGGCTGTGACAACGACTCGCGAGCGCGCAGTTTCATCGTCCCGCACAGCACGCGTCCGGACGAGCTACCGGCGCTCGTCACCGGAGCGATGCCGTTCAAGTACCCGGCGTCGCTCTATGCACGAAAGGTGCAGGGGAACGTGCTGCTCACACTGTTCGTCGATCGAGACGGGCGAGTCGTTCCGGAGTCGACGCGTGTCTATAGCACGAGCGGATTCGCGGAACTCGACACGGCAGCGGTGAGCGGCTCGCGGGAGTTGCGGTTTGTCCCGGCAAAGCTTCACGGCGAGCCGATCGCAATGCCAGTCGTCTTTCCGGTGTTCTTTCGCCATCCCGAAGCACCACCGTTTCCCGACGACAGTTTGCCAAGGGCTATGAAACGCGGATGAATCGCTCCGGTAGTGCAGCCGAGCGTCGCAACCTGAC
Source organism: uncultured Gemmatimonadaceae bacterium (assembly GCA_963817445.1). Taxonomy (GTDB): domain Bacteria; phylum Gemmatimonadota; class Gemmatimonadetes; order Gemmatimonadales; family Gemmatimonadaceae; genus JAQBQB01. The sequence goes on from CAWFOG010000027.1 coordinate 392,097, forward strand.
GCCGTACGACGACGTGATCGCGCTCATCGGGTGGACGCCGCTCATTCGATTGAATCGCGTAACGCGCGGAGTGCGCACGCCCGTGTTTGCGAAGGCGGAATTCTTCAATCCCGGCGGCTCGATCAAGGATCGCATTGGCGGTCCGATCATCGAGCGCGCCGAGCGTGACGGGAGCCTGAAGCCGGGCGGCACGATCGTCGAAGGGACAAGCGGGAATACTGGCATCGGGCTCGCGATTGCCGCCGCGCTCAAGGGTTACAAGTGCATCTTCACGATGCCGGACAAGATGTCGCAGGAGAAGGTGCGGCTGCTCAAGGCGTTTGGCGCGGAAGTGATCGTCACTCCGACCGCCGTGCCGCCCGATCATCCCGACAACTACGTGATGATGGCAAAGCGGATCGCGCACGAAACGCCAAACGCGATCCTGGCGAATCAGTTCTATAACGACGCGAATCCGCAGGCCCACTACGACACGACAGGTCCCGAGATCTGGGAGCAGACGGAGGGTCGCGTCACGCACTTCGTGTACGCCGCGGGGACGGGCGGCACGATTACCGGCGTGGGTCGCTACCTCAAAGAGAAGAATCCGAAAATTCAGATCATTGCCGGCGACCCGGTGGGTTCGATCCTCGCCGAAATGTGGCGGACAAAGGGACAAGCCAAACCCGAGGGCGTGCCGTACAAGGTCGAGGGCATTGGGCAGGACAAGATTCCTGGCACGCTCGACATGGACGTCATCGACGATTTCATGACCGTGAGCGACAAGGAATCGTTCGCCATGGCGCGGCGCCTCACGCGCGAAGAGGGGTTGTTCGTTGGCGGATCGAGCGGACTGATTGTGCACGTGGCCATGCACGTCGCGCGGCGAGTCGACGATCCGGCGGCGCTCATCGTCGCCGCGCTCCCGGACACCGGCGAACGGTACTTGTCCAAGCTGTACAACGACGAGTGGATGCGCGAAAACCAATTGCTCGACGCCGATCGGACGACGCTCGCGTTCGTGCTCGAGGCCAAATCGCGAGGCGACGGCGACACGCCGGTGATCGTGAGCGTTGGCACGGGTACGACCGTGCGCCAGGCGCTGCGGCTCATGTCGCTTCACGACGTGTCACAACTGCCGGTGATGGACGGATCGAACTGCGTGGGCTCGGTCAGCGACTGGTCGCTGTCGGCGAAGAGTCTCGATGACACGAAGATCCTCGACGCGACGGTGAGCCAGATCATGGACGCTCCGTTCCCGATCGTAGAGATTGGCCAACCCGTCGACGGCGTGGCGAAATTGCTGTCGAAGTCGAACCCCGCGGTGCTCGTTCGCTCGAACGGGACCGTGCAGGGCATCGTCACTCGATCGGACATGTTGAACTACCTGATGGCGCGATGACTTCTGCACCAGGCGCAACGACGACGCGGGCCAAAGGGTTGCGGATCATCGTTCTGATGGGTGGCACGTCGTCCGAGCGCGACGTGTCGCTGGCCACGGGGATTCGCGTTGCCAACGCACTGCGTTCGTGCGGACACGACGTGCGCGCGGTCGATCCGGCGCGCGGACCGGTCAGCGACGCTGAACAGCATCAGCTCGCGAGCGGCGTGGTTGTGCGAACGGCGCCGCCGTCGCGCGACGCGCTGCGTCAAATGGCGCGTGAGGCGCTCCCGCAGATGGCGAGCAACCTTCCGCGGCGGGGCGACGCCGACGTGGTCTTTCTCGGCCTGCACGGCGGCACCGGCGAAGATGGAACGATTCAGGCCATGCTCGATCTGGCCGGCGTGCCGTATACTGGCAGCGGCCATCTGTCGAGCGCCCTCGCCATGGACAAGGACCTGTCGAAACAGCTCTTCCGCCAGGCGGGCGTCACCACGGCGGACTGGCTCATGGCGCCGGCGACGGTGGACGAAGTGCGTGCGACGCTTGGTTTTCCGGTCATCGTCAAGCCTTCTCGCGAAGGCTCCACGGTCGGCCTGTCGATTGTCAAACTGCCGAGTGAATTGGGAGCGGCGATCGACGAAGCGCGTAGATTCGACGACGAAGTGATGATCGAAAAGTTCATCGCCGGGCGCGAACTCACCGTCGGAGTCATCGGCGACGAAGCGCTGCCGGTTGGCGAAATCTTCCCCAAGCACGAGATTTACGACTACGAGTGCAAGTACACGGCGGGAATGGCGGACGAACGATTTCCCGCTGAGTTGTCAGCAGACGATGCGCGACGAATTCAAAACGACGCGCGTCGTGCATTCCGCGCACTGAAGCTTGGCGGCTGCGCGCGCATTGATTTTCGAATGGCGACCGACGGCAGCTTCCACTGTCTCGAGGCGAATACGCTCCCGGGGATGACGCAAACGAGTCTCGTTCCACAGGCGGCGGCGGCGGCGGGAATCACGTTTCCCGGCGCTGTGCGATCGTATCGTCCAGCTGGCGCTCGAGCAGCGCGGCGGCGCGGCGGCATGACGGCACAGGTCGCGGCACCAACAGCGGCGCTGGCCGGCATTCCCGCCGGCTTGCAGGCGCAAGGTGTGTGGGCCGGGCGGCGTCAACTGTTCGTACGGTTTGCCGCTGAAGCAGAAACGGCGACGATGTACACGGCCGATGCGCTGGCGAATGAGCTGCGGCGTGGAATGACACGGTCGACGTTTCACTCGATTTCGATTTCCGGACGCGACCCGCTGGCCAATGTCGCGTATTTGCGGTCGGCGTTTGCCAAGGCGGAAACGAATCTTCCCGTCATGGTGGATTGCGACGGACAGCGTCCGTCGGAAATCGCCGAGCTTGGATCCGTCATCGCGCTCGCACAGATTACGCTGGAAGGACCGGCGCTCGAGGCGCAGGGCGAGCGGGTGTTCGAGTCGCTAGCCGTCGCGGCGAAAACTGGACTTCAGCACGCGATAGTCGTTTGCGTGGACGAGCGGACGAGCGACGCACATGTGTTGCGCGCCGTCGAGCGGGCCCACGCGGCGAGTGAAGCGACCGTGGTGATCGTTCACCCAGGCGTCGCCACGCCGGTCGATCGGGATCGGCGTTGGACCACCCTGTTCGAGCGGGCTGCGGCGATCCACGGGGACGTCCGTTTGGTCCTCAAGCTTCCGTCGCCCACGGGAATGAGATGAGGGTGTTGCAGTAAACCGGTCTGGGTGACCGGAACCAGCGTTTCTGAGTCGTGTTTCATAGTGTAGACGTGGCAGTTCCGTTGCGTAGTCATTTCACCGTCTTTCGTGGGTCGTATGTCGTCGTTTCCGGCAACTTCCGAGCAGGAACAATCCGGTAGGCTGACTCCAGCCGTGCAGGTTCTGATCGCGATCAACGTCGCGGTCATGTTCGTGCAGTGGACGGCCGTGAAGTACACGGACGTCGTGGCGTGGCTCGGTTTCGATTCGGCGGCGCTGCCGGGACGCTGGTGGGCGGCGGTTACGTACATGTTCGTGCACGCGAGCATCTGGCATCTCGCGGCGAATATGTACGCTCTCTATCTGTTCGGCCCGCGGCTCGAGCAGGCGTGGGGCACGCGAAAGTTCAGCTGGTTCTACCTGCTCTGCGGACTGGGCGGTGTCGTCTTCCAACTGCTGTTCATCCGCGTCGGCGGACTGATCGGCGCGTCCGCCGCTGTGTTCGGCGTGATGACCGCGTACGCCATGCAGTGGCCGGACGACGAAGTCTATTTGATGTTCGTTCTGCCCATGCGCGTGCGCACGCTGGTGGTCGGCCTGTTCGTGTTCAACCTCGTGATGGGCATCGTCGGCACGGGTGACGCTGGGGGCGCAAACATCGCGTACTTCGCGCACGTAGGCGGTGTCATCGCGGCGTACATCTACATGCGCATGGCCGCGGCGGCGAGCATGGATCAGGTGCGCCAACGCGTAGCAAACCTGCCCGACGCCGACGAACCGCCGCGCGCGATTCCGCGCAGCATGCCGCGCCGCGAGCGTGGCGACGAAGTGGACGACATCGTCGCCAAGAGCAAGGCGATCGCGGCAAAGCGCGCGGTGACGCTGTTGCCGGTGCGGCGACGCGAGGCGAAAGCCGACGAGCTCAATCGCGTCCTCGACAAGATCTCCGAGCACGGCCTCGACTCCCTCACGAGCGAAGAGCGCAAGGTGCTCGAAGAAATGTCCAAGCGCCTGCGCGATCGATAGCCAGCGCTCTGGCGGGCATTGCCGCGCCGCCCGGACCGACAATCCAAAAAAAACAGGGCACAAAAAAGAGCCCCCCGGACTGTGCCGGGGGGCAATGCCGCCACGCCGTTCTCGCGGCGGCGATGACCAGCGCATAGCGCCGGCCTTCGTGAATATGTGCAATGGTACGCGCGACGGCTAGGGACAGATCCGCCGACTCATCATTGTCGCACATAAAATCGGCCGCTGAGCGTGCAATTGCATCCCGGCCGGGCTCGCGTGCATTCTTTCCCGATGCCAAAACCCGAGCTGCTCGAGACGTTCGCAAATCCATATCCGGGGCGCGACTACGAGATCGCGATGGAGTGTCCGGAGTTCACGTCGCTCTGCCCGCTTGGCGGCATCGAGTCCGACGCGGACGAACTCCACGCGCTGCGCGGCGGCGCGCCTGACTTTGGAACGATTTATATCACCTACGTTCCGGTCGAGCAGTGCGTGGAGCTCAAAAGCCTCAAGCTGTACCTCTGGAGTTTCCGCGACGATGGCATTTTCTACGAACGCGCCGTCAATCGCATTCTCGACGACGTCTCGCGCGTCGTTCAGCCCCGTTGGATGGAGGTGGTCGGTGACTTCAACATTCGCGGCGGTATCAAGTCGATCATACGGGCTCGGGTCGGTGCACGTGCCGCCGGTTGACGGGCGGCACCGCGCGGCGCGCCGATCGTTGATCGCCGCGACCATCGCGCTCGCCGCCGCCGCGCCCTCCCCTTGCCGCGCGCAAGCCACAGCGAGCGCCGCATCCAAGCCCACGCGCGGCGGATTGCCGCCGGGACTCTCCGCAATCACGGAAGCGGATTTGCGCCGCGACATGTTCGCTATGGCCGGCGATGCCATGCGAGGTCGTGAAGCGGGCACGCTCGACGAAATGCGCGCGACCGGATGGGTCGCCGAACAAGCGCGAAAGGCGGGGCTGCAACCGGCTGGCGACGACGGAACGTTCTTCCAGTGGTGGCCCATGCGGCGCTCGCGGTTGAGCGAGAACAGCCAAATCACCGTCGGCGGAAAAAAGCTTGCCCTGTGGAAAGACGTCGTCGTGTTGAACGCGCCGACTGCCAGCTACGACCTGCCAATCGTCTTCGTCGCCGATACCGGCGATTTGTCGCGCATCGATGTGCACGGAAAAGCCGTTGCGATAGAAGTGGCGCCGGTGCCGGTGCAGCCGGAAGCGGAATTCACAATTCGCGGCAACTTTCAGGCGACGTTGAGCGCGATGGTTCGCCAGCGCGCTGCCGCACTCGCGCGGGCTGGCGCGGCAGCCGCGATCATCGTGTCGGACGGAACGCCGGAACTCGACGCAGGTTTCGACGCGACGGCTGCCGTGACGTCGCGCGGCACGTACGGTATCGATTCGGCCGGCGCGCCGGCGGGTTCATTCGCGCGTCCCGCGAATCAAACAAATCAAGCAAATCAGGGCGCGGCGGCTGGCCGCGGCGGAAACGCCGGCGCTGGCAATGCAGGCGGGCGTGGCCGCGGCAACGTACCGGGCGTGCCGACCTTCTGGCTTCGTCACGACATGCTCGATGCGGTGCGTTCGCCCGACGCGCACCTCAACGCGCTCGTGTTCACCGAGACGTTCACCTATCCGTCGGGCAACGTGATCGGCGTCGTGCGCGGGACGGATCCACGATTGGCGAACGAGTACGTGCTGTTCAGCGGTCACCAAGATCACGACGGAACACGCTACGTCGTGAACGGCGATTCGATCTGGAATGGCGCCGACGACAACGCCAGTGTGAGCGTCGCCCTGCTCGCCGCCGCGCGGGCATTCGTCAAACACCCCGCGCCTCGGCCCATTCTGTTCGTGTGGCACGGCGCGGAGGAACGCGGACTGCTCGGCTCGCGGTGGTTCGTGAACCATTCGACGGTGCCGCACTCGCAAATCGTCGCTGTCCTCAACGGCGACATGATCGGACGCAACACACCGGACAGTGCCGCGCTACTCGGCGCGCAGCCGCCGCACCGAAATTCGAACGCGCTCGTTGACGCGGCGCTCCGAGCGAACGCCGAGCTCACGCACTTCAAGTTGGACACGCTGTGGGACCGGCCAACGCATCCGGAAGGATGGTACTTCCGCAGCGACCATCTGCCGTATGCGCGCGCCGGCATTCCGGCAATCATGTTCAGCACGCTGCTCCATCCGGATTATCACACGCCGCGCGATCAACCGGAGCGGATCGACATTGCCAAGTTGGCGAACATGACGCGCTGGATGTACGCGACGGCGTGGATCGTGGCGACGGCGCCGCAGCGTCCGGATGTGGTGCCCGGGTTCCAGCTCGAACGCTGAACGCGAACAGATCGAGCGTCACGAGCCACGAGCATGTGAAAAGCGGGGGTGCCGATTGGCACCCCCGCTTTCGTTCGTGCTGCAGTACAGCCGTCAGGCTATTAGAACGTGTACTTGAGCTGCAACTGAAGTGCGTAGTTCGACGAGGCGTTGTTCGTGTTGAACTGCGACACCGAGTTGTAGTTGAACACCGGCATCGCACCAGCCAGCAGGCTGAGCGGCTGACCGACGTTCGGTTGCACCCAGGTACGACGGGTGAGCAGGGCCGGGCTGTTGCTGCTACCGAGATCCTGCGCGCCCCAGTTCTTGTTCAGCAGGTTGAGGAAGTTGAATACGTCCAGCTGGAGCATGAAGTTGTGACCGTGAAGCGTCGGCAACGACTGGCGGGCCGAGACGTTCATGAACTTGGTCCACGGCGTGCGGCAGGAGTTGCGCTGCATGATCGTGCCGCGCTGCGAGTTCAAGCAGGAGTGCGACGAGATGAAGTTCTCCAGCGAGTCCGCCTGCATGGCCGGCGTGAGGTTGCCGTTCTGCGCAAACCGGATCTGCGTCGTGTCACGTGCATTTTTCGGAACGTACATCAGGTCGTTGGATCCGCCGTTGTCGCCGTTCATGTCGCTGCCGTAGACGTACTCGAACGGCACGCCGGATTCGGCGAAGAAGGTCATCGACAGATCGGTCTTCGTCGGGAACGAATACGTGCCCGCGACGACGAACCGATGCGGCGCGTCGAACTTGGACAGGCCGAGCGCTTGCGAATCCTGCGGGCCGGAGTACGAGCGGCCGAACTGCCAGTTCGAGAGCGCCACGGACGACGTGACGTCCCAGACATCGTACGAGTGGCTGTACGTGTAGGCGAACGATCCCTCGAACGCGTCCGAGAAGCGCTTTTCCAACTGGCCCGTGTAGCTATACGAGTAGTCGTGCGTGCCCGTGTTCTGCAGATCGATCACGTCGCCGAGCGACGCCGTGGCGCCGCCGGCGTTGACGTACGTACGGCGCGTCGGGACGACTGCGCTCGTGGCCGATGTGATGTTGCCGTACAACGAGCGGCCGTTGGCGTCGACGCCGATCGGGTTGGCAACGATGCCAAGATTCTGATAGAAGAACTGATACACAGACCGCGTGTACATCGCCTCGAACGTGCCGACCACCCCGCCCGGCAGCTTGCGATCGTATCCGATCGTGCTGCGCCATGCTTCGGGGAAGTGCAGGTCCGGTTGCACGGTGTTGAGCGTCACGGCCGGAGCGGCCGTGGAGTTCAGGCAATTTGGCGCGAGCGTTCCCCCGGCCGCTTGCATGGCCGGCGCCGCGGTGAATCCGTTGCACGTGACGTTGCCAAACCCATTGACGCCGGAATTTCCGTACAGATTGCTCAGCCAGACGTACGCGGGCTCAGCCATGAAGAAGCCGCTGCCGCCGCGCACCTGGTTCACCTGATCACCCGTCACGTCCCAGTTGAAGCCGACCCGTGGCTGCCACTGCTGGACGTTCGTGGGAACTTGCGTCGTGTTACGGCCGAGGTTGGCCTCCGTGACGACCGGGTTGTTGCCAGGCGAGGTGAGGAGGTCCGGCACGTCGAGTCGCAAGCCCATCGTCACGGCAAGGTTCGATGACGCTTGCCACTCATCGGAGATGTACGCGCCGAGCGTGCGCGCGCGGAAGCGCGCCGCTCCGTCGCTGTTGTCGAGCTTGAGTCCCAACGTCGCCGAGTTCGGTGTGTCGTTGAGCAGCGAGTCGAGGTTGCCGAACGTGAAGTTGCCGAACGAGTTCTGGCCGAACAAGTTGCGGACCCGGTAGAACTCGTTCTTCGTGCCGAGCGTGATGCGGTGGCTGTGCCAGGGAATCGTGTAGTTGTCCGTCAGCTCGAAGATGTCCTGATCGAGCTGGTTACCCTGCGACGAATTCTCAGTACCGGCGGAGAGCTGGCCGGTGCCGCCGTTCGGATTCGTCACGCGCTGAATGACGACGAACGGCGCGTTGATTGGAATGATGCGGTCGTCGCGGACGGCCGTGAACCCGATGATAGCTTCGTTCGACGTGCCGTTGTCGAAGTTCGTGAACAGCTGCGCCAGGCCGCTGTTCGTCGTCGACTGAAAGTTGTAGCCGTTGTTCGACAGATTGACGCGCGTCGCGCTGCGGCTGAACACGTCCTCCTGCGCCTTGACGTAGTTCCAGCGCGTCATCAGCCGGCTATTCCCGGGCAAATTCACGAAGTCCAGGCGCGTAAACATGTTGGCCAGCGGATTTTGGTTCGAAACCTTTTGCGCGTTGCCTGGGTCGGCGAAGTTGTACTTCGTCTTCAGAATGTTGACGAAGCTGTCCACCGCGGCCTGCGTCGCCGGTGCCACCGTCGCCGACCCGGCGCCGATGTATGGGCCGCCGGCCGGCTGCTGCTGCTGCTGAAATTCCGGCGCGACGGAGAAGAAGATCTTGTCCTTGACGATCGGACCGCCCATCCAGAAGCCCTCTTGCTTCTGTGAGAACGGTGCCGCGCGCAAATAGCTTACGTCACGCTCGAGCTTTTCGTCGCGGAACGCGTATGTACCCGAGCCATGGAAGTCGTTGGAGCCGCTCTTGGTGACGGCGTTCACGAGGAAGCCCGAGAAATAGCCCTGGCGAACATCGAACGGCGAGAGAAGGACCTGATACTCTTTGACCGCTTCGAGCGAAATCTGCTTGGCGTTGGCCTGCGCGCCCGGCTGGCCCGTGGCGCCGAGACCGAACAAGTCGCTGGCGATTGCTCCGTCGATCTGGATCGCGTTGAAGCGATTGTTCTGACCGCCGCCGGAGTTACCAGGTCCCTTCGTCGAAATTTGCGGGGTGAGCGTGACGAAGTCGGTGAAGTTGCGATTCAGCGTTGGGAGGCGGGCGATCTCCGAGTCGGTGACCGTCGTAGCGACGCCCTTGTGCGAAGCTGATATCAAGGCACTCGACGCTTCCGCGTTCGCACTCACCGTGACGGCGGCGAGCTGCACGGCCTGCGACGACAAGCGGAAATCCACGCGATAGTTCTGTCCCAGCGCGAGCATGATGCCGCCGCTTTCTTTCGGCGCAAAGCCGATGTGGCGGATGCTGACTGTGTACGGTCCGCCAATCTCGAGCGACGACACATAGAAGTGGCCGTCCGTGCGCGAGACCGTGCTCGCACGCGAACCGTTCGTGTTGTTCACCACCTGCACCTGCACGCCGTCAACGCCTTGGCCTTGGTCGTTCGTGACAGTGCCGCTGATTGCGCCGGTTGTGACGCCCTGGGCGCCGAGCGCTGCAGCTCCGGCGAGTAGGGCCGTCGTCAATACGGTCGTGTGCAGCATCCAACGTGGGATTTTCATATTGAGTAGGGGGTTGTCCTCGTCCGGGAGCTGTTTGCGCGGGGGTTACGCCGGCATCGGCGATGTACGCACGTACCTTCGGGAGTGAAGCACGTGGGCAGTTCAGTAAATCTGTGCGTGGTGGTCGTCATGCGCGCACGATTTGGTAACGAACACGTCAACGGACTTTGTTTCGCGGAGTGTCTGGCTGCTGCTTTCGATCCTGCGCGATCGACTCAACGCGGACGTTCATGGTGGTGCTAGATGGTACCGCATGTGCCAGCAAAAACAGAATGTAGGCCCCGCGCAGAGAATAGGGGAGATAGGTTTCGGCATTGTCCGAACGCGTGCCGTCGGCGATGTGAGAACTCGTTCGTCGCCGATGTATCCAACACTTTGAGTTTGCGCCCGGGTCACGTCGCTCGTCGCGCCGAAACATGACCGTGACGCGACTAAACGCGATGAATGGGAGTTTGCGGCCAGCGCGAGAAAGCCGAGCTCGGTTGACTTGCTGTAGACAACTCGAATAACTTGATGGACTTGCGGCTAGGTAGCTCAGTTGGTAGAGCAGCGGACTGAAAATCCGCGTGTCGGCGGTTCGATTCCGTCCCTAGCCATTCGCACCCACCCCGTGCGCGCGCCATGGCCGCAACGGGCCCCACGCCGATCGTTGCCTGGTCCCGCGACGGGTAGTCCAAGCTGAGATGACCACGCCGACGCCTGTCGAGAACCGTCTCGCCGCGATCGAGCGCCAGCTCGCGGCGCTGGCCACGGAGTGCTCCGCCATCCGCGCCGAGTTGCGCAGCGGAATTGACGGCGCGGCGAACCTCGCGCCTGCGGTGACGCACGCGCCTCCGCCTGCGTCCCCGACCCCGCGCCACAACCGAGTCTCGGTCACGGCGCCAACGAGCGCGTCGACGCTATTCAGCGCGCAGGACGTCGAGCGATTCCTCGGTCGTTATGGAATGCTCGCGCTGTCCGTGCTCGCCCTCGTCGCGGCGGTCGGCACGTTTCTCAGTTGGGCGATCGCTCACAGGTACCTCGTGCTTCGGCCGCCGGCGCGCGTCGCCGCGGGTCTGTTGTTCGGCTTGGGGCTCGGCGTCTGGGGTCTCCGTCTTCGCGTCAAGGAGCGGTCGTTCGGATCGAGCGTAGTCGGTCTCGCGCTCGTCGTCGTGCTCGTCTGCGCCTATGCCGCCGGGCCGTCGTTCCACCTCGTGCCCACGGGCGTCGCGTTCGTCGGCGCCGCCTTCGTGTCGTGGGCGCTCGTGCTGTTCGCGCTTGGCGAGAACGATGAGCCGCTCTGGTGCGTCGGCTTCGGGGGCGCGACGCTCGCTCCGTTCGTGACGAGTAGCGGCCGCGGAAACGTGTACGCCCTCGCGGCGTATTCGACGATGCTGTTGCTCGCCGGCTGCTTCGCCATTGGCAGGCGCATCTGGCCCGTCGCGTGGCGGACGTTCTACGTCGTGTCGGCGTGGCTGATCATTGCCGGCGCGGCGGCGGCGACTTCGCGCGGAACGACCGCGTTCCTCACGGCGTTCGCCGTGCCGTTCGTGGTAGCGGCGGGAGGCGTGCTGCCCTTTGCGCCGCCGTCCATCAAGCGCGGCGTTCTCCGGTGGTTCGCCATTCTCGCGATCGTTGCGAGCCTCGCCGTGGGCGCGCCCGACACGCCCGGGCAGTCTTGGGCGTTGACCACCGCGTTTCTCGCGGCCGTCGGCGTGTGGCTGCTCTGGATCGACCGCAACGCCGACGTTCCGCAGTCGAGCATTCTCGAGCGAAACGCCGGACGAGCGACGATGCTGGACTGGTTGGATGCAGCGCTCCTGCCGCTGCTGTTTTCCATGCGCGCTGCCCAGCGATCGGCGCCGGTGATCGATGTCTCGGTCGTTTACGCCGGCCTGTCGTTGGCGTTCGGCCTGTTCGCCTGGCGGCGCGTCGTGAGCGCCACGCGCGACGCCGCGGCCTTCGGCGCAGCCGTCCTCGCGATCGCCGCGGTGAGCAACGTTCCGCTCACGACGCCATCCGCTCGCATCGCGGCCTTCGTCGCGCTGGCGTTGGCGATACTGACCATGCACGGGCTGCGACCGACGCTGAGTTGGCTCGTGCTCGGGCTCGGACTGCTACTGCTCACCGCGTCGCTGAGCGCCGCGATGCTGCTGTCGCGCGTCTCGTACGCCTTCGTGCCGCTCCGCACGGAAGCGTCGGCAACGGCGCTCATCGTGACGATTGGCTTCGTCATCGTCGCGCGCTTTTGGCATCCGCTGCGCGACGCAACGCGCGCCGCGCTGCCCGATCGACCCGAGTGGACCTACGCGAGCGCCGCGCGATCACTGATTTCCGGCGTGACAGTCGCGCCATGGATCTGGATGTTCGTCTGGGTGCTCATCGAACTGTCGATGGCGTTCAGTCCGAGCACGTCGACGCTGCTGCTCGTCACCTACTTCGCAGCGACCGCGGTGGCGTGCGTGGCGGCCGGCCGCGCACGACGTAAAGCACGACTGAGGCAAGCGGGCCTGGCGCTCGGCATTCTGGCCGCAGCCACGGCGGTCTACGGCGCGAGCACGTACTTCGATTTCGCCGCGCGCATCGTCGCCTACCTCGTCACGAGCGCATTCCTGCTCGGCATCGCCTACTGGTACCGGCGCCCCGGGAGCTCACCGGCGCCTGAGGCAGCGAGCGCCAGCATTCAATAATTCACGCACGCTCAACGCCCCACGCCCTACTGGTACTGTATGTACAACGGCCGCGGATTCAACGCGAGCACCTCGGCCGGCGTCATCATGTGCGACCCACCGCGCGTGTCGTTGCGATAGAACAGCTTGAACCCGGTGTACTCGACGGGATAGCGATATACGAACGCCCGATAGGATTCCCGCTTGAGCGACGGCGGGCCCCAGCCGTCCATGTCGATCACGATCTGCACTCGCGCGTCGAGCGCGATGCGCTTGTACCCGGTGAGCATGTCGCGCCGAAAGCGGTGCACGATGAGAATCTTCGGCGGCAAGTGCTCCGACGTGACGAGATCTCGCAGTAACGACGATGCGTAATTCACGTCCTCCGCGTCGAACGTGCCGATCACCGTGCCCGGCACCTGATGGTGCTTCATCGAAAACTCCGGGTCGATCGCCAGATGGACGTCGGGGCGTTTGAGAAAGGGTTTTAGCCGCGGCAGTTCTTCCTGCAGCGTCCCCTGACCAACCTGCACGTCGAGGAAGAGCAGCGCGTTCCGCTTCTGCGCCCATCCGTACACTTTCTCGATGAGCGCGCTGTCCATGCGCGTGCGGTACTTCCCCGATTTGCCTGGCATCGGGTCGGCGACGTCGACGATCAAGTGAAGCGCTGGCTGGACTGGCGTCGACGGATCGGCCGCATTCCACGCGGCGACCTCGCGATCGAGTTTGGCCAGCATTTGATCCGGCGGAAGTGCGCCGAGTATTCCCATCCCTTTCGAGAGTGGGTTGCCGTAGAAGGCGACGATCCGCTTGTCCGGCAGAATCGATCCCGGAAGCGGATCGGGTGCGTCGACCGGCCACGTGGGAACGGGCGGCGCCGGACGTGGCACCACCTTGCCTGTCTTCGCCGACTTGGGCGCGCTCGTGGTTTTGGGTGGCGTTCGGCCCGCAGACGAGTCCTGCGCGACGGCCCGCGCCCCATAGCCCGCGAGGCACACGGCAGCCATAATCAGCGCGCTCGCGGCACAGCGAGCGGAACTGGAAAGCGATCGAACGGTCGTTGCGGTAGTCGTGTGGTGCATGCTGGGATGTATAGCGGATTCGTCGCGAGCAGGACTGTCCAGTCGCCCCTCTGGTCAAACCATGCCCTGGCAGCAGAACTACGATCCGCTCCACGGAGCAACGCTGTCCACGCTCGCCGCGGCGTCGCCGCTGATTGTCCTACTTGGACTCCTGGCGTTGCGCCGTGTTCCCGCCCACGTGGCGGCGCTCGCCGGACTCGCAGCCGCTCTCATCGTTGCGACCGGGGTCATCAAGATGCCGGCCGGAATGGCCGCGCGCGCTGCACTCCTCGGCGCCGCGTATGGCTTGCTGCCGATCGGATGGATCGTGCTCAACGTCATTTTTCTCTACCGGCTGACCGAAGAGCGCGGCGTGTTCGTCACGCTGCGGCATGCGATCGCGGGAATCACCGACGACCGTCGGCTTCAACTGCTGTTGATCGCATTTTGTTTCGGCGCGTTCTTCGAGGGGGCGGCCGGATTCGGCACGCCGGTGGCGGTGACCGGCGCCATGCTCATTGGGCTTGGATTTCCGCCGCTCGAGGCGTCGGCGCTCTCGCTCATCGCGAACACGGCGCCGGTTGCGTTCGGCGCGCTCGGCACGCCGGTCGTCGCGCTGCAGGGGGTGACCGGGCTCGACCTCGCGAGCCTGAGCGCAATGATCGGGCGTCAGCTTCCAATCTTTTCGCTCATCGTGCCGTTCTGGCTCATCGCGGCGTACTCGGGATTCCGCGGCATGTTGGAGCTGTGGCCTGCGCTGCTCGTTGCCGGTGTGTCGTTCGCCGTGCCGCAGTTTCTCGTGTCGAACTTTCATGGGCCGTGGCTCGTGGACATCGTCTCGTCGGCCTGTTCGATGATTGCGCTCACCGCGTTTCTCCGCTGGTGGCGTCGTGACGAAGCGCGCGCACACCGTGTCGCCCCGCCGGACGCGCGTCCCGCCGGATCGCCGTCACTTCGCGTGGCCGTGACGCCCTGGCTCGTGTTGACGATCGTCGTGTTCGCGTGGGGAACGCCACAGATCAAAGGACTGCTCAACCACATCTCGGCGCCGAATTTCGCCATGCCTGGCCTCGACAAACTTGCGCTGCGCATGCCACCAGTCGTTCCAACGCCGACCGCCGAGCCAGCCGTGTTTGCGTTCAACTGGTTGTCGGCGACCGGAACGGCGATTCTCATCGCCGCGCTCGTGTCGGGCGCGTTGCTCCGCTATTCGCCTGCGGCAATGCTGCGGCGCTACGTGACGACGCTCGCCGTGGTGTGGCGGCCGCTGCTCACTATCGCGTCGATGCTCGCGCTGGGTTACACGACGCGCTATTCGGGGGCGGACGCCATTCTAGGACTCGCGTTCGCGCACACCGGCGTCGCGTATCCGTTCTTCGCGGCGATGCTCGGCTGGCTCGGCGTGGCGCTCACCGGGAGTGACACGTCGTCGAACGTGCTGTTCGGCAGTCTGCAGCGCGTCACGGCGCAACGTTTGGGTTTGAGTCCTGTCTTGCTCGCGGCAGCAAATAGTTCGGGCGGTGTCATGGGGAAAATGATCGACGCGCAAAGTATTTGCGTCGCGAGCACGGCAACGGGATGGGTCGGACACGAATGGAGAATCCTCCGATACGTGTTCTTTCACAGCCTCGCGCTGGCTATGCTCGTCGGACTGCTCGTGTTACTGCAGCAGTACGTCCATCCGTTCAGCGCAATGGTCGTGCATTGAGCGCTGGCCGTTTTCGGTCATCGGGTCCCACAGCCGGACAGTCGTTCCGGCGTGCCGGGCCCGCCAACGCGGCCAAGTAACTTCTCGGCAACGGCTTCCGTAGGGACCGATGCAGGCACGGACCTTCCTCGAAGGCAAACCCTTTAGGCGGTCTCGGTGTCAGAGTATTTGAAAGTCCCTCTCGGTCATAGTCCTACGGTTCTTGCCATGAGTTCCCTATCGACGCTCGTCGATCCGTACGCCGACACGCTCGAGCTCCCGGTTTCCGGCGAGCTGCCAGTGATGTCCGGCGAATGGGAGCGCGAGCAACTGGTTCATAGCCTCAGCGAGCACTATCAAGTCGTCCGCGAACTCGGTCGCGGCGGAATGGGCATTGTGTTTCTCGCTCGCGACCTCGCGTTGCACCGTCTCGTGGCCATCAAGGTGCTGCGCAACGAGTTCGTGTCGTCCGACGACGCGCGCGAACGCTTTCGCCGCGAGGCGCGCATGACGGCGCGCCTCAACCATCCGAACATCGTCCCGGTGTACACGTTCGGCGAAGCCGGCCAACTCGTGTACATCGTCATGAAATACGTGCACGGTGAATCGCTCGCCGAGCGGATGCGCCGAGAACAGCGGCTACCGGCGGCCGAAGTGCAGGCGATTCTGCACGATCTGGCGCTCGCGCTCGATTCCGCGCACGGAGACGGCGTGGTGCATCGTGATCTCAAGGCGGAAAACATTTTGCTCGAACGTCAGAGCGGGAGTAGTCGAGCGCTGTTGACCGACTTCGGCGTCGCGTTGCTTCGCTCGCTCGATCCGGTGCGTTCCGAGGCGCAGCGAGCGTTCGGTACGCCGCACTACATGTCGCCCGAGCAGGCGCTGGGTGAACTCGACATCGACGGACGCAGCGACATCTACTCGGTCGGAGTGCTCGGCTACTACATGCTGTCCGGCGAGTTGCCGTTCGACGGTGCGACGTTCGAATCGCTCGCGGCCAAACACATCGCCGACGCGCACGTCCCGCTCGAGACGTTGGCGCCGTCGGCACCGCCCGCGCTGTGCGCGGCGATCGAGCGATGCCTGTACAAGGACCGCGCGCAGCGCTGGCGGAGTGGCCGCGAACTCGCCGCCGCGCTCGGCGCCGTGCGAACCCGCCGTCGCTGGTTCAGTCGCGTGGCGCGCGTGACGACGTCGTTGGCGCACAGCCGGGCGATTACGCAGCTCGCGCTTGTGGCCGCGGCGCTCAAGGGCGCGTTTCGCTGGACGTTGTACTAGCACGTCGCTGAAGAAAGGAGGAAGTACAAAGAAGGGACGCAGAGTCGCAGAGTACGGGGAGACGCAGAGGAAAATCGTGGAAGTAGTCCCTCTTGTGAATGACCAAGCGCAGTCCTCGGCGTCTCTCAGTGTCCCTCTGCGACTCTGCGTCAAGCAGTTTCGGCTTTTTCAGCAGTCTGCTAGCGGGTGACCTCTCCCCGCGGCGCTTGCCGATAGGGGGGAGGGGTATATAGCTTTTCCGGTCATGGCGGCCGAGCAAGCGATCTCCATCTCTGTCACCGGCATGACCTGCGCAGCCTGCCAGGCGCGCGTCCAACGCGCGCTGACCAAGACGCCGGGAGTCGGCGCGGCGTCGGTCAACCTCATGACCAACACGGCGCGCGTGTCGTACGACGCGACTGTCACGTCGCCAGAGCAGTTGGTCGACGCCATCCGCGACACGGGGTATGGCGCTGATCTCCCGCGTGGAGACCGCACCGCGCTCGAGGAAGAGAAAGCGCAAGACGCCGCGCGCAGCGATGAATTCGCCAATCTTCGTAGTAAGGCAATCGTCGCGTTCACGGTCGGCCTGGTCGCGATGCTCACGCCAATGCTGTTCCCGGAGCCGCCGCTGTCCGAGTCATCCGGCGCGCCGGCCGCTTGGTGGGTCATGCTCGTCGCCGCAGCGGTCGTGATGGCATGGGCGGGGCGCGACTTCTACATTCGCGCGGCGCGCGGCCTGCGCCGCGGCAGCGTTGATATGAATACGCTCATCAGCGTCGGCACGGGCGCGGCGTTCGCGTTCTCCGTCGTCGCGACCTGTGCGCCCGGGCGCGTTCCTGCGCCATGGCGTGGTGCCGCAGGTCTACTACGAAGCGGTGATGCTCATCATCGCCTTCATTCTCGCCGGGCGCGCGCTCGAGGCGCGCGCCAAACAGCAGACGTCGCGCGCGCTGCACGGGCTGGCAGCGCTTGCAGCCGGCAACCGCGTGCGTGCTGTCTGGCGGCACGGAACGACAAGTTGCCATCGGCGACGTGCGCCGTGGCGACGTGATCGTCGTCCGCCCGGGCGAGCGCATTCCAGTCGACGCCGAGCTCGTCGACGGGTCGAGCGCAGTCGACGAGTCGATGCTCACCGGCGAATCGATGCCCGTACGAAAGGAGCGCGGCGATCGCGTGTTCGGCGGCACGGTGAACAAGAGCGGCGCCTTTCAAGCGCGGGCCACGGCGCTCGGCGAAACGAGTGCGCTCGCACGCATCATCGCGCTCATGCACGACGCGCAGGCAACTCGCGCGCCGATTCAAGATCTCGCCGATCGAGTCAGCGCGGTGTTCGTGCCGACCGTGATTGGCCTCGCCGCGGTCACGTTCGCGGTCTGGCTCGTGATCGGCGGACAGACATACATCGCGCAGGCCATCGCGGCGAGCGTGTCCGTGCTGATCATCGCCTGTCCGTGCGCGATGGGACTCGCCGTGCCGACCGCCGTGATGGTTGCGACGGGAAAGGGCGCGCACCTCGGGCTTCTCATCAAAGGCGGCGAAGCGTTGGAGCGCCTCGGGCGCGTTGACACCGTGTTGTTCGACAAGACGGGCACGATCACCGAAGGCTCGCCCGAGGTCACGACGGTCATCGCAGTCGACGGGGGCAGCACCGAGCGAGTCGTTGCGGCGGCGGCAGGCGCCGAGCGCATGTCCGAGCATCCGGTCGCGGAAGCGATCGTGCGCCACGCGGCGTCGAGTGGTGTGGCGATTCCGGCGGCGAGCGAATTCTCATCAGAACCCGGACGCGGTGTGCATGCTCGCATTGCGGGCGACGTAGTCATTGTGGGGAGTCCGTCGTACGTCGAGCAGCAGGGTGTGGCGATCGGCGAGCTGTCCGCGGCGATCGAGCACGTGGCGACGCTGGGCGCGTCGCCGATCGTCGTCGCGCGTCGTGGGCACGTGCTCGGACTGATCGGCGTCGCGGATCGCTTGCGTGACACGTCGGCCAGGGCAGTCGCGGAGTTGCGGCGACAGGGGATTGCTGTCGCCATGCTTACAGGCGACAACGTGCGGACGGCCGAATCGATCGCGCGAGCCGCGGGAATCGACGATGTGGTTGCCGGTCTGTTGCCCGAGCAGAAGACCGCCGAGATTGAGCGTCGTCAGCGCGAGGGACAGGTCGTCGCCATGGTAGGCGACGGCGTGAACGACGCGCCGGCGCTGGCGCGTGCCGACGTGGGCATTGCGATCGCAGGCGGAACGGACATCGCCGTCGAGGCGAGCGACGTGACGCTCATGCGGCAGGACATCAGTGGCGTGAGCGACGCGATCGAGCTGTCGCGACGTGCCATGCGCACCATGCGCGGGAATTTGTTTTGGGCATTCGTCTACAACGTCGTGGGTATTCCACTCGCCGCCGGCGTTCTCTATCCGCGATTCGGAATCTTGCTCAGTCCAGTGGTCGCGAGCGCGGCCATGGCGCTGAGCTCCGTGAGCGTGGTGTCGAACAGTTTGAGATTGCGGCGCTGGTCGCCGCGTGCCGGAGGGGCAGCGGCGTGAAGACGACGAAGCGAAGTGCTGATTGCGCGTGCGGTGTTGGCGAGCACGCCGGCGACCGCCCGGTCGATCCGGCGATCAAGGAGCGGAGCCTCAAGCGACTGCGCCGGATCGAAGGCCAAGTGCGCGGGCTGCACAAAATGGTGGACGACGATCGCTATTGCGCCGATGTGATGACGCAGATCGCGGCCGTTCACGAGGCGCTGCGCGGCGTGGGACGCGAGATCATGCGAAACCATCTGCGGCACTGCGCGACGACCGCAATAAAGACCGGGCCCGACACGGCTGAGTTGATGTACGACGAGCTGGTCGAGCTGATGTACCGAAGCGCGCGATAGTCGCGCGGTTGATGATCGCGGCGATTACCGGCGCCAACGGCTTCATCGGACAGCGCGTGTGCGAGCGACTCGCGCAGGGCGGCTGGGTCGTGCGCGCCATTGTTCGGCGCGACTTCGAGTCGGGCGCCTTCGTCGAACAATTTCGTGGCGCCGATGTCGTCGTGCACGCCGCCGGCGCGACACGCGCGCCGACACGCGCCTTGCTTCGCACGTCGAACGTCGCGCTCACCGAGCGCGTCGTGACGGAGGCCAACCGCGCCGGCGTTGGACGATTCGTGCTAGTTTCGTCACAAGCGGCCGCCGGGCCAGCGACGTCGCGGAGTACGCCGCTGGACGAAACCTCGACGTCGGCGCCGGTCGAGGCGTACGGCCAGAGCAAGCTCGATGCGGAGGAAGTCGTCAGACAGTCGTGCACCGTTCCGTGGACAATCGTCAGACCCGCCGCCGTCTATGGCCCGGGTGACCGGGATTTCCTCGCGCTGTTTCGACTGGCGCGTCACGGCGTCGCGATTCATCCCGGCAACCGGACCCAGTGGATTTCGATCGTGCATGTCGACGACGTCGCGGACGCGATAGGAAGTTGCGCGACTCAACCGCCGGCTGTCGGTCGAACTTTTTTTGTCGCCAATGACGAGCCGGCGCAATGGCACGGCCTGTTTCGCGCGGCCGCGCGCGCGGCGGGACGATCACATCCTGAGCTCGGATTCGAGATCGACGTTCCGCGCGTGGTCGTTCGCGCGGGCGCCGCGTTGGGAGACGTGTACGCACTCGTCGCAGGAAAAGCTGGTCTGTTGACGAGTCGCAAAGTCGCGCTCAGCGCGCAACCATTTTGGCTGTGCTCCGGTGCGCTCGCCAAACGAACACTCGGCTTTGCGCCGCGCATCCAACTGCAAGACGGATTTGTCGACACCTACCGCTGGTACGTTGCGCACAACTGGCTCTGAATTCCGATGGGCGCGCCGGCTTGCGCCGCTCATCGTCATCGCGCTGATGGCGCGCGCCGCTTTGGCCCAGGCGACTCCCGTCGTGCCGCCGAACGCGCGCGTGTATCGCGACATCGATCAACTTGCCGCGTCGGGACTCATCGACACGATCGTCGCCGGCACGCGCCCGTACACCGAGCGCGAAGTCGCGCGGCTCCTCAACGAGGCGCGCCGCAATCTCAGGCGACTGCGATCGGGCGCCGCGTGGGAAGCCGAGATCATTGCCGCCGACCTCGCGTACTACGCGCCGCACGCGAATCGTCCGTTCGACGACGCGAGCGCCGAGGCGGCGAGCATGTCGAGTCCATATCGACCGGCTCCCGCGGATCCGAACGGAACGATCAACGCGGCCATCAATCCATTCGCCGACTTTCGCGGCGGCCGGCCGCTGGCCAACGGGCAAACGCTCTCGCTCGAGACGATGCATACAGCGGTTGTCGGTCCGCACTTCGCCTTCGCGTTCAATCCACGCCTATCGGCACTTCGACTCGCCGGCGGGCAGACAGAGGGAGAGTTTCGCGTACAGTCGGCGAGCGCGTCGGCGTTGTTCGGCAATCTGCTCATCGACGCCGGTCGAGAGTACGCGCTGTTCGGGCCGGCACCGACCGGCGGTCTGCTGCTGTCGGAAAACGCGCCGCCGATGGACATGGTCAGGATCTCGAACGAGCGCCCAGCTGCATTGCCTTCATTCTTTCGCTGGCTCGGCCCGCTCAAGGGAACGCTGTTCGTCGCCGACCTCGGCACGGCCGATCAGGTGTTCTCGCACTCAAAGCTCGTCGGCTATCATGTCACCATGCAGCCGCATCCGCGATTTGAATTTGGCGTGCAGGTAGATCGACGAGACGGGCGGCGCCGGCGCGCCGCCGGCGAGCTTCGCCGATCGCGCCGAGGATGCGATTCCATTGATCGACGCGGTGTTTCGCAGCCACAGCGACTTTCTCTTTTCGAACAAGATTGCCGGTATCGACGCACTCGTCCGCGTACCCGAGCTCGCCGGCTTGGTCGTGTACGGCGAAGGTGCAGTCGACGACTTCGACGCACGCCGATTGCACAGCAGTCTGTTTGAAGATGGCGGCTACATTGCGGGGCTGTCGCTCGCCTGCCTCGCGGAATGCGGACGGTTCGGTGTGCGCGCCGAGTATCATCAAACTGGCATTCGCTATTACACACACGATCAATTCACGAGCGGCGTGCAGGACAACGGCATCATACTCGGCGACCCGCTTGGCCCGCGCGGGCTCGGTACGTACGTCACGGTCGACGGACAATCCAATCGGCTGGGAACGGTCTCGCTCACTACCGCGTACGAAGTGCGGAGTGGAAATCGCTATGGCTCGGAGACGGACAGCGCGGGCGACGATTTTCGGTTCGTTCTCGTCGAACGCCGGCCGGGCGAGCATCGCGCACGCGCGGTCGCCACGTGGTCGTCCGGAACTCCGGCCGCGCGGACGTCGGTGAGCCTGAGCGCAGGCCTCGAGCGCGTGACGGATTTTGCGTTCGTCGCCGGCAACGCCCGCACCAACGCGCTCGCCCAGGTTCGGTTCGAGCTTCGACAATGATCGCGCCCACCCCGCATCGCGGCGCCACCGTCGCGTTCACGGTTGACGTCGAGCCGGACTGCCCACCCTATCTGCAAGGGTTTCGCGGCATCGAGCACGGAATGCCGCGGCTGCTCGACCTTCTCGCCGAACGCGGCGTGTCGGGAACGTTCTTTACGACGGGCGAGGTCGCGGAGCGGTATCCGGCGACGATCGAACGCCTCGTGGCCGACGGGCACGAACTCGCTTGCCATGGCATGACGCACCGCGCCTTCACGACGCTCGATTCGGCGACGGCCCGCGACGGAGATTGAACGGTCGGCCGAGATTCTTCGGCGGTTTGCGACGGTGACATCGTTCCGCGCGCCGTACCTCCAGTTTCCGGCGGCCTACGTGCCGATGCTCGAGCAAGCCGGCTTCACGCTCGACTCGTCGCACGCCAAGTACAAGCTCGCGTACTATCGCGATCGCGCGTCGTTCGCGACGATCGCGCGCGTGCCGGCATCTCTGACGTCGTCGGTGCTGCGTTTGCCGCGACTGGTACGCGCCGCGTATCTCGCCGCGCTGTCGAGCCCCGTCGTGCTGTTCGTTCACCCGTGGGAGTTCGTCGACCTTCGACGCGAGCGACTACGACTCGACTGCCGATTCAAGACCGGCGACGAAGCGGTGCGGTGCGTCGACGCCGTGCTGTCATCATATGCGCGACGTGGCGCGCGGTTCGTTCGTATGCGTGAGCTCACCACTCCGGCGGCGGCGCAATCGCGATGACGCCGAAACGCCGACTCGCGCTCATCGCGGCCTGGCTCGCGGCTACGGCGCTGCTCGTCGCCTGCGCGCGCACGATCGACTGGCGGCGGGCCGCAGACCTCCTGGTGTCCACCCGCCCGGCGTGGCTCGCCGCCGCCGTTCTGGCGAACGGCGCCATTCTCGCGTGGTGGGCGGCGTTTTGGCGCTCGCTGCTTCCACGCGATGAGAATTCGATAAGCTACGGTCGCATGTTCGAGATCGTCTCGACCGCGTCGTCGCTGATGAATACGGCGCCGTTTGGCGGCGGACACGCGGCGAGCGTCGTGCTGCTCGTGCGGCGCGGCGGCACGAGTCGGCGCGCGGCGCTCTCCGTACTCGCGCTCGACCAACTTGGCGAAGGCGTCACCAAGGTCGGCCTGTTTCTTCTCGTCGCGCTGCTCGTGGCGCTGCCGCAGTGGATGCGCGTCGGTGTGACGACCGCCTCGCTGGTCGTCGCCGGGTGGTGCCTGGCGCTCGTGATTGCATCGCGCTACACGCGCGAACTCGCGCTCCTCAAGAGTTGGGGCCGATCGGTGCGAGCGCTGGCGTGCGTCGTCGCAATGAAGGCGGCCGAAGCGCTCGCCATCATGGCGGTGCAGCGCGCGTTCGGTGCCGACATATCGGTTGGCGGCACGCTGCTCGTGCTCGCCGCGGTCATTCTCGGCACCATGCTTCCGATCACGCCCGGCAACATCGGCACTTACGAGGCGAGTGCATTTCTCGCGTACCGCTCCCTTGGCGTTGCGCCCGAGCTGGCGCTCGGCATCGCGGCGATGCAGCACGTCTGTTTCATGCTGCCGTCGGTGGGAATTGGCTACGCGTACCTCTCAGCTCACACCCTCTCGCGGAGCGCGATCGCTTCGCGATAGACGGCGAGGTGCGAGTCGATGACACGCGTCCAGTCGAATCGCGTAGGAGTGACTCGGTTGTGCTGCGCGATCGCGCTCCGCTGCGCGTCGTCGATTGCCAGCGTGACGATATGCGCCGCGACTTCGGCATCCGAGCGTGCGAGCAGGCCCTCGTGCCCGTGACGCACCACGTCCGAGACTCCCGACGCCGCCATCGCCACCACGGGTAGCCCGGCGCAGCGCGCCTCGAGCGCCGCGAGGCCGAACGACTCACGCACCGTCGGTAGTACAAAGAGATCGCTCGCTGCGAGAAGCTCGCGAATGTCCTCGCGGCTTCGACGTCCGACGAGCTCGATGTGCGAGGCGAGCCCAGCGCGCTGAATCCCGCGGGACAGGCGCGCCGCGAGCGGCCCGTCGCCGACGATGCGCAATCGCACGCGCCGTCCACGCGGCAATTGAGCGATGACTCGTTTGACGACGCCGAGCAATGCGAACGGACGTTTTTTCGAATTGAGGCGCATCACGCTGATCAATTCGAGACAGTCGTCTGAACGCGGCGCCGCGTCGACGCGCCAGAACGCCGCGTCGATGCCGTTGGGAAGCACGGTCATCGGCGCGCCGCCGGAAAACGGACGGACGTCGCGCGCAACGCGTTCACTCACCGCGGTAAAGCGCGCGCGCCATGTGGCCGCGCCGAGCAAGACGCTCGCTGCCCGCGCGAGCGCGCGCGTCTGCGGAACGACGGAGTGAAAGCTGATCACCGTCGGCAGCCCCAGTCGGTGGGCGTGCGTAGCGCCGCCGAGTGACGCCGGTGAGACAATGCTCACATGGCAATGCACCGCGTCGGGCCGCTCGTCGCCGAGCGCGTCGCCGACGGCGCGGATGCCGCCCGGTGTGCAAAGAAATCCAAAATGCGGCGCGCGCGGCGCGGTGATCCGGCGAACACGCACGCCGTCGACGACATCGGGGCCAGGCGTCGGTGTGATGACGACCACGTCGTGCCCGGCGCCGACGAGCCGACGCGCAAGATCATGAAGATGGAGCTCGATGCCTCCGACGCGCGGGTGATACCAGTCGGAGACGATCGCGAGTTTCACACCAGAACCGTCGTCCTCGCCAGATGCTCGAACGCGTTCAGCACGCGCTCGATCTGTTCTTCGGTGTGCTCGGCCGACAGCGAGACGCGAATGCGGCATGCGTTGAGCGGCACCGCCGGCGGCACGATCGGATGCGTGAATACGCCGGAGTCGAACAGCGTGCGCCAGGCGCGCAGCGTTTTCTCGAAATCGCCGATCAACACTGGAATCACCGGCGTCTGACTGGCGCCCGTGTCGAAGCCCATCGCGCGCAAGCTCGTGGCGACCTGCCTGGTGTTCGCCCAGAGTCGCTCGCGGCGTTCCGGCTCCTGTTGCATGACGTCGAGCGCGGCGAGCGCACCGGCGACCGACGATGGCGGCATGCTCGCCGTGAAGATCAGCGCGCGGCTGTGATGGCGCAGCCAGTGAATCACCGACTCCGGCCCGGCGACGACACCGCCGACCGACGCCAGCGACTTGGAGAACGTCGCGAGAATGAGATCGACCTGGCTCCCCATCCCGAAATGACTCACCGTGCCGGCGCCGTCGGGGCCGAGCACGCCGATCGCGTGCGCTTCGTCGATGAGCGTTTGTGCATCATGCGCCTTGGCCACGCGCACGAGCGCCGGGAGATCGACGATGCTCCCTTCCATGGAAAAGACACCGTCGCTCACGACGAGCTTGCCCGCGCCACTGGCGATGCGGGCGAGTTGCTTGTCGAGCGACGCGAAGTCGCCGTGCGGATAGCGGTGTACTTCGCCGTGCGACAGCCGCGCACCATCGACGAGCGACGCATGGTCGAGCCGGTCGAGAAACACGTGGTCGCCGCGCGCGACGAGCGACGCGATCGCGCCGAGGCTCGCCTGGTAGCCGGTGGTGAAGACGAGCGCGGCTTCCTTATGGAAGAAGCGCGCGAGTCGCTCCTCGAGCTCGTAGTGGAGATCGAGCGTCCCATTGAGAAACCTGCTCCCCGTGGACCCGCTGCCGTACGTCGCCAGCGCCGTCGCCGCCGCCTCGAGCACGCGTGGGTGGTGCGTGAGGCCGAGGTAGTTGTTCGACCCGACCATCACCAGCCACTCGCCGCGAATGCGCGCTTCCGTGGCAGTCGACTCTTCGATCGCGTGAAAGTACGGATACAAACCCGCGGCCTGCGTTTCGTGGGCCAGCGTGTAGTCGCGGCACTTGTCGAAAATGCTCATGCGATTGCGCGGTCGAAGATCCGCCACCGCCGATATTCTTTCGCGCCGAGTGCAAGCAGCGGCCGATTGAGCCGGTCGTTGTCTTCGAGAATCCAGGACGCCTCGCCGCCAACGGCGCCGAACGGCCGCGCACGCGTCACCATTTCATGCATGAACAGCGCGAAGATTCCGCGCCGCCGATATTCTGGCTTGGCGCCAAGGATCATCACGCGGCCGCTGCGAACGCGGCGCTTTGCCGCGAGCAATTTGAACACGCCAAAGGGCAGCAAACGTCCATTCCCGATCGCCTTGAACGCGTGGTGATAGTCCGGCACGACGACCATGAATCCGGCCGGCTCGCCATTCACTTCAGCCATGAAGGCGAAATCCGGCCAAACGATGTACTTGAGCACCTTCGCCTCGTGCACGAAGCTGTCGCGTGACATGGGGAAAAAACCCCAGTTCTTTTCCCACGCCGAGTTGTAGATCTCCCAGCAACGTTCCACCTCGCGGTCGAAGTGCGCCAGATCGAGATTGCGGAACGTGACCCGCTCGCCGCTGAGCGCCCGTTCGGCATGCGCGCGGTACCGATCCGGAAGTTCGAGCGACTGGTCTCCGAGAATCGGAAAGTAGTATGCCAGGAGATCTTTGGCTTTGGTGAACCCCGCGTTGTCCGCCAGGGTCGGATAGTAGCGCGGGTTCCACGTGGTCATGATCATCGGATGCTGATCATAGCCGCCAACGAGCATGCCGCACTCGTGATTGGTCGATGGATTCATCGGTCCCCGCATGGTGTCCAGGCGACGCTCGCGGAGCCAGGATTCGGCGGCGCCAAAAAGTGCGTTCGCCGCCTCCTGGTCTTCCCGGCATTCGAAGAACCCGAAAAACCCCACGCGGTCGTCGTGAAATTCGTTGTGCGCCCGGTTCTCGATCGCGGCAATTCGGCCGACCGGTTTACCATCGCGCACGGCGAGAAAGAGCTGGCGGTCCGCAGCGCGATAGAACGGATTCTTCCGGTCGAGTGCATCGCGTACGGCAATGCGAAGTGGCGGAACCCATTGCGGGTGGTCCGTGGTGTTGTAAATCTGCCAGGGCAGATCGACAAACCGACTCAGCGTTCGCGACGAGTCAACCGGGATGACGTCCAATGACACGGGGTGATAGTTCGGCGTGGGTGTGCCTGTAGAGGCGAGATCCGGACGCAAAATGACGGCCACATCTGTGCTTGCGGCCTACTTGGCCGTCTCTGCGATCCCCGCGAGCATAGCGTTTGGCTCCGGCCGTGCGCCAGCCGTGTTGCTGATTCTTCACCTGGCCGCGCTCGCCACGGCTGGAACACTCATCTACCGCGGTACGGACGGTTGGTTCGCCGACTGGCTGCCGTTGATCGCCGTTCCATTGTTGTACGCCGAGCTCCCAAGTCTAATGCTCAGCTCGCAAACGCACGACGGCGTGGTGCAGTCCTGGGAGGCGGCTTGGTTTGGAGCGTCGCCGGCGCACGCAGCGGCGGGGCGGTGGCCCATCCCCATGTTGAGCGAACTGCTGCACGCCGCGTATCTGTCGTACTACGCGATCATCGTCGTCCCGCCGCTCGTGCTGTATCTGCGGGGAGACCGGTTGGAATTCCAGCGAACGATGACTGTGCTCTTGACCGTGTTCGCCTTGTGCTTCACGATCTTCATCGCTTTCCCGGTCGCCGGGCCGCGCTATTTCTGGGCGCCGCCGCCAGGTGTGTACGACGGTCCGATCCGTCGCGTAGTTCTGCAATTGCTCGAGGCCGGGTCGAGTCGAGGGACGGCCTTTCCGTCATCCCACGTCGCCGTGGCTGCCGCGCAGAGTGTGATGGTCCTCACATGGAACCGAAAAGCCGGGATCGGCTTGAGCGTCCTGACCCTGCTGCTGGCGCTCGGCGCCGTGTACGGCGGCTTTCACTACGGTGTCGACGCAATCGCTGGCGGATTCGTCGGTTGCGCTATCGCCATGTTATTCTCACTCTTGAATCATGATGACGTCGTAGCCACTGTAGTTGCTCTGCCATTTCCCCGCGTTGACGCTTAACACATGATTGCCAGTTCGTTCTCTTCCTGGTCGCTGAGATTGCTCGGCGCCAGTCTCCTCACGTTCTCGCTCGCGCGGCCTGTCGTGGCCCAGGCGCGTCCGACGCCAGCCGAGGCGCAGGCGTTGTTGCAAACGCGACCGGACTTGGTCGCGCAGCTCGAAGCGCAGTTGGCCTCGAGCGGGCTGTCGAACGATCAGATCAAGGCGCGTCTGCGCGCCGAAGG
This sequence comes from uncultured Gemmatimonadaceae bacterium, assembly GCA_963817445.1. Classification (GTDB taxonomy): domain Bacteria; phylum Gemmatimonadota; class Gemmatimonadetes; order Gemmatimonadales; family Gemmatimonadaceae; genus JAQBQB01. The sequence continues at coordinate 420,097 of CAWFOG010000027.1, forward strand.
CTACCCGGACAATCTGCTCGACGCGTATCTGCCTGGTGGGAAGGGAGCCGACTCGACGTCGGTGCCAGGCGACGACGTCTTCAGCGCCATGCGCGCCCTCGGGCTCGCGGACAGCACAGGGTTGGACTCGCTTCGTGGATTAGCCCGCGGCCGCCGCAAGCGCCAAGTGTCCGCCGACTCGGCGTTCATGGACACGTTGACCAAGGCAGTGCAGAACGACTCCGTGAAGGCGGCCATTCACCGCATGTTGCGATCGAATGCCGCGATGCGCGCGACGTCCGACAGCGGATTCTCGATGTTCGGCCTGAATCTGTTTCAGGGTGAAACGTCTCAGTTCGACGCGACTCTCGCTGGTCCCGTCGACGAGACCTATCGATTCGGACCCGGCGATCGGATCGTGCTCATTCTCACGGGCGACGTCCAGTCTTCGTATCCGCTCGAGGTCACGCGTCAGGGATTCGTCGTCGTGCCGAACGTCGGTGAGGTCCAGGTCGCCAATCTCACCATGGCCCAGCTCGACGACGTGCTCTACGCGCGACTGGGGCGCGTGTATTCGGGCGTGAAGCGCACGGCAGACGCGCGGACGCACTTTTCGGTGAACGTCAGCCGTGTCGGCACCAATCAGGTGATCGTGACCGGCGACGTCGTCCAGCCAAACGCCTACGCCGTGTCGCGCGCCGGTACGGCCATGGACGCGCTGTACAAGGCGCAGGGTCCCACCGAGAACGGATCGCTTCGCATGATCCAGATTCGGCGCGGGTCGCACACGGCCGGCGTGCTCGATCTATACGACTATCTCATTCACGGCGACGCATCGCACGATATCCGCCTCGAGAATGGCGACGTGATCTTCGTCCCACCGCACGGCCCGCGGGCCCGTGTCGTGGGTGCCGTGCTGCGATCGGCAACGTACGAACTCAAGCCCGGCGAGTCGATCGCGGACCTGATCCAGATGGCCGGCGGGTTCACCGCGGACGCGGATCCCGGCCGTGTACAGATCGAACGGATCCTGCCGCCGAGCGCGCGTAACGGCCTTGGCACGGCGCGCCGTGTGATCGACGTACCGCGCGCGACGTTCGCGCGCGACGCGGTAACCGAGGCGGTGGTCGAGGACGGCGACGTCGTACGAATTGGCGTTGTGCCATCACACCTGGCCGCGCGCATCATGGTCAACGGCAACGTCTGGAGCCCGGGCGAAATCGGCTATACGCCCGGTATGACTCTGACGGACGCCTTGCACCGCGCCGGCGGCCTTCGTCCGGACACGTACCTCGGCCAGGTTCTGATCTCGCGCATTCGGCCCGACTCGACCTTCAGCATGGTGCAGGCGCAGCTTCGCGATACGGCCGGCATAACGAATGGCGACGTGCCCCTCGCCGACGGGGATCAGGTCCGAGTTTTCTCGCTCCCCGAATTCCGACCCAAGCGCTACATCACTGTGAGCGGCGCCGTGCGGACGAGCGGGCGCATTCCGTACCGCGACGGCATGACGCTGCGCGACGCGCTGCTGTTGGCCGGCGGACTGCAGGAGAGCGCGCTGTTGACCGATGCCGAAATCGCTCGTATGCCGGAGAGTCACGTGCCGGCGGAGTCATGGCTACGACGACTCGCGTTCCACTCGACTCGAGCTACCTGTTCGACCGGCGGGCGGACAGCCGCTACCTCGGGCCGCCGGGAATTCAAGCCTCCGGGCGGCGCGGCCCGGACATTCCGCTCGATCCGTATGACAACATTCTGATCTTCCGCCAGCCGGACTGGGCGATGCAGCGGACGGTGACAATTCAGGGCGAGGTGAAGTACCCGGGCCGCTACACACTGAAGTTCAAGACTGATCGCTTGCTCGACGTAGTCAACCGCGCCGGCGGCTTGACGTCGGACGCGTACCCCAACGGCATCGTGTTCTTTCGCGAGCGCGACAACGTGGGCCGCATCGGACTCGACTTGCCCCAGGTCATGCGCAACCCGAACGACATCGACAATCTGCTGCTGGCCGACGGCGACTCGATCTTCGTTCCGGTATTCTCCGGCGTCGTCTCGGTCGGCGGGGCGGTGAACTCGCCGGTATCGGTGTCGTATGTGCGCGGCGCAAGCCTCGACTACTACATTCGCGCGGCGGGGGGAGGCAACGCCAAATCAGACCTTGGCCGAGCATATGTGACGCAGCCCAACGGCAAGCTCGAGAGTCGCAACACTCATTTGCATTTCTTTACGTCAACTCCGAAACCCGAGCCGGGCAGCGTAGTCTTCGTGCCGTTGGCAGAACCGTCCAACAAATTCGACTACCTTGCCATCGCCACGGCGTTGGCATCGATCCTGGGGTCGCTTGTCGCGGTTGCAGTCATTCTGAAGCGCTGACCAGTTAACATTATCGGCGTCAGCGCGTCACCCGGCGTGAAGGCGTGGTCATTGCAGGGTCGGCGGTTACGCGCTCATCCGGGCGCGGTCGACTCACGATGTCGCGCCTGGTTCTCGTTGTAGCGCGGCTTTAACACCGACTACAATAGCGACTCGCAAGTGAACAGCTCGGGAATTCCTGCGGCAGAGGCTTCGGCTGCGGAACGGATCGACACATCCGCGACGCGGCACCCCGCATCGCGCGTTTTGCCGATCCCGTCGTACGATATCCGCGTTCGCGGAGAACTCGCGCAGCGACGATTGCTGTTGTCGATCGCTCGCCTCGTGCTCCGAATCGTCTCGCTGCACGTGCTCGACGCAATCGCCGTGGCGAGCGCTGCGCTGGTCGCGGCATCGATCGCGTCGACGAGCGACGCACGGCGCCTGTGGCCGTCGCTCGTGGCGCTCGTGCTGATCGGACTCAACGCGAACGGCGCCTACCGGGGCGGCGAGGCGCGTCGCGATGTCCGCCGCCTCGCGCTCGGCGTCGCACTCGCGGCAATCGTGCTCGCGGTGTTCATGGCGCTGCCGCCGCAGCTCGATCTTCCGATCTGGTTCCTGCCGGGGTTCGTCGCCGCCTGTCTGGCCGCGCTCGTCATCGAACGCCGGATCGTCGACGTCATCATGAGCCAGGCGTACGCGCACGGAATTGGATTGCGCAGAGCGATCATCGTCGGCCGGAGTGTCGACGTGGCGGAAGTGCTGGCGCGACTCCAAGGCGACGAAAACCGCGATCATCGAATCGTTGGCTTCGTCACACCGTCGCGCATCCACGATTCCACATCGCTCGGGAACATCGACGATCTCGACGCGATTCTCAGTCGGGAGGATCCGGCGGAACTGATCATCGCCGGATCACTGCATCCCGACGTCGTGCGTCGCGTCGCTGACGCGTCGCTCAAGTATGGCACCGCCATGATCGCCGTTCCGACGTGGGGACGCGACATTCGAGGATGGGCGGAGCCGGTTCAGGTTGGAACCTTGCCCGGATACCACGTGCACCCTGCCAAGCTCGGCATGCCGGCGATGGCATTCAAGCGCGCCGCTGATCTCTTGCTCACTACGATCGGCCTCGTCGTCTGCACCCCGCTGGTCGCGATCATTGCGATCGCCATCAAGCTCGACTCGGAGCGGCCCGGTGTTCTTCCGGCAGCGGCGCGTCGGGCTCGGCGGCCGAAACTTCATGATGTGGAAGTTTCGCAGCATGACACCGGAAGCCGAGGGCCGCCAGGAAGAGATCGCGCACCTGAACCGCTACACTGACGGGCGCCTGTTCAAGCTGCGCCACGATCCGCGCATCACGCGCGTTGGTCGAGTGCTTCGGCGGTTCAGTCTCGACGAGCTGCCCCAGTTGTTGAACGTGATGGCCGGCGACATGTCGCTCGTTGGACCGAGACCGCCGATGCCCGGGGAAGTTGGCCGATATGAGCCGCGACACTTCGTTCGCCTGAGTGTGGTGCCGGGAATGACAGGTCCGTGGCAGGTTGGGGGACGAAATCTCGTCACCGACTTCGACGAAGTCGTGCGCCTCGAGCGCGACTACATCGAAGACTGGTCGCTGCGACGCGACATGCGGATCCTGGCCAGGACCGTGGGGGTCGTGCTCAGCGGAAAGGGAGCGTACTGACGCCGCGCAGCGCTGTTCCCCGGATCGCGATCACGACGGACTGGCTGACATCGTTCGGTGGTGCGGAGCGAGTGCTCGCGCAGTTGCGCATGCTGTACCCCGCGGCGCCGATCTTCACGTCGGTATTCGATCCGTCGACGCTGCCCGCGGAAATGCGGGAGTGGGACGTGCGCCCGTCATTCCTCGACGCGCTGCCGTTCGTTCGACGCTACTCGCGTGCGCTGCTGCCGCTCATGCCGTACGCGTTTCAGCGCTTCGACCTTTCCGACTACGACATCATCGTCACGGTGTCGAGCGCTTTCTCGAAGAACGTCGCATCGCCGGCCGGGGCGAAGAACCTGTGCTACTGCCTCACCCCGCCGCGATATTTGTGGGACATGCGCGATGCGTATATGCGGACGAGCATGAAGTACGTGAGTGCGCCGATTGTGCACTGGCTGCGCGGTCGCGACCGTGAAGCGGCCGCGCGCGTCGACGAGTTCGTCGCGATCTCGAACGTCGTAGCCGATCGAGTCAAGCGGTGGTACGATAGACCCGCGGACGTCATCTACCCGCCGGTCGATACGAGTCGCATCCGGCTGGCGATCGGCGAACCGGAAAACTTCTACCTCGTCGTGTCGCGTCTCGTCGCGTACAAGAGAATCGATCTCGCAATCGAGGCATGCAACCGCTTGAAGCGTCCCCTCACGATCGTTGGCGTTGGTGCTGAGCGGCGCCGGCTCGAGGCGATTGCTGGCCCGACGATCCAATTCCTCGGATCACGCCCCGACGCCGACGTGTCCGAACTCTATGCCCGTTGCCGCGCGCTCATCTTTCCCGGCTTGGAGGATTTCGGAATTACGCCGCTCGAGGTGCAGGCGGCCGGCCGGCCGGTCATCGCGTACGGAGCAGGTGGAGCGACGGAAACGGTTCTCGACGGCCGCACGGGCATCCTCTTCGGCGAACAATCGGCCGATTCACTAGTCGCGGCGATCGAGAGGCTCGACCGCACGCCAATCGACGCGCGCGCCTGCCGCGCCAACGCCGAACGGTTCGACACATCGGTGTTTCGCGCGCAATTCGGTGCGCGAGTGCTCGCGGTGGCGCCGTGATCACCCTGACGCGACTCGCACGCGCTGGGTTGGCAATCGTCGCGCTCTTAGCTGCAAGCGCATGCGACGAATGGCTCACTACGCCCTCGCAATACAACAACGTGAGTGTCGTCGCAGCGCGACGTAACGGCGACCCGGTGCCCTTGGTCGATCTCACGCTGTACACCGGTGATCGCCAGATGGGCTACGGGACGACGAACGCCGCCGGGACATTCACCTTCACGCGCGTTCCGTTCGGCGTGTACGGCGTGCAGGTGGCGGAGCCGCCCGGCTACCTCGCCATCGGCACCGTTCTCGGGATTCCCGGCGGCACTTCAGTGGCTCCGTTGGACGTGGCAAACGATACGCTCTCGCCGGTCCATTTCACTTTTGTCAAAATAGGCCCGGGTGCCATCGCGGTGCATGTGGCCGGCCAGAACGGAGCGTCGCTCGCCGGCGTTCCGCTGCAACTGTCCAGAGGCGCAGTCTCCGTGGCCAATGTCGCGACCGATGGATCGGGCAACGTGTCGTTCGATCCGATTGGCTTCGGCGTCTACAGTGTTGTCGTGAACCCGACGGTGATCGGCTGCGCGCCAAACACGGCGGCCGATTCGGCTAACACAGTGCGCGACGATCTCATCGTCGAGGATGCTTCGCGTGACTCGGTTGTGTTCAACCTGCCCAACTGTGTCGCGATGGATCGCCTTCCCGCGTCGACGGCCTCACGCTGGCACGCCGCCGGACGCTTCAACTGACCCAGCGTCGTCCGCATCGACCTCGGCTCGGCGAGCGAGCGGCATCGCCAGCCACGCGGACGCCATGACGAACCAGAACACCGGCTCCGCCGTCGCCTGGTAGAAAACATTGAACGCCAGAGCGCCCGCGACGAGCGGTTGCCACTCGCCGCCCACGATCAGCGGTGTGCAGATGATGATCAGCGTCAGCAGCAGCGCGAAGATGCCCGATTCGGCGAACATCGTGACGTACAGCGAGTGGAAGTTCCCGTAGCGGTTTCCCGGAAACATGTCTTGCAGCACGCGATACGAACTTCCATATCCGAGTCCGATCATCGCTCGCGGAACGGATTCAGTTGCGGCGTTCACCCCGCGCTCGATCAGCTCCACGTGACCCTGCGCCGAGCCCTTGCTGGTCGACACCCGTTCGCTCAAGGGCGACGCGATCGCCGACGCGGCGCGGGCCACCAGTCTCGGTCTCGCCAGATAGAACGCCGGACCGAGGGCCATGAGGAGCGCGAGCGCGAACACGGCGCGACGCGGGATGGTCGCGCGACTGGTGAGCAGCGCCACGCCAAGCGCGGCCAACGCCGCCATGGACGCCGAGCGCGATGCGGCCACGAGGTAGAACACCCCAGTGAGTCCCAGTCCGACGCGGCGCAACCAGCGGCGCGGCTCGCCGACCGCGATCATTGCCGCGAAGCACACCATGACAAAGCCAGCCCGGTTGCCGTCGCCTCCTGCGCCGGCGAGCCTGGGCAGCGGACCAATGACTTGGAGATCGTCGAATCGGAACAGGACTGATCCGAGTCGCGCCGACTCGGGGCCGCGACCGATGAACCACAAGATCTCTCGGACGTCGAATGCTGCGACGATGACCAACGACAGGAGTGCCCCGCGCGCGAAAATCCGGCGCGCGTCACTGCGGTCGGACACGAGCAGGGCCACGGCAAACGTTCCGACAATGTCGGCGACCAGCAGGCCGACGCGCGACGCCGACACCGGCATGTCGTCCGCGACGAACGCGGACGAGGCTACCAAGAACACCAGCGTCGCCGCAATTGCCGCGTAGCCGATCGCTGTTCGCGATACCATGACTGGTCGCGACGTCATGCGCCGGCGCCCGAACTCCGCGATCATGACGATCGGCGTCAAGGCCAAGAACGGCGTGAGGACGAACGGCCCGTGACCGCCGAGTAGATCGATCCGGTCGGCGCCGATCAGCGCGATCCACAAGCCGAGTAAGAGATTACTCATGCTGCCGCGGCTTCCCGAGTCATTTCGCTCATCCGCGCAGCAGGACACCGAGCGTGCGCAGCACGCCGTGCTCCGGAAGCCTGCGCAAGCGAAGCAACGCGCGCTTGCGACTCAGGAATGGTTGCTCGGGAATCCGCGCGTACGCTTCGAGAAACGCACGGTCGTCATCTCCCAGGCCGTCGTGGTATCGCACGAGAAATGCGCGCGCCTGCACTGCCGTTTGGCGCAGCTCGCGGCGGAACCGAGACGTGCCGCGCACGCCGGTCACGATGGCACTTGGTAAACGCCGAAGGGAAACCCGTCCGTCGCCCGCCCCAACCGCGTTTCCAGAATGCTGACGATACAGCACCGTCGGTTCGTAAATGGCGACGACTCGGCCAAACGCCGCCGCCACACATGCGCACCACCAATCGTGGAAGTATGCGTCCGGCGGAATTCGACCGACGAGCTCGCGCAGCGAACGATTGAGCATCGATGTCGCGCCGGTCGTCACGTTCTGCACCACGAACCGGCGAAGCGACACCGGCTCCGGATCGAGCCCGGCGAATTTCCAGAACGACGGATGGCTGGCGCGTAGCTGCGCGTCGACGACAACCAGGTCCGTGTGTACGAGCAGCGGCGTCGTTGGCGAATGCTCGCTTTCGGCCTGGCGCATTGCTGCAAGCGTCTGCTCGATTTTGCGGCGGAAGCCACACGTCATCCTGGTCGGCGCACATGACGTACGTGCTATCGCCGGGTACGTGCTCGAGCAGCCACGCGAACGATTGCGCTGCGCCCAGGCGAGAGCCGCCAGATTCGAGCAGCCGCACGCGCGCGTCTCGCGCAGCCTGCGCCCGTACGATGTCGACCGTGCTGTCCGTGGAGCCGTCGTCCCGCACCCACAGCCGCCAATCCTCGTGTGTCTGCGCATCCAGACTGCGCAGAAAATCCGGCAGGTAGAGCGCGCCCTGATAGGTCGCGCACACGATGTCGACGGTCATACTGGTCCGTGACGATGGCGCACGTACACTCCGCCCAACGACGCCAATACAACGATTTCGGCGGCGATGGCCGACGCCGCCATGCCCGTCGCTCCCCACCGAGGCACGAGCACGATTGCCAGCAAGACGTTCGTCACGCCAGCCGCAATGATCGAGACGAGGAATGAGCGCTCATGACCAAACGGTACTGCCCAGTACAGCCCTAGCACGGTGTTCACGGCGACGAGTACTGGCAACAAACTCATGACCCGTAACACTGGAACCGCCGCATCATAGCCAGGCCCGAGCAGCGTGCGAACCAGCATTGGTGCCGCGACGTAGGCGACCAATCCCATCATGGCGCCGAGCAACCCAACTCCCACGAGCGACCCGCGAATCACGCGCCGGGCGGCCGGCGGGTCGGCGGCCTGCAGATAGCTCACGCGCGGGAGAAAGGCCTGCGTCAGCGGCTGTAGCATGTTGATCGCCGCGCGCAGAATGCGCTCGGCGCCGCCAAAGAATGCGACGACCGCCGGTCCGGCGAGCGCGGCGAGAATGAGCGCGTTGCCCTGGATGTAAAGCCCGGACCACGCGCGGCAGGCAAAGATGCTCGTGCCTTCTCTCAGCGTTCGCATGCCGTCGGTAGCGTTCGGAGATCTCAGCTGCACGTGCCGCGCGAGCCAGGTCGTGAGCACGGCGAGCGACACGGCGGCAAAGACAGCCTGCAGCGCGATCACGCGCCAGCCGTCGGCCGGACCGTGTACGACAGCGAAGACCGCGAGCGCCGCAACGGAACGGGCGACGGTGTCCACCGCTACCGCTCCTTGCAGCCTCTCGATACCCTGGAAAAACCAGAGCGGGCTTGCGCCCCGCAGCGCGGCAAAGGCGAACGCCCACCAAAGGAGCGCGGGGTTGGCGCGCAGCGCGGGTATCGCCACGAACCCGATCAAGACGATCGGAAGGCTGCCGACCACCAGCAGCGCCTTGGCACTCTGGACACCATGGACCACGCCCGGCATCGTGTGCGGCGCCGTTCGCGCCCGGGCTACGGCCCGCGTGCCGGACAGCTCGAACCCGAATTCCACCACGAGAACGAGCCAGTTGCCGAACGCTTGTGCGGCGAGCACGGGCCCCCATCCCACCGGACGCAGCACGCGGGCGAGGTACGGAACCGTCAGCAGGGGAACGATCAGCCCAACTGCCTGTCCGACAAAGAGCGCGCTCGCGTTCTTGAACAGCGTGCCGCTGGCTAGTGCCGCCGGACTGGCGAACTCATCGTCTGCGGGCGAGACTGTGGTCACGAATTGCGATCGATGAAGTGCACAATGGCAAGTATTAGAATATCCTGTTGGGGTGCAACCTATCTATATGCACCCCCGAATGGACACGATCCAGTGATGCGACTTTTGCGCCCTCTCTCTTGGTTGGCTAGCCTCGCGATCCTCGTATTGCTGCAACCCGCAGCTCGCGGCCAGGCGCCGGCGGGTGTCGATCCGCCATTTTCACTCGAACCGGGCGACGTCGTCAACGTCGCCGTCTGGCGCGAGCCCGACCTGGCGGGCCAGTTCATCGTCGACGAGCATGGCCGATTGACGCTCCCCATGTTGGGGGTCATCCACGTCATCGACCGTCCGTGGGACGACTTGCGCGATTCGCTCGTGGCGGAATATCAGCGTCAACTGAAGAATCCGTCCGTGACGCTCACCCCACTGCGGCGCGTGCAAGTGCTGGGAGAGGTGTCCCGGCCCGGCCAGTATCTCGCCGACCCGACGTTGAGCCTCGCCGGACTGGTCGCACTCGCCGGCGGCGCGACGTTCAACGGGGACTTGCATCGCGTGCGGGTCGTGCGCGCCGGCAAGACCATCGTCAAATCCGCTTCGGTAGAAAGCCTGCTGCTGCGAGCGCCCATTCATTCGGACGACCAGGTCTTCGTCGATCGCCGCGCGTGGATCGAACGCAACGGTGCCTTTGTCGCGTCGGCTCTCATCTCGACTGCGGGAATCATCATTACGATTATTCAAGCCCGATGAGTATTGTTTGACGCGATCTACCATCCCCGGACCGTCACCTCGGCCAGGATGTTGTACACGTCGTGTTGCGCCACGAGATTGCGGTTGAGATCCATGGCGGGAATGAGGGTCAGCCCGTAGTCGCGACCGCGGCCAAATCGCAGGACCTCGGCACGTATGTCGTAGATCACGTCGGGGTGCACCAGAGCACCGGTCACCGGTACGGTCGGCAGCCAGTCGAACCGCAGGCTGCGCTCGAGCGTGATCGATCGGCGTCCGCGCGGCGTGAACTCATCCAGGCCAAAGCGCCACCCCGCGCCGCCGTACGCTTCAGGCGATCCGAGGATCAAGCCGTCCAGCGTGTGGCCCTGCGTGACGACCGTGTGGATGTACGGCGGAAGCGGTTGAGTGAATCCACGTGCGCCTCGCTCCTGGTGCGAGGTTTCGCCGTTCACCAATTCGGCCCGCAACACGCGTATCCGCTGGCCGTTCGCCTCGAACACTCGCTGAAATCCGATGGTGAACGCCGCGAGGTCGTCCGGCTTTTCCACGAGCGACAGCGTTCTATGAAAAGCCCCCGGAAAATCCTCTCGGTAAAACTCGCCGTATACTTCTGCTTTCGCCGCGGGTAGCGCCCACCGCGCGAACACAGACGCCACCTGGTTTTCCTCCACCTCGTTCACCGCAAGACCATCGATGTTGAAGCCGTTGGACAGTGGCCGCAGCAGCGTATGAGTGTCAGGAATGCCCGTCCACGGCTGGTGGATGAATCGCGTGCCGCCGAGCTCGAGGCCCGGTAGTCCACGCGGCAGGATCGTGGCGACGAGCCCGGATCCCAATCGTTGTGTCGTCGTGTCGACTGGCGCCGCGAAGCTCGATTCGCCGAGCTTGCCGTACACGATCCGCGCGTGAATGCGAAACAGCCACAGGTTCAGCGGCTCGCCCGTCCCGACGTACACCATGGGAAACCCGCCGGCGTTTGGCCCGAGCACGAGCGGATAGTCGCGGGCCGGACCCCACAGCTGCGGTTGCGACGATAGACCAACGACCAGCGCGCGCGTGTCGAACGTGATGGCCGACGTGCCGGGTGTCAGCCTCGCGTAGACGCTACTGCCGAATCGCTGCGGAGCATCGATGTTCAGCGGATAGCGTGCATCGCCGAACTGCAGATTGCCCAGCTGACCGTTCGGCGCCAGCGTGAACGGGGCGTTCTGTGCCGCAAAGGCTAGCGGCGCGAGCTGCACGGATAGGTTCCGCCACGCAGTCGCGATTCCGCCCTGGATCTCACCGGTCAATCCGCGTCCGGCCCAGGTCGGTCCGCCGCCGTCCTGAAACGGAAACGACGTGTTCTCGATGACACGCACTTCAGGACGGAGCACGCGAACAACTCCCGACGGTCGATGCAGCGCGGCGGTGTCAAATCTCGCTCGCCAGGGATTGGCAGCCCTCGGAGCCCGGAGTGCCGACGTCTGCGCGTGTGTAAACGGCTGAATGCTCCATGGCGTCAGCGGTACCATGCCGGCGATCTGGAGCACGCGCAGATAACGCTCCTCTTCGCCGCCGACCTCGATCGCTCCACCGAGCCCGAGCGGCAGGGCCTGCGCGGCGAGCGGCCGGAACATCGGGTGGGCGGCGGAAACCAACAGGAGCGCCGCCGACGCAACGACGAGCGTCCGCAGCGTCCATCGCGTCTCTCGTTGCGTCGCTGACATTGCTAAGCTTACTATCGCCCCGTTCGCGACGACCAGTCTCTGCGTTTCACGCATGCTTTCTTTGTGTTTACAGTCGATGGGTTGGCGGTTCGCACGCCGTGCTGTACCAGCACTCTCAGCCGTCTGTCTGGTCGCGCCGAGCATTCGGGCGCAACTGGTCAACGAGCGGCCGCTGGTGATTCTATCCGGCGACGTTGATGAGCGGATCCGGCTGAGTCAACTGACGGGCGCCACGAGCACCGGCGGATATCTCATTCGGTCGCCGTCGCGGCTCACCCCGTTGCCCGGACCGACGCAGGGCTGGACTTGGCACGCCGGCATTGTGGGGCCGGAGCTGAGGCTGGTTCATAACTCCGGCATTCCATATTCGTTGAACGACGGCCCACTCTGGGCAGGCCGCGGCTGGAACGAAGAGATCACCACCGGCGCGTATCTCGTGGTCGGACGTGCGCGGCTCATCGTTGCACCCTCGCTGATCTCCGAAGACAACGAAATCTTCCAAGTCATTCCGTATTCGCGGCTCACCCTCCCGCCGCGCAGCCAGTGGGCCAATCCGTTTCATCCGCTTCCCGAGTCGATCGACCTGCCGCTCCGCTTTGGCGACTCGCGGCTTCGCTACCTCAATCCTGGCCAGAGCAGCCTGACCATCGACGCGAACGCTGTGTCGTTCGGCGCCGCGACCGAGAATCTCTGGTGGGGACCGGGTATTCGGAATGCGATCACGCTCAGCGACAACGCGTCCGGCTTTCCGCACCTCTTCGTCCAGACGCGTCATCCCGTCCACACGGGCGTCGGAACGTTCGACGCGCAGCTCGTCGTCGGCGACCTCACGGAGTCAGCATTCTTTAACGCCGATCCGGCGGACAACAAACGCTCGTTGAGCGGTCTGGTTGCCACCTGGACTCCGCCCATCGACAGCGGACTCACACTCGGCGTGGCGCGTCTGGTCATTGCGACGCGGACTACCGACCTGTTTCCGTTCGACGCCCCGCTCCGCGCCTTCGACGTGTTTCGCACCGTCGGCCATCCGTTCACCGACACAACGAGCGCGTCGCCGCCGACGGGCCGTGACCAGATCACCTCGCTGTTCGCTCGCTGGGTGCTACCACCCTCCGGCTTCGAGGCGTATGTGGAGTGGGCACGGTTCGAGGAACCGCTGTCTCTCCGCGACTTCCTCGAGTATCCGGGACATTCCGAGGCCTACACCCTCGGCCTGCAGTGGGCGCATCCCTTGGCGCAGCGGCGAACCTTTCAGCTCCAGACCGAGGCATCGTATCTCGAGCCGGATCCGTCGCTCCGCCTTCGCCCGGTCGCCACGACGTACACCAGTCGCGACGTTCCGCAGGGGTTCACGCAGCTCGGGCAGGCGCTCGGCGCCTCGATCGGCCCCGGCTCGTCGAGCCAGTGGCTGGCCGGCGACGTTTTCGCTCCGCAGTGGCGGATTGGCGCGTACTTGAGTCGTATTCGCTGGGACAACGGTGTCCTGTTCGAACCCATCGTGCCCGGGTTCAAGCGCCAGGATGTGACCTTGCTCGCCGGCTTGCGGGGCGGAGTCACCTGGCATGGCGTGTCGGCGTTGCTCGATTTCGCCCACGGGGCTCGATTTGACTACTTGTACCAGGCTGTCATTCTCGGGCCCACTCGGACCGGCGGAGTCGATCTGATCAACAACACGCTGTCACTTACACTGTCCACGGCAATCACACCACGATGACAACGCCCGTACCTCCCGATCGCAGCCAGATCTCGCTTCGTGATCTGTCGATCCGAGTTGCGCGCCGCCGCTGGCTGATGCTCGCGGTCGCGCTGACAGCGTTCGGCGCCGTGGTGATCTGGGCCTTTGTCGCCACGCCACGCTACCGGAGCGAGGCACGGCTGCGCATTGAAGACGAGAGCCAGGGCGGTTCAGGCGGCGGAGCCTCGAGCGCCGGCTCGGCGATATCCGATCAGGTTTCGGCACTCCCCGGGGCGAGCTTGCTCGGTCTGGGCCGGGACCAGTTGGAGACCGAGATCGCCATCCTGCAGAGCGACCGGATCTCCGACGAGATGATCGACTCGCTCGCCCTCGGCGTTCGCGTCGTCACTCCGTCCAAGAGCCGCTCACGAATCCTCACGGCCAGCACGGTCGATTCCTCCATCGACCTCGATGGAAAGCTCACCTTCAGGCGACAAGCCGGCGGACAGTACGCCGCCCACTGGAGCGGTCGAGACGACGCGCCGCCGCTGCCCGCCGTGTTCGCGCTCGGCGTTCCCGTCCAAATCGGTGGATGGCTCGTCACGCTTGCTCCGGGTCTGCGCGGCGGCGGTCCCGACAAGCTCGTCGTCAAGTTCCTTCCGCGATACGAGGTGCACAAGCTGCTCGACAAGCGGCTCCTCATCGCGCGCCAGGAAGGTGGGTCGCGGTTGGCCGAAATATCATATGAGGACCCTGATCGCGCACTCGCCGCCCAGGTCGTGCGCGTGTTGGTGTACGACTATCTCAACTACACGACGAGCACTGAGCGCACGCGCGATACGACCGCGATCGTCGAACTCCGCAGTCAGGTCGACTCGACGCGCCGCCAACTGACCGCCGCCGAGGGCGTGCTGCGCGTGTTCGAGGAACAGAGCCGGCTGATCGCGCCCGACGAACAGGCCACCAGCGAAGTCAAGCGGATCGCCGAGATCAGCACGCACGTCGACGCAATCAGCACCGAGCGCAACGCATTGTCGCGCATGTTGGCCATCATCCAGGACCGGTCGCGCGGCGGCACGGATCCGGACGCGTACCGCCAGCTCGCCACCTTTCCCTCGCTGCTCACCAACCGCGCGATTCAAGATCTCTTACAGACGCTGGTCACGCTGGAGAATCAGCGCTCGGCGCTGGGCGTGCGGCGCACCGAAGCGAACCCCGAGTACAAACAGCTCACCGATCGGATCATCGAGATCGAGCGGCAGTTGTATCAACTGGGCCCGCAGTATCTCGAGAGTCTCGATCAGCAGCTCGCCACCACCGTCAAAACGGTCGGCTCGTTGATGGACACGCTGCAGACGATGCCGGCGGCGGCGACGCAGTACATCCGGCTCGTCCGCGACCGGACGGTGCTCGAGGCGACCTACCTCGCGCTGCAAAAGCAATTGAAGCTGGCCGAGTTGAAAGACGTGCTGCGTCAACAGCGCGTGCGAATCATCGATGCGCCGCGCCTGGCGAACCCCGAAGATCCGGCCTTCCCGAAAAAGGCCGTCATGATCACGCTCGGCGCCGTGCTCGCGCTGGCCCTCGCCATCGCTGTGGGGCTCGCCATGGAACTGTGGGGTTGATCGACGTTCCGCGCACATGACCGCGCGCGTGACGGCGATCGTCCTCAATTGGTGCAACGAGCCGGACACGGCGGCGTGCCTGGAGTCGCTCGCGGCGTCACGATACGACGCGCTGACAGTGCTGCTCGTCGACAACGGGTCGCCCGACGGTTCCGGCGCGCGTTTGCACGCGCGATTCCCGAACACGCCGTTCCTGCAGACGGGTTCCAACTTGGGTTATGCCGGCGGCAACAACCGCGGCATGGACTGGGCACTCGAGCGCGCGAGCGATTTCCTGCTCGTACTGAACAACGACACGGTGGTCGATCCTGACTGCGTGAGCGCCCTGGTGCGCGCCGCCGAGGAAACCGGCGCGGCAGTCGTTGCACCGCAGATCGTCTACTTCGACGAGCCGGATCGCGTCTGGTACGGCGGCGGAACGTTTTCGGTTCCGCGGGCCGTCGGCGTGCATCGCGGCCAGGACCAGCGCGCGCTGGGCGACATGGCGAGATCTCCCGTCACGTTTGTCACCGGCTGCTGTTTCCTCGTCCGGAGCGACGTCATCCGCCGCGTCGGCGGGTTCGACGAGACGTACTTCGCATACGTAGAAGACGCGGAACTATCACTGCGACTGGTGCGATCGGGGCACGCGCTCGTGTTCGAGCCGAAAGCGCTGGTCCGGCACCGAATCAAGCGGGGCAGTGCCGAAACACCATTTCAGATTCGGCAGCGCGACCGAAATCGACGGCGGCTGGTGGCGCGACACTATAGTCGCAGCCGAGCGTGCTCTCTTTGCGCTGTGGTTCTACCCGACTCGTGCAGCCCGTTTCGCGATGTGCGCGGCGCGCGGCGACTGGGCGAGGGCCAAAGCGATCGCGGTTGGGGCGTTCGCGAAGCTGTAGGCTCGAGATCGGATAGGCTGCCGGCGTCGACACGTGGCTACGGCGGACCAACGGTGAAAGCCGCGGGAGTTGGAGCGAGCCGCGTCGTCGTCGTGGCGTCGCCAAGTTGTCCGCTGCTGTTCAGTCCCCAACAGTAGGCAACGGCCGCGCCGGTGGTGCCGTCTCCGCTCTGACCAATGCGCAGGTGTGGTTTTGTCCTGCGGCAATGCTTCGAAAACGGAATCCTCCGGCCACGAGTTGCGGCGACGCGACGAACGATCCCTGGGTTCCCGTGCCGAGTTGGCCGTTGATATTCGAACCCCAGCAATACGCCGTTCCGTCGGAGGTCAACCCGCAGGTGTGCGACGCTCCCGCCGATATCGAGGCGAACGACATGCCGCCGGCAACAGGCGCTGGTGTGCTCCGCGACGTGGTCGTTCCATCGCCGAGTTGGCCCGACGCGTTGCTTCCCCAACAATAGACCGTACCGGTCGGCGTGCGCGCACAGGCGTGGGTGTCGCCGGCGACGATCTGGTTTCCGCGACCGGTTGCCGGGTCGACCGGCTGAAACGTGATATCGCCAGCGGTCGGTACGGGGGTCGATCGATCCGTCGTCGTGCCGTCGCCCAATTGGCCGACGTTGTTCCGTCCCCAGCAGTACGCTCGCCCCGCCGATTGGATGGCGCAGGAAAATCCGTCACCGGCGGCCACCGATCCGATATCGGAGCCCGTTGCGGTCGTATCGACAAGCGTCGGCGTCGATCGATCGGTCGTCGTCCCGTCTCCAAGCGCGCCAAACCGATTCGCACCCCAGCACCACACGCCGGCTGCTGAGACGAACGACGGCGACGACACGACGTATTTCACACCGCACGTATGCCGCACGCCGGCACTGAGCGTAGCGATCTGTTGATTCAGAGGGGTCGGCGTGTTCGTACTCCCGCTGCCGGCCACGCCGAGCTGGCCGTTTGCGTTCGATCCCCAGCAATACGCCTTCGGCAGGTAGTAAAGGGTTTGTTCAATATTGTCGACCAACACCGGCGCGCAGACATGGTCGCGCCCAACCGCGACGTTGGCAATTTCGTTGGGTCCAACGGCGGCCAGCGAAGCCACGAGTGGGCGTCAAACGCTGCGGTACCGCGGTGCCGTCGCCCAGTTGACCACTCGCGTTGCTGCCCCAACAAAACACGTTGTATCCGAACGGGAGGGCGACCTCGAGCGTCGTGCCGCAGGTCTGCGCGCCGCCAGCCGAAATCGATGCGAATGAAATTGGGCCAACAACGGAGAACACGACGCTGCTGTTTACCGCCGGAAATACCGTCGCGCGTACGCCGACCGTATCCGGTCCGAGCTAGAAGAGTGAGAACCTCGCTGTGGCGATACCGCTCGCGTCGGTCACGGCAGGCTGGGAAATGCTTTCTCTACCACCATAGAACTCGAGCGAGTATCCGGCGGCGGGCTGTCCACTCGTCAGACGAAGCTGGACTTTGGCCGTGATCGTGGCCGAGTCGACCTTGGAGATGGCGACATTCGGCGCGGGCGCGAGGAAGACGAGCGAGGCGGGTGCCTCCAATACTTTCGCCGTAAGCATCGCCGTGTCCGTGCCGGCGGTGGCGTACAATGTGTCTGTCCCTGGGCTGTCGCCAAATCGCCATTGGCAAGGAGCCAACGATGCCTTGCCGCGTACGTCCGTCGTGCTCGAGCATCGCACTCGCCCGAGAGCGCCGTCGGACCAGGTCACGGCGAGGCTCGGAACGGGGCGGCCCGCGGAGTCAAGCGCCGTGACGGTGGGAGTCGTGGACGCGATGAGCCCAACCCCGCCCTGTTGATTGTTCCCCGCCGCGGGCACAATGGTCGTCACCGGGCCGCTATTCACCTGAACGGCGTACATCGCGGTGAGGCTTCCGGTCGACGCGGTGAGCAAATACCCATGGAGCGCCTTTCCAACGGTCCAGCTCGTCGGGGCAACGCGCCCCAACGAATCAGTGAACCGTTTGTCGCCGGTGATCACGCTGCCGAGTGTGTCGATGGAGAAGGTGACCAGCACGGCCGGGATGGGGTTCTGCACGGAGTCGAGGACGACGAACACGGGCGACGGCGAGACCGTGGCCCCGCTGTATTCAACGAACACACCGGAATCCGGCGGCAACAGTATCGCCGGCCTCCTGGCCGGTGTTTTGTCGACCAGTGGCGGCGGTGTGAGGTCTGATCGACATCCGGCAACCGCGCACACACCGACGATGCACAACAAAGCTTGAACGCGCACGTTTGGAAAACTCAGAAATCTTGGGCTGCTGTCACGGCGCCACGCCCTCACGCGGGGCGGGTTCGCGCCCTGCAATCTCAACGTGGGGGCCGAATCCTGTCAAGATCTTGAGATATGTCATACCGTAGTTTACTCAACAACGAACTCCCGGCGCGTCGGCGAGCGCAGCCGCGCAAATCGGGCGAAATGCCATGCCTTGGCGGACAACCGCTGATCGACGCACTTGCGTGCAAAGCATCGTCGCCGAAAACGACCGCATCTCGTAGATTTCAGCGCCATGACAACCTGGCTGGTCACTGGCGGCGCCGGCTTCATTGGCTCCGCGTTCATCCGAATGCTGCTTGAGCGACACGGATCACCGCGTCGTGAACGTCGACAAGCTCACCTACGCCGGTAACCTCGAGTCGCTCGGCGCCGCCGCCGACAACCCTCGGTACGACTTCGAGCACGTCGACATTTGCGACGTCCTCGCCATCCGCGATTGCTTCGATCGGCACCGCCCCAGCGCCGTCGTCCATCTCGCCGCCGAATCGCACGTCGACCGCTCGATCGACGGGCCGGCGGCGTTCATCGAGACCAACGTCGTCGGTACGTTCACGCTGTTGCAGGAGAGCCTGCGCCACTGGCGCACGCTCGACGGCGCGGCGGCCGCCGCCTTTCGATTCTTGCACGTGTCGACCGACGAGGTGTACGGTTCGCTCGGCGCCGAGGGCCGGTTCCATGAGGACACCCCGTACGCGCCCAACTCGCCCTACTCGGCGAGCAAGGCCGGGTCCGACCACCTCGTGCGCGCCTGGCATCACACGTACGGGCTGCCGGTCGTGACGACCAATTGCTCGAACAACTACGGGCCGTACCAGTTTCCTGAAAAGCTGATTCCGTTGACCATTCAGAACGCGCTCGCCGGAAAATCGCTGCCGATCTACGGCAAGGGCGAGAACGTGCGCGACTGGCTGTTCGTCGACGACCACGCGCGCGCCCTTCGCGCCGCGGTCGAGCGCGGCGTGCCGGGCGAGACGTACAACGTCGGCGGGAACAGTGAATTGAAGAACATCGACGTCGTGCGGCGTATCTGCGCGCTGATGGACGAGCTCCACACCGAACGCAAATCGCCGCACGCCGAGTTGATGACGTTCGTCGCCGACCGTCCGGGACACGACGCGCGCTACGCGATCGACGCGTCAAAGATCGCGCGCGAACTCGGCTGGTCGCCGCGCGAAACGTTCGACAGCGGCCTGCGAACGACCGTGCAGTGGTACCTCGACCACCAGGAGTGGGCAGCGCGGGTGCAGTCGGGCGCCTATCGCGGCGAACGACTCGGGCTGGGCGCGGCGGGCGCAGTCACGGGTGCAACAGCATGAGCGCGCGACGGGGAATCATTCTCGCCGGCGGCGCGGGCACGCGCCTGCATCCGTTGACGCTCGTCGTGAGCAAGCAGTTGCTGCCCGTGTACGACAAGCCGATGATCTACTACCCGCTGTCGACGCTGATGCTCGCGGGGATACGCGAGATCCTCATCATCTCGACGCCGGCCGACCTGCCGCGCTTTCGCGAGCTGCTCGGCGACGGATCCCAGTGGGGATTGTGTTTCGAGTACGCCGAGCAGGCGGTGCCGAACGGGCTGGCGCAAGCGTTCGTGATCGGGCGGGACTTCGTCGCCGGCGGGCCGTCGGCGCTCGTTCTGGGCGACAACATTTTTTACGGATCCGGCTTGGTGGAGCAGTTGCGTCGCGCGTCGGCGCACGAGCATGGCGCCACCGTGTTCGGATATCACGTCAGCGATCCGGAGCGATACGGCGTGGCCGAGCTGGGCGGCAATGGCCAAGTGTTGAGCATCGAGGAGAAGCCGGCGCGGCCCAAGTCGAACTACGCGGTGACGGGGCTGTACTTCTACGACGAGCGGGTCGTCGACATCGCGGCGTCGCTGCAGCCGTCGAAGCGCGGGGAGTATGAGATCACTGATGTGAACCTCGAATACCTGCGTGCCGGCGAGCTACGGATGGAACTGATGAGCCGCGGGACGGCGTGGCTGGATACCGGCACGCATGATTCACTGCACGACGCGTCGAGCTTCGTGGAGACGATCGAGAAACGGCAGGGGTTGAAGATCGGGTCGCCGGAGGAGATTGCTTGGCGGTTGGGGTATGTGGACGACGGGCAGCTTGGAACGTTGGCGGCAAAGTTGGGGAAGAGCGCGTACGGCGCGTATCTGCGGCGGCTCATCGCAGAGGGGCGCCGGTGAAGGTCACCGAGACGGCGCTCCCCGGTGTGCTGCTGATCGAGCCCAAGGTATTCGGCGACGACCGCGGCTACTTCCTTGAGACGTTCAGCGTCACGCGTTACGCAGAGGCAGGGATCTGCGGGCCATTCGTCCAGGACAACGTATCGCGCTCGCGGCGTGGTGTGCTGCGGGGCCTGCACTTTCAGAATCCTCACGCGCAGGCAAAGCTGGTGTCGGTGTTGGAGGGAGAAGTGTTCGACGTGGCGGCGGACGTGCGATTCGGGTCGCCGACGTTCGGACGGTGGTGCGGAGAGTATTTGTCCGCGGCGAACAAGCGACAACTGTATTTGCCGGCGGGGTTCGCGCACGGATTCCTCGTCACGTCGGATGCCGCGTTGTTCTCGTACAAATGCACGGACTACTACCACCCGGATAGCGAACAGACGTTGCGGTGGGACGATCCGCGCATTGCTGTCGATTGGCCGACGACCGAGGTCGAACTGTCGCCGAAGGACCAAGCAGGGGTGTTCTTGGATGCGGTCGATCAGACCAATCTGCCGCGCTATGCCGGGTGATCGTGCGATCGCGCGCCCCTCGGGCGCGGCTCCGGTGCTGCTCGTCACTGGAGCCAATGGTCAGATCGGATTCGAGCTCGTGCGCGAGCTTGCGCCGTTCGGCACAGTGGTCGCGCCGTCGCGCTCGGAGCTGGACCTCGAACGTCCGGAAACGATTCGTGCGTTGGTGCAGCGCGTACGCCCGTCAGTCATCGTGAACGCGGCGGCCTACACCGCCGTCGATAAGGCAGAGTCGGATCGCCAGCGGTGCTTTGCCGTTAACGCGGAAGCGCCCGGCGTATTCGCCGAAGAAGCGGCACGAGTTGGAGCGGCGCTGATCCACTACTCCACGGACTACGTGTTCGACGGCACGAAGACGTCGCCGTATGTCGAGACGGACGCGGCGGCGCCGCTCAACGTCTACGGCGAGTCGAAGCTCGCGGGTGAGCGGGCGATCGAGAGCGTCGGCGGCGCGTGGATGGTACTGCGAACGAGTTGGGTGTACGGGATGCGCGGCAACAATTTCTTGCGCACGATATTGCGTCTGGCGCGCGAGCAGCGGGAGTTGCGCGTGGTGGACGACCAGATGGGGGCGCCGACGTGGAGCACGTCGGTGGCAAAGGCGACGGCGCACGTCGTATCAACGGCGAACGCTGGGACCCCGCTTCGCAAACGGCAACGATGCTCCGCCCGTCGCCGGCGTCTATCACCTGAGTTCAGTCGGGCACACATCCTGGTATGGGTTTGCCCAAGCGATCGCCGCGCGAGTGACCGAGTCCGAGATGCCCGCAGCTACCCGACTCATCCCCGTTCACACCGAAACTCGGCCAACACCGGCGGCGCGACCGCGTTGGTCTGTTCTCAGCGGTGACAAATTCTTCAAGCGCTTCGGTGTCAGGCTCGCGTCTTGGGAGACGGAACTCGAGACTGCGATAGCGTCGAACGCAAGCGGGCGCGCGCCAGCCGGCCGTTGAGCTCAACGAACCGGTACATCGAGGTCGTGCCTGCAAAACTTTATCGCCATCGTTCGCAACTTTGTTGCATGGGCCGCGAACTCTGTCGCAATGGCCGCACAGTCGACTTCGAGCAGAGTTTAGGACGTTATTTTTGGCGATGCGTTCGCGTTTAGTGCCGGTGCGTCCGCGTTTAGTGCCAACAACGACACGTTCGGCCGATGCGACAACGAAACTCAGGTCCGCAACTCTGCAACAATGGATGGTGAATCGACAACGATGCGTGTTCCGCGGACGACGGACCGTGCGAACTCGACGACGATGCGCCTTCCGCGGACGACCGACCATGTGAAGTCGACGACGATGCGTGTTCCGCGGACTACGAACCGTGCGAACTCGACGACGATGCGTGTTCCGTGGACAACCGACGGTGTGAACTCGACGACGATGCGCCTTCCGCGGACGACCGACCGCGTGAACTCGACGACGATGCGTCTTCCGCGGCCGACCGACCATGCGAAGTCGACGACGACGCATGCGCGCCGGACGACCGACCGTGTGAAGTCGACGACGATGCGTGCTGATTCGATCACATTTCTTGCTGCGTGAGCGCCTGATGACGCGCGCCCGACGCTCGAGCGTTGTTTAGGCGCGTTCGTGTGCCAATCGTTCTTCATGACAACTCAAACTCGAGCGTCGAGAAAAAAACTCTCTGCGGCGGCGATCTCGTAACGGTCGCCCTTGCCGCTTATGCTCGCATTCACCACGTGCGCCGCCAACGCGGCGCGATAGTCTCCCGACGTGTATTGGATCGTATGCTCGAAATGATGGCGTAGCGGTCGGTGTGCGCAGTTCCGACAAAGCTGACATCGTATTCGCGATCGTTGTTCGACGCGTGTTCGTACCCAGAGAAAGCGGGCCAGGCTCGACGAAATGGTTCGGAGGCAGCACCGGGAGGTCTGACGGTCGGACCGGCGCTCGCGGGTGAAGTGCGAACCTGCAACGGTCGCAAGGCAGCCGAAACTCGCGCCTTGCGATCTCAGCGTACAAGTAGGCAAGTTAGAAGCTTGCTCCGGGGCGGGGAGTGAGTTGGAGTTGCCATCGATCTAGGAAGCTGGCGCCAGCCGAGGCACACCCCCTGGTCTAAGGAAGCGGCGAAACGTGTTGCGATTCGGCTCTTAGGTGTCACGGCAAGAGCGACGCTGCTCGGGACGCCATCCGCCGCGTTACCCTCCCCGAACAATGAACAACGCGTGGCGAAAGCTCCGGCTCCCAAAACCGACGTGCAGCGACCACAACAGAAGCAAGTTGCATCGGCGGGCCTGATGGCGGGTCCGCAAACTCCGCAGCATGTTCCCGCCTCCGACGAGACGGAGTCGAAGCAAGCCGTCGCTGAGGCCGACTCTTCGGTTAATGCGGTCCCCACGCGCATTGCGAAAAACGTAGGTTGGAATTTTCTCGGGCAGGTACTCCCGGGGATCGTTGGGCTTGTCGCGACTCCGACGATCGTCCATGGCTTCGGGGACGTTCGGTTTGGTCTGCTCACGCTCGCCTGGCTCGTTGTCGGCTACTTCAGCCTATTCGATTTCGGCCTCGGACGTGCTGTGACTCACGCGGTCGCTTCCGCGCTGACATCGAACGACGACGAGCAGACCGGGCAGATCGTGTGGACTTCCTTATATCTCCTCGGCGTTTTCGGCGTAGTCGGCGGTATCGTACTCGCCGTGGTCGCTCCATGGGTGGTCACGCACCTCCTTCACGTTTCACCGGACCTTCAGTCGGAGGCGCTTCAGGTCTTCCTCATCCTGGCACTGTCGGTTCCGTTCGTGGTGGTTGCGACCGGGCTTCGCGGCGTGCTCGAAGGCGCTCAGGCGTTTTCCTGGTCGAACGCATTTAGGATCCCCCTCGGTGTGCTCGGCTTCCTGATCCCGGTGGCGACACTTCGTGTGTCACGGAGCCTGGCGCCGACGATCTGGGGACTGCTGGCGGTGCGAGTGGTGACCTCAGCCGCGCTGTTTTGGGGGATTGGACGGGTGCTTCCCGGTGTGAGACGCCCTCGCCCATTCACGAAAGCGTCTGCTCAAGCACTGCTGCGCTTCGGGGCTTGGATCACGGTCTCGAACATCGTCAGCCCGCTGATGGTATCGATGGACCGATTCGTGGTGGGATCGATGATCTCGCTCGCGATGGTGACGTACTACGCCACGCCCTTCGAGGCGATCTCACGGGTATTGATCATTCCCGGCGCTGTCGGTGCGGTGATCTTCCCGGCGCTGGCGTCCGCGTACAACGTGGATCGCGGGCAGATGGTTCGCGTCTATCGAACGGCCGGTCGCGCCATTTTTGCGGGCGTGTTCCCGGTGGCACTCGTCGCGGCCTGCTTCGCGCCTGAGTTGCTGCGACTGTGGCTGGGGGGTGCATTCCCGGAGCGTAGTAGCCTCGTGCTGCGGGTGTTCACGATCGGCATCGCGTTCAATTCGCTCGCGTACGTGCCGTACGCGCTCGTGCAGTCCGTGGGACGGTCGGACCTCACCGCCAAGACGCACATAGCGGAACTCGTGGTGTATATCGCCCTGCTATTCGGGATGATCAAGGTGGGTGGTATCAACGGCGCGGCAGTGGCCTGGACCGCTCGCGTGTTTCTGGACTGCGTGATCCTGACAGCACTGGCGCTACGCGTGGCGCATGAGCCGGTGCGCGCGTGGATGTCGGAGTACGCGCCGATGATGGCGTTGCTTGCCACGCTCTTCGCGGTGTCGGCGCTACCGTCATTCGTGTGGCGTTCTTGCGCCGGCGCGGCGCTAGGGGGAGTGTTCGCGACGTTCGTGTGGCGCCATTGGATCGGCGATCTGCCGGCCGGCTTTCTCCAAGGCTTGCTTCGCCGAGACCCCGCAGGCGGGTCGCAGCGACTTTCGATGGACTGAGCGGGAATGGATCTTCGCGTTGCCGCATTAACGGGGGGACGCACGGTTCCCAGCGCCCGGTTCCGAGTCGAGCAGTTTGTGGCACCGCTTCGCGCGAGTGGTGTGGCGCTCGACCTGTTTCCGTCGCACGTGGGCGCGTATCCGCCCGCCTCGGCGGTGCGCCGTCCCTGGTGGTTGGCACGCACTCTTGCAGACCGCGTCCCGGCCGTGCTGGCTTCGCATCGCTACGACGTGACGCTGCTGCAGCGGGAACTCGTGTCGACGCTTTCAACGCTGGAGAGATTCACCGGCTCGCCGCGGGTGTTCGATGTAGACGACGCCATATGGCTGTATCGCGGTGGGGCGTTCGTGCGTCGCATCGTGCGTCGGTGCGACGCAGTGATGTGCGGGAACGGCTATCTCGCCGAGTACTTCCGACGGCTGCACGAGAACGTGGTGGAGCTGCCGACGGCGGTGGACACGGAACGCTTCACGCCGGCGGTGCGTCCGCGAATCGATGATGCGGTAGTCATCGGGTGGAGCGGTACCAGCGGAGGCTACGTGTACTTCGCGCCAGTGGTCCCCGCGCTGGCTGAAGTGATGCGGCGGTATCCCCAGGTTCGACTTCGCATAGTATCGAACCATCCTCCCGACTTTCCAGAGCTGGACGGATCGCGCGTCGACTTCATTCCGTGGTCGGAGACCACGGAAGTGTCCGCCTCACGAGGATTCGACATCGGCATCATGCCGCTCGTGGATAGCGAATGGGACCGCGGAAAGTGCAGCTACAAGATGCTTCTCTACATGGCGTGCGGACTTCCCTCCGTCGTTTCACCGATCGGGATGAACGTCGACGTCCTCTCGATGGGTCCTGTCGGACTGCCGGCGATGACGACTGCGGAATGGGTGTCGTCTCTGTCGGAGCTCGTAGAAGATGCGGCTTTGCGTGGACACATGGGACGCGAGGCTCGGCGAGTGGTTGTGGAGCGGTTCAGCCTAACGGCGCTGGCGCCGAGACTGGCGGCCGTTTTGCGGGAGGTCGCGGCGTGAAAGCCGGCGAGGACCGATGACCGGAGTGTACGTCGACGCTCAGCAATCGCCGTCCGTCCGCGCCTTCGCACGCACGGACCGGCCAGAGTTGCTCGTTCCTGCCTTCTTGCTGATCGTCGGGCTGTTCTTCCCGACATCGGTCCGGGGGAACATCGTCGTTTCTCTTCCGGTTGCACACGCCGCAATGTTCGGGGCGTTGTGCCTTTGGATAGGACTGACGCGAGATGCGTTCGGAAGCGTGTTCCAGCGATGGATAGCCGCGTTTATCGTCGCGTGGTTGCTCGCCATGACTGTGCTGTCGCCGTTCCGCGATCTCGCGGTTGGCGCGATGGCGAACTACGTACCTTTGGCACTGCTGTTCGCGCTGGATCTCCGGAGCATGCGGATCGCGCGTCGGATCGACACGTTGCTCACCGTCACCACTCTCGCGGTGCTCGCAGTGGGAGCACTCGCCATTGGCGGGAGCCTGTTGATCCGACGAGTGATTGTCGCGAGCTACTCGTCTGGATACCCGGACCTGGTGGCGAACATGCTCCTCCTCCGAAAGCCGGTGTTCACGTTCGGCAGTCACGCGGTGGCCGGCTTCTTCTACTTCCTGTTGTTCTATCTCAATCTCGAGACGTATCGGGCCCGACACAGTGTGACGCATCTCTGGCTCGCGACAACATGCGTGCTTGGGGGGTTTTTCCTGACGTCAGTGACGGCAGGTATTCTCATGACATGGGCGAGCGCGCTGTTGTTCCTCGGGGCGAAGGGTCACCGGGTCGTTCTGACGGTATGCCTGGTGGGGGTCGCGGCCCTCGGCATCACCTTTCTGAGTCAGCAGCTCGGCGATCTCAGAGTCCTGGCCGGTCTTCTGAGTTCGTTCTCGTCGCAGGCGAATGGGCTTCGAGGTCGCTATTCGGCCGGGGGCAATCTGCTTAGCAATCTCGAGTGGTTACGCCTCCATCCGCTGCGTCCCGTCGGCCTGACGTACAGCTCGAGCCTATTCTTTGGCGACTCGGGCGCGATAGAGTACCTGACGCGCGGCTCGCTTCCGCTGCTGCTCGCTGTATACGGCGCGTTCACCCTGTTTCTCTGGAAGGGCCTATTGAACCGACGTCATGCGCTGTTCCTGTTGTGTGCGACGCTGGCGTTCGAGACTGGCTTCAGTGTCATGATGTATCATCGCTACTTGTATCTACTTACATTTACAGTGCTTTACCTGAACCATCTTTCATCGCTGTCGGACGCCGCTCGAGCGCCCGCGATCGGTTCGGAAGCAGACGGAGAGCGATGTGAAAGCGCCCGCTGACATTGCGCCATCGGTTCTCGACGCGCGCGCGGAGAGCGTTTCGGCGGAAAGCCGCGGTCCGTTCTTGCGCCGCGAGAGCGCCGCAACGCGCCCCACGCCGGCGTCACTGCTGACGCCAGTACTCGAACACTGGTCGCGAATAACAATCGTGTTCGTAGTGACCGCCGTGCTCACGGTGGGAATACGCATGTTGCTCATCAAACGCGAATATGAAGCGCGGATCGTTCTGGCGACTGTTGGGTCGCAGCAGTTGCCAAGCGGGCTCGGGAGTCTCGCCGGATTGGCGGGCCTCGCCGGGCAGGCCGGCGGAAGCGGGTCTCCAGATCTCGTCGCTTCCGTGCTTCAGTCACGTCGCGTGTTGCTCGAGGTCGCCCAGTCGGCGTACGGTGGAAAGAACGGCCGCGTCATCGACGCGCTTGAGGGCCGAGACGCGCACGGAATGCACCTGGCGGACGTCGAGAAGCGTATTCGACGTGTCATTTCAGTTAGCGTGGACCCGAAGACGAGTCTTCTGACCGTCAGCACGAAGTACAGCGATAGCAGTCTGGCGCGTGTGCTCGCGACGCGAATCTCGGATGTCGGGGCGAGAACATTCGCCGACGTGATGCGCTCTCAAGCGACAGCGCAGCGCACGGGCCAGGAAGCGAGAGTAGAAGCCACCGCCACGCAGCTGCAACGCGCCGAGCAGCGGGTCGTGTCATTTCTCCAAGCGAACCGCGTTACGGCGCCGTTTTCGAGCGCAGCGATCGAACAGCAATCGCTTCAGCGCGAAGTCTCGATCGCCTCGCAGGCATACACGGAGGCGGTATCAGCGCGAGAAGCAGCCTACGCCCGCGAGTTGGAGCAGACACCGGCTGTCGTCGCTGTCGATCCTGCACCCGCGGAGCTTCCGATGGTGCCACGGTATGCGCTATTCTACGCGCTTGCTGCCGCCATCGCGGTGGTCTTCTGCTATTGCACATTGATCTTGCTGCGTGAAGCGCTAACGGGGCTCGAAGGCGATGGAACTCCGCAAGCGTTGCGCACCGTGGCCGCGGTGCGCCGTCTTCCGCTCGCTGGGCGGATTCTCTTGTCGCGTTATCAACCGCCTGAGCGTTGATGATGCATGCTTGATCGCCTGCTCCGTCTCGTCCGCAATTTTCGACAGGACGTTCGGTTCGGCCTCCGCTTCCTCGGCGGCACGGTGCCCACGCGATTCGCGCACCTGGGCGCGCACGACGTGGCGAACAGCGACTATCGAGTGCTGCCTTTGCTGTTTGACGGCCGCGTCGCGCCTGACGACGTGCTTGTGGACGTCGGTTGTGGCCGCGGCCGCGTGCTGAACTTCTGGCTGAGCCGCGGCTACCGCAACCCATTGATCGGGATCGAACTCGACCCGACAGTGGCGGACGTGACCCGGCGGCGGTTGAGCGCTTACGAGAACGTGCGAATCATCAGCGGTAGCGTGCTGGAGCAGTGGCCCGCGAATGGTACGGTCTTCTACCTCTTCAATCCGTTCAGTCGGCCCGTCGTCGAGGCTTTTTCCGAGCGGGCAGTGCTCGCCGATAGAGCCATTACAATCGTGTATTACAATCCTGTGCATCTCGACGTTTTTCAGAACAACCCTCGTTTCCACGTTCAGCCTCTCGCCTTGCCCGCCGAGTTTCACGCTGGCGCCATCGTGCGTCCGGTCGTTTCACGCCATGCCGAAACGTCCGCGTGATCGTTGACCTATATCGTAAAGGGGGACTCCGCGTCCGCGACGTATTTTTCTACGATGGTACGCCGCTCGACCGCGGCGCTGCCGACATCGAGCGACTCATCCAGGCCACGTCGTCGCTCACCGATGCGAGCCCCTTCTACAGCCCGGTGCTGGAACTCGACGCGCCATTGGACGCCATCTTCGCCGAATTCGGCAAGACGCTACGCTACGAAATCCGCCGCGCGCTCACGAAGGATGGGCTGAAGGTGGACCGCCAGTGGGCGCCCGATGACTCGATGATCACGCGATTTGCCGCCGTGAGCACAGCCTTCGCCGAGCGAAAGAGGAAGACCGGGGCAAATCTCGAGAAGCTACGGCGCCTTCGACCGCATGTCGTACTCTCGAGTGCCGTTGCGCCTGGGTGCGAAGTGTGGCATGCGTACCTCGCCGACGAACGGCGCTTGCGATTGCTGTACTCGATGAGCGTTCACAACGGAACGCCCGACGCCGTGGCGCTGTGCGGGCGTGCGAACAAGTCGCTGCACTGGCTGGACATCGAAGACGCTGCGGGCCGCGGGATCGCTGTGTACGATTTCGGCGGCGTGAACCTCGAAGATCCCGCGCTCAAGGGCATCGACGACTTCAAGCTTCGTTTCCGTACGCGCGTCGACACATTCTACAACCAGGTGCGCGCGGTCTCGCTCGCCGGCCGGCTCGCGCTCCGCGCGGCGGCCCTGTTGCGCCGTCCTCTGGTCTAGAGAGGACCCGTGCCCGTCGCCTTCCGTATGGACGACATCGCACCCGGCATGAACTGGGAGCGATTTCAGCAGTTCGTCGCGCTCTTTGACGACCATGGTGTGAAGCCGCTGCTCGGCGTCGTTCCCGACAATCGCGATCCGAAGCTCGACGTGCAGCAACATCGCGCCGATTTCTGGGTCGCAATGCGTGTGCTGCGCGATCGTGGATGGTCGTTCGCCCAGCACGGGTATCAGCACGTCTACGCGAATCGCAACGCGGGGCTGTTAGGCGTGAGCCACAACAGTGAGTTCGCCGGGCTTCCCTTCGCTGAGCAGTGCGACAAGATCGCGCGCGGCCGGGCCATCCTCGAGCAGCAAAGTCTCGCCAGCGACGTGTGGATGGCGCCCTCACACTCCTTCGACGGAGAGACGCTCCGCGCACTCCGTGAGACAGGCTTTCGCGTCGTGACCGACGGCTACGCGCCATTCCCATATGATCGTGACGGCATGCGCTTCGTGCCTTGTCAAATGGCGTTCCCGCGGCCCGTTCCCGTCGCAGCGATCACGGTCTGTATTCACGCGAACTCGACGTCCGATGCCCAACTCGCGCGCTTCGCTCGCTTCCTGTGCGAGCACCGCCGCCTCGTCGTCGACTTCGACGCGCTGCGCCGCATGCCAGCCCGAGGCGGTTGGAATCGGGGCCTCGAGCGCGGCGTGCTGCGCGCGCGCGCGGCCCTTCGCTGGGTCGGATCATGAACGCGGTGTTGTCCCCGTCGACAGCCGGAACGTCCAGTTCCACCCGTCCGTTGCGGGTCGTGCACGTCATCAGCAACCTGATGACCGGCGGCGCGGAGACGATGCTATACAAGCTACTCGCAGCCACCCCGAGCCAACGACACCGCGCAGAGGTGGTGAGCCTTCTCGGCACGGGAACAGTGGGTCCACGTCTCGCTGCGCTGGGGATTCCGGTTTTCGCGCTCGAAATGCGCCGCCTTCCACGACTACCGGGCGCCATGCTCGCCTTGAGCCGCAAGATTGGCGGCTCGTCGGCGGACGTGGTCGTTGGGTGGATGTATCACGGCAACCTCGCGGCCTCGATCGCCATGCTGGCGAGGCATCGTCGCGTGATCTGGAACGTGCGCCACTCGGTGTACGACCTTGCCGATGAAAAGTCCGGCACGGCTCGAGTGATCCGTCTTTGCGCAACTCTTTCGCACCGCGCGGCCGCGATCGTCTACAACTCGGTCACCGCGCGAGAACAGCACGAAGGGCTGGGTTACGCTAGCGACCGTGGACTTGTGATACCGAACGGCTTCGACGTCGACCGATTCGCCCCGGATGCCGCGGCGCGTTCCTCCGTGCGCGCGGAGCTCGGGCTACCGCCGGAAACTCCACTTGTCGGCATGCTTGCGCGCCTCCATCCGATGAAGGATCACGTGGGACTCCTGCGTGCGTTCGCGCTGCTAAGGGAACGCCATTCTGGCGCGCACCTCCTGCTTGCCGGACGCGACGTCACTTCGACGCATCCGGAACTCGCATCGAAGCTGCGGGAACTCTCGCTCGTTGGGCATGTGCATCTTCTTGGCGAGCGCGCCGACACGCCGCGACTCGCCGCGGCGCTCGATGTCGCGGTGTCGTCATCGTGGAGCGAAGGTATGCCCAACGCTGTTGGCGAGGCGATGGCCTGCGGCGTCCCGTGCGTCGTCACGGACGTCGGCGACTCCGCGCGCCTCGTTGGTACGACCGGGATTGCCGTGGCGCCGCGCGATCCGGCGGCGCTCGCGGCGTCATGCGGCGCACTGCTCGACACGAGCATGGAGCGCCGGCGCGAACTCGGAGCGAGCGCCAGACAGCGAATCGTGGAGCACTACGCGATCTTCCCGATCGCCCAACGCTTCCAGTCACTGTTCGACGCGGTGGCCGTCGGGGCGACACTGCCGAACGAGGCTGTCTGAAGATGTGTGGAATCGCGGGAGTTCTGTACGACATCGCCGAGCGTTCCGAGGAGCGCCTTCGCTCCATCGCCGGATCGATGTCCGAGGCGATCGCCCATCGCGGACCGGATGATCATGGCATCTATTGCGATCCCTCGGCCGGGCTGGTGCTCGCACACCGGCGGCTATCGATCATCGACCTGTCCCCGCAGGGCCATCAGCCAATGCATTCGGCGAGCGGGCGCTTCGTCGTGATCTACAATGGGGAGATCTACAACTTCGAACGGCTGCGTGCGGAGCTCGACGCTCCCGACGGCGGATGGCGCGGGCACAGCGACACGGAGGTGATGCTTGCCGCTTTCGAGCATTGGGGCGTGGAGCCGGCACTGCGCCAGTTCAACGGCATGTTCGCCGTCGCCGCGTGGGACAAACGCGAGCGGAAGCTCTACCTCGCGCGCGACCCGCTCGGCGAGAAGCCGCTGTACTACGCACGCGTCGGCGGCGGAGTCGCGTTCGGGTCGGATCTCGGCGCCTTGCGGCAGGCGGAGGGTTTCGAGACAACGATCGACCGCGGCGCTCTCGCCGACTACTTGCGATTCGGTGTCGTACCCGGCGCTCAGAGCATTTATCGCGGTGCCCGGAAGCTCCTGCCCGGGCATCTCCTCGTCCTGGATGGGGCGCGCCGCGGTGCCGAGCTGCCGACGGCCAGCGCCTACTGGAACGCCGCCGAGCAGATACGCGTCGCCATAGCCAGCCCTTTTCAGGGTTCGGCGCACGACGCAGTGAACGAATTCGACGTATTGTTGCGAGATGCCGTGCAGATCCGTACCTGCTCCGACGTGCCGTTCGGCGCGTTCCTGTCCGGCGGGGTGGACTCGTCGACTGTCGTTGCGCTGATGCAAGCTCAGAACTCCCGGCCGGTGCGTACATTCACGATCGGTTTCGCCGCGGACGACTACGACGAGGCATCGCGCGCAGCCGCTATCGCTAAGCATCTGGGAACCGAACATACGGAGTTGCGCCTCGCACCGAGCGATGCGCTCGCGCTCATCCCATCGCTCGCTGCGGCGTACACTGAGCCGTTTGCCGACTCTTCGCAGCTGCCGGCGATGCTCGTGTCGCGGCTCGCGCGACAGCATGTAACCATGGCGCTTTCCGGTGACGGTGGTGACGAGCTGTTTGGCGGCTATAGTCGCTACCCATTGGCGGAGCGACTTGGCGCACGGTCGGACGGCTGCCCGCGCGGGTCCGCGGCACCATCGGCCGCGGCGCGCAGGCGTTGCCCGATTCGATACTCCGGCTTGCGGCGCGACCGCTACGCGGAGCCGCGAGAGAGTACGGCCGCGGGGATCATCTCGCGGACAAGGCCCGCAAGCTCGCTGACCTCGTGTCGGCCCGCGACGAGCGTGCCCTCTACGAGCGACTGACCACACAGTCACTCGACGGGCTTCTCCTCGGTGCCACGTCGCCGTCGGGCGATCCCGCCAGCGCACTCTGGAGCGAACTCCCGTCTTACCTCCGCCGCATGCAGTACCTCGATCTAGTGCGCTATCTGCCGGACGACATCCTCGTCAAAGTCGACCGCGCCGCGATGTGGGTGAGCCTCGAGACTCGTGTCCCGCTGCTAGACCCGAGAGTGGTCGCGTTTGCCTGGAGCCTGTCCGACGCCTTCCTGCGTTTGGACGGGAAGGGGAAGTGGCCTCTGCGCTCGCTGCTCGCTCGTTATGTTCCACCGTCGCTGACCGCGGGTCCCAAGCGCGGCTTTGCGGTTCCGCTCGCCGAATGGCTTCGCGGACCTCTACGCGTCTGGATGCTGGACCTGCTTGCGCCCGATCGACTGCGGCGCGACGGTCTCTTCGATGCCGCCGGCGTGTCGACACTCATTCGGGAGCATCTCGACGGCACGAGAAACTGGCAGACGCAGCTTTGGACACTGCTCGTTCTCAATGGCTGGATCGACGTCGAGCGCTCACGCTCGGCGCACTCCGATGTGGAACTCGCGAGGGTCGCTTGTTGACTATAGATCGTTATCTGCCTCCGAACGTCATCGCTAGCGTTCGGGCTGCGCGCCGTCGCTGGCTGGTGACGGGCGCCGGTGGGTTCATCGGCTCCAATCTCGTTGAGGCGCTCCTCGCGCTGGACCAGGAGGTCATCGGTCTCGACAATTTCGCCACTGGCCATCGGAAGAACCTCGATGATGTGCGTGCCGTCGTCGGCAGCGCGCGCTGGCGCTCCTTCGAGTTCCTCGAAGGGGACATCCGCGACATCGATGCCTGCCGGCGCGCCTGCCACGGCGTTTCGCTCGTGATGCATCAGGCGGCACTCGGCTCCGTGCCGCGATCGATCAAGGATCCCGTGGCCACGAATGACACGAACATCTGCGGCTCGCTCAACATGCTCGTCGCGTCCCGCGACGCCGGCGTGAGCCGCTTCGTGTTTGCCGCGAGCAGTTCCACCTACGGCGATCACCCCGGACTGCCCAAGGTCGAGAATCGCATCGGGCGGCCGCTGTCCCCTTACGCGGTAACGAAGCTCGTGAACGAGCTGTACGCCGACGTCTTCGGCCGCACCTACGGTATCGAGACCGTTGGTCTCCGCTACTTCAACGTCTTCGGGCCGCGGCAGGACCCGTACGGCGCGTATGCTGCGGTCATCCCCAAATGGGTGGGACATCTGATGGCGGCCGAGTGTTGCGCGATCAACGGCGACGGCGAGACGAGTCGCGATTTCTGCTTCGTTGCCAACACGGTGCAAGCCAATCTCCTCGCCGCGCTCACCGAGAACAGAGACGCCGTGGGTGAGGTATACAACATCGCGGTCGGCGGGCGCACGACGCTGAACGAGGTTTATCGGCTCATTCGAGATAAGCTCGCCCCGCTGATTCCCGACGGCGAGTCCATCGCGCGTCTCGAACCCGTGTATGGCGACTTTCGCGCCGGCGATGTGAAACACTCCCAGGCTGACATCGGCAAAGCGGAACGCTTACTCGGCTACGCACCCACGCATGGCGTTAGCGCTGGCCTCGAGGCTGCCCTTCCGTGGTACGTAGCCAACCTGAAACCCGCGTCCACATCGTCGTGACGACCACCCCCGTCACTCGCGACGCCGACTCTCCGACGGCGTGCGCCGCGCCTACGTGCAGACGCCGACGGGTCGTGCATGTGGTTCCCGTTCCAGAATTCGCGCGGCTCATCCTGCTGCATGATCTGCGTCGACTGCGCGACGAGACCGATGCGCTCGTGGTGGTTGGCGCCGACGAGGGGCTCGAGGAGGTGCGGGCAACGGGAGCTCGCGTCGTGGTGATACCGATCGGACGAAAGATCTCTCCCCTCGGCGATATCATCTCGATCACGCAGCTCTGGCGACTACTTCGACGCGAACGTCCCGATATCGTACACACCTATATCCCCAAGGGCGGACTGGTCGGACAGATCGCGGCGGCGCTCGCGGGAGTAAGGCACCGTATCCACTCGAATCGTGGGCTCGTCTACACACCGACGATGCCCCGCGTGACGAGATCCCTCGTGCGCGGCGGCGAGCGGCTCACCAACTGGCTGGCGCATCGCGTACTCTTCGTGAGTCGCGCCGACCTCGAGTTCTGTGTGCGCGAGGGTCTGTGTTCAGACGCTCGCGCCGTGCATCAGGGAAGCGGGGTCGATCTCCACCATTTCGACGCCGCGGCGCTCCCTGCTGATACGCGCGTGACTGTTCGACGCGAGCTGGGAATCGGACCTGACGCGCCGATCGTGCTCACCGTGGGGAGGTTCGTCAGAGACAAGGGATACGAGGAACTCGTCGCCGCCATCACGACGATCCGCCGCGATCACCCTGACGTGCGTTTCGTGTGGCTCGCGCCTGTCATGCGCGGCGAGACGGACACGCTGCCCCAATCGCTCTCAGTCGCGCTGGGTGAATCGGTGGTTCATCTCTCCAGTGTGCGGGATCCGCGACCGTATTACGTCGCTGCGGACGTGCTCGTGCATCCATCGCATCGCGAAGGGGTGTCGCGCGTGCTTATGGAGGCGGCTGCCATGGGACTGCCCATTTTGGCTTCGGACATCCCGGGCTGCCGCGAGGTCGTGACGGATGGCGTGACGGCGACGCTGTTCGTCGCTGGCGACGCGGCTTCCTTGACCGGCGCCCTAAACCGCTGGCTCGCAGACCGGCCGGCTGCCTCAGACCGCGCGGAGGAGGCACGGAGCGACGTGAGACGGCGATTCGACCAGAACGCGCTCACCCAGCGCGTCGCGAACATCTATCGGAGTCTCACGGCCGACGTCTCTCGAGCCGCGACGTTTCAAAAGAGAACATGACGGCGATAACCCTTACCGCCCGTAACACAGTCAAGGGTTCGGTGCTGTGGCCGGGGGAGACCGCGTGAAGCGGACATTCGATCTCCTGATCAGCATTGGTACGACGCCGGTGTGGGTACCACTCGCGCTCGTCATCGCTATTCTTGTACGCATTCGCCTTGGATCGCCGGTGCTCTTCAGGCAGATCCGACCCGGGTTGGCGGCCGCGCCCTTTGAACTGGTCAAGTTCCGCACGATGCGATTCGCGCACGGGTCAGACGGAGAGCCGCTGCCGGACGCAGAACGGCTGACGTCATTCGGCAGTTTTCTACGCGCAACCAGTCTGGATGAGCTTCCGGAACTCTGGAACGTCATACGGGGCGATATGAGTCTCGTTGGCCCGCGTCCGTTGCTAATGGAATACCTGCCCCTCTATTCAGCAGAGCACGCCCGGCGACATGAGGCTCGCCCTGGAATCACCGGTTGGGCGCAGATCAACGGCCGCAACGAGTCGTCCTGGTCGAAGCGGTTCGCTCTGGATGTTTGGTATGTCGAGAATCAGTCCCTCTGGCTCGATATCCGGATACTATTTCGGACGTTCGGACGCGTTGTTCGCCAGGAGGGTATTTCTGCCGCTGGGGAAGCAACGAAAAGCAGGTTCACCGGCGACGTGTAATGAGACGACTCGCTATTCTGGGCGCCAGCGGCCACGGCAAGGTCGTCGCCGAGGCCGCGTTGTTAGCCGGGTGGCTGGAGGTTTGTTTTTATGACGACAACTGGCCAACCTGCGCACGAAATGGACATTGGCAGGTGGACGGTACCGGTGCATCACTTCTCGTCAGCAGTCCGTCCTTTGACGGCGTCATCGTTGCGATCGGTGACGGTCGCGTCCGATTGGACAAGCAGAATATGCTGCGTGAGGCCGATGCTACGCTGATAACGGTAGTGCATCCGCGCGCGTGCCTGAGTCAGTTTGCCAGCGTTGGCGCCGGTTCGGTGCTACTCGCTGGGGCCATCGTTAGCGTGGACGCGACGCTGGGCGCGGCCTGCATCGTCAATTCGGGTGCGACGGTGGATCATGACTGCGCACTGGGAGACGCCGTGCACATCGCGCCAGGAGCACATCTTTCTGGCGGCGTGTCCATCGGCAACCGAAGTTGGGTTGGCGTCGGCGCGAGCGTGCGTCAGGACATTCGAATTGGTGCCGACGTCATAGTCGGTGCTGGCGCCGTGGTGGTGAACGACGTACCGGACGGGGCCACAGTCATCGGGTCGCCCGCGCGTCCGCGACACAACACCAAACAACATGGCAAATAGCCGATGACTTCGGCACGGATTTGGCTTTCCCCGCCGCACATGGGCACTTCCGAGGCGGCGTTCGTCCAGGAAGTGTTCGAGTCCAATTGGATAGCGCCGCTCGGTCCCCAAGTGGATGCGTTCGAGGCAGAGCTCGCCCTCGCCACGAACACCGCACATTCAGCGGCCCTGAGTTCTGGCACCGCCGCGATTCATCTCGCGTTGATAGTCTTGGGCGTCCAGCGCGGCGACCACGTCCTCTGTCAAAGTTTCACGTTTGCCGGCACGGTAAACCCGGTCGTGTATCTCGGCGCAACGCCAGTCATGATTGACTCCGAGCCAGAGACGTGGAACATGGACCCGGAGGCGCTGCGCGAGGCCATTGAGGAATTGCTGCGACGCGGAGTCAGGCCCAAGGCCATCATTGCGGTGCATCTATACGGCATGCCAGCAAAGATGGCGGATATCACGGCCATCGCGAACGAGTTCAACATTCCGGTAATCGAGGATGCTGCGGAAGCACTGGGATCGTCGATCGACGGACGCCCGTGTGGCGGCTTTGGCGATCTCGCTACGCTCAGCTTCAACGGGAATAAGATCATCACGACATCGGGCGGCGGCGCGTTGGTGTCGAACCGCGGCGATTGGATCGCTCGGGCGCGGTTCCTCGCCACGCAAGCGCGCGATCCCGAGGCCCATTACGAGCACTCTCAGATCGGCTACAACTACCGCCTCAGCAACGTGCTGGCAGCCATTGGCCGCGGTCAGCTTCAGTTGCTCTCGAAGCGGGTGCAGTCGCGGCGCGACAACTTCGCGCGCTACCGTGCGTTCTTCGAGTCTCGAGACGGAGTTGATCTGCTGCCCGAACCGCCGGGCATGACCAGCAACCGCTGGCTTACGACCATTACAGTTGATCCGTCACGTGCCAATGGTGTAACTCGCGAAGATCTACGATTGACGCTATCAGAGGCAAACATCGAGGCCCGACCGCTCTGGAAACCGATGCATTTGCAGCCGGTATTCAAGGATTCCCCGTATTTTGGCGGTGGACTCTCGGAGCGCCTTTTTCATCGGGGGCTCTGCCTTCCCAGCGGGTCAAATCTCACGGACTCGGATTTTCAGAGAATCTTCGACGTGTTGGCGCGAGGATTTGACGAGCGTCCGCGCCGCTAGCCCGGCTAGAACTCATCTCACAAACCGGCGTGAGAGGATGATGATACATCCCAGCTGGACAAGGGCGAGGAAGTTCTCGGCGTGGGGTTCGTAGCGCGTCAGGCAATCGTCAATGCGGCGGCGTACACGAATGTCGATCGCGCCGAAACGGAGCGCGAGATCTGCTTTCGCGTGAACGCCGATGCACCGGACGCGGTTGCGC
The DNA here is from genome assembly GCA_963817445.1 of uncultured Gemmatimonadaceae bacterium. GTDB lineage: Bacteria > Gemmatimonadota > Gemmatimonadetes > Gemmatimonadales > Gemmatimonadaceae > JAQBQB01. The sequence continues at coordinate 458,575 of CAWFOG010000027.1, forward strand.
TCGCGGCGCGGGAGTTCGACGCGCTGATCGTGCACTACTCGACCGATTACGTATTCGACGATACGAAAGAGTCACCGTACTGCGAGGATGACGAAACGAATCCGCTAGATGAGTACAGCGAGAGCAAACGGGCCGGCGAGCGGGCGGTTCAACAGGTCGGCGGCCGTTAGTTGATTCTTCGAACGAGTTGAGTGTTCGGCATGCACGGCCACAACTTCCTGCGGACGATGTTGCGGTTGGCGCGCGAGGAAGGGGGAGTGCGAGTCGCCGCCGATCCAAACCGTCGCGAACACCGGTTTCGAGGTCTGACATCGGTGTCGACCGCCGATTTTGGCGCCCCGGCACGACGTCCAGAAAACAGTGTACTCAACTGTACAAAGCTAGATCGAGCATTTAATGTTCGTCTGCCTTCGTGGACAGATCAGTTACGAATGACGTTGAACGGAGGGGAATGACGATGCGGCGCGCTCGACGACGGGCGTGCCATCGGTTCCACTCGCGACCCACCCGGCGTCCGACGGTTTGGCTGTTTGGCTGTTTCCTGTGAGCTGGTCGACCGCCATGGTCGGCCATGCCAATCCCAGCTATGATTAGCCGGCCGTATAAGGCCCGATTATTGCCTTTTCGCAACGATCCGGGCTCTCGACGGACGCACGCCTTGATTCTCCCAGCGAAATGAAGATCAGGAATCGACATATCCTCCTTCTCGACGCGCTCCTGCTTGGAGTGTCGCCGTTCCTGGTCTATGCTCTCCGCTTTGAAGGTTGGAACTGGCCGCTGAGTCACCGCGCCACCGCGCTCGTCTTTGCCGCCGCACAACTCCCGCTCGCCCTCGCCATCTGCTTCGCCTTCGGCATGTACAGCCGGCTGTGGCGGTACGCGAGCATTTCCGAGCTCGAGCTGATCGGGATCGCTGGGTTTGCCGTAGCGCTCTGTAACGCCGTGCTTGGCGTCGTCATTCTGCCGCGCTACTTCACGCCAGTCCGCGTCCCGCTCTCCGTCCTGTTCGCTGACGGACTTCTCACGGTCTTCATTCTCGCCGCCCCGCGGCTGCTCGCTCGCGTAGGCGGCTGGCGCACCCGGCCCAATCGCCGCCGCCGCACCGACGCCCGGCGCGCGCTCATCGCCGGCGCGGGCATGGCCGGCAAGATGACCCTCCGCGAGCTCCTCGCCAACGGAGACCTGGGCCTCGAACCCATCGGCTTCGTCGACGACGACCAAACAAAGGTCGGGCTCAAGCTCGCCGGCATCCCCGTGCTCGGCCGTCTGGGCGATCTCGAGCGGATTGCCAAGAAGCACAATGCCGATGAGTTGATCATCGCCATGCCCCGGGCCCCAGGCTCAGTCGTGCGCGAAATCGTGCGCGCGGCCTACGCCGCCGGCCTCAAGACGCGCACGGTCCCCGGCCTGTTTGAGATTCTGTCTGGCCGCGTACACGTCAACGCGCTTCGTGAAGTTCAGATCGACGACCTGCTCCGACGTGGCACAATCGAAACCGACCTCGCGTCCGTGTCGAGTATGGCCACTGGCAAGACCATCCTCGTCACCGGAGCCGGTGGATCGATCGGCAGCGAGCTGAGTCGGCAGTTGCTCGCGCTCGAGCCGGCTCGCCTCGTCCTGCTCGGGCACGGCGAGAACGCGATCTTCGACATTTCGCAGGAGCTGCGGGGCGTCAATCGGAAGTGCGATATCGTCGAGGTCATCGCCGACATTCGCGACACGGACCGGATCCGCCGCTTGTTCGACCAATACCGTCCGTACGCCGTCTTCCACGCCGCCGCGCACAAGCATGTGCCGCTCATGGAAGAGAACGTCTCCGAGGCGATCACCAACAATGTGTTCGGCACGAGCAACGTCGTCGCCGCGTCCGTCGCCTGCGGCGCGCAACACTTCGTGCTCATCTCGTCCGACAAAGCGGTGCGCCCGGGCAACGTCATGGGCGCGACCAAGCGCGTCGCCGAGCACGTCGTGCACATGGCGGCGGTCAAGCACCATCGGAATTTCGTCGCCGTCCGGTTCGGCAATGTCCTCGGCAGTCGCGGCAGCGTCGTTCCGACCTTCGTTCGCCAGATCAAGAGCGGCGGCCCGGTGACGGTCACTGATCCCGAGATGCGCCGCTACTTCATGACCATTCCCGAGTCGGTGCAGCTCGTGCTCCAGGCCGGCGCGCTCGGCAAGGGCGGTGAAGTCTTCCTGCTCGACATGGGCGAGCCGGTCAAGATCGTCGACCTCGCGCGCGACATGATCCGGCTCTCGGGATTGCGAGAGGGCGAAGACATCGAGATACAGATCACCGGCCGGCGTGCTGGAGAGAAGTTGTATGAGGAGATGTTCTTCAGCCACGAGGTGGCCGAGGCCACGGACCACCCGAAGATTCTCCGCGCGCGCAACGGCGATGCCGATTGCAGCGACGATCTCGTCCAGCGGTTGACGGCGAGCGCGCGCCGCGGCGTGGCCGACGACCAGCTCCGCTGCATGCTCCAGCAACTCGTGCCCGGCTACACTTGGGCCGGGGGCGTTGGGCAACCCGGAATCAGGGTGCACGAGGGTGAGGCCGAAATCGTGGCCGAGGCTGCAGCCGCCGCGGCGCTGCGCGACTCCGACGACGAGCTATCCCAGCTGTCGGCGTAGCTGGTGCATTCCATCGGGCTGTAGCGGCGCGGCTGCGCCGGCTCGCCGATCGGCATTCCATAGGTCTTGACCAACCGAGCGAAGTCGACGCCGGTTCTGTCCGGTAGGCCGGCCGTCTGTTGACAAGAAGGGTTATATTGTTAACAGCGGTATGCTGTATAGATAGTATCTATACAGCAAATGGATAGAGGGCTATTTCGATGCTTTTCGCTACCCCAACAGTGAATGACCAAGAAGCTGAGGTCATCGCTGAGATCACAAAATTGAAGGACACGCTCGGCTACCTCGTCAGGAGCACACCGAAACGGTGGACGGGGCTGCTCCGGCGGAACGCGCTGGCGCGGGCTGTTCGAGGGTCGAATAGCATCGAGGGCTACGACATGAGCGTCGATGATGCGATCGCTGTCGCTCAAGGCGAGGAACCGCTTGACGCGAACACCGAGACGCTACACGCCGTGCAGGGCTATCAAGATGCGATGAGCTACGTGCTTCAGCTCGCGAACGACCCGCACTTCACGTATTCGGCCGCGCTGATCCGAAGTTTGCACTACATGATGATCAAGCACGATCTACAGAAGAATCCGGGACGCTGGCGTCCAGGGCAGATTTTCGTGCGCGACGACGACAAGCAGCGTACGGTGTACGAGGCGCCGCCTTCTGATCTGATTCCCGCGCTCATCGATCAATTCGTCGCCGAGTTGGATGATGAATTGTCCGGTCCTCCGATCGTGCGCGCATCGATGGCGCACCTAAACTTGGTCATGATCCATCCATTCTCGGATGGAAATGGGCGCATGGCACGCTGTCTCCAAACGCTCGTGCTCTCGCGACACGGCACGCTGGAGCCGCAGCTTTCCAGTATCGAAGAGTACCTCGGCACGAACGTCCAATCGTACTACGCGGTCCTGTCATCCGTAGGCGGCGGCGCGTGGCATCCGGAGCGAGACGCGCGGCCCTGGGTTCGTTTTTGTCTGACGGCGCACTACATCCAGGCGACGACGATGCTCCGTCGCGCTCGTCTCATGGACAGAATTTGGGTCGCAGCCGAGCGAGAAGTCGAATTCCACAAGCTGCCTGAACGGACGACGGATGCGGTCACGGATGCGATCTACGGCGCTCGCATTCGCAACGCGACATATCGGTCGTTCGCGGAAGTCTCCGAGCAAGTCGCCAGCAAAGACCTCAAGCAACTCGTCGATGCCGGATTGATCATTCCGCATGGTGAGCGCCGCGGACGGTATTACGTCGCGTCGGAGCGGCTTGCCGAGATGAAGCGAACGCTGTTCGAGAAGACGCCCATCGCAGACCCCTTTCTTGCTCCGTCCGTGGCGCAGCTTTCTCTTCCTTCGTTCGCAAGACCTGCGTCGACGTAACACCGAAACTGCTTGACGCAGAGTCGCCGAGGGACACTGAGAGACGACGAGGAAGGCTACAGCGTGTCGGTCCCAGGGCTGCCCGGGTGCTGGTCTCAGGGTACGACGGAAGCCGAAGCGATCGCGAATATCGCCGACGCAATTCGCGAGTACCTCGCGGCGCGCGATGAGTTGAGCGGCGACGGCGAGATGCGAGAGATCGAGGTCGCTGTGTAGCGTGGGGAAGATCCCCCTACTTCACCAAGCTCCGCGCCGCCTCCACCACCTTCTGCGCCGTGATCCCCAGGTGCTCATAGATGGTCTGATACGGCGCGCTCGCACCAAAGCGCTCTAGTCCGATCGCCACGCCGTCCGTCCCCACCCAGCGATACCACGACATCGGGTGCGCCGCCTCGATCGACACGCGCGGCACGCCGGCCGGTAGCACCGACCGCTGATACGCCTCCGGCTGCTGCGCAAACAGCTCCATCGACGGCATGCTGACGACGCGCGACGGAATGCCGGACTCGGCGAGCGTCTGGTGCGCGGCGAGGATGAGCGACACTTCCGACCCCGACGACAGCAGCACCACGCGCGCCGTCTTTCCACTCGGCGGGTCGGCGAGGACGTAGGCGCCCTTGGTCACTCCCTCGGCCGACGCATACACCGTGCGGTCGATGAAGGGCAGTTTTTGGCGCGTCAGCACGAGCGCTACGGGTCCGTTGTTGTGCTCGACGGCCACGCGCCAGGCGACCGCGGTCTCCGTGGCGTCGGCCGGGCGAATGACTGTCATGTCGGGAATGGCGCGCAGCGACGAGAGCTGCTCGATCGATTGGTGCGTCGGGCCCGTCCTCGCCGAGTCCGATCGAGTCGTGCGTGTAGATGTAGAACACGTGCTGCTTCATGATCGCCGCGAGACGCACGGCGGGGCGCATGTAGTCCGAGAAGATGAGGAACGTGCCGCCGTACGGCAGAATGCCGCCGTGCAGCGCCATGCCCGTCATCATCGACGCCATTGCGTGTTCGCGAATACCAAAATGCACATAGCGCGCGGAGTAGTCGTCCGCCGCGAAGTTCTTCCACGCCTTGACCGACGTGTTGTTCGACGGCGTCAGGTCGGCCGACCCGCCGACGAGCTCGGGGAGCGACTCGGCGGTGGCGTTGAGCACGGCGCCGAAGGCGGCACGGCTCGCCACGTTGCCGTTCTCCTTGGTGAACGTCGGAATCTTTGCCGCCCATCCGGCCGGCCGGCGGCCGGCGAGCCGCCGCTCCAATTCGCTGGCGTCGCTGGCGTAGGCGGCGACGTAGGCCTTCCACCTGACGGTCCAATCGGCGTGCGCCTTGGCGCCTCTCGCCTTCGCCGTGCGACAGTACTCGAGCGCGGCCGGTGGAACGAAGAACGGCTCCATGGTCGGCCAGCCGAGGTTCTTCTTGGTGAGCAGCACCTCTTCCGCGCCGAGCGCTTCGCCGTGCGCCTTGGACGTGTCTTGTCTGTTCGGACTGCCGTAGCCGATGTGCGTGCGTGTGATCACCAGCGTCGGCCGCTCCGTCTCCGACTGCGCTTCGGCGATCGCCGCTTCGATCTGGTCGAGATCGTTGACGTCGCTGATGTGGAGGACCTGCCAACCATAGGCGGTGAATCGTGCGGCGGTGTCGTCGGTGAACGTCAGGTCCGTCGATCCGTCGATCGTGATGTGGTTGTCATCGTAAAAGCCGATGAGCTTGCCGAGCTTGAAGTGTCCCGCGAACGACGCGGCCTCGTGCGAGATGCCTTCCATGAGGTCGCCATCGCTACAGATGAAGTACGTGTAGTGATCGACGACGTCATGGTCCGGCTTGTTGAACGTTGCGCGCGAGGTGGGCTTCGGCCACGGCCATGCCGATCGCGTTGGCGATTCCCTGGCCGAGCGGGCCGGTGGTCGTCTCGACGCCGGCCGTGTGTCCGTATTCCGGGTGGCCGGGCGTCTTGCTCGCCCACTGCCGGAATTGCTCGAGGTCGTCGAGTGCGAGGTCGTAGCCGGTGAGGTACAGGCACGAGTAGAGCAGCATCGACGCGTGGCCGCACGACAGCACGAATCGGTCGCGGTTCTGCCACTTGGGATCGGCCGGGTCGTGGCGCATGGTGCGCGTGAACAGCACGTAGCCGAGCGGCGCCAACGCCATTGGCGTTCCGGGATGGCCAGAGTCCGCTTTCTGCACCGCGTCCATTGCCAACGTACGAATGGTGTTGATGCAGAGGAGATCGAGATCGTTGGCTGGCATGGCGGCTCGGAGGGGAGTGCACAGTACGCGCTACAGGGACGGCGAAGAATAATAGGTCGCCGTCCCTGCGAATCTATACGTGCACTGCTCTCTATCGCCGCGCCGCCGTTCTGAGTACGAGCTTCGAATCGCGCGTTCCGACGTAGAGCATTCTGGAAACCGAGGATCTCGTGTCGCGAATGACATTGAGCGTTGCCGACTGCTCGAGCGCACCGGCCACCTGATCGGGGGATGCGTCGGGGTGCGCCTCGAGAAAGAGTGCCGCGGCTCCACTGACGTATCCGGCCGACATCGACGTGCCGTTCCACAATTGCGAGATTGGTGCACCGGCGCCGTCGAGACTGGGCAGCAGCACGGAGTCGCCCGGCGCGTAGATCGAGATGCACGATCCGTAGGCGGTTCCCGGCGAGCGCCGGTCGATCAGGTGCGTGGTTCCGTCGGGCTGCGGCTCGGTGGTCACTGCCGACGCGCCGACGACGATGGTGCCGCGTGCGTTGCCTGGCGACACGCGACAGGCGTCGATATCGAGGTTGCCCGCTGACACGACGACGGGAATGCCGGCCGCTCGGAGTTCGACGACGGCGCTGTCGAGTGCCGGAAGGTGCGACGTCGTGTCGGCGATGAACGACCAATTCGCCACGGCCGGGCCGGGGTGCAGCTTGTGATCTTCGATCGCCCAATGCGCGCCGTCGACGATGGCTTTGATCGTACCGCGGAGTTTTTCGCACTGCACCATCTTCACGTCGACGATCTCTGCGTCGGGAGCGACACCGAGCGTGGTGCCGGCGATCGCACCGGCGACAGCGGTGCCGTGTGCGTTGCAGATCTTCGGATCGTTGGGGAATCCGGAGAATCCGATTCGCACACGGCCCGCGAGCTCGGGATGCGTGGTCGACACGCCGCCGTCGAACACATAGACGGTGACGCCCTGACCCGTAGCGGAATGTTGATACGTCTGGTCGAGCGGCAGTTCGTGCTGATCGATTCGATCGAGCGCGAATGAAACGGTTGGTGATGAATACACGGTCGTAGACCGGGCACTGCTGGACGCAAGTCGGTACAGACTGCGCGATCCTTCGAGCGATGGTGCGGCGCTCGCCAGGCCCGGCTGCGGTACGTGCGCACATCCGACGAGCACGACTACGGCCGTCGCGGACGCGAACGCTGCGAGGTCGAGACTGGTGCCGACGGGTTTGATATCGCGTGAGCGCATGGGACAGCCAGTTGAGAATTCGTCTTACGGAGTTCTTGTAGTCATCCAGCCTTTCGTGAGGGGTAGTAAAGGAAGTGGCGTGCCATTCACGCCCGTAGCGCCGAAGTATTCGAGGCTCGCCGATCGGCTCGCGACGGTGGTACGCTCGATGCTTTATATGCACCGGGTGGTGGGGCGGGGTGTGGATGTGGTTGGCGTAAGAGAACCTTGAACTGCTCGATCAGCCGAACGGCGGGGCGTGTCATGCGCTCCGCCGTTTGTGTTGGGCGTTGTGCGTTGTGCGTTGGGCGTGGTGCGGCTGACGTCGGACGTCAGGTGTCAGACGTCAGATTTCAGGTGTGCAAGTCGGGGGCTGGGCGACGTCTCCATAGGGCAACCATCCGGGAGCCTGTCATGCGTCCGACCGCCGTTGTCCGCGTTGTCCGCGTTGTCCGCGCGAGTGTGATCGCGCTCACCTTCGTTGGAGTCGTGTCACCGCTGCGCGCGCAGGGGTGGATCGTGCCGCGGCCGTGCTTCGTGGCGGCTCATCCCGCGACCATGGAGCCGCAGGGCTTTCCTGGACCGATTCGCGACTGCCGCGCGAACATCGTTCGCACGGCGAGCGACGTCCACGTCGAACTGGCGGACCGCGTGCTCCACTACGAGGTCGACGAGCGATTCGTCAATCGCGGCGCGACGGTGGGCGAGGCGGACTATCTGTTTCCCTTGCCGAGCGGCGCCGCGTTTCAAGATCTCAAATTGTCGATCGACGGCGAGATGGTGTCGGGCGAAACGATGAACGCCGCCGATGCGCGGCGGATCTACGAGACGATCGTGCGCACACAGCGCGACCCGGCGCTGGTCGAATGGATGGGGCACGGCCTCGTGCGGGCGCGGGTGTTTCCGCTCAACCCCGGAGAGGAACGCCGCATCGTCATTCGATTCCAGAGCGTCGCGCCGCGCGAGGGCGACGCGTTGCGAGTCGACTACTTCCGCGGCGGTGCCGCGCCGATGCAAGGCGCCACCGCCGTACACGACGAGAGCGCGAGCTCGTTCACGCTGACCTACCGCGCGAGCGCACAGCTCGGCGCTCCCTATTCGCCGACTCACCAACTCGACGTCACGGACCACGAAGGTCAGCGACAGGTCTCTGTGCGTGGCGATGCGCGCGACGTGACGCTGCTCGTGCCCGTTCGCCGGAGCGCAGAGGCGTCGATCACGATGCTCCCGTACGCGCCGGGCAACGAGAACGGCTTTGCGCTCATCACCGTGACGCCGCCCGCGTCGCACCGCGCAGCGACACCGCGCGACGTGACGCTGGTGCTCGACGTGTCCGGCTCGATGGCGGGCCGAAAAATAGAACAGGCTCGCGCGGCCGGGCGGCAACTGCTCGCCACGCTGCGCCCCGAGGATCGCTTTCGGCTGATCGATTTCTCGAGCGACGTTCGCACCTTCCGCGACGACTTCGTCGCCGCGACCGCCGAGAACGTTCGCGACGCAACGCATTATCTCGACGCGCTGGACGCCGTGGGCGGAACGAACATCGAAGGCGCGCTGCGCGAAGCGGTGCGCCCGGCGACGACGGCCGGCCGCTTGCCGCTCGTGCTGTTCGTGACCGACGGCGAGCCCACAGTTGGCGACGGCAATCCGGATGACCTCTCGGCGATCGCGCGCGACACGGGCCGCAGCGCGGGCGAGCCGCGGCGGATCTTCACCTTCGGACTGGGGTCCGACGTCAATGTCAGTCTCCTCGAGCAACTCGCGCTCGACGGGCGGGGAACGTCGCAGTTCGTTCGCCCCGACGAATCGGTCGAGCGCATGGTCGGCGTCGTCGCCGAACGCCTCGTCGATCCGCTGGCGACCGACGTGCACGTACACGCCGAAGGCGACGTCCAGCTCGAGAGTCTGTTGCCGGCGCAGCCGTCGGACATCTTTGGCGATCACGACTTGGTGCTGCTCGCGCGTTACACTGGGCACGGGTCCGGTGCGAATCGTCGTCGAGGGCCGATCGCACGACGCGGCGGTGCGCTGGACGTCGACCGCCGACTTTCCCGACCGCGATCGGGACAACTCGTTCGTCGCGCGACTGTGGGCCACGCAGCGCGTCGGCTATCTCAGCGCGGAAAAGCGCAAGCACGGCGGCTCGGCCGAAATCGACGACGAGATCCGCACACTCGGCGAGCGCTACGGAATTCCGACCGAGTTCACTTCATATCTCGTCACCGAGCCACGGTCGCTCGCGACGCACATGATTCCCGCAAAGGACATGGCGACGAGTGGTCGCTTTGCCGACGCGCGCTTCGAGGCCGGCGAAGACAGCGGCGGCGCAGCGCGGCGCAAACACCATTGCCGCGCTCGACTCGATGAGCAACCTGGCCGCCCCGGCGAATGCCGCTCCGGCTTCGCCAATCGGCGGTCGCGAGGGCGCGGCCGCGGTGACTACGCGGCGCGTGAATGGTCGTACATTCGTGTTGCGCGACAGCGTATGGACGGACGTTCGCTACCAACCTCAGTCGACCATGAGCGTGACTTCGATCAAGCCGTACTCCAAGGCCTACTTCGACGTCGTCGATCAACTGCCGGAGTTGCGCGCGGTGTTCGCGCTCGGCGCGCGCGTGGCCGTGGTCGGGCGGAGCGGCGCCATCGTGTTGAACGACACGGGCGCGTCGGAGCTGACGAGTGCGGCGCTGACCACCCTCGTGCGAGGCTGGTGAGGGCGATGCGAGTGACAGGGGAACGCCGGTGACCGATCTCGATCGCCTCTTTCGCGAATACCACCAGCCGCTCGTGCGTTACCTGACGCGGCGGCTGGGGGATCGCGACTGGGCGGAAGAGGTGGCGCAGGAAACGTTTCTTCGCGCTCTTCGCCAGGAGACGATCATGAGCGAACGCGCATGGCTGTTCGCCGTGGCGACGAACCTCGTGCGCGACGAAGCGCGCAAGCAATCGCGCCAGCGCCGGCATCTCGAAGTGCTGCGAGAACAAGCGCGCATCGATGACGTCGTCGAGCCGCCGCCGCTCGACATCGAGCGGGCGCAGGACGCGGCGATGGCACGCCGCGCGCTGGATCTCCTCACCGAGCGCGATCGTGAAGCGCTACTGATGAAAGAAGAAGGTCTCGACTATACGGAAATCGCCGCGGCGCTCGAGCTGTCGGTCAGCTCGATCGGCACGACATTGGCGCGCGCGCGACGCCGACTGGTCGAGGCGTACGAATCATTGCAAGAGCCCGCGAATGGCAGACGAGGTACACATGCAGCATCTTGACGAAGGACTCATCCACGCCTGGCTCGACGGCGCGTTGCCGAGCGACGAAGCCGAGCACGCATCGGCACACGTGGCGAGTTGCGCGCAATGCGCTGCCGCGGTCGCCGACGCGCGCGGCCTGATCGCCGGCGCGACGCGCATCGTGTCGATGCTCGACGGTTCCCGCGGCGGCGTGATCCCGATCATCCCGCCGAGTGCCCGGCCGCAGCCGGCACCGCGGTCGGTGTGGCAGCGGCTGCACCTGTCGCCCAGTCGCGCGGCGCTCGCGGCATCGATTCTCGTCGCAGCCGGCGCGGTGTTCACGGTGCGGCACGAGCCGTCATCGCCGCCAGGTCCTGCTCCAGCGGTTTCATCTCCAGTGACGTCGGCACCAGCCGCAGCGCCGGCTCCAACACCTGCGCCAGCGCCAGCTCCAACACCCGCCGCAGCGCCAGCTCCAACACCCAAGGATGCGCATTTCGATGGACGGCGCGCCGCGTCGACGGTGAATGCGCTAGCGAAGCCGACGCAGTCGCCGCCGCCTGTACCTGCGCCTGCGCCCACAGCATCGGCGCTGTCCAAGACCGAAGCCGCGCCCGCCGCCAAGGTTGCGACGACCGACACCACCAAGCGCTCGCTCGACCAAGTCGTGACGACAGCGGCCCAGGTCGAGCGACCGCGCTTCGCGGCCGAGAGAGCAGCGGCTGGCAATTCGGCGAGTGTTGCGCGAGACATGGCGTCCGAACCGGCCGGCCTCACCGGTTGCTATCAGTTCACGCCGCCGGTCGCCGACACGGCGACGTTGCTCCACGGACTGCCCGAGCGATTTGCCCTCGAACGCCTGGCAACGAACGGCCCGCGAAACGTGGTGCGCGGTCTGTTGCCGAATGGGTCGATCGACAGCGTGATTCCGGGAAGCGCGTGGGTTCAGCCAGAACCAAATCATCTGAACATCACGTTCGCGGAGGGCAACAAGCGCCGGACGATCGAGCTCGAGTTGACCGCCGCGCACGTGACCGGTTCGGCGACTTTCGGGCGACACACGCAGCGTTTTTCCGGTAGAGCGCGTGGTCTGTCCCCGCTAGCGCGGGGGTCGGGGTCGGGTCGCACGGCGTTCCAAATCGCTGGGCACGCATTGTGACATTGACCCGCGTCATGCCACCTGCCCGGCAAGCCAGCGTCGTCCGTCCGCCCGTACTTTCGCCGCCCGCCGCGGCTCGCACCAAACGTTCCGCTCTACTCCGAATAGGCGGACTCGTCTTCGTGCTGATCGCCGCCACGATCGTGGCGCAGCGGCTCGGCTGGTTCAACTATCGACACACGCTCCAGCACATCGAGCGGATCAGGCAAACGCACAGCTTCGGCACGTTCGCCGTCGGGTTCGTGCTCGTCTATGGCGCCGTCGCGGCGATCGGTATGCCGGCGCTTCCGTTGACCGTTGTCGGCGGCGTGTTGTTCGGAGCGTTCCTCGGGACGGTGCTGAGTTGGTGCGGCGCCATGATTGCCGCGGTCATCGGCTACTGGACTGCGCGGAGCATTGCGCGCGATGTCGTGCTGCGCTGGATGAAACGTTACAAGCGGGCCGACACCGCCGTGGCCGACGCGCGGGATTTTACCGGACTGCTTCAGTTGCGACTGCTGCCGGTGCTGCCCTTGGGTATGGTGAACTTCGTCGCCGGTTTGGCGCGCGCGCCGTTCGTGCCGTACATGGCGGCGACGGCGGTCGGTGTGCTTCCGGCGCTTCTGATCTACAACTACTTCGCCGATAGTCTTCTCGAACGTGTCGGGGGCGGGCGGTCTGCAGCGCTGATCAGTCTGGTCGCGTCCAGCGCCCTTCTGATTGTTCTCACGCTTCTGCCCAAGGCGTACAAGCGGAAGGCGCAGCGTCGTGATCGCGAACAGTGAACGTCCGGTCTAACTTGAGTGGGCGCGGATGTTGCGAGCGCCGGGCTCGCTAGAGGTGCCGCTGTCGCTCGACCGCCGCGCAGCGGTCGACACTTACTCGCACGGAACGATCTCCTTGGCCACGAAGAACACCGACCGGCGTACCAACGCCCGCCGGCTGGAGCACGTCGTCATCGAATGCGTGACGCCGCAGCTCGACGGTGGCCGTCATTCCGTGAAACGCATTGTTGGCGATGATGTCGTCGTCGGCGCGGACATCATCAAGGAAGGACACGACCACGTCGCGGCGCGCGTGCTCTACCGTGGGCCGGGCGACCGACCGTGGTCCGAGACACCGCTGACGCACGACTACGACGCCGATCGCTGGAGCGGATCGTTCCACGTCGACCGCGTCGGGGACTGGACGTTCACCATCGAAGCGTGGACCGACCGCTTCGCGACCTGGCGCTCGGCGCTCGAGAAAAAAGTCGCCGCCAATCAGGACGTGCAGCTCGAACTGATGGAAGGCGCACAGATGGCGCGTGCGGCATCGCGCAGCACCAAGGTGGCCACGGCGCGCGCGTCGTTGCGCATGACGGCCAAGATGCTCGACGACCGGCGTGACACCTCCGTCGAAAAAAAGATTCAGCGCGCGCTCGACGACGATCTACTCGCGCTGATGAGCGAGCATTTCCGTCCCGACGATCCGACGCGGCTGAGCCGCGACATCACCATCGTCGTCGACCGGGTGCAAGCGCGCTTCGCGGCGTGGTACGAGATGTTTCCGCGATCGCAGACCAACCCAATCGTCGGCGAGCCGCCGCGTCACGCCACGTTCACCGACGCTGCGGCGCGCCTGCCTCGACTCGCCGAGCTCGGGTTCGACGTCGTCTACCTGCCGCCGATTCATCCCATCGGCCACACGCACCGCAAGGGCAAGAACAACTCGCTCGTCACCGAACCGGGCGACGTCGGCAGTCCGTGGGCGATCGGCAACGAACATGGCGGACACACGGCGATCGAGCCCGCGCTCGGCACGCTCGACGACTTCGATCGCTTCGTGTCGACCGCGCGCGCACTCGGACTCGAGATCGCGCTCGACTACGCGCTCCAGTGTTCGCCCGATCATCCGTGGGTCACCGAGCATCCGGAGTGGTTTCACGTGCGGCTCGACGGAACGATTCGATTCGCCGAGAATCCGCCGAAACAGTATCAGGACATTTATCCGCTCAACTTCTGGTGCGCGGACTACCGCGGGCTATGGAATGCCTGCCGCGACGTGCTGCTGTTCTGGATCGAACATGGCGTGACGACCTTTCGCGTCGACAATCCGCACACGAAGCCGCTCGCCTTTTGGGAGTGGATCATTCGCGAGATCCGCGCGGCCCGCCCGGACGTGATCTTTCTCTCCGAGGCGTTCACGCGGCCCAAGCGCATGAAGGCACTGGCGAAGCTTGGATTCACGCAGTCGTACACGTATTTCACCTGGAAGAACAGTCCCGCGGATTTGCGCGAGTACTTCGAGGAGCTGACGCAGAGCCCGATGGTCGAGTACTATCGCGGAAATCTGTTCACCAACACGCCAGACATTCTCAATGAGTATCTGGTCAACGGTGGGCGCGCGGCCTTTCGCGCGCGCCTGCTGTTGGCCGCGACGCTCCTGCCGCTCTACGGCATCTACAGCGGGTTCGAGCTGTGCGAGAACGTGCCCGTTCGCCCGGGCAGCGAGGAGTACCTCGACTCGGAGAAGTACGAACTCCGCCCGCGCGACTACGATCGAGCCGGCAACATCAACGCCGACATCGCACGGCTGAACGCCGTTCGCCGCGCACAGCCGGCGCTTCAGCGGTACGCCAATCTGACATTTCATACCAGCGAAAACCCGGCGATCCTGTTCTATCGCAAAGCGGCGACGGACGGTGATGTGCTCGTTGCCGTGAACACCGATCCGCATCACGCGCAGGAAACGATGGTCCACGTGCCGATTCACGAGCTGGGGCTCGATGATGAGGAGCCGTTCGTCGTGCACGATTTGCTGACGGACGCACGGCATGCGTGGCGGGGAGTGCGCAACTACGTGCGACTGGATCCCGCTGAACAGCCCGGCCATGTTTTCGTCGTCGATCGCCGCTGATGCGCGACAGCCGGCCAGGCACCGACTCAACGACGTGATGCAACGTGGATACCGACTCGTTCTGGTACAAAGACGCCATCATCTATCAGCTTCACGTCAAGAGCTATCGCGACGCGAACGCCGACGGCTTTGGCGACTTCAAGGGCCTGGTTGAGAAGCTCGACTACATCCACCAGTTGGGCGCCAACGCCATCTGGCTGCTCCCGTTCTATCCATCGCCGCTCAAGGACGACGGCTACGACATCGCGTCGTACGAAGAGATCAATCCGACGTACGGCACGATCGAGGATTTCCGAACCTTTCTCGAAGCGGCGCATCATCGGGGCATACGCGTCATCACGGAACTGGTTCTCAACCACACGTCGGATCAACACCAGTGGTTCCAACGCGCGCGCCGCGCGCCGAAGGGTTCGCCGGAGCGGAACTGGTATGTGTGGAGCGACGATCCGAACAAATACGCCGGCACGCGCGTCATCTTCACCGATACCGAGAAGTCGAACTGGTCGTGGGATCCGGAAGCGCAGCAATTCTATTGGCATCGCTTCTTCAGCCATCAGCCGGATCTCAACTTCGACAATCCCGACGTGCGCGAGGCGGTCAAGAACGTCATGCGCTTTTGGCTGCGCATCGGCGTCGACGGCCTGCGCCTCGACGCGATTCCATATCTCGTAGAGCGCGAAGGCACGAACTGCGAGAACCTGCCCGAGACGCACGAGCTGCTGCGCGACTCTGCGCCGCACGCTCGACGCGGAATTTCCCAATCGCATCTTCCTCGCCGAGGCCAATCAGTGGCCGAGTGACGTGCGCGCGTATTTCGGCGACGGCGACGAATGCCACATGGCGTTTCACTTTCCCGTCATGCCGCGCATGTACATGGCGATTCGCCGCGAAGATCGCACGCCGGTCGTCGACATCATGCGGCAGACGCCGGAGATTCCGCCCGATTGTCAGTGGGCGATCTTTCTGCGCAACCACGACGAGCTCACGCTCGAGATGGTGACCGACGAAGAGCGCGACTACATGTATCGCGAGTACGCACGCGATCCACGGATGCGCATCAACGTCGGCATTCGGCGCCGGCTCGCGCCGCTGATGGAAAGTGGGCGGAGACAGATGGAGCTGATGAATGCGTTGCTCATGTCGATGCCCGGCACGCCGATCATCTACTACGGCGACGAGATCGGCATGGGCGACAACATCTACCTCGGCGATCGCAACGGCGTACGCACGCCCATGCACTGGAGCCCCGATCGCAACGCCGGCTTCAGCGAAGCCGACACCGCGGCGCTCTACTCGCCGCTCATCGTCGATCCGCCGTACGGCTACCACACGGTGAACGTCGTCGCGCAGGAACGCGTGCCGACCTCGCTGCTGCGTTGGATGCGGCGGCTCATCGCCGTGCGGCAGCAATACCACGCGTTTGGCCGCGGCACCTGGCAACCAATCGACGCCGCCAATCGGCGCGTGCTCGTGTTTCTTCGCCGCTACCGCGACGAGACCATTCTCTGTGTCAACAACCTCTCGCGCTTTGCGCAGTACGTCGAACTCGAGTTGCGCGAATTCGGCGGCCTCGTTCCGCTCGAGTTGTGGAGCAAGAACTGTTTTCCGCCCGTCGGCGACCTGCCGTATCTGTTGACCTTGGGCCCGCACAACTTCCTCTGGTTCCGGCTGCTTCGCGCCGAACAGGCGAAAGAATTCCAGAGAGGGACGTGACGCACGCGTTGTCGTCGGTCGCCAGTGGCGACTGGCTGCGTTTTCTCGCCGCACAGCGTTGGTTTGCGCATAAGGGCGCTCAGACGTCGTCGGCACGTCTGTCGACGGTGGTTCCGCTTCCCTGGGACGACGGCGCGTTCGCTATTTGCGTCGTGCAGGTCGGCGGCGGCGGTGGGGACGGCGAGCGCGATCACGCGTATCAGATTCCCGTCGCCATGCGAGAAGCCGCATCAGCGGATGTACCAGCGTCCGCCGTGATCGCGCGTGTCGATGCCGGCGGACGCGCTGACCGTCGTCTACGACGCCGTACACGACTCCGCTTTTCGCGCCAATCTCGCCGTCGCGCTCGCGCACGGGTTCACGGCGCGCTCGGAGTCCGGTGCCTCGTGGATCATCACGCCCGTCCACACGACCGGTGACGCGCCGCCAACGTTCGACGTGCGCGCGCCAAGTGTGGTCCGCTCGTCCGAGCAGAGCAATACGTCGGTCGTGTTCGGCGAGCATGCGATTCTCAAACTGTTTCGCACACTGCAGCCTGGTGTGCACCCCGACGTCGAGATCGCGCAGTATTTCTCGAGGCACGCCACGTTCACGCACACGCCGCGGCTGCGTTCGACCATTGCGCTCGTCGACGAACATGGCGTCGAGTCGACCGCGGGAATGGCGCAGCAGTTTCTCGCCGGCTCGTCCGACGCGTGGCACTACGCCCTCGAGCGTGGCCACGGCTATTTCTCCGCGCCCGAGCAGCGCGACGCGGTGAACGAATTCGTTGGCGATGCGCGCCGTCTCGGGTCGGTGACGCGCGAGATGCATGAAGCGCTGGTCGACGACGACGTGCCCGACTTTGCGCCAGAGCCGGCAACCCCCGACGATCTCGATCGCTGGGCGAACGACGCGGGCCGGCTCGTGCGCGACTCGCTCGCGCTGCTCGAACGGCGCGCGTCCGATTCAGACTTTCCCGCGGCGCACGCCGCCGAAGCCCAGGCGCTCGTGCGACGCACCGATCACTATCTCGGTTGGATCGACGAACTGGTCGACGAAGCTGGCGACGACCTCGGCATGCTCACGCGCGTGCACGGCGACTATCACCTCGGCCAAGTGCTGCGGACCGCTGAACGCGATTTTGTCGTCATCGATTTCGAAGGCGAGCCGGCGCGATCGCTCGCCGATCGGCGCGCCAAGACATCGCCGCTGCGCGACGTCGCCGGCATGTTGCGGAGCTTTGGCTATGCCGCCGCGACGCTTGCCGCGACCGCTGGCGCGGCGTCGGACTCCAGAACGCGCGAGCTGCGCGCCGCCCGCTGGGAGCGCGATGTGCGCGCGGCGTTTCTCGACGGCTACCTTGGCGGCGCACACGAGGACGAGTCGTCGATCCTGCCCGAGGACGACGAGTCACGCGCGGCAACTCATCGCGCTGTTCGAAACCGAAAAGGCGTTTTATGAACTTGCGTATGAGTTGAACAACCGTCCGGCCTGGGTGCCGATCCCGATGCGCGGGATCGCCAAGCTGTTCACGCGCACGTAGCCGGAATTTTCCCAGTGAGCCGAGAACGCCCGGCTCGTGTGCGCGGGTGACCTTCCGCTTGGTGGTTGCTGCGACGCTGGTGGCTTCGCTGCTATCGCGTAAAGGCCCAGAAGCCCGATGCGCCCGACACGTAGAGGTGATCGGCGTCGATCGCCGGGTAGCCCACGAAGCCTGTTCCGTTGCCGCCCGCCGCAATGGCCCAGGCGAGCGATCCCGTGGCGGCATCGACAGCAATGAAATCGAGGAACGTGGTCGTGGCGTAAACGCGCGTGCCGTCGCCGACCAAGGGATAGAAGATCACCTCGCCGTGCGCGTGCGTGTTGAGCTCCCACCGCGACGCGCCAGTACTCGGATCGAGGCCATCGAGCTTTTCACGCCCAGATCCCACGATCACGGTGCCCGCCACGAGACCGAGTTGCCGAAGGTCGCCCAGCGCCGGCTCGTCGCTTCGGACGCGGAGACGTCCACACAATGGCTCCCGTGGTTCGATCCAGCCCATAGACGGTACCATCGTCGGCCGCAGCGATCACGAGGGCTTGCCAGAACAGACATCGGCCGCCCGCACTCGACGGCTGTTCGGGACTCGCGGCCGTAAACTCGCGACGCCACCGAATGGCGCCCGTCGCGGCATCGAGGGCGATTACTCCGCCGGTGTTCGGCACCGTGAAGCGCCGCATGGTGACGATGACAAGTCCCTGATCGACCACCGGGTCGATGATATTGCTTGCCGTCGAGTCGGTCGAGACTCGCGTGGCCCAGATCTGCGCGCCGGTTTGCAAGTCGACTGCGTAGGCGTAGCCCGACGGCGATCCGGTGTACACACGCACACTGTCCGTGATGATATTGAAATAGCCCGGCCCATAGCCGACGCTCGCTTGGTAGTTCCACTTCGGCGCGCCGCTCGCGGCGTCGAAGGCGTAGACGCCATTGTCCGGAACAACCACGACACCGTTCGCGACGACAAGATTGACGCCGGCTGTTTGGTCCACCGTCTCGCCGGTCGGACTGCGCCAGCGCTGTCCCCCCGTACGCGTGTCGAGCGCCACCACGGCATGATCTGACGCGGGAAAGTAGACGGTGCTCTCGCTGACAGCAGGAGCACCGTTGAACGTCGGACCTGCAGCGTGCCACGCCACTCGCCTCGTTGCCCCACTTGGCCCCGTAGCATCGCGGCAACCCGACGTAAGCGAACCACACGTAAGTACTGCCGCGAATGCTAGGAACGCGCGTATCATGAGGAATACATACTGCACGATCATGGGATTCGCGACCCGGCGGCTTCGCTTGGCCGCGAGCAACGCCGCCCTGCGGATGCGGTGAAAGTCCCAGCGCAACGGCCGGGAAGCACAAGCAAAGTGTCAAGAGGTATAATTAGAGCAAATTAATTTCCCCTGATGTTTTTCAAATCGGGATAGCGAGCTAGGCGAGGCGCGAAGCGAAGACCTGACGATTGCAGCTCGCGGTGACGATCAGCCCCCCGTCGCCGTGAACGTGTCGCAGTCTTTCGGATCGCCATTCTGAAACCCGCGCGTGAACCACTGAACGCGCTGCGCTGACGAGCCGTGCGTGAACGTGTCGGCGTCGACATGTCCGTTCATTCGACGTTCGATGCGATCGTCGCCGACCGCGGCAGCGGCGTTGATGCCAGCCTCGATGTCGCCCGGCTCGAGGATTTGCTCGTCTTGCGTCTGGTGCGCCCAGATGCCGGCATAGCAGTCGGCCTGCAGCTCGAGCCGGACAGAGAGCTGGTTGGCGAGCTGCGGATTGGCGCGCTGCGCGCGCCTAACCTGCACGTCCGTGCCGAGTAGATGCTGGACGTGGTGACCGAGCTCGTGCGTAAGCACGTACGCTTGGGCGAATTCGCCGGGCGCGCCAAACCGATCGCGCAGTTCATCGTAGAAGGCGAGATCGATGTAGATCTTCTCGTCCACGGGGCAGTAGAAGGGACCCATCGCTGTTTGGCCAACACCGCATCCGGTCGGCGTCGCGTCACGGAAGAGCACGAGCTTCGCGTTCTGCCAGGGCACGCCCATCTCCGACGGAAGCAGCTTGGACCACGTCGCTTGCGCCGTGTCGAGCACGAACGACACGAACTGAACTTCCTTCGCTTCCTCGGCCGTCTGCACGGGCTGGGCGACTTCGCCGGGCGCGCTGCCGGTTTGTCCGACCTGATTCCGCGTCCCCGACCCCGATCCCGACACGAAGTCGCGCCCAAAGATGAGACTCAGCACGAGGAGCACGATCCCGCCGCCGATCCCCATCGGGGCCATCCCCATCCCGCCCGACCCGCGGCGGTCCTCGATGTTTCGGCTCTCTCCCCCCGGCGTCCACCGCATTCGTCCCCTCCCGTCTCCCGTCTCCCGTCTCCCCGCACAACGCACAACGCACAACGCATAGCGCGTTCGGGCAAAAACCGGCCCGCGCCCCAATTGACAGGCCGGGTCCGTGTCTTGCTCCTTGGGGGCACCCGTGAAGCCGCGTCCGCTGCATCTCGGCTGTCACCATCACGTTGGCCGCGCCCACCCCACGACGCGGCCGAATCATAAGAGATATCTAACGACATGCGCATTTGGCCCGGCCAACCCTATCCGCTCGGCGCTAACTGGGATGGTCAGGGAGTCAACTTCGCGATTTTCTCCGAGCACGCGACCGGCGTCGAGCTGTGCCTGTTCAACCACGCCGACGATGGCGTCGAAGCGCAAAAGATCATGCTCCGCGAGCGCACCGATCAGGTCTGGCACTGTTATCTGCCGGACGTTCGCCCGGGGCAGTACTACGGCTTTCGCGTCTACGGGCCGTACGATCCGGAAAACGGCAATCGCTTCAATCCGGCCAAACTGCTCATCGACCCGTACGCCAAGGCGATCACGGGTACGATCCGATGGAGCAACGCGCTCTTTGCCTACAAGGTTGGCAGCCCCGACGAAGACCTCGAACCCGATCCGGACAACAGCGCGGGCGGCGTGCCGAAGTGCGTCGTCGTCGATCCGGCGTTCACCTGGGAAGACGATCGCCCGCTACGCATTCCGTGGAATCGCACGATCATCTACGAGTGCCACGTCAAAGGGATGACGAAGCTGCACCCCGACGTGCCCGAGAATTTGCGCGGCACGTATCTCGGTCTGTGCAGCGATCCGATGATCGAATACTTCCTCGCCCTCGGCGTTACCGCACTCGAACTGCTGCCCGTGCATCAGTTCGTCGTCGACCGCCACTTGGTTCAACGCGGGCTCACGAATTACTGGGGATACAACTCGATCGGCTTTTTCGCTCCCGACGTGCGCTACGCCGCCAAAGGACTCGGCAACCAGGTGTACGAGTTCAAGAGTATGGTGAAGACCTTTCATGCCGCCGGCATCGAGGTGATTCTCGACGTCGTGTACAACCACACTGGCGAAGGCAATCATCTCGGGCCCACGCTCTCGCTCCGCGGCATCGACAATCAAGACCTACTATCGTCTCGACCCAGATCAGCGTTTTTATACGGACTTCACCGGCACGGGCAACAGTCTCAACATGCAGCACCCGCGCACGATCCAACTGATCATGGATTCGCTGCGCTACTGGGCCAACGACATGCACGTCGACGGCTTCCGGTTCGACCTCGCTCCGGTACTCGCCCGCGAGCTGCACGACGTCGACAAGCTCTCCTCGTTCTTCGACATCATCCATCAGGATCCAACGCTCTCGAGCGTGAAGCTGATCGCCGAGCCGTGGGACGTCGGGCCTGGCGGGTACCAAGTCGGCAACTTTCCGATCCGTTGGGCCGAATGGAATGGTCGTTACCGCGACGCCGTGCGACACTACTGGCGCGGCGATGCCGATCAGGTCGGCGACCTCGCGTCGCGGCTCGCTGGTTCGAGCGACATCTATGAGCCGAGCGGCCGCGGTTCGTACGCCAGCATCAACTTCGTCACCGCGCACGATGGGTTCACGCTGTACGATCTCGTGAGCTACTCGCAGAAACACAACGACGACAACGCCGAAGACAATCGCGACGGCACAGACGACAACATCAGCCGTAACTGGGGCAGCCGAGGGCGAGACGACGGACGAAGCAACGCTCGACATGCGCTTTCGCGTGATGCGCGACTTCATCGCCACGCTCGCCTTTTCGCAAGGCGTGCCGATGTTCTCGCACGGCGACGAGATTGGCCGCACGCAGTTGGGCAACAACAACGCGTATGCGCAGGACAACGAGCTCTCGTGGGTACATTGGGATATCGACGAACGGCGCAAACAGCTCCTGGCGTTCACGCGGAAATGCTTGAGCCTGCGTCATGCTCACGCGGTGCTGCGGCGGCGGCACTTCTTTCGCGGCGAACCCACGATCAAGGGCGGCCCCAAGGATCTGTCCTGGCTCAGGCCTGACGGGCGCGAGATGACGAACGACGACTGGCGCGACGGCACGAAGCACGCGCTCGGCATGCTCATCTACGGCGAGGCGACCGATGAGACCGACGATCGCGGCCGGCCGATCAAGGGCGAGACGCTGCTGCTCGTCGTCAATTCAGGCGAGACGACGACGAAGTTCACGTTGCCCGTCGTCGAAGGCGACGGCATTTGGGCCGAGATGATCGACACGGCGTATCGCGAGCTGCGCGTGGTGACGACCGGTGCGATCGACATTGCGCCGTCCGGATTGGTGCTGCTGCGGTACGGCGAGAACCGCCGCATGGCCGACGCGGCGGCCGCGAAATGACGGACGCACTGCGACGGCCGGGCGGGCGAACGACAATGAGAGAATAGGAATGGCGGACAAGAAGTCGGCGAAGGAGCCTGCGAAGAAAGCACGAGCGCCGAAGCGAGCGGCCAAGTCGGCGCCCGCCACGCGCACGGTCGTGCCCGTACCGCGCGCGGAGCTCACTCGCCTGCTCGCCGGCGAGCACCAGGATCCGCACTCGATCCTCGGTGCGCATCCGGCCACGGTCGGCGACACCGCCGGCGTCGTGGTGCGCGCGCTCGTGCCGAACGCCACGCGCGTGGAGTGTGCGTTCGCCGATGGCCGTGTGGTGGAATTGGAGCGCGAAGCGGAGGGACTCTCGTCGCTCCATGGCGCGTTCGTTCCCGGCGCGACGCTCCCGCTCGACTATCGCTTTCGCATCTCGTATCCCGACGGCGCCGTGTGGGATCGCGGCGATCCCTATCGCTTTCTCCCAACCCTCGGCGACGTCGATCTGCATTTGTTCAACGAAGGAACGCACCGCGAGCTTTGGAAGAAGTTCGGCGCGCACGTCCGCACGATCGACGGCGTGCAGCGGCGTGAGCTTCGTGCTCTGGGCGCCCAACGCGCGGCGCGTCAGCGTCGTCGGCGACTTCTGCAATTGGGACGGACGCATTTACCCCATGCGCATGCTGGGGAGCTCCGGTGTGTGGGAGCTGTTCGTGCCGGACATCGCGGCCGATGCGCTGTACAAGTTCGAGCTGCTCACACGCGAGCGGACGCTTCGCATCAAGAGCGATCCGCTCGCCGCGAAGATGGAGCAATCGCCAGGCACGGCGGCGATCGTGCAAGCGGAGGACACGTACGCGTGGAACGACGGTGCGTGGATGGCTGAGCGCCCACGTGTCGACCTCACGCGCGCGCCGGTGAGCATTTACGAAGTACATCTGGGCTCGTGGGCTCGCGTGCCGGAAGAGGGCAATCGCTCGCTGACGTACGCGAGATCGCGCCGCGACTTGCCGAACACGTCACGTCGCTCGGCTTCACGCACGTCGAGCTGATGCCCGTGATGGAGCATCCGTTCTATGCGTCGTGGGGCTATCAGGTGAGCGGGTACTACGCGCCCACGTCGCGCTACGGAACGCCCGACGACTTCCGGTTTCTCGTCGACACGTTGCATCAACACGGGCATCGGCGTGCATTCTCGATTGGGTGCCGGCGCACTTTCCCAAAGACGATCTTCGCGCTGCGCCGCTTCGACGGCACCGCGCTGTACGAGCACGACGATCCGCGCCTGGGCGAGCACCCCGATTGGGGCACGCTGATCTTCAACTTCGGGCGCAACGAAGTGCGCAATTTCCTCATCGCCAACGCGCTGTACTGGCTCGAGCGAATTCCACGTCGACGGCCTGCGCGTCGACGCCGTCGCGTCGATGCTCTATCTCGACTACAGCCGCCAAGCGGGCGAGTGGATGCCGAATCGCCACGGCGGCCGCGAAAACCTCGAGGCGATCGCGTTCCTCAAGCAGTTCAACGAAGCCGTCCACGTCGACGCGCCCGGATGCGTCACGATCGCCGAAGAATCGACGGCGTGGCGCGGTGTGACCGCGCCCGTGAGCGAGGGCGGACTCGGATTCACGTTCAAGTGGAACATGGGCTGGATGCACGACACGCTCACGTACTTCTCGCTCGATCCGGTGCATCGCCGGTTTCACCACGATCAGCTCACGTTCGCGATGCTCTACGAGTACAGCGAGCGTTTCATCATGCCGTTGTCGCACGACGAAGTCGTGCACCTCAAGGGCTCGCTGTTCAGCAAAATGCCCGGCGACGATTGGCAAAAGCTCGCCAACCTGCGCCTGCTGCTCACGTACATGTTCACGCGCCCCGGCAAGAAGTTGCTGTTCATGGGCACCGAGCTCGCGTCGTGGAACGAGTGGAATCACGACGACGAGTCTCGATTGGCATTTGCGCGACGAGCCCGATCGCGCGGCGCTCGAGCAATTCGTCGCGCGATTGGCGACGTTGTATCGACACGAGCCGGCGCTGTGGCGCGACGACGCGAGTTGGGAGGGCTTTGCCTGGATCGACGTCGCCGACAGAGAGAATTCCGTCGTGTCGTACGCGCGCCGCGCGGATGGGTCGGACGTCGTCGTTGTGCTCAACCTCACGCCGGTACCGCGCGAACGCTATCGAGTCGGCGTGCCGACACCCGGCTGGTACGAGCGCCTTCTGTCGACGGACGATCGGGCGTGGGGAGGTAGCGGCTACGGTGAAATCGCCGGCGCCATCGCCGAACCAATTCCCTTTCACGGACATCCGCAGTCGATCGAAATTTCGCTTCCGCCGTTGAGCGCCCTCGTGCTGGCGCCCGTTCTCCCATGAGTGCGGCGCGAGCGGACGACGGACGTCCGCCGCCGTCCGCGCTCCACGAGCTCGCGGCGGTCGTCGGCATCATCGACGCATACGTCGATCAGGCCCACGAAACGCGGGCGACGAGCGACGACACACGGCGCGCATTACTCGCCGCGATGGGCATCGACGCCTCGACGGACGACGCGGCGCGCGACGCGCTGGCCGGGCTTCGCGACGCGGCGAACAGGGAGCTGATCGCTCCGGCGCGCGTCGTCACGCTGCGCGATCCGTCGCGACGTCTGCTCACCGTGCGGGCACCGGCCTCGCGCGAACGGACCGGCCCCTGGTTTCTCGAGATCGAGTCGGAGCAGGGCGAACGAAGCCGCCGCGAAGGTCCGTGGCGCGGCGACACGGAGCTCGACCTGTCGCTGCCCGATCTCCCGCTTGGCGTCCACCGCATTCGATTGACGCTCGACGCGGGCGGCCGGGAGTGGATCAATGAGCAAACGCTCATTGTCGCGCCCGAGCGGTGTGTCATGCCGCATGAAATACTCGGCGACCGCGACGTGTTCGGCGTCACGACGAATCTCTACACGCTTCGCAGCGACTTCAACTGGGGTATTGGCGACCTCTCCGACCTCGGCCGAGTCGCCGCATGGGCGGGCGAGGTCGGCGCCGAGTTCGTCGGCGTGAGTCCGCTCCACGCGTTGCTCGATCGCGGCGGCGACATCAGCCCGTACAGTCCCGTGAGCCGGCTGTTTCGCAATCCGATTTACATCGACGTGATGCGCGTACCCGAGTTGGTTCACGATCCCGCGCTCGGTGAGCGATTGACCACGCCAGAGATCGCCACCGAGCTCGCCGACCTCCGCGAATCGCCACTGGTGCGCTACGACGCTGTCATGGCAGTGAAGGGACTGGCGCTCGACGCGCTGCATCGCGTATTCGTCGAGCGAGTCCGAGGCTCTGGCGACGCACGCGACCGCGCGTACGACGACTTCGTCGCGCGTCGCGGGCCGGCGCTCACTCAATTCGCGCTCTGGATGTCGATCGCCGAGTTGCCGGATCGCGGTCCGGATTGGCGCGCGTGGCCAGCCGAGTTTCGCTCGCCGGACACACCGGCGGCGCGGCGCTTTGCCGACACACACGCCGCTCGGCTCGACTTTCATCGCTGGCTGCAGTTCGAGATCGACCGTCAGCTCGGCGACGCGGCGAGCGTCGCGTCGTCGGCCGGAATGCAGATCGGTCTGTATCACGATCTGGCGATCGGCACGTCATCCGGCGGCGCCGATACGTGGGCGTACCCGGATCTGTTCGTGCACGGCGCGTGCGTCGGCGCGCCGCCCGATCCGTATTCGGCCGCCGGACAGAATTGGGGCTTTCCGCCGATCAATCCGCGGGCGCTGCGGCAGACCGGCTATCGCTACGTGATCGACGTGTTGCGCGCTGCATTCGAGCACGCGGGCGCGCTGCGCATCGACCATGTGCTCGGGCTCTCGCGGTTGTTCTGGATTTCTGATGAGCAGCCGACGACGCCCGGCGCGTACGTGCGCTATCCGATGTTCGATCTGCTCGGCATTCTCGCGCTCGAGAGTGCGCGGCACCAGGCGCTCGTCGTCGGCGAAGACCTCGGTACCGTATCGCCGAGACGTGCCGGGTGTGTTGGAGCAGTGGGGAATTCTGTCGTCGAAGGTGCTCGAATTCGAGCGCGACGCGCACGGCGGATTCAAACCCGCTCGCGACTACCCCGCGCTCTCGTTGGCGATGGCGAATACGCACGACATGGCCCCCTTCGCCGGTTACTGGAACGGGCGCGACATCGACATCCGCCGACAACTTGGCCTCATCGTGACCGACGCGGACGCCGACCATGCGCGTGTGGCGCGCGACGCAGAGAAGGACGATCTGCTCCGACTATTCGGCGAGGAACACGTTCTGCCGGCGGAAGGCGTGCCGGGCACCGCTGAGGAATTGAGTGCGGCGGTGCACGCGTTCCTCTTCCGTACGCCCGCGCGGCTCGTTGCGGTGTCTCTCGACGATCTCGCGGGCGAAACCACTCCCGTGAACGTTCCGGGCGTCACGACGGATCGGTATCCGACTTGGTCGCGCAAGATGCGTCGAACGCTCGAGTCGATCACGACGAGCGATGATGTCGTGCAGTCGTTGCCGGCCGCCGATCGCCGGCACGCGCCGGTTGGGTGACGTGTGGCGCTGACGGCCACCTATCGCCTGCAACTCGGCGCCGCGTTCACCTTCGCGCACGCCCGCGCGCAAGTACGCGTATTTCGATCGGCTCGGCGTGTCGCATCTATATCTGTCGCCGATTCTCGCCGCGCGACGCGGAAGCACGCACGGCTACGACGTCGTCGATCCGTGCCGCGTCGACCACGCGTTGGGCGGTGAGGCGCGGGCTGCGCGATCTCGCCCGCGAGTTGGCGGAGCACGAGATGAGCCTCATCGTCGACATCGTCCCCAATCACATGGGAACGGGCGAGGAGAATGCGTACTGGGACGACGTGCTCGCGCGTGGAGAACGGTCGCGTCATGCGCACTGGTTCGACATCGACTGGGCGTCGCGCGGAGCGAAGCACAAAGTCGTGCTTCCGGTGCTCGACGACGAACAGGACCGTGTGCTCGAGCGGGGCGAGCTCTCCGTGCGCGTACGCGACGGCCATTCGCCACGCATCGTGTACGGCGCGCAGAGCTTTCCCGTCGACGACGCGTTGCTCCCCGTCGAATTGCAACTCGCCACGTTTGATCCGGGCGAAACCGCGGAGCTGACCGCCGCGTTCTCCGGTTCGGCGGGGCGCGATCGGCTGCGCGCGTTGCTCGACGTGCAGCACTATCGCTTGGTCCATTGGCGAACCGGCGCGGCGGAGATCAACTATCGCCGCTTCTTCGACGTCAACGACCTCGTGGCGCTGCGCGTGGACGACGAGCGCGTGTTCGACGAAACGCATGCGCTCATCGTTCGGCTCGTCAATGAGGGAATCATCAACGGACTACGGGTCGATCACGTCGACGGACTGCGCGATCCGCGCCGGTATCTCGAGCGCCTGCGTGCCGCTGTTCCACCGGCGACGCCGATCGTCGTCGAGAAAATCCTCTCCGGTCAGGAGACGCTGCCCCGTTCGTGGCCGGTCGACGGAACGACAGGATATGAGTTCCTCAACGACCTCGACGACCTGTTTCTCGAACCCACAGGTCTCGCTCTGATCGAAGACAACTACCGTCGCACCCGGCGACTTGGCTCGACTACGTTTCGCGATGTCGCGCTCGACGCCAAGGCGGCGTTCGTGGCCGGCGCAATGCGACCCGATCTCGACCGGCTGACGGTTCTCCTTGCTCCACTCACGCGTGCCGCATCCGAGCACTGGACGGACGGCGAGTTGGCGGCCGGCCTCGTGTCGTTCATCGCCGCACTTCCGGTCTATCGGACGTACGTCGCGCGAGGCGGCGAGCGTCTCTCAATCGAACCGACAGATCGCGACGCGGTGCGTGCCGCGCTCGATGTCGTACGCCCGCACGCGCTCCCCGCGGCGCCAGTCGCCGAGTTCGTCGGCCGCGTCGTGATCGGCGACGTTGAAGGTCTGGATCCGGCGGCCACGCTGTGCTTCGTCGAACGCTTGCAGCAACTGACCGGATCCGCGGCGGCGCGGGGCGTCGAGGATACGGCGCTCTACATCTACATGCCGCTCGTATCGCGCAACGAAGTCGGCGGCGGCCCCGATCGGCCGATCGACGATGCCGTCGCGCGCTTTCACGCGCGCGCAGCGCGTCGCGGCGACGCTTGGCCGCTCGGCTTGACGTGCACGGCGACGCATGACACGAAGCACAGCGGCGACGTGCGCGCGCGCCTCAGCGCGCTCACTGAGATGCCGCAGGAATGGCAACGTGCGGTCCATCGCTGGCGCCGTCTCAACGCCAAACATCGGCGCGTCGTGAACGGACGGATCGCGCCCGACACGAACGCCGAGTATCTGCTCTACCAAACCATCGTGGCGCTGTGGCCGCCGCCGCGCCTCGGCCGCCGCGCCGACGATCTACCCGATCGGACCTGGCGCGACGCCGTGCGAGCGAGACTGACTGAGTACATGCGCAAAGCGGCGCGCGAAGCGAAGACGCGCACCAGCTGGATCGAGCCCAACGCGAACTATGAAACCGCGCTCGACGATTTCGTCGACGCCGTGCTCGAGCCGCGCGAGGATGCTCCGTTTCTCTCCGACGTCGCGCGACTTGTCGCCAACATTGCGGCTGCCGGCGCGAGAACGTCGTTGTCGCGAATCGCGCTTCACCTCACCGCGCCGGGCACGCCGGACATCTATCAGGGCGACGACATGTGGAACTTCACGCTGGTCGACCCGGACAATCGCCGGCCCGTCGACTATGACGCGCGTGCGGCGGCGTTCGATGACATGGCCGCTCTCGACGAACAGCTGCGTGCCGGCCACGACGTCGACCCCTTCGACCAGCGACTCAAGCTCCTCGTGACACATCGCCTTCTCATGCTCAGGCGCGCCAACCCGGCACTATTCGCGCGTGGCGATTATCGGCCGCTGCGTGCGCGCGGAGCGCGGGCGACGCACGTCATCGCGTTCGCGCGAAGCCACGGCGACCGGTCCGTCATTACGGTTGCGTCCCGGTGGACGAACTCGTGGTCACACGCGAGCGCGGCCGACTGGTGGGCGGACACCGCCGTCGAACTTCCTGATGAGCTCGTGGGTCGCGCATGGCATTCGCAAATCACAGACAGCGACGTGGTAGCACCCGATAATGCACTCGGGCTCAGCCCGCTGCTGCGGACGCTTCCACTGACTGTGGTCGTGGCCTAGCTTGCGAACCAGCAGCATGAAAACCGACCTCGACCGTAGTCACTGGCACGAAACACTCAGCAATCGTCTGTAATGAGTTTTGCTCCATCCAAGACCACGGTCGCGTACTTCTCCATGGAGATCGCGCTCGATCGAGCGATCCCGACATAC
Organism: uncultured Gemmatimonadaceae bacterium; assembly: GCA_963817445.1. Lineage (GTDB taxonomy): Bacteria > Gemmatimonadota > Gemmatimonadetes > Gemmatimonadales > Gemmatimonadaceae > JAQBQB01. The sequence continues at coordinate 488,514 of CAWFOG010000027.1, forward strand.
AGTGGCGGCCTTGGTGTGCTCGCCGGTGATACGCTGCGATCGGCGGCGGACCTCGCGGTGTCGATGGTCGGAATCACGCTGATCCATCGCAAAGGCTACTTCGAGCAGCATCTCGACAAGGCCGGCAACCAGACGGAGAAGCCGGTACAGTGGCGGCCGGAGGACGTTCTCGAGCCCGTCGATGCGCGCGCGTCCGTGCAGCTCGAGGGACGCACGGTGCACCTTCGCGCCTGGAAATATCCGGTTCGCGGCATCACCGGGCACGAGGTGCCGGTGTATCTGCTCGACACGGATCTCCCCGAGAATACCGAGTGGGACCGAACACTCACCAACTTTCTCTACGGTGGAGACAGCCACTATCGCCTCTGCCAGGAAGTCGTACTCGGCATGGGCGGGGCGATGCTGCTGCGCGCGCTCGGCTGTCCGGCCGAGCTGTATCATCTCAACGAAGGACACTCGGCGCTGTTGACGCTGTGCCTTCTCGACTGGCAGCTCGACGGACGCAAGTCGTTCGAGCTCGACGAGTCCGATCTCGAGGCGGTGCGTAGCCGGTGCGTGTTCACGACGCATACGCCGGTACCGGCCGGTCACGACCGGTTCCCGCTCGACGTGGTGGGCACGGTGCTCGGCGACGAGCAGCTCGCACTCCTCCAGGCCGCCAATTGCACCGACGCCGGGTCGCTCAACATGACGCACGTCGCGCTGCGGCTGGCGCGCTGGGTCAACGGTGTGGCGATGAAGCATCGTGAAGTGTCGCAGGGAATGTTTCCCAACTTTCCGATCGACGCGATCACCAACGGCGTACACGCCATGACCTGGACGTCGGCGTCGTTTCAAGCGCTGTTCGACCGACGCATGCCGGAGTGGCGAACCGACAATCTCTATCTTCGCTACGCCGTGGGCATTCCGCTGCCGGAGATTCGGGCCGCGCACGCCGAAGCGAAACAGTCGATGATCGCGACGATCGCCGCGCGCACCGGCGTCGCGCTCGATCCGAAAGCGTTCACGATCGGTTTCGCGCGGCGCGCCACGCCGTACAAGCGCGCGGATCTCGTGTTCGCCGCGCCGCGGCGTCTCGCGGAGATCGCGTCGACGGTCGGGCCGATTCAGATCGTGTTCGGCGGCAAGGCGCATCCCAACGACAACGGGGGCAAGGACCTCATCCGTCGCATTCATCAAGCAGCGGCGGCGTTGTCCGGCTCGGTCACTGTCGTGTACGTCGAGAACTACGAGATGGAGATCGCCTCGCAGATCGTCGCCGGCGTCGACCTCTGGCTCAACAACCCGATGAAGCCCCTCGAGGCGAGCGGCACGAGCGGAATGAAGGCGGCGCTCAACGGCGTGCCGAGCCTGAGTGTGCTCGACGGGTGGTGGATCGAAGGGCACGTTGAAGGCGTGACCGGCTGGTCGATCGGCGGGCTCGACCCCGAAGGCGATCAATCCAAAGACGCGAATGAGATTTATCTCAAGCTGGAGCGCGTCATTCTGCCGCTCTACTACGGGCTGCCGTTCGCATACGCCGAGGTCATGCGCTCGGCGATCGCGTTGAATGGGTCGTTCTTCAACACGCAGCGGATGGTCGAGCAATATGTGCGCAACGCGTACTTTCCAGAGACGGCGCCCGCACTCGTCGAATTGGCCGCGGAATAATCAGCGCGTTCCGCAGTTCAATCCGTTTAGTCCGTTCGATCCGTATTCGTTATTGCTAGTATTGTCACCCGTGGCTTGAACAGCCGCTCGGGACGTCATAACGGTTTAGGAAACGGATTCAACGAATCGAACGGAAAGGAACGGATGTGGCAACTGATCACGGCGGCGTGGTTGGGATTGCCGTCCGCGGTTTGAACTTCGCTCGGGGTACCGGCGATATGAGCCGTAACTCCTTGATGATACGACTTCAATCCGTTCAATCCGTTTGGTCCGTTCAATCCGTATCACGATTCGTTATGGCTTGCATTGCCACCCGTGACTCGAACTGCCGCTCGGGACGTCATAACGGTTGAGGAAACGGATTCAACGAATCGAACGAAAAAGAACGGATGAGGCAATTGATCACGGCGCCATGTTTGGGATTGCCGTCCGCGGTTTGAACCGCCTCGATGATACGAGTCCAATCCGTTCAATCCGTTTGGTCCGTTCAATCCGTTTCACCATTCGTTATGGCCCGCATTGCCACGCGCGGCTCGAACTGCCGCTCGGGACGTCATAACGGTTTACAAAACGGATTCAACGGATCGAACGGAAAAGAACGGACAAGGCGATTGAGCAAGGAGTGACGGCTTGCATTGTCATTCGCGGCTTGAATCGCTGCTCGCGTGGCCGCGATGCGAGCCGTAGTGATTTGATGACGCGAATTGAACGGGTCGAGCGAAAATGAACGGATGACGTCATCGCGCGGCGGTCCGTTGCTCGAGGAAGAACTCACGCACGCGGTCATCGGCTCGTTTTTTGGTGTGCACGGAGAGCTTGGATTCGGCTACCGGGAATACATCTACGCCCGGGCTCTCGAGCGAGAGCTGACCGCGCTGGGCCACCGCGTCGATCGCGAGGTCGCCGTCATGGTGTATTTCCGCGGTGAGCCGCTCGCTCGTCAAACGCTCGACATGATCGTCGACGACCGGGTCGTCGTAGAGATCAAGGCGACCGAACGCCTGCATCCCGACGTCACTCACCAGCTCTTCAGCTACCTGTGCTCAACGAACCTCGAAGTGGGTCTGTTGCTCCACTTCGGCCGCGAGCCGAAGTTCTATCGCGTCATCTGCGAGAATCGCTTGAAGCAGCGCCGCGAATCGACCAGTCCGACGGGTTAACCTCCGCAAGTCGCTCTCGTGGCTGCCCTACCCCGCAGCCTCGAGCTGCTCCTCCATCTCCGCCGTCTTCCGCACGGCACGTAGCGCCGTGTTTCCTGCGACGACGGCGCCGAGGATGATGTAGATGTAGAACGTATAAAAACGCCACCAGAGGAGTGCCGCGGCGAATAACCCTTTGCCGATCACGCCGGCGAGGGCTGCACGAAAGGCCAACTCTACCGCGCCGCCGCCGCCCGGTGCGGGCACGATCGCCGCGCCATACAAAAGTCCGAGCGGCCAGAGCGCGAGCGGGGCGAGCGGCGCCACGACCCCTGCACCGAGCACGAGTGCGGGCAACACGCACAGCCGCATCGCGACGTGCAGGATCGACATCACGTACGCGCCGGCCGCCCAGCGCAGTTCGATGTGCTTCACGCTGTCGACGGTCGATCGCACCTGCGCAAACCAGCGTTGAATCACGTCCCACCGGCGTCCGCCAAGACCCATGCGCCGTGCCCACCGCGGAGCAGCGTCGCCGACATGACGCCGTGACAGCACCACGGCAATCGCCCCGACGCCGATCACGAAACCTGAATACGCACCGACGACGCCGACGAGCGCGCCGAGCACAAGTCCCGCGTGCCGAAAGACGATCGCGACGATGAGCACGACCGTTCCGAGCGACAGCGCTTCCAGAAACAGCTCGGCGAACAGGACGACCAGCGCACTGGATGTGGGAACACCGGCCTCGGCGAGCACGAGGAAGCGCGCCGGCTCAGCGCCGGAGCGCGCAGGCGTGATCGAGGCACCAAAGTCGCCGGCGAGCGTCGTGCGAAGCGCCGTGGCGAAGCTGAGCTCGATGTTCGCCGCCTTGGCGCTCCACGTGATCTTCCACGAGCGCGTGAGAATCTCGAACATCACAGCAGCGATCGCCAACAGATGCGCGCGCGGCGGCAGCTCGATCGTGCTGCCCGCGCGCCACCAGCGAAGGATGAAGAACACCGAAATGCCGATGACGGCGGCAAACGAGAGCCCGGTGAAAGCCCAACGCTTCCACGTCATGCGCGGTCAAACTTCATGGTGGCATCGCGGCAGCATCCAAACATCATAACCGGAATATGCATGTCGGTCGCGTGCGCGGGCATAGCGGGGCAGGTACCAAAAAGCGCCCGGCACTCTGCCGGGCGCTTTCTGGCGTTCTGACTGCGCGTTCAGACTCGACCGCGGATCAGAAGATCCACTTGGTCGGGCGGAAGTTGCCGCCGTCATCTTCTGCGTCGGCTGCGCTGCTCGCCGATCCCGCCGGCTTCAGGATGTGACTGATCTGCTGACGCGCATCGTCGAGATGCATTTTCGTTTCGCGATCCGTCGTCCGCTTGGCGGCCAACGCAATCTGCGCGTCCAGCTCCTTGAGCTCACCGCGGAGCTGCGACTTGATCTCGCCGGTGTTGTTCGCCGGCGCCGCTCCGCCGCGGCCGCCACCACCACCGCCACGTCCACCGGCCGCCGCTGCTCCAGCCGGCGGAGGATTGAACTTGGTGTTGATCGCGGCGAGATACGCCCGCTGCAATCCGCGGCGATAGATGTCGATCTTCGGCGCTCCGCTGCCGTAGATCTCCGTCCAGACGCCGTGGCGCAGGTCGTTGAGCATGTCCGTCAACGTGTACACGTCAGCCGAGCCCTTGGCCAACGCCTCGTTCTCGACCAGACGCGTCATCTTCGCATCGTTGAGCAAACTGGTAACGATCGACGACTGCGCGCCGGTGATACGCGAGACTTCGCCGTTCGGCTCGATCTTGGCCAGGATGTCCTTGTCGATCAGCCAGCTCGGCGTCTGGAACGCCTGGTCGGCGAGGAACTTCATCGCCTGCGCCTGCTTGTCCTTCGGCCACCGGCGTGAACCGGACGCCGCTCTGATCGCCCATCTTTTCCTGCGAGTTCATGCCGCCGATCAGGTTCGCGACGTGGCCGAGCTCCGTACGCCACTGGCCAACTTCGCGCGAGTACAGCTCGGACAACACCGCGTAGTCCTCCAGCGGCTTCACCGTCGCCGGCTCGATCCACTGCATGTTCCGTTTGAGATTGCGAATACCGAGCTCCGTGGCGCGAACCGGATCGGCGTCGCCCACCGCCTCCGTCTCGTCGCCAGGATCCGACCCGAACGCGCCGCTCGTCGAGAAGCGGAGCCAGGGCTTCGTGTCCTGCACGCGCGCCCACTCATCGAGCGTCGAGCGCTTTGCTTCGGCGGCGTGAATCAACTCGGCGCCGGTATGCGCGTTGCCCTGCTGCGCGACGGACATCGGCGTCGGAATCGGCGCGTAGCCCCAGTGCGTCGCCCAAATGTCGTACGGACCGATCTTGCGGAATGAGCAGCTCGGGCGGCGATGTGGTCCTCGGGCTGCACGACGTAGTTGAAGCGCGAGTAGTCCATCAACGTCGACACGTGCCCCATGCGGCGCAGGAAGTCGGCGTTGCGGATGCGAGTCGAGCGGATACTGCGAGCTCGCCTTCATGTTGTGCTGGAAGCCGATCGTGTGCCCGACCTCGTGCGCGAGCACGTACTCGAGCAACCGACCCATCAGCGAATCAGGGTACGGGAAGCTGCGCGCGCGCGGATCATTCGCCGCGGCCTGCGTGAAGTACCAGGTGCGCGCCAGGTTCTGCACGTTCTGATAGAACTGAATGTGCGCGTTCAGAATTTCGCCTGAACGCGGATCGTGGATGTTCGGACCCGAGGCGTTTTCCGTCGTCGACGGCAGCCAGCGGACCACGGAATAGCGCGCGTCTTCCGGCGACCAGTTGGGATCGTTCGTCGGCGCGTCCTTGGCGATGATGGCGTGGCTGAAGCCCGCTGCTTCGAACGCCGGCTGCCAATCTTCGATCGCCTTCTTGAGCCACGGGCGCCACTTCATCGGCGTGTTGGCGTCGAGGTAGTAGACGATCGGCTTGACCGGGTCGGAGACCGCGGCGTTCGGATCTTTCTTCACCAGACGGTAGCGCGTGATGTAGCAGTGCGTGTTGCTCGCCATGCGCTGCTCGTCACCCGCGAAGTCGGTCACCGTGAGGTTGAAGTAGCCGACACGGTTGTCGCAAAGGCGCGGCTCCATCGGAACGTCCGGCAACTTGTGGAAGCTGTACGACGCGACGATGGTCGCCGTTGGGGCGCTGAATCCCGCGCCGCCACGTCCAGCTCCACGCCCGCCGCCTGCCGCGGCACCGCGTCCACCGCCGCCAGCGCTCGTCATCGTCAGCGTCGAGTACACGTTGACGTTGTCGGGGAAGCTGGCCGAACGCTCGATCCACGAGCGCGTCGCGTCGATCTGGTAGCCCGCGCCAATGCGCTGCGCCGGCGAAAGCTCCGGCGGCGGCTGCGTAAAGAGGCGCGTCACGTCGACGACCGCCGAACTGTCGGGACCGTAGGCTTCAATGTTGAGGGCGGCGAGCACCGGGTGGACATTGGACGCCGCGACGGCGCCGGCCACCGGGGACAACGTGTCGCTCGCCATGATCTCGTTCGAGATGCCGCGGACGAGAACGCGGTTCTCGCGACGCTCGAACTGGACGACGCGATTTCCGGCCGGCGCGCCGTCGTATCCGGCGCCCAACGCAGTCTGCGCGACTTCCTGGACGAGCAGGATGTCCTTGTTCATCTCACTGCTCGGGATCTCGAACAGCAGGCGATCGCCGATCTGATGGACCGTGAACAGGCCGCTCGATGTCTTTGCCTGGCGTGTGACGACGCGATTGTACGGCTGCGGATTCGGTGCGCCTGCCTGAGCGGCACCGCCGCCGCCGGCGCCGCGACCACCGCGGCCGCCAACTGCTCCGCCAGCCGGAGCTTCGCTGTCGGTTGGGACGTTCGTCGTCGGCGTCGGCTGGGGAGCCTGTCTGACCGGCGCTGGTGCAGGAGCTGGTGCTGGTGCCTGGGTTTTGGTCGAGCCGCAGCCAATTGCCACAACAGCGGCGGCCGCCGAGCTCAAAACGAGAGCGGATCGCGTTCGCATGTACACCCTGCTATGAAAGGGACAGTGGCGGCAGGAAAGCAGTGTTTCTGCCAATCGGGACGTGGATTCCTTACACGTCGAACGTGGCGAGCGGGCAAATCGTTGGTACGAGTCGCGGAAATGCCGCGCCGGCGGGCCCGGGCGTGGCGCGAATGCCCGCCACTGCGTTCACGCCCCCCGCAACACGTCCATCGGTTCCGCTTTGGCCGCCCGTCTTGCCGGGACGTAGCTCGCAACGACGGCGACGACGCACAGCAGCCCCACGACGGCGCCGAAGGCCGCCGGATCGGTCGTGCTGATCTGGTACAGCATCTGGCGAAGTACGCGCGTGACCAGCACGGCGGCGATTCCGCCAATGACCAAGCCAACCGCCGCCAGTCGCAGGCCCTGGCCCAACACGAGCCGCAGCACGTTGCCAGCCGTGGCGCCGAGGGCGATCCGGATGCTGATCTCTCGACCGCGCTGCGCCACGAGGAAGGAGATCACGCTGTAGATGCCAAGCGTGGCGAGCAGCAGCGCGACGCTGCCGAACACGCCGATCAACACGAGCATGAAGCGCTGCGGCGACACCGATCCGCTCACCAGCGTTTCCATCGTCGTCAATCGCACGGGAATGTCCGCGCGCATTTGCCGCAGTGCTTGGCGCGTCGATGCGATCGTCGTCGCCGGCGTGGTCGTCGCCATCGCGATCACGAAGTTGGAGCCGTTGCCCGGCCGTTGGCGATAGTCGCCATAGATCGTCGGATTCGGCTCAGATCCGAGCGCGCGGTCGCGAACGTCGCCGACGATACCGACGATGGTCATCGGCGTGAGATCGCCGTCCATGTTGCCGAACTCGATCGCTTTACCGATCGGGTTCTCGTTCGGCCACCGCTTCTTTGCCAGCGACGCGCTGATCACGGCGACTTCGGGTGCGCCCTTCTGATCGCCATCGCCAAAGGCGCGGCCAGCGACGATCGGAATCCCCATTGTCTTGAAGTAGCCGGGGCCCGCGAGGCGATAGTTCGCGTATCCGGTTCGCGTTTTGTCTTGAAACAGCCGTTCGAACTGACTCGGGTCGATTCGCTCGGCGGCACTCGCCATGACGAGAAACGTTCCGTCGCCTCCGCCAAAGTTGCCGAGTGGTACGGTGCTCGCGCCGCCGACCGACGTCACGCCAGGGAACGCCGACGCGCGCGCGATCGCTTCGTCGAGAAACGCCGTCCGCCGAGCGAAGGCGATCGGGTCGTGTCCACCCGGCACGTTCATGCTCGCCACCACGACGTCGCGCGTCCGAAATCCCGGATCGATCGTGAGGAGGTGCACGAAGCTGCGAGCAAGTAGCCCCGCTCCAACGAGCAACACGACGGTCATCGCCAACTGCACGACGACGAGTGCGCTGCGAATGCGGTAGCTCGCGCCGCCGCCAGCCTGCGTGCGCTGAGCACCGGCCAACGCGGCACGCAAGTCTCCGCGCGACGCGCGCCACGCCGCCAGCAGGCCGAGCGCGATCGCCGTTCCCGCGGAAACGAGCAGCGCGAACGCGAGCACACGCCAGTCGACCGACAACGCCTCGAGTCGCGGAATCGACGGTGGGCGCAGCGCCAGCAGCGGCTTCACGCCGCCAAACGCGAGCGTCAGACCGCCGGCGCAACCAAGTGCCGCGAGAATTGACGATTCTGTCACGAGCTGCTGGACGAGTCGCCCGCGTCCGGCGCCGAGGGCCAAGCGCAGCGCGATCTCGCTGTCGCGCGCGGCCATGCGCGCCACGAGCAGGTTGACGACGTTGGCGCAGGCGATGAGCAGCAACACGCCCGACGCGGCGAGCAACAGAAACAACATCGGCTTGATTTTGCCGACGAGTTGTTCGCGAAGCGGCACGATCTGTCCGTCGATCGTCCAGGTGAAACCCGCCAACGTCCGCCTTGATGCGACGCAGGATCGACGACATGTCGCTTTGCGCCTGCTCGAGCGTGACGCCGGGCTTGAGTCGGGCTACGGCCTGCCAATTGTGCGCCGTACGGCTCGGGTTTTTCTCGAGCTGTTCGCGCGGCATGAACAGATCGGCGCCCGCGGGATACTCCAAGGTCGGGCGGCAACACACCGACCACGCGAATCGTTTGCGCGTCGCCGACGAGCGTCGCGCCGATTGCCGCCGCCGAACCCCCAAACTGTCGTTGCCAAAATCCATAACTGATGATCGCCACCGGCGACGCGTTGAGCTGTTGCTCTTCCGGCGCGAAACGCGCGACCGAGCATCGGCTTCACGCCGAACACGTCGAAGTAGTCGTGCGAAACCGTTTCCGTCCGCGCGCGCATCGCCTCGCCGCCAGCCATCAACGTTGCCGCGCCGTCGGAGTATTCGGCCATGGCGGCGAAGCTCGAGTTCTGCCGCTGCAAATCGTCGAAGGTGGGATCGGTGAAGCTGGCTGGGCCGACGGCGTTGGCGTAACTCGTCACTTCCCACAGCTGCACGATGCGATCGGGTTGGGCGAACGCCAACGGTTTGAGCACGACGGCACTGACGACGGTGAAGATCGCCGTCGTCGCTCCGACGCCCAACGCCAGCGTCACGGCGGCGACGAACGAGAAGTCCGGGCGACTTGCGAAGCTGTCGCAGCGCAAAGCGAACGTCCTGCGTGACGGAACTCACCCACTCGCGTTTCTCGGCGCGTCGCATCTGAGTCACCTCGATAGAATTGCAATAGTCGCGAAGGTCATCCACATCGCCGAATCGCCGCAGCGCCTCGGCGTACGCATCGTCGGTCGACATGCCAGCCGCCGTGAGTCGAGCCACGCGCATCTCGACGTGAAAGCGTATCTCGTCGTCGAGTTCGCGCAGCAAGCGTTCGCGCGTCGTCGGCAATCGCAAGGCGCGGCGAATGCCGTCGGGTATCTGCGGGTTCGGCGCGCCGTTCACGTCGCCTCGAGAATGCGTCCAACCGCCGACGCGTAGCGACGCCACGTTGCCGCCTCGGCGCGCAGTTTGGCGCGCCCGCTCGCGGTCAACGAGTAGTACTTGGCGCGACGGTTGTTCTCCGACACTCCCCAGACCGCGTCGATCGCGCCAGCAGTCTCCAATCGGTGAAGCGATTTGTACAACGCCGCGTCGACGATGACGAGCTCGCCACCGCCGCGTCGTTCGATCCATTCGCCGATCGAGTAGCCGTGCATCGGTCCCCAGGACAACGTCTTGAGCACCAACACGTCCAGCGTTCCGTGCAGCAAGTCGCTCGCGTCGCGCGGCATTCGTTCCCCCAAACCTGGTTAGTGCAAGAACCCGTACGAAGTTCGACGCCGGAATGTGTCAGATGGTTTGAACGCGACGGCGAGCGTACATCTCGAACCACGGCGCCCACCGCGGCGAACGACGGGCAACGACGCCAAGGAGCCACTTGACCGCCGTTTCCTCGACGCGCGCCCAGCGCCGTGTCCATTCGTCGGCGGTTGGCACGAGCACGTCGCCGCGGACGTCGATGACGTCGAACCCCGTTTCGCCCAGCAGACGGGCCAGCGATTCAGGCGAAAAACCAGTGCGATAGGGAAAGCCGAGGAGATTGTTGAGCGCCATGATCGTCCGTGCCGAGGTCGAGCCATGCGCCAGGCGTTGGCGAAGCGCGGCGTAAACCGCGCCACTTGGCACGCGCAGCGCCAACACGCCGCCGGGACGCAGCAGCGTGTGCGCGGCGCTCAGCGTGCGTCGCGGCTCGGCGAGTTGATCGAAAGTATTCCAAACGGCGATCGCGTCGAATCGCCGCGTGGTGTCGAACGAGGTGAGGTCGCCGTCGTGAACGGTGAAGCCGAGCGACCGGGTAAACGCGTTGACGCCGGGGTTTACGTCGAGACCTTCCATTTGCAGTCCCTCGGCTTGGGCCGCGCGCAGGAACGCGCCCACGTAACTACCGACCTCGAGCCCCGACCCGCTCCGGCCGAGGACGTGGCGCAGCCGCTTGGCCTGCGCGCCCTGTGCCGCCAGCTGCGTCTCGTGCAGCGCGCGGAGAACGTCGGGGTGGGTCGCGTCTCGCGCGTAGATCTCGGTCAACTCACGGGCGCGCTCCACCGGATTGCGATAGACGAGTCCACAGTCTCGACAGCGGACAATTCGCAGCGCCGGATGCTCCGAGAAAGCGACGCGATCGAGGAGGTGCGCGGTTGGCGTGTCCGGGCGAAGTCGTCGCTCGTGAAAGGCCCACAACGCTTCGACCTCGGCGCGAATGTCGCCGGCGTCGGCCACGACGTCCGCTTCCGCGTGTCCACAGACCACGCAGTGCGCCAACTCGTACGTCGGTCTCGGCATGCGAGCGCAGCGTGCACGTCGAATGCCGCGCTCGAGATTGGCGATCCGCGCGGAGAGCACGCATTCTTAGTCTCCCTCCAGACCCGGTGACTCGACCCGTGCGACTCGGCCTCCTCGCGCTCGTCATTCCAAGTTGCATCTTCGCGCAACGCGACTCCGTCGCGTTTGCCGGCGTCCACTGGCGCGAGATCGGTCCGTACCGCGGCGGCCGGTCCGTCGCCGCGACCGGCAATCCGTCGCGACCGGATGAGTTCTGGATGGGCACGCCCGGTGGCGGCGTGTTCAAATCGATCAACGCCGGCCAATCGTGGGCGCCGGTGACGGACAAGTACTTCGGCGGCACGATCGGCGCGATTGCCGTGGCGCCATCCGCGCCGGATGTCGTCTACGTGGGCGGTGGCGAGTATCCGATTCGCGGCAACGTCTCGCACGGCGACGGGGTGTGGAAGACGGCCGACGGCGGCAAGACCTGGAGCTTCATGGGGCTCGGCGACACGCAGCAGATCGCCGACATCGTCGTGAATCCGACGAACGCCGATCTGGTCTACGTCGGCGCGCTCGGCCACGTCTGGGCGCCAAACGCCGAGCGCGGCGTGTTCCGCTCGAAGGACGGCGGTAAGACGTGGGATAAAATACTCTTTCGAAATGACTCAACAGGCGTCGTGGATCTGGTGATGGATCCGAACGATCCCAACGTGCTCTACGCGGGCCTGTGGCAGGCGGGCCGTACGCCGTGGCTGTTGTCGTCGGGGGGAAAGGGGAGCGGCTTGTTCAAGACGACGGACGGCGGTGACCACTGGACTGAGATCACGCGGAGTCCGGGCCTGCCGGGCGGGATTTGGGGAAACATCGGCATCACGGTGTCGGGCGCGAATTCCAATCGCGTGTGGGCGAACATCGAGGCGGATTCCGGCGGTGTGTTTCGCTCGGACGACGCTGGCAAGACGTGGCAGCTCGTGAACACGGATCGCGATCTGCGCCAGCGCGCCTGGTATTACACGAAAATTCACGCCGACACGAAGGACACGAACGTCGTGTTCGACAACAACGTGTCGTTCATGAAGTCGACCGATGGCGGCAAGACCTTTCGCGCCGTGCCCGGCATGCATCACGGCGACTCGCACGACCTGTGGATCGATCCCAAGAACGCGAATCGCATGATCGAATCCGACGACGGCGGCGCCGAGGTGAGCGTCGACGGCGGCAAGACGTGGACGGACGAAGACTACGCGACGGCGCAGTTCTACCACGTGATTACGACGACGCACTTTCCCTATCACGTCTGCGGCGCGCAGCAGGACAACTCGACGCTCTGCGGACCGAGCAGGGGCACGCTCGACATCTCGGATTGGCTCGAGGCCGGCGGCGGTGAATCGGGTTGGATCGCATCGCGCGGCGACGATCCCGACGTCGTGTACGCGGGCAGCTACGGCAACCTGCTCACGCGAAAGGATCTGCGCACGGGAATCACGTTCAACGTGAATCCGTGGCCCGACAATCCGATGGGGCATCCGGCGATGGATCCGAAGTATCGCTTTCAGTGGACGTTCCCGATCATCGTCTCCAGCCACGATCCCAACGTCGTGTACGCGGGCTCGAACGTCGTGCACAAGACGACGAACGGCGGCCGTAGCTGGACGGCGATCTCTCCCGACCTCACCTACCACGATCCGGCGACGCTCGGCAATTCCGGCGGACCGCTGACCAAGGATCAGACGTCGGTCGAGTACTACGGCACGGTGTTCGTCATCGATGAGTCTCCAGTGACGGCGAAGACGCTGTGGACCGGCTCGGACGACGGAAAGGTGTTCGTGACGCGCGATGGCGGCGTGAAGTGGACGGACGTCACGCCGAGCGACATGCGCAAGTTCACGCGCGTGTCGAGCATCGATGCGTCGAAGTTCGGCGAGTGCATCGCCTACGTCGCCGCGAATCGCTTTCAGCTGGACGACTTTCATCCGTATCTATGGAAGACGGCGGACTGCGGGGCGCACTGGGCGCGGATCGACGCCGGGATCACCGGCACGGAGTTCACCCGCGTGTTGCGCGAAGATCCGGGCAAGCGCGGGCTCCTCGTCGCCGGCACGGAGCGCGGCGTCTGGTATTCGACCGATGACGGCGCCCGCTGGCAATCGCTGCGGCTCAATCTGCCGATGGTGCCTGTTCACGATCTCACATTCAAAGATGGTGACATCGTGATCGCCACGCACGGCCGCAGTTTCTACATCATGGACGACATCTCGTCGCTCGAGCAAATGTCGGACTCGGTCGTGGCGAGCGCGGCGCACCTGTTCCGGCCGCGCGACCAGTATCGGATCGCCGGCGGCGGTGGACGCGGCGGCTTCGCCGGACCGGTGCGCGCCGTGACGCCGGAGAACGCGCCCATCCATCCGACGGGCCAGAATCCGCCCACCGGCGTCGTCGTGCAGTACTGGCTCGGCAAGGCCGGCGGCAACGTGGCGCTCGAATTCCTCGACGCGAACAACAAGCTCATTCGCCGCTATTCCAGTCGCGACTCGTCGGCCCGGCTTCCCGATGAAGAGGGGAACGGTCGCGCCGGTCCGCCCGCGCCGCGCCCGACGACAGCGCGCGGCGTGAACACGTTCGTCTGGAACATGCGCTATCCCGACGCGTCGAGCTTCCCGGGCATGATCCTCTGGGCGGCCAGCGTGACCGGCCCGCAGGTTCCACCCGGCGCGTACAAAGTGCGGCTGAGCCTCGGCGACGTTCCCGTCGCGATGCAATCGTTCAAGATCCTTCCCGATCCGCGCATCAAGGCGACTGTCGCCGACTGGACTACCCAGGCCACGCTTGCACTCCGGATTCGAGATCGGTTTTCCGAGGCGAACGACGCGGTGACGGACATTCGTCGGATCAAGGCGGCGCTGGCCGACCGCAAAGCGAAGGTTCCGGCGGCGCAGCAGGGCGAGTTCGCCGCGCTCTCCGGCGCGTTCGCGACGGCGATCTCAGAGGTCGAAGACTCGCTCTACCAAACGCAGAACCGGAGCGGCGAAGATCCGCTCAACTTTCCGATCCGTCTCAACAACCGCATCGGCGCACTGCTCGGCGTGGTGCAGGCCTCGGACGGCCGCCCGACGGAGCAGTCGTACCAGGTCTACACGGTCGTGTCGGTCGAGCTTACGAAAACTCTAACGAAACTCAAGCGGGCCATGGACACGAGTTTGCCGAAGATCAACGCTATGCTGCGCGCGGCGGGGCTCGAGGAGATTCCGGCGAAACCGGGGCCTGTGGCGTAGTGGGTGGACAGGGCGCGCCGTACGATCACTCCGTCGGCACGCCCATCCCCATCGCGTGATAGCCCTTGTCGACGTACACCGTGTTCCCCGTGATCCCGCTCGCCAGCGGTGAGCACAGGAACGCCGCGGCTTTGCCCACATCCTCCGCCGTCAACTTTCCGGTCAGCGGCGCGTTGGCCGACACATACTCGACCATTTTCTCGATGATGCCGATCGCGCTCGCCGCGCGTGATGCGAGCGGGCCGGCGGAGATCGTATTCACGCGGCAGCCAAACTTTCGGCCCGCCTCGAACGCGAGAGTGCGCGTGTCGCTCTCCAGCGCCGCCTTGGCCGACGACATTCCGCCGCCGTAGCCCGGAATCACCCGCTCGCTCGCCAGATACGTGAGCGACACGAACGCGCCGCTGTCGCGCATGATCGGGCCAAAGCGCTGTACCATCGACACGAGCGAGTATGCGCTCGCGCTGAGGGCCGCCAAATATCCACCGCGGCTCACCTCGATCAACGGCTTCTTCACTTCCGGCCCGTTCGCCAGCGAGTGCACCACGATGTCCAGCGGCCGGTCGCCAAAATCGGCAACGAGACGCTGCGCGACGCCGCCGATGGAGCAGTCGCCGACATCCTTGTAGCGCTTGCTCGTGCGCACGTCTTCCGGGATCTCGTCGAACGTGTCGTACACGGCGTCGAGCGCATAGATCTTCTCGAACTTCAACAGTTCGCCGTTCGACATCCGGCGGGATTCGTCCATCTTTCCGCGCTCGAGCAGATTCGAGAAGATCGTCAGCGCCGGCGGCCACGTGCCGACGCACACACTCGCTCCGCCTTCGGCAAGCGCCTTGGCGATTGCAAACCCAAAGCCGGCGTCATCCGCTACGCCGGCGACGAGTGCTCGCTTACCCTTGAGATCGATGTTGAGCATGTCGGAATATTACAGCGTCCCGTTGGACTCGCGCACCGTCCGCCCAGTTGCCGGCTGGCGGCACGTATCCTGTACCAGTGACCCCGCGTGACGACCCCAGCACGTGAAATCATCGTCGGCCGTGGCGACCTCGAGTTGGTTGCTCCGGGGCCGTCCTTTGCCCGTGGGCTGTGGCGCATCGCGGCCGCCGATGTGTCCAGCGGCAATCGCGTGTCGCTGTTGCGCGACGGACCCGCGACGTTCGACGCCATGCTGTCGCTGATCGACAACGCGACGACGAGCGTTGCGCTCGAGAGCTACATCTTTCGCTCCGACGATGTCGGGCATCGGTTCGCCGACTCGCTCACACGCGCGGCGCGGCGCGGCGTGGACGTGCGACTGCTGCTCGACTGGATCGGCGGGCGCGGCACGTCGCGCAAGTTCATCAAGGCACTCCAACGCGCGGGTGTGCAAGTCGTCGTGTTCAACCGGCCGGGGCTTCGTCGCTGGCTCGGGTTCGTGCCGCGCGACCATCGCAAACTGCTGGTCGTCGATGGCGCGGTGGGCGTCACCGGTGGTGTCGGCGTGGGGCGTGAATGGACGACTGGCGTGCAGAAGCTGCAGCGGTCGCGGTGGCGCGACACGTCCGTCAAGATCGACGGACCTGCCGCCCGCGACATGATCCAGGCCTTCGATCACATGTGGAGCCGCGCGCACGTGAACGAGCGCCGCGGCTCGCATCGATTTCTCCGCCGGCCGGCGCGCGGTGCGCATCTCGACCCGGCCACCGACGAACCCGCGCTCGTCGGCATCATCGAAGGAGAGCCGCTCAAACTCCGTGTGTCGCGCGCGCTCCAGATTCAGGCGATCTCGGCGCGTCACTCCATTTGGATCGCGACGGCGTACTTCACGCCGTCCTGGTCAGAAGTCGAAGCATTGAACGGTGCGGCACGCGACGGCGTCGACGTGCGCATACTCGTGCCGAGCCGGAACGATCATCCCTGGGTCGCGCTGCTCGCGCGGCGCTACTATCGCCGGCTGCTCACCAACGGCGTGCGCATCTGGGAATGGCGCGGCGAGATGATGCACGCCAAGACCAGTGTGGTCGACAGCCGGTGGGTGCGCGTTGGTTCAACCGATTTCAATCCGCTCGGCGTGGCGATCAACTACGAGCTGGACGCGGTGATCGAAGATGCACGACTCGGACAAGAAGCCGAGCAAATGTTCCTTGCCGATCTGGCCGACTCTCGTGAAATCACTCTCGCGTAGCATCGCGCGCGGCCTCGCACTGCTTGGCTGTATTCGCGACCACTGCAGTTGCTCAGATCGATTCGTCGACGCATTCGCACTCGTTGTTCACCTGGCGCGACGGGGTTCTCGCCGCGGGCTTCGCGATCGGCACGATCAGCATTCGCCCGCTCGACAAGCGCGTGGCTGTGGCGCTCCAGGAGCCTGACCGCCAGCAACGGCGACTGTTTCAGGAAACGTCGACGATCGTGCGGACCATCGCCGTGCCGGGTTCCGTCGTCATCGGCGTGTCGATGTACGCCGTTGGGCGACTGAGCCGCAGTGAACGGCTCGCCGCGGTCGGATCTGCACGGCACCGAGGCGCTGTTTGTCGGCGAGGCAGTGGCCAGCGTGATGAAAGACGCACTCGGCCGCGCGCGGCCATTCGTCGACACCGTCAGTCCCAATCCCGACGACTGGCAATTGATGCGCGGCTTCCATACCAACGATCACTACCGGTCGTTTCCGTCGGGTCATGCGGTTGCCGCGTTTGCAGCGGCGGCGGCGGTGAGCTCCGAGACGAGTCGGTGGTGGCCGGCGGCGACCTACTTTGGAATCGCGCCGGTGCTGTACGGTGGCGCGGCAGCCGTCGGGCTCTCGCGCATGTACAACAATCGCCATTGGGCGAGCGACGTCATCATGGGCGCGGCGATCGGGACCTTCGCGGGAACGAAGGTGGTGCGCTATTCTGTAACGCATCCTGGCAACCGTCTCGACCGATGGCTGCTGAACGCGTCGATATCGCCGTCGGATCCTACCCGCATCTCATTCTCCGTCATCCCCGTCCTCTCGTCGCCGACCGCTCCGCACACGCGGTGAGCGCGCCGATCACCGCACATCGACGATGAAACCCGGCATCGTTGTCATGTCCGAGCTGCATGGCCCGATCGCCGATCGGTTGCGCGACATCCAACGCCGCGCCGATCCGCGCATGCTCGCCGAGCTGCCGCCGCACATCACGATCACGGGCTCGTCGGGGATGGGGCCGATTGCTCCGGCTACGACGGACGACGAGGTGACGGATGCACTCGCGCGCGTCGCCGCGGCGACTGTGCCGTTCACCGTGCGTCTTGGCGCGCCGATGCGCTTCATGCAGAGCACCGTCGTCGTCATGCCGATCGATCCCAACGGACCGATTCGCGCACTGCATGAACGAATCAAAACGAGCGGTCTGTCCTACGAGGCGCCGCGGTTCACGTTCACGCCGCACGCCACGCTCAGTTTCTATCCGGAACTCGACCGCGACCGCTTGCGCGAACT
Organism: uncultured Gemmatimonadaceae bacterium; assembly: GCA_963817445.1. Lineage (GTDB taxonomy): Bacteria > Gemmatimonadota > Gemmatimonadetes > Gemmatimonadales > Gemmatimonadaceae > JAQBQB01. Next base: position 506,285 of record CAWFOG010000027.1, read on the forward strand.
GCTCCGCATTCGCATCGACGATCTGGTCACGATCGACTCACTGCAAGCGTACCGCGCCATCGACCTCACGCGCACCCGCAAGGTGTGCGATCTCGCTCTCACGGGCTTGCCCGCAACATGACCGACCTGATTCCGACACATCCATCGGCCGCGCCGGCAATCCTCGCCGAGATCGAAGCCGACTGCGACGCGAGCGTTGGTCGCGCATTCGTCGCGCTGGCCGCCGAGTACCTGGCGCAAACACGAACGCGCGGCGGCCGCGTGTCGACGCCGCACACCGCGGCTGGTCTCGCCGCGCGTTTCGACGAGCCAATGCCGCGCGCCGGCAGATCGATCGACGCGATCATCACGCGGTTGCGCGCCGACGTCATTCCGGACTGCAACCATCTCTATCATCCGCGCTATGTCGGGCACCAGGTCGCGGCACCGTTGCCGTGCGCGGCGTGGATGGAGAGCGTCACGGCGGCGCTGAACCAATCGGTCGCCGTGTTCGAGATGTCGCCGGTCGGCACCGTTCTCGAGCACCGAGTCATCGAATGGATGCGCGGGCTCGCCGGTTTTCCCGGCGCCGCCGGCGGCACACTCACCAGCGGCGGCAGCGAAGCGACGTTTACCGCGTTGCTCGCGGCGCGCGCCGCCGCGATGCCCGAGGCGTGGACGAACGGCGTCGGCGGCGATCCGCCGGTGTTGCTCTGCGGCGAGCACGCGCACTATGCAGTCACGCGCGCCGGCGCGGAGTTGGGGCTCGGCATGCGCAACGTTCTGCCCATTCGTTCGCGCGACTACAAAATGGATCCGGACGCGTTGCGAGAGGCGCTCAGCGAACTCGCCCGCATCGGCAAACGGGTGATGGCCGTAGTGGCGACGTCCGGGTCGACGGCGACCGGTTCGTTCGACGACCTCGATTCAATCGCGTCGATCTGCGACGAGTTCGGCGCGTGGCTGCACGTCGACGCCGCGCATGGAGGCTCAGCGTTGCTGTCGCGCGCGCACAAGCATCGTGTGCGCGGCATCGAGCGCGCCCGATCGCTGGCCTGGGATCCGCACAAGATGATGTCGCTCCCCATGCAAGCCGGCATGCTCCTCGTGCGTGACGAGCACGATCTCGATGCGGCGTTCTCGCAGCGGGCACCGTATCTCTTTCACGGTGAAGAAGGGGAACGCGCGTGGGATCAGGGCACGCGAAATTTCATGTGCTCGCGCCGCGCCGACGTGTTCAAGCTCTGGGTCGCAATCCAACGGCACGGCGCCGACGGACTCGGCGCGTTGTACGATCACTTCTGCGCGCTCGCCCGCGCGATGTGGGAGTCGATCACAGAACATCCCGACTTCGAAGCGATGCACGAACCGGAGAGCAACATTCTGTGTTTCCGGTACGTCGGCGACCGTACGCGCGGCGACGAGGCGCTCGATCGCGTGAACCGCGAGCTGCGCGAACGCTACAACCAGTCGGGCGAGGGTTGGATCACGGGGACCAATCTCGACGGTCGCCGCGTGCTGCGCGTGACGATGATGAATCCGCGCACGACGCTCGGGCGACATCCGCGACATCATCAACGGGCTCGGCGACCAACACAGACGGCCGGATCGAGACGGTAAACCCCGGCACGACCTTCACCGCTTGCGGCGTTTGAGTTCGGGCGGGCGTGAAGGCGAGCGTCAAGCTCAGCGCGGCGATTGCAACCGTCTGGATGTGTTCGCGCATGGCGACTCCACCGTCCTCGGGCTGATTTGTGTTACAGCGCCTTCTTGATCGCCGCCTCGAGATCCTGTTTGCCGCCAAGCCCGGTGTACACGACCTTGCCGCTCTTGTCGATGACGACGACGTATGACGTCGCCGGCGCATCGTACGCGCCCGACGCGTCGCCGTGTGTATCGAAGTACTGATCGCCCGGCAATCCGTGCTTGGCGACGAACGCTTTGACGCGCGCCGGCGTCTCGTTCACGGACACCGCAACGCCGACGAACTTGACCTTCGCGCCGTACTTCTTCGCGGCGTCGAGGAGCGTCGGTTCGAGCTCCTTGCAGTTGGGGCACCAGGTCGCCCAGAACTCGATCAGGATCGGCGTCTTGCCGATGTACTGCGAGAGGTCGGCGTCCTTGCCGTCGAGCGCGGTGAGCTTGGCGCCGGGCGCGACCGCGCCGATCTGGATGCCGAGGTCCTGCGCCCGCGCGAGCGCCGGCGACGCCATGAGCGCCAGACCGCCGGCGAGAACGGTGCCGGCAATCGCTCGGCCAATTGACGAATTCGTCTTTAATATTTTCATATAATCAGTTGTCCCATCTGTATCAAGTAATACTCGGCTACCCCGATCATCACCAGCGCGAACACGCGCTTCACCCACACCATCCACATCCCCGCGCGCGGCAGCCGCGCCAACGTGCCCGACGACAACCCAACGACGACGAGCAGCGTGCACATGCCGAGCGAAAACACGAACAGATAGATGAACCCGAGCGCGGCGCTCTTTGTCGACGATACCCACGTCAGCACCGCGGCCATCACCGGCGCCGAGCACGGTGCGGCGACGAGTCCCGACATCGCCCCCATCGTGAACGCTCCGGACACCCTTCCCGCTGTTCCTGCCGCGCTCGCCCGCGCCAGAATCGCGGTCGGCACCCGAACCGGCAATACATCGAGCATCGCCAGCGCGGCGACGAGCAGCAGATTTGCCATCGCGAAGTACAACCATGGATTGGTACTCACCGATCCAAAGAGCGTTCCGGACATTCCGGCAAAAAGCCCGAGCGCGGAATAGACCAGCGCCAGCCCGAGCACATAGGCAAACGTCAGCTGCGCGGGCCGCCACCGACCTGGCCGCGCGGTATCGCTGCCGACTGTCGACGTCCCGCCGACAATCGCGGCCGTGATCGGAATCATCGGGTAGATGCACGGCGTGAGACTCGTCAGCACCCCGCCGACGAAGACCAGCGGGATTGCCTTGAGCGGGTTCGCGGAAAGGTCGGGAAGCGAAAAGGCGAGTAGCACGCTGGACGCGATCGGAGTTGACGCTACGAACAGGAGGGCGGGGGCCGGAGTGGGTCGAGTACCGGCGTCAGCCGAACACAGGAAAGCAACAACAGAAAGCTATGAGGAAGGCAAACCTGGCGGAAACCGAGCGGCCGTGGACGCGGCGGCGACCCGTCGCCGAATTAAGTTTCTCGCGGAACACGATTTCCCGCTCGTCGAACCTCCCTCGCCCCCGCGTCCCGCGTCATGGCTCCCCCATCGTTCATTTACGTCATGAAGGACCTGCGCAAGGTTGTCCCGCCATCGCGGGAAATCTTGCGCGGCATCTGGTTGTCCTTCTACCACGGCGCGAAGATCGGCGTGCTCGGCGCCAACGGGGCGGGCAAGTCGTCGCTGCTGCGCATCATGGCCGGTGTCGACCAGGACTTTCAGGGCGAGGCGTGGGCGGCCGACGGCACGCGCATCGGCTTCTTGCCGCAGGAACCGCAGCTCGATCCCACGCTCGATGTGCGAGGAAACGTCGAGCTGGCCGTCAAAGCGCAGCGCGCGCTGCTCGATGAATTCCAGAAGATCTCGATGATGTTCGCCGAGCCGATGAGCGACGAGGCGATGGAAAAGCTCCTCGCCCGGCAGGCGAGGGTGCAGGAGCAGATCGATGCGCACGATTTGTGGAATCTCGACAACAAGATCGAGATCGCGATGGATGCGTTGCGCTTGCCGCCCGCCGACGCGGATGTGGGCAGGCTCTCGGGCGGTGAGCGGCGGCGAGTCGCGCTCTGCCGCGTGCTGCTCGAGGAGCCAGACATCCTGCTGCTCGACGAACCCACAAATCACCTCGACGCCGAGTCGGTCGCCTGGCTCGAGCGATACCTGCACGACTTCCCGGGCACGGTGATCGCGGTGACGCACGACCGGTACTTCCTCGACAACGTCGCGGGCTGGATTCTCGAGCTGGATCGCGGCTACGGCATTCCGTACGAAGGCAACTACACGTCGTGGCTCGAGCAGAAGAAGTCGCGTCTGGCAACGGAGGAGAAAACGGAGTCGGCGCGCCAGCGCACGCTCCAGCGCGAGCTGGACTGGGTGCGACTTGCTCCGCGTGCGCGACAAGCGAAGAACAAGGCCCGCGTTCAGAAGTACGAAGAGATGGTGGCCGAGGAGACGGCGGAGAAAATTCTCCAGCACGAGATCGTTATTCCGCCGGCGCCGCGACTCGGCAACCAGGTCGTCACGGCTCGGGCACTGAAGAAAGGATTCGGCGACAAGCTGCTGTTCGACGGCGTGTCGTTCGATCTGCCGCGCGGCGGCATCGTCGGAATCATCGGACCGAACGGCGCCGGCAAGACCACGCTGTTCAAGATGGTCGTCGGCCAGGAGCAGCCGGATTCCGGCGTGCTCACCGTGGGTGAAACGGTCAACATCGCGTATACGGACCAGAACCGCACGCTCGATGGCGACAAAAGCGCCTGGCAGGAAATCTCCGGCGGCCAGGAGCTGATCATGGTCGGGAAAAAGGAGCTGAACAGTCGCGCGTATCTGTCGAGCTTCAACTTTCGCGGCACCGATCAGCAGAAGAAGGTCGCCAATCTGTCGGGGGGCGAGCGCAACCGGCTTCACCTTGCCAAAACTCTAATGAGCGGCGGGAATCTGCTGCTGCTGGACGAGCCGACGAACGATCTCGACGTCGACACGTTGCGCGCGCTCGAAGATGCGCTCATCGATTTTGCCGGCTGCGCCGTGGTCATCTCGCACGACCGGTGGTTTCTCGATCGCATCGCGACGCACATCCTCGCGTTCGAGGGCGACAGCGAAGTGGTATGGCACGAGGGGAATTTTCAGTCGTACGTCGACGACCTGCACAAACGAAAGGGCGCGGACGCGGACCAACCGCATCGGATCGCGTACAAAAAATTGGTACGCGGGTAAGGCGATCGGCCTAGTCGCCGCCCGAGAGATCCGGCATCGCCAGCGAGCGGCTCGCGCTCGCCGGCCGATGCTGCAAGAGTCGCTGCAGGCGCGTGCGCGATATGCCGAGTCGCCGCGCCGCGTCGCTCTTGTTCCCGCCGCACTGGTCGACCGTTTCGCGCACCGTGCGATGGATGATCGCCTTGAGCCCGTTGGCGCCGTCGCCCGTGGCGGCCGGCGTCTCGTCATGTTCGATCGAGAGTGTTGCGGCGTCGAGCACGGGGCCGCGCGCGAGGAGCACGGCGCGCTCGACGGCGTTGCGCAATTCGCGCACGTTGCCCGGCCAACTGCGGCTTCGCAGCGCGCGCTCGGCTCCGGGGGTGAACGTTGCGCCCTCGAGTCCGTAGTCGGCGGCGAATCGCGTGAGAAACTGCCGCGCGAGCGGGACGACGTCGTCGGCGCGGGCCCGAAGCGGAGGCAGCGCGATCGGCACGATGTTGAGCCGATAATATAAGTCTTCTCGGAATTCGCCTCGCCGCACGGCGCGCGCGAGGTTGACGTGCGTCGCCGCGACGACGCGAACGTCGATGGGAATGGACCGCGTTCCGCCGATGCGCCGAACCGTCCGTTCCTCCAGCGTGCGCAAGAGCTTTCCCTGGAGCGCGAGCGGCAGGTGCCCGATTTCGTCGAGAAAGATCGTCCCGCCGGTGGCGATCTCGAACAATCCCGGCTTGGTGCTCGTGGCGTCGGTGAACGCCCCCTTCTCGTGGCCAAACAACTCGGCTTCGAGAAGGTTGTCGGGAATCGCCGCGCAGTTCACGTCGACGAACGGCCCCGTGCGCCGCGGACCGTGATCGTGCAGCGCACGAGCCAGCAACTCTTTGCCGGTGCCCGTCTCGCCGGTGATCAACGCGGTGATGTGCGGATGCGGGATGATGCGCGCCGCCTGGTCGAGCGCCGCGCGCAACGCCGGACTCTCGCCCAGGATTCCAGGGAACTCATATGATGGACCGCTCATCGTGCAGGCGCGGGCGTGGCGCCGGGCGGCCAGTCGCTCGCTCTGGCCGCGCAACCACGCGCGCAGCGGCTCGTAGTCCTGGGTCAGCACGAAGAATTCCGACGCGCCGGCGCGCAATGCGCTCGCCGCCAACCGATGGTCGCCCTCGGCGACCACGGCCGCGATTTCCGCCGCGGGTTGGGTCAGCGCGCGGAGAGTCGTTTCGAGCCGGCGTTCCTCGCCGCCCGCGGAGATGACGCCCACGACCGCGTCACCCGCGCGGGTGAACGACGCGGCACGATCGATGGATTCTACGCGTAGGCCGGCGTCGCGCCCCAGTGTCGGCCAGATCGCCGAGAAGGAGTCACTGAGCTCGAGCACGAGCAGCGTATCGGTGGGAAAGCGCGGTGCGTGCATGGGTTCATCAAGTGAAGCCGCCCCGAGCGTCGCGGGTTCCCGGACGGCTCAAGACTCATGCGTCCGCCGTATCGAAATGGTGCGCCCAATGAAGCGGTTCGCGCCGCTTCGTAACGCATGTCACGCGCGCGTGCGGCCAAAATGTCGCCGGCGAATTATGGGGAACTCCATTGCAGCATCGTGGGTTGTGAGACTCAACGCGACGCCAAAACATGCGTGTGATCTGAGGCACATGTTCGCGGCGCACGCGGTGCACGAGTGTTTGCGCGTAGAAGAGCGCGGCAATGACTTCACCGGAGGAATGTAGCATGAACAAATTCTCACAGCGCATGAACGCACGACCCACCTCGCACACGGCGAGAATCGGAACGCTCGCCACCGCGATCGTTTCAGTCGGATTGCTCGCAGCGTGTTCCGATTCTTCGACCGCCGCCTCGCTGGGCTCGCACAGCCAACTGGGGTTCGCGCTTGGATCGACGGCGACGGCGGCGGCGGACAACGCGCCGGTGTCGCTGACCTCGATCACCGTGGGCACCCACACGCTCACCTTCACCGACGCCGTGGTTACGATTTCGCGCGCCGAGTTGAAAATCGCGCCGACAGACGTTTGCGCCGACGACAATGATGACAACGACCAGGATGTGGTCGTGCCGACGGCCGCGAGCGCGGACCGCGGCGGCAGCGATAACGAGAATCATGACTGCGCCGAGATCAAGGTCGGGCCGGCGACGATCGATCTTCCGATCACGGGAGACCTGGCTACGATTCCAGCCGACGCGATTCCGCCCGGAACATATCGCGAGTTCGAGGTGCGCCTGTCGCAGGTCGAGCTCACGGGCAAGTTCGACACGACGGCGTTCGACGTCGTCATTCCGGTTCACGTTCGCGCCGAAATCGAGTTCGACACGCCGCTCGTCGTGACGGCTGGCCAGCCGACGACGATCACGGTGAGCATTCCGGTCATCACGTGGCTGACGAATCCCGACGGATCGCTCGTTGATCCGAACCAGATTCTCACCACGCCGGCGCTGCTGACGCAGGTCAAGAATCGCATCGCGCAGTCGCTCCGCGCGTTCGAAGACGACGACCACAACGGCCGCGACGATCACAGCGGCCCGGGAAAGAACGGCGACGGCAGCAATCACAGCGGCCCGGGCAACTAAGCGCCGGCCACTAGCGCACGTCGACACACGAACGGCCCCGTCCAGTTCCATGGACGGGGTCGTTTGCATGCGCGACGGTCGTCAGGGCAATGCGAGAAGTTTGATGAGCGCCAGCGCGAGCACGACCAACACGACAAGTGACCCGCCCACCGCGCATGAGACGCGCGCGCCAACCCGTCGCATCGATCGCACGTCCACGGTCAGGCCCAGCGCGGCCATCGCGGCGATCGTCAGCCACGACGCCGCGGATTTCGCCCCCGCCGCGATCGGGTCGCCAATTGCGCCTACCGAGCGAAGCGCGGCGAGCAGCAAGAATCCGAGCACGAACCAGGGCGCGATCATGCCGAACGAGATCGTCTTGTGCGACTCGCCCGCGGTACGTGCGCGACGCACGGAATAGAACAGGACGACCGGACCGAGCATCAGCACGCGCGCGAGCTTCACGGCCGTCGCAACCTGGCCGCTCAACGCGCTCACCGCGAATCCGGCGGCGAGCACCTGCGGTACGGCATAAATCGTCAAACCGGCCAGCGCGCCGTACTGGTAGTTCGACAGGCCGAATGGCTTGATGAGCAGTGGAAGCCAGAGCACCATCGCCACGCCGAGGACCGCGCTCAACGCGATCGCCGCGGCGACGTCCTCATGATCCGCGTCGATCACCGGGGCGACGGCGGCAATCGCCGAGTTCCCACAGATCGAGTTCCCGCATGCGACGAGCACCGCCAGCTTGCTCGGTAGTCCGGCGACGCGTCCGATGACGTAGCCACAGGCGAGCGTGACGCAGACGAGCGCCACGATCCCGACCGCGAGCAGCGGGCCCGACGCGAATAGCCGCGTCACGTCCATCGTTGCGCCGAGCAGACACACCGCGAGCCCGAGGATCTCGGTGGCGACGAATCGTACGCCCGGTTCCTCGCCGGCTCGCGCGCCGCGAGCTGCGCGAACGACCATCCCGACGAGAATCGCGAGGACGATTGCCTCGACGATCACTCGGCCAAAGACGCGCGCCTGGAATTGGTCGAGACCGACGGCCAGGACGGACACGACAAGAGACGCGGCGATCCCAGGCAACAGCGCCGTCCAGCGACGCGGAAATGATCGGGTATCGGTCGACGGACGCGTGGCGATGGCCATCGTGGACGGTACGTGGCGGCCATACATATGATGCCAGTACATTGTTTTCATTGGACGATAACTATTAGTAATACAGATGAATCTTCATCACCTGCGCCTGTTCTCCGCCGTCGTCGACCACGGCGGCTTCACCAAAGCTGCCGCCGCGCTCAATCTCAGTCAGCCGGCTATATCGAAGTCACTCAACGAGTTGGAGCGGCAGCTCCACCTCAGCCTCATCGACCGAACCGGGCGCTCGATCGTGCTCACGAGCGCCGGCCAGGCTCTGTACGCGCGGGCGCGCGAGCTGTTTGGCGTCGAACGGGCCGCCGAACAGGAGCTTCGCGAGCTGCGAGGGCTCAAGCGAGGACGGCTCCGGGTCGGTGCGAGCACCACCGTCGGGACCTACATGCTCCCCGCGGTGCTTGGGCGGTTTCATCTTCGCCATCCCAAAGTCCGGATTCAGCTCACCATCGCCAATACACGCTCGGTGCTTCGGCTGCTGCTCGAATCGCGCGTCGACGTCGCGCTCGTCGAGGGTCCGGTGTCGGACGCCCGCGTCGTCGTTCGCCCCTGGCGCGATGATGAGCTCGTGGTCATCGCGCCGCCGGATCATCCGCTGGTCGGGCGACGAGCCGTGGCTGCGCAGGCGCTCGCGGACCTGCCGTTTCTCGTACGAGAACCCGGCTCGGGAACGCGAACTGTCGGCGCTCGCGCGCTCGCCGTCCACGGCGTTCGTCTCACGAACACGATGCGAGTGGGGAGCATTGAGGCGATCAAACACGCCGTCGCCGCCGGTCTGGGATTAGCGATTGTCTCCCGCGCCGCCGCGGCCGATCAGCTCGCGCTCGGCACCCTCGCCACGGTCCAAGTCGACGGGCTCGAGATTCGTCGCACGCTCACGGAACTGCGGATGCGCGGACGTGTCCCAACGGGCGCCGCGAAAGAGTTGGAACAGTTGCTGGCTGAAAGCGCTTCGTCTGCCGACGGCGGCGACGCAACCTCGGCCGACGCGTCGGGTACCGCGTAGCCTCGATTAGCCGGGCCAAGGTACATTGTGTCGGAGACCCAATGCCCAATTACCGCCAATCAACTGCCACTGAGCGAAGCGTCGCGGCAATCGTCGCAGCGCTGACGCTTGGCTTCACCGCGGCGTGTCACAGCGGACCGCCGCCCGCTCCCCCGCCGCCACCGACAGCGCTGACCGGCGCCGCATCCGAGGCGCTGGCTTGGGTCGACGCGCACGCACTTCCGTTTTCGATCACCGACTCGTCGCCGAGCGCCGCCGAGCGAGACCGACTCGTGTCGTTCGCGAGCGGTGTGCGGGTGCTCGGCATGAGCGAGCTCACGGAAGGGACGCGCGAATTTCCCCTCATCGTGCGGCACGCGCTCTTCGCGCTCGCCGACGCGGACTCGGGTGGTGTGCGAGGGCTGGCCATTCAGGGGCCCATGCCGGAAGCAATGGATGTCGATCGCTACGTGCGTACGGGAGTCGGCGATCCAAAGCGATTGCTCCACGCGCTGGGTTCGTGGCGCTACGAAACACCTGAAATGTTCGGCCTCGTGAACGCCATGCGTGAATGGAACCGCGGGCATGCCAGCAGCCGGCAGATTGGCTTTTATGGATTCGAGATTGGAAGCGGCGCGCACGCGGTCGCGACGGTGTTGGCGCTCCCCGACTCGATCACCGGTGCGCCGCTCAAGGCCTGGCTCCAGCAACAGTACGCGTGCGTCGCCAGTGACGAAGCCGCGCACTGGGGACTGGAAGGGCGTGCAGCGGACAGCAGCTACTGGAATGCGTGTGGCACGATTGTCAGGCACGTCGCGGACAGTGTCGCCGCGCTCCATGCGCGCGTGACTTCGCCGCCCGCCGCCGCCGCGCGCGTGGCGTACGCCGACCAGATGGCGCGACTCATTCGCCACTACGTGACGACGGGGCTTCGTCACTTGCCGCGGCAGGAGACGAACGCGGCTCACGTGATGTATCTCGCCGACGAACTTGGTCCCAACGCGCAGCTTCTCGTATGGGGCGGCGATGTCGAAATGGGTCGACTGACGCTCGACCGCGTGACAGTGCAGACCGGCGTGCCGCTCGGCACGGAGCTGGGCGCGCGCTATCGCGCCGTCGCGTTCGCGTTTGGGAACGGCTCGGTGCGCACGCGTCGGCCAGCCAACGGTCGGAGCGGCGAGCCGGGTGGCTTTGGCGCCATCACGATCCGCCCTCCCGACCCAGGCACCTACGAGGAGGTGCTCGCGCACGCACACGCCGATGCATACTGGCTCGATCTGCGCTCGCTGCCCAGCGACAGCGCCGGCACGTGGCTCCACGGACCGCGCTCGATGCGTTTGATCACAGAACTCTACGCGCCGACCGCGCCGCAACTCTTCGAGACGACGCTCGACTTTCCAAAGAACTTTGACGCGGTGGTCTTCGTGAACCGAGTGACGGCATCGCGGTAGGCATGCGCTCGCGTGCGACCGCTCAGCTGCTGTCTCGCGCGATGATCCCTTTCTCGATGTAAATCGGCCGCAGCAGCGCCGACAGCGCGCCGAGCTTGGTGGCGAACCAGATGCCGGCGATGATGCACGCGATGCCGCCGATGAGAATCGTGTTCGCCGCGCCAATTCGCGCCGCGAGCACGCCGCCGATCAGGCTTCCGATCGGCGCCGTGCCGAGAAACGCCATCGCGTAAAAGGCCATCACGCGGCCGCGCAGCCGCTCCTCGACGATTGTCTGGAGCATGGTGTTCGTCGACGCCAGCTCGACCATCATCCCGCCGCCGACGATCGGCAGAATGAGCAGCGACAGCCAGAGCCAGCGCGAAAATGAGAACAGCACGAGGCCGGCACCGAACATCATCGTCGCCACGACCATCACGCGCCCGAGTCCGAGAACCGACGAGCGCGATGCGAGGTAGAACGCGCCAACGAGCGCGCCCGCGCCCGACGCCGTCATGAGAAACCCGAGTGTGTGCGGCCCGCCGTGGAGCGTGGTCGCGGCGATGGCCGGCATGAGAATCGTATAGGGCATGCCCATGGTCGCGACCACGGCGAGCAGAAGCAGCGCGGACCAGATTGGCGGAAAGCCAATCACGTATCGAAAGCCGTCGCGCATCTCGTCGATGGCCCGCGTGGTTGGCCGCACGCGATTCATTCGCTCGACTTTCATTGCGTACAATGACCAGATGACCGCGATGTACGAAATGGCGTCGATCATGAAGCACCAGCCTTCGCCGAACGCCGCGATCAATACGCCGCCGATCGACGGGCCAATGATGCGGCTGCCGTTCACCATCGTGGAGTTGAGCGCGATCGCGTTCGGCAAATGCTTCCGATCGTCGACCATCTGCACGACGAACGACTGGCGCGCCGGCGTGTCGAACGCGTTGATGATTCCCTGCGCGACCTGGAGGATCAGGATGTGCGCTACCGTGATGACGCCCGTGAGGGCGAGAATGGCGAGCGCGAGGGACTGGAGCATCGACAGCACTTGCGTGACGACGAGAATTCGGTGGCGATCGCGGCGATCGACGACGACGCCCGCGAAGGGCGCCAAGATGAGCGTCGGAATCTGGCCACAAAAACCGACGACGCCGAGGAGTAGTTCAGATCCGGTGAGCCGATAGACGAGCCAGCTCGTTGCGATGCGCGTGATCCACGTGCCGACGAGCGACACGCTCTGCCCACCGAAGAACAACCGGTAGTTACGAGAGCTGAGCGCGCGAAGCAGATCGGGCACTTAAGTTATTGGAAGAGGACGCCAGCATGTTCATTTCGGATTTCGCAATTCGCCGGCCGATCATCACGGTCGTGACCATGATCGCGCTCGTCGTGTTCGGGCTCGCGTCGCTCGCGCGCCTGGACACCGACGAATTCCCCGCGATCGATGCCCCGATCGTGTTCGTCGCCATCGCCTATCCCGGCGCTGCGCCGGACGTGGTCGAGCGCGAAGTCATCAGCCGTATCGAAGATAAGATCTCCGGGATCAGCGGCGTCGACAAAATCAATTCGACGTCGACCGACGGGTTCGCGCAGATCATCGTGCAATTCGTCTTCTCCAAACCGGTCGATCAGGCAACGCAGGACATTCGCGACGCCATCTCCGCGGTCCGCGCGCAGTTGCCGGCGGAAATCCTCGAGCCGCTCATTCAACGCTTCGATCCGAACGAGCTGCCGATCGTCTCGCTGGCGGTCACGTCGACCGTGCTGTCGCCGCCCCAATTGACGCAGCTCGCCGATCAAACGTTGGCCGGCGAGTTGCGCGCCATCGGCGGCGTGGCGCAGGTGAACGTCGTCGGCGGCGACAGCGCGCAGCTCAACGTCAACGTCCGACCGAACGATCTCGCGTCGGTCGGCGTCGGGATCGATCAAGTCGTGAACGCGCTGCGCGCGCAGAACCTCGCGGCGCCCGTCGGTTCCGTGAACAGCGCGCTCGAGCAGCGATCCATTCGCCTCGAGGGGCGCCTCGATCGACCCGAGGATTTCAACTCGCTCGTCATTTCGCAGCGCAACGGACAGCTCATCACGCTCGGCCAGGTGGCGAGCGTCGAAGCCGGCGCCGCCGAGCCCAAGTCGGCCGCGCTGTATCAAGGCATCGCGGCGATCGGTCTCGACATCGTGAAGTCGCGCGAGTACAGCACGACCGCGGTCGCCGACGGCATTCGCGCGCGCGTCGCCGCGCTGGAGAAAACGCTGCCGCGCGGAACCGAGATCAAGATCGTGCGCGACGCCGGCGTCCGCGTGCGCAACTCGGTGCGCAACGTCGAGGAAGCGCTCGTCGAAGGCGCGCTGCTCACGGTGTTCGTCGTGTTTCTCTTTCTCAACTCCTGGCGCTCGACGGTGATCACCGGTTTGGCGCTGCCCGTTTCGGTGCTGGCGTCGTTCGTGCCGCTGGCAATGCTCGGCTTCACGCTCAACACCATGTCGCTGCTCGGCCTGTCGCTGGCCATCGGCATTCTGATCGACGACGCCATCGTCGTGCGCGAGAACATCGTGCGCCACGTGGAAATGGGGTCGGACCACATGCGCGCCGCGCACGAAGGCACCGACGAGATCGGGCTCGCCGTGGCCGCGACGACTTTTTCTATCGTCGCCGTGTTCGTGCCCGTGGGCTTCATGCCGGGCGTCGCGGGGCAATGGTTCAAGCCGTTCGCGCTGACGATCGCCGCGGCCGTGTTGGTGTCGTTGTTCGTCTCGTTCTCGCTCGATCCGATGTTGTCGGCCTACTGGCCCGATCCGCAGCTCGAGGCGCACGACCGACGCAATCCGATCGCGCGCGCGCTCGAGCGGTTCAACAAGTGGTTCGATCGCCAATCGATGCGCTATCAATCGCTCATCGGTTGGGCACTCGATCATCGGTGGACGATGGCGGCGCTCGCGGTGGGCTCACTCGTGTTCGCGATTTTTCTTCAAGTCACGATCGGCGGCTTTGCATTCGTGCCGGTCAGCGATCAGAGCGAACTGAACATCGCCGTCGAAACACCTCCCGGCTCGAGCCTCGACTACACGACGCTCAAGGCGGAAGAAATCGCGCGCATGATCCGGTTGCGGCCGGAAGTCGCGTATACGTACACGACCGTGGGCAGCAGCACAGGCGCGGGCACCGTCGACAACGCCAGCATCTACGTGCGGCTCAAGCCCAAGTCCGACCGCTCGCTGAGTCAGGATGCAATCGGCCAGGTGCTGCGCCAGCAAATGCGCGCGATCGGGGGCGTGACGGCTTACACGTTCGCCTCCGGTTTTGGCGGCGCGCAGAAGGAGTTGCAGCTCCAGCTCCAGGGGCCCGATGAGGATATTCTAAACCAGTACGCCGAGCGAGTCGAAAAGGTGATGGCGGCAACGCCGGGCGCTGTCGACGTCGGGTTGTCGACGCGCGGACAGTCGCCGGAGTTCGACGTGCGGGTGAACCGCGGCCTCGCCGGCACGCTCGGCGTGAGCCTGAGTCAACTCGCGTCGTCGCTGCGCTTCGCCTTTGCCGGCGTCGACGCAGGCACGTGGGTCGATCCGTCCGGCGTGTCGCGGTACGTGCACGTGCGCCTCGTGCCGACCGCTCGAGAGAACGCGTCGGACTTGGGGCAGTTGCCCGTGTTGGTGACGCCGCCCGGCGGCGGCGCGGGCGGCGCGCCGGCGCAGGGTGGGGAGAGTTTCGTGCCGCTCAGCCAGGTGGCGACGATCACGCCGAGTTACGGCCCGTCGCAGATCGATCACTACCAGCGCGAACGCGTGGTGACGATTGGCGCCAACACCGAGGGCGCCTCGCTCGGCCGCGTGTCGGACGCGGTGATGGCCGGCGTGAACAAAATTCAGTTGCCGGCGGGTTACCACATCTCTCAAGGCGGGCAGACGGAAAGTCAGAACGAGGTGTTCAACAACATCTTCATCGCGCTTGGCGTCGCGGTGATGCTGATGTACCTCATTCTCGTCGTCCAGTTCGGCTCGTTCCTCGATCCGCTCGCCATTCTCATTTCGCTGCCGCTGTCGTTGATCGGCGTCGTGCTGGCGCTCCTCGTCACGCACGACACGCTCAACTTGATGAGCCTGATCGGCGTGATTCTGCTCATGGGCATCGTCGCCAAGAACGCGATTCTGCTCATCGATTTCGCCAAGTGGGCGCATACGGACCGCGGGCTGGACCGGCGCGCCGCACTGATCGAAGCCGGGCGCATTCGTCTCCGCCCAATCCTCATGACCACGCTCGCCTTGATCGCCGGCATGATGCCGGTCGCGATGGGCATTGGCGAAGGCGCGGACTTCCGTGCGCCGCTCGGTCGTGCGGTGATCGGCGGCGTGATCACGTCGACGGTGCTGACGCTCGTCGTGATTCCGACCGTCTACGAGATTCTCGACGAATGGCGCGAGAAGGTGTACGCCCACTTCGGCAAGCGCGTTCCGGTGCATGCGCGGCATCCGGAGCCTGAACCGGGCGACTGAGCGAACGGTGCGCCGCATGTATGAAGCGGCCTCACCAATTCGACAGCGATCCCGGCGATGCGTACAGAACTTGCTATCGCTGGGTCGGCCATCCCGGAACGTCCGGGCGCATGAACCCGTTCGGAGGAACGTATGTCGATTCGCCTAGCAGGTGGTATTGCGTTGCTCGGCGCGTGCGCGCTGTCCGCGGCGTGTGCCAAGAGTGAAAACAAGGCTGACTCTACCGCCGCCATGGCGATGGATACCACGACAAAGGCCGTGGCTCCCACGCCTGCGCCGGCACTGACCGACGCCAACATCGCCGCGCTGCTCGACGAAGCGAACGCGGCCGATAGCAGCAATGGCGCACTGGCCGTGACGAAGGTAACGGCTTCATCGGCCAAGGAATTCGCGCGCATGATGATGCACGACCATCACGTGTTGCGGAAACAAGGTCAGGAGCTCGCGGCAAAGTTGAACCTCACGCCGCAAGCGCCAGCGAATGATTCGCTGCCGGCGATGGTGAAGGTCATGGTGGACAGCCTCACCGCGACACCCAAGGGCGCGGGGTTCGACAAGCTGTATATCGACGACGAAGTCATGGCACATCAGCACGTCATCGCGTTGCTGCAGACGGCTGTGAATGCGGCGCAGGATACGTCGCTCAAGGCGCTGATCATCAAGGCGCAGCCGCTCATTCAAGCGCATCTGACGCGCGCACAGGCCATCCAGGCCAAGCTGGCCGCGGCGCCGGCGACCAAGGCCAACTAGTACGCCGTTGGGCGCGCTCCTTGAAAGAGTGCCCGGGTAGTCGCCCGGGCACTCGTCGTATGTCGAGCTCGGGCGGACCCTCGTCGCCGGGCTTTGTATGCGAGTTGGCTCAACAACCAGAACGACTAGACCACGCAATCGAGATTTCTTTGACGCGACCGGCGTGGCGTTGTTGATCATCGTCGTGGGCGGAACGGTCGCGCTCGGTGCATGCGCGGGAGACGCGCCGGATCAGCGGCCTCCGCAGGTCGCCACGGTGCGCGATTCGGCGCATCTCGCTGGGAACGATACGGCGGCGCGGGAGGCGGGCGGCGAAGTCGCCGATGACTCGTCGGCCACGCCGAAAGAACAGTGGATCACCGACGCGAACGTTCTCGCTTTGGTCGGCATGATGAACGCGCACCAGATCAGCGCGGCGAATGTGGAGCTGCAGGCATGGCATTCGGACACCGTGCGCGACTTCGCGACGTCGATGCTGCACGAGCATACCGACTTGCAACATTCCGTCGATTCCGCTGCCGGCGCGCTGCATCTCGTTCCAATCGCGCCGGCGCTCGCGTTGCCGATGGGCGCGGCAATGCAGGCGCAAGTCGATTCGGTGGGCGGTCGCGGCCCGCAACTCGAGCGCGCCTACGTGCAGGAGCAGGTATCGAGTCACGCGTTGATGGCTGAATACCTCCAGGAGTTGGCTGGCGTCGCGGAGGCACCCGCGGTGCAGACGATGCTATCGAACGCGACAATTCGCGTGGCATCCGAGCTGTCGCGTGCGCGCGCGCTCCAGGCATTGCTTGCGGCGTCGGACTCCACCGCTGTCGCGGACAGCGCGGCAAAGGACAGCGTGCGTCGTCGCCGACAGGGCGGCGGCGCGTGACCACCGTCCTCGTCGACGGAGCGAACGTGGCGCACTCGTCGGAGGGTGAACCGCCGCGCGTGTCGCACATCGTGGCGGTGCGCGACAAGCTGTTGGCCGAAGGGCTGGAGCCGATCATCGTGGCGGACGCGGCGTTGCGGCATCGCATCGACGACCCGGCGGCCTACGAGCGGCTGATTGACGAGGGGCAGGTGCGTCAGGCGCCGGCCGGAACGGACGCCGACTATTTCATCTTGTCGTTTGCGCGCGAGTTGGACGCGTGCATCGTGTCGAACGATCGATTTCGCGACCGGATGAAGCAGTTTCCGGAGGCGCGAGACCGGGTGATTCGATTCATGATCGTGCAGGACGAGGTTGTGTTGGAGCGGCGGACTCGTCGGCGGAAGGCGGGGTGAAAAACGGATGTAGCAAGTAAGTAGGTACTTGCATCGGCGACGGGGAGCCTTTAGGATTCCCGCCCTATGGATATCCGCGACCGAATTCTCGACGCTGCCAAGCGGGTCTACGCCCAGCATGGCTTCCGCGGCGCGACGACGCGCCTCATCGCCATCGAGGCCGGCGTCAACGAAGTCACCCTCTTTCGAACCTTCGGCTCGAAGGCGGCGCTGTTCGCGGCGTTCATGCAAGAGCACGTCTCCCGTTCGCCGATTCCCGAGCTGCCCGACACGCCCGTGAACCCCGAGCGCGAGATGACGAAATGGGTCACCATCGTGCTCGGCCACATGCGCGACGACCGTTCACTCATTCGAAAATCGTTTGGTGAAATCGAGGATCGCCCCGAGGCCGCGACCTCGATGTGCGAAGGGCCCGAATTGCGCGCGTGCGATTCTCACCGAATACGTGCGCCGTCTGCAGCAGAGCGGCATCGCGGCCGCCGACGGCGACGCCGCGACGGCGATCGCGATGCTCGTGAGCACGATGATCGGCGAGGCGATTGCCCGCGACATCATGGCGAACGCCTTTCCACAGCCTGAATCCCAAGCCCCGCGCCGTTACGTACGGGTATTCCTTCGCGCCCTCGGCGTCGTGCCAGAGCGCAAACCCAGCCGCGCGCCGCGCGCCGTTGTGCGCCGCTGATCGGTCGAGCGCGCACGATTCGAACGTTGATGATGACTCTTACTACTCACTCATGCTCATGACATTCGCCTCCGATCGCGGCGCCATCTTCGCCGCACTGGCCGCGCTCGCGATCTGTGCCGCCCGCGGGTCCGCGCAGCAGCCGACGACGCCCGCGACGACGCCCGTCCGTCTCTCACTCGACGACGCCTTGCACCTCGCGCAGGCCCAGAGCCAGGCGATCGAGATCGCGCGCTCCGGGGTCACGCGTGCTTCAGGGCAGAAGGCACAGGCGCGAAGCCAGTACCTGCCGCAGCTCAGCGCGAGCGTCGGTTATACCAAAACGCTCGCGTCGCAGTTCTCGAGTTTCGCGACCGCGGCCGCGCCGAAAGACACGACGCCCCCCCCGAGCACGACTGGAAGTTCGACCAGCGGATTCAATCTCAGCCAGACCAGTTTCGGCGCCACGAACCAGTACGTGGGCGGCGTGAACTTTTCGCAGGCCATCTACTCGGGCGGCCGCATTCAGGCGCAGAATCGCGCGGCCGACGCACAGCTTCGCTCGGCGGGGATCGAGGTCAGTGCGCAGCGGGCGCAGGCGTCGCTCGATGTGACGTCCGCGTACTACGACGCCGTGCTCGCCGATCAGCTCGTGACGATCGCCGACTCATCCGTCGCGCAGACGCAGGCGCTTCTCGAGCAGACCCGCGTCGGCCGGCAGGTCGGAAATTCGTCGGAATACGATCTGCTCCGCGCGCAGGTGACGCACGCCAACGAGTTGCCCGTCGCGATTCAGGCAAAGTCGAATCGCGACATCGCGTACCTGCACCTCAAGCAGTTGCTCAACATGTCGCTCG
Source organism: uncultured Gemmatimonadaceae bacterium (assembly GCA_963817445.1). Lineage (GTDB taxonomy): Bacteria > Gemmatimonadota > Gemmatimonadetes > Gemmatimonadales > Gemmatimonadaceae > JAQBQB01. The sequence continues at coordinate 525,315 of CAWFOG010000027.1, forward strand.
ATGCGCCGGTCGTGCTGACGACGGGCATCGAGGAGCCGACTACCACCAAGGCGCCGGAGATCGTCGCCAGCACCGGCACGGACACCGTTGTTTCCCACCGCGCGCCGGTCCGCGAGCTCGACGAAGCCGTGCATGCGCAGGAGCAACAGGTCACGATCGCCAAAGCCGAGCGGATTCCGACGCTCTCGTTCACGTCGGCATATCAGCGACTCTACTTCCCGCCCAACGCCGTTCCGTCGATCTCGAGCGGCGTGAACAACTGGACGGTCGGCCTGACGACGAGCTTTCCGATTCTCGATGGCGGCCGCATCAAAGGCGACATTCTCATCGCTCAAGCGGGCGTGCAGCAGGCGCGCGCGCAGCGTGAGCAGACGCGTCAGTTCGCGGCGCTCGACACGCGCGTCGCGCTCAACCAGCTCGACGAAGCGACGTCGACGTGGGACGCGAGCCGCGGCACCGCCGACCAGGCGCAGCGCGCTTACGCGATCGACGAAGTCCGCTATCGCGAGGGAATCTCGACGCAGACCGACCTCGCGCAGTCGCGGCTCCTCCTCGAGCAGGCGCTGGCGAATCGCGCACAGGCCGCGCGCAACTATGCGGTCGCGCGAATGCGCCTCTCGCTCCTCAAGGACCTTCCGCTTCAGACGGGCACGAGCACGCCGACGTCCGCCGCCGGTGCGGCTGGCGCCGTGCAATCGCAGTCGCAGCAACAGCAGCAGCAGGGCCAACAAGCGCAGCAGCAGACTATGACAACTACTCAACCCGCGCCGGCCGGCGCGGGTGCACCGACAGGGAGCATTCAGCCATGAACCGCAGACGAACCACCCTTCGCCCGCGCGCTGTGTCGTTCACCACGCTCGCGCTCGTCGCCGCGACGCTCGCCGCGTGCAAGGGCGCCAGCACCGGCAAAGCCGCGAGCACGCCGGCGGCGATGGTCGTCGGACCGGAGAATATCGCCGTCGTGACCGGACAGCAGATTCGCTCCGGTCCCGCGATCTCCGGCACACTACAACCGGAAGACCAGGCCAACGTGCGCGCGGAGGTCGGCGGCACGGTGCTGCAGACGTCGGCCGAGCAGGGACAGCGAGTGGGCAAGGGCGAGGTGCTGGCGAAAATCGACGACTCGGCGCTACGTGAGGCGGAGCTGTCGGCGCAGGCCGCGGTGACGACGGGCCAGAACACCGTCGACATCAACAAGCGGCAAGTCGATCGCGACGAAACGCTCATTAAAGCCGGCGCGATCGCCGAGCGCGATCTCGAACTCGTGCGCAACCAGTACTCAGCGGCGCAGGCGCAACTGGCCAATGCCCAAGCGCTGCTCGCCAACGCGCAGAAGCAGTTGAGCAAAGCCACGATCGTCGCACCGATCAGCGGCGTGGTAAGCGCGCGGCAGGTGAGCGCCGGAGACGTCGTGCAGCCGGGTGCCGCGCTGTACACCGTCGTCAGCCCGATTACGATGCGGCTCGAAGCGTCGGTGCCCGCCGACCAGCTCTCGGCCGTGCGGATCGGCATTCCGGTCGACTTCACGGTCAACGGCTATCCGAACCGCCAATTCACGGGCCACATCACGCGAATCAATCC
>CAWFOG010000028.1:0-218750 GCA_963817445.1 uncultured Gemmatimonadaceae bacterium
GCGGTGACGGGAGATCGGCTGAGGAGTCGACGCACCGCGAGGTTCGCTAGTCGTCAGGCGCCGACGTCGGCGCGATGCGATTGCGCGTGAACCATGTCATGACACACCGCGAAGAATGTTCCGAGGAAGATGAGGTGCAGCGCGCGAGGCTCACTTCCCAACCCGACATAAACGAAGGCCGGGTCAGTGAGCCACGCGACCCCAACAAACGATGTTCCAACGAGAAGCCCGTACGCCACGGGTCGGCGACGCGGATTGAGACGTGGTTCGAAGTTCCGTCGATTCATTTGCTCACGCTCCTGATTCAGCGGGTGTCCGTCGGCGGCAGCGTGCGCCGCGACGGTCGCGGTGGCGGGGCGTCGCGCGAGAGCAGAAACGCCTCGATATGTTCGGAATTGTACAGAAACACGGCGCCGTACGCCACGGCTGCCGCCACGGCGAACGCTTCCAGGCTCGCAACGGGCGCTCGCCTGAGGAGCAGAACGCCGCGGAGTGCGCCCAGGATGGCGATGAGGCCGAGCCACACCGTGATCGCGCCGCGAGCCCAATACACGCCGCGGTACGCGAGGCCGGCGAGAACGGCGTACACGATGAGTGAACCGAACCCACCGAGCGGGCCGACGGGACCGTGGCGCAGCAAACCGCCCACGGCGCCGTACGCCATGAACGCGCCGACGATGCCGATGACATTGAGGAACTGGGTTCGCCCGCGCGCAATGTCGGCCATGGGTCTCACGGTCCTCGGTTGCAGTGGAGCTACATCATGCGAGAACTAGCTGCAATGGGGTCGAATAATAGTGCTAGCTCGCCCGGGGCAACGCAATGAACGCCGATCAGCGCGCCCGCTAAGAACTCAGCGGCGCGACCGGGTTCCGTCATGTACGTCCTTCAATTAGATGCGTCATGTCAGCGCTTTGCCAATGCGCCGAGTCGAGCTTTCCGCCCGCCCCACGCCCAACGTCCCACACTACATCACCCGTCGCGCCGCGACAAAATACTCGACAAACCACTCGCCGCCGGTGTTGAGATCCGTGTACCCCACGCCGCCGTTCGAGCTCGACGCGTGGAGGATCCGCCCATTCCCGGCGTAGATCGCCACGTGCGAAATGGCCTGCCCGGGCTCGGCGAACAGCATCAAGTCGCCGGGGCGCAAGTCCGCGAAGTCCGCCGGCACCGCGCGGCCGGCGTGCGCCTGCTCGCGCGACGTCCGCGGCAGCGTGATATGATATTTCGCGAATACGTATTTCGTGAACCCCGAGCAGTCGAACCCCTGGCCCGGCGTGTTGCCGCCCCAGACATACGGCGTGCCAATGTAGGCTTCCCCCGTGCGAAGCACGCGCTCCGCGGCGATCGACGGCGGCGGCGATTCCGGGATGCGGCGCACCGGGCGGGAGCTACGCCCGCCGCCGCTCGTCGTCGTTGTCGTACCGTCGGGGATGTTGGCGATGACCGTGGCGAGAATCGTTTGGGGCGAGACGCCGAGCGTCGCCGACGCACAACCGGAGAGAGTACACAGGGATGCGACGGCGATCGCGCCTAGCCGGGAGTGCGGCAGGGTGACCATGTCGCCTGCGAGGGCATCTTGGACGCCAGCGGCGCTCGGTCGGACAATCGGTTGTCGAGCAACGCGTTAGCGCCGACGACGCTCGGCGACGCGTCGAGCGAGCGTCCCTTCGCGACGACAGATCGTCGCGTCGGGAGTGGACATGTTCCGCCGCCAAGTCCGTACAATCGTGTCCTCATGGAACAGGTCGCCGAGCGGCGTCATCGTCCACACGGGACAGCGCGACTAGAACAGTGCGCTGGTTGGACCAACGCCCACTGCGTCGCGTTCGGCGAGCGCTCATAGGTTGTCCGATCCCGCCACATGAGCACAACGCGACACAACTGTCGCGCTGTGATTGGCACGCCTATTCGTCTCCAGCACCCAATCGCTCCCCATGCCTACTCAGAAAACGCGAACCGAACACGACCTGCTCGGCGACTTCGAGGTCCCGATCGACGCGTACTACGGCGTCCAGACCGCGCGCGCGCTCGAGAACTTCAAGATCTCGGGAATGGAACTCCGCCTCTACCCGAACTTCATCAAGGCGCTCGCCATGGTGAAGCTCGCCGCGGCGCGCGCCAACTTCGAGACCGACGGCTTTTCGCGCGAGGTCCTCACCGGGATCGAAGGCGCCTGCCAGGAGATCATCGACGGCAAGCTCCACGACGAGTTTCGGCTCGACGTGCTGCAGGGCGGCGCCGGGACCTCGACGAACATGAACGCCAACGAGGTGATCGCCAACCGCGCGATCGAGCTGATGGGTCACAAGAAGGGCGAATACAAATACTGTGATCCGCACGACCACGTGAACCGGTCGCAGTCCACCAACGACTCGTATCCCACATCCATGCATGTCGGGATGGCGCTCGGCAACGCCGAGATCGTCGGCGCGTTCAACAAACTGATCGAGGCGTTCCGCGCCAAGGGCAAGGAATTCAAGGACATCATCAAAATGGGGCGGACGCAGCTGCAAGACGCCGTTCCCATGACCCTCGGCCAGGAATTCGAAGCGTTCGCCAAGACGCTGGAAGACGAGGTTCGCGCGCTCGACATCATCCAAAAGGTGCTCTGGGAAATCAGCATGGGCGGCACGGCGATCGGCACCGGGCTCAACGCCCCACCGGGGTACGCCAAGAAGTGTTCCGACCATCTCGCCAAGGTCACCGGCTTTCCGATTCATCTCGCCGAGAATCTGGTCGAAGCGACGCAGGACACGCAGGCGTTCGTGCTCTACTCGTCCGTGCTGAAGAGCCTGGCCATCAAGCTCGCCAAGGTCGGCAACGATCTACGGCTGCTGTCCTCGGGGCCACGGTGTGGATTGCACGAGATCAACCTCCCGGCCACGCAGCCGGGGTCGTCGATCATGCCCGGCAAGGTGAATCCGGTCATTCCAGAAGTCACGAACATGGTCGCCTATCGCGTGATCGGAAACGACCTCGTCGTGACGCTCTCGGCGGAAGCGGGGCAGCTGCAGCTCAACGCGTTCGAGCCGGTCATCGCCGCCTGCATCTTCGAATCGCAGAAAATGTTCGTCAACGCCGCCGACACGCTCCGCAAGCATTGCGTCGAAGGCATCACGGCCAATGAGGACGTCTGCAAACACTATCTCGAGTCGAGCATCGGAACGGTGACGGCGCTCAATCCGGTCATCGGCTATGACAAGGCCACTGAGCTCGCGGCGGAAGCATTGAAGTCGGGCGAGGGCATCCTCGAGCTCGTTCGCGAGAGGCACATCCTGACCGACGAACAGATCGATGAGATTTTGAGCCCCGCCGCTCTCACGGGGTCGGGTCGGTAGTGTCGTCGCTGATGATTCACCTGCAGGTGCGTTCACGCCGAGGCATTCATATGAATAAGCGCCATATCATACCAGCATTGTCATTCATCGCCGTCGCGGCCCTCGCGGGCAACGCGCAGGCGCAAGACGACTCCACGGTCCGCACCGCCGCCGGATCCGTTGTCGACACGATGTCGCTGCCCAAGGTGGTCGTGCTCGCCACCGGCGGAACGATCGCCGGGGCGGCCAAGAGCAACGTGACGGCCGGCTACGCGAGCGGACAGGTCGGCGTCAAAGAGCTGCTCGACGCCGTGCCCGAAGCAAAAAAGCTCGCGAGACTGAGCGGAGAACAGGTTTCCAACATCGGCTCGCAAGACATGAACGACTCGGTGTGGATGAAGATCGCCACACGCGTGAACGAATTGCTCGCGATGCCCGACGTCTCCGGTGTCGTGATCACACACGGGACGGACACGATCGAGGAGACGGCGTACTTCCTGAACCTCGTCGTGAAGTCGCAGAAACCGGTGGTGCTCACGGCCTCGATGCGCCCGTCCACCGCCCTCTCACCCGATGGTCCGCTCAATTTCTTCAACGCCGTTGCGGTGGCAGCGGACAAGAACGCGCCTGGGCATGGCGTGATGGTCGTCGTCAACGATTGGATTCATGGCGCGTCGTCGCTCACCAAAACGAGCACCACGGCGGTTCAGACCTTCCTCTCGCCGCTCTCCGGACTGATCGGCACGGTCAACTATGGTGAGATCGAGTGGTTCCGCGCTCCCGTGGGCAGGAACACGACGAACTCGGAATTCTCCGTGACGTCGACGACGGTGTTGCCGCGCGTGGACATCATCGTGGCGACCGAGAACATGGACGGCGCGCTGATCAATGCCGCCGTGGCGTCTGGGGCGAAGGGCCTCGTGATCGCCGGCGTTGGCAACGGCAACATGACCGAGCCCGCGCTCAAGGCACTCGCCGCGCAGGCGAAGAACGGCATCGTCTGTGTGCGCTCGACACGCGTAACTACCGGCGAGGTCGGTCGCAACGTCGAAGTAAAGGACGACAGCCTCCACTTCGTGGCGTCGCTCGCGCTCAATCCGCAGAAAGCGCGCGTGCTCTTGCGTCTCGCGCTGCTCAAGACGACGGATCTCGCGACAATCCAGCGCTACTTCGAAGAATATTGAGGCAGATCGTCGTGCCCGGATGTCAGTCGGCGACACTTCGAGTCTTCGCTGCGACCGTGCTCGCGGCGCTACTCGTGGCGTCGCCGGCTCTCGCTCAAAAGAAGGAGAAGCAGAAGGACAAGACGCCGCAGGACAGCACGCTCGCTACCGGCCTCACCGCGGGAGAATCGGACGGCGAAAAGCCACGCCGGCAGTTGATCAAGGCGCTGAACATGGATTTGGGCTTCACCACGCTCCAAATCGGCGGCGGCCTCCTGGTCGATTTCGCGATGTACGACCAGGACTCGATCAGTCGCGAGCAGATTCAACATCTCGCGTCCATCGGCAAGCTGCGAGATGCGCGCTTCCTGCTCAGCGGAAAGTTCAACACGAAGCGGTCGTTCACCTGGCAAGCTGGCATCATGTACGATCAGCTGACGAACAGGTGGCTGGTTCGCCAGACCGGATTCATGGTGGCGATTCCGGAACTCTGGGGCCACCTGTTCATCGGCCGCGCCAAGGAGGGATTCAGCCTCAACAAGGTGATGGCCGGCTACGACGGCTGGTCGATGGAGCGACTGCCGTTCACCGACGCCACCGTCCCGCTACTCGCCGACGGCATCAAGTGGTTGGGCTACGTGCCGAGCCGACACTGGTTCTGGAACCTCGGCCTGTTCGGCGACGCGCTGTCGGAGGATCAGACCTTCTCGACCTACGACCGGCAGTTCGTCGCGCGCGCGGGGTGGGTGCCGATGGCATCAGACAGCAGCGGCAATCTCTTTCACATCGCCATGAACTTCCGCACCGGCACCGTGGACAAGGACACGCTGCTGCTCCGATCGAAGCCCGAGGCGTTTCCGGCGCCGTACTTCATCACGACCGGCGCAATCCCGGCGACGTCGGCGATCGCGTTCGGGCCAGAAGTGTACTTTCGCCCCGGCCCCGTGCTGCTCGGCGCCGAGTACTACTGGCAAAAGGTTCACTCGCCCCAGACCGGAGACCCGTGGTTCTACGGCGGTGAGTTCGTCGCGACGTGGAATACCACCGGCGAGACGCGCTCGTACAACACGATTGGGAATTACTTCAGGACCGTGTCGCCCAAGAAGACTGTGATCGAAGGTGGTCCCGGGGCGTGGGAGCCGGTCATCACCTTCACGTATAGCAACCTCACGAACAACGTTGTGCAAGGTGGAATCTTCTGGCGCGTGACGCCGATGATCAACTGGTACCTCACGGACAACGTCCGACTGGAGTTCGCGTACGGTTACGGAAACCTCAACCAGGTCGGCGTCCACGGTGTGACGCAATTCTTCCAAGCTCGAATGCAGACTCGATTGTAGCCGCATCATCGAAGGACTCACCGACGACGAACTGATCGAGGTCATCGCCCGGCATGCAGCACACTCACTTCACGCTCGTCGTCGTCTCCATCAGCGTCGCCCTCTTTGTCACGATGCTGATCTTCTTCGAGCTCGGCCGGCGGTTTGGAACGCACATGCTCCAGCGGAAAGGACCCGATGCACGCATCGGCGTCGGCAGCGTAGACTCCGCGGTCTTCGCGTTGCTCGCGCTGCTGATCGGGTTCACGTTCTCCGGCGCCACCTCGCGCTTCGACAATCGGCGCCAGCTCGTCATCGACGAGGTGAACGCGGCGAGCACGGCGTGGATGCGCATCGACGCCCTGCCCCAGCCGGCGCAGGAGCCGATTCGCGCCGGACTTCGCCAGTATCTTGACGCGCTGCTGGTGTCGTACGGATCGCCCGACGAATCGCTGGAGGAAGCGCGAGCGCTCGCCGATTTGACGCGCGCACAGAACGACCTGTGGGCCAAAGCGGTCGCGGCATGCCTCGCCGAAGGCGGCGAGAAAGCGCGCATGCTTCTTCTTCCGTCTGTGAACGAAATGTTCGACGCCGCGGACAAGGAGCACCTCAACGGACAAGTCCACCCGCCGCTTCTGATCTATGGCCTGCTCGCCATCTCGGCGATGGCCGCCGCGCTGTTCGGCGGCTACAACCTCGCGAGCGGCGCAACCCGCAACTGGTTCCTCATGATCGGCGTCTCGGCGACGATCGCCGTCGCCGTCTACGTCATCCTCGAGCTCGAGTTCCCGCGGAACGGCGTGGTGCGCGTCGATCCGATCGACAACTCGCTCGTGACGCTGCGCGCGTCGATGAAATAGCGGATATAGCGGCGGGGCGCGGAACGACACGAGCTCGCCGTCGCCGGCGAGCTCGCGTGATCCTTCAGTGCATCAACGCCCTTTCGTTGCCGACCGCTCGAACCGAAGCGTGTCGCCGCCCGGCGCGACTCCCAGCAACAGTTGACCATCACGGATCTCATACGATTGCGTGAAGCCGATCGCGCGCGCGAACTGATCCGCGAGCGAGCCCGGCGGACAGTGGGCCTTCGACAGCGTGATTGGCCCGATCTGGAGCGCGCCCATCGGCGGATCCATGTAGCGGCCCGATCCACGGTTGCAATCGGCGCGCACCACGACCACTCCGTTCTTCTGGAAGGTCAACGTGTACTTCATTTGATCGCTCGGCAGGGCGGCGTGATCCGCCATGGTGAGGCTGACGAGCCTCCACGTCGAGCCGGCAAGGTTGTTATTCGCCTGCTGCGCCGCAGCACGCTGCGGCATATAGACACAAAGGGCAACGAGGGTGGCAGCGGCCACAGCGCCTCTCAGTCGCCCGCGAGCAAAATTCTGTTTCATGGTCGTCCTCCAGCGAATGCAGACACTCCTTCCAAAAGCATCCGACATGCCGTGGACGAACTTCCTCGCGGGCGACTCGCCGGTTACTTCGTCGCGATGTTGCTCCAGAAGCGGTTGAGGCTCTCGTCGCTGCCGAACAGCGTCGTGAAAATCGTCGAGTCCGCGAGCAGAATGTCTCCAGCACGCTTGTCGACCGGAGGCATCCATAAGAACATGTTGAACTCGCGGTTCCCGGCCTCGGAAAACGGATGCGGGTGCGTCATGTCGATCGGCTGCCGCGCCAGCACGTGGATGGCGCTCGCATCCTTGGTCGTGATGGCGTAGTGCGGCAAGTGCTGATGGAAGTTGAAGTTCGTGACGCCCTGCAGCCATCCGCGCGGATCGAGATCGTCGGCCTTGTGCAGCGGCTGCGGGCGCCTCGATCCGGCGACCGTGGCCGGGCGGAGACCGTACTGATTCTCCACCGGAACATTGAGCCCTTTCATTAGAGAACGTGTATACCGCCCGAAGCGCTGCTGGCGCGGCACGAGCGGATCGCCGTGGTGCGCGTACTCCATCGCGCGCTCTTTCAGATCCTTGGACACGCCGACGTCGTGGTGCGGGCCGAGGATCAGGCACGTGCCGTCGCGCGCAAGAAACTCGCGAAGCGCCTCGATCTCTTCGGGCGCGGCCTCCTGCTCGGTGATCATGTGATCGAGGCCGAACACCATCAAGGTGTCCGTGTCGTCGAGAATGCCGTGGTCGAGCTGCTGCTTTTGGCCCGCCTGATCGATTCGCTGGTACACGGCCACGGGATGTCCCGTCGCGCTCTCCACCGCATCCTGGAAGCGCACGAGTCCCAGGTGGAACAGTTCGAGCGTTCCCTCGATACCCTGGAGGAACATCTTCTCCGAGTATTCGAGCGTCTCGTAGTCGGGCCACGCAACGCGTCTCACCTCCGTCATCGTCGAGAACCGGTTGTCCAGCTCCATCAAGTCGCGGTTCGATTCCCACGGGTAGCTCCACGTCCAGTAGATGCTGAAGCGCCGCTTGCCCGGTGTGTAGCGCCGGGGCACGAGGACCTGGTTGTACGTGCGCGGCCGAACCTTCGCCTGCGTCATGATCGTGCCTACGCGTTCTGCGTCGTTAAGGTGTGGCCGGCGATCCGGAGCGCGCCAGAAAGCGCAACCCGTCGATGCCGGGCAAAAAGAGATATGCGCCGCCCCGCACGGTCGTGAATGCCGGAAGTCCAACGATTTTTTTCCGGATCGGCCGTTTGGGAATCGTCAGGTCGAGCGTTCCGTCCTGCGTGCCGATGATCGGATCGCGTTCGTTGCCGAGTCCTCTGAAGTTCGGGTCGTTCGCCCAGACATTCATCGCGAACTCGAATTGGCGGACCAGACTTCCGCAGCCCATGAACGCCGCGATCCCGCGGTCGGCGCCGTCGTCCGCGGCGTCCGGCGGCAGCAGCGGACCGTAGGTGCCGCCGCGGCGAATGATCTGGTGGCGCGCCAGGTTGTCGCCGGTATCGCGCGGATTCATGCGGCGAATGTGCGCGCCGACGGGACAGCCATAGCCGCGCGGATCCATCGTCGCGTAGTTGAAGTTGTTCGTGCGCTGGAGATCCGAGCCGAGCGCCGGGTCGTCGCGCTCCGGCGCAAGCACCAGTGGCGCGCCGCTGCGCCAGCGTCCCATCAACTTCGCCGCGAGCAGTTCCTGTTCCTCGTTCGTCGGGCCGCCCTGTGCTTTCAGGAATTCTCGAAAGACGCCGACATGTTCCTGCAGCCGCAGATAGGCGAGATAGCTTCCGTTGCGCGTGAGCGCTTGTGGCTCGGGCACCGCCGGCGTCGCGCCGCTCTCGTCCGGGTAGCCGAGGAAGAACTCGCCCGCTTTGACCGCCGGCAGCGACCCGGGAGTGGGCGCGTCGTTCGTGCCTTCGACCGACGGATGCGTCAGTCGATCGAGGTAGCCGAAATGCTCGCGCGGTTCGCCGTACGGCGGCAGCGCCTCGAGATTGAGCGACCCCAGAAGCCGGACGCCGCCGACCTTCGCGAGATACTTCGCGTGCTCGTGCTCGCAGCGTTCGCGTTCGGCCACGTCGCGCGCGAACAGAATGACGATCGCATGAAACTCCGCCGCCGTGAGCGCGGGGTCCCAGTGGTCGGGGTGGCCGTCGCCCGTGATGCCGAGCAGCTCCGCGCGCGCCGCGAGCCCCTGACGAAACTCCTCCGGGAACGTGGCGAGCGATGCATCGTCGACGCCGAGCGCGCGCAGGCCGTTCCAGGTGAACGCGACGGTCACCCAGCGCGCGTCGGGCGACGCTGTTCCGACGCTCGACGCGGTTCCGACTTTGTCGATCACGCCGGCCAACCACGTCTTGCCGGCGCTCGCGTCGTCGAACGACAGGAACTCGTACCGCGCCGCCAGCGCCGGCGTTCGGGTCACGAGGAAATGCTGAATGTCGTCGAGCTGCATTACTGCGATTCGTCGAGCATGACGAAGAAGGCCTCCTTCATGCGCAACGCCTTCTTGATCTCTTGCGCCGATACGTACGGATATTCCCCGTACTCGAGAAAGCTGGGTTGCTGATGGTCGCGCACGAACTTGATGAAGGCCGGCGCGTTGGTCTTCCAGTCGTCCGGAAAGCCTTCGAGTTTCGTGAAGATCGTCGTGATGCCGGTCGAGCTGAAGATGCGCGACCGCGTCTTCCGTGTACTTGTCGAAGTCGGTGTCGAAGATGCCCTGATACATGAAGTACGTGTCACCGCCGATCTTGAACAACACCCAGCGGAGATAGTGCAATTGGAGCGGAGCGAGCACGTCGGGCGTCTCGCCCACGGCGATCTCCAGTGTCTTGCCGTATTCTCGAATCTCCTGCTCGGTGCCCGGCTTGATCTTGGCGATGACCGTGAAGCCGTAGCACGCCGGCGTTTTCGGAAACATGGGGCCGTACCGCCCAGCCTGTTCCGTGATGAAGCCTTTGGGCGGGATGGCCATGGCCCGCGGGTGATGCCAGTCGTGCTCGTCTGCCATTCGTCTACTCTCCGGTTAAGCGCCGAAGCGTCGACTCTAAGACGGCGTTTCCCTTCTCGCCAATAGCCTTTGGTCCACCATCACCGAGCCGAGTCGCTCACAGCAGGATGTCCGTTCCGATCGAGTACGTCGTTCCGGTCTGGCCGGGCGTGTAATACCCGAAGAATGATCCCGTCGGCGACCGCACGATGTGGATGTAGTGAAGATTCAAGCGCCACGCGCGCGTATCATAGGGGTAGTAGTCGAGTCCGCCCGAGAGCTCCCACGGGTGACGGTCGAACTTGTCGAACACGTAGCCCCCCACCGCGTACACGCCGAGTTTTTTCGGGATGACCATGCGCATCGCCTCGACCATGTACCCGTTGTCGTAGATCGAGTGCAGAGGCAGCACGCCGTCCGCGAGGAAGTCGCTCAGCGTGCGGAAATAATATTCCGCCACGAGCGAGCTGCCTTTATATTTCACGCCGGCATCGAATGAGAGATATTGAAAGCGCAATCGGCTCACCGTGACGCCGTCGGCGAGCGCGCCGAGCTCGAACGGATTCAACCCGTCCGACAGTCTGATCTGCGTCGCATTTGGAGGCTGGCCGAGGGGCGCGCCTCGGCCCTCGCGGCTTTGCATGGCCGACACGCCGAACTGCGTCGCGACCGAATCGTGCTCCTCGAAGTCGCCGAGGCCATTGCGCTCCCCGAAGTCTCCAGTGGTGGGTTGCCATCGAAGGTCGGCGCTGTAGCCGAAATCCGGAATGTCGTTCGCCTGCGTCACGCCAAGCTGGCTGATGTTGTTGTTGATCGACACTGTGTACGCCAATCGCTTGACCACTTGTCCTGTGACGAAGACGCCGGACGAAAAACCGCCGCGGAAAAATTCCTCCGCCATCTGACGATCGGTGGCCGCCCAGTACGGCCACGATCCCTGCACCGATCGCGCGGTCAGATTCGGCGTGATGCCCGCGCCGATCACGAATGATTTCGAGACGCGGTACTGAAAGTTGCCGAAAATCAGCGTCTGCTGCGTGGTCGGCAGCGACCACAGCGAGATGGTGTATCGAAATTTCGGATCGAACACGAAGCCGCTGATCCAGCCAAAGGTCCGCTGCCAGTTCAGATCGTTGCGCGGAGCTGCCGGCTCTTTCCGGCCGAGGTGATCCGTGAATGAATCGCCCACGGCGTACTGGTTCATGTATCGGAACAGCCCGTACACGCTGATGTTGAGCGAGCCGCGAGATGTTTTGATGAGCGTGAATCCGGTCCCCGGAGTGAACTCGCCGCTAAACGTGTTCTTGTAGCGGCTCGTCGTGTCGAGCGGCGGAACCGGATCGGCTTCCTGGGCGGCGAGCGCACGTGGCGCCGTTGCAACGCCCGACATCAACGCCACGGCGTAGGCCAAAGATCCGATGCAATACCGCTTCATCGCGCGCTCCAAGTTCGATGCGCGCAAATTCCTTCCCGCGGCTGAGCGCGACCATGCGACCTTCGACCTATTCGTGCGCCCGTGCTCGGTGCATGGCGTCAGCGGCAGGCGCTGACCGAGCCCGCGGAGTCCTCGCTATTTCCGCAACGGCTCGGCGTGCGGCTCCCGCGGCAGCGTCAGCGTAAAGGTCGAGCCAACGCTCACCGTGCTCTCCACGGTGAGATCGCCACCCATCGCGACCGCCAAATCGCGGCTGATCGCCAGACCCAACCCCGTGCCTTGGGGCGTGCTGGTAAGCGATCGGCCAACCTGTACGAACGGCTCAAAGATTGAGCGAAGATACTCGGGGGCGATGCCACTCCCCGTGTCTTGCACCCGGATCGCCACGCGGTGATCCGGGAGCTGCTCACACGACACACTCACCGAACCGCCCGGTGCCGTGAACTTCACCGCGTTGGAGATGAGGTTGAGCAAAATCTGTTCGACCTTGGATTTGTCGGCCCACGCCACCAGATCGGGCGGACAGGCCATTGAGCCAATGTGCAGATTCTTCGACAGCAGTTGGGGAGTCACCAGGTGCAACACGCCCTCGAGCGCCTGATTGACCAGCATCGGCCCGATATCGTAGGTCAACTGCCCCGCTTCGATTCGGCTGAAATTCAAAATGTCGTTGATGATGCCGAGGAGATATTCCTGGCCGCGCTTGATGCGGCCGAGCTGCTCGGTCTGCTGCGGCGTCACGGGCCCGGACAGGCCCATCATGAGTAAATCCGCATATCCGCCGATCGCGTTCAGCGGCGTGCGCAGCTCGTGCGACATCGACGCCAGAAATTGGCTCTTGGCACGATTGGCGTCGTCCGCTTGCCGTTGCGCGTCTTTGGCTTCGCGGCCGCGTTGCTCGAGCGCCGCGGCTTGCCGCTGCAACTGTGCGGCGACATCGCGCAGTTCTCGCTCTCGTGTCTCAGCACCGGCTCGCGCGGCCTCCTGTACGGCGGCGATTCGCGCGGCGGCGAGCGTGCGCTCCTCGGCTCGGCGTCGCTCGGTCAGATCGCGGGTGACCTTGGCGAACCCCACGAGCTCGCCGGCGCGATTCCGCACAGCCGTGATCAACACGCTCGCCCAGAACGCGGTCCCGTCCTGTCGAAGACGCCAGCCTTCCTCTTCGTACTTTCCCGTCTCGATGGCGATCCGCAGTTCGCGCGCGGGCTTTCCCGCCGCGATGTCCTCCGGCGGATAGAACTTCTCAAATGACTGTCCGATGATCTCGTCCGCCCGATAGCCCTTGATCCGCTGCGCGCCCGCGTTCCACGTTTCCACGTGCCCCTGCGGGTCGAGCATGAAGATGGCGTAGTCCCGGACGGCGCCAACGAGCAAGCGGAAGCTCTCCTCGCTTTTTCGCAGCGTTTGCTCCGCGTCGCGCCGGTCGGTCAGATCGCGGGTCACCTTGGCGAACCCGCTCAACGTCCCGCCGGTGTCGCGCAGTGGCGTAATCACGACGTTTGCCCAGTAACGTGATCCATCTTTGCGAACGCGCCAGCCTTCGTCCTCAAACCGACCGACGTTCTCCGCCGTGCGCAGCTCGAACGCGGGAAATCCTTCGGCGATCAAGTTGCGGGGATAGAACACCGAGAAGTGCTTGCCAATGATCTCGTGGGCTTCATATCCGTTGAGACGCTCGGCGCCCGCGTTCCACGTGCGGACGTAGCCTCGTTCATCCAAGGCAAAGATCGCGTAGTCCAGGACGCTGTCGACGAGCAGTCGATAAAGATCGGCCGATGGATCTCCGAACACATCATGCGAGGGCGCTGCGGGCGCGTCACCGGGTTCACGATGGCGCGAGGCACCGTCGCCCGGTGTACGTCCCGGTTCGCGTGCGTCAGATCGACGAGTCACAGAGAACAATCTCCTGAATGGCGCGGTCTCGGCGCGCGCCGCGATTCATTCGCTACGGCGCCTACCCCCCCCCGCGCCACAATGTGCGCTCGGGTCCGGTGGCGCGCAATCGTTGAGCCCGCGCCAGCGATCTCGGCAGCAGGGACCCTGCGGCAGGGCGGAACGACGGTGACTTACCTCTGACCGTCGCCCGCGCTCAGCGCCGAAGCTCCGAATCCAGCTCGCGCATCGCCGCCGCATAGTACGGATCAACGCTCGTCAGTTCCGGCGCGGCGGGACCCACGTGTTGGCGTTTGCCCGCCGACGAGAAAAAGAACCGCGCGATACGATACACGCCGTACCCCACGAGCCCGAAGCACGCGAGCCGCACGAGTGCTCCGACGAGGCCGACAACGGTGCCAATCACACCGAACACCAGCGCCATCGCGAACAGACCGACGGGGATCGCGACGGCAAGTCCGAGAGTGATTTTGAACAACGTCCACAGAATACGCATGCACCGCTCCGTCTGGCTCGGTGCTCCTTACGATTGGCGCGCCGGCCGGGTTTCAATACTCACCAGATCTTCACCCGGTCCGCCGGGGCGCGCCACATCTTGTCGCCCGGCTTCACGTCGAACGCCTTCATAAATGCGTCGTTGTTTGTCAGCGGCACGAAGGCGCGGGCCATGCCCGGCGAGTGCGGGTTCGTCAACAGCTGATTGCGCAGCGCCGCGTCGCGGAACTTGGTCCGCCAGATCTGCGCGAAGCCAATGAAAAAGCGTTGATCGCCCGTCAAGCCGCCGATCACCGGCGCCTCTTTCTGACCCAGCGAGATGCGGTACGCCCGATACGCCTGCATGAGCCCCGAGTTGTCGCCGATGTTCTCCCCCATCGTGAGCCCCGGATTGATGTGCAAGTCTTCGATCGGGTTGATCGCCGCGTACTCGGCGCCGAGCTTCTGCGTGCGTTCCTTGAACGCCGCGGCGTCGCTTGGTGTCCACCAGTCGCGCAGGTTGCCCAATCCGTCGGACTTGCTGCCCTGATCGTCGAAGCCGTGGCCGATCTCGTGGCCGATCACCGCGCCGATCGCGCCGTAGTTCACCGCGTCGTCGGCGTTCGCGTCGAAGAAGGGCGGCTGGAGAATCGCCGCCGGGAAGACGATTTCGTTGTTCGACGCGTTGTAGTAGGCGTTCACGGTCTGCGGCGTCATCCCCCAACGCGTCCGATCGACCGGTTTGCCGAGCTGGCTCGACATGTCATCATAGTTGAATTCAGCAACCCTTGTAACGTTGCCGATCAGGTCGTCGCGCTTGATGACGATCTTTGAATAGTCACGCCATGTGTTCGGGTACGCGACCTTGACGGTGAAATGCGCGAGCTTGTCCTGCGCCTGCGTCTTGGTCTCGGGGCTCATCCAGGCGAGCGAGTCGATCCCGACCTTGTACGCCGCGAGAATGTTCTTCACCAACTGATCCATCCGCGCCTTGGCCGCCGGCGGGAAATACTTCTTTACATAGAGCTGCCCCGCCGCTTCACCGAGCGAGCTCTCGACCTCGCCGGATGCGCGCTTCCACCGCGGCGACATCTGCTGCTGACCACTCAGCGTCGAATCGCGGAACACGAAGCGCGCGCGCACGTAAGCGGCCGGGAGTTCGTTCGAATACCGGTCGATGAGCTTGAAGGTGAGGTACTCGCGCCAGGTCGACGCCGGCGTCTTGGCGACGACGTCGTTCATCGCCTGCACGTAGTCGGGCTGGCTGACGATCACGTCCGTCGCGTTCCCGATGCTCGCCGCGGCGAGATACGAGTGCCAATCATATGAAGGTGTCGCGGCCGTGAGCTGCGCGACCGTCATCTTGTTGTACGTGAGGTCGCGATTGCGGCTCTTGGCGCGATCCCACTGCGGCGTGGCGATCGACGTCTCGAGCGCGACGATACGCTTCGCCGAGCCGGCCGCGTCGGGCTGCTTGGCGAGTGTGAGCAGGCGCGTGATGTATGTGACGTACGCCTCTCGCGTACTGGCGATCGCCGGATCGTTGCGCAAATAGTAGTCGCGATCGGGAAGGCCGAGTCCGGACTGACTCACGAGAACCGTGTTGAGCGACGAGTTCTTCGGATCCTGCCGCACGGACACGCCGAACGGACTCTGAATGCCGAGCCGCGCGAAGTGCGCGAAGGTCGCCGGCAATTCCTTCGTCGACGTCAGCTTGCCAATCGTGGCGAATTCAGGCTGAAGTGGCGACAATCCGAGCTTCTCGACGCGCGCCGAGTCCATGAAGCTCGAGTACAGGTCGCCGATCTTGCGCTGGTCGGAGCCGGCCGGCGCGTTTGACTTCGCGGCCTCCTCGAGGATGCCGTGAATCGCGTTTCGGCTCTTGTCGGTGAGCTCGTTGAATGCGCCCCAGCTCGACGCGTCGGCGGGAATCGCCGTGCGCACGAGCCAAGTGCCGTTGACGAAGCGGAAGAAGTCATCCTGCGGCCGCACTGCGCGGTCGAAATTGGCGGTGTCGATGCCGAGGGTGCGCGTGGCGCCCTGTTGGTTCTGGGCGGACGCGATAGCTGGGAGCGCCGCGAGCGCGGCAGCGGCCAGGGTGTGGACGAGTCTCAAGGAAATTCGCATGGCAACAGGGCCTGAAGAGGGGTTGACCATGGGAATCTACATGACGGTACGTCACGCTAGCGAGCCGAGGCGGCACTCCTGACGATGATCGGCGCCGTCCACCGAAATGGCCCCCACTCCATCGCCAGCGTCCCGCGCTCAGCGTTCGCCGCGACAATGGAAATCGTGAACCGTTCGACCGGCGCGCCGGCGGTGTCTGCTGCCATGCGAGCTCTTGCGAGATCTCGCGCATGGTCGTACTCCGTGCCCCACTGGCCGCTCTGTTGGTTGACGATGAGCTCTGTGCCGTTCGCCTGCGGCAGCGTCCACAACGTATAGGTACCGGCCGGCATGTTGATGCCCGCCAGCGTGATCGGTGCGGACGTTGTGAACTGCGTGGCCGCGTTCGCGCCGGTACGCCACACGTCGCCGTATGGAATGACGTCGCCCAGAAGTTGTCGCCCGCGCGCGAGCGGACGGCCGTAGTCGACGATGAACGTCGCCGCGCCGATCGTCGCCCGCGCCGTGTCGCGCACGCTCAGCTGCGTCACGCGGCCGTTCTTCGACTCGAGCGACGCAAACGACGCGGCGACTGGCTGAATAATTGGCGGTGTGCTGAGTCGCTCGACGTCGACCTTGTAGGTCGTGCGCGCTCCGTTGTAATGCAGCATTCGACCCGCCGAATCGACCGTCGCTTCGCCGATGCCCGACAGCCAGTCGTGCCAGACCTCGGCTTTCCCGCCCGACAGACGATGCACCACCGCGTGGTGGAGCGGGAAGCGA
This sequence comes from uncultured Gemmatimonadaceae bacterium, assembly GCA_963817445.1. Classification (GTDB taxonomy): domain Bacteria; phylum Gemmatimonadota; class Gemmatimonadetes; order Gemmatimonadales; family Gemmatimonadaceae; genus JAQBQB01. The sequence continues at coordinate 16,885 of CAWFOG010000028.1, forward strand.
TCGAACTCGCGATCTATATAGAACTGTCGGAGCTGAACGGTGTCGCCAGCCGGCGATGCCGACGGCGACGCCGCCATGCGACCGAGCGCCGAGGCGAAGTACAGTTCGTACAGGCTGTACATCTGCGGCACGTGCGCCATCACCGTCGCGCCGCCGGTGGCGAACGCCCAGCGCTTGTTGCTCGAGCCGTCGCGCTTGGTCATGAGCACTGAATCATGAGTAACGTCTGCCACGATGTGCCGCTGCCGCTCGTTCTCCGGCTCACTCGGCGTCGTGATGTCCATGACCAGATGGAGAATGCCGCCGTTGGGGGCGAGCGTGACTTCGGTGTGCCGTTGATGCACGCGCGGGAAGCGGTCGACCTCGTCGCTCGTCAGCGTGTTCCCGCTCCGCGTCACGCTCTCGAGCGAGACGGTGTCATTCCCGAGTCGGGCGACGAAGCCGTAGCGCTCCGCTGGGCGGCGCTGCGTACACGCCGCAAGCGCGACGCAGGCGAGACAGGCGACAATGAATCGTTTCATCGGGCGAGGGGGGGGCGAAGGTGACGCTCCTAGTGTGGGGGAAGGAATCCTCCGCGCCAGACGGTTTGCGAAACCCGAACACAAACGACCGCGACCTCACGGCGACGTCACCGCGTCGACGTGCCGCCGATTCGCACCGTGAGACCATCGTCGCCAGTTACAACCTCGCCGCCCTGCGCCGTCACCAGGCTCGAGGCGACGATGAGCGACTCTTTCCGTTTTCCGACTGGCTTAATGCGAATGATCGCCGCCGCGCCGGCTCGCTCAGTCGAGATCACGAGCGGGGTCTGAGAATTCGATTCGTCCGCGCCGTCGCTCATGAGCAGCGCCAGCGCTTCGGCGAGTCTCGCCCGGTCGGCGATGACGCGTGGCAGTCCGGGTTCGAGTGTCACTTCCATGCGGGCGCTTTGCCGTTCGGTCGAGGCGCGCGCCAGCGGAATCACCGAACGCACGACATCGTTGATCTGCACGAGCTCGCGCTGCACGGACATCGCACCGCGGTCGGCGTCCGCCAGCTGACCGAGCCGGCGGAGAGCCACGTCGATCGCATCGGCCGCCGTGCGCGCGTCTCGCAACAGCTCTTCCTGATTCTCATTGAGCTCGCCGAATCGGCTTTCGAGTAAAATGTGAAGCGGAAGCCGAATCTCATCGAGCTGCGAGAGCGCGTCGCCAACCACTCCGGCGAGCATCGTAGCGTGATCGCGAAGCCGCGCCGCGCCGACCGCATCGGTCCGAGCCCGTTCCGCCTCCGCCGCCGACAGCGCCGATCCCATGTTTCCGACGGCCTGCTCGATTCGGTCGAATTCGTCCGCGCGTTCGCCGTCGCCTGACGCGGGGTTCGTCACCCTCGCCAGGCGTGCGAGGCGATCGGCAAAATATCTCGCGTTCGCCCAGGCAATCGCCAGCGACACCACGGTCAATGCCGACGCGAGCACGAGAATGACGCGTGGCGCCGCGCGGCCAATCTCGCCGTAGTAGAAAAGTCCAACAACGAGTCCAACGGTCAGCACCGACGGGCTGACGCCGGCGGCCAGTCTCCACCCGACCGACTTCGACACGCGCGAGCGAACGAAGGCGGCGCTCATTCGTCGCTCCCGAGCGCGGCGCGGCGATCGCGCCCGGCAGACCGAAACTCGGGTTCATCGATACCAGAGACGACGAGGACGTCGACCCCGGTGCGTGCGGCCAGCAACCGATCGACGATCGAGCCGCGCCGGAGCCGATACCATCGCGAGCGACGCGTCTCGCCGACGATGCACATCGTGACGCCACGTTCGGCGGCGAATCGGGAGAGTGCGGCCGCGACATCGTCTCCGCTCAGCTTCACCACTTCGGCGCCGAGCGATTGTGCAAGCTGGATGTTGTCGACGAGATGGCGCTGGAGGGTGCTGTCGATCCGATCCGGCCGCTCCCCGCTCGTCTGCACGTACACGCAGAACCAGTCGGAGTTGAGTCGCCCGGCGATGCGACTTGCCTTGCGCAAGAGGATTCGTGAAAGAGGTGGGTCGCTGGACAAGCACGCCATGACGCGATCGACCGTCTTGCGCGCCGCCGCGATTCCACCGCTCTCCGTTCGGCGAACGATCTCCTCGCGAGACCGGTCCACGGAGTTGGCCACTTCGCGGAGCGCCAGCTCGCGCAGCGTCGTCAGGTTCTCATCGGTGAAAAAATTCGCCAGCGCGGTTTGGATCTTGTCGGCTTTGTAGATCTTCCCATCGCGCAACCGCTGCCGCAGATCTTCGGCGGAGATGTCGAGATTGACCACCTGATCCGCCTGGCCCACAACCCAGTCTGGCACCGTTTCGCGGATCGTGACGCCGAGTTCGCGCTCCAGCACGTCGTTCAGCGATTCGAGATGTTGAACGTTCACGGCCGAAATGACGTTGATGCCCTCGTCGAGCAGCAGCAGCACGTCCTGCCAACGTTTGCCGTTGCGTGCACCCGGCACGTTCGTGTGCGCGAGCTCGTCGACGATGGCCACCTGCGGGCGGCGGGCGATGAGGGCGTCGACGTCCATTTCCTCGAGCGTGACGCCGCGATAGACGATCTGCTTTCGCGGTACCACCGCGAGATCGCCCAGTTGGGCCATGGTTTCAACACGACCATGCGTCTCGACGAATCCGACGACCACGTCGACCCCGCGATGGCGAAGATCGTGTGCCTCGGTCAACATTCGGAACGTCTTGCCCGTGCCGGCGGCCGAACCGATGTACACTTTCAGCTTGCCCCGCTCGCGTTGGCGAACGAGCGCGAGAAAGTCCGACGCACTCGGTTCGCGGTCGGGATTCGAGCGTCGCTCAGGCGGCGGCGACGCTTCGAGCGCCGACTCCGCCGGCGCTTCGCTCGATGGCGGCGGGCGCGGGGGCTCGTGGTCCGAGATCGTCATGCCAAAATGGTAGTCGACCGATTCCTACAGCTTGACCAGCAGCGCGAAATTCAGCCGCGTTTCGGCCCGGCGTAGATCGGGGAAAAAGCCTGGTACCACCGATCCGGGAAGTCCAGTGTTGCCACCCACCGGTGTGATGCCACCCGGCGCCGAGAAGTACGGCACATTGGCTTCGCGATGATCGACCTCGAAGCGGAACGTGCTGAATTCGTCGGGCATGTAGTCGAACGTGATTGATGCGTCCCACGCCTTGAACTGATCGCCGGGACTCTCCGTGAAATACTGCGTGCCGGAGAACGCCGTCGCGCCGTTGATCGGCGGAAGCAGCACGAGATAGCGGCCAGGATTGTCCATCGCGCCACCACCCAGCGTGATGCCGTAGTGGTCCTGGTCGAACCAGCTCCGATTGTAGAGCATGAAGCCGAGGAAGTTCTGCCGCGGATCCTTGCCCGAACCTCCGCCGCAGCTAACGCCCGCGCCACTCTCGCAGCCGGCGTCGAGGGTCAACGAGAACGCGCCCTTGTCGAACATTTGCGTGGGTTTGTCGAAGTACTTGATCTCGAGGCTGTTGTCCGTGTGCGTGCGCCGACGATCGGGCAACGCCCAGGAGATCGTGCCCGTAGTAGTCGTTCGTCAGCATGGACACGGAACCGTTGGGCCGGTACAAGATCTGTGCACCCACGCCCGGCGCGCTGTTGAACATGCCGTACGACTGCCACCCGTTGATCAGCCACGGTTCGATCTTCAGCTTGTCGCTCGTAAAGACCTGGAGTCTCAACCCCGTGAAGAACCACGGCGTGTTCGACGACACGTACGACGGTTGATAGGCCCAGTTGTCGAAGTTGTAAAAGCTGAACAGTCCGATGTACGACAGGAAAATGCCCGCGTCGAGATTGACGCCGTTCAACGCATTCCAGTGGTGACCGCCGTACGCCTCGGAGAGATAGCGGTACGCGTTGTCGAGCTGCCACTGTCCGCGGCCGGGGCTCGCGTCGTTGCGCGGCGTCATCGTCGAATACAGACCGAACTGCGTCATGAATCGGCCGCGCACATTTCCGCAATGGAGATCGCCGCCGAACCCGAGCTGCTGGACCTGGATCTCGCTCGTCCGCCCGCTCTCCGACGTGCCGATCAAGGTGTGGTCGCTCGGATGGTTGAAGTCATCGATGTAGCTCACGTCGGCGCGGAACTCGCCGGTGAAATACGACGTGGCCAGCGGCGAGTCCTTCGTGCGCGGATTGCCGTTCATCCACGTGAAGTCGGCGAACGAGAACGGGTCCGGCTTCTTCCAGGTGGTGTCCGTGGCGCACATCGTAGCCTGTGCGCCGGCCGTGGACGCGGCGAGTTGCAGCCCAACGCCAAAGGTGATTGCGGCGAGGATGCTTTTTGTTGTTGTCATTTCTTGAACGCGCTGTCGAGCGCGATGTTGAGGAGGAGGACGTTCACCCGCGGCTCGCCGAAGAACCCGAACTGTCGCCCTTCGACGCGCCGCTCCACCAACGCCCGTACGGCCGCCGGGTCGGCGCGCCGAGCGTTGGCCACGCGCGCCACCTGCTGGTACGCGTTGGCCGGCGAGATATCGGGATCGAGGCCTGATGCGGACGACGTCACCATGTCCGACGGAATTCGGCCTTTCACGGCGCCGTCGTTCTTGATGACGCTGTCCACGGCTTGCGCAATCAGCGTATCTGCGAGCTTGGCGTCGGTCGGCCCTTTGTTCGTTCCGCCCGATGACGTCGCGTCGTATCCGTTGCCGGCCGCGGACGGACGCGAGTGGAAATACTCAGGGCGCGTGAACGGCTGTCCAATCAGCGCACTGCCAACCACGCGTCCGTTGACGGAAACGAGCGACCCGTTGGCCTGGCGCGGGAACAACACCTGGGCGAGCCCGGTCACGACGCCGGGATAGATCACCCCGGTGATGACGCACAGCACCAGCGTCATGGCGATGGCCGGCCAGATTTGTTTGCGCAGCATGGTCATGATACCAGATGTGTGATGACGAGCACTACATCGATGAGCTTGATGCCGATGAACGGCACCACGAGGCCGCCGAACCCGTACACGATCAGATTGCGCCGCAGAATCACCGACGCCGGCGCGGGACGATACGTGACGCCGCGCAGCGCCAGCGGGATGAGCGCCACGATGATCAGCGCGTTGAAGATCACGCTGGCCAGAATCGCCGACTGTGGCGAATGCAGCCGCATGACGTTGAGCGACTGCAGCGCCGGATACGTGACGACGAACATCGCCGGGATGATCGCGAAATACTTCGCCACGTCGTTGGCGATTGAGAACGTCGTCAGCGCGCCGCGCGTCATGAGCAGCTGCTTCCCGATCTCCACGACCTCGATCAGCTTCGTCGGATTCGAGTCGAGATCGATCATGTTGCCGGCTTCCTTCGCCGCCTGCGTGCCGGTGTTCATCGCCACGCCAACGTCGGCCTGCGCCAGCGCCGGCGCGTCGTTCGTGCCGTCGCCCGTCATCGCCACGAGCTTTCCACCCTGCTGCTCGCGCCTGATCAACGCCATCTTGTCTTCCGGCTTCGCCTCGGCGAGGAAGTCGTCGACGCCGGCTTCCTGCGCGATCGCCGCCGCGGTGAGCGGGTTGTCGCCGGTGATCATCACCGTGCGAATGCCCATCGCGCGCAGCCGGTCGAACCGCTCGCGGATGCCGCCCTTCACAATGTCCTTGAGGTAGACCACGCCCAACACGCGCGCCAGTCGCCCGTTGCCATTCGGCATCTCGGCGACGACCAGCGGTGTACCGCCTTCCATCGCCACACGCTGAATCGCCGTCTCGATGTCGGGCGGGATCACGCCGCCTTCGTCGCGGACCCACGCCAGCACGGCGTCCCCGGCGCCCTTCCGTACTTCATAGTCGCCAGAGTTGACGCCACTCATGCGAGTCGCCGCGCTGAATGGAATGAACTCCATGTCGCGATGCCCACCGTGCTCGCCACCGACCTCGCGACCGCGCAGACCGAACTTCGTCTTGGCGAGCACGACGATGCTCCGCCCTTCCGGCGTCTCGTCGGCGAGCGACGCAAGCTGTGCACGGTCGGCGAGCAGTTCGGCGGTCACGCCCGCCACCGGTAGAAACTCCGACGCTTGTCGATTGCCCAGCGTGATCGTGCCCGTCTTGTCGAGCAGCAGCGTGTTCACGTCGCCGGCGGCTTCGACGGCGCGCCCACTCATCGCAATCACATTTTGCTGAATCATGCGATCCATGCCCGCAATGCCGATCGCCGACAGCAAGCCACCGATCGTCGTCGGAATCAGGCAGACGAGCAGCGCGATGAGCACCGGGATCGTCGTCGCGCCGCCACTGTAGACGGCGAATGGCTGAAGAGTCGCGACCGCAAACAGAAAGACGATCGTGAGCCCCGACAACAGAATCGTGAGCGCGATCTCGTTCGGCGTCTTTTGCCGCGACGCCCCTTCGACGAGCGCGATCATGCGATCGAGAAAGGTCTCGCCCGGATTCGCCGTGACGCGAATGACGATGTAGTCGGAGAGCACCTTGGTCCCGCCGGTCACCGCCGAGCGATCGCCACCGCTTTCGCGAACGACCGGCGCGCTCTCACCCGTGATCGCGCTCTCGTCGACCGATGCCACGCCGTCGACGACCTCGCCGTCGCCGGGAATGATGTCGCCCGGCACGCACACCACGAGATCGCCGCGCCGCAGTTCCGGCGCGCCGACCTCTTCAAAGCGAGTGCGATCGATGCGGCCGTTGGCCGGGCCTTTCGCGAGCAGGCGTTTCGCCGCCGTTTGCGTGCGCGCTTTGCGCAGCGTGTCCGCCTGAGCCTTGCCGCGGCCTTCGGCCATGGCTTCGGCGAAGTTCGCAAAAATCACCGTGAACCAGAGCCAGAGCGCGAGCTGGAGCGTGAAGCCCCAATCCGCTCGTCCCTGCACGACGTCGCGGAAGAACACCACCGTCGTATACGCCGAACCGATCAGCACCACGAACATGACCGGATTCCGCACCATGTGGCGCGGGCCGAGCTTGACGAGCGCGTCACGCAGTGCCCGCCGGACGATCGGCGGATCGAACAGCGGCCGATTGCGTGACGCCTGTTGGCGTTGCGCCGTGTCGCGCGCCGCCTCGCGTGGCGCGGGAGGCACCGGAGCGGAAGTACGAATTGGAGCGGCCATGGTCAGAAGAGTTTTCCCGCGCCCATCAGCAAATGCTCAACGATCGGGCCGAGCGAGAGGGCGGGAAAGAAGGTGAGCGCGCTGACGATCAGAATGACGGAGACGAGGAGAAGAACGAACAGCGGCGTCGTCACCGGGAATGTGCCGGCCGACTCGGGCGCGATCTTCTTCTCGGCCAGAAAGCCGGCAATGGCCAGCATCGGCACCATCATCGCGAAGCGGCCGATGAGCGTGTTCAGGCCGAACATCGTGTTGTAGTAGTACGTCGTGCCCGTGAGCCCGGCGAACGCACTGCCATTGTTCGCCGCCGTCGACGTGAACGCGTAGAGGATTTCCGAGAGACCATGAGGGCCCGCATTGTTGAGCCCCTTCAACCCGGCCGGAAGCAGCGCGGACATCGCCGTCATCGTGAGAATGGCGGCGGGGAACACCAAGACGTACAGCATCGCCATTTGGACTTCTCGCGCCTGGATCTTCTTGCCCAGGTATTCCGGAGTCCGGCCGACCATGAGGCCCGCGATGAACACCGTGAGAATCACCATCATCAGGATGCCGTACAGCCCAGCGCCGACTCCGCCGAACACCACTTCGCCCAGCTGCATGTTGACCATCGGCACGAGTCCGCCGAGCGGCGTGAACGAATCGTGCATCGAGTTGACGCAGCCGCACGACGCGTCGGTCGTCACGGTCGCATAGAGCGCGGAGTTCGCGATGCCAAAGCGAACTTCCTTGCCCTCCATGTTCCCGCCCGGATTCGTCGCCGAGCTCGTGACGTCGATCCCGCGCGCCGCGTGAATCGGATTCCCGCGCGCTTCGGCCCAGTACGCCGTCGTCACGCCACCGAAGAACAACACGAACATCGCCGCCCACACTGCCCAGCCGTGCTTCTGGCTCTTCACCATCCGGCCGAGCATGTACGTCAATGCCGACGGGATCATGAAGATCGTGAACACCGACCAGAAGTTCGTCCACGGCGTCGGATTCTCGAACGGGTGCGCCGCGTTGGCGTTGAAGAAGCCGCCGCCGTTCGTGCCGAGCTGCTTGATGATTTCCTGACTGGCCACCGGACCCATCGCGAGCGTCTGCTTGGCCCCCTCGAGCGTCACGAGGTCGAGGTACGGTTTGAAGTTCTGAATCATCCCCTGCTGCACGAACAGCAGCGCCAGCGGGAGACAGAGCGGCAGCAACACGTACAGCGTGCCGCGCGTCAGATCGACCCAGAAGTTGCCAATGCGTCCCGCGGATCTCCGCGCGATGCCGCGCACGAGCGCCACCGCGACCGCCATGCCGGCCGCCGCGGAGATGAAGTTGTGAAACGCCAGCTGCGTCATCTGCGTGAAATACGACATCACCGACTCGCCGACGTACGACTGCCAGTTCGTGTTCGTCGTGAACGACGCCGACGTCTCGAACGCCTGTCGGTCTGGTACCGCCGGAAAGTGCTGCGGGTTGAGGGGCAGCACCGCCTGGAGTCGCAGAGCGACATACGTGAACAGCATCGACACCGCGCTGAAGAGCAGCATACCGGCGGCGTACCGCGTCCAGTGCTGATCCTCATTGGCGTCGACGCCGCAGATGCGATAGATCAAGCGCTCGACGGGCCCGAGCCACGTCAGCGAGCCGTCGTACACGCGCACGAGATAGATCCCGAGCGGTTTCGCGACGACGAGCACGCAGGTGCTGAAAAAGAGGATTTGCAGCCAACCGTTGAGTGTCATGGCTTCATTGCCTCAAAACTTCTCAGGCCGGACGAGCGTGTAGACGAGATAGACGAGAATCGCTACGGCGAGCGCGCCGGCAATCCAGCTTTCGGTGCTCATGACTGCCGCTCCTCGGACTGGCTGCCGTCGTTCGAGCGGCCGAGTCGCTCGCACGCTCGGACATACACGAGCATCAGCGCGAAAAAACCGATGGTGCCGAGCACGTAGATGAGATCGATCATTGTTGTTGCACCTGATGCGGAAGATCATGTCGTGCGTGGTGGCGCACGCTTCAACGGGCGGAATCGCGCGACAGCGAACGCTATCGCGAACGCCGTAAACGCCGCACAAACGGCGGCGGCCCCATCGACAAAAGTTTTATAAAGACGGGCCATCCACACGGGCTATACGAGATCGCGCGCCCGCGCCCCCAGCATTTCTGAGTCCGGCGCGTCAGATGCCGGCAGCTCGAGCGAGAACACCGAGCCGCCGCCTGGTCGCGGACGGAACCGGATCGCACCGCCCTGCGCTTCGGCGAGCCCGCGAGCAATCGACAGGCCCAAGCCGTGGCCGCGGATATCCGGCGGCACGCCCGGCGGACGGTAAAACGGCTCGAAGATCCGATCGCGCTCCGACTCCGGAACGCCGCGACCGCGATCGAGCACATCGATTCGAAGACGCTCACCATCCTGGGACGCCCGAATCTCGATCGGAGCGCCGGTGGGCGAATACTTCGCGGCGTTGTCGATCAGGTTGGTGAGAATTCGCAGCGATTGAGTGAAGTCGAACACGCCGATCAACAGCGCGTCTGGTGGCAGGTCGACGTCGACGTGACGTCGCTCGACCACTCCCGACACGCGGCGCAACGCCGCACCCACGAGATCGTCGATCGTGTTGACCGCCAGATTCGGTCGCACCGCGCCGGCGTGAATGCGCGACAGATCGAGCAAGTCGCCGATGAGCGCGTTGAGCAGATCGGCTTCCGCTTCGATGATCGATGCCCGAGCCCGGTCGCCCCCGTGACTGATTTCGTTCGCGATCCCTTTGATCGTCGTCAGCGGCGTTCGAAGATCGTGCGACACGGCAGTCAGCAGCGCGCCCCTCAGCGCTTCGACTCGTCGCTCCGCTTCGGCTCGTTCAGCGGTCGCCACCAATCGCGCGCGTTCGGCGCCCAGCGCCGCATAGTACGCCAGCGCGTTGAGCAGCCGCGCCTGCTCGGCGGTGAGCACGAGTGGCTGCGCCTTGGCGATTCGCAACACGCCAACGATGTGATCGCGCACGCGCAGCGGAATCGCGAAGGCTCGCACTGCTGGGTCGGCGCCGCGACTGCGCGGCACTTCCGGCGACAGCCGCACCGTGCCGTCCTCCAACTCGACCGCGCCAGTGCCGTGCTGAATGATCCATCCCACGAGGCCGTCGTCGCGACTCAAAGTGTGGCGCAAGTAAATGTCGCACTCGTCCACGTCCACCGATTGTCGAATGACTCCGGCGATTGCGCGCAGTGCTTCGTCGGCGTTGGCCGCGTTCAGTGTCTCGGCGCCCAACCCGGCGAGCCGATCGACTTCGAGCGCGCGCTGCGTCGCCGCCTCCGCGGTCGCATTCGCGCGGTAGAGCAATTGTGCAGCAACGATGCTCGTGATGAGAAAGGTCACCAACACGAGCCAGTCGAGCGGGTTCGTGACGGTGAGCGTCGAGTACGGAGGCAGAAAGAAGAAGTCGAACGACAGGAAGGCGAGCGCCGCGACTGTAAGACCCAACGTCCGCCCTCCAGCCGCGCTGGCGCCGAGCACGATCAACAGGAACACGAGCGTCACATGCGCCTTGTCCAGGCTGGCGCGAACGAAATACATGCCGAGCGTCGAGATCACGATCGCGCTCAGCCAGATCGCCCACCGAACGATCACCCTGGCCGTCGCGGGCGGTTGAACGTTCGCCGGTGTCGCGGCGACCGCGGATTCGCCGATCATGGTGCAGTCCCATCAGGCTCGAACCGGTAGCCGATTCCGGCGTCCGTTTGCAGAAATCGCGGCCGCACCGGATCAGCCTCGATCTTCCGCCGCAAATGCCCCACGTACACGCGAAGATATTGCTGCGCGTCCCCGGCGGCGTTGCCCCAGACGGCCTTGAACAACTGCCGATGCGTGAGTGTTTGGCGCGGATGCGCGATCAACGTTCGCAACAGCGCCCATTCCGTGGGCGTGAGGTGAATTGGCTCGCCGTCACGCTCCACGCGACGCCGCTGCTGATCGACGACGATGTCTCCGAACGTGGCCACTGCCGGCGACGCCTCGCCACCCGCGATCGGCCGTCGCGTGCGCCTGAGCTGGGCGCGGACGCGGGCGACGAATTCGACGGTGCTGAACGGCTTGGTGATGTAGTCGTCCGCGCCGGCGTCGAGCAGACTCACCTTTTCCGTGTCGCTGTGACGCGCGGACAGGACGATGATCGGCGAGTTCGACCACGACCGGATTTCTCGGCATACATCGAAGCCCTGCATGTCGGGCAATCCGAGATCGAGAATGATCAGTGCGGGCACCTCTCCCGCCGCGAGGTCGATGCCGCTCTGCCCAGTGTCCGCTTCGACGATGCGCACCGTTCGCCCATCGTCCGACGCGTCGCCGTCCGGCATGAGGCGCGCGCCTTCCGTGGTGAGCGCGTTGCGCACCAGGCGTCGGATCTGCGGCTCGTCCTCGATGACGAGGACTGTCAGCATATCGCTATTCATGTTCTCTCGATGCGAGCCATCGCGTTGCCCGGTCGCTGCACGACCAGGCCCGGGAAGGATGCACCGCGCGTGCGCCGCGAACCCGCTTTTCCGGCCGAGTTTTATGGCATTTTTATGGAGGACGACCCTGCTGTTTGTGCGGTGTTAATGCCCGCGCCGGTACGTTGGAATCGTATTGGTCTTTTTACGTCCAGCAGCGCAGGTCAACATGCCTCGGCAACACACCGGACGGCTCCCGCTTCCGCTCAGCGTCGCTCGCCTCACTGAAGACGACGAGCCGTCGCTCGGTCGCGTGAATCCGTTCATCGATCGGCTCTCCGAGCTTCGCGTTTCGCAGTGGGTCGCGATCGGGCAGACTGTCAGTCAGGATCACAGTGGAACTGCGGCTCGATCGACCGCATGGGAGATCGTCGACGCCACCATCGCGCATCGGCAGCTCGGAATCGCCGCGTGGCACGTTCGCGATGCCGTCGAGACGGTTGCCTTTCTCGCGCTTCGCTCGGCTCCGCCGCTGTCTCGTTCAGATCGCCGATTGTTCGTCGCCGCTCAAGCCGCCGCCGAAGACGTTGCGCTCGCCCTGCTCGTGCACGGGCGCATCTCCGAGCAGGACTTGAAGACGCTCTGTACGCCGTTCGCCGCATATGCGCCAGCGTATGCATCAGCATACGCGTCAGCCTCCGCGTCAGCCTCCGCGTCACCGGAGGGTGCAGCCGGAATCTGAGCCGCGCGGTGTTTGATGGCGCGGAAATTCCCTTCTTCGCTCACGTCCCACTCGTTGATGGAGACGTAGATGCGAATGACGCCGATCGTGCTTGTCCTCGCTGCGCTGGGGCTCGCGGCCTGCAACGACACCAACAACAACGGGGTCGTCTCTCCGAACGTTCTGGCCGGCTCGTTCGTCCTGCAGAGCGTGAGCGGCAACTCATTGCCGGCCGTAGTCGTCGACTCGGCGAATCCCGCACTCAGGCTCGACGCGCTGTCCGGCGTGATCTCGATCAACGGCGGCGGCCAGTTCGTCGACGCCACGACGTTTCGGCAAACGTCGAACGGCGTTATTTCGACGCGAACGGTGACATGCCCCGGCACGTACACGGTCGTCGGAACGGTATTCTCGTTCGTGGAAACGACACCCGCGCCCGACTGCGGCCGCACGTTCACCGGCGTGATCACCGGCACCACGCTCACCGCGTCCGTGCTCGGCATACCAGCGATCTTCGTGATGTGATTATGGAGACGTGGATGCGAACTTCGACAATCGCGCTGGTCCTCGTCGCCGTGGGACTCGCGGCCTGCAACGACAATAACGACCGCAACGTCGTGACCGTCGGTTCCAATGTGCTGACCGGCCGGTTCGATCTCCAGACTGTGAACGGCAGCGTCTTGCCGGCCGTGGTCGTTGATTCGGTGAGCCCCCAACTGACCATCGACGCGCTGGCGGGCGCGATTTCGGTCGACGGCAATGGCGCCTTCACCGACGTCACGACGTTTCAGCAAACGTTGAGCGAAGTCGTGTCGACGCGCACCGTCACCTGCACCGGTACGTACACCGTCGTCGGCAGGGTCGTCACGTTCGTGGAAGCGAACCCCGCACCGGACTGCGGCCGCACGTTCACCGGCGTGTTCGCCGGCGCTGTGCTGGGTGCCTCCGTGCTCGGCGTACCGGCGGTGTTCGCCAGGTGACGGCCACGTCACCACACGACGCGAGCGTTCTCATGTTCTAGTAGGCGAATGAGATCCGCCAGGTTCCGCCCGGTGTGACATAGCACACAATTTGCGGGCGCATCCGCCACACCCTGGAGGATTCATGCGCACCAACTCTCGTGTTGTGTCGGGCTTGCTTGTCATTGCCGTCGCGGTCGCCGCGCCCATGTCGTCGTCTGCGCAGACGCAGTCGGGCGTCGCCGGATCGGGCGCGGCCTCATCGGCCGCGGCGCCATCGGTCTCGTGGCCGCACATCATCGAATACGGCATCGACGCCGAAGCGCTCTTTGGTGTCGGCGACGTCTCCACCACCCACATCACAGTTCCGGCGGGACGTTTTCGCATGGCGTGGTTCCTCAAGGACTATCCACGCTGGGCCCTCGAGCCGGCCGCGAGTTTCGACTGGACCAAGCTCGAGCACGTCGACGGCGTACTCGTCTACGACGTCGAGGTCGGTGCACTCTATCAGTTGACGGATTTCATAATTGAGACTGGTAATGAGCGGCGCTTGACGACGCTCTGGTCGCCGTACGTCCGTCCATTTCTCGGCGTGGTCGGCGTTTCGGACGGTGGGTCCACCGCGCAATTCACCGCCGGCGCCGGCTTCGGCGTTCGTAAGCCGCTCAAGGATGACTTTGCCGCGCGCTTCGAAGTGAACGGAGGCTGGGCGTTCAACCCCACCAACTTCCGCATCGGATTCCTCGCGGGGCTGTCGTTCTTCCCGCACTAGCTCGTGGCGCGATTCGCTAACGCTCTCGGGTCCACAACCACAGCGAGCCACACCCGTTGTCGTCGCTGTGCATGCCCATCGGCGACGCCGCGCCGCCGGCGTAAAACTCGGCGCCGGCCAAGTCGCTGACGTTGTAGTCCGTTCTGAAATCGGGCGGAGCGACGCCTACCATCTTCGAGGAGTACTGGAGGACACCGTCGAGGTAGACCGCTACAAAGCAGTTGGGCGCTGTGCACGCGCCCAGAATGGCGAGTCCCGAGCACGGTTTGCGCGTCGAGACGAGTGCGGTAATTATCTTGCCCGGCACTGTCACTGTTTGCTGCGTCAGCCCCGGCATCCGACTCTCCACGAGATTCGACATCGTCGTATTCTCGTTCCGCCGCATGACGCTGTCGCTGATGAAGTGGCCGCCCATCCCCGAGAGGCGGCGTTCCTCGAATCCTTGTAGACGCGGCGAGATGTACTTGCGCGCTCCCGCGATCGTTCGCACGGTATCGAGCGTCGCCACCTCGGCGAGCGCGTAGGTACGCACGTTCTCGTGCTCGGCGGACAGCACGATCGTGTCGCGCTGGACGACGAGCCCCAGGTAGCGCACCTGCACGAGCTCCATCCCCGAGGTCACATCGTCAAAGCGGAACGCGCCGCTGCTGTCGGTCGACGCATGCAGATTGGGCACCACCAGCCAGACGTCGGCACCGCTGACCGGCGCGGACGTGCCCGCGTGCACCACGCGACCGCGGAACACGGCGGTGACGATCGGAGCGGCGTGCGGCGCGAGCGAGTCGCGCTGCTGCGCGCGGGCGGTTGTCGGAACCGCGGACAGGCTGGCGAGTGGGAAGAGTGCGGCGACAGCGAGACGAGTGAGCATGGTGGATTCCGTTCTGGGAGGTCAAACCCCTGCAGTTCGAGCATCTGCGGAAACGCGCTTCATTTCTCCCGCGTCCAGATCGCGAGCACGCCGCACGGATTGCTATTGAACTGCGCCGGCGTCGACGCTCCTCCGGTGTAGTACTCGACGCCGGCGACGTCGCTCGTGTTGTACATGCTGAGGTCCGGCGGGATGACCCCGGGCATTCTTCTGGGATCGTAAATGAGCACGTTGTCGACGTACACGCTCGAATAGCAAACGTCGGGGTTCGTGCTGCCATGGGCACCCGGACATTTCTGAAATGCGCCGCACGCGGACATCCCGCCGCTCCGTGAGCCGATCGCCCATACAGCATCCGGGTTCTCGCCAGGGGGAGCCAATATCGACCGGAAGAATTGCACGCCATGCAACCGGCTCTCCAAGACTTCTGGCAAGCGCCGGTTCTCGTTCTGCCGGAGGACCGAGTCGCCGACGAAGGAGCCCCCGCCGTGCGAGTGCATGCGCTCCTCGAAGTCGTTCAGGTTCCCGGAGATGTACTTTTTCGGCGTGGCGTTCGTGACAACGGAATCGAGCTGCACCGCGGCCGCATGCAGCACGAAATTCAGCGGCGCATCGGCGGTTGCCGTGACCGTGACCGAATCCGTGGCGGATTTGAATCCTGGCACGCGCACCATCACCAGATAACGCCCGGGCGCCACCGCGACGCGATACTCGCCCGTCTCACCCGTCCGAGTGTTGATGTCGAGCGCCGGAACGAGAATCTCGGCGTTCGCGACGCCGTGGGAGCTGGCGGAATCGCTCGTCACCTTGCCAACGATCGCGCCGCGCACTGCGGACTGCGCGCCCATCCGGTTGCTGGCAACCAGCAACGGGACGAAGGCCGCCAGTGCGACCGGCAACACAACACGGCAGATCATCGAAGCCCTCCCGCGAATCGAACCACAGCAGAGAACATAGCGCTCGCGCTCCTTGAAGCGTGACAATCATGCGCTCGCTAGGGCGCTGCCGTAAGTTCATGGCATGAAACGCTTCGGGACGCACGCAACCGGACTCGTGGCAGGCGGCAGGCTCGTAGCGAGCGGCACGGTGGGCGTGCGCATCATCAGCCGACGCGAACAGTCGAATCCTCCTCGGGGCCAACGGTGATGTTCAAAATCTTGGGCGTTTGGGCGTTTCTTATTGCTGCGACAGCGATGGAGGCCAGCGGTGATGCGGTTGTGCGGATCGGCTTATTTGAAAAGTCTGGCGCGACCCGAGTCGGCGTATTGGTCGGAGGAGCCGCGCTCCTCTTCGGGTATGGAATTGCACTCAACCTGACCCCGCTCCCGTTCGAGCGCGTCGTGGGGCTGTATATCGCGACCCTGTTCTTGATCTGGCAGGTCGTCAGCTTTTTCACCTTTCGCTCAGTCCCCAGTCTATCAATCATGGTAGGCGGAACGCTGATCGTGATTGGCGGCTTGCTGGTCACGTTCTGGTCCGGCGCGCCGACCAGCGTCCTTCGTTGAGTTTTCTCTGCCGCCGAGCGGAGAACGGAGAAGAACTCTGAGGCGGTAGCGCGTGACGGATCCGACGCGGCGCGTCCGCCCTGTCGCCGCTGGCCCCGGTGTCATCAACTCATTCTCGACCCGCCGTGCGCCTGGACGTACGCCATGCGCGCCGCGTCGCGTGCCTCTCGGATATCGGGAACCAGCGCGCGGAGCGCATCGGCGGCAACCTGTTGACTCACACCGCTCAGGCAGAGCGAATGGCTCAAGGTCCGCCGAAGAACAGCGAAGTCGTCAGAGACCGTGTCCCGCGACGCACGCTGGCCACATCTGAACGTGCCATGACGCTCGGCGACACTCCGAATCCGGCGCCTTCGCGTCGGTGAACTACCGCCCTCGCAGTCGTCCAAAAGTTCCTCGAGCACCCGCCGAAGTTCGCCGGTGCGATCATCCGGCGGCATTGAGCACCAAGGCTCACGACCGCCTACGGACAACGTCCACGTCCGCATCACAACGTCGATGAGTTCGGGCAACCGGTCTCTTCTCACGTCCTCCCCGAATGAATCGCCAGTCTCCGCCATGGCGCGCGAACGCTAACGGGACGCGGTGATCCGATCACCGCCTTCGACGATTACGAACTCGGCGCGCCGATTGCGACTCCAGCATGCCTCGTTGTGCTCGGCGCAGATGGGGCGCTCCTCCCCGTTCGACGTGATGGCCAACCGGGCGCCGTCGACGCCATGCTCGATCAGATAGCGTCTCGCTTCCGCGGCGCGCCGTGTGCCGAGCGCCAAGTTGTACTCGGCCGAACCGCGATCATCGGTATTCCCGTCGATGCGAAGCTTCAGCGATCCGTTGGCGTTGAGAATCGACGCCTTGCCGTCGAGGAGCGCACGATCGGACGCCAGAATCTCGGCGCGGTCGAAGTCGAAATGAATGGGCTCGACCAGCCGCGCGCGCGCGTTTGCTTCGGCGAGCCGCATCGCATCGGCGGCTCGGCGCAAACTGTCGGCGCGGGCGTTGGCCCGGGCGATCGCCTCTCGCCGCGCCGCTTCGGCTCGCGCGATGGAGTCCGCCCGTGCGCGGGCACCGTCGTCATTGGTCGACGCTGATGGCGACGCGCTTGCCGGCGTCACCGCTGGCGGAGTTCGGTGGCAGGCGGCGCCGCCGAGGATCGCGGCGGCGATGATCGATGTCTTACGGACAGTGGCGAGGGGGATCATTCGAGTCTCCGGAGGACGAGAGGTGGGGCTGGAGCCGGTATCGCCGGCGACCATGGGGGCGGCGATGGGGGCGGCGATGGTTTTTTACTGCGGGGGATCCCCCACATTATCACGCCCCTGCGCCGTGCGCCACTGGCGCCGGCGCAAAGACTCTGCGTGCTCGCTGGCGCCATTTACGGGGGATTCCCCATATTATCAGAGGCGTGACTGTTGCGCACCCCCGATGCGCGGCCGGACGACCGATCACTGGCGCGATGACGCGGATACGCAACGAGTGCCAGGCGCCGCTTCCTGTGCTACGGCATCGTGCCGTGGGGCCTGCCCGTGGGCGCCGGGATCGCGTTCGTCGTCGTCCGGCGTGCAACGCCGGCGTCCCGGCCAGCAGGAGCCAGGCATCTAGCGGCCGCGCGATCGGCCCGGTTACACTGCTTCGTTCATCCTGTTCGTGCTGTCCTTCTGACTCATGTCGTGAGCCCTCGCAGACGGAGTTCCTCGCCCCCGAAGCCGCGCGGTTCACGCGCTCGGCGGCCCGACCCGGTCGCCTCAGCGCTCACGTCCATCCGCCGGCTCGTGCGCGTGCTGCGACTGAACGCCAAGCGGACCGAGGCCATCACCGGCGTCACCGCCGCGCAGCTCTTCGTGTTGCAGCACGTCCAAACCGACGGCGGACTCTCGGTCAATGAGCTCGCGGTCAAAACGCTCACCGACCGCAGCTCTGTCGCCGGCGTCGTGGAACGTTTGCAAGCGCAGGGACTGGTCGACCGTGCCGTCGATCCCGCGGATCGGCGGCGCGCGCGCATCCGCATCACGACCGCGGGCCGCCGCATGCTGGCGCGGTCGCCGGACGCTCCGACGACCGCGCTCATCGCCGCACTCCACGTGCTCACGCCGGCGCAGCGCACGTCCCTCGCCCGATCGCTCGAACGGCTGAATCGGGCGCTCGGCGCCGGGCATGCGCCGGCCAGCATGCTGTTCGCCGACGCCGAGCAGGCGATCGCTACGCCTCGCCGAGCGCGCGGACGACGCAAGGGGCACCCGACGGAAGGATAGACCGCTCGCGGCGACCTATCCGGAATACGGGACCTCCCCCATATTTCAGGAAAGGCGGCGGTTCACGGCCGCATGTCCCGTCAGGTCTCCGCGCATGCCGATGCATCGCCCGCAGTCGACGGAATACAGTCGTTTCATTCTCCGGCGCGGGATCGTCCCGTGGGGCATCGCCGTCGGCGCGATCGCCGGCGTTCTCGAGGTCGTCGGCATGAGGCACGGCCGCTCCGCCGACCCGGCCGCCGGGACGCTGTCAATTATTCTCGTTGGAGTTCTATGCTTCATCATGTGGTGTGGACTCGTCGGCTGGGCGATCGGTTCGTTTCTCTGGTCGACGCGCGACCCTGGCCCCGCCGGCGGGAGCAGCCCTCGCGCCGCGGTCGGCGCACCACGTGACCGACCGCGCCCCCACGACCGCCGATGACCATCGATCGCTCACGCCGAACAGCCGGCCGCTGCCGCCCACGTTTCGGCGGTCGTGGACTCGACAGCGGCGGCTGATCGTCGACACGCTCATCCTCGGCGCCTGCGGCGCCGCGGCCGCACAGTTGTTCAATCTGCTGCTTCGCTGGTCCAATGCGCTGTTCCTGCATCGCATCGCCGGATATCAACCGCCCGGATTGCCGAGCGAAGGCGCGCCGTCGACGGAAGTGATCGGACCGCACGGCCTGTGGCTGATTCCCGTCACGACCACGCTCGGAGGACTCATTGTCGGCGCGATCACGACCTGGCTCGCGCCCGAGGCAGAAGGACATGGCACCGACGCCGTCGCCCGTGCCTTCCACCGCGCCGGCGGTGCGCTGCGCGGGCGAGTCGCGCCCGTCAAGCTCATCGCGTCGGCGATCACCATCGGATCGGGCGGCGCCGCCGGGCGCGAAGGACCGATCGCGCTCGTCACGGCCGGCGTCGGCTCGTGGTACGCCACCATCACGAAGCGCGACGAGCGCGATCATCGTTTGCTGCTCCTCGTCGGCGCGGCCGCCGGCCTTTCGGCCGTGTTCCGCTCGCCCATCGGCGCGGCGATCTTCGTCATCGAAGTGCTCTACGCCGAGATGGACTTCGAGGCGGGCGTGCTGTTGTACGCGACGCTCGCGTCGATCCTCGCGTACGCACTCAACGGACTGGTCGTCGGATGGCAGCCGCTGTTCCGCATCTCGGCGCCGATCTCGACGCTGCGCGCCCCGCTCGATTACTCATGGTATGGTGTGCTCGGAATCGCCGCCGGAGTACTCGCCGTGGCGGTGCCGGTCGTGTTCTACAATGTGCGCGACCTCTTTCGACGCATGCCGATTCACGCCGCCCTCAAGCCGGCTGTCGGCGGCCTGGGCATGGGCCTGATCGCACTCGTGCTTCCGCAGGTGATCGGCGGCGGCTACGGCTGGATCCAACGCGCCATCGATGGCCAACTCGCGCTCGGGCTCCTGCTCGCCCTCGCCGTCGCCAAGCTCGTGGCCATGAGTCTCACCGTCGCGTCAGGCGGATCGGGCGGCGTCTTTGCTCCAACGCTGTTCGTCGGCGCGATGCTCGGCGGCGCATGCGCCTCGGCGGCACACCTGCCGCCCGCGCCATTCGTGGTCGTCGGCATGGCCGCGGTGTTCGCCGGATCGGCACACGTGCCGATCGCCACGATGATGATGGTGACCGAGATGACCGGCGGCTACGCCCTGCTCGTCCCTGCGGCACTCGCCGTCATGCTCAGCTACCTCGTGCAGATGCGTCTGAGTGCTCGGTTGCGCTATCGGAGCGTGTACGAGGCCCAGGTCGCCAACCGCGCCGATTCACCCGCCCATCACACGCAGCACCTCGAGACCGCGCTTCGCATCTTGCGCGAGCAGGACTTGTCGAACCTCGAGAACCTCGGCGAGGTCGATCTGCTCGCGCTGCTGCGCGCGGGCATCTCGGTAGAGCTGGCCGGCGGGCGGCGAATCGTCATCGGCGCGCTCAGCCCAAAGAGTCCGGCCGTCGGGACGACGCTCGGGACGAGCGGCCGCGACCTGGCGGGCGCCGATACGAATGTCATCGCCATCTTTCGCCACGAGCACATTCTCATCCCGCGCGCCGATACGATGTTAGAAAACGGTGATCGACTGGTCGTCGTTGCCAACGACGACGGCGTCGCGCTGGTCCGGGCACAGCTCGATCCGTGGTGAGCCCGCATCGCGCATACTTTACCTCGCATCGCGAATACTTTACCCCGCATCGCGCACACTTTACCCCACATCGCGTTCCGTCAACTTCACATCGCGTTGCGTCGACAACGCACCACCGTCCGCCGACCACGTAGCGCCGTCCGCCGACCACGTAGCGCCGTCCGCCGACAACGTTCCTCCGTCCGCCGACTGCTTACCGCCGTCGGTCGACAACGTACCACCGTCCGTCGACTGCTTACCGCCGTCCGTCGACGACTCACAGCCGTCAGTCGACGACGATCCGTCTTCAGTCGACGACGATCCGTCTTCAGTCAACGACGATCCGTCTTCCGTCGACAACTCACCACCGTCCGTCGACTGCTTACCACCGTCCGTCGACGACTCACTGCCTTCAGTCGACGACGAACCGTCTTCCGTCGACAACTTACCGCCGTCCGCCGACAACTCACCGCCCTCCGCCGACAACTCACCGCCCTCCGTCGACTACCATGCGTGGTGAGGGAGCGCCTCAGGGTCGCGCGTCCAGTCACGCGACGCGCGAACGCCGAGCCATCGCTTTATAGATTACTCATCCCCGCCACCGTCTCCCCCTCGGCCGCGCCCACGGCCCCCGCCTTGGTTCGGCGGCGCGGTGGCTGGCCGTTGCGGCGGCGGAGCTGGCGTCGCACGAGCCGGTGCCGGCGGCGCTCCACGCGATGGAGGACTGCGCGGCGGTTCTGCCTGCGGTTGCGGTGCCCGCGGTTGCACCACCGGCGCACGCGGGGGCGCCACATGCGACGGAACTTCGACATCGCGCGGCGGTCCGGCCGGACGGCCACCGCGCATGTTCTGGATCTGTTGCGGCTCGAGCGGACGCCCCGGATGCGCCTGCATCGCGGGCATGCGCGCCGACACCGGCGGCCGCGGCGCGGGCGGCGCATTGCGCGTGATGATCGGTCGCGGCGTGTTCGGCATCGCACCTCCGCGAGGATTCGGCTCTGGCGTCGGGCGCGCCGGATTGGCCGGTGGAGCATTCGGTACGGCGACGGGTGGGCGCCCGCCGCGGATCGGGCGACCGACCTCGCCCGGCGCGGACCGAATCGGCGGCGCCACTTGGGTCAGCTCCCTCCGCTGTATCGGCTGATTCGCCTGACCCGGCTCGTTCGCCTGATTCGGGAGACGCGCCTGATTCGGCGGCGCGTTGCGGCGCACCAATGGCGTCGGCTGCGCGGGAACGCCGGCCGGCGGCGCGGATGCGACGCGTGCGCGCGCGGCCGGCTCTCGCCGTTCCGGCGCCGCGCGCGTCACGACCATCTCCGGACGCTCGGCGATCGGCGGACGCGGCGCAGGCCGGCCGCCCATCATCAAACGCTCATCCGGATTCACTGATGGATGCGGCGCGATCCGCGCCGCGGCAATCTCGGTCGGGCGCACGCGGATGACGTGCGGTCCCACCGCCTCGCCGGTCCGGAACGCCGCGGCGGGAATGACAGTGAGCGCGTTGTCGCGATTCTGCCAGCGGATGTTGTCGACGTTGCGCGCGCGAATGAGCGGCTCGACGTCGCGCACCTCGCGCAGATTCGTCGCGTTGATCTGGCGGAGATAGTTGTCGCTGTAGTGGTACGGCGGAAAGTACGCCTCGCGCGGACCGAGCGGGAACCAGGCTTCGGCTGGCGGGCCTGCGCTCAGCGAGAGCGTCGCGCCGTCGACGAAATCGACGAGCGCCGGCGCATATACCGGCTGCTCCGCGACCGGACCCGGCACCCACGCCCAGTTATTCGCATGTGCGCATGAGGATGTCGTGATCTGCTCCCAGCGCCCGTAGTGCGTCGTCGCGTATCCCCACCGCGCGTCGTCGACCCACGTCCATCCCCACGGCTCGACCCACGACCAGTGACCCGCCCGATATGGCACGAACGTCGACTCCACATGCGACGGACACCAGACTTCGGTGTTCGCCTGATCGACCGTCCAGCTCCCGTCCGAATCGAGATCCTCCCACCCCGGCACGGTGCGACTCACATAGCGCGTCGTCGTCCCGCTCGCCCGCCAGAGCGGATCGCGCTCGGTGTTCCACCGATCGAGGTCGGCGAAGTTCGATCGACGGCGAAGGCGACGTCACTGCGACCACCTGAATCGGATTCGTCCCGACGAGTCGCACTACCTGCCCCGCCGTGAGGGACTGATTGAGGTCCGGCCCCGTGAGGTCGAGCGATCCACTCTCGACACGCACCGTCGTCGCGTTGCCGTTCGGATCGACCGATACGAGATACGTCCCCGCGGCCGTCGGCATCAGCGCGCCGTTCGGCGTGTCGATCTCGACGGAATCTGACGGGTCGTACTGATACAAGCTCGCGTCGAAATCGCCCTGGTCGACGCCGAGCTGGGTGAAGTGATCGGTGAGGTTCGTGACGGTGACATCGGCACTGTCATCGAGCCGCATCGCTGCGTTGCCGAGGTCCAACTCGGCGCGCCCAGACCCGCGCGTCGCGAGCCGGTCGCCCGTCGACACGGTGTAGTTGGGCGTCGGCGCACTCCACGAATCCGATCCCGGAGTTTGGAGCGACACGTCGCCGTCGACCGAGCTCAGTCGCGCCGCGCGGGTCGGCGGGTCGGCGTTGGCGACCGCGCCATTCGCCGAGTCTGCTGGATTTGCCGGGTTTGCCGGGTTAGATGATCCGCCGCGAGAACACGCGGCGACGCACACGAGCAGCGCGCCCACGGCTGAGCGCGCATGAAATGACCGTATTGTCATGTCCCACCTCCGGGCGCGGAAAGGGCAAATGCCGAGCCCAGTAGTGGGCGGTGGGGTGAATCAGCGGCTGGGGTCGCCGGGGACGAATTGACTCGGCGCACGACAGCACGCACCGTTGAAGCGCATCGCGCCGCTGGAGTAGGGCATGCTCGACGTCGTCGCCGTTCGTCATTTGCACGACTACGTACTTTGGCTTCGGTTCGACGACGGAACCCAGGGTGAAGTCGATCTGCGCGCAGCGCTGTGGGGGGAGATGTTCGAGCCGCTGCGCGACGGCGATGCATTTCGCCGAGTGTCCGTCAATTCCGACAGTGGGACGATTGAGTGGCCGAATGGGGCGGATTTCGCGCCGGAATTCTTGGTCGAGCAACTGCGCGTGCAGGCGCGATAGCATTTTGCCGTCGCCCCCGCCAACCCTGCAGCAACAGTAGAACGTTGTCGTTCATCCTGGTCCCGACGCTCGGCTCCACTCGAAGCATCAATGCGCCGCCCAGGCTTGGAACAGATTAGACTACGAATTCAACGAATCAAACGAATGAGACGAATAGAACCGAGTCGACGATTCTTCAACGGCTGGGGACGCGATTTCAAACTCGGCGTTCGGACGATCCGTCGGGCGCCAGGGATGACGGCAGTCGCGTGCATGACCCTGGCACTCGGTGTCGGAGCGAATGCCGCCGTCTTTTCGCTCGTCTACAAAGTTCTTCTCGAGGCACCGCCCGGCGTCATTGACGCCGGCGCAGTAAAGCGTGTAGACCAGCGATTCGTCGCTCCGGGAGCAGCCAGAGTTTTCACGCGCGACGTCTTTTCGTACCCTGAGCTGGCCGCTATTCAGCGCGCTGCCGCGGGAGAAAGCTTTGCCGCCGCGGGATATTCCGCGACGCAGGCGAGTGGTGGAGCCCTGGGCGAGGAGCGCCCGATTGCCGTCGAGTATGTCGTTGGCGACTACTTTAGACTTCTTGGAACCGCCGCTGCCGCGGGCCGCCTGTTCTCAGGAAACGAAGCGCAACGGACAAGTCCAGGGCTCGTCGCGGTAATAAGCGACCGACTGTGGAACGATGAATTCGGTCGTCGCTCGGACATCATTGGTCAGCAGCTGCTCATTGACAATCGTCGATTCACGATCGCTGGCGTCGTTCGGTCACCGTTCCATGGACTCGGCCTAGGGGAAGCGGATGTTTGGGCGCCGTTCAACACGGTGGCGCAGGAAAGTGCGGGTTCACGACCTTTCGACAACGTGCGGGACGCGCGCCTACACGTCGTCGTTCGACTTCACGACAGTCGGTCGGAGCCTGAGATCGCCGCCGCGATCGGTCGTGCGCTGCGACAAGATGGCGCCATTCGACTAAGCAGTGCGACGGCGCTGCTAGCGCCGATTGGTGCTGCACTCGATCCGGAACGCGGTCGCCTTTCGATGGCGATTTTGACTCGGTTGATGGGCGCTGCGGTTCTCATTCTCATCGTAGCGAGTGCCAACGTCGCAAATATGATGATCGTTCAGGCGCTCGATCGGCGAAGAGAACTGGCTGTTCGGCTGGCGCTGGGCGCGGGTCGCCGAGAATTGGCCCGCCATCTGACGGCCGAGGTCTTGATCGTGCTTCTGGTCGCCGGGGTCGGTGCAGCCTGGGTCGCCGCGCTTCTACGCACAGCACTCCAAGACTTGCTCCTCCCAGGAATCCCATCGGTAGCATCGACTATCGACCCCAAGTTGGTTGCCGAGGTAGGCATTGTCCTGGCTGGCGTAGCGGTGATGATGATTCTTATACCGCTTGCGGCAATCGACGTTGAAAACATCGATCGCCAACTTCGGTCGGGAGTGGCGGCGACTCCCAAAGGCAATCGCGCTCGCCACGCGCTTCTGGCCATCCAGGCTGCAATTTCCGTCACGCTGTGTGTTGGGGCGGCCGTATTTGGAAAGAGCCTCCACAAAGTAGCGGCAATCAGCATCGGCTACAGTGCGCCGGATGTGATGGTCGCGAGTGTCCCAATAGACGTCTCTCAGCCCGGGCGCGCCAATGCAATTGCAACGCTGTTGCATGGCGAGCTCGAGCGAATCACTCGGTCGCCATTGGTCGAGTCTGCGGCGCTGAGCGCGACGCGCCCGATCGAAGAGGCCACGGGATATCAAGTCTACGTTCCCGGCGCTGACTCCATGCCGACACCCCTCGAGAAGCAAGTGTTCGTGTCGGCTGTATCGCCGGGGTTCCTCACGACGATGGGTGTTCGGCTGATCAGAGGGAGAGATTTTCGTAACTCAGACGTACCGGGAGCCCAGCTCGTGACGCTCGTCAGTGGCACGATGGCGCGTGACTACTGGCCTCAGGCCGATCCGATTGGAAAGTGCATTGTCGTCGGGCGCCGCTCGGACCCGTGTCGCGTGATAGTTGGAGTCGTGGACGACGTGCACTCGATGCACATTCTCGAAGACCCGTCATTGCGCTTCTATTTGCCGATGGCACAAGCCGACGGGCGATTCGCAATCCCTAATACTATCGTTGCACGTGCACGCCCAGGACTCGCGTCGCAGATGCGACAAGCCCTCCAGACCCAACTTCTTCGCGACGGTCAGCAGACGGTCTCGCTGTCGCCACGCGATTGGCGAGTCGCGACGTTCGCCGACATCATCGCGCCTGAGCTTCAGCCGTGGCGTACCAGCGCCGAGCTGTTCGCCGCGCTTGCGTTCTTGGCGGTCGCCGTCGCCGGCGTGCGGCGTGTATGGCACGGTGTCGTACTCGATCGCTCAACGCACCCGCGAAATCGCGATCAGGCGCGCGCTCGGCGCGACTGGCTGGAACGTCTGCCGATCGGTCGCCTCGGGCGACCTGGCGTTCGTGGCGACTGGCGTTGTCGCTGGAGCGCTGCTGTCGCTTGCCTTGGCGAATCTGGCGAGAGCCCTCGTGTACGGCGTATCGCCGTATGACCCGCAAAGCCTGGCCGGGGCTGGCGGCGTTCTGCTCCTTGTAGCAGTCGGAGCGAGCGTTTGGCCGATTCGTCGGTCGACTAGGATCGATCCGATGGCCGCGCTGACGCTGGATTGAGGCTTTGCTTCGCCAGTCCCGTTCTCGAAGACGAAGGTTGTCTCGTCGATCAAGCGCACAGTTGCGAGATGGACACAGCACTCAACGAAGCATCAATGCGCCGCCGACGCTCGGAACAGATTGAAATACGAATTCAACGAATGGAACGAATGAAACGGAGACAACCAGCTCAGTCGGCTCGGCGGACTTCGACCGCAGCTCGGAGACGGCGAGTGCGAGCCCCGCGCCATGAAAGGCTGCGTGCGCCGACAGGTCGTAGGCAAGAGCCGCCCTGGGGCCGGATCGTGAACCCGCGTCGGAGGTGATGACCGGCGTGGCCAGCGCAGAAACCCGCTGCGCCGCCGACGAACAGATGCTCGCCGCGCGAACGAATTCCCGCGAGCAGCGCCTGGTCGCGCACTCCGGGACCATCGATTTGCTCGCTCTCGGTCAGTCGCGCCATTGCGAACTACATGTCATAGGACGCCGCGACGCCGCCGCCAGAGAGATGAGTGCGCCGGCGCCACTGGTGGCCACGGACACGGGAGCGTTCGACCCAGCGCCAGCGCGGGCGAAAGCCCAGGCGCGCCACGGTGTCCGGGCGACGAATGCCGATCCGTTCGGCGTCGTCGGATGCTTCGCGAGCCACGCCTTCGCCGCATCGCGCACGCCGTAACGGACCGGCTGACCCGCGTCGTGGCGAGACACCGCGGAATCCGTCGCGGCGACCGCTCCATCACCGACCGCACCTCCGATGTTCACGGAGCGGGCCTACGATGGCGAACTCGCGCGACGACGCGGGAGAACGTCGAGCCAACGCCCGCTGATGAGCGCAACCGACGCATCGCAGGTGGTTTTGCGCTCGGTGGTTCAGGCTCTCCACTAAGGTCCCGACGGCGGAAGCATGCTGCTCCAAATCGGTGCTGTGGAACTGGGCGATGAGGCCCGGTACAGCGATATCGCCAAACGACGCGAGCGCAGCATCGGCCGGGCCACTGCCCCCCATACCGCCAAGCAGCGCAGCGGCGGAGGTGGGGTCACCGATCCGACCGACGGTCGTCGTGAGGTCCATGTAGTACACACCGAGATAATCCTCCGACAACGATCCCGCCGACGCAGTCGCGATACGAGCGTTCTCACGTTCGAGTAAATGGATGAGCGCGGCCGCAAGCTCAGGCTGCGCCTTCGCGCTATCGGCGAGAAAGGTCGTCGGTCGGCGATCCGGGTGATGACGCTGGTCGTCGGCCGCAGCTCGCAGCTGATAGAAGGCGTTGATACGGACGCTGTCGACGAGCGACTGGAGGCGGGCGGTCGGAATGCTCATGCCTTGCGCCAGGAGCCCGACGCCCAAAGGCGATGCCGCGACCAGAAGCGCGCAGCTGAGCGAGTTGATGAGAGTTCTCATCACTCGTCGCCGCGACCAGTCATCCGCGACAGAGCTGACGGATCGCACCAGCCAGTGCTTTCACCTGCGCCGAGTCGGCGGGCAGCAGGCCAACGCGCCGGTCCTCGCTGGTACGCGCCGGCGTGCCGCCGGTGAAGGCGAGATGCGATTGCCACGCGCGACATCGCCGTGGATGGTGAAGAACGCCGCCATGGACTCCCCTTCAACACGACGCCCGTCCTGGGTGCTCATCAAGGCGTTGAACATCACCACCTGCCGGCCGAGTCGACAGCCAGCGAGAGCAGTCGGTAAGCCGACGTGTCGTGCACCGTCAGCGTGCGAGCGCAGCTCAACCCCTGATGCTGGTCGCTCGGGACGACACTCTTGCACTGTGCACCGCGAGGAAGCGACGCGAGGAGAGGTAAGCGGCCCACGCGGGCGGCCTGCGCGCCGGCCCCGGTCGAGAGGGTCAGGCCCATCGCGATTCCGAGAATGACGGGCTTCACTGCGCTACCGTTCCCGCGTCCACAACCACAGCGACCCACATCCATCATCATCGCTATGCATTGCAATGGGCGCGGCGGCTCCTCCAGCGTAGAATTCGACTCCGGCGAGGTTGCTGACCTCGTAAGCGCGAGAGAGATCGACCGGGTCTGCACCGATCTTCGTCGAGTACTGAAGCACGCCGTCCAGATAGATCGCCACGAAGCAGTCCGCCACATTGGCGCACGAATGCATTAGAGCGAGCCCTTGGCAAGGCTTCCTGGACGAAACCAGCGTGAGCAAGACGCCTTTGCCCGCAATGGTAATGGGCTGCATCATGACGCCAGCCATGTGGCTCGTAATCACGTCGACGAGGCTGGAGTTTTCGCTTCTCCGCAAAGCGCTGTCGGAAATGAATTGCCCACCTTGTTTCGAGTTGCGTCGTTCCTCGAAACCGCGCAAGTGCGGCGACAAATATTTCTTCGCCCCCGCGACGGTGCGCACAGTGTCGAGGGTTGTGGCTTGGTCGGCCAGAGCATAGGTGCGGACGTTTTCATGATCAGCCGCGAGCACAATCGTGTCACGTTCGGCGGCGAGGCCGACGGAACGAAGCTCCACGAGCTGGATTCCCGTCGGCAGCCCCTCGAAGCGAAAGCTGCCCGTGGTGTCGGTCAAGCCATGCTTGTCGACCGAGACGAGCCAAACATCTGCGCCACGTACCGGAGAGCCGTCCGCGCGATGAATGATCCGCCCGCGAAACACGGCCGCAGCGCTTGCTCGAACGGTACTCGAGTCACGCTGCTGCGCGCTCGCGGCTGACCGAACCGGCGAGCACACTTCAAGTGAGAACAGGAAGAAGGCAACGCAACGTGTAAACATTGAACCGCCTCGGACTTGTCGGAGGCTCCTTCTCTAGAGAGAACGGAGTCGTGACGAAACCAACCAGACGATCGCGGTTTGCACCAGAGCTACGGGAGCGGGCAGTGCGGTTGGTGCAGGCTCACGGACCGGAGTCAGGCTTGGAACAGAATGGACTACGGATTAAACGAATAGAACGGACACAAACGGAGGGCACCCGAGTCGGCTGGCAGCAGTCAGCGCGGGCAGTCTGCGCGCCGGCGCTGGTGGAAAGGGCCAGACCAACGGCGATACCGAGAGCGAACTGACGTCGCACGCACCCGCTCGCCGCTGAGTCGCGAACCATCACGTCGAACTGCAGTGGCGCTATGCGCTATGCGCCAATACCAGCAGCACGCCGACGATCAAGCGACCGGACAACAGTCCAATACCGAGCAGGACCTGCGGCCACTCGAATAGCGCCGGAACCCGAAGCCTGTCCGCTCGTTCCCGCCCCACGATTTTGAGCGCATGGTAGGCAAATCGACGCTGCCAACTCTTCGTCCAGTTGGCCGTCTTGGTCTGCGCAAAATCGAACCGGTAGTACGAATGATTCGGATACGACGCCTTGCCCGCTATTGGCAACGGGGCGAACGAGACCGGCACACCCATCTGCAAGGCCTCGAGGCCGATTGGGCGACAGTCAGCCCCCTCATATCGAATGCCGTAGATCGGGTCCGCGATAAGCGGTCCGTCGTCCAACAACACTTCTACGAGACAATGTTGCGCCAACCCTTCGCTCGTGTAAACCGTGATCTGGTGTGCCCGGATTCCCATCTCTGCCAAACACAGGATGTACAGCCGCGAGGCACCGGAACAACAGCCGCCATGTCGCAGAATCGCGCCCGGTGTCGCGCCGAGTGGCCTGAGAAGGACCGTGAGGTACGGCGGGTCAACCGCGACGCCTCCGCGAGCGGCGAGAACACCGGCGAGATGAAGTGCCGCATCGCGTGGCGTGACTGGCAAATCGGGCGTGGCGGAAAGAAAACGCCGAAGCCGCAGGCGTTCCAGTTTCCAGTGGAGGGCCAGTCCGATAAGCACGATCAGAAGCGCGCCATTGATGGCAACAGACGTCGGCATTCACATTCCGATGACTTGAATATTGAATTAGCACTTGCCAAACGGTCCACGCCAGTGTCGAAAGCGCGCCACACTTCGGAGATCTGTGCCGCACCCGTGCGGAGTGGAAAAAATTCTTACACCGCCTATCCACGAGAAGGACGGCAGCTGAAGCATCGCACGCAGCATCCTCCAAAACAGACGCGCCGAACGTGAATACCACGTGTCGGCGCGTAAGATGTTGCCACAAACGGCCCTACAATGCTGCCCGCCTACGATCGTGCCAGAATTCTCACCATCCACACTCGGTGGCGCGGTGCATCAGAGCACGCTGATGTCCTCACCCACACTCACTAAACCCACACACATGACACTTCACACACCCTTCCGCGTACTCCATCTGCGACCCACAATCCGGGCACGTCCCAATGAACGCTTCCCCCGAATGATGAAGCCCAAATTGAAGTTCCATCTCAGCCCCAGCTTGGCCCGTCTGGCGCACTGACGCCGGCACCTGGTGCGTCCCCGACACCATCAAATCATTCGGCGGCGCCTGTCCCGCATCCACCGACGGCGGCATCAACTCCTGCTGCACGCCCGTCACGCGGTCCCGATGCCACTCCTCGATCGCAATTCCGATCGCGTCCGGCACCGACAACACCTTGTTCGGCCCCAGTCCGACGGCGCGGTCGCTCGAGATCCCGCGCAACTGCCGGTGGATTTCCATAATCGGAATACCAGATCTCAGCGCGAGCGACATCAACCGCCCCATCGCCTCCACGTCCGCCATCGCCGAGCCGCCTGCCTTGCCGAGCGTGACGAACACCTCGAACGGCTGACGCTTCTCGTCTTCGGTGATGTTCACGAACATCACGCCGAGCGGGGTCTCTTTGCGGATCGTCGTGCCACGGAGCCGGTCGGGGCGCGCCCGCTTGGCGCGGCGCTGCAGGTTCTCCGCCTCTACTTCATATAGTTGCTTCTTGAGCCGCTCGATCTCCGCGTCCTTCTCCGAGACCGACGATTTGAGGTCGGCGAGCACTGCCCGGTCCTCCTCGCGCCGCTGCGCGGTCGCCGGTCCCGTGTCGCGCGCCTCCTTCGCCTTCTCCGTCGCGCCCGTCGACAGCACCTGGTTGTCGCGGCTGCCGTCGCGATAGACCGTCACACCCTTGCAGTGACTGTCGTACGCGAGCTCGTAGATCTTCCGCACGTCGTCGACCGTCGCCGTATAGGCGAAGTTCGTCGTCTTCGAGATCGCTGAATCGCAGTGATCCTGGAAAGCGCCCTGCATCCGGATGTGCCACTCCGGCGCGATCAGGTTCGCCGTCACGAACACGCGCTGCCACTGGGTCGGCACCTCGGCGTGCGCCACGGTGCCCGTCTTCGCAATGCGCTCCATCAGCTCGTCCGTGTACCAGCCCTCGTTCTTGGCGATGGCGACGAAGTCTTCGTTCACGTCGGGCATCATCACGCCGGCCTGGTTGCGCATGAAGGCGACGGCGAACAGCGGCTCGAGGCCCGATGAGCATCCGGCAATGATCGAAATCGTACCGGTCGGCGCGACCGTGGTCACGTTGCAATTGCGCAGCAGTTGCATCGGCCGCACACGCTTGCCCTCGGCGTCGCGCGCGCAGGTGTCGTCCGGTCCCCAGATGCTCTTCGCCCACTCGGGGAACGGTCCACGCTCGGCGGCCAACCGCGCCGACTCGCGCTTGCCTTCGACGTCGACGAACTCCATCACCTTGCGGCCGAACGCCACGCCTTCGGGCGTGTCATAGGCGATGCCCAAGCGCACGAGCGCGTCGGCGAAGCCCATCACGCCCAGCCCAATGCGGCGAATGCGCTTGGACAGGCTGTCGATCTCCGGCAGCGGGTACTTGTTGACGTCGATGATGTTGTCGAGGAAGTGCGTCGACAGATGGATGTCCGCCTTGAAGGCGTCCCAGTCCATCACATGGGTGTTCCCGGGGCCGTCGACCACGTAGTGGCCGACGTTGATCGAACCCAGATTACAGACGTCATACGGCAGCAGCGGCTGCTCGCCGCACGGGTTCGTCGCCTCGTAGCTGCCGAGGTGCGGGACCGGGTTGTAGCGATTGGCTTCGTCGATGAAGAACACGCCGGGCTCGCCGGTGCGCCACGCGCCGAGGATCATCCGGTCCCAGACTGTGCGTGCGTCGAGCGTGCCGACCGGCTGGTTGGTGCTCGGGTCGAGGAGATCGTAGCTCGTGCCCGCCTTGACCGCGTCCATGAACCCGCGCGTCACGGCGACGCGAGATGTTGAAGTTCGTCACCTGCGTGAGGTCTTCCTTGCAGGTGATGAAATCGATGATGTCCGGGTGGTCGACGCGGAGAATGCCCATGTTCGCGCCGCGCCGCGTGCCGCCCTGCTTCACCGCGTCGGTCGACGCGTCGTAGAGCTTCATGAACGAGACCGGACCTGACGCGACGCCCGTCGTCGACCGGACCATCGATCCCTTGGCGCGGAGGCGCGAGAAGGAGAAGCCCGTTCCGCCGCCGCTCTGATGGATGAGCGCCATGGCGCTCAACGTGTCGTAGATGCCGTTCTTGCCGTTGGCCAGCGAGTCGGCGACCGGCAGCACGAAGCACGCGCTCAACTGGCCGAGCGGACGGCCGGCATTCATCAACGTCGGCGAGTTGGGCTCGAAACGTCGCTCGGTCATGAGCGAGTAGAACTCCTCGGCGGCGGCCCGGATGGCGCCGTCGCTCGCGCCGTACTTGCGATCCGCGTCCGCCACCACCGTCGCCACACGCCAGAACAAATCCTCCGGTTGTTCGACCGGCTTTCCCTTGTCGTTCTTCACCAGGTAGCGCTTTTCTAGCACGGTACGCGCGTTGGCGGAGAGCGACACGGGACCCGGTGGCGGGTTGACGGGAAGGGGCATGGCGACGGGACTCCTGTGGCTGGGGGTGCTGCTGCGACTATGAAATCAGGTGTAACGGGATGGCGATGGGGGCACGACTAAACGACGACGAACAGGCGACGGACGAGCGCCTACTTGCCTCGGACCCGTCGAGTGACTCCGCCTGCTCTCTCGCTGGAGGGAACTGCGGGGCGGCAACGTACGGAGGATCGTGATTCCACGCCAGTAGTAAGATAACTGCCTGTGGAATAGCAACTTACGAAACGCATATCACGAAGCTGAATGGCGGCCGTGGAACGCGTTGAAAAGACGCGGCTCGATGTAGAAAACCGAGGAGAACTAACCGGCTCGCGCCGGCTCGTCCCTGCCGACGTCGCCAACAAGCCACTGGCGACAAAGGACTTATACCCCAGAAACTGCTTCGGCGATCGCCCCAATTCGGCTGACTCGCATGCATCGCGGAACTGCTTCGTTTGCAACGATTCTGAGACCGAATTGCTCAGAAACACGTGCATCTCCCACGTCAAATCGTGATAAACGCGCAGAGCGCGGACGCGTCCGAGCGGTATCGAGCTTGGACCTCGGGAGCCGCAATTCTACGGAAGATACGAATTGAACGGAGACAACAAAAAAGCATTCCTTGATTGATCGGTAGCGTCCGTTCTCATCCGTTCTCATCCGTTCTCATCCGTCAAATCCGTAGTCCCGATTCAGTCCAAGCCTGCTCGGCGCGCGGTCGCGTGCGACGCAAAGTAGCTCGCGGCGCGCGGAGCGCGAGTTTCGGACACAAATCGGTCATGGCCCGCGGCGTAGCACTGTCACCGCCGAATCAATGTGGATCCACATCGGCCACGCGCCTTCGTCGCGGGCCTCGCGCGTCCGCGCGCTCGCGGCATCGCTCCGGCCCAAAAGCGCCGCCACGCGGGCTCGGTACACGCTCGCGCTCCAACCGACCCGGCTGACCGGCTGCGCGGCGAGCCACCGGTCGAGCGAATTGGCGAGCATGGTGTCGCCGCGTTCGGCCGCGAGTCCAGCGAGTTCACCGCGGAAATCGACGTTGGCCGAATCCTCGGCGACCAGCTGAGTGGCCAATTCTTCGGCCTCGCGATAGCTGCCCAGGATCTCGAGCGACCAGGCCGCAACGAGGCGCTCTTCGATCGTGCCGCGCTCCTCGGGCGGGCGCCCGCGATACCAGGTGACCGCCCGCGTCGCGGCCTGGCGCGCCGCGACCGTATCGCCGTGCACAGCAAGTTCGTGCGCGACCCAGTCGGCGAGCCAGGCCGGTGTCGCGGAGTACTGCGGTCGTCCATTCGTGTATGGAGCAAGTCCGATGAAGTTGGCCGCCTCGACTGGCAACAGCATCGCGCTGTCCAACAGCGCGAGCGCCGCCGTCGGGCGAGAAAGCGCGGCGAGCGCGCGCGCGCGCATCCACGTGCGATTGAGCGGCGCGCTGAGCGGCACGCGATCCGCGACGGCAAGTTCCTCGCGATGGCGACCGAGGAGATGGAGCGCTTCGGTCAGACTGCTCCAATAGTCAAAATGCGTCGTATCGATGCTCCAGGCGAGATCGACCGCTGGGTCGAGGCGCTGCAACAAATCCACGGTCAACTGCGGGCGGCCTGCCCAGAGCGCGGCGGCGGCGACCGACAGCTTGTCGGATGACGTGTTCGATTCGAGGTCGGCACGCTCGAGCGCCAAGCGAAGCGTCTCGTCGTTCCGGCCGTGGCAATGCGCCGTCGCGATCTGTAGCGAGAGGCGATCGACACGATCGATCAAGTTCGGACGGCCATTGAGCGCGCCGACGATTGAATCGACCAGCGCGCAGTTGTTGGAGTTGGCTGCCGCCGCGGACGCGGCGATGGC
Source organism: uncultured Gemmatimonadaceae bacterium (assembly GCA_963817445.1). Classification (GTDB taxonomy): domain Bacteria; phylum Gemmatimonadota; class Gemmatimonadetes; order Gemmatimonadales; family Gemmatimonadaceae; genus JAQBQB01. The sequence goes on from CAWFOG010000028.1 coordinate 51,899, forward strand.
CGCGGCGGCAAAGGCCGTGTCCAGGTGTGCCGCGCGGAGGAAAAGCGATTCCCCCCGGCCGGCGTCGCCGTGCCAGCGGGCATCCCATCCCTCGACGTACGCCTGATACGCATCGAACGGGGGAATCTCGCCGGCCACATTGAGGCTCAGCTCGGCTCGCACGTCGATCACGGAGCTGAGGGCCGACATGACGCGTGATCGCAGGTCATCGAGCCCGCCAATCGGGGTCTCGACACTGGACAGGATCGGCCCCACGACGCGCACGATCCGGCCGGCATGCACATCCAGTATCGACGCTTGGAGAACCAGCGTATCCGCGGTGCGATAGTAGCTGCCGAAGATCACCATGGCTGCGCCGGTGCGGCGCGCCAACGTGACAGGATCAATCGCGGCGCCGGCGCCGGCGCGACCCTGTACGAACACCGCTGCTCGAGGATCGACGAGATCGACGAGATCGACGAGATTCGTGCGCAGGATTCCCTGCGCGATCCAATCCTGGGTCATCCGCCCCAGCGATTGCAGCGTGGTGTCGCCGGTTCTGTTGTCGAACACGGTGACGAGCACCCGCTTCCGCACGGCGACGGCACTCGCAGTTTTCGCGTCGATCAATCGCGCTGCCGCGACGGCGATCGCAAAAATCGCGACGACCACACCGCCCCAGATCGCGACGCGCGGTCGGTTTCGCGGACGCGGCACCGAATGGCTGGGCGCGGGTGTCGTGATCGTCGCGGGAAGAACTGCGGGCTGAGGCGGGATCGGCTTGCGGGTACCGTCGCGAACCCGCGCCACGAGCGCCTGGGTCTCGGCGCTCGGTGTCGCGTCGAAATCCGCGGCGAGGCGGCGCGCGTACGCTTCATATAGACGCAGCGCGCCTCCGGTGTCACTGCCCCGATCGAGCAGCGTCATCGCGCGGCGCAGCCAGTGCTCGTCACCAGGCAAAACGCTGCACGCCCGCTGCGCCCAATACGCCGCGCCCGCAAAGTTGCCCGCCCGTTCGTCCCGCTCGACGAGCGCCCCGACCGCGCGCATCACCAGGTCGTTGACCCGACGTCGCTCGGCTGAGAGCCATTCCTCGAACGCTTCGCCTGCGCTCGCGAAGTGGATGCCAGCCAATAATTCGCCGCGAAATGCGACGACCGCATCCTCGTAGCGCCCGGCGTCGATGGCTTCGCCGAGCCGCGTGACATCGCTGGTGAGCGTCTCGCCGTTGATCGACACGGCGTCGTCGCCGCGAGTGACGATCACGTCGTCGCCAAGCGCTTCACGCAAATGATAAAGCGTATTTCTTAGTGCGCGACGTGCGGCGAACTGGTCGAGATCGGGCCAGAACATCGCGGCGAGCGTGTCGCGACGCCGGTAGCCGCCGCTCCCGAGCGCCAGATACGCGAGCAGCGCGAACCGCTTCGGTTGCGCCGGCAGCGACGTGATCTCCCGTCCATCCGAGCCGCGGAGGACGTGAGGACCCAGCAGAATGAGCTCGATCATGAACGCGCGAATGTACGTCGCGCGTCGTCGCCCAACAACAAACAGTAAAGCGACGGCGGCGCGACACGCGGCAGTTACGATGGCCGGGTCATTGTCCGCACCACCAACCGGAAAGGATCATGTCGATCGTTCGCGCCAGAGGGATGAGCGGGTTTGTGTTCGCTGTCGGGAGCTGGGTCGGGCTGGTCGCCTGCTCGCCCGCCCAAACCGTGGACCCATGCGCGCTGCTGTCGGCCGGCGAAGCCGCGCCGTACGTCGGACCGCTGGGCACGCCACCATATCGGACGAGTGACGGCGCGCCCGACGTCCGCGGCGACCAGTGCATGTACCGTGGCAAGGACGGGCGCGAGATCACGGTCGTGCCGGACTGGAGCGGCGGCGGCACCACTGCGGGCTCGGCCGTCCAGGGCGCGGCCAACACAGTCGGCGGCGCGCTGAGCAAGGCGAGCGGCGGCGCCGGCGGGGACACGATGGCTCACCGTGTGGTGAAGGCGGAAGCCGCCGGTCCCTGGGACAAGGCGACGTGGATTCCCGGTGGTTCACTCTTGGCCTCAAAGGGCCAGCGGTCGGCTCTGATCGACGTGAGTGGCGCGAGCGGCAAGGAGGACGACGCGATCGCGCTTGCGAGAATCATCATGCCGCGCTTCGACCATCCGCTTGTCTACGACGGCGCAAAGGCGGTGGCCCTCGTTCCGAAGCCGCGTCCGCATCCCGCCAACGCGTGCGATCTCATACCGCGCGCGGACGTCGAAGCAGCGATCGGGCCGCTGTCTGGCGCACCGACATCCGACGCGCCAGAGACCTCGTGCACCTATCGAGTGGCGACGGCGAAAGGTGAACGCGACTACGCCGTGGCGTTTACCTGGCAAGGCGGCCAGAAGAACTACACGATGATGAAGCACCAGATGGCGACCGTCGGCGAAGCGACGGGGATGCCGTCGAGCTCTCCGCTGGACACGATGAATCCTCCGCCGCAGATGCAGGCGATGATGGGCGGCTTGATGAAGATGATTGGCGGTTCGGCGGCCCAGCGAAAGGCGCCAGGTGCTGCGTCGACGATCGGATTCCGGACCGACACCACACTCGCCGGGCCGTGGGACAATGCCTCGCTGCTCCACGGCACGCAGCTCATCGCCGTGCGGCACGACGTGTTCGTCGGCATGGGCCTCCAGTCGGCGGACTACGAAAAGGCGAAGGCACTGCTGGCGGCGATATGCTCGCGGCTGTGAAAGGCCGGCGTGAGATGAGCGTCACCATGCGGTGTGCGCAAACAGGCACTCTGGTCGCACTGGCACTCGGCACCAGCGTCGCGACCGCGCGGGCACAGGACTCCACGCGCTCTGCGTCCACCGCCGGCGGCCGCCGTCCGCCCGGTGACCGACGCCTACTTCGGCGCGAAGGTCGTCGACAACTACCGCTACTTCGAGGATTTAAAAAACTCTGAAGTCCAGCAGTGGATGAAAGCCCAGGCCGACTACACCGAGGCGGTGCTGCACTCGATCCCGGGCCGCGAGCGCTTCCTTGCCAGGCTTCGGGAACTCAATGCGTCGCAGCAGGCGGCGATCGGCAGCGTGTGGCTGCTCCCCGGCGACCGCTATTTCTACGTCAAGTGGCTCCCGCAGGATACGACGGGCAAGCTCTACGAGCGCATTGGCCTGAGCGGCTCGGAGCGATTGCTCGTCGATCCGGGCGAAGGTGCACCTCACGCCGCGGAACCAGGGCAAGGGCTCGAGTGCGATCGAGAGTGTCGCGATCTCCGATGATGGTCGGTACATCGCCGCCGGCATTACGCCAGGCGGCGCTGGGCTCGACGCCGAAGTGCACGTCTTCGACGTTGCCACGGCGCGCGAAACGGGCGATGTGATCCTTGGCGCTCCGGGCGGCGACGCGCACTGGCTGCCGGACAACCGATCGTTCGTGTACAGCCGACAACAGGAGGCGTCGGCGGCGAACTGGGAGCAAAAGCAGCGCGCCTACCGGCACGTCATGGGAACCGATCAGCGTCAGGATCGCGCGGTGTTCGGCTACGGCGTTGACTCGTCGATCGACGTCGATTCCACATACGGCTCCGAGATCGCCACGACGCCAGGGTCCCGTTACGTGCTCGGCAGCGTAATCCAAGGAGCGTTGCCGAGCCAAGAATTTTTCATCGCGTCGGCCGACTCGATCGACGCGTCGCGCTTGGCGTGGCGCAAGGTCGCCGGCTTCGCCGATCAGATCACCCGCGTCGCCGTGCATGGCGACGATCTGTACCTGCTCGACGTTCAAGGATGCGACGCATTTCAGGATCCTTCGAACTGACGCTCGACACCCTGATCTGGCGACCGCCGAGGTCGTGGTGCCCGGGAGTGCGGCGATCGTTCGGACCATGACGCTGGCGCAGGATGCCCTCTACGTCACGCTGCTCGACGGCGGCATCGGACGACTGTTGCGGGTTCCGTATGGACCGCATCCCACGGTGGACACGGTGGCGCTTCCGTTCGCGGGAACCGTGTCCGTACTCGCCGACCCTCGCGTGAGCGGCGCCTTCGTGTGGCTGAGCACCTGGACCAAGGCGGGCGAGCTGTACGCCTACGATCCGCCCACGCGACGCTTTACGCTGCACGGGCCTGCAGCCGATTGGTCCGAACGATGACCCGACGACGATCGAGTCGGTTGAAGTCAAGGTCAAGAGTCGGGACGGCACGTTGGTGCCGCTCTCGATCATCTATCCAAAGGGTTTGACGCGGGATGGCTCGCACCCGACGCTGCTCTCCGGCTACGGAGCCTACGGAGTCGTGCAATTCGCCGGCTTTGACCCGACGGAGATGGCCGTGTACGAACGGGGTGTCGTGCGGGCGATCTGCCATGTGCGTGGCGGCGGGGAATATGGCGAGGAATGGCACCTGGCCGGCAAAGGGCCGACCAAACCGAACACGTGGCGCGATTTCATCGCCTGCGCGGAGTACCTGATCGCCCGGGGATACACGTCGCCCGCGCACCTGGCAGGCGAAGGTGGCAGTGCGGGCGGAATCACGATCGGCCGCGCGATCGAGGAACGCCCGGATCTGTTCGCCGCGGCGATCGCCGAGGTGCCGTTGGCCGACATGCTGCGGTTCGAAACCACCGCGAACGGGGTGCCCAACGTCCCCGAGTTCGGCAGCACGAAAACCGGGGACGGATTTCGTGCGCTGTATGCGATGAGCGCGTACGCAAACGTCCGCGATGGCGTGAAGTATCCCGCCGTGCTGGTGACCACCGGAGCCAACGATCAGCGAGTGGCCTCGTGGGGACCGGCCAAGTTGGCCGCGCGCCTGCAAGCGGCAACGGCTAGCGGAAAACCCGTGCTGCTGCGCGTCGACTACCAGAGCGGCCACGGAGCAGCTGCGACTTCACAGTGGGAGAATGAGCAGACCGACACATGGAGCTTTCTGCTCTGGCAGCTTGGCGACCCGGCGTTTCAGCCTCTCAAGTCGTGATCTCTGTGCCGCGGAGTACATGTCGTTCACGAAGTCCCAACCAAACGCCGGCGGGCAGCCGCCGGCCTCACACCGGAGCGATTTCCATGAGACGTACGGCATTTTTTCTGACCGCCGCCGCGCTGATCGTCGGCGCCGCGAACGTCGGCGCCCAGACGCCGAACTTCGCCGGCACGTGGACGCGGATTGCCGACTCGAACGCCCCGACAACGGGCGGTCGCGGCGCGACGCCGCTTTCGATGACGATCGCGCAAGACTCCAAGGCGATGACGATGATGGAGACGGGCGTGGACGGTCCGAAGTTCGTCTTCAACATCGACGGCACCGACAGCAAGGCGACGGCGACGGACGGCGACGGAAACCCGTCTGAGGTCATCACGCGCGGCAAATGGGATGGCTCGACGTTCGTCGCCACGATGATCCGCCACTCAAACGGCATGAGTGTCCCCGCGACATATGCATGTTCGCTCGACGCCTCGGGGCACCTCGTGGTCGTGGTCAACCTGCAGCCACCGGGCGGTGGCGATCCGGTAACCGTGACGTCATCCTACAAGAAGAACTGATCGACGCGCGACAGCAATTTCGCCCGGAGCTTCACATGAACCGAAGACTCGCAGGTGCCCTGTGCTCGTCGATCGTGCTTGGCTTCCTTGGTCGGAACCTCGGGGCGCAACAGGCCGGGCTGGCAAGGCCGCCGATCGCGCCGGTGCGAGCGGTGATCGACGACTATTTCGGTACGAAAGTCGTCGACAACTATCGCTACTTCGAGAACCTTAAAGATCCCGAAGTGCAGCAGTGGATGAAGGCGCAGGCCGACTATACACACGCCGTGTTGAGCGCGCTCCCCGGCCGCGACGCTCTGCTCGCGCGACTGCGACAGCTCGACTCGGCGCAGCGCGCCGTGCTAGTCAATTTCTGGCGACGGCCGGGCGACCGATATTTCTACCTCAAGCGACTCGCGGGGGAAAACGCCACCAAGCTGTACGAACGTGACGGTCTCGATGGCCATGAGCGTATGCTCGTCGATCCGACCACGATCTCCCTCGCTCCGTCGAACCAAGGCAGGGGTCCGAGCACCATTGAAGTCGTCACCATCTCGGACGACGGTCGATACGTCGCGCTCGGCATCACGCCGGGCGGCGCAGAGCAGAATAACGAGGTGCATGTCATCGCCACCGCGACGGGAACCGAGACCGGCGACGTGATCCTGCACGGGGACGGCTGGGTGAGCTGGCTGCCAGGGAGCCGTTCGTTCTTCTACACCAGACATCCGGATCTTCCCGCCAACGCGCCGCGGACCGCGCGCGAACAGAAGGAACGCACCTATTGGCATGTGATGGGAACTGACGAACGGCAAGACCACGCGGTCTTCGGCTACGGCGTGATTCCGTCCATCACCGTGGACTCGACGTACTCCGCCGATGTGGAAGTCGCGTCGCGGTACGCCGTGGCGTCGCTGCGCAACGGAACGTCGCGCAGCCGCGAGTTCTACGTTGCGCCGATCGACGCCATCGGCAAGACCGATGTTCAGTGGCGCAAGGTGGTCGGCTTCGTCGACCAAGTTTCGGATGCGACGGTACACGGTGACGACTTGTACCTGCTCAGCTTCAAGAATGCATCGCACTATCAGGTCCTGCGTACCGACGCGCGGCATCCCGATCTCGCCGCATGCGGAGGTGGTCGTTCCCGCGAGTGAAGCGGTCATTCGAGATCTCGACATCGCGGCGGACGCGCTGTACTTGAACGTGTTCGATGGCGGAATCAATCGCGTGCTCCGGGTTCCCTTCGGGGCGCGGCCTCACGCCGAGTATCTCACGGCTTTCTCGACAAGCCAGACGTTCGCCGCGACTGAAGCAACCGTGGACGGTGCACTGGTGGGGCTCGTCACTCCCACGTCGCAATCGGTGGTCTACGCGTATGATCCGCGGACGCGCGGCCTGGTCGACGCGAAGCTGCAGCCGGAAGGCCCGAACGATCATCCGTCGAATATCGAATCGGTCGAGGTCAAAGTCCGGAGCTACGACGGCACCATGGTGCCGCTCACGATTGTCTATCCGAAGGGGCTCGAGCGCGACGGATCGCATCCGACCCTGCTCACGGGCTATGGCGCCTACGGGACTTCGTCCACCGTCGGATACTCTCCGACGCAACTCGCCGAGTACGAACTGGGCGTCGTGCGGGCCACGTGCCACGTGCGGGGCGGCGGTGAGTACGGCGAAGAATGGCACTTGGCCGGTAAGGAAGCGACCAAACCGAACACGTGGCGCGACTTCATCGCGTGCGCGGAGTACCTGATCGCGCAGGGATACACGTCGCCCGCACATCTGGCCGGCTTCGGCGGGAGTGCCGGCGGCATCCTGATCGGCCGCGCGATCGAGGAGCGCCCCGATCTCTTTGCCGCCGCGATGGCCGGTGTGCCGCTCGCCGACTTGGTCCGTAACGAAACCACGGCAAACGGCGGCCCGAACATCCCCGAGTTCGGCAGCACGAAGACCGAGGCGGGCTTCCGCGCACTCTATGCGATGAGTCCTTTCGCCAACGTCGCGGACGGCGTGAAGTATCCCGCCGTGCTGGTCACCACCGGCATCAACGATCCGCGCGTCGACCCGTGGGAGCCGGCCAAGTTCGCGGCACGCTTGCAGGCGGCTACGACGAGTGGAAAGCCGGTGCTCCTCCGCGTGGATTACTCCGCCGGCCACGGCGTCGCCTCTAGCCACGAACAGGGTCTGGAGCTTGAGGTCGACAGCTGGAGCTTCGTGCTCTGGCAGACCGGCCACCCGGCGTTTCAGCCGCTCAAGCCATGATAAGCATTCCAGAAAGTGTGCACGAAGTCCCTACCAACCGCCGGCGCTCAGCCACCGGCCTCAGAGCGGAGCGATTCGTATGAGACGTGCAGAACTCTTCGTGACGACGGCAGCGTTGGTCGTTGGCGCCGCCAACCTCCGCGCCCAGACGCCGAACTTCGCAGGCACGTGGACCCGGATCGTCGACGCGAGTGCCCCGGCAGCGAACATCGCCGGCGAGCCGGATGCGTTGACGATCGTGCAAGACTCGAACACGCTGACGATGACGCAGCAGATGACGCGCGGCAGTGCGCCGGGGCTCGTCTTCAACCTCGACGGCACCGACCGCAAGACTATGACGAGGAACCGCGACGGCGACCAATCCGAAACGGTTACGCGCGCCAAGTGGGATGGCTCGACCTTCGTCGAGACGGTGATCCGCAATTTGAACGGTGCGAGCGTCGTCTCCGCCACATTTGCCTTGTCGCTCGACGCCTCAGGTCACCTCGTGGTCGTCGTCACCCGGACACCGCTCGGCGGCGGCAATCCGGTGACCACGACCTCGTCATTTAAGAAGAGCTGATCGACGCGCCCGTGTACGCCAGCGCTATCGGTTGTATCGCTGCTGCAACTCCAGATAGCTCTCGACCGTCTTCCGGATCCTGACGCGCTCTTCTGGCGTCGTCTCGCGGCGCACGCGGCCCGGCACGCCGATCACCAGCGAGTTGCGCGGAATGACCATGCCTTCGGGGCAGACGGCGCCCGCCCCGACGATCGAGCCCGTGCCGACGTGCACACCGTTCAACAGGATCGCGCCCATCGCGATCAGGCAGTCGTCCTCGATCGTCGCCCCATGCACGATCGCGCGATGGCCGATCGCCACGCGCTTGCCAATCGTCGTCGGCACGCCGTCGTCGACGTGCACGATCGTGCCGTCCTGCACGTTGCTGTCGTCGCCGATCGTGATCCGATCGGAGTCGCCGCGAATTACCGCCGTCGGCCACACCGATACGCGCGCGCCCAGCGTGACGTCGCCCAGGACAATGGCGGCGGCGTGGACAAATGCGGTCGGATGAATCGTGGGAGATGGCGGCACGGCGAGAAAAAGGAACCTATCTCGCGCCGCGCCAAGCGCCATTCTTGTGCGCGTTCAGCTACTAATTCTCGGCGCCGTCGCCTCAGCGCGGCTTATAGGTTACGCGCCAGATTCGGCCGCCTTGGTCGTCGCTGATGTATAGCGAGCCATCCGCCCCTTGGGCCAGTCCCGTCACGCGATGATTGGCGCCCTGTGGATTCATCATCGCTCCGGCAAATCCGGTGGCGAAGGGCGCGTAGTCCGCGGCAAGACCTTCCTTGAATTGCAGAAACACAATCTCGTACCCGTCCTCCGGCAGCGGCGCGCGGTGGGCCGACCCGTGAAAGGCGATGAACGCGCCGCCGCGATACTGCGGGGGGAACATCTTGCCCGAGTAAAACAGCATCGCCATCGGCGCCCAATGCGCGGGAAAGGCGATCAGCGGCTGGATGAGCCGCGCGCAGCGGCCCGCGGTCGATTTGTCGCCGCCGTACTCCGGCGCGACCACGCGCTGCTGCTTTAGATAATCGTAATAGCAGTACGGCCAGCCGAAGTCGGGGTTGCGAGTCGTGGCGATGCGGATCATCTCTTCGCCCGCGGCCGTCGCACTCTCCTCGTCGCTGTACAGACTGGGCCACGACTCGTGGAGTCCGTCGCGCCCGTGCGACACGGCATACACCATCGTGTCGAACGGGCTCACCGTGAGCGCGACGGCGTTGTGCAGGCCGGTCGCAATGCGCGTTCCGTCCTTCAGCCGCTGCGTGTCGCGGTCCGTGCGAAAGCTCCAGATGCCGCCGGCCGTCGCCAGTTCGGGACAGGGATCGCGCCCCGGAGTATTCGGCGCGCTGGTCGGCGCGCACGCGTCCGATGCGGCGCCGATGTTGACGATCAGGTTGCCGCGGCGATCGATCGCTAGACTGTGCGACGGAATCGGTCGCGTGGCGAGACCGACGATCAATGTGTCGGGCTTTCGCTTTGGCGTGAGCGAGTCGCCGAGTCGGTAGCGCAGCACTTCGCTGGCGGTCGACACGTACAGCGTCGAGTCGCCGGCGAGAACGACACCATGCACGCCGCCTTCGTTGAACCGCTCGGCGACGTCCGCGCGTCCGTCGTGGTTCGTGTCGCGGAGCGCGAGGACCCCGCCCTTCTCTCGCCGCTGGTCGAGCAGGCCGACGTAGACGTCGCCATTCCTGCGCACCGCGAGATGCCGCGCCGGCCCGATGCTTTCCGCGAACACCGTCGCGCAAAAACCCGGCGGCAACTTGATCGAGTCGTCACAGCCGCTCGCCGCCGACGCCGCGTGCTTGCCGCCGCACGCCGCCACGAGCAGCACTGTCGACGCGAATGATGTGAGACCGGCAGCGGGCGACCGAAACATTGCGCCCACCCCGCTTGCACGAACCGTGCTTGTTTCGTCTGGCTGTGAAGTCTGACGCCAGAGCTCCGACGTCACCCCGATCGCACAACGCCCAACGCACAACGCCCAACGCCCAACGCCCTAGAACGACACTCCCGCCACCACGTACGCCTGTACCGATCGCTGCCCAAACAGCGCTCCATCGTGCAGCGGCGACGCGATACCGACGCGAAAACGGTACGGTGCATCCCACGACAACACGCCGAGGTTGAGATTCAGCTCCGCGCCGGCCGACGCGAGGTAGAATCGATTCGTCAGGATTGGTGTGTCGACGTTGCACACCTCACGGTTCGTCGCGATGCTCGGACACCAAGCGGTACCGTAGTCGCTGAACAATGCAAGCGACGCCCGGTCGAGGAAGAAGGGCAACGTGCCCGGAGCGCGGCCAGGTAAGAACAGCGGAATTCTGTATTCGGCTGAGGCCGTGTACGCTTGCGTGCCGACGAGCGTGCCGGACGGGAACCCGCGCACGGGAAAAGTGTGCGCGTCTTCGCCGATCACGTAGCCCGGTATGACTTGAAATGGCGATCCGTTGATGCCGCCGACGGCGAAATAGCCGTTCGCCCGCTCGTCCGCGTAGCCGGCCGAACCGTGCAGCGCGAGCACGTGGTGCGCAAAGCCTGGGAAATCGAGCGACTTGAAAATCGACCCCTGTGCGACCGTGCTCAAACTCTGTCCCTCGTTGCCGGTCGGCCCGCTCACCAGGCGATCGCGCGTGGTGACATTGAACTGCACGCCGTCCTCCGGCGAAATACTGAACGGCGGACGTTGATAGTTCGCAAAGCCGGCGCCGGCGATCAGCGTCGGCGTGTTGACCGCGCCGAGCGCACCGTTCGAGTCGATCAGCGTGAGCAATCCGTTTGGCGTGCTGGCGCTCGTGCGCCGCTCGAACCCGACGCCGCCGGTGACCGACAACGAGGTGCGATACCGTTGACGCAGCCACGTCGCGAGCACGTCCGAGTCCCACGTGCGCCGGCGAACTTCGCCGAGAAAGGTGCGCGCCGCGTCGCGGTCGAATACGCCGCCGAGGCTCTGCCACTCCTGATCGGCGTCGACTTGAATGATCGGAAGGCCGAAGCCGCTGTACTGATAGGTGACGTTGCCGACGACGCCGGTATTGTTCGTCGGTATTTCGACGGTGGCGGAGATCGCGTGGCGGCCGACAACGTCGGACCCGCTGGTCATCGCACCCAAGCGATAGCCCCCGTCGATTCCCGGATCGATGACCGGCAGCCAGTAGCGCGGGACGAACGACGGCCACGGGTTGTACGCCGTGACGCGCCCGCTGTCGACAATGATCGGCACGGCGGCATAGCGTGGCACGGAGTCGCGATAGTCGGCAACGCGCACCGCGCCGCTCGTGCAGCACGCACCGACGCCGAGGTGATAGCCGTCGCCGCGAAACAGCACGGCGGCCGCCTGGTCGGTACGTGGCGCGCTCGCCGGTTCGAACAGACCCGTCGCGGCGCGGCTCAACCGGTAGGTCGTCGCGCCGGCAAAGGCGCGTGCGTCGTCAAAGCGCTCGAGATACATCTGCGTCTCGCCGGTGCGATCGGAGGCGTACAGCACACCGGAATCTCCAGGGATCCAGCTCGGTGTCGACTCGATCGACACGCCGCTCGACACGACGTGCACGATGCGCCCCGTCGTATCGATGACCACGATCTGCGAAATGTTGCCGCGGATCCACCGCGACGCGACGATGAGTGTTCCTGAATGCGACCATCGCGGCTCGGTCCACTGCTCGTCGTAGCTGCCGGCGGTGAGCGGGGTGACCTGTTTGCCGTCGTGCGACACGCGAACCAGGCGCGTGGCGCCGGGAATGATCTGCTGGGCGACGATCGCGCCGTCGGCGCGCGCGTCGGGATCGGTGAGTCGCTGGCCAAAGGTGAGTTGGTGCTCTCTATGGCCCCGCTGCACCCACAAATCCGAGCGCTGCTGATACGGATTCACGAAATCGAGCTGCGCGTACAGATACTCGCCGTTGCCGAACGGAACGTTTGGCGACTGGCTGTTGCGCCGCCCAACACGTCGCCGCTTGCCGTTCAAGTCGACGCGAAAGGCGCCGAAGCTCTCGCGGCCGGGCGCGCCGCTGTAGATGATCGACGAATCGGATGTCCAGCGCGGAGCGAAGACGTACACGCCATCGTTGGTGAGCTGCCGCCAATTTGCGAGCGGCGCGGTCGCAGCGGTGGCGACCGAACGTGCGACAGAGTCGCGGAACTCGCGCCACGCCGTCGTGAAGGTCACGCCGAATCCCGCTTTGGCGGGGATGTCGATCAAATACGGAATGAGTTCAGCGCTCGACTTTTCGACGAACGTGTGCACGCTCGCTTCGCCGTGCGTGCGCGCCAGGTAGTCGATGAACAGCGAGCCGTACGCGTACGCGGATTCGCCGAAGGGAAAGCTGCCCTGCGCGAGGCTCAACCCGCCGATCGGCGGAAAGCTGTGGTCGATCGCCGCCGCGCGCGCGATCATGCGATGTTCGGAGCCTTCGACACGCCCCGCACCGGTGAGCTTCGACTCCTCATAGACCGCGAGTCCCTCGATCAACCACGAGGGTGAATAGACATTTGGAAAGAGCAGCGCGGCGCGTCCGAACACATGCTGGCCGAGCGACCAGATGCCCCGCGTACGATCGAGGTGGAAGATGTGCGTCAGCTCGTGCGTGATGACCATCTGTCCCCAGTCGTTCGTATAGCGCAGCGCCGACTCGGAGACGGGTGGGTTGGCGTAGACGATGATGCGATTGGTCGGAAAGGGCGTTGCCGATCCGTTCGAAAAATCGACGTCGTCAGAGATGACGAGGTCGATCCGCCCGCGCGGCGGGTGCAGCTGCAGCGCGAGCTCGCCGTACGCCCGCTCGGCGTCGGCCGCGATGCGACGCGCGAGCCCCTCGAGCGGCGGTGTGAACTGAACGTTGAAGTGTTGGGTGCGGAGCGTGCGCCAGTCGAGGTTCGGTGCCACCTGCGCGCGCAGCGGCGCGGCGGCGAGCGCGATGCCGAGCAGCGCGCCGGCTGCGGCGCCAAGGGCTGAGTACACCACCCTTGGCGCGGAGCGACTCATTGCGGCGCGAACGTGCGGAAGTAGGCCTCGATGCCGTCGGCGACGCCGCGCGCGTAGCGCTCCTGATACTCTGGAGTCCTCAAGGCGCTTTCCTGTTCCGGCACCATGAGAAACGCTCCTTCGCAAATGAGCGATGGCATCCACGTCGTCCGTCCAATGGAAATGTTCTGATAATGGACACCCAAGTCGCGCAGTCCCAGCTCGCGCATCATCCCGGCTTGCACCAGGCGGGCGAGCGGCTCCGTCTGCGGATGAAAGTACAGTGTGCTCGTCCCCACGTTCGGGAACGGGTCGACCCCGTCGCCGAACGCATTGAGATGAATCGAGACGAGCGCCGCGGCGTTCGCGCGGCGGGCGATGACGCTCCGCAGCCGCAAGTCGACGGCGTCCATGGTGGTGCGCGTCATGACGACATGCGCGCCGCGCTGCTCGAGCAGATCGCGCAGCCGCTCGGCGATGGGGAGAACAGCCTGGGCCTCGGTCAGCGACGTCGGCCCGATCGCGCCGCCCGGCGGATGGCCCGGATCCACGGTGATCGTGAGGCCTTCGAGCGGGTGCGCGAGCGACACGTGCGGCGGCCGGCGCAGCCGAAGAATGAGTCCGCGGGCGGGATCGTAAAAGACGAGATAGCCGTACGGTTGCTGCGACAGCGCAAAGGTGAACCGCACGCGGTCGGACGCCTCAGGCACCCAGTTGATGTACCGCACCAGCGAATCGTTCTGTAAGAATTTGATGATTTCGGGCGACGCTTCCGTGCCGTACAGCGTGAGCGTGATCCGGTCGAGCTCCTGTTCGACGAGATACGGCGGCGGCGACGACACCGGCATCACGACGTCGACCCACTCCGCGGACGGGATGAGCGTCGTCTGCCCAACGACGCGATGCGGCGACGGGTAGCCCGCCGGCAGCGGCCGCGCGCTCGCCGAATCGATCCACACCTCGAGTTGCGAGTCGAACCGCACGCGCACGTTGTCGCCGCTCCGGCCAGTCTGTTGGACGACGGTACCCGGCGCGAGCATCCACTTGTACGTCCCTTGCGGCACCGTGCGCGCCACGAGCACGGCGTCGGTGTCGTCGAGCGCCGTGGGATCGTGGAGCGCGACCCACGCGAGCGTGTCCGGAAAAGCAACCCGCGACAGCGCGAAGTGCACCGTGTCGCTGCCGCGCGCGATGTACAGCACGCCGCCGGCGCGCAGATCGCGCGCCGGTACGTCGGTGGCAAATGCATTCGCCGACGTGTTGAGCAGCGACGAGCGATGTCGATCGGCCACGACCCACGCCGCCGCGTTGACCGGCGCGCGCACGCTCACGCGGACCGGTTCGTTGTCGCGCAGCGCGAGCAATGCATCTCGGGGCGATGCACTGGCCGAGTCGACGACGAGGCGGCCGGTGAGCGCGAGATCCGGACGCGCCGGCGGCACGCGCACCGGCACGTCGAGGCGAACGCTGTCCGCGCCGTTGCGCACCAGCAGCTCGTAGCGCGGATCGGAAGCCGGCGGCACGGGAAGGTAGGCGAGAAAGGTCCCGTTGGGCGCGACCGTGACTGGCGCGCCGTTGATCGCCAGCGTCGCGTGCCCGTTGCCGACGGAGCCGAAGATGAAATTCGAGTCGCGAACGGAGATGTTCTCGTTCGCTTCCGGATAGACGAGTTTGGGCGCGAGCGGCCCTTCGACCAGTGGAACGGCGGGCAGCGGCGGCGCCTGGCGTGGCGCGATGCCACGCTCGAAGGTCGGCACCGTGGGCGGCGAGATGGGCGGCGAGATCGGAGGCTGCACCGGTGCCGGTGCGGCTGTCGGTGACGATGCGACCGGCGCAGGCGTCGAACAGGCAACGACGAGCAGTCCGCCGAACAAGCCGGCGACGAGGGCCACTTTCACCGCGAATGATGACTCACGACGGTTGCGCATGCGCGAAGTGTATGACGATTGAACGGTGCGGCGGTAGCAGGGCGCACGATCGGGTGCAATTCATTGACCAGCCGCCGGGCGGATCCCTATATTCGCGTCTCATGGAAGTGTCCCCGCCGGAGGCCCTCGCGTGATGTTCTGTGCCTTCTGTGGACGGGAAAACGACGCCGGTGCGCGGTATTGCATCGACTGCGGTAAGCCGCTCAACCCGTCCTCCACACGCGCCGGTCAACCCTACAGCTCTGCGTCGCAAACGACCACCGCATCCACGGCCTTGGGCCGCGGCGATGTTGTGGCCACCGCACCCCGCGCCGGAGCGCCGGTCCGAATGCCGACGCAACCACTCGCGGCCCTCGTCGCGCACGACGGCGTGGTGAGCTGTCCGAATTGTGGCCAGCTGTCGAACGGGTTGCCCTTTTGCGGCTACTGCGGCACACACATCGCCGCGATGGTCGAATCGGGTATCTGTACGCAATGCGGCTCGACCTTCGCCAAGGGAATCGACCTGTTTTGCGCGCGGTGCGGCAAGCGTGTCGGCCAGCGCGTCGCGGTCGACTCGACGGCCATGCTGCCGCCGCCGGGAACAGGACGCGACGCTGGACCTCGCATCTCGCTGCTCGGTGAGACGGGCGAGCCGGTGCGCGTCTATACCCTTGAACGGGGCGATGCGATCATCGGGCGGGGCGACGCCGACATTCGATTCGAAGACGACCCGTACCTGTCGCTGCAGCACGCGCGCCTCGAGTTGCGCGATGGCCAGCTCTGGCTTCGTGACCTGGGCTCGCGCAACGGGAGCTGGGTGTTCATCCTCGAGCCGCTCAAACTCGGCAACGCCGATCTCATACTGATCGGCGCGCAACTCCTGCGCTTTCGGCGGCTCGGCTACCCCGGGCCACATCTCCCCGAGGCCGACTCGACGCGGCGCATGGGGTCGGCCGTCCCAGCGATCGATCTCGCCGTGATGGAGCAGTTGCGCGCCGACGGCAGCGTGCGCGACGTGTTCCATCTGTCCTCCGGTCGCCCGGTCACGCTTGGACGCGAATCCGGCGACTGGATCTTTCCGTACGACGCCACCATGAGCGCGCGCCACGCCGAAATTCGCTCTGTCGACAACGACTTCTACGTCCACGACGCGCAGAGTCGCAACGGCGTCGCCACCGCGGTGCGCGGCGAGCGCGTGGTGCGTCCCGGTCAGGGCATTCTTGTCGGCGATCAACTGTTGCGCGTGGAGTCCGTGTGACGCTTGGGGACGAACGTGACGGTGAAATCGTCGTCAGTGTCTTCGGTCGGACGGACGTTGGCCGCACGCGCGAACACAACGAGGACTCGTTCGTCGTCGTCGACCTGTCGACGAACAACGCGTCGCTCGAACCGGCGGTGCGTCGCCATCGGCCGGGGCCCAAGGGCTCGTTGTTCATGGTGGCGGACGGCATGGGCGGCGCCGCGGCCGGCGAAATCGCCAGCGCGATGGCCGTGGAGATCGTGTTGTCCGAGCTGCGGGCCAGTTGGATCGGCAACGCGAATGCGTCCGGCGCACAGGGGTTCGCCCGCGCGCTGACGCAGGCCACGCGCGCGGCGAACGACCAGATCAACGCCTACGCCTCGCACCACGCCGAATTCCGCGGCATGGGGACGACGGCGACGATCGCCGGCCTGCTCGGCGACACGCTCTACCTGGCGCAGGTGGGCGACAGCCGCGCGTATCTCGTGCGCGGCGGCGCGGTGCAACAGATCACGAAAGATCAATCGCTCATGCAAAAACTCATCGAGGCCGGTGAGCTCACGGAAGAGGAAGCCGAGCACAGCGATCGGCGAAACATCATCTTGCAGGCGCTGGGCCCCGAGCCGACGATCAAAGTCGACCTCACCCATCAAACAGTGCGTCGCGGCGACGTGCTCGTGTTGTGCAGCGACGGGCTGTCCGGCCAGGTGACCAAGGACGACATCGCGACCGCCGTGCGCGACGAGCCGGAGCTCATCGATGTGTGCAAACGGCTCATCGAACGCGCGAACGCCAACGGCGGACCGGACAACATCACGGTGATCGTCGCCCGGTTCGACGGGAATGGCCTCCGGATCGCCGACGCGAGCGACGAAGTCGGTCATCGTGTGTTTTCGCTCGCCGATTCCGCAAAGACTCCGGTGTCCGTCGACGCGGTCGCAGCACGCGCGACGCCTGCGGCAAGCGCACCGACTCCGGTCAGCGCGCCCACGCCGGTCGCGAACGCGGTCGATGCCGCCGACGCGCCCTTCACTGCCCCAGCCACCCGGCCCCCCGTCGCCGACCCATCGGCATTCGCTCGGTTGGGATTCGAGCCGTATGTGTCGCCCGAGCGCCGGAACGTCGGCCGAGCGGTGGCCGTGGCGCTCCTCGCCATACTCGTCATTGGCGCGACGTGGTTGGTCGTGCACAGCGCGCGATCCGCGGCCGGTCCGACGACGTCGTCACCAGCGCCCCAGGCTCCTTAGCGCGGCGTCAGCGTGCCGAGGATGCGGGGCCCGCGCGCGCCAGTCGCGCGCGGCACGTTGCCTGGTTGACCGGTCACGTGGAGGTGCGCGAGCAGGGCGAACGCCACGGCCTCCTTCGCTTCGCCATCAAAGAACTGCTCGCCAAACTCGCGCACCGCCAGCGGCGCAATCGCGCGTTTTAACATGGCGACGAGCGTCGGGTTCTTCGCGCCGCCGCCGGAGATCAGCACCTCGGTCGCCGGCTCCGGCATGAATCGGCGATACGCGTCGGCGATGCTCGACGCGGTGAGCGCGGTCGCGGTGGCGATGACGTCGTCGTTCGTCGCGCGTGGATCGACTTCCCTGCACCGCGCCACCAGCCGCTCCACGTAGGCCCGATCGAACAGCTCGCGTCCCGTCGATTTGGGCGGCGGGCTGGCGAAGTATGGATGCGCGAGGAGCTCGTCGACGACCGGCTGGAGCGGCCGGCCGGCGGCCGCGCGCGCACCATCAATGTCGAATAGCAATTCCGGCATGAGCATCTGTGTCACGCCGTCGATCACGGCGACGCCAGGGCCGGTGTCGAAGGCCCGCACGCCGTCGAGCATCGCCGTCGCTCCGCGGGGCGGCACCACGGTCACGTTGCCGATCCCGCCGATGTTCTGCAACGCCCGCCAGTCGTCGCCGGCGAACAGCAGCGCGTCGGCGATCGGCACGAGCGGCGCGCCCTGGCCGCCGGCGGCGACGTCGCGCACACGAAAGTTGCTCACGACGTCGATCCCGGTCCGCTCGGCGATGACGGCGGCTTCGCCGAGCTGCCAGGTCGAGCGCGGAGCGTCGTGCCAGATGGTCTGACCGTGCGAGCCAATCGCGCGCACGTCGCCGCGCGGCACGCCCGCCTCGGCGAGCACGGCCACCGCCGCGTCGGCCAACCAGCCGCCGAGGTCAAAGGCAAGTTGCGAATACTCGCTCGCGCTGGCGCCGGTGAGCGCCGCGCGCAGGCGATCGCGCTGCGCGGCCGTGTACGGCCGCGTGACGAAGGCCAGGAGTTGCGGATCGAGCCGCGCATCGCCGCTCTCGGGCGCCGCGGCAAAGCGCACGACCGCCGCGGAGATGCCGTCGAGCGACGTGCCGGACATGAGCCCGACGTAGACGTTCACAGAATACTCATGTCGCGCTGCGCGTGCTCACGGCGGCGGCACCGGCGGCGGCGGGCGCTCGACGGCGCGCCGGATCACGCCCCCGGCTCGCTCGAGCGCGCGCTCGGCCTCGGCGCGCGACTGGTCGAGCAGCTGCATCACGATCGCCGTCTTGACGACGCCGCCGCTCGCCGCGAGCACCGCGCGCGCCTGCTCGCGTTCCGTGCCGCACACCTCCATGACAATTCTCTCACTGCGGTCGGCGAGCTTGGCGTTCGTCGCCCGCAGGTCGACCATGAGATTGCCATACGTCTTGCCCAGGCGGATCATGGCGCCCGTCGTGATCATGTTGAGCACGAGTTTGGTCGCGGTGCCGGCTTTCATGCGCGTCGAGCCCGTGACGACCTCGGGACCGGTGAGCGGAAGCACGATCATGTCGGCGAGGTCGCGCATCTCGGCCGGTGGCGGCGAACAGGCGACGAGCGCCGTGCTCGCGCCGACGCCGCGGGCGTACGCGAGCGCGTGTCGCACGTACGGTGTTGTTCCGGAGGCGGCGATCCCGACGACCAAGTCGCCCGCGCGCACACCGGCGCGCGTCAGATCCTCGGCCGCCGCGTCGACGCGATCTTCCGCTCCCTCCTGCGATCGCGTGAGCGCTGCCGCGCCGCCGGCGATGATCCCCTGCACCATTTCCGGATCGGTGCCGAATGTGGGCGGACATTCCGACGCGTCGAGCACACCGAGGCGGCCGGACGTTCCCGCGCCTACATAGAACAGGCGGCCGCCGTTGCGAAAGGTCGACACGGCGCGTTCAATGACGCGCGCGATCGCCTCGCGTTCTTTGCGAACGGCCGAGGGAACGGTCTCGTCTTCGGCGGTTATGAGATCAACGATCTCCAGCGGCGACGCGAGATCGATGTCGGCGGTGCGCGCGTTCCGGCGCTCGGTGAGCCGGGGGTCGATGAACGTCATGTCACCAGCTAACTTACGCCGAGTCGCAGGCGGCTCGCAACAACGACGAGGTGGCACATGTTTCGGCCTATCGGCACTTCGAAGCACGTCCTGCTCGCGGCGATGATCGGTTTGGCGGTCGCGGCAGCAGCGCCGACCGCGGCGCACGCGCAGGGACGCTCCTCGCGGCGCGGGTCCGACACGGGGCCCGGCTACTGGGTCGGCCTCTCGTACGGATTCATCGACGGGACGACCATTTCCGACGGCAACTCCGGCGACACCTGGCAGTTCGGCTACACGTCGCAAATTCGCGCCACGCTCGAGAAGACGATGGATCGCAACTTCTCGATCGGCGTCGCCGCCGGATTTTCGACCGCTCCGATGACCTTTTCGTCGTCGGCGACATCGCCCATCAACACGGGATGCCTGGCCGGATGCGCGGCGAACGCGGACATCACGCAATACCTCGGGTACATTCGCAGCGGCGGCGGGCTCGGGTTCCACGGGCTATTCAGCCTCGAGGGCGGCGCGACGGAGTTCTCACGGTTCCGCGACAAGGCGAACGGCGCATCGCTCCCGCCAACGGGCGGCACATACGACTTCACCATCGGATTTGGCGGCGGCATCGGGTACGGCGTGTCGACGATTTCGGAGATTTACGCCGAGGATCAGTATGACTTCGTGCTGCACCCTGAAGGGGCGAACACGACGACGAGCGCGCCGAGGTTGATGGTGATTAGGGTCGGCGGTCGCATCGGGTTTTGACGGCCGGCTGATGGCTGACGGCTGATAGCTGGCACCGTCGTCTAGCGTGGGCCATCGGCGAGCAAGCCACGCCTGACCGCGAACGGCACGACTGACGGCTGACGGCACGGCGAGTTGTCAGCGAGGCCAGCGAAAAGCGGATAGCCGGCCGTGTTTCCGCCGACTATCCGCTCTGAGTTTCGCGGCCTATCAGCTTCCCGTCGCCATGCTAGCCGACAGCCCACCGCCTACGCGATACGAACCGTCGCCGCCGAGTTGAGCTTCACCACAATGCTCCCCCCCGACGCCACGCACCCGATGTAATTCCCGGTCGCCGCCGCCGTCGCCGCTCCGCCTGCCGCTCCGACCGCGCCGCCGATCACCGTCGCCTTCGTGCTCTTGCCAATGAGCTTGCCCGCGATCGCCCCGACCGCGGCGCCGATGCCGACCTTCTGGAGGTCCTTGTTCTTCGGCTCGTCGCGAATGCGGTCCACCGCCGCCGACGCCACCGTCGCGTCAAGCTGGTAGGTGTGCCCGCTGAACGTCACCGAGTTCACCGCGAACTCCATGATGACTTGGTCGTTGGTGTTTTCCGCGCGCTTGAGCTGCGTCACGGTGAGGTTGACCGTGGCGCCAGCGGGAATCGTCGCGCCGTTCGAGCCCGTGACCGGGGCGTCGAGCGTGGCCGTGATGTGATCGCCGACCGCGTTGGTGTTCGTGCAGACCTTGGAATTTGAATGAGTGTTCAGCGTCGAGCCGGCCGCTATGGTGCCCATCGCGGCTTCGCTGGAACCGCCCGACGTATTGCCGGGCGCTGACGTCGACGGCGCGTTCCTTGGCGCGTTGTGGCGCTCGGTCGGACGCGGCTCATTGCGACGCGACGGAGCCTTGGTCGACGGCGCGTTCGCAGGGACATCCTTGAGCTGCGGTTGCGACGCGGTGTCGCGGCCCGCGAGGGCAAGATCGCGTTTCAGCGTTGTATCGGCGCCGAGCGCTGTCGTGTCTGGGCCCTGTTTCTGCTCTCCGCGACAGGCGCCGAGTGCGGCGGTCGCGACGAGCAAAAAGGCTCCAAGCTGGCGGGTATATTTCATTGTGGGAATTCCTCCTGGGGTGAGCTGAGCAGTGGCAACGCATGTGCCAACGGTGGGGTCGCTGCGACGCCTGCTTCCGTACTATCGTCCGTATCGCGGATCAATGGCGGGTGGGCTCACGCTCGTCGTCGGCTCAGCGGCGTTTTCGAGCGTGGTGCCGTGGTTCTTAAGACGCGCGCTCGACGCGATCGGCAACGGCGCGCCGGTGAAATCTATCTGGATTCTCGCCGGGGCGATGATCGGTGTGTCACTGATCGGCGGTGTCGGACGTTACGGAATGCGCGAGTTGCTGAATAGCGTCAGCCGCTGGATGGAGTACGATCTCCGCAACGACCTCTTCCGTAAGCTGGAAGAGCTGGACCCCGCATACTACGCTCGGACGCGCACCGGCGACCTCATGGCGCGCCTGACGAACGACCTGAGCGCCGTTCGCACGGCGGCCGGTCCGGCGGTCATGTATTTCATGAACACGATTGCCGGCGGTGCGTTCGCGCTCGCGTTCATGCTCGCCATCTCGCCGCGACTGACACTCGTCGCCGCGCTGCCAATGGCCGTGCTTCCCGCCCTCGGGCTCCTGTTCGGCCGGCGGATCCACGCGCGCTTTGAATCGGTGCAGGCGCACTTCAGCGATCTCACAACGCTCGCGCAAGAGAACCTCGCCGGTGTCCGCATCGTCCGCGCCTTTCGCCAGGAGCAGGCGGAGGCCGAGCGCTTTGGCACGTTGAACGAGGGATACCTCGATAAGAACATGAAGCTCGCGCAGCTCTACGGGCTCATGCAGCCGGCCTTCTCGATCTTCGCCGGGCTCGGCATGGTCGCCGTCGTCGGCCTTGGCGGGGCGCTCGTGCTCCACGGGACGATCACCATCGGCGCCTTCGTCGCCTTTGGCATGTACCTCGGCATGTTGACCTGGCCGCTCATCGCGCTCGGCTGGGTGATCAATCTGTTCCAGCGCGGCGCCGCGTCGATGTCGCGACTGCTCGACATCCTCGACGCCACACCCGAGCTCGCCGAGCCGGCGCAGCCGCGCGCATTGCCCGTGGCCCTGTCGGGACGCTCAATCGAGTTTCGTAATGTCGGATTTCACTATCCGGGTGAGCCGGGGCACGCCACGCGATGGGTGTTGCGTCACGTGAATCTCACGATCGCCGCCGGATCGACGATTGGCGTTGTCGGCGCGACGGCCAGCGGCAAGAGCGCGTTGATGGATCTCGTACCGCGGCTGTTCGATCCGCAGGAGGGCGAGATCTTGATCGACGGCGTGCCGATTCGCGACATCGAACTTGCCGCGCTCCGCCGCGAGATCGGATACGTGCCGCAAGAGAGCTTTCTCTTCAGCGACACGATCGGCAGCAACCTCGTCTACGGCACCGACGACGCGACGGCCGGACGATGGGCCGCCGAAGTCGCGCAACTCAGCGAGACGATCGACCAGTTCCCGGGCGGATTTGACACTCTGCTCGGCGAGCGAGGTATCAACCTGTCGGGCGGTCAGAAGCAGCGCGCGGCGTTGGCACGTGCGCTGGCGCGTCGGCCGAGCATCGTCTTGCTCGACGACGCGCTTTCGGCGGTCGACACGCACACCGAGGCGGAGATTCTCCGGTCGTTGCGCGAAACGCTGTCGGGGCGGACGGCACTCATCGCCTCCCATCGGGTGAGCGCGATTCGCGACGCGACGTGGATCATCGTCCTCGATGAGGGACGGATTGTCGAGCAGGGCCGGCACCAGGAGTTGTTGGCAGCGGGCGGACGGTACTGGGCGTTACTCAACCGCCAGCAGCTGGAAGAGGCCATTGAGTCGGATGACAGCGAGTTGGCAGGCGCCGGTTCGGAGGATACAATCAACGCATGAGTCGGGTGGATTCGTTCAGCGATCAGCGCACCGAGGCGGGTTCGACGGACCGTCGGCTGGCAGCGATCGAAGAGCAACTCAAAGAGGCGATCGTCGAGATCGCCGAGTTGCAGGCGCGCGACGCGCTCAAGACGCAGTTTCTCGCCAACATCTCGCACGATCTGCGCACGCCGCTCACGGCGGTCATCACCCATGCGGAGATCCTGCGCGACGGCATTCTCGGCGACCTCTCCGTGCGACAGATGGAGAGCGTTCGCGGCATCATCAACGGCGGACGCCAGCTCCTGAGTCAGGTCGGCGAGATTCTCACCTACGCGCGCGGAGCGGCGAACCAACTCACGCTCACCGTCGGGCGATTTTCAATTCGCGAGCCGCTCGATCAGGTGAGCGGACTCAATGCGTCGCTGCTCAAGAAGAAGCGATTGGCGCTGTCGGTCGATGTCGACGCCGACCTGCCGCCGGTGTCGGCCGACCGCGAGAAGATCGCGCACATCGTGGGCAATCTGCTCGGCAACGCGATCGAATTCACGCCGGCCGGCGGCCGCGTGTGGCTGCGTGCCACGCGCGCGCAAGGTGCTGTCCCGGAGTGCGTGCTGATCGAAGTCGGCGACACCGGCGTCGGCATCGCGTCGGAACATCATGAATTGATCTTTCGGGAATTCGCACAGGTCGACGCGACGCCGTCGCGCCCGCACCACGGCACCGGTCTCGGGCTGACGATCGCGCGCAAACTCGTCGAGCTCCATGGCGGGAGCATCTGGGTCGACAGCGCGCTCGGAGCTGGGAGCCGATTCTTTTTCACGGTGCCGATCAATCAGCCGGATGCGTCGTCGGTGAATTCGCCGACGTGACCGGTCGAGCGCACGTCCTGGTCGTCGAGGACAACGAACTCGTCGCGGGCGCGATGCGCATGGTGTTCGAGAGCGCGGACTTTCGTGTGTCGACCGCCGCATCGCTCGCCGACGTCGTCCGTGTCGTCGCCACGGATCCCGCCGATCTCGTGCTGCTCGACCTCACGCTGCCGGACGGCGACGGACTGTCGGTCGTCGCGTCGCTGCGCGCGTCGGGCGCGCGGGCGGTCGTCGCGCTCACCGGGCGCGACGATGAGGACGTTCGGCAGCAGTGCCTCGACGCCGGGTGCGTCGAGGTGCTGCTCAAGCCTGTGCCGGTGAGAGAGCTGTTGCAGCGAGCGGAGAGGTGGATTGGAAGCGGGTCATGAACATCACATCGTGACCCGTTCGCGCTCGACCGACGCTCACTTCTTCGCGATCACGATGATCTTTGCGTCGTCTTTCGCCATTCCCCGGAACCACGTCGCGACGTCCTTGACCTTGTCCGGCGCGTAAACGCCGCGGGCTCCAACGATCGTGCGCGTCAGGACCAGCTCGCGTCCCTCCTGCGCATAGGTCGATTGGTAGCTGCCGAACGGGCTGGACGCCGTGACGCCAGCGGGGAGTTGCGCCTTCCATCCCATCGGAAGCGTCACATGCAACTCCGTCCGCGTCGTCCGGTTTCCGATGATCTGCCCAGCATCCACCGGGAACTTTCGCTCTTTTGCATTCTCCAGTTCGGTGGCCGCGGTGACCATGCCGGCCATGCTGCCGAAGGGAATCGTGAGAATCTCGTTGTCGCCAGCGCTCGACGTTGCCTTGCCGTGCTTGATGAGTAGACTCGCGCGCACCTTCGCCGAAAGGTTCTTCCCTTCGAACCCCGACAGGCTGTCGCCGGTTGCGCCGTCGAACATCGTGCCGGCAATCGAATTTGCGGCATTCGCTCGTTCCGTCGAGTCCATCGGATTCTCAAAGGCCGATCGAAGCGTGTACTGGAGCGCGCCGGTCGCCTCCTGGACATACCGGCCGTTGAACATGCCGTCGCTCGTCAACTCACCGGCGATCGTGGTCGTGGTCACGTTGTCGGTCGGCGTCGACATCGGGAGCTGCGTCTCTTCGGAGCTGCCATCGGGGTGGACGACAAGGGCAAACTCTCCCTGCTCGCCGTAGGGCAGCTCGCCGTAGGGCGTGAATTCCGATGTGAGATCAGTAAACTGGTATCCGCCTGGCATCTTCACCGCGGCAATCGCATGGTCGAGCTGATCGATCGTCGCCAACTCTCGATACGATACGCCCGAGGCATTGAGCAGCACCGGGAACGTCGTGATGCCGAGCGAGTTCATCGCGGCGACGAACAGCGTCGCTTTGTCCTTGCAGTCACCAAACCCGCTCGTGACGACCGTGTCGGGCGATCGGGGCTGATACCCGCCAAGCCCGAGCGCGATCGACACGTACCGAATGTCCTGCGCGACGTACTTGTGCACCGCGCGGATCGTGTCCCCGCGGGTCTTCGCGCCGGAGGCCTTGATGATCTGCTGAACCTTGGCCGTGGACGCCGCGCCCAACGACGAACGCTCCTTCGCATTCTTTGCATACCATTTGCCGATGTCGGCCCACGTTTCCGGCGACGACAGCGCCACATGCATCACCACATCGTTCGAATCCGCCGCGTACGACTCGCCCTTGAGCCTCGGCACGTCGGCGGCGACCCAGGTATACACCGTGCGCCCGCCGGACTGGGTGGTCTTGCGCGGGAAATTGAGATTTCGCTCATGAAGCCGGACGTTGAGCGCGGCCGGAACGTCGACGACGAAACGGGAGCGTCGCACCGTGAGGCCGGTCGATACACTCCAGCTCTGAAAGAAGTCGCCGGGCAGGAACGGCTTGAGTTCCTCGCGCGTGTAGCTGTAATCCACGATTGTGCCGGGCGCCACGCCCGACAGCGAGAGTCGCTTCACCCTGCGATCCGAGTACACGGGATCACCCATCTTCGCCGGCACGTCCGAGTCCTGCTCCTGAGACGGTCCGTCGCTGATCACCTTCCCGTCCGGTCCGATGACGCGAATCCAGTTGAGTGTGAGCTTCTCGTGCCCCGGAGCGTAGCCGAAGCTCCATTCGTTGTAGTTCGCGACCACCGCCTGCTTGAGGATTTGTACAATCTGTCGGTACGTCTCCGTTCCGCGGCCATCGGCTTCGAGCCGCACGACGCCGTCGTCGAGCAGAAAGACGGCATTTTCGTCGGGATGATCTTCCGGTTTGACGGCGAGTTTGTAAATCGTGTCTGCTTTGACGCTCGGATCACCCTGCTGGGTGATGGTCGGCGCCTGCGCCCCCACTGAGGCGCCTGCAATGAGAAGGAGAAAGGCAGTGCGGCCAAGCATCTGAGTCGTGGGAGAAGAGTTTTCTGACTGGTGCCGTCGGACGACGACGGTGGGACGGAAGTATGGTTCACGAATCGTGATGGCACCAGACGCGCCCGCTCAGCCGTGTCACCTAACAGGCTGTAAAAAAACGCGACACTGCTTGACGCAGAGTCGCGGAGGGGCACTGAGAGACGCCGGGGGCTTCGCTTAAGTCGTCTACGAGAGGCTTGCTTCCATGATTGTCCTCTGCATCTCCGCCGGTACTCTGCGGCACTGCGTCCCTTTTTTGTACTTTCTCCTCTTTTCAGCAACGTGCTATAGAAACCGTCGCAACGCCGCCGGCGTCCACGCCTGCAACACCGTCGTAATCGCCGTCATGTAGTCGGTGATCATCAACACCCCGACGACCACGAGCAGCGCGCCCGCGATCCGCTCCACCCACACGAGGTGGCGCCTGACCGCCTGAAAGGCGCGGAGAAACCAGTCGATGGCCACGGCCGCCAGCACGAACGGCACGGCCAGCCCGAGCGAATACGCCAGCAGCAGCACCACCCCGCGCGACAACTGCGCCTGGCTCGCCGCGTAGGTGAGAATACTGCCGAGAATTGGGCCGATGCACGGGCTCCAGCCCGCGCCAAACGCAATGCCGACGAACACCGTGCCGAGGTAGCCGAGCGGCTTGTCGGTGAATTGCATGCGGCGCTCGCGGGCAAAAACACCTACCTTGAGGACGCCGAGCAGGTAGAGCCCGAACGTCAACACGAGCAAGCCGCCGATGCGGCTGACCCATACGCGATACGTGACGAGCAACCGACCGATGAGCGTCGCCGACGCACCGAGCGCCAAGAAGATGAGCGAAAAGCCCGCCACGAACAGCAACGCGTGGACGAGCGCCACGCGACGCGCGTGCTCGGCGTGCTGCACGTCGTCGAGCGACATCCCCGTAATGAAGGTGATGTAACTCGGAATGAGCGGCAGCACACAGGGCGAGAGAAAGCTCGCGAGTCCGGCGCCAAAGGCGACGGCAAATCCGACGGTGGGCGACACTGAATCTCCTGGCGGCGAGACGGCCGGTCATTCGTCGCGGAGCACGAGCGCGCCGCCCCCCCGCCACCGGTTCCTGCGTTGGTACTTCGCGCTGAAATATCGCGTGTTTCGCCGCGAGCGTCGACCGGATGACGGTCGCCGCGGCCTGGTGATGCTGCAGATCGATGCGCTCGCCTATGTCGAACTGCGCCGCGCCATCGAACTCGGATACTGTCCGACGATCTCGAAAATGGTTCGCGAAGAAGACTACACGCTTCGCCGCTGGTTCTGCGGGCTCCCCTCGGCGACGCCCTACTGTCAGGCCGGCATTTTCTACGGCGAGAACGACAACATCCCCGCCTTCCGGTTCTACGACAAACGCGAGCGCCGGGTGGTCACGTGCAATACGCCCGCCGGCGTGCAGTACATTCGCGACCGCATTCACGCGCCGGGCGCGCTCGCCGGCGGGTCGAGCTACGTCAATCTGCTCGACGGCGACGCGCAGACCGTCGCGCTGACCGTCGCCACGCGCGAGCGCATGTCCGTGTTCCAGCGGCTGGGCGGCTGGCGCATGGCGCTGCTCATTCTGCTCCACCCGATCCGCGTCGCCCGCATGGTGTTCCAGGCGGCGCTGGAGTGGCTGCGCGAAGAGTACGAGCGGTCGGTCGGCGACTTGGCGCGGCGGCGTACGCACAGCGAAGGGTTGTTTCCCTTCGTCCGCGTGTTGAGCAATGTCGTCGTGCGCGAGCTGCAAACCATGGCCATTCTGCTCGACGTCTACCTCGGCGTGCCGGTCATTTACAGCACGTTCATGCAGTACGACGAGCTGGCGCATCACTTCGGCCCGTCGAGCTTCCAAGCGCTGCGCGACCTCCGGCGGACCGATGCGCGTCTGCGCGAAATTCGCCGCATGATCGACAACCACGGCGGGCGCGCGTACGACATCGTCTTGCTGTCGGATCACGGCATGACGCCGTCGTCGAGCTATCGCGTCCGCTTCGGCGAGACGCTCGGCAAGACGGTCGAACGAATTCTCGAGGGCGTCGCGGCGAAACGGGGCGAGGCGCCGCTGCGGTCGCGCGCCAGCTACGCGGACACGTCGGAGTACGCCGACATGAGCGCGCAGATCGTCGACGTCGTCGCGCAGGTGACGCCGCCCACGCAGCGCACGGCCAAACGCGTGCTCATTCGCGTGCGTGACTGGGTGCGAAGCCGATACGGGCTGCGCGAATTGATTTTGCCGGAGAAATATCGCGTCGAGGATGAGCACGACGTCGTTGTCACGTACAGCTCGTGCCTCGCGCTTCTCTACTTTGCCGACGATGTCGAGCGACTCGACCGCAACGACATCGCGCTGGACGCACGGCGCGCAAACCTGTATATCGAATTACTCAACCATCCGGGCGTCGGCCTGCTTGGGAACACGCGACGGTGCGTCGGTCCACCTGGAGAGCACGACCGGCCGCGCCGTGATTACCGGCGGTCGACTCGAGGTGCTCGAGGGACATAATCCGCTCGATGTGTACGGCACCGGCGAATCGGTCGTCCGTGCGGTGGAGCACCTGGTGCAGCAGCCGAACACCGGCGACATCACGATCTTCGGCGCGTACGACGGCTACGAGATCGTCTCGTTCGACGATCAGATTGGCGCACACGGAGCGGCGGGCGGCAACCAACTCCACCCGTTCTTGATCGGCCCCGATCATCTTGGTCTGTCGCACGCGCGCATCGACGACGCGCGCGACATTCATCGCGTGGTGATGTCGCGCTATGCCGCACCTGTCAAAGCCTAACGAGGAGTAAGTACAAACAAGGGACGCAGCATCGCAGAGTACAGGGAGAGACGCGGAGGAAAACAATGGACGGTAAGCCTCTCGTGGAAGACTCAAGCGCAGTCCTCTGCGTCTCTCAGTGCCCCTCTGCGACTCCGCGTCAAGCAGTTTCGGCTCGTTCACCAGCCCGCAACCCTTCGAATACATTCCACGATGTCTAAACTGCGTCTTAGAATCTCGATGTCACTCGACGGCTTCGTCGCCGGTATCGACCAGAGCGTGAAGAATCCGCTCGGCGTTGGCGGTATGCGATTACACGAATGGGTATTTCCGCTCGCGCTGTTTCGCGAAATGCACGGGCAGTCCGGCGGCGTGGTGAACGAGAGCACGCCGGTCATGGAGGCGGAACTCGCCAACATCGGCGCGACCGTGATGGGCCGCAACATGTTCGGTGGCCATCCCGGCGACTGGAGCGCGACGGACCCATGGATGGGCTGGTGGGGAAACAATCCGCCGTTCCATCATCCGGTGTTCGTCGTGACGCACCACGCACGCCCGCCGCTCGTGCTCGAGGGCGGAACTACGTTCACGTTCGTGACCGACGGCATCGACTCGGCCCTCGCGCAAGCGCGACGCGCGGCAGGCGGCAAGAATGTGTCGCTCGCCGGCGGCGGCAGCATCGCGAGACAGTATCTCGCCGCGGGCCTCGTGGACGAAATGAACATCCATCTCGTGCCGACATTGCTCGGGCGCGGCGAGCGGCTGTTCGACGACGGCCTCGACGACTTGCACGGACTCACGCTGGTGCGGACGACAGTCGCGCCGGCGGTGACACACCTCGAGTTCAGGCGATAGTCAACTATCGAGGTTGCCGCGGCGTCGGTGCCCACGCCGCCGAATCCGCGGCGCTCGCCGGACCGATCTTTCCTTCGACCGACTTCATCAGCGCGTCCGGATCGTAGACGCGGCCTGCCTTGATCACGACTCGTGGTAGCCGCGCGCGCCGAATGTCGGCCAGCGGGTTGCCGCGCACGACGACGAGGTCGGCCCACTTCCCCGGCTCGATCGATCCAAGCCGGTCGCCAAATCCCATGGCGCGGGCGCTGTTGATCGTGGCCATGCGCAGCACCGCGGCGTTCGGAATGCCCGAGAGCGACATCGACAGCAGCTCGCGGTGTATGGAAAAGGGCGTGAAGAATTCGCCCCAACTCGGGTGGTCGGTGCCGAGGGTGATGAGGTCGCCGCCGCCCGCGTCGTAGAACGCCTTCACTTCCTTACGTTTCGTCCAATATATGTTCTCGAATTGCTGATTCACCGGGCGCGGCGGTGCCGCATCGAGCTTGGCGCGCATGTACGGCGTGAGAAACCGCTTCTCGTCCGTGAAATACGTGAAGACCTCGGGATCCTTCTTGCCGTAATAGCCGTACGCGCTCAGCGTCGCGTCGAAGTAGACGTGCTGCGTCTTGTACAAGTCCGCGATCGCGCGAAAGGCCGGCGTGTCGAACGTCATGTGCTCGTACGAGGCATACGCCGACCGATCCGGCGTGAACGCGTCGCCGCCCATGAAGTGTTCGATGCGATCGATCCCCATGAGGATCGCGTCGCGCGGATTGACGCTGTTGCGAAACCCAGAGTCGAGATGCCCGGTGACCGTGAGCCCGTGCAGATGCGCACGCTGGATGAGCGCCCGAAGCTGCTCGGGCGTGATGCCCTTCGCCTTGAACCCCTTCACGCCGAGCGTGGCCCAGTAGTCCACCTCGGAGTCGATTTCCTGCGTCGTGATCTGTCGATTCCAACCCGGCCGCGCCGTGCCAAAGTACGGACCTGAGTTGAGCAGTCGCGGGCCGGGCTGCTCTCCATTGTCGATGCGAATGCGCAACGCGCGCATCGCGTCAGCGTTCATTTCGCCGGCGGGAAAGGTCGACGTCACGCCGTTGGCGAGGAACAACGACGGATACGCGACCGTCTCGTCCTTGCGGCCGGCGTCGAACAGCTCCATCGCGTAGTGCGCGTGCAAATCGAACAGTCCGGGAATCACCGTCTCGCTGTCGGCCAACTGCACGCGCTCGGCGTCCGCGCCGGCGATCGACAGATCGCCGCCGACGCGCAGGAACTTCCCAGCGCGAATGAGAATGCCGGGATTGCGAACGCGCGCATTCCCCGTCGACGCAAAGAGCCAGCCGCCAGTGACGACGACGTCACGCTCCTGCGCGCGGGCAACGCCGCCGAGCCCGGCGACGGCGAGCAACGCGGCGAGCGCCGCACGAATCTTGCGCCAATCACGCATGCGTCACGTCGCCCGCAGCGCGCCCAGCGGATCGATCCTGCTCGCGCGCGCGGCGGGAATCCACACGGCGAGCAGCGCGATCGCCGCCAGCAACAGCGGCACGCCGACGAAGATCAACGGATCGCGCGCCTGAACGCCGAATAACAGACTGCTCATGTAGCGCGACAAGCCGTACGCGCCGCCAACGCCGACCACGACGCCGACAATCGCCAGACGCATTCCCTGAAAGACGACCATCGTACGCACGCTGGCCGGCGCGGCGCCGAGCGCCAACCGAACGCCGATCTCACGCGTGCGCTGCTGCACCGCGTACGCCATCACGCCGTAGATGCCGATCGCCGCCAGCACGAGCGCCGACAGCGCAAAGACCGTCATGAGCAATGAGTTGAACTGCTCGCGCGACGTGGAGCGAGACACCACCTGATCCATCGATCGAACGTCGGCGACCGGCAGCCCGGTCGCCTCGCGCAGCTGCTGTTGAATGGACGGCCGTCAGCGACATCGGCGCCACTCGCGTGCGGATGACCCACTTGATCGGCGAGAGCCGCGTGTTGAGCTGGTTGACGAGATCCGGTTCCTGCGCCTGCGGAATGAACATCTTGGGCCCCGGATCCTGATTGAGACCATTGTCGCGACTGTCGGCCACGACGCCAATGATCTGGCGATCCGGCTCCGCCGCGAACTCGCGCATGATGCCGCGCCCGATCACGAGGCGGTCGTTGAGCGGGTTGCCGGTCTTCCAGTATTGCTTGGCCATCGATTCGTTGATGATCGCGACGGCCGGCGCGCCACTGTTGTCCAAGTCCGTGAATGAGCGACCTTGCAACACCGGGATCTTGAACACTTCGAAGTATCCGGGCGACACGGTCGTCCATGCGCCGCCGCCGAGCCACGGACCGTTGCCGGTCGGGCGTCCAACCACCTTGAACGGAAGCCCGTACCCGCCCTCGAGCGGCAGACAGCACGCCGCGCTCGCCGACACGACGCCCGGCAGCGCTCGCAGCCGCTCCACGCCGTCGTGGATCGTCTGGTCGACCGACGCCGAACTCGCGAACCTCGGGCCGGTGAACGACATGCTCATCGTCAGCACATTGCTCGCGTCGAAGCCGGGCGACACGGAGCGGAGCGCCATCGACGTGCGAATCAGCAGACCGGAGCCGATCACGAGCATGAGCGCCAACGCCATCTCGAGCACGACGAGCGTGGAGCGCACGCGATTGTGTCGCCCGCCGCCCGCCGCGCCGGATCCCTCGCGCAGCACGCTGTTGAGGTCCGAGCGCGCCGCGTGGAACGCGGGCACGACGCCGAACAACAAGCCCGTCGCGACGGACACCGCGAGCGTGAACAATGCGACGCGCCAATCGACCTGCACCTGCCCACCGTTGGCGCCAACGAGCGGCAGGCCGGCGGTGTTGACCGACAACAGCGCTCGAATGCCCGTCATGCCCAGCGCAAGTCCAAGCGCGCCGCCGACCACCGAGAGCAACACGCTCTCGGTCATCAGCTGGCGCACGATGCGCCCGCGGTCGGCGCCCATGGCGGCGCGAATCGCCATTTCGCGTTTCCTCACGGTCGCGCGCACGAGCAACAGATTCGCGACGTTCGCGCACCGCGATGAGCAGCACGCCCGCCACGGCGCCGAGGAGCACGTTCAGCAGCGATTTCGAATTCCGGACGAAGACGTCACGCACCGGTTCCACGCCGAACGCCTCATTCTTGTCGAGCGCGTCGGGAAACTTGCGACGATAGGCGTCGGCGGACGCCTTGAGCCTCACCTGCGCCTGCGCGAGCGTGACGCCCGGCTTGATGCGGCCGGCGACCATGAAGTAGTGGCCTTGATCGGCCGAGTTGGGATCGAGCTGGAACGGCGTCCACACGTCCGGCACGTCACTCGAGCTCCGACGGATCGAAGCCCGCGTGCGAGCACGCCGATCACGACGTACGGATCGCCGCTCAACTGGATCGTCTTGCCGACGATGGCGGGGTCGGACGCAAAGCGCCGCGTCCACCAACCATTGGAGAGTACGGCGACGCGCGGCCCGTTCGGCCGATCCTCCTCCTTCGAGAAGGTCCGCCCGACCAGCGTCTTGGCGCCGAGCAGATGGAAGTACGATTGGCTCACCTGACCGGAGGTCAGCTGCTCCGGCATGTCGCCGCCCGTGTAGTTCACAATACCCGTGCGAAATGCCGACGCCTCCTGAACGACATCGGTCTGCGACGCCCAGTGCGCGAACTTGGCCGGCGACGCCGCCGGTCCCGATCCCTGCGGCGACGTGTTCATGAAGAACACGATGCGATCGGGATCGGGATATGGAAACGGGCGCAACACCACCGCGTCCACGACTGAGAATACGGCGCTCGTCGCGCCGATGCCCAGCGCCAGCGCGGCGATTGCGGCAAAGGTGAACGCACGCTGCTGGGCGAACATCCGCAGCGAGTATTTGAGATCCTGGAGAAACCGCTCCACGAGATACCGTCCCTGCGGAATGTTGTGTTGGCGCTACGCCGGAATACCCGCGCGACGGCCCGTCGGGTCCGTCACCCGACGGCCGTGTCGCCGACGATCGCTCGTGCCTCGCTTCCGTCCATGCGAATCGCGTCGTCGACGTCGCCCGCCCGTCGCTGCACACCGCGCACCACGGCATCCACGGTCACCATTGGCGCATCGGCCTCGGCGACGATGCTCGTCTCCCACTTGCCGCGATCGGCGCCCTTGAGGACGAGCCGATAGCGCGCCGTGTGAACGACGACGCGCGGAACGACCGGCACGACGTCGGCGAGCGGCGGCTCGATCGCGATCGCGTCGGCCAGCTGCACGCCCTGTTCGACGACGACGGCAACGCCGCTCTCCACGCCGGCCTGGCGGATGGGCGGAAAGAAATGGATTTCGGCGATGCGCCCCGCGGGCACGCGCGCCGTGATGGCCAGCAGAAACCGCTCGCGGGTCTCGTCGAGCATTGTCATCGCGCGGCCGCCGCGGGCGCGCTCTGTGACGCAACGCCACGCGCCTCGAGCTCGCGCTCGACGTACAATCGCAGAATGTGCATGAAGTCCTGTGCGTTGGTCACAACGCCGAACGCCTGATGCGTTCCGCGATCCTTCAGTTTGCTCACGACAAACTCCGACGAATCGACGCAGATCGTCGGCAGCTCGCGCATCGTCCCATTGCCTTCGTCGACGAACGCGGGCAGCATGTTTCCCGTCGCGATCGCGTGGAGCGCCGTGGCGACGAGAATGGCCATCGTCGCCTTGATCGCGTGCTCGCGCATCGCGTCCTGGGCAACGAGAGCATCTGTGATCACATCGGGCAGCGGTCCATCGTCGCGAATTGATCCGGTGAGCACGAAGGGCACGTCGTGTTTGACACACGAATACATGATTCCGTCGTTGATGATCCCCTGCGCCACGGCGTTGGCGATCGAGCCCGCCGCGCGCACGCGATTGATCGCGCGCATGTGCAGCCCGTGGCCGCCCTGCGTGATCTCGCCGGTGTTGGTCATGCCGAGCGTCGTGCCATAAATGGACGCTTCGATGTCGTGCACCGCGACGGCATTGCCGGCGAGCAGCGCGCCGACGTATCCGTTGGTGATGAACCAGCTCATGTCGGCGCGTGCGCGCGAGTGGACGAGCGCGGGCCCGGTCACCCAGATGGGATAGCCGCCGCGCTCCTTCTCGTCGACGAGCAGGCGCGCCATGTGCGCGTAGTCGATCGGCTTTTCGCGCGACACTTCGCTGGACATGAACGTGAACGCGTCGGGGTCGGCGCCGTGCGGCACGAGATGCGTTTGCACGAAGATCCCCTGCGTGCCGTCTTCCTTGTCGCCGACGGCGACCAAGTCGCCGCGCTTGATGCGCCGGCCCTCGCGCACCCACAGCACTCCCGCCTTGTCCATCACGATGCCCGAATCCATGCGCGGCTCGCGCGGCGCGATCCACGCACCATTCAGGCGCACGAACGTCGGCAGATTCGTCGTCGAAAAGAATCCGTCGGGAAGCACACCGTCCGACGGCGCGGGTGCGAAGCGCGCGTCAGGGACGCCGGCAAACTGCGGCTGCGAGAAATCCGGAGGCGGGAATGTCGTCACGGTTGAAATCTCGCCGGTCGTGTGCGACACCGCCACAGGCGCGGACGCGGTTTACTCCTCGCGCAGCGCGTCCATCGGGTCGACACGTGCCGCGCGGCGCGCGGGCAGGTACGCGGCCACGAGGGCGACCGCGGCGAGAACGATCGTCGCCGACCCGAAAGTGGACGGATCCGTCGAGCGTACGCCAAAGAGGAAGCTCGACAGCAGCCGGGTCGCCCCAATGGCGAGCCCGGTTCCCACCGCGAGTCCAATCGCGACGACGAGGCCCACCTCGCGCATGATCATGCCCGCGACGCGGCGTTGCCCCGCGCCAAGCGCCATTCGAATGCCGATCTCGTTGCGCCGCCGAGCGACGTTGTACGACATCACGCCGTAGAGGCCGAGCATCGCGAGCAGCAGCGCCAGCCCGCCGAACAATCCCGAGAGCGTCGCCAACACGCGCTCGCGCTTGAGCGACGACGCGATCAGCGCGGTGAACGGTGTGAACTGCATCGAGCTGCGCGGGTTCGTCTGGACGAGCGCCGCCCGCACCGGCGGGACCATCGACGCAGCGCCTGGCAACCCGCGAATCATGAAGTCGATGCGCGACCCAAGCGCCGTGTCCTGCGCGACCGCGAGGTAGGCCGTCGGCTTGGTGTCCTCGCGCAGATTCTGATACTTGGCGTCCTTGACGACGCCGACGATCGTCATCGGCGGACTCTCACCCTTCCCCACTTTCACGCGAAACGACCGACCGAGCACGTTGAGCGTTCCGTAAAAGTGACGCGCCATCGTCTCGTTCACGATCGTCACGCGCGGCGCCGACACTCGGTCGCCGTCGTTGAAGTCGCGACCGATCACGAGCGGCGTACCGAGTGTCGCGAAGTAGCCGTCGCTGATTTCGTTGAACCAGGTCAGCCCGTCCTCTTCGGATTTGGCCGCGAACCCAGGCACGATCATGTCCTCGTTCCACGACGTGCCGCTCAACGGAGTGATCGTCGACAGACTCGCCGCCGCAACGCCGGGAAGCGCGCGAAGTCGAGCGAGCACCGCCCGATCCAGCGCGATCTGCGCCCCGTCGCCCGTCGCGCCGCGCTGATTCGACGCGACGATCAGCACGTCCGCTGGCTTGAAGCCCGCGTCGAGCGTCGCCAACCGCTGAAAACTCGACACGAGCAATCCCGCGCCGACGACGAGCGTCAGCGACACGGCCACCTGCGCGATGACAAGCAGTCTGCTCGCGGGAAAGTGGCGGCTCGCGCCGCCGTCGATGACTCCGCGCGCTCCCGACTTGAGCGCGCCGCTCGGCGGAACGCCAGCTGCGCGCCACGCCGGCGCCAATCCGAACGCGAGCCCGGTCGCGAGCGCCACACCGACGCTAAACGCGAGCACGCGGAGGTCGATCGTGAGGTCGAGGGCAATTGGATTGTCAGGCGACCCAAGAAAGGCGACGAGTCCGCGCGTCGCCCAGTGCGCGAGCGCGACGCCGACGAGCGTGCCGGTCACCGAGAGAATGGCGCTCTCCGTGAGGAGTTGCCGAATCACTCGGCCGCGCGACGCGCCGATCGCCACGCGCACGGCCATCTCGCGCTCGCGCACCGCCGCGCGCGCAAGCAACAGATTGGCGACGTTGGCGCACGCGATGACGAGCACCAGCGCGACGATGCCCATGAGCGTGTACAGCGCACGACCGTACTGGCGTCGCACATTCGACAACCCCGTCGCCGCTGGACGTACGTGCAGCCCACCCGACTGATAGTGACGCTGTTCCGACGTCGGCCAATTCTGCGGAGTCGTGGCCTCGAACACGCCAGGTGCGATCGAGGCGAGGCGCGCATTCACCTGCGCGACCGACATGCCGGGCGCGGGACGGCCGATGATGCTCAGCCACCAGCTGCTCCGCCGGTCGAGCGGACTGCTTTTTCCCGCAGTGATATCGGCGGAGCAGATTGGCACGAACAGCTGCGGCGCTTGCCCGACGTCGACGCCGGAAAAACCCTCGGGCGCGACACCGACGATCTGGAAGGGATGCCCGTTGAGCGCCACCGTCTTCGCGATGACGTCGGCGTTTCCTCCGTACTCCGTTTGCCAGAAGCCGTAGCCGATCACCGCGACCGGCGCACAACCGCGCTGGTCGTCGGCAACGGTGAGAAGTCGGCCGAGCGCCGGGCGAAGGCCGAGCGTCGCGAAGTAATTTCCGCTCACGGCATTACCAACCACCGGGCGGTCCTCACCAACGGTATTCAGACTGTATTTGTTCGGCGCGTACGCAAACACACCGCTGAACGCGGTCTGGTGATCGCGCATCGCCTCCCAGATCGGGTTGGTGAATACCGAACCGAGCGAGTCCATCGTGACCTGCACGAGCTCCTCCGGATGGCTCACCGGCAGGCTGCGCAGAATCACCGAGTCGATCAGCGTAAAAATCGCCGTGTTCGCGCCAATGCCGAGGCCAAGCGACAGAACGGCAACGAGGGTGACGCCTGCGTTGTGACGCATCGATCGCGCGGCGTAGCGCACGTCGTCGGCGAACGACGCTAGCCAGGCGAACAGGTCGACGTCGCGCGCGCGCTCCTTTTGCGCCGCGTAGTTCCCGAACCGGCGCCGCGCCTCGGATTCCGCCGCCGACGGCGCCATTCCGCGCGCAACGAGATCGTCCGCGCGCTCGGCGATGTGAAAGCGAAGCTCGCGGTCGAGTTCACGCGAGTGACGATCGGAGCGCGCGAAGTTGCGCAGGCGGCGAATCCACGACATGAGCAGTCTCCGGACTAGGCGTAGCGCAACACGCGCCGGACGCCGTCGGTGAGTCGAGCCCAGCTTTGTTCTTCCAGCGCGAGCTGCTTGCGTCCTTTGGCGGTCAGCGAATAAAAGCGCGCCTCGCGGTTTTTCTCCGTCACGCCCCACGCAGCACGCACCCACCCCGCTTGCTCCATACGGTGCAACGCGGGATACAGCGAGCCCTCTTCGACGCGCAGCAACTCGGCGGACGCCTGTTGGATGCGCGACGTGATCGCGTACCCGTGCAGCGCCCCGCGCGCGCCCAGGGTCTTGAGGACGAGAAGGTCCAGCGTGCCCTGGAGAATGTCGTTCTTGGTCGAGGCCATGTCGATTGGGCGGTGGCGTCGCGTCACCTAGCTGGTTAGGCATAACTAGCTAGGTATGTGGCTTCGACAACACTGCGATCGGTACCGCGCGCTGTCAATATCGAGTTGCTAGACTCGGACGCTCGCGTCCGCTCAGAGGAGTGCCACCGGATCCCGGTCGAACGTCAGGCGCAACTCGGCTTCCTTCGGCACGGGAAAGCGCTCGACGAAGTACCGGCCGAGCCGCGTCAAGTCGGCGGACCGCTCCGCCTTGATCAACACGTGCCACCGCCACCGCCGCTTGATTCGCTCCACCGGACAGGGCGCCGGCCCGACCACGCTCACGCCGGGCATCGGCCGCTTGGCGAGCAACGCGTGGAGCCACGCCGCGCCGGCAATGGCCAAGCGCGCCGTCGCGTCCTCCGTCGTGCCGCTGAACACGACGTTCGCCACGCGCACCGTCGGCGGATACGCCGGCATCGACCGGCCGGTCAGCTCCTCGCGCACGAACGCCTGGTAGTCGTGCGCGACGGCGCACCGCACGGCGTGGTGCGACGGCACGCGCGTCTGAATCAGCACGCGCCCGCCCTTCGGCCCGCGGCCGGCGCGGCCGGCCACCTGGCTCAACAGTTGAAAGCAGCGCTCCGACGCGCGAAAGTCCGGCAGATTGATGCCGACGTCCGCGTCGACCACGCCGACGAGCGTGACATTCGGAAAGTCCAATCCCTTGGCGATCATCTGCGTGCCGAGCAGGATGTCGACTTCCCCGCGGTCGACACGGTCGAGTATCTCGGCGTGGGCCCACTTGCCGCTGGTCGTGTCCACGTCCATGCGCGCGATGCGTGCGGATGGAAACCGGTCGGCGAGCAGCCGCTCGACCTGCTGCGTGCCAAGCCCGCGTTCGCGCAACACCAGCCCACCGCACTGCGCGCACACCGTGCGCAACGGCTCGGCGTGTTGGCAGTAGTGGCACACCAGCCGCTCCGGCGTGCGGTGATAGGTCAAGCTAATCGAACAGTTCGGACAGGCCGCAACGTCGCCGCACGACGCGCACTGCACGAACGCCGAATATCCGCGCCGGTTGAGCAGCAGAATGCTCTGTTCACCTTTCTCCAACCGATCCGCCAGCGCCTCCTCGAGTGGCTCGCTGATGACGATGCGCAACCAATCTTCCGCCCGGCGCTCGGCGAACGACGCTTTCCGCGCCGCGACTTGCGCTTCCCGCCGATCCACCACGTCGATCACGGGCAAGCGCAACTCGCCGACGCGCTCCGGCAGCGTGAGCAATGTGTACTTGCCCGACTTCGCGTTGACCCAACTCTCCAGCGCCGGCGTCGCGCTGCCGAGCACCACGACGGCACCGTCCTGACGCGCGCGCACGATCGCCGCCTCGCGCGCGTGATAGCGCGGCGCTTCGCCCTGTTTGTAACTCGACTCGTGCTCTTCGTCGACGACGATCGCGCCGATGTTGTCGAGCGGCGCGAACACCGCGGAGCGCGCGCCCACGGCGATCCGTTTGCGACCGTCGCGCAGCGACAGCCACTCGTCGTACCGCTCGCCGTCGCTCAACGCGCTGTGCAGCACGGCGATCTGGTCGCCGAACACGGCGCGAAAGCGGTCGACGGTTTGCGGTGTCAGCGCGATTTCCGGCACGAGGACAATCGCCGTGCGTTTTTCCTCGAGCACGATGCGCCGCAGCAGCTCGATGTACACGAGCGTCTTGCCGCTGCCGGTCACGCCGTGCAGCAGAAACACTTCGCCCGGCTTGCCGGCGGCCAGCGCGTCGATCGCCGCTCGCTGCGCCGCGGACGGTGTGTGCCGCGTCGGCCGCCGGAGTCGCGCGCCAGGCGAACGGATCGCGCGACGTGACCTCGTCCTCCACGCGCACGAGCCCGCGTTTTACCAATCCGCGCAACACCGACGCGGACGCGCCGAGCTGCGCGGTGAGATGCTCGACCGGCACGCGTCCGCCGAGCGTCTCGAGCAACTCGTATAAGGCGCGCTGTTGCGGCGCGCGGACAAAGGTGCGATCGCGATCGAGCAGCGACGGGAGCTCGCCGTGCAACACGGCGACGCGGCGCGTGCGGCGCACGGGCTCCGGCGCGGTGTGCGACGTCAGCGCCGCGGGCAACGCCGCGCGGATCGCCACGCCGAGCGGCACGACGTAGTACTCCGCGATCCACTCGCAGAGGGCGAGCATCGTGGCGCCGAGCACCGGCTCGCTGTCGGGGAGCGCGTGGACGCGCTTGGGCGTGATCGTCGCGCTCGGCTCGGCGCAAGCCGATGATGACGCCGATCTCGCGGCGATTCCGGAACGGCACGACCGCGCGCATGCCCGGCCGCGCGCGCTCCGCGTCCGCGTCGTCGACTTCGTATGTAAAGGCGCGAAAGAGCGGGAGCGGAAGCGCGACGGAGACGAGCACGACGAGTAAGCTAACGTCGGGCGCGACTGTCTCTAGGAAGTATTCGCGCTCAGGCGTTCGCTAGCGAGGCGGCCAAAGCAATCCCACGACACTTCGACGGGCGGTACTCATCGCCGCGGACGCTGTTTGCCGGAAACCGATTGAATGACCGTTCCGCCCCCGCCCTCGAGCGGCAGCGGGACCTTGGCTTGCGCGATGGCCGCGTTGATCAGTGCGAGTGCTTCGGGTGAGCGAAGGACTTTGATGTTGGGCACTCGCAGGAACCGGTTCTGCTTCCCGCTGCCCTGGAGCAACCGATCCGGGTCCGTCAGCGTGGCACCATGGTAGAAAGAGATACCGACTCCGTTCGCTGCCGCCGCAATAGAAACAATGCAGTCGGACGCGCGCGGAGTTGTGCAGTAGCCGATGACGAAGAAGTTGTAATTGTCGTAGACCAACTCGACGGCCGTGGGCATGAGCTTGCGAAGATCGACTCGACACTGCCGAATGAGCTTGGCATTGGCGGGGTCGAACTTGTCGATAAACTCGGCGAGTCGCTTTTCGATGTTCGAATCAACCGCGGTACTCGCGGGCGAAGACTTCATGACGACCCGCCCGCGGACATCACAAGACCTCGCTCACGCCAAGCCCCGGCCCGCTGGGAATGACGATGCGACCGCGCTCGATCGTCGCGCCGCGAAACGGATCGTCGGCCAGCAGCGCGGCGCCGTCAAAGTCGGCGTAGTCGAGCAGCGGCGCGAAGTGCGCGGCGGCGGTGATGCCCAAGCTCGTCTCGATCATGCAGCCGGCCATGACGAGCATGCCGTGCGCGCGGGCCGTGGCGATCATGCGCAGCGCCTCGCGCAGGCCGCCGCATTTGGAAAGTTTGATGTTGATGCCGTCGGCAATTCCCGCCAGGCGCGCTACGTCGGCGGCCACGAGGCACGATTCGTCGGCGATGACGGGCAATGCGGATCGTTCGCGCACGAAGCGCATGCCCTCCAGATCGTGCGCCGCGACGGGCTGCTCGACGTACTCCACGCCGCAGGCCACGAGCACGTCGATCATCGCGAGCGCCTGCTTGGCGGACCACGCGGCGTTGGCGTCGACGCGGAGAATCTTGTCGGGCGCGGCGGCGCGCACGGTGCGAATGATCTGCTCGTCGTGATCGGTGCCGAGTTTGACTTTGAGCACCGGATAGGCCGCGGCCTGCGCCACGCGTTGCCGGAGCTCGTCGTCGGACGCGGCGATCGCGATCGTGAAGCTCGACATCGGCGCGCGCTGCGGGTTGAGCCCCCACAGTTTGTACAGCGGAACGCCGAGTCGTTTACCGGCGAGATCGTGGAGCGCGGCGCTGATCGCGGACTTGACAGATCCGTTGAACCGGAGCGCCGCGTTCATCTCCGCTTCGATGTCTTCGAGCAACCAGGGATCGCACTGCTCGACGATGGGCGTGAGTCGCGCGAGCGCGCCGAGCGCCGTGTCGATCGTCTCACCGTAGAATCGATTGGGTGCGGCCTCGCCCCACCCTTCGACGTCGTCGTCGCCGCGAATGCGAACGCGAATGAGTCGGTGCTCGCTCGCGCCGCCGCGGGCGATGACGAATGGATGGGTGGTGTGCACGACCGAGACGTCGTGCGACAACCGCATCGGCATTACGCGCGGCGCGGCGACAGGCTGGCGCGGCGCGACGTCGCCGCGGCGCGATAGGCGCCGGCGCCGTCGGGAACCGCGCGCAAAAAGCCGAGCAGCGCGTCGGCGAGGTCGTAGCCGCGCGCGTAGCGCGTGGCCGGCGCTTTCGCCAAGCAGCGCATGACGATCTCCGACAGCGCCGCAGGCACGCGCGTGCTCACCTCGACCGGCGGCACGGCCGGCTCGTGGACCTGTTTGTAGCTCACGGCAAAGGCGTCGGCGCCGTCGAACGGCGGGAATCCGACGAGAGACTCATATAATAGAATGCCAACGGCGTACAGATCGCTGCGGCCGTCGACGAGCTTGCCCATCGCCTGCTCGGGCGACATGTAGTGCGGCGTGCCCATCGCGCGCCCGGTGGCCGTGAGGCGCGCGTGGAAGCGCGCCGTCGCGATGCCAAAGTCGGTGAGGCTGGCGTTGCCGTCCACGTCGAACAGCACGTTGTCCGGCTTGACGTCTCGATGCACGACGCCCTGGCGATGCGCGTAGTCGAGCGCGCAGGCGACCTGCACGGCGACCGCCGCGGCGAGGTTGCGGCTCGACCTCGCGCTGCTTCTGGATCAGGTCCGCCAGCGAGCCGCCTTCGAGGAACGGCATGACGGTGAACACGACGTCGTCCGTCGCGCCATAGTCGAAGATGCCGCAGATGTGCGGATGCACGAGCTTGGCGGCGGCTTCGGCTTCGCGGCGAAAGCGCTCGGCGACTTCGGCGTCGCGCGCCAGGTGCGGGTGCAAGACCTTGATCACCACCTGCCGCGTCAGCTGCGCCTGTTCGGCGACGAACACGTCGGCCATGCCGCCGCCGCCGAGGCGGCGAATGACGCGATAGCGATTCCCCGTCGCGCGGCGCAGGCGCGTGATCTCTTCATCCGGGCGATCGAACGGCGACCGATCGAGCACCGGGAGTGCGTCCGAGCACCGTCCGCACGCGGCGGACGACGCGCGATTCCACGTTCCACAACCTGGACAGAACATCGATCAGACTCCGAACTGCATGCGCACGAAGTCGTACGCTGCCCAGGGTCCCGTGAGGTCGAAGCGAAGGAGCTGATGCGCTTCGTGCTGTTCGCCGACGGCGTGGAGAAACTCCGTCCACAGATCGCGCT
This sequence comes from uncultured Gemmatimonadaceae bacterium, assembly GCA_963817445.1. Taxonomy (GTDB): domain Bacteria; phylum Gemmatimonadota; class Gemmatimonadetes; order Gemmatimonadales; family Gemmatimonadaceae; genus JAQBQB01. The sequence continues at coordinate 95,940 of CAWFOG010000028.1, forward strand.
CGACGAGAAAGGCCCCGCTGAGCATCAAGCCGGTCACTTCCTCGTGCCGGAGGGCGACCGCGGCGACGGCATGACGTCGCAGCGCGCGGAACGCCTCGCCCGCGGCCGCGGCCAGATCTGACCCCGCCTCGCGATTGTCGCGCGTGGCGTCCGCTCGCGTCGCATGCACGCGCGCGACGGCACGATCTTCGATGAATTCAAGTGCCCCGGTTAGCGACACGTAGTGGAGCTCCATCCAGCGCTTGAGGACATCCGGCGCACGAAAGATCACGCCGACCGGCGCGGGCAGAATTGCGGCACGCCGGAATACGTCGTCGACAATGGCCCGGTGCCGGTCGATTGCCGCCGGATCGGGCTCGTCGAGGGAAAAGTTTCCCTGTTCAGAGACGACCGCGCACAGATCCCGAAACGGAATGAGGGTCGTGGCGGTATTCGGTGCCTGTCCGCCCGCGGCAGCCGCGGGCGAATCGTGATGCGCTTCGGTCAGGGTAATCCCGTGCAGGCGGAGCGCCATTGGCAACGATTCCGATGTGGCGAGTGGGTCCAGGCAGCCAGCAAGATGCACGGGAAGCACGCATTCGTGCCAGTCGGCCGCCAGGTGGCAAAGCTGTGCGCGACCTCGCAAATTGCGGTTGCCATTGAAGTTCAATAAAGCAGGAGGAAGCGGAGCCGCGCCGCGCCTGCCATTCAACCACCCGAAATTCCGCATGCCAATCGCTTCCGCGTTTCGCAGGACTCTGATCACGTTTATCGCCGCGATCGTCGCGCCACTAGCCTTCGCGCCGATCGCCGCCGCGCAATCCACGCCACTCACCGTCCGTGTGCGCGTCCTCGACACGGCGGACCACCCGGTTCCGGACGTCGACATCGAGGTGAAGCGCGGGCTGCGCCAATTCCTCGCCCAGGGCCAGACCGACGCCACCGGGACCCGGACGCTGACGATCACGCGCGTGAGCGGCGAGTTCGAGGTCACAGTGCGAAAGGTCGGATACGCACCGGCCAATCAGTTCGTCACCGCAACGGACGAGGCGTCCGTCGACGTAATGCTCCGTTGCGCCGGACGGTGCAAACGCTCGCCCACGGTCGCCGTCACCGCCGAGGAAGACGCGCTGCGCAAGCGGAATTTCATCGACGCCGCCGCGATTGCCGCCAGCGATCGTCCGATCATCGACGGACTCGATGTGATCACCAAGCTGCGTCCGACGATGATCGACCCGCCGGACAACTCGGAGTTTGATCCGTGCGGTCTGTTCAACCTGTGGGTGAACGGGACGCGCGTCATGCTCCCGCCCGAGGATCATCAGGATCGACGACGAAATGGTGGCGTCGCGCTTGAAGACATTGTCACCCGCGCCGCGCGGCTGGATCGCTGAGGCGCTGTCGAAGATCAAGCCGGAACACATCGACGAGATCACGTACAAGGGATGCCACGACAAGGAGATCGATGCCAACGGCGGCAACAACGCGGCGTTCGTCGTTCTCAAGGCGGGGATCGGCTACAATTTGAAAGAGGGATCGTACGTCATCACCGGCGACAAATCCGTCGCCGGGCGCGTCGCGCAGGCAGCGCGCACCGGGGCCACGGCGGTTGCCCGATCGATTCCGCCACTGGCGCCGTACCGGCTATCGCGTGCTCGGTGTGTTCGACGAATCGACCGGCGACCCAATCGTCGACGCGGCCGTTGTCGACACGCTGAGCGGAACGACGGCGCGTACGACGCGCCACGGGTACAGTCTCGCTCGTGTTTCTCCCCGACGGCGTTTCGACAATTCGCATTGAGAAGCCGGGCTACGCTGCGCTCCTCCTCGACGTGAAAATCTCGCCCACGGACACGGTGCCGTTGACGCTCACGTTGGGCAAGCCGAAGTAGCGCGGCGGCGCGCTACTCGAGCGCGAGGAGGTGCCGCACGCACGCTTCGCCGAGCCGCTCTGGCACGTAGCCGCCCTCGAGCGCGCTCACGACGCGACCGCCGCACCAGCTCCGCGCGCTCGATCGACGACGAAGCGCGTGAGCTGTTCGACGTGCTCGTACTCGAGCGTGAAGCCGCCGAGCGGATCGCCGCGCAGCGAGTCGAAGCCGGCGGAAATGAGCACGAGATCGGGAGTGAAGTCGCGTCGTGGCCGCGACGATCGACAGCCGCGAGCAGCGCATCGACGTAGCGCTCGGGCGCGAGACCTGCGCGACATCGGCACGTTCCACACGTTGTCGTGCGGACCGCGATCGCGACGCCGCGCCGGTGCCGGGATACCACGGCCATTGATGCATCGACACGAAGTGGATGTCGCGCTCCTCTTCGACCAGCGCCTGCGTGCCGTTGCCATGGTGCACGTCCCAGTCGACGATCAGCACGCGCTCCGCGCCGTGCCGCCGCCTGCGCGTAGTGCGCGCCGATCGCCACGTTGCCGAACAGACAAAAGCCCATCGCCGAATCGCGAAGCGCGTGATGCCCGGGCGGACGCACGGCGCAAAATGCGCGACGCGGTCCGTCGCCGAACGCGAGGTCGATCGCGTCGAGCACGGCACCGGCGGCGGCGGTCGCGGCATCCCACGATCCCTCGCTCGCCACGGTGTCGCCGTCGAGCCGGCCGCCGCCCGCGCGAACGAGTTCCTGGACCTGTTCGATGTACCGCCGGCCGTGCACGAGCGCGAGGTCGTCCTCGGTGGCGTGGCGCGCGTCGACATGCTGCAGCCTGGCGAACAGCTCCGGCTCGTTGCGCAGCGCCGACGGAATGGCGCGCAGACGGCCGACGTGCTCGGGATGTCCCCAGCCGGTGTCGTGTCGCCCGCAGTCCGCGCTCGACACGAGGGCGACGGTTGCGTCGCTCATCGGAGCCCCCGCAGCCGGCGCGAGCCCCACTCGATCAATAGGAGAATCATCATGAGCATCAGCAGCAGTTGCCGGTCGACCGACCAACCAGCCGGGCGGCGCGGCGCCGGCTGCGCGACGCCCGCGCGCTCGACGAGGTAGGCCAGCGGCGCGCTCGCGGCAACGGCGAGCCGTTGTGCGTGATGGCGCGGCGACGTCCCGGCGCGTACGCTACCGATCCCACCACGCGAGTCCACCACTCGCGGTGCGCGCGCGTCGGAGCCCGGCCCACCGGCCATGCGCCAGCGCCAACTGTCGTCGTACCCAACGGCGATCACGCGCCCGGAGCCCACGCGTCTCGACGCAACGGCAACGCCGCCCGCGCGCCGCTCGAGCGCGATGCCACTCGGCGCGAGCGCGACGGGATAGAATCCAGTCGCGCCGAGACCAATCGTATCGGTGGGCAGCGTCGGCGGTCGAACGCGCGCACCCAACTTGCCCGGCGCCAACTCGCCGACATTCGCCGCGAACGCCGCGGTTCCGGCGAGTACGAGCCCGCCGCCGGAGCGCACGTAGCGCGCGACGACGGACTCGCCGCCCAGACGCGCCAGCGCACTGGAATCGATGGCGACCACCGCGGCCACGCGCGACGTGTCGAGCGGCGTGACCGCGCCGCCGGCGATGTCGATCTTCGGCGCCACCGAGAATTTCGTGATCACCGGCCAGCCGCGCTCCTGCGAGCGCGGCGACGACGAACCGTCCCTCCCAGCCCGCGCCGCCGACGACGACGAATCGGCCGAATCGATGCCAGCGGCGGAGCGGCAGTCGAGAACGACTGCGCACCGGCCCGCGCCACGCCGCCGATGGATCCGGCTGCAAGCGGCGTCGTCACGCTGGCGCCCAAGTTGGCGATGCGCAGCGAATCGAGCGGGCCCGCGTCGTCGCGCAGCGCGACCGATTCGCCCGCGGGCGCGGCGACGTCGATGCGCGCGCCACCCTGCGGATCGACCAACGCGGCGGCGCTGATCGCCACGGCGGGCGGTGAGCCGCTCCACGTCATTGGGTGCCCGCTGTGGCCGAGCGCTGCCAGCCAGTCGACGATCCACGCGTTCGGCGCCGACGCGAACGTCGCGTGCAACGACACGCTCGACGGCGCGCGCGTCCAGTCGGGCAACCGCGCCGCGATGGCGCTTCCCGGCGCGACGTCGAGTGCGCGCCCCGGCGTCGGGACGATGCTCTGCCCCAGCATCCAGCCGAGCAGCGCGAACGCGCCGACGCGACACGCCCACTCGAGCCATCTACGCGGTGAGCGCATACACCACCAGATTCACCGCGAAGCGCGTGTTGTCGACCGACAGAAAGCGTTTGTTGTCAGGATGGTAGTTCCACTCCGAGCTATAGTCTTTACTGCTATAGAGGACCGCGATGCGTCCGGCGTGCTGGACGGCGAACAGGTGCTTGTGAACCAGGTTGTCGCCCCAGCCATTGAGCTCGTGGCTCGTCGTCGGCGGTCCATCGAACTTGAAGAACGACGAATACAGCGGATGATCGTTCGGCAGTTCGACGAGCGGCCCGACGGCGCGCGTGATCTCCTCCGTCGCCGTCTTGTGGAACGTTCCGTCGATGTCGTGGTTGTGGTCGTCGACGAACAACAACCCGCCGCGGTCGACGAATTGCCTCACGTGGCGCTGTTCCGCGTCCGTGAACCGCACGGGCAAGTGTCCGGTGAGATAGAGCAGCGGATAGCGCAGCATGGCGTCAGTCGCCCAGCGGCACGACGACGCCCGTCGGCGCCACGGCGATCTCGGTGTACCGCGCGATCGTGTCGATGATGTTCGACGGCAGCAGCGGCGCGCTGTCCCAATCCCCCGACTCGTACTGCGCCGTGGCGAACACGAAGTCGGCTCATGGCACGGAATCCCGCTCCATCGCGCGAGCGAATCGCGCACGATCGGCGTACCGGCGAGCGTGCGGCGCGCCGTGACGAGGGCCGCGGTCGCGGCGCCGCCGTCGCCGCGGCGCATCGCGTGAAGCGCCCGGTCGAGCGCGGCGGCGAACGGCGGCATTGTCCGACAAGCGCATCGATCCGCAGCAGCGAGCAGCGAGTCGGTCGCGGTTGGCGCGTCGCGCGCCGCGAGGTCGACGATTCGCAAGAATCGCTCGTCGAGCCGCCGCGCGACGGAATCGCCGGCAGCGACGGGACGCACGCTGCTCGCGGCGTCGCCCGTCTTTCCGGCGAGACGCACCTTGTCGACGTCGATCACCACCGGCGGCGGTGCGCCGCGCAAATACACGCGTTCGGCGTGGCGCGCCAACTCGATCGCGGCGAGCGCACGGCGCATCGGCGGCAGCGCGCGATCCGGCTCACCCGTCGCGAGCTGCGTCGACGCGTCCCACATCGCGTTGTAGGCGTCGAGCAGCGGCTTGTTCACGGCGACGACGGGACTCTCGCCACCAGCAAAGTCCAGCGGGTCGACCGACATGTTCGTCGCCGAGTCGGCGCGCGCGAGCATGTCCTGCATCGATCGCGCGCGCGCGGGCACGTCAGTGCCGCTTTGCTCCTCGCCGGACGGCGGGCCGCCGAGCCGGGTAAATACGACGTCGCCGACGGTGCGGCGCAGCCTGGTCTGGTCGTCGCCGATGGCCTGCGACTCGGCGACGAACTGCGCCCGCGGCAGCGCGTCGTGCTTGCGCACCAGTGCTTCGGCGAGCGTGATCAACATGCGTTCGCTAATCACACTTTTATCCTCATCGCTCGGCGCCGCGGCCTCGACGGCCGTCGAGTCATACTCGTCCGCGCGCGCGACGCGGATGGTGCGCGTTTCCGACGCGCCGACGCCCGGGCCGGTGACGGTGTTGCCGTCGCGTGCCACGGCGCGAAGGTGCACGACGTCGCCCGGCTTGAGGCCGAGCGCGCCGAGACGGAGTTCACCGGCGATCGAAGCGCGCGCGCGCCCCGGCTGCGCGGCGCCGAGCGTCCCCGATCGAAACGTGAACGTCTCGCCCTCGCCCGAGCTGACGATGTACTCGAACGCCGCGCTCGCGATGCTGAAATCGTCTTCGACGTCGGCAGCGAGCGGAATCACGCCACTCGGCGTGCGCACCACCGTGTCGCGCGCCGGACGCACGAGATCGACCGCGGGCGCTCGGTCGGCGATGGGCTCGATGACGACGAGTCGCCGGAACGCGCGATCGCCGAGTCGAACCACGGTCGGCGCGCTGGCGACGTGCAAGGTGATCGACCAACCGGCTCCGTCGGTCGAGGCGACGACGGAGTCCGCGCCGACACCGGCGACGACACCGCGTGGATCGCCGCGGCCGCGAAGCCGGACGACGCTCCCGCTCAGCGCGCGAATGTCCGACGGTTCGTCGATCGCGCTGTCACGCAGTCCGGTGTAAGCGGGCGGTACGATCGTCGCGACGAGCGGCGCGAGACGGCTCGCCGCGCTCGGCGCTCCGATCGTTGCGCGCGAGAGCGCGTCGCCGGCATGCGGAGCGCCAATGCGCGCGACGGCGCCCCGCGGCATTCCCAGTATCACGAGCGCGGCAACGACGACGGCGACGAGCGGCCACGCGACGGCGCGGAACGCACGCACGCCGGCCGCGGCCGTCCAACGCGTCGAACTCGCGCCAACGGCGAGCGCGTCGCGCCCGGTCTCGAGCGCCGTGACGAGCGCAAATTCGAGACGTCGGAAAGCGTTCTTCGATCCACAGCGCGACGCGCTCGAGCGACGCGACACGGCGGTCTCGCCACAACAACGCCAGAATCGTCGCAGCCGCTCCACCGAGACTCGCGAGTCGAAGCGTGCCGCGCGCCGACACTGGAATCGCCACGACCATGTCGACGAACGCCGAGACGATGACCACGCTCGCACCGGCCACCAGTCCCCAGAACAGCGCGCGCACGACGACGGCGCCGCCGAGGATCGTGCGCACCCGGCGAACACGCGCGGCCGACGTCATGCCGGAACTCCCGCGCCCACGATCGCGCGCTCGATACGCGGACGGCGCGCAACCAGCTCGACGAGCAACAGCAACACGCCGATGGCCAACAGCCACGGCGTGAACCGCGACCAACTCGTCGCACGATCACGCATGTGGTCGGCCGCCGCGAGCGGACCCGTGCCCGCGAGGCCGGCCATCGTCGCCGGCGCTCAGTCTTTCCGCGACGATCGCTCCATCACAGGGCGCGATCAGCGCGGCGGCGAATTGCCTGAACGGTTCGCCGAGCGTGAGGTCGCTCGCCGGGTCGATGAGCACGCCGACGTCGCGAATGCACCCGGCGCCGAGCGCGTGTTCAATCGCCGCGGGCTCACCGTCGGACCAGCGCGCGACGACACGGTCTTCGCGCGCGACTCGCAGCAACCACAGGCGCGGAAATCGCCCGACGACGGTGCCGCCCGGCGACACCACGCCGCCGATCGCGTCGATCGTCGCGCGCGGCGGCCAAATCGCGCCGATGTCGCCGGCCGGCCAGTGGAGCACGACTCCACCGCTGTCGCGCGCCCACGCGCTGTCACTCGCGGCGGCGCGCCCGCGCACGAGTCGAACACGCCCGCTCGACCGCAGCGCGCCAGCGAGTGCGAGCCCGGCCACGACGGGATCGTCGGACGGCGCGAGCGTCTGCACGCCACTCGGTGTCGCCGGTGCGCGCGGCGCTGCGATGGCGACCAATCGAATGCGGCCCGGCCAAGTCGCGCGAATTCTCATCGTCGCCGCGTCCACCTCGTCGTCGGTGAACGCTGATACGACAACGAGCTCAATCGAATCCGCGACAGACTTGCCGGTCGACGCAATGCGCACGGCCGCCGCCAGCGCGGCCGACAACGATCCGCGCGCGCCGGTGCGCGTCAACGTATCGAACGCCGACGGCGCGAGTACACGCGCCGCGCTGTCGAACGCAACGACGACATCGCCGGCGCGCACGTTCGCGCGGGCGCTGTCCAGCGCCTCGGCGATCGTGCCAACGTCGCGCGACCGATCGACCACGACGATGCGCGTGGTGCGCGCGCGCCCGGCGGCGAGCACCGGCCCCGCGACGCCAACGCCGATCGCCACGAGCGCCGCCAGGCGAATCAACAGCAGTGCGACGTCGGACAGCGCGATGGAGCGAGCTCGCGCGCGCGCCGAACGCTCGGGAACGAACCGCGCCGTGGGCAGCGGTTCGGGGCGCGGACGACTGCGCGCGATGAAATGCAGCGCGATTGCGCCGAGCGCTGCCGCGCCGCCAATCGCCAACGACCACGGGAAGAGCCAGCTCATCGACCCGCGCCCCCGACCAACGCCGCGTCGGCCACGCGCCGCACGGCGTGCGCCGCGTCCTCGTCGGTCACGACTTCGACGTAGACCGCGCCCGCCGCGCGCCACCGGCGCGCCATGTCTGAGCGCCACGCGCCGAACGCGTCGGTGTACCGGCGGCGCTCTGACTCGATGAGCAAACGCTCAATGCTCGGCTGCTCGGGATCGGCGGCGAGAAAGGCGCGCCGCGGCGGATCGAGCTCCTCGCGCGCCACGACGTGCACGACGTGAACCTCGCGCCTCGCCACGCTGTGCACGCGCGCGCGCGGCCAACAGCTCGTCGGCATCGCCGAGCAGGTCGGTGACGAGCACGATGCGTCCAGCGCGCAGCGATGCCACGGCCGGTGCGAGCGGAGCCGTGCCCTCTGGATGCGCGCCGTCGACGACGCGCGCGATGTCGCTCACCACGCCGCGCCGCGTACGCGGCGGTAGGACGCGCGCGGCGTCGCCCGCGCCCGGCGCGATGACGCCGACCGGATCTCCGTCCGCGTGCGCGACGGCCGCGAGCCCGACCGCGATTTCCTGCGCGCGGCGCCACTTGCCGCCGCCTGCCCCGCCACGCGCGGGAAAATGCCATCGACGCCGACGCATCGACGACGATCATCGGTGGCGAACACCGCGCGGTCGGTCGCGAGCCGGATGTACGCGCGATCGCTGCGCGCGAGCAGCCGCCAGTCGAGTCGCCGCGGATCGTCGCCCTGCCGATACAAGCGATACTCGGTGAACTCCGCGCGACGTCCCGCGCTGTCGTCGACAGATGCGTGCCCGCCATGCCGCCAGCGATCGCGGAGCGCGCCGGCCAGTGCACGCCGCGCACGGCATCGAGCAACGCGCCGTACGACGGGCCGCTCACGCTACACCCGAATGTCGCTGCGCGGCGGCTCGATTCGGCCGAGCAAGATCGTCGATGATCCGCTCGACGCCAACGCCTTCGGCTTCCGCGGCGAAGTTGGGCAGCACGCGGTGGCGCAGCACCGGAAGCGCGACGCGCTTCACGTCGTTCGGCGACGCCGCGAGTCGACCGGCGAGCAGCGCGTTGGCCTTGGCGCCGAGTACGAGCGCCTGACCGGCGCGCGGGCCGGCGCCCCAGCGGACGTACCGCCGCACCAGATCCGGCGCGTGCGCGTCGTCGGGACGAGTCGCGCGCACCAGCGACGCGGCGTAGCGAAGCACGGGCTCCGCCGCGGCGACGTCGCGCGTGAGTCGCTGCAGCGCGATCAACTCGCCGGCGCCGAGGACTGCGCTCACCGCCGACGATTCGTTGCCCGTGGTCGTGCGCAGAATGGCGATCTCTTCGTCTTCGCCCGGATAGCCGACGCGAATGTCGAACAGAAAGCGATCGAGCTGCGCTTCGGGGAGCGGATAGGTGCCTTCCTGCTCGATCGGGTTCTGCGTGGCGAGCACGAAGAACGGCTCCGGCAGACGCATCGTGTGGCCGCTCGCGGTCACGCTGTGCTCCTGCATCGCCTCGAGCAGCGCGGCCTGCGTGCGCGGCGGCGCGCGATTGATCTCGTCGGCGAGCACGATGTTGGCGAAGATCGGGGCCGCGCACGAAGCGAAACGTCCGCCCGCCCGTCGCGCTGTCTTCCTCGAGAATCTCCGATGCCCGTGATGTCGCTCGGCACGAGGTCCGGCGTGAACTGGATGCGACGGAAGTCGAGGTGGACGGCGTCGGCGAGCGACGCACCATGAGCGTTTTCGCAAGACCGGGCACGCCGACGAGCAACGCGTGGCCGCCGGCGATGAGCGCCATGAGGATTTCGTCGAGCACGCGCTCCTGCCCGACGATGCGGCGCTGCACTTCGGCGCGCAGCCGGGCCGCGGCGGCCAGGAGCGCCTCGCGCGCTGGCGCGGCCGACGGTGCGATGGTCCGGTGCGGCAGTCACGTGGGCGTGCCGGCCGGTCAGCGAACGGGACGCCGGCGGCGATGCGTCAGCAGCAGGATCGAGCCGTCGATCACCCCGGCGTCGGCGAGCGAGGCGGCTTCGTCGAGAATCTCCCAGCCGCGCAGCTTGACGACGAAATCCTCATGCAGCTGCGGCTTCGGGGAACAGCGCCTCGAGCGCGCGAACCTTCACGGCGAGCACCGGCTCGTTCGCCGATACGGCGATGCGCACGACGTCCCAGACCTCGGGCATCTCGACGCGAATCGTGATCGCCTCCACACCGTCCGGCGCGAGACGAATCGTCGCGCTCCGCGACCGCAATCCGGTCACGAATGGCGCGCTCATGCGGCGTCGACCGGCGGAAGCGTCGACAGAAAGCGCGCGAGCTGCATGTCGAACAGGTAGCGTCGAACCGGTGACGCGCGTGCCGCCCGCCGGCGACGTCGTCGCGGCGATGATGACTTCCTCACCGCCCTGACCGCGGAAGGAGCAGAAGCTCGGGACCTTGCTTGTCGATGAACGCCGCGTAGAGCGACGGCCGATTGGCGAAGAACACTTTGGCGCGCGCGAGGACGTCCGCCGGGCTCGCGCTCGTCGTCGACTCCTGCATCGTTTGCTGCGACATGCTCATGCGTCAGTCCTCGATGGTGTATTCGTCCCACGCTCGTACCGCAGCGGCACGTCGAACCGGAAGGTCGATCCGTCGCCGGGCGCCGACACGAGCGTGATGTCACCGCGAATCGTTCGCGCGAGCCGTCGCGCCAACGCCAATCCCAATCCCGAGCCGCCATACGGCCGGGTCAACGTCCCGTCGACCTGCCGGAATTCCTCGAACACCACCGCGTGCGCATCGCTCGGAATGCCGATCCCGGTGTCCCGCACCTCGTACCGAACCCGCTCGCCGATCACCTCGAGCGACACCTGAACCTCGCCCTCATGAGTAAACTTGTATGCGTTGTCGATCAGCGTCCGCAACACTTTGGCAATCCGTCGCCGATCGCTGCGCATCGGCGGCGCGTCCGGGGGCAGCGCGACGACGAGCGTCACCCGGTCGCGCTTGCCCGTCGCGCTGGCGAGCGCGTCATGCACGGGGTCGCGCGGGTCGAGCTCCGACACCACGGAATCGATCTCGCCCCGCTTGAGCGCGGTGAGCTCGAGCAAATCACCGATCAACGACAACAGGTGCTCGCTCGACGCCTTGACCTGACCGAGTGTGGCCTGCTGCTCGCCGGTCATCGGGCCGGCGATGCCCTCCTGCATGAGCGAAATGTAGCCAATCACGGCGGTGAGCGGCGTACGCAATTCGTGAGAGATGTTAGCGAGAAACTCATCCTTTACACGTCGCGCCTCGACGACGTCCGCGTACTGGCGCGCCAACGCGGAATTCGACGCCGTGAGCGCCGCGTTCGCGCCCCGCAGGTCTTCGATCAGGCGCACCTTCTCCGCCGTTGCCGCCATCTGATCGGCCACGAGCCGCAGCAGATGCCGCGTCTCATCGCTCAACTCACTCGGCGACGCGAAGTAAAACGTGACCGTGCCGAGCACGCCGCGCACGCTCTCCAGCGGCAACGCGGCGAACGACCGAAACCCGAGTTCCGTCGCAACCTCGCGCCAATCGTCGAGCGACGGCTCGGCGAGGACGTCGAGCACCTCGATGACCCGCCGCTCGCTCGCCGCTTTGCCGCTCGGCCCGGCGCCGAGTCGCACGCGCATCTGGCCAAGGAACTGCGCGTAGCGCTGCGGCCAGTTGTGTACGGCGACAAGTCGCATGAGATCCGTGCCGTCGTCGATCAGATAGACGCAGCCGAAGCTGGCGCCGGCGAGCGGGCAGACGCGATCGAGCGCGAGTTGGAACACCTCTTCGGGGCGTTCCGCGGTGAGAAGCGCGTGGCCGATTTCGCGCACCGCCATCAGCTCGCGAAGTCCGGCGTCGGGCGGCGTCTCGTTGCGATCGCGCGGAGCAAACAGCGGTCGGACCGTCAGTCGTGAGGACACGGGGCCTGGGCGAGAGGTCGAAGGAGCGGCTAGTGCTTCTTGGGGACCGTCAACGTTCGCACTTCGAGGCGATGCACGAGCACGTTCGGCGGCGTATCGACGACATGCGCGATGGCGTCCGCGACATCGTCCGCGGCAAGCATCCAGGAGGGATCTGCGCGTTCAGAAAAATGCGTCGCCACGGAACCAGGATTGACGACGGAGACTTTCACGCCGTATTCGCGCAGCTCGAGCATGAGGCTCTCGGTCAATCCCATCACGGCGTGTTTCGTCGCCGCGTAACACGACCCGCCGACCCACGCGGTGCGTCCCCCGATCGAGCCGACGACGACGATGTGACCCGATCGGCGCGCGATCATCGGCGGCAACACGGCGCGCGTGACGTCGAACAGCGCGTTGAAGTTGACGTCGACCATGCGCGTCCATTCCTCGCGCGTGAGCTCGAGGAACGGTTTGAGGATGCCGACGCCGGCGTTGTTGACGAGGACTTGCGCGTCGACGTTCGCGAGCGCGCCGTGCACGGCCGCGGGGTCGGTGATGTCGATGGCGCGTACGTGACACGCACCGCCCGCGGCGGCGATGTCGCGCGCCAGCACGTCGAGATCGCCGCGGCTGCGCGCAACGGCGACGATGTCGTAGTCGCCGGCGAGCCGCAACGCGGTGGCTCGCCCAATCCCGCGCGACGCGCCGGTGACGACAGCGATGGGCTTGGACATGCGCTGCAATCTACCGCCGAACGCCCTCAGCCCAACAGCCGCTCCACCGATCGCACCAGCGGCGCGAACGACAGCTCGCGCCCCGAGACCCGCTGTGCCAGTTCATGCGCCAACTCGCGCTGTCCCTCGCCAAACAGCGCCGCGCAAATCCACGGGCCGGCACGCGGATTCCGCCACCAATCTTCGTTGTACCGCTCGACCAGCGTCTCGTCGAGCAGCGCCTGGAGTTGCCACGCGCGCAGATAGCGCGCGGCATAAAAGCGCGGATCGACGTCGACGAACGCGTCGGCGCGATTGTAGCGAAAGGTCGTCGCGGCGCTGAGTTGGTCGACGTAGAGATCTGGCAGCGACTCCCACGGCACGCGTCCGCCGTACAATTCGATCTCGTAGATCAACTTCGCGCAGTAGCGCCGAAGAAAGTGCAGCTCCTCGAACCCGACCGAGCGCAAGAACGCCGGGAGCGCGGCGGTGGTGATCTGCGTGTAGCGCTTCAACCAGCCCGCATCCTTCATGCGATGATCGAGCAGCATCGCATAGCCTTCGGTGATGGAGTTGTCACCCAGCCAGCGATACTCGAACGGGAGGTCCGGCCGCATGTAGGCAAAGTGGAGCGCGTGGCCGAGCTCGTGGAGGAAGGTCATCCAATCGGACTGGCCGCCGTGCGGGCGGAGTACGAGGTAGACCTCGTCCGGCACGCGCACCGGCGCGCAGAACGCGCGCGACCGTTTGCCCTCGCGTTCGCCCGTGTCGAGTGTGATCCGCCCTCCGGCCAAGGGATCGATCCCCATCTCGCGCACCTGGCGGCGGATCGCGTCCTCCATCTGCGACGACGGGAAGCCGTCATCGAACTCGCGCGCGCGAAACAGCGCCGAGCGCATCGGCACGGCGCAGCGACGCGGTGTCCATGCCGAGCACGCGTTTGGCGAACGCCGGGAGCGTGTCGTCCCACATCGACTGCGTGTCGCGAAGAAAGGCCGCGCACTGGTCGCGGAGCGCGGCGAGCGACACGCCACTCAACAGCTCGAACGTCGCGTTGTAGTCCGCGGCGAGTCCGAGCTGTTCGGTGATCTCGCGCTCGAGCTGGAACCGCTCGCGTCGAATCGGCGCGAGCTCGGCGTCGACGAGTTTGGCGCGCGCCGCGTCGATCGCGTGCCGCTCGGCGCGATCAGTCGTGTTGCCGATCTCGATCGCCACGGCCTCGTACTGCAGTGCGTCGCCGGCCGTCGACGTCGACGATCGCCGAGCCCTCCCAGGCGATCTGGCGCTCGTCGAGCGCGGCGAGCTGCCGCGAACTCTGCGCGTCGGCCAGCCAGTCGACGAGCAGCAACGCGGACCGGTGCTCGTCGCTGCCCGGTTCAGCGTCGCGCAGCGCGTCGAGCGACACTGCCTGCGCGTCCTCACCGAGCACCTGCGCGTAGCGAGCGTACACCGGCTGCAAGTCGGCGTTCGATTTGTGCCCGGAATACGCGAGGTAGTATTCGCGCGAGATGTCGCGCATGAACGACTCACCGTCCGCGCGCAGCCGATCGAGTGTGAGCGCCGCGGCTGGGCTCACGTCGCGAGGCGTTGCCGAATGATCGCCGCGACTCGGTCCGCGGCGACGCGCTCCTGGATCAACGTGTCGCGATCGCGAATGGTGACGGTGCCGTCTTGCGTGGTCTGTCCGTCGACCGTGATGCAGTAGGGCGTGCCGACTTCGTCCTGGCGACGGTAGCGGCGTCCGATGGCCCCCGACTCGTCGTAGAACACGGGAAAGCTCGCGCGCAGCTCGGCGGCCAGTTTGGTGGCGAATTCCGGCATTCCGTCTTTCTTGACGAGCGGAAAGACGCCGGCTTTGATCGGCGCCAGCGCCGGATGCAATCCGAGCACGGTGCGGCCCTCGTCTTCGCCCTCGACCGACTCCTCGCGATAGGCGTTGACGAGCAGGGCGAGCGTGGTGCGGTCGGCGCCGACAGACGTTTCGACGACGAACGGGATGAACCGCCGGTTGTTCGGCTGATCGAAGTACTCGAGTTTCTTGCCGGAATACTCCTGGTGCCGCGTGAGGTCGAAATCGCCGCGGTTGTGAACGCCCTCGATCTCTTGAAAGCCGAGGGTGCCGCCAAAGTCGAACTGGATGTCGAACGCCGCGCGGGCGTAATGCGCCAACTCGTCCGTCGTGTGCTGGTGGAACATCAGGCGGGCCGGATCGAGCCCGAGCGACTTGTGCCAGATCAGCCGCTGCTCTTTCCAATACTCGAACCAATGCATGTCGGTGCCCGGCTCGACGAAGAACTGCATCTCCATCTGCTCGAACTCGCGTGTGCGGAAGATGAAGTTGCCCGGGGTGATCTCGTTGCGGAACGCCTTGCCGATCTGCGCGATGCCGAACGGGACTTTCTGGCGCGTCGACTGCTGGACGTTGAGGAAATTCACATAGATGCCCTGCGCCGTTTCCGGCCGCAGGTACGCAACCGACGCCGAGTCCTCGACCGGGCCCATGAACGTCTTGAACATGAGGTTGAACATGCGGGGCTCGCTGAGCGTGCCCTTCATGCCGCAGGCCGGGCACTGTCCGTCCGGCGTGCCGGGCGTGCCCTTGATCCGCGGATCGTCGGCGCGAAAGCGCTTTTTACAGTTCTTGCAATCGATGAGCGGATCGGTGAACCCGGCGACGTGGCCGCTGGCCTCCCACACGCGCGGGTGCATGAGGATGGCCGAATCGAGGCCCTCGATGTCGTCGCGCGAGCGGACCATCGCGTTCCACCACCGGTCCTTGACGTTCCGCTTGAGCTCGACGCCGAGCGGGCCGTAGTCCCACACGGCGCCGGCGCCGCCATAGATCTCGGACGACTGGAAAATGAATCCGCGTCGCTTGCAGAGCGACACGAGCTTTTCGAGAACGTCGGGCAGACTTGGCATTTGGGAAGATAAACAGGCCCGGTTCGCCCTCAATTGGTGCGGCCGGGCTCCGGTGCGCGAACATGATGACGTCCGCATGGATCCGGTTGTACCGGGGCCGGTGAATCTGGCCATATTCTCGGCATGGCGACGCGCGTGGAATCCTCCCGTGGCACACTCGGCGAAGTCGTCGGGCGTATTGTCAGCAGGGTCAATCCCTGGCGCATCGTCCTGTTCGGCAGTCGTGCGCGCGGTAATCCGACGCCGCCCAGCGACTACGACCTCTACGTCGAGGTCGACGACACCGAGGCTCCGCTCAAAGCGATTCGCAACCGGATCTGGGACGTGGTTCATGGCCTCGGCCTCACCGTCGATGTCAAGGTGCACCCCCGCGGCACGATCGAGCGCCGGCGCGACGCTCCGGGAACGATCGAGTGGGACGTCGCGCGGGAAGGCCGCAATCTGTATGCAGACGCGGCGGCGCCGCGCAAGCGCCGGTCGCCACCACACCGGAGGTTCCGAGCTATCGCGCCCGACTGCTCGGCGTGTTCGACGAGTTGACTGGCGACCCGATCGAAGGCGTCGAGGTCTACGACATCTCGACCGGGGTGTTGGCGAAGACGACGACAACCGGCACGGTCACCCTCGCGTTTCTCCCCGACGGCGGCAGCCTGGTGCGTATTCGCAAGGTCGGATTCCTGCCGCTGATTCGCGCGATCGCCATCTCGCGCGCGGATACCGCGCCAATCACGCTCACGCTGGCGCTGTCACCGAACTGCCGGCCATGTCGACCAAGGCGGGTGGTCAGCCGCTACGTCTCGCCCAATCTTCGCGGCTTCGAGGAGCGCGAGCGGCTTCACATGGGCGGCTACTTCGTCGACGACACGATTCTACGAAAAGAAGAAGGCCACCTGCTGGCCAACGTGCTCCGATCGCGAGTGCCCGGCCTCATGCTTCGAGAAGGACCACATGGCGCGATGCATCTGGATGCGACCATGCGATGTGGAGCTCCGACGTCTATCTCGACGGCGTGCCACTCGCGCGAGGGTTAGTGAATGGCAAAGCCAGCATGACCGCACCGATCGACATCAGCGCTTTCAACGTGTCGGACCTCGCCGGGGTGGAGTTCTATTCGTCCGCGGCGTCGTTGCCAATCGAGTTCAACCACACGTCCAACAGCACGTGCGCCCTCTTGCTTTGGACACGCGAGCGTTGAGCGGCTCCGCCCGCCTACGTGTCGAGCTCCGCGCTCAACTTGGGCTCCGCCGGCGCTGATTGGCCGAGCAGTCGCGCCATGATTTTATCGCCGTGATAGCGCCCGTTCTCGATGAACACCTTGTTCGCGTCGAATCCCGCGACGACCACGCCGGCGATGAACAGATTGGCGATCGGCGTCTCGAGCGTGGCGTCGTCGTGCGCCGGCACGCCCGTCTTCGCGTCGATCGGAACGCCGATCTGGCGCAGGAGGTCCACGTTCGGCGCGAAGCCGGTCATCACGTACACGCGATCGGCGCGTAGCCGCTCCTCACCCGCCGGCGACGTCACGACCACGGCGCCGCGCTCGATCGCCGTCACGCGGCTGTTCCACCGCGCGTCGATGCTGCCCTCGCGAACGCGATTCTCGAAGTCCGGCTGCACCCACGGCTTGATCTTCTTGTCGAACGTCGGCCCAAAATGGGTGAGCGTGACGCGCGCGCCCGCTCTCCACAGATCGAGCGCCGCCTCGGCCGCCGAGTTGCCGCCGCCGATGACGACCGCATCCTGATCGAACGCTTCGTGCCCTTCGCGATAGAGATGCGACACGTGCGGTAGATCTTCGCCCGGCACCTTGATGTAGTTGGGCGAGCCAAAGTAGCCCGTCGCCACAACGACGGCGCGCGCACCCGTCGTGCGCGTTCCGTGCGCGCGCGAATCGGAGTGAACGACGAACCGCTCGCCGACGCGCTCGATCGACGTCACGCGCTCGTTTTGCCGAAGCGGAATGTGAAAGTGCCGCACGACGGCGCGGTAGTACGCCAGCGCATCGCGCCGCGTCGGTTTGTCGGACGAGACGATGAACGGCAGTCCGCCCAGCGACAACTTTTCCGCCGTCGAAAAAAACTGCACGTAGGTCGGATAGTGCGCGATCGTGCTCACCACCGCGGCGGCATCGAGCACCAGCGGGCGGAGTCCGGCGCGCTGCGCCGAGATCGCTACCGCGAGTCCGCACGGGCCGGCGCCGACGATGAGCACATCGACGTCCTCGCTCGGCGTCATAGTCCGATGATCTGATCGCGACGCGTGCCGACGCTCACGTAGGTGATTCGCGTCTCGACGAGTTCCTCGAGGCGATCCATGTATCGCCGCGCCGCAGCAGGAAGATCCTCGAGGCGGCGCGCGTCGGCGGTCGGTTGCTGCCAGCCTTCGAGCCATTCGTACCGCGGCGTGACCTGCTCGAGCACGGTCGCGTCGCCGGGAAATTCCGTGTGAACGTCGCCGTCGTGCTCATAGCCGGTGCAGATCGCCACGCGATCGAGCGTGTCGAGCACGTCGAGCTTGGTCACGGCGATGTCCGTGAGTCCGTTGATGCGCGACGCGTATCGCACCACGATCGCGTCGAACCAGCCGCAGCGGCGGGCGCGACCGGTCGTCGCGCCAAACTCGTTGCCGAGTGTTCGAACGCGTTCGCCCATCGGCTCGTCCATCTCCGTCGGCAGCGGGCCGGCGCCGACGCGCGTCGTGTACGCTTTGACCACGCCGAGCACCGCGTCGATCGCCGTGGGCGCGATGCCGACGCCGATCGCCGCGCCGCCGGAGGTCGTGCTGCTCGACGTGACGAACGGATACGTCCCGTGATCGACGTCGAGCAACGAACCCTGCGCACCCTCGAGCAGGATCGCTGCGCCGCTCTTCATCGCCCGGTGAATCATGAGGCCGACGTCGTCCGCCAACGGCAGCAATCGCTCGGCGAGCGGCTCCAGCGCGGCGAGCGTCTTCGCGGCGTCGCCGCGCTTTTCACTTCCCATCGCCATGAGCTGCATGTTGGCGTGCTGCACGCCGGCCGTGACGAGCTCGCGCAGCCGATCACGGTTTCGCAAATCGAGCACGCGAACACCGCGTCGCGCGACTTTGTCTTCGTACGCCGGCCCAATGCCGCGCCCCGTTGTGCCGAGCGATTGCGTGTGCGCGCTCTCGCCGTCTAGCAGCTTGTGGTACGGCAGCACCAGGTGAGCGCGATCGCTCACGTACAGTCGTCCTTCGACGTCGATGCCGTCGCGAACGAGGCCGTCGATCTCCGTGAACAGCGTGTCGGGATCGAGCACGACGCCGTTGCCGATCGCACAGCGCACGCCCTCGTGCAAAATCCCGCTCGGGATCTGGTGCAGCACGAAGCCGACGTCGCCGAGGTCCACGGTGTGCCCGGCGTTCGCGCCGCCCTGGTATCGCACGACCCAATCCGCGCGCTCGGCCAGCACGTCGACCAGCTTCCCCTTCCCTTCGTCGCCCCACTGCGCGCCGACAACGACGACGGTTCGATTCGTCTGGCTGAACATTCGGGATTGGATTCGGGAAAGCTGTTGTCGTCGCGCCCAACGCATCGCGCCCAACGCCCAACGCGCCCAAAAAAATACGCCCCGACGGCAGTCGGGGCGTTGTGTGAATCTACGATCGCGGCGGAGAGTGTCAACGTCGCGTCATCCGAGCGTGCATGCCGGGAAAGGTTTCGGTAAATGATGTATGGAGGCGCTCGATTCGCCGTGCACGCGCCGCATACTACACGCATGTCAACGCTCACCCTTGCCGGTCGCGCGCTTCGACGTTCACCGTCGTTCGCCGCCGCCGCCGCGCTCACGCTGTCGATCGGCATTGGTGCGACGACGGCGATCTTTACGGTGCTCGACACTGTCCTGCTCAAGCCGCTTGCCTATCCGCGCGCCAGAACGCCTCGCCGGCGTGTGGTTCGCGCTGCCCGGCATGGGATTCAAGGCCGCGCCTCAGTCGGCGGCGAGTTACTTCACCTTTCGCCGCTTCTCCCGGTTGATCGACGGAATCGCCGTCGTCGACCGCTCGTCGGTGAACTTCGAGAGCGCCGACGGTACGACGGCTCCAGAGCGCGTGCGCGCGGCCGACGTCTCCGCGAGTGTGTTCACCCTGCTCGGCGCGGGATTCGAGCGCGGTCGCGGATTTACCGCCGAAGAGGACACCCCGCAGGGAACGCCGGTCGTCGTGCTGAGCGACGGACTCTGGCGTCGCCGATTCGGCGCGGACCCGGCCATCGTCGGCAAGGCGGTTACGCATCGACGGACGCGCAGCGGACAGTGGTCGGCGTGGCGCCGGAGAGCTTCCGGTTCCCCGACGCCGTCACGCAACTCTGGCTTCCGATCGCGCTCGATTCGGCGGCCACGTTCGGCGGCTCGTTCGGCCACCAGAGCTTCGTGCGACTCAAGCCCGGCGTGTCGCTGCAGGCGCTCCAGACGGAGCTCAACCATCTCACGCCGCGCATCGCCGAGTTGTATCCCGACATCGCGCCCGGACTGTCGACCAAGGGATTTCTCACCGGAACGCGTGCCAGCGTCGTCATCCACCCAATGCGCGACGACGTCGTCGGCAACTTCGGGAAGCATCGTGAACATCGCGGCGGCGGCGGGCATTCTGCTGCTGCTCATTTCGTTCGCCAACGTCGCGAGTCTGCTGCTCACGCGCGCCGAAGGTCGTCAGCGCGAGCTCGCCGTGCGAGTCGCACTCGGCGCCGGCCCAGTGCGCGTCGTGATGCAGTTCCTCGCCGAATCGATGCTACTCGCGACGATCGGCGGCGCATTCGGATTGGTGCTCGCGTACATCGGCGTGCGCTTGTTCGTGCACTCGGGTCCGCCGGGAATTCCTCGCCTCGCCGAAATGGGCGTCGACGCACGCGTCGTCGCGTTCGCGACGCTGGTCACGGCGCTGATGGCGGTGCTGTGCAGCGCTGTGCCCGCACTTCGCTTCGACACGCGGCGCCTTGCCTCACGGCTGCGCGACGGCGCGCGCGGCGGAACGATCGGGCGCGATCGTCAGCACACGCGCCGCACCTTCGTCGCCACGCAGGTTGCGTTCGCGACGGTGCTCGTGTGCGGCAGCGGCTTGCTGTTTCGCAGTCTCGAGCGATTGCGCGGCATTCAGCCGGGGTTCGACGCCGAGCACACGCTCGTACTTGCGACTCTCGCTCCCCGGCGCGTCGTATCGCACCGACGCGGATGTCGTTCGCTTCACCAGCCAGCTCGTCGACCGCGTGCGCAACGTGCCGGGAGTTCGCTTCGCGGGCGTGTCGTCCAAAGTGCCGCTCAACAACATCGGCATGAACTTCGTGCCCGTGTACACCGACGCCGACGTCGACCCCAAGACGCTGCCTCCGTCCGGAGAGATCGTCACCGACGGACGGATCGTACTTCCAGGCGATGGGCATTCCACTCATCGCCGGACGCACGTTCGACCGGCCGGAACGGCAAAGCGCGCAGGAAATGATCGTCGATCGATCGTTCGCCATTCAACGGTGGAAGGACTCGACCGGCGTGGCGGCGATCGGACGGCAGAATTCGCTTCACGCAGGATCAGTGGTTCACGGTGATCGGCGTCGTCGGTGCCGTGCACGACACGTCGCTCGCCGCGCCGGCGAGCCAACTGATCTACGCGCCAAATGTCGCCGTGGCCGACTCCAATCAATCGCTCGTGTCGCGCACGATCGCGCTCGTGGTGCGCGGCGCGGGCGATCCACACACGCTCATTGCTCCGGTTCAGCGCGCGGTCGCCGACATCGATCGCAGCTCTGCCTCCGTTCGGCATCGGGCCAATGAGCGACAACGTCGAGCAGTCGATGGCACGGCTCAGCTTCGTGATGACGATCATCGGCGTGACCGCCTCGCGTCGCGGTCGTTCTCGCCGCAATCGGGTCTGTACGGCGTGCTCGCCTACCTCGTCAGCCTGCGCGCGCGCGAGATCAGCATTCGCCTCGCGATGGGCGCGCTCCCGAGCGGCGTTGCACGACTCGTCACTCGACAGGGCGCCGGACTCGCGGCCGGCGGCGTGGCATTGGGCGTCGTGATCTTCGTCGCGACATCGCGCTTTTTGCAGTCGATGATCGTCGGCGTTGGGCGACCAGAGCCGCTGACGATCATTGCCGTCGGCGCGCTGCTCATGGCCATCGCCATGGGCGCGAGCTGGATCCCGGCCCGCCGCGCGGCGCGAATCGATCCGGCGCGCGCACTGTCCGGCGAGTGATCGAATGCTGACGTGAACGATCGGCGCGGAGGAAGTACTGAGAGAAAGGACGCTGAGTCGCAGAGGGGGAGACGCAGGGGAAAGTCAGAGAAGTAAGCCTTTCGTGAAAGACTGAAGCGCAGTCCTCGGCGTCTCTCAGTATTGCTCTGCGACTCTGCGTCAGGCAGTTTCGGCTTTTTCAGCAGCCCGCTACGCGAGCAGCGCGCCGATCATCCACGCCGCCATCGCGAGCCCGATCGCGACTTTGATCGCCGCCGCCGTCACGCGGCCAATGAGCGCGCCCCACGCCACGCGCGTCGCCGTGCCGTGTCCCGTGCCCCGACTGTACTCGAACACGAACGCGCCGACGAACGCGCCGACAAATGCCCCGACGATCGAGCCGACGACCGGCACCGGCACGCCGAGAATTGCGCCGACCATGCCGCCGATCACCGCACCCCAACCAGCACGCCGCGAGCCGCCGTATTTCCGCGTGAACCGCGCCGTCAACACCCACTCGAGGCCCTCGGCCACGACCATCAACACGCCGACGCCGATCACCGTCGCCAGTCCGATCGCGCCGTGCGGCACGAGCAGGTAGTAGCAGAGCGCGCCGGCAAACAACACGAGCGTTCCCGGCATCCCGAACGGGATCATGATCAAGCCGAGCACGATCGCGAGAACGAGTAATACGGCCGCCATTCAGGTCATCTCTCCTTGGGCAAGCTCGGTCACCGCACGCGCGAGCACCTTCGCCGCGCCGGCGATGCCGGTTCCGTCCATCGAAGCCGAGCGTGTCGCGTGAGGTGTGGATCCTCCCAAGCGTACGAATCGTGCCCCGGCTGAGTGTCACCGTTTTCCAACCGGCGCCCGCCAGGGCGACAGAATCCGTGAGCACGCCGGGCAGGAGGCGCATCACGCGCATCGGCTCGCCATCACGCTCAGCCGCGCTGCGCAATCGGGCGACGAGCGGCTCGGCGCCGTGCCGGGTTCCGCTGTACATCACCGTGAGCGGGCCGTCGTCGTCGATGCTGTCGCAATTGAGGGCGACGCCGGGTTGATGCGTCGCGTCATTCCGCCGCGCGCGAACCCACGCGTGCGCCCCGGCCAGCGCCAGTTCCTCGGCGTCCGTGATCAACACGCCGAGCACGACGTCCCGCGGAACGCGCGCCGCCGCGTCGAGCACGGCTGCGACGCCACTCGCGTTGTCGACTGTTCCGTGATTCCGCGTGCCGACCACCGAGAGCATGAGCGGCACCGACGCCACCCAGACGACGACGAGCAGCACAGGCGACGCGGGCGAGCGGGCGATGACGGCCGCGGCCAGCGCCACGAGTCCGAGCGATGTGAGCGCGATGCCGGCGACGCGCGTGATCATGGACACCGGCTGCCACTTGGAGTCGAGGTGCGCCACGAGCCACACCCGCGGCACACGGCCGCCGCGCGTCGCCACGAGGTTGACTCCGCGTCGACGCATCACGGAAAGTCGAGGACACCGGCGCCGCCGGCATAGGCGGCGAACGCGATCGCGACGGCGAGGCAGAATCCGGCGGCGAGCGCGATGCCCGGCCGTGTGGCCCGCGCCAGCGTCGCCACCGTCGCCAGCACGGGGGCGAGCAGCCCGAGCAGCGGCATGGCCCACGCGCCGCCGAACGCAGAAAACTCAAATGATTGTTCTTGAATGACGAAATCGACGTGCGCGAGAACCGACGCGCAGTACGCCCTCGCCTCGGCGGCTCCGTCGCCGCCGGCCGGCCGGGCGCGACGCGCCCAACCGCGCGAGGTGCGGCGACGCCGCGCTCACTGGCTGTCCTAGGCCGCCGCCGCGAGCTCCGCGCTCTGCAACAGCTCCGCAACCAGGCGCGCCTGCTCGGCGTCGAGCGGCAAGAGCGGCGGCCGCAGCGGGCCGCCGGTGAGACCGCGTCCCACACGATCCATCGCCACCTTGATCCCAGACACGCCCATCTCGCCGACGATCTTGGCGCCGAGGGGCGACATGCGCTCGTGCGCGGCGAGCGCACCCGCCGTGTCGCCGCGGCGCATCAGATCGTAGATCTCGAGCGAGAGCGCCGGTCGCGAACAGCGCCACGGCGAGGATGCCTCCCGTGGCGCCGCCGGCGAGCGCGTGCTGGAAAATCCCCGCGTTCCCCGTGAGCACGGAGAAAGTGCGGCGACTGCACCGCCAGGTACGACGCGAAGATGTCCTTGTTCCCCGAGCTGTCCTTGAGCCCAATGATGTTCTCATGCGCCGCAAGTTCGGCGACGACAGGCGCGGGAATGGAGAAGTGCATGTACTTGGGAATGTTGTACAGCATGACCGGCACCGGACTCTCGTCCGCGACGTGGCGATAGTGTCGCAGGAGCGCCGCCGCCGTCATCGCCGGTCCATAGTAGTGCGGGGCGACGACGAGCACGGCATCCGCGCCGCGTGCGGCCGCGTCGCGCGTGAGCGCGAGACAGGTCCGCGTCGATTCCGCGCCCGTGCCGACGATGAGCGTCCGGTCGCGCGGCACCATTTCCCGCGCGGCGTCGATGAGCGCACGGCGTTCGTCGGCGTCGAGCAGCGCCGCTTCGCCGGTCGACCCGGCCACGACGATGCCATGGACGCCCGCGGCGAGGTGCGTCCGCACGTTCGCCGCGAAACTGGCGACGTCGAGTTCGCCGCCGTCGCGGTAGAACGTCGAGACCACCGGCGCGAACACCCCTTCGAGCTTCGGTTTCATAACGAGTTCATTCTAAAGTCGACATGAGATCGAGCGTGCCGGCCTGCAACTCTTCGAGCGGCGCGTCGACCGGCGCTGGCTGCAAGTCAATCGGGTCGATCGCCGCGAGTTCCTGCGAGAACATTCTGAGCTTGAGCTCGAAGTCCGACGGGTTGCTCGCCGCAGCCTTTGCGGTATCGAACGTAACTTCGCCGCTTGCCACGAGATCGGCCAGACACTGGTCGAAGGTCTGCATGCCGTACTGCTCGCGCCCCTCGGCGATGAAATCGCGAATCTCGCCGATCTGCGTTCCCTCGGTGATCATGTCCTTGATCGACGGCGTGTTGATCATGACTTCGGCGGCGACCACGCGGCCTTTTCCCGTGCGCTTGGGCAGCAGGCGCTGCGAGATCACCGCCGACAGCGTTTCGGCCAACCGAATGCGGATGACGTCCTGCTCTTCCGGCGGGAACATCGCCATGATGCGCAGAATCGTGCTCTGCGCGTCCGGCGTGTGCAGCGTCGACATGACCAGGTGGCCGGTCTCCGCCGCCTTGATCGCCGTGTCGACCGTTTCCGCGTCGCGCATTTCGCCGATCATGATCACGTCCGGATCCTGACGCAGCGCGGCGCGCAAGCCCATCTTGAAGTCCACCGTGTCCGAGCCGACTTCGCGCTGCGTCACCGACGACTGCCGGTCGCTGTGGAGGAATTCGATCGGATTCTCGAGCGTGAGAATGTGCCGGTTCTCGCGCAGATTGATGTAGTTGATCAACGCCGCCATCGTGCTCGACTTGCCCGACCCGGTCACGCCGGTGACGAGCACCAGGCCGCGTTCCGTTTCCGCCACCTTCGCCATGACCGGCGGAAGTCCCAGTTTCTCGAACGTCGGGACTTCCCACGGAATCACGCGCATGATGATCGCGAACGACCCGCGCTGCTTCATGATGTTGACGCGGAACCGGCCGATGCCGGCCGCGGCCCATGAGCAATCGTAGTCGAGGATTTTGTCGATGCGGACCTTGTCGTCCTCGTTGCTCATCAGATGCAGCGCGATCGCCCGCGTCTGATCGGGCGTCAGCGTCTGCCGCGTGAGCGCAACGAGCTCGCCGTTGATCCGCGCGCGGAATACGTCCCCCGCCTTCATATGAAGGTCGGACGCGCCGCGGTCGACGGCCGCCTTGATGATTTTTTCCATGTCTAGCGGACCTAATATCCGGCGTGTTTGTCGACGACATTTCGCAAAGGCTCCCCCCGTGAGTATCGGCGCCAGTTGTCGAGAAACAAATCCAGCTGTCGCGGCCAAAACCGGCCTGGCGAGACGGGCGACACGTGTGGCGTGAGCAGAACTTGTCGAACCTGCCACAGGGGACTGGTCGACGCCAGTGGCTCCTCGCGGAACACATCGAGCACCGCGCCGCGCAGCTGGCCCGCTTCGAGCCGCTCAACGAGAGCTTTCTCATCGAGCAGTGCGCCCCGTGCAACGTTGACGACGATCGCCGACGGCGGCAACAGCGCGAGCCGCTCCGCCGTGAGCAACCCGTTCGTCTCACCGGTCAGCGGCGCCGCGAGCACGACGACGTCGTGTTCCGGCAGCTCGGCGTCGAACCGATCCATGCCGACGACGCGCGAGAATCCCGGCGGCGCTGGCAGTCCGACGCGCCGCCGCACGCCGGTGCACGTCGCGCCGAGCGCCGTCAGTCGCTCGGCCGTGGCGCCGCCCAATCCGCCTACGCCGACGATCAGCGCGCGTACGGTATCCATTTCGCGCAGCACGGAATCCAGTCGCACGAACGGCGCCTTGTTCCACTCGCCACGCCGCTGCTGGTCGATCGCGAAGTCCAGCCCGCGCAGAAAGTGCAGCACGCCGGCCACCACGTACTCCGCGATCGGAATGCCGTGAATTCCCGCCGAGTTGGTGAACACCACGTCGCTCGCGACCATCTCCGGATAGAGCGCCGTGCCAACGCCGGCCGCGGCCGAGTGCACCCAGCGCAATCGCGATCCCTCGACGAACAGCGCCTTGGGAACGCCGAATCCGAAGTACGCCTCCGCGTCGCGCACGGCGGCCATCACCTCGTCGCTCGGCCGCGGCGGACCGTCGCCGTCGGAGCTCGTCGTGGCGCGCACCATGTGGACGTGCCATCCGTGCGGCACATGGTCGAGCAGACGCCGTTCGCCTTCCGGCGTGAGCGCCCAATTCTTCGACGACGCCGCGAGATCGACAACGAGGAGATGTTCCATCCGGAAAATTCTAATCGGTCGTGATGCTCACGACGTCCGGATTCGGCGCGCAGCGTATCGACAGCGACTTCGAACTGCAGCGTCGCCCCGATCAGCTCGAGCTCGAAGGTGCGATCGCCCTCGTGCTCGTAGGTGCGCTGCGAAAAAATGTGCAGACCGGCGGCACCGAGAATCTTGCCGAATCCCTCGAACGACACACCGGGCTTCACGCGCAGCGTCGCGCGCACGCGACGACGCTTGGCCATGAGCTTCCGCTCGAACGGCCGCAGACCCACCAGGACGAGCATGATGAGCACCGTGCTCCCCAGCGCGTCGACGTACGCTCCCGCGCCGACCGCCACGCCGATCGCCGCGACCACCCAGATCGTCGCCGCCGTCGTCAGGCCGATGATCGCGCCCTGTCCGTGCAGGATCGCCCCGGCGCCGAGGAATCCAATGCCCGTGACGATCTGCGCGGCAATGCGCGTGGTGTCGCCGTACGGGTGATGGTCGGGAGAGAATCCAATCTGCGCGATGTCGATCGACAGCTGCGTGAACAGCGCCGCGCCGATGCAGATCAGGATGTTGGTGCGCAGGCCGGCGGGCTTCTGCGAGAGTTCGCGCTCGAGACCGATCGCGCCGCCGAGGAGCGTGGCGAGGAGCAGCTTGGCGAGTACGCTCAGGCGAAGCGCTGCGGCAAACGCGCCGAACGTCATCGGCACGGCCGCACCCGCTGGCCGTCAGCGCGAGTCGAGATCGCGCACGTCGCCCGCCGTCGTGTCGGGCGACGAATCGCCATAGCTGATGCTGCGCGCCTGTTCTTCGAGTTGCGCAATCGTCGCGTCGTCTGGCTCGGTTGGAGTGGCAAAGTTCCGGAAGACCGTTCCGCCGCACTTTTCGCAGATGACGGCGGCGGGCACAACGTGATCGTAGGACTTCTCGTTGCCGCAGGTCAAACAGACCAGCGTCAGCAGTCCGCGGGTACCTCCATCATTCGCCATGCTCTGCTCGCGTAGAAGATGCGAGCGCGTGTTGCAAGAGGCATGCGGCACGGCCGAATGACTACGAGCCGAACTGAACCAGAAAACTGTAATGTCACGGCATCCCGCGCAACGCGGTCCGGATATCCGGATTCTGAATCGCCTCGAAGC
Organism: uncultured Gemmatimonadaceae bacterium; assembly: GCA_963817445.1. Taxonomy (GTDB): domain Bacteria; phylum Gemmatimonadota; class Gemmatimonadetes; order Gemmatimonadales; family Gemmatimonadaceae; genus JAQBQB01. The sequence continues at coordinate 123,812 of CAWFOG010000028.1, forward strand.
CGACCTGCAGCGCAATCAAGCCGAGCGGCATGGACCACCATCAACGCGCTCCGTTTCGCCCGCTCGGAGAACGAGCGGCGGTACACGCTCCAGCACCCGACGATCACCAGACATTCCAGCACACAATCCCACAGCGCACGGTCGTACAACACGAGTCCGACGGTCGGGCCGCCGGGCCAAGTCGGCTTTGAGCCGGTGATGAAATCCGCCGCCCAGTGCGACGCATAGAGCAGCCAGAGCACGACGGCGTCGCCGCGCTGCCGCGTGACGAGCCAGTAGCCGAGGGCAACGGTCGTGGCGCCGATCGCGACCGAGATCAGCGAGTGCGACATACTCGCGATTCTCGTGGCCCGCGCCCTCGATGATCCACTCGATCCAGTCCGGCGCGAACGCCACCGGGACGAGCAGCCAGATCGGAAGCCGCGGCCGTTTGCCCTTGGCCAGCAGGGCTAGCGCGGCGTGACCGGCGTACACTCAGCGCTTCCGGCGCAGCTGCCAGTCGAGCACGACCAGCCACACCCACGGCGCAACGAGCGCGACGCCCACCGCGACCCATTTCCGCGACACCGCGACTCCGATCTCCGCGAATGCCGGCGCGATCACAGCGAACGCGCGCCGGCGTGGGAGATCGTGCGCGTCGTCAGAACGGACGCGCGGGGCGACTCCTCTTTTGTGCGCACTCGTCGCAGAGCGTTGCACTCGCGTTGAGTCGTGCACCACACCCGCCGCAGAGACTGAACACGCGCACGCCGTTGGGCGTCACGTCGCGGTAGATCGCCGCCGAATAGCCCGTGAGATCGAACAGCAGCGGTGCCATCCTGCGACGAGACGTGCGGCGGTGCGATATCCAACTCCGCACCTGAGCGATGAACCGACGAAGGAACAGCATTGATTGCGGGGAACGAGCCGCGCTCCTGCCACATCCCCGTCAGCAGCGCGCGGCGGCGACACTGGCGGCGAGACCGCATGCTCAAAATGCACGGCTCATGCCGCGTCCCCCCATCTCGCAGTCGCTCGCGGGAGCGATCAAAAGCCCATCCGGTCGCGCACCGCGTCCATCGTCTCGCGCGCCAACGCTCGGCAGTGTGTCGCGCCGGCCGCGAGCGCGTCATCGACCAACGAGGGTGTCGCTGCAAGCTCAGCGGCCCTGTGACGAATGGGCGCCAGCTCCTGCTCCATCGACTCGGCGAGCACCTTCTTGCAGTCGATGCAACCCCAGCCCGCCGACCGGCACTGCGACGCCACGTGCTCCACGGTGGCCGGCGCGCTGAACGCTTTGTGCAGATGGTAGATGTTGCATACTTCGGGCGTACCAGGATCGGTTTTCTTGATTCGCTTGGGATCGGTGACCGCCGGACGCAGCTTTGCCCAGATCGACTCGGGCGACTCGAGCAGGCCGATCGTATTGCCCATCGACTTGGACATCTTCGATTTGCCGTCGAGCCCCATCACGCGGCGCGTCGGCGTGAGCAGCGGTTCGGGCTCGGGGAAAAACCGCTCGCGCTCCTCGTTGCCGTCTTCACCGCGCCGGCCCGTCCGCAGACCGAACGCCGCGTTCCACCGACGCGCCACGACGCGCGACAACTCGAGGTGCTGCACTTGGTCCTCGCCCACTGGCACCTTGTCCGCCCGGTAGAGCAGAATGTCGGCAGCCTGGAGGACAGGGTAGTTGAGGATGCCCGCCAGCACGCTTTCTTGCCGCTCGGACTTCTCCTTGAATTGCGTCTGACGCTCGAGCTCACCCAGCGGCGTGACGGTGTTGAAGATCCACGCCAGCTCGGTATGTTCCGGCACCTGCGACTGCACGAAGATCGCGCACACGTTCGGATCGAGTCCGGAAGCGAGCAGCCCGATCGCGAGATCGTGACGGCGCACGCGCAACTGCTCGGGCTCGTACGCCAGCGTGATCGCGTGATAGTCGACGATGCAGATGATCGACTCGTACTCATGCTGCAGTTGGACCCAATTCTTGACCGCGCCGAGGTAGTTGCCAATGTGCAACTCTCCGGTCGGCTGAATCCCACTGAAGATCCGTGACATCCGGTCAACATAACATCGGTCGCGCGCTGTTGGCGACGTGCGTCGCCGCGGCGGCGCGCGCGGCCGAGATCATCCGCGCAAGGCGCCGCGAATCGAGCCTCGCTCGAGTGGGAACGGAAGTCGCGCACCGACTTCGTGAGCGCCGTCGATCGCAACGCGGAACAGGCGATCGGCGACGATCGTGCTCGAGCGCCATCCGGACGCGCGCGTCCTCGGCGAGGAGTTGTCGCCGGCGATGGATGACCGGCGCGGGCTCGTGTTCGTCGCCGATCCGCTCGACGGCACGACGAACTTTCTCCACGGCTTTCCCTGGTACGCCGTCTCGATCGGCGCGATGATCGACGGAGAGCTCGAGGCGGGCGTCGATCCTCAACGCGGCGAACGGTGAGCTGTTTTCGGCGACGCGCGGCGGCGGCGCACGACTCAACGGCCAACCGATCGCCGTCTCGTCGATCACCGATCCGTTGCGCGCCCTCGTCGGCACCGGGTTTCCGTTCAAGGGCGGCGAGCACGGTCGACCGCTATCTCGGCGATGCTGCCGCGCATCATGCCGAGCATGCGCCGGCCTCCGCCGCGCCGGGCGCCGCGGCGCTCGACCTGGCCGACGTGGCGTGCGGGCGGTTCGAGGCGTTCTGGGAACTTCAACTCGCGCCTTGGGATATTGCCGCGGGCATCCTGCTCGTCCGCGAAGCAGGCGGTGTCATCACGAACCTCAGCGGCGAACCATGCCGCGTCGAACACACCGGCGTCGTCGCGGGAAGCCCCGCGATGCATGCATGGCTACTCGAGCGAGTTCGCGGCTGAGACCTGTGTACGATCAGATGACTCTCATGCGCTCCACCACCCCGGTGCTCATGGCGACGCTCCTGTTGGCCGGCTGCGGTTCGCCCGGTCAGCCGCCGACGTCCCCGGTGCTCGCGCCGCCGCAAATCGATTTTTTCGCCGGCCCGAAGTTGGTCACGCTCGAGGGCGAGAACGGGGACATCCTCACGTCAGTCGCCGGCACCGTGCGGCGGCGTCGGCGTTCCGGTCGGCGGCGCGATCGTCATGTCGACACGCGTGGATCTGGAGCCCGACAGCATCGGATGGGTCGCGCGGTCAATCGCGTCGACTGACGGCGACCTGATGCTCGCACTTCAAGTGGCCGCGGGTGCGCAGCCGAACGATCGTATCGTGTCCGGCATCGCGACGGGCACGGCGCTCACCTTCGCCGGTCGCCGCATGCGCGCAACCTTCAGCACCGTGGGTGCCTCGATCATCTCCGGCGAGCGGCAACATGATCGGCACGTCGGTCGAGGGCTGGATCGCCGGCCCCGTCACATTTCTCAGCTCGACGGGCACGACGATCATCTGCGACGAGGCGTATGTGGACGATGACGCCGCTGCCGTCAATCCTGGCGGCGACGCGGTTCCCGGCAGCCCCGTCATATATTCCAGCGTCGTTTAGTCCGCCGTCGCCGCCGCGCCCCACGCCCAACGCCCCTCGCCCCACGCGACACATGAAGCTCGTCGAGTGCGTCCCGAACTTTTCCGAAGGCCGACGGCCTGAAATCGTCGCCGCCATTCGCGATGCCATCGCCGCCGTCGAAGGCGTCGCCATTCTCGATGTCTCCTCGGATCAATCGCACAACCGGACAGTGGTGACCTTTGTCGCTCCTATCGACCGTGCCGTGGATGCCGCGTTCGCCGGCATGCGCGTCGCCCGCGAAAAGATCGACCTCAATCAGCACAGCGGCGAACACCCGCGCATGGGCGCGACCGACGTCGTGCCATTCATTCCGCTCGAGGGCACGACGATGGAAGACTGCATCGTCCTCGCCCGCACGTTGGGCGACCGCGTCGGCCGCGAACTCGGCGTTCCAGTTTTCTTATATGAGCGTGCTGCTACACGCCCCGACCGTGAGAATCTCGCCGACGTCCGTCGTGGCGAGTTCGAAGGCATCCGCGACGAGATGAAAGCCGGCGCCGCCAACCGCGTCCCCGACTACGGTCCGTCGCAAGTCCACGCCACCGCCGGCGCCGTCGCCATCGGCGCGCGGCCGTTCCTCGTCGCCTACAACGTCTACCTCGGCCCGGCGAGCAACATGCCCGTCGCCAAAGCCGTCGCGAAAGCGGTGCGCGGGTCGTCTGGCGGATTGCGCTACGTGAAGGGACTTGGCCTCGAAGTCGACGGCCAGGCGCAGGTGTCGATGAACCTCGTCGACACGGAGAAGACGCCACTCTACCGCGCGTACGAAGCGGTGAAGATGGAAGCCGAAGCGATGGGCGTGTCGCCGACGTGGAGCGAGATTGTCGGCGTCGTGCCCGAGCGCGCGCTGTTCGACACCGCGGCGCGACACATTCAGCTTCGCGACTTCAAGCAGGAGATGGTGCTCGAGCACAAAGTGCGGCAAGCCGTGCAAGGCGGCGAGTCGCTGACAGGCTTCGTCGCGTCGGTCGCGTCGAGCGCGCCGACGCCCGGCGGCGGCACGGTCGCGGCCCACGTCGGCGCGCTGGGCGCCGCGCTCGCGCAGATGGTCGCCGGCCTCACGGCGGGTAAGAAGAAGTACGCCGCCGTCGACGCGGAAATGCGCGAGCTCGGCCTCACCGCGGCGGGGCTCGTCACGAAACTCTCATCGCTCGCGGCGAAGGACGCGGCGGCCTATGGCGCGGTGTCGGCGGCGTACAAGCTGCCCTCCGAGCCCGAGGAAGCCGGCCACAAGCGGCAAGCGGCGATCAACGATGCGCTGATCGGCGCCGCCGAAGTGCCGCTCGAGACCGCCCGCGCCTGCGCCGAGGTTGCCGATCTCGCCGCGACCTGCGCCACCAAGGGCAACACCAACGCCGTGTCCGACGCCGGCGTGGCCGCGCTGCTCGCCGACGCGGCGTGCCGCGGCGCAGTTTACAATGTGCGAATCAATATTTCGTCATTGTCCGATCGTTCGCGCGGTGCCGGATTGGTCGCCGAAGCCAACCAGCTCCTCTCGCGAACGCGCGCGGCCGTCGACAAGGCGACGGCCGCGGTGGACGCCGCAATCGGGTGATCGCGGCGTCTCGAGGCTCGCCTGCTACTTCGACCCGTGCTTCGTTCTGACCTTGATGATGCCCTGGGCCGCGCCGGGCACGTCCGGATTCTGCTCGGCCGCGGCGGCGCCCTTGATCACTTCGATTGATTCGATGTCGTTTCGATCGAGCCGCTGCAGCGTCGCCATGTCCGCCAACACACCGTCGATGTAGATCGGCACTTTTTTCTCGTTCGCGGACGCGCCGAGCACCTTGATCGCGTCGCCGCTGCCTCCCTCGGTGGCCGCGCTGCCTGGGACGCCGCGGCCGCTGACGCGCACTCGGCCCGTGATGCCGGCCGCCACCCGCGCCACGCTGTCAGTCACCATCTTCTCGCGATACGCGCTCGAACTCAGCGTCTTGAAGTAGATGGTATCGAATCCTCCGCCTGGCGTGCGGCGCACGTCGACCGTCGCGATCGTATCGCCCGCGAGCGCGTGCGCCTGAATTGCGCTCGCCAGCTTGCCGTCGATGTAGTACTTGATGCTGTCGCGGCCGCCCACCATCTGCGAGGCGACCAGCGCCCGCTCGGTGCTCGCGCCGTCCATCTTCGCGACATCGGCTTGCGTGGGCAGCTTGGCCTCGCAGGCGGCGAGCAGCGCAACGAACCCAAGCGCCGCGGCTACGCCGCCGCGAACGATCGCGAACTTCGGAGTGTGTGCTTTCATGGCGAGTATTCTCTGATGAAGGTGTGATGAATCGTCGGCCAGCGCGAGCGCCGCGAGTCGAAGCGGCGCCACGCGCTCGGCTACGTCGATGAGCAGCGCGCCGTAGGCGTGCGCCGCGGCGCCTCGCCGGAGCAAACGCGCATCGCAATCCAATTCCACGGCAAGTCGCAAGCGCGTGAACATGAACCACACCGCGGGATTCCACGGCATGAGCGCCGCGGCGACGCACGCGGCGCCGAGCAGCAGCGGATCTCGCGCGCGAACGTGTTCCGCTTCGTGGGCGACTACCATGCGCTGCTCCGCCTCCGTCCGCTCGAGCAGCCACGCGGGCACCACGATCTCGGGGCGCACGTAACCCAATACGACCGGCCCGACCGCCGTCGATACGCGTACGCTCTCACCGCCGACGGTGGCCACGGTCCACCGACGCCGCGCGACGCGCATGCGCCTGGTCACCGTCGCCAACATCGCGAGGACCAACGCAGTCAGCGAGACCCACAGAACGACCGCGGCCACATTCATCCGCGGCGACGTTCGAGTTTCGAGTCGCGCCAGCGCGACGGTGAACGTTCGCGCCGATGCATCGATTGCCGACGCGCACGTCGCGCGCAGCGTTGCGAACAACGTAGTGTGCGCAACGGGCGACACGGACGGCGCAGTCCGCTCGACCACGGGGCCGAGCGTCACGTCCACGGCGGAGCTCAGGCTCCGCCGCGGCGCCGCGGCGGCGAGCAGCACGGTGACGCCGAGCGCCGCGGCCCACGTCCACCGAACCGGCGTACCGAACGCGCGACCGATCCACTCGGCCGCCCAGCCCGCCGCGGCGGTGAATACGCCGATCAGCATTGCGTAGAGCATGAACGTCGTCATGGCTTCTCTCCCAGCCGCTTGGCGAGCAGCGCGCGCATGCGCTCCAGTTCCTTCTTCCCGAGCTTCTTGTCCGCCACCATCTGTGCGAACATCCGCTCGGCGGACCCGTGAAAGATTGCGTCGCGAATTCTCGACAGCGCGCTCCCGCCCGCGTGGTCGGCTTCCACGAGCGGGAAATAGCGATACGCTCGCCCTTCAGGCTCGTGTCGGACGTACCCCTTCTCCTCGAGCGTTTGCAGCGCCGAGAGCACGGACGTGTACGCGAGGTCTTCTTCGAGCGCGTCGCGGACCTCGGTCACGCTGGCGGACCCGAGCCGCCAGAGAACGCTCATCACCGCGAGTTCGCGCGGGGGAAAATAAATCTCGTGCATGGTGTCTCCGTCTACTGGCTTTCCAGTAGACTACAACCCGCCGCCAATCCTGTCAACTGGTTTTTCCGTAGTCGCTCGCCGCGTCGAGCGCGAGGTCAGGTCGCGACGGGAAGACTGACGCGGAATTCCGTACGGCCAGGACGCGAGTCGACGTCGATCTCGCCGTTGTGGCGCTGAACGAGGCGGCGCACGATGTCGAGGCCGAGGCCCGTCCCTTCGCCGACCCGCTTGGTGGTGAAGAACGGATCGAAGATGCGGCCGCGAATCTCCACGGGAACGCCGGGCCCGTCGTCGACAATCCGAACGACGACGCGGCCGAGTTCCCTGCTCGCCATCACATCGATGTGGCCGGCGCTCGCCGCGGCATCCAGCGCGTTGTCGACCAGATTCGCCCACACCTGATTGAGCTCGGCGCCAAACGCGAGCACGCGCGGCAGATCCTCGGCGAATTCGACGCGCACGGTCGCCGATTTGGCGCGCGTCTTCGCGCCGAGGACGATGAGCGTATTCTCAATCCCCGGACGTATGTCGACCGGCTCCGCGACGGGCGCGCGATCCATGTAGGCGAAGCCCACGACGGCGGCGACGAGCTCGTGGACGCGCGTCGCCGACGCTTCGATGTCGAAGACGAGCGCGCGCATGACGCACCCAGCGGCGATCGAGCGGAGCGCCGCGTCGAGTGATGCGTGTTCCAAGCACCCGCTGAGCGCGTCCAGCGCCGAGACGGCGACGTCGGTCTCGGACAGCGCGGCGGCGATCGCATCGTCCACCTCGTGCGCGGCGAGCCAGGATGCGACGATGTCCTCACGATCTGCGCGCTCGATCGGCGATCGTATCGCACGCGCGGTTGTCGAGAGACACTGCGCGCGCACGGAATCGACGACGGCGAGTTGCTCGTCCGACAACCGCGCCGCCTCGAGGGCGCGCGCCGCCGCGTCGAAATCGGTCAGTCCGGACGCGAGTGATTTGGCGCTCCGCGCCGCGGCGGACGCCGGATTGTTCAACTCGTGAGCCAATCCCGCGGCCAATTTGCCGAGCGACACGAGCTTCTCGTCGTGGAGATCGCTCGACGTGATGTGCCGCGCGCGATCGAGCATCGCGTGCACTAACGTCGCGGTCACCATGGGGCACGCCTGGATCATCGCCGGCAGAAGATCACGATGCACCGCCAACGTGTCGGTCGCCTCCTCCGCCACCGTATCACCCGGCGGCGCGCCGCCGCGCGAATACGGCATCAGGCCGCACACGTCGCCCGCGCGCCACTCGATGATCTTGCGCGCGCCCGCGCCGCGGTCAGCGTGGATCGCGATACGCCCGGAGAGAACGATCTGCAGAAACAGCTCGGGGTGCGCCTTCCGAGTCAGGACGTCGCCAGCGCTATACGATTGCGGCGCGCCTCGGGCGGCCAACCACGCGAGTTCATCGGGTGGCGACGCGCCGAGCGATCGATGCTCCGTCAGCCGCGCGACGAGATTGGGATCGAGTGCCGTAGTCACTGGTCTGGTTGCAGCACTGGTTCGACTCATCCGCGTCGTTCGAATCTCGAAACCTCTGATTCGTGACGCGCCCGGTCGAGTTGGAACCGATCTGGGCACGAATAAAACGAATCACGACGAATAACGACGAATCATTCGTTGCATTCGCGCCGAACGGTTCTTGGTCGTTTTTCTTCGTTCTTATTGGTTCTATTCGTCTTATTCGTGCCTCGACAGCTTTGATCTCTACATGCCGCGTCGAGCCCGATAGAAGCCCGACACCTACAACACCGTCAACGAATCCGACTCCGCCGAGAGCGCGTCGAGAAACGCTTTCATCTCGGCGACTCGACGTTGTCCTTCGCGCTTTCCTGCCGCCGATTGTAGCCGGCCGGGCATGTCGTTCATCTGCTGCTTGATCGCCTGGATCGCATGAGACAGGTCGGTCGCGGGGCGTTCGCGCGTCGTGAGTGAAATGATGCGCGCGATGTCGATGGCGCCGAGGAAATCGAGAATGTCGGCGTCGCGGAAGAGCATGGCGACGGCGACGGTGTCCGCCGGCCGATAGTACTGGTGGTGATCGATGATTTCCTTGACGAGCGGCGCCTTGGCCATGGGAAAGCCCGCGTCCTGCAAGATGCTGTCGACGAGCTGGATCGACCGGTCGCCGTGATCGACGCCGGGCTTCGCGTAGGGCGGCAGGCCGCCCATGTCGTGCAGATACGCGGCCGCGTACAGCGCCTCTTCGTCGACCGTGATCCCCTCGGCGCGCGCCAGCATGAGCGTTGTCTCATAATCGCGCCGCCCGTGCGCGGGGCCCCACGCGGTATGCTGCAAGTGCGCCTCGGCGAACGTGCGAATCGTCTCGCGCCAATCCGCGCGCGGCGCGGGGCGTGCCGCCGTCGTCGACGTCGCGACGAGCGTGGCGACGACGAGCATCGACAGGGTGAGCGCGCCGCGGCGCGATCGAGGGCGGGGGTTCACGTCGGGCATGCGGGACTCGCGGGAGAAAAGGCGATCGAGGAGAGGAACACGCAAAATGATGGCGCGCGCCCAGCGGTCTCGCCAGGCGCGCGCCATGACTACGTGACGGTCGGGCAATCGTTCACCCCACGGTCAACCCGTCGAGATAGTCCGAGAACTGTTTGCGCAATGCGTCCTGCTTCGCCGACACGTCGTCGCGCTGCTTCTGCAACGCCTCGATCGACGATTCCTGCTCGTTCAATTTGGCGAGCAGCCGCTGGTAGTAGTCGGTCGTCGGCGCGACAGTTTTCATGTTCTCGCGCAATCGGTTCTGCTCGGTCGCGATCTCGGCGATTTTTCGGCCGCAATCGTTGAACTGGGCGAGCAGCACGAGCAAGTCCTGCTTGAGGTGAATCGCCTTGGTCAACGCGGCGCGCACGTCGGCGGGGATTTCGCCCGTGCGGCTGTAGACGGCCAGCCCGTCGACATCCGCGGTGAGCACGGCCATCGATTCCTGAGTCACGAGTTCCTCCGTCACGGTGAACGTCGTGATCTTGTTCGGCGCCGCCGACCCCTTGAACCGATAGAAGTTTGGCGTCGTCTCGACCGGATCGGGCGTCTTTGCGAGTTTCCATCCTTGGCGAATCGGATGCTCAATGATCAGCGTCTTGGCCTTGTCGCTCTTGTTGTCGGTCGCGTATGTCTGCGACGCCACGAACTTGTGCGACAGCAACAACATTCCCTCCACGATCTTTGCCGTGACCACGGCGTCGGTCTCGGTGTGCTTGGTGAGATCGACGTGCATGTCGAGATCGATACCATAGCTCAGAAGGCGCTGCTGTCCCGGCGGAACGTCGTCGATGCGCGCGTCGCCCGCGTAGCCGCCGGCATCCAGGACGGTGACCGGCCCTTGGAGCAGATGCTTGCCGGTCGTGTTGTGCAACTCGACACCGTTCAGCGGATTGCTCGACAACACCGAGGCGTTGTAGATCGAGACGCGTTCGGCACGGATCGAGTCGGTAATGATTGGCAACATCGCCGACTTCTGTCGCGCAAGCGTCACGTTCCCCACCGTGTACTGAAATAGCGCGCCCAAGTTCGCCGCGCGGGCCACCGCATCGACCCCTTCCAACGCGTCGATCCCGGTCGTGCCCGTGACGACGACTTCCGACAGCGCGGCAGTGTTCGGAGCCATCCTCGCACCGAGCGGGCGGCCCGAGTTCGCTAGCGACTCCGACACGCGGTTTTGCGGCGCGGGCGCGGCGGCCGTCCGCATCAGCAGCCCCACCGTGTCGCGCCGCGCGTCCAGACCCGCATCATAGACTTGCGGCCTCAGCCCGCTGTACATCTGCGGCACGACCGTCGGCCGCGTGGCGTATAGCGGCTGATAGAGATCCATCATGAACGAGATCGGTCGTCCGCTGACCAACGACAGCGACACGCCATTCCAATCGCTTTCGGTTTGATTCTCGACGATGGCCCAACCCTGCAGCCGGGTTGGCTCGCCTTTGTCGCCGAGGATCAGCCGATAGCTCGTCTTCCACACCGGCGTCTCGACGACATATCCGATCCGTACGTGGCGCTCGCCCGTTCCTGAGAAGTTGATGGTGACCGGCTTCTTGTCCTGGTCGCGCGCCTGGACGAGCGCCGTCAGCGCCTTGGTCAACTCATCCTGCAACTGCGGATCGTCCAACGACAGACTGCTGATCGACTTCAGGTCGATGGCGCGAATCGTGGCGCCGGTCAGCAGGTTGAGGACGTGCTCGTCGTCCACTCCGCCCATTGGCGTCGCCGGCCGGCGTGCTTCCACGCCGACGATCGTCCCCGTGACGGCGGTCGCCTGGGATCGAATCGTGACTGTGGCACCGCGAAGCTGATTGAGCAGGTCCGCGAGACTCGGGTTCTTCGTGATGTCGACCTCGAAGCTTCTGAGCGTTTTCGAAATCGGATCCTGCGACGCATACGTGATCGCGCCAATGCGCCCGCCATCGCGATCGTCGAGCACGATCGACTTGAGGATGTCGTTGATCTGACTCGTCCTGAAGCGAAGCTCCGTGGCGCTGTTGCCGCGCACCACGCCGGCGTGCTCGAAGTAGCCCACGCCGGACGAGAACAAGACCACCTTCGTGACCGGGACATCCGTCGTGCCCCGCGCGGCTTGGGCCTTGGCACGCGCGATTGGCGACAGCACGATCAACAGCGGGGCGAGCGAGTGAATGCGCACGGGCGTCTCCCTGAGAGGCGTATACCTGAGCAACTCTCGCGTCGTACCGCGGAGTTACACCTTCGCCAGGGAGACGATCGAGAAATGCTCATATGCACGGCAATATTTGCCGAGTGTGCTCACTCCTCGCGCAGCGTCCTCGCGGGATCGACGCGGGCGACCATCACGCCGGGGATCCACGACGCAACGACGCTGGCGCCCAACAGCACGAAGACGACGACGCCGAACGTCAGCGGGTCCGTGGGAGCGACGCCGAACAACAGCCGCGCCAACGCGCGAGTCGTCAACAGCGCGACAATTCCACCGGCCACGAGCCCAGCGCCGGCGAGCCGCAGACCGTGCCGGACGACGAGCCACCGCACGGAGCGACTCGACGCGCCGAGCGCGAGGCGAATGCCCATTTCACGCGTCCGTCCGCGCGCGAGCTGCGCCACCACGCCGTACACGCCGACGACGGCGAGGATCAGCCCGACGACGCCGAACAACGAGAGAAGCGTCATGAGAAATCGATCGCGCGCCATCGATACCGCCTGCACGTCGGTCATTGGCCGCAGATCGGCGATCGCCAGGCGCGGATCGAGGTCGGCGACGACCCGCCGCAGCGCGGGCGCGAGCGCCGTGGGATCGCCGGTCGTGCGGGCCACGAGCGTCGCGGCGCGCGACGGCGCCTGGGCCATCGGCTCGAATACCTCGATCCCGGCGGGCGTCGCCGGCGTGTTTTGGTGTTCGTCTCCGACGACGCCGACGATCGTCCGCCACGTCGACCGCGGCGTGGGCGCGCGGTCGAACGTGATCTGCTGTCCGATGGGATCTCGTCCGGCGAAATTCGCTCGGGCCAGCGCCGCGTTGATGACGGCGACGGCCGGCTCGCCGCGATCGGCCGCGGTGAACCATCGCCCGCGGAGCAGCGGCACTCGCATCGTGCTGAAGTAATTTGGCGTTACCTGGCGGTGCAGCAATGTCGACGCAAAGTGCCCAGCCGACGCGCCCTGCACGCTGAAGTCGCTCGACCATCCCTGTCCGGAGAGTGACAGGTGCGTCACCACCGCTGCATCAGTCACGCCGGGCAGTGCGCGAGCGCGCGCCACGAGGTCGTCAAAGAAGGCGATCACTTTGCGCGCGCTATCGTAGCCGGTGTCGGGGATATTCACGGACATCGTGATCACGCCGCGCGCGTCGAACCCTGGATTGACGCGCTGCAACAACGCGTAGCTCCGGATCACCAATCCCGCGCCGACCGTCAGCAGCAACGCGATCGCGATTTCCGCGACTGCGAGGCGCTGTCCCCAACCGTGCGCGCGCACTCCACCCTGCGCGCCGCGCCCGCCGGATTTCAATGCGTCGTTCGGATCGCGGCGACTCGCCCAACTCGCTGGCGCCATACCGAACAGCAGTCCACACGCCGTCGTCAACGCGAGCACGTACCACACGACGTTCCAATCGACGCCGAGCACGGAGACGCGCAGCATCCCCGCCGGCACAAGCGCGCCCAGCGTGCGAGTGCCCCACCATCCGAGCGCCAGCCCGGCGGCGCCGCCGATCAGCGACAACACGAGACTTTCCGTGAACGCCTGCCGCACGAGCCGGAAGCGCGTTGCGCCAAGTGCGACGCGCAGCGCAAGCTCGCGTTCGCGCGCCGCGGCGCGCACGAGTAGCAAATTCCCGACGTTCGCGCAGGCGATGAGCAGCAGCAGCCCGGCCGACGCCAGCAAGACGAGCAGCGGCAACCGTGTGTCGCCAATGAGGAAACGATGAAGCGGCGCCAACTCGGCGTCCATCACGCGATTGGTCGCCGGGTATTCCGACTTGAGCTGCGCCGCAACGGCTGTGAGCTGCGCGCTCGCCTGGTCGATCGTCACACCGGGTGCGAGCCGAGCGACGGCGCGAATCCAGTGCGCGCGCCGAAAGTACACCTGAGCCATTCCCGCTGCCGGCCATGCCATCGGCCGCCAGAGATCGGTCCGGGGCGTGGGAAACCGAAAGTCGCGCGGCGCGACACCGACAACGGTCAGCGGCTTGCTGTCGAAGAGAATGGTCTTGCCGATCAACGACCGGTCGGCTCCGAACTGCTGCCGCCACAGATGGTCGCTGATCACGACGACGTTCGCGCCCACGTCCCAGGTCTCGTCAAAGCGAAAGACCCGCCCGACCTGCGCGCCGACGCCGAGCAGCGTGAAGAAATTTCCCGTGACGCTGGTCGTCGTGAGCAGCGACGGCACGCCGTCGTGGATCAACGTTCCCGCGTCGTCGAACGCGGTGTAGCCCATGACATCGTGAAACGCGCGGACGCGTGCACCGCCAGTCGAGAAGATTCGCCGGCGCGGCGTCCTGCATGTGCCACTGGAACTCGGGATTGTTTTCGCCGACGGCGACGAGTCGGTCGGGGTGCGCGAACGGGAGTGGCTGGAGCAGCACCGCGTCGACGGCGGAGAACATCGCCGTGTTGGCGCCGATCGCCAGCGCGAGCGTGACGACCGCCGCGCCGGTGATCGCGCGGCTGTGGTGAAGGCCGCGAAGGGCGTAGCGCACGTCGGCGATTGTCTCGTCGATCCATCGGGTGCCGCGTCCGTCGCGGTGCGCCTCTTTCATATTCTCTAAACCGCCGATCGCGATCAGCGCACGGCGGCGCGCTTCGCCGCGCGGCACGCCGAGGGCGGCCATGCGCTCGGTCTCGCGCTCGACATGAAAGGCGAGCTCGTCGGACAGTTCGCGGTCAACCGTGCCGCCGCGCAGCACCGCGCGGAGTTGGTAGCGGAGTCGATCGAGCATCTCTACCTCATGTGGATTCGAGGACCCATTCGACCGCCGCGACGTACCGCCGCCACGACGCCGCTTCCTCGCCGAGCGCGCGACGCCCCTTCGCCGTCAGCCGATAGTACTTGGCGCGGCGATTGTTGTCCGTCGTGCGCCACTCCGTGGCGACGCATCCGCCCTGTTCAAGACGCTGAAACGCGAGGTACAGCGAGCCATGGTTCGCGCCAAACGTGCCGCGCGAGAGCTGTTCGATGCGCTGGCTGATGCCCCACCCGTGCATCGGCTCGAGGGCGAGCGTCTTGAGCACGAGCAGGTCGAGCGTGCCGCGGAGGACGTCCGCTTGCGAGTCGGTCATCGTCTCTTCTACTGGAAGCCGGTAGAACGACGATAGAATGGCGCGCAGCAACGGTCAAGTCCGGGATTTGTAGCGATTCGCCGTCGCGAGCGGCCGGCGCCGACCCGGCGGATGGCCGTTTTGCCGACCGTGCTCGATATTCCGAACATCCAACCGCGCCCCACCGACCCGCTCAAGCGCCCGCCATGAACCTCAAGGCCAACAGTCTCGTCATCCTGCTGCTCGTCGCTCTCGGCGTGGCCGGCTACGGCGTGTACACCACGGATCGCGATGTGGCATCCGCGCCGCCACCGACGCAGCGACGAGCACGAGCCAATCGCGGCATCAATGTCGATCAGAGTTCGCTGACGACCGCCGCGCGGCTGGTGCGCCTGCCGACGAGCGCGGACGAACGCTCCTTCGCCGACGACGCGCTGCGCCTCGCCGACCAGGAGATGGATCTCGCGTTCGCTCAAGCGGTCCGTGTCACCGCGCTGCGCGCACCGGCGAAAACACCGGAATCGACGGAAGCGAACGCGCGCGTGCGACAGGCGCAGCAAGCGTTCGACGCCGACCAGGCGCGCGTTACCGATCTCACGACGGCGGCGAGCGAAGGCACACGGCGCCGAGGTCGAAGCGGCAGCCGATCGACTGGCGCTCGCGAAGGCCCAGCTCTCGCTCGACGAGGATCAGCTCGACGACGCGAAGGCCGACCTGATTCGCGCGGGCGGTGATCCCCAAGGGCAAATGGCCGCCATGGTCGCCGAGCACGACGCGGCGTCGCGCGCGTCGGACAGCGTGCGCGTGAACACCGCGCCGCTGGTAGCCGAGCGCGGGCTGATCGGGCAGGTGCAGGCGCTGCAGAGTCTCTATCGGAAGCACGATGAGTTGGCGAGCGCGAAAGCGGCGGCGGATTCGATGGCGAAAGCGTTCAAGCAGCGACACGACCGCCTGGAGGCGCTGGCCGCGGCACGCGCGACGGCCGCGTCGACCGGGCAGATGAGCCACGACTCGGCGGCCGTGCTCCTCGCCGCGACCCGACAGACCGCGCTCACCGAGAAAACGCGCGCCGCGCTCGACCAGCGCGTCGACAACCAGCAGCGCTTGTCCGACATCTACGTCGGATGGATCGGCGTGGTCGGCGTGCAGCAGGAAGCCGCGCTCAATCGTGCGCTTCGCGCGATCGCAGTGATCCTCGCCATCGTCCTGCTGGCGATTTTCATCGCGCGCTGGATCGAGCACGCCCTCGGCGCCCGGTCGCTCGACCGCCGGCGCACGCAGACACTGTACATGGTCACGCGCGTGTCATTGCAGGTCGCCGCGGTGCTGCTGATCCTCCTCGTGATCTTCGGTCCACCGAACGACCTCGGCACGTTCCTCGGACTCGCCGGCGCCGGCCTCACGGTGGCGCTCAAGGACTTCATCGTCGCGTTCATCGGCTGGTTCGTGCTCATGGGGCGCAACGGCATCCGTATTGGCGACCTCGTCGAGATCAACGACGTGACCGGTGAAGTCGTCGAGCTCGGGATTTTCTATACCGTTCTGCACGAGACGGGCGGGTGGAACGAGACGGGGAATCAGACCGGCCGGCGCGTGAGCTTCACCAACGGCTTCGCGATTGAAGGACACTATTTCAATTTCTCGACTTCGGGCCAGTGGCTGTGGGACGACGTGCAGATCGTCGTACCGGAAGGGCGCGACCTGTACGCGATCGTCGACGCACTGCAGCAGCAAACCGAAGAAGCCACGGCGGACAGCGCGCGTCAGGCGGCCGAACAGTGGAAGGGTGCGCGTCATTCGCCGAGCGCGGAGGCTGTGGAATCGTCGCCGATCATCAGCCTCAAGCCGGTCGGCGGCGGAGTCGAAATCACGGTGCGCTATATTACACGTGTCACCGAACGCGCCGAATTGCGCTCCAGGTTGTACCACTCCGCGGTCGACCTGCTCGGCGGCTCGACTCCCGGGATGAAGACGCCGTCAAGCGCATTGGCACCAGTACCCGCCGCGCGCTGACGACATCGACCTACCCACAAACAACGTCAACAATCTGTCTGATGGTCGCAAAGAAGAAGAAGGCGTCCGCACCGCCAGTCTCGCCGCTCACTGCGCACGAGATGGAGCAAGTCGATCGAGCCAACGCAACCAAACGCCAACCTGTCGTTTTCGTCCACGGCCTCTGGCTGTTGCCGAGCAGTTGGGACCGATGGGCGGCGCTCTTCGAGGCCGAAGGCTACACCGCATTGACGCCGGGATGGCCGGACGATCCCGAGACCGTGAGTGAAGCGAACGCGAATCCGGGCGTCTTCGCCCACAAGACCGTGGGGCAGGTCGCCGATCACTTTGACGCCATTGTGGCACGCTTGAAGAAAAAGCCCGCCATCGTCGGCCACTCGTTTGGCGGATTGCTGGCGCAAATTCTCGCGGGCCGCGGTCTCTCCGCTGCGACGGTGGCGATCGATCCGGCACCGTTTCAAGGCGTGCTGCCTCTTCCCGTCTCGGCGCTCAAATCGGCGTGGCCCGTGCTCGGCAATCCAGCGAATCGCAATCGCGCCATTCCGCTGACCTTCGATCAGTTTCGCTACGGATTCGCGAACGCCGTGAGCGAGAGCGAAGCCAAGCAGCTGTACGAGGCGTTCGCCGTTCCCGCCGCGGGCGCACCGCTGTTCCAGGCGGCGACGGCCAACTTCAACCCGTGGACCGAGGTCAAGGTCGACACGCTCAACCCCAAGCGCGGGCCGCTGCTCGTCGTGTCAGGCGAAAAGGATCACACGGTGCCGTGGGCGATCGCCAACGCGTCGTTCAAGCGGCAAAAGCGCAACAAGGGAAAGACCGAGATTGTCGAAATGCCGAACCGCGGGCATGCGCTGACAATCGACAGCGGCTGGCGAGAGGTCGCCGATACCGCGCTGGCGTTCGTCGCGCGCTTCGTGTAGGCGGGCAGTCGAACGCGCGCACGTCGCGCGACAGCAATGAACGACACAGGGCCGACACGCAGTGTGTCGGCCCTGTGTGCAACCGTTCGTGGCTGGTGGCCGTGGCTAGTGGAGCAATGACAAACCGAGAATCGTCGTCATCAAGCCGGCCAGGATCGTCGGCGTTCCGTTCACGAGCGAGCCGTACTGCAGGCGACTGCCGTACCCATCCTCGTAGCCGCGGCGAAAGCCTTCGCGGAAATAGATGTTGTAGTCGCCCTGCGGGATATAGCTGCCGTCGTAAGCCGTAGTTCGCGTCCTGGTAGGCATACGATTTCTGATAATTCGACTTCCAGCCGTCGCGGCGATCGGCACGCCCGGCTTCGTAACCCTGCTGATAGCCGAGGTTGACCGCTTGGCGAAGCTGGTCGGCGCCGTACTGATTCGTCTGATGGTACGACGAACCGACGTGATAGCGAAATGAGGCCGGCGTCGTGAAGTAGGGATCATGCGCGTAGTCGTGTTGCTGGCTCACATGCGCTTGCTGCTG
This sequence comes from uncultured Gemmatimonadaceae bacterium, assembly GCA_963817445.1. Classification (GTDB taxonomy): domain Bacteria; phylum Gemmatimonadota; class Gemmatimonadetes; order Gemmatimonadales; family Gemmatimonadaceae; genus JAQBQB01. The sequence goes on from CAWFOG010000028.1 coordinate 142,015, forward strand.
CTGCAGATTGGCGATGTACTGCTGGTGGATGGCCGCCTCCGATCCCCGCTTTTGCTTTTGCAGGTCCGCGACGTGCTGCTGTTCGGTCTTGACCTGCTTGGCGAGCGTCTGCTGATACTGCGTTTGACGCTTGCGCTGCTCGTCGATTCGCTGCTGCTGCTCCTGCGGTGAAACGTGCTGTTCGTGGTCGTCTCCGCGGCCGCGACCCTGCTGGCCCTGTTGGGCCTGTGCGGTTCCGGCGATGAGTGATCCGGCGAACAGGAGCGAAGCCACGCTGCTACCGAGCCGAGCTGTACGCATTGCGAGTGCCTCCAAAGGACAATTGCGGGAACTTCGTGGGCGCGACCTGAGTCGACAACAAAGGCATCTCGCGTGCCGCAAATGCCGGCGCGCAGCCAATCGTCGCGTGTCGTGACACTTTAAATGACTTCGGTTGTTGGATATGCGTCACAGGGCCGTCGGCGAGCCGCTCGACGTCGGTCCACCGTAGTCGCGGCGAACCGTTAAGAGAATGCGAATGGAGTGTGCACCGTGACCGCGGAGCCGTCCGCGAGGAAGGCGGATCGCGGTGGCTTGCTCAACACGGCGGACAACTGCGGCGGGTAGACGGTCGCCGCGCCGCCCTCGAGCCACGCGGTCTGTGCCTGCCAGATGTTCCACCGCGGATGCCGCACCTCGTACTCCACGGTCGATCCGTCGCGCTGACGCGTGTAGCCCCAGGAGTGGTGCGCGATGAACTCTTCCTCCGAGTCGGCGCTGATCGCGCTCGCTGCACCCTGCGCCGTGAGGTGGACGCCCTGCCAGCGCGACGAGTCTCGCCACTCGTACGCGACGGTCGCCGGTCCACCAGATTCTGACGGTACGTCGATGCGGTGCCGCATCGGCAGCGCGCGATAGGGCTCGTTGTACGCCAGCCGCGCGACGATCGCAATCGCGGCGCGCGGGACGATCTCGCGAATGAACGTCACGCCACGTCGCACTTCACCGCCGACCTCACGCCGAACGTAGAAGCGGAGGTTGACCTCCTCGAACCGACGGTGCAGCGGCACGGGTACGCCGAGGACGCGCGTGTCGTCGAACAGGAATCCGACAACGCTGACGTAGGCGACGCCCCGCCAGAAATCGAGTTGCGTTCCCGCCGGCACGAACGGCCGCAGCAGGTCCGGTTCGACGGCGTAGTTGAGCATCGCCAGATATCGCCATGTGGCGGACAGAAAGACCCGAGACACGCATGAATCTTGGGCCCACCCGCCCTCGCGGTGCTAGCGGCTCATCTACCGGTTCACGGTGCTCATGTTCGGGTAGCGCGTCCCCATCGCCGCGCCGACGGGGAAAATGGCGTCGATCCGCGACAGCTCGGCGCGCGACAGGCGCACGTCGGCACCGGCGACGTTGTCCTCGAGGCGCGCGACGTGTCTGGTGCCGGGAATCGGCACGACGTCCTCGCCGCGCGACAACACCCACCCAAGCGCCAGTTGCGCCGGCGACACACCTTTGTCGCGCGCCATTTGCTCGATTTCCGAAACGAGATCGAGATTCTTTTGAAAGTTCTCACCTTGGAAGCGCGGGTTCTTTCGACGGAAGTCGTCCGCCGGCAAATCCTCCGGCGTCTTGTACGCGCCAGTGAGAAACCCGCGGCCCAGTGGACTGTACGCGACGAACCCGATGCCCAACTCGCGCACCGTCGCGAGTACGTCGTTCTCTTCCACGTCGCGCGACCAGAGCGAGTACTCCGTTTGCAACGCCGTGATGGGGTGAGTCGCGTGCGCGCGCCGAATCGTGGCCGGCGCGGCCTCGGACAATCCCAGGTGACGCACCTTTCCGGCTTTCACCAGTTCTGCCATCGCCCCCACCGTATCCTCGATCGGGACCGTGGTGTCGACGCGATGTTGATAGTAGAGATCGATGTAACTCACGCCGAGGCGCTGGAGCGATGCGTCGCACGCCTGGCGGACGTACGCCGGGTCGCCGCGAATGCCGAGGAATTCCCCGCGCTCACCACGAACGTTGCCAAACTTCGTCGCGATGACCACGCGATCGCGCCGGTCGTGCAATGCGCGTCCGACAAGGCGTTCGTTCGTGAACGGCCCGTACATGTCCGCCGTGTCGAAAAACGTGATGCCGAGGTCGATGGCACGATGAATCGTGGCGATCGAGGCGGCGTCGTTGCTCGGGCCATAAAACTCGCTCATACCCATGCAGCCGAGTCCCATGGCGGAAACTTCGAGGCCTTTGCGGCCCAGTGTGCGTCGTTGCATCGGTCCTGTCTCCGCGAAAGTCAGCGTCCCATTCCAACCCTGAACGCTACGGAGGTGGAGAAGCGGGGTGCCCGCGGAGCGGCCTCGGTCACTTCTCGAATCTGAAATCGACGACAACGGGGCGGTGTCGACCAATCGAGCTCGACGTGGTCGGCGTCAGTTCGTGCGCGCGCAGCGTATCCGCGGGAAGAAACTCCGTGTCCCACACGCGGGCGCGAAGCACGGTGAGTGCTCCGCTCGAATAAATGACATTGTCGAGTCGTCCGCCGTTGAACGGCGTCCCGCGGCCATCCCAGGTCCAGTCCGTCCACCCGTCGGGCTGGACGGCGTCGGCGCGGCGCATCGGGCCGAGCGCTGCGCGAGTCGCCGTGGCCAAGAGTGTGTCGAGAGCCGCGGCTCCGGCGACGAGATTCATGTCGCCCGCGGCGATCGCACCCTGCACGGCCGACGTGGCGAGCGCAGCGCGCATGCGATCACGGATCGCGATGGCGCCAAGCTGGCGACGAAATTCGCGCCAACTGTCCGGCGTGCCGCAGCAGGTGAGATGCACGCCGGCAACGAGCAGCCAGCGATTGCCGACGCGAACGAGGGCGCCATTGGTGCGAACCGTCTCGACCGTGTCGCGCGGCGCCACGTGCTCGCCGGTGCGCGGAATTGCGGCGCGCGCCGCGAGCGCGGCGGTCTGGCCGATGTCGGGGTACACGACGCGGGCGAATTCAGGCAGCTCGCGCACAGAATCGCGACTGGCGATGACCGAACTCTCATAGTCGTCCGCGCCGCGCACGCTCACGAACCAGGTCGTATCGCCGGGGCCGCGAAGTCCGGCCAGCATGCGGCGAATGTCCGGCGCGGCGAGCCCCTTGCCAACCTGGACGAGCACGAAGACGTCGGCGTCCGCGTGGCGCAACACGGCGCGCGTCGCCTCGGCGTGCTTCACCCACTCGCTGTCCGAGACATTCCATTCGAGAACTCGAAATGACACCACGGCGCGAGACGATTGCGCACCAACGGCGCCGGCCGCCGCGATGAGTGGCACCGCGCATAACGCAACGACAGCACCGCGCCACGCCCGCATGGCCGTCGAGCTCAGCGAGCCGCACGCTCGGCCAGCACCCGGCCGAGTGTATCGAGTCGCGCGTGCCAACTCGCGCGCACGCGCGCCGCGGCTGCGCGGTCGCGCAACTTCGCCTCAGACAGCGCGACCGTGCTCTTGGACCGACCTTTGGCGACGAAGCCGACGGCGATGATCCCGCCATCCGGAGCGCCGAGGCGTATCGACTTGGACGCAGTCGACGTGCGCACGCGGACAGTCATGTCGGTCAACCAGCGGCGCCGGATGTTCGCGTCGGCCCAGGCGTTGTACAGCGTCGCGACCGGCACGTTGAACGTGCGCGACTTGGTTGCCTCGTAGCTGCCGTCGCGCTTCTGTCCACGCGCACGCAGTCCCTTGATTCGCTCGTAGCCAACGGTGACCATTTGCGACCACCAGGACTCGAGCTCGTACCCGTGCCGCAGCATTGACACGACGTCGCGGTGCGAGAGCTGCTCGGCGCCATGTCGGTCGAGTTCGCGGACCCACTGTTCCCAGGTGCGCCCAGTCTTGGCGAGCACCGCCTCGTCGCGCATGCCTGCGCGATCGGCGCGCTCGAGAGTCTTGTCGCGAGGCATCGTCATGTCTCCGAGAGCATGGGTGCATGCACGCCACCGTAGCGCGTGCGAAGTTGGTAATACAGCATCGAGCCCACGATCACCGCCGTCATGGCGATCGTTTCGCGCGTGCTCGAGTGCGCAAGCAGCCAGACGACGACTGCGACCGCCAGCACGGCCACCGTCGGACCGCCGGGCAGTCGAAACGCACCGGCCGTCGGCACGCGCGTATACCGAAGTCGCAGCGACGCAAGGCATACAGCGAGGTAGACGAGCAACAACGACATGCTCGACAGCACGGCGAGCGGCCGAAACCCGCCGCTCACCGACAACAGAAAACCAATTCCGGCGTATACGAGTATCGAGATCCACGGCGTACGAAATCGCGCATGCACCGTGGCAAGCGCGCGCGGCAGCGAACCGCTCTGGGCGGCCACGAGGAACGCGCGCGGCGTACCGAGAATGTCCGCGGCAATTGCGCCGAATCCGGCGACGACGGTGCCGGCGATCACAAGGTTTCGCCCGATGCCGCCGGCCAGGCGCGCGGCCAGCGCGGCGATCGGCGCGTCGGCGTCGCGCGTGAGGTCGGCGCCCATCACGCCCTGCGCAGCGACCTGGAGGGCGACGTACAGCAACAGAACGGCGGCCACGGCGCCGAGAATACCGCGGGGCACGGTCCGCGCCGGATCGCGAATTTCGCCACTCGGCGTCAACGCGCTTTCCGGGCCGCCGAAGGCGAAAAAGAGAACGAGCGCCGCCTCACCCAGGCGCGCGGGCGACGGCCACACGGTCCATGTGAGATTGTGAATAGCGATCGCCGGCGCCGCGAGTACGATGACGAGCAGGAGCGGGAGCAGTTTGGCAACCGTCGTCGCGATCGACAGCCGCGTACCCTGACGCACGCCGCGAACGTTGACGGCCGCGATGCCGCCGAAGAGCGCGACCAATGCCAGCACGCGCCCGACGCCGTGCGCGATCGCCGGGATCGCGGCCCCGCACGCGCCCACAACGACATTGGCAATCGCCGCGTCGGCCGCGGCAGAATACGCGATGGCGAACACCACCCATGTGACGAAGCCGGCCTGCGGACCGAAGGCATCTTCGACGTACGCGACGGCTCCCCCCGATCGTGCGGTCGACGCGCCGACCTCGGCGAAGCAGGCGAGCACCAGGACAATGAGGAGCGCGCAGATGGCGTAAGCGAGAATCGCCGCGGGCCCGAGCATCGCGGCGACCACGGCGGGGAGCGCGAAGATCCCCGCCGCGACGGTGAGGTTGACCGCGTTCGCGCCGAGTGCCCAGGGGCCGATGGCGCGCTCGAGGCGGCTGTCGGCGGACGGAGGCAAGACGGGCGCGAGGTCGCTCACGCGGGCGAATCTACGATTGGCCCCCGCCGGGGCAAGGCGCGCGGCGGGAACTGGCCGACGGTTGGGTTAGTGCGCGTCGGCGCCGGCGCCTGCGCCGCGCGGCTTCTTGAGAATGAGAATCGCCGGCGCGACGATGACGAAGCTTATGAGAATCAGCATCCACGCATCGTTATAGCTGAGCATCGATGCCTGACGTGTGACCGTGAGATCGAGGACCTTGAACGACGCGCTCTGCGCGACGAGCGCGGGGAAGCCGTGGGCCATGAGCGTCGCCGCGGTCTGCTGCTGCCGCTGGATGAACAGCGGATTCGTCGCATACATGTAGCTCACGAGTTCGTTGCGATGCATCGCCGTACGGCTGTCGAGAAACGTGGCGAGCACCGCGATGCCGAACGAGCCGCCGAGCTGGCGCGACAGATTGATCAACCCGGCAGCTTGCTGCGCGATGCGTGGGTCGAGATTGCCGTAGGCGATCTGATTGATCGGCGTGAACAGGAATCCGAGCGCGACACCGCGAATGATCAGCGGCCACCGCGCGTCGGCCTCGCCGGCGGCCGTGGTGAGATGACCCAACTTCCACATCGCCACGACGAATAGCGCGATGCCGAGATAGATGAGCGCGCGCGGGTCGACGAGCGGCCTCGCGCCGTTGAGCAGGCGCCCGCAGAGCACCGCCGTGACCGCCGTTCCAAGACCGCCCGGCATCAGCGTGAGGCCCGTTTGCGTCGCCGAAAAGCCGAGCAGATTCTGCGTGAAGAGCGGAAAGATGAACACACCGCCGTAGAGTCCGAATCCAAGCGCGATGAACAGCGCGATCGACCCGGCGAGCTGGCGATTTTTGAGAACTCGAAAGTCGACGACGGGGTGTTCGTTGCGCGGCGACAGCTCCCACCACAGCATCGTGGCGAGCGTCACCCCGGACAGGACCGTCAGCCGCACGATGACGCTCGAGGAGAACCAATCCTTCTCGCGCCCTTCCTCGAGCACGTACTGCAGCGAGGCAAGGCCGACGATGAGCAACGAGATCCCAAACCAGTCGATCGGAATGCGCTTCCGCATACCTGCCGGGTCGCGCAAAAACGTCGCGACGAGAAACGCCGACGCGATCCCGATCGGAACGTTGATGAAAAAGCACCAGTTCCACGTGTACCGATCGGTAATCCAGCCGCCGAGGGTTGGCCCGAGCGTCGGCGCGACGATGATGCCGAGGAGAAAGATGGCCTGCACCATCCCCTGCTCTTCGCGCTTGAAGATCTGTCGAATCGTCGCCTGCGCGGTCGAGAGCAGCGCCGCGCCGCCAGCCCCCTGCACGATGCGCCAGAACACGAGCTCACCGAGGCTGGTCGACGTGCCGCACATGAACGACGCGCCGATGAAGATCATGATCGACGCAATGAGATAATTCCGTCGCCCGAACGTCGACGTGAGGAACGCCGTCATCGGAAGCACGACGACGTTCGACAGGATGTACCCCGTGCTGACCCAACTGATCTCCTGAAACGTCGCGCCGAGGTTGCCGGCCATTTGCGGCAGGGCGACGTTGACGATCGTCGTGTCGAGCACCTCCATGATCGCGGCGGTGATCAGTCCGAGCAGGATGAGCCAGCGGTAGTCGACCGCGGCCGATGCCTGTTCGCCGCCAGCGCCGCCCGCTCCCTGCCCCTTCCCATCGCCGGTTTCTGCCGACGCGTTCGCGCCGTCTGCTTCGTTGCGTGCCACCGTCTACGCCTCAACCGTCTGCATCATGCAGGAAGTGTAACGTCCCGGGGGAGGGCCTATGACGGACGCTTGCGTACGCCGGCGCGCGAGCCCAGGAGGAGACGGTTCGGCATTCGCGTGATTGACGCGGCCGCTCGGCCAGCAGCACGTTTCCTCGCGTCGAGTATTCTCGACGGGAAATCAAGTGTCCAACTGACATATGCACTCCGACCTGATGGCCCGTGACAGCGCGCGCGCCACGGACAATTCGCCGGTCCTCGTCGTCGGCGCGGGACCAACCGGGCTCGCGCTCGCGCTGTGGCTCACGCACCTCGGCGCGCGGTGCCGAATCATCGACAAGACGGCCGACGTCGCGCCGTTTTCGCGCGCCCTGGGAGTCCACGCCCGGACGCTCGAGTTCTATCGGCAGCTCGGCTTCGCCGACCAAGCCGTGGCCGGCGGCGTCATCGTATCGAGCGCCAACCTCTGGGCGCGCCGCACCCGGGTGGCGCGTGTGCCGTTCGCGCATCTCGGCGGAACGCTGACCGCCTTTCCCTTCGTGCTCGACTTCGCGCAGGACGCGCATGAGCGTTTACTAGTGGCGCAGTTGAACCAACGGGGTGTCACGGTCGAACGATCGACGGAATTGCTCGGCTTCGAAGAGACCGGCGACGGCGTCCACGCCACGCTTCGCCGGCCCGACGGCTCGACCGAGGCGTGCCGCTCGCCGTTCATCGCCGGCTGCGACGGTGCGCACTCGATCGTGCGCAAGATCATTGGCGCGGGCTTCGTCGGCGGAACGTACGAACATCTCTTCTACGTTGCCGACGTCACCGCGCGCGGCCCGGTCATCGGCGACGGCATTCACGTCGACTTGGGCGACGCGGATCTGTTGGCCGTATTCGACATGAAGGGCGACGGCCACGCGCGCCTCGTTGGAACGCTGCCGCCCGAGGCCGCCCGACTCGTCGAGCAGGCGCACGATGGAGCGCCGTCGAATCCGCGCTGACTTTTGGCGACGTTGCCCGTCGGCCGCTCGAACAACTTGGCCTCGAGGTCGACCGCGTGAACTGGTTCTCGACCTATCGCGTGCATCACCGCGTGGCGAGCCGCTTTCGCCGCGGGCGCGCGTTTCTCCTCGGCGACGCGGCGCACGTCCATAGTCCCGTCGGCGCGCAGGGGATGAATACGGGAATTGGCGACGCGACAAATCTCGCCTGGAAGCTCGCCGCGGTCGTTCGCGGCGAAGCAGGCGACTTGCTGCTCGATACGTTCGAAACTGAACGGATCGCGTTCGCGCGGCGGCTGGTGGCGACGACGGATCAGGCGTTCGAGTTCGCTACGAAACCCGGCCGCGCCGCCGCGTTCGCGCGCATCCGGGTGTTTCCGCTGGCGGTGTCCGTGCTCTTCCGCCTGCGCGCGGCGCGGCTCTTTCTGTTCCGTACCGTGTCACAGCTCGCGCTCAACTACCATCACAGTGCGCTCAGCGTGGGGCGCGCGGGTTCGGTTCGTGGCGGCGATCGACTGCCGTGGATTCCAACTGAGGACGGAGGGGTCGACGCCGGCAACCACGCGCCACTCGATTCGCTGCGATGGCAGGTGCACGTCTACGGAGATGTGCCGACCAATCTGCGCGCCGTTTGCGACGAACTTGGACTCGAATTGCACGCGTTCGCGTGGCAGCCGGCGATGCACCGAGCGGGAATCGCGCGCAATGCACTCTATTTGATACGACCTGACGGATACGTCGCGCTGGCGGATGGGAGCGGCCGCGCGGACCGGCTTCGCGCGTACGCGGCCGCATGGATGCGTCCGCGACTTCACCGCCAGACGTAGAAACGTCCGGCCCTGAGGCCGGACGTTTCTCGTACTCGGTAGTTGAAGGGTGGTTGAATGTCGTGCGATCACTTCTCCGGCACCTTCACGCTGTCTGGCTTCACGACCGCCTTCGCCATCAAGCGCGTCTGACGTGCGTCTTGTAGTTCCTTGTTGAACGACGCCGCCAACTCGGTCACGTCCACCGGTACTACCGTCGAATCTTCGGTTTGTGCTTCGACACGGGCCAGACTCAGCGACGCCTTGGTGTACGTGCTGTCACTCTTCAGCGCCGAGCGGTATGCGTCCGCCGCGGCCACCACGTGCCCGGTGCGTTCAAGCGCGACACCCAGGTTGTTGGCGAACGCCGGCGCGTCGGGGCGAATCTCGACGGCGCGAGCGAGCGGGCCCAACGCGTCCGCATAGCGACCCTGGTCGATGAGCAGGAGACCAAGGTTGTTCATCGACCAACTGTCCGCAGGATCAATCGACAACGCGACTTGGTACGACGCGATCGCGGAGTCAGGCTGGCCGAGCGCGGTTTGCACGCGCCCCATCATGCGACGCGCCTCCGCTGACCCGGTGTCGATCTCGATCGCCGCGCCGACGCGCACGAGTGCGTCGTCCGCCTGATGCTGCTCGAGCAGCACGCGCCCGAGGTTGAGCAGCGTCTTCACATTCGTCGAATCGAGCTCCAGCGAGCGTTCGAACGCGCCGCGCGCCCGCGTCAGATCGCCCGACTTCCACGCCGAGAGGCCGAGCATGTAGTGGCCGAAGGCGTTCGTCGGGTGGCGCTCGACGTATACGTCGAACGATTCGGCGGCTTCGCGATAGTGGTGCTTGCTGTACGCCGATTCCGCCGACGCAAACGTGACATTCTGTGGAACGACGTGATTGGAGTCGACGGTGCCGGCGACCGCGGGCTGCGGAGCAACTGCCGGAACAGACGATGCGACCGTCGTGTCTTTCTGCTGCTTGTCGCCGTGCACGCCGCAGGCGACGACGACAATGAGTGTGGCCACGGTGATCACGGTAAACACGATCGGGCCGCGGTCGGCCTGGGTGGATTGGGAAAAGCGGTTCGCGCGATACATACATCCTCCTCGAGTAGTGCACCCGTGCGGGTGCGTGGTTGGTGACTCCGACGGCCCTGCGTAAGGGCAAGCGGGTGACCCAACCGATCGAGGATGCGCTTAGCGCTGTAACTACTTGTCGTTCAACGATCTGACAATTCGGGGTACGCGGTGGCGCGGGTGCGCAGTGTTCGCGCGGACACGTTCTTTCGCGGGCGATGTGTCCATCGGAACACGACGAGCAACTACCGGCTGCTGACCCCGTGGCGGCGCATGATCTTGAGCAAGCTGGCATGGTCGGCCAACCCGAGATCCTGCGCCGTGCGCGTGATGTGCCACTCGTTGCGTTCGAGCGCGGCGACGACGATTTGCCGCTCCGCCTCAGCTTTCCGCTCGAGGAAGGTACGGGCCTCGCGATCGCGCGGCGCCAACGTTGCGCCATCGACGATCTCGGCGGGCACGTGGTCGGCGCCGATCGTGTCGCCGTCGGCGGCGATGAGCATTCGCTCAATGACGTTGCGTAGCTCGCGGACGTTGTTGCGCTTCCAGTCGTATGCGGACAAGAGCTCGAGCGCATCCGGCGTGATCGACTTCTTATGCATGCCAAAGCGCGCGCACGTCACGGCAATCATGTGGCCGACCAGTTCGGGGAGGTCAGAGAGCCGGTCGCGCAACGGCGGCACGCGCAGCACGTGGACAGCCAGTCGGAACAGGAGATCCTGGCGGAATCGTCCGGCGGCGACATCCTGCTCCAGCTCGCGGTGCGTTGCGGCGATCACGCGGGCCGGCACCGAGATCGGGTGCGACGCGCCGACGCGCACGACCTGCCGCTCCTCCAGCACGCGGAGGAGCTTGGCCTGCGCGGCGGCAGGCAGTTCGCCGATCTCGTCGAGAAACAATGTGCCCTTGCCCGCCGCCTCGAATGCGCCTTTGCGCGTCGTGTTTGCGCCGGTGAACGCACCGCGCTCGTGGCCAAACAGCTCGCTCTCGATCAGACTTTCCGCCAACGCGCCGCAGTTGACGGCGACGAACGGCTCGCGCTCGCGTCCTCCACCGCTCAACCGGTGCACGTCGCGCGCGACCAGCTCCTTGCCTGACCCGCTCTCGCCGACGATCAACACCGTGCTCGGTATGGGCGCAACGCGCGCGATCGCATCCTTGAGCTTCTTCATGGCCGGGCTCGTGCCGCGGAGCGCCGTATCCCCGGCGGCGTACTGGCGCAGCTCGACGACTTCGGTGAGGAGCAGTCGCCGCTCGACCGCGTTCTCCACTTCGCGAGCCACACGCTCCACCGAATCCGATTTGTCGACGAACGAGTACGCGCCGAGCCGGATCGCTTGGGCGCAACGATCGTAGCTGCCGGTGCCGGTGTAGACGACAACCGGCGTCTCGAGCCCGCGTTCGCGCATTGCCTTGAGCACGGCGAATCCGTCCTTCCCCGGCATCTCGAGGTCGAGGATGACGCAGTCGATCGCGTCGCGCGTCAACGCGGCGAGCGCCGCGTCGCCGTCGTTGGCGATTAGCGTGTCGAACCCGCCGATGCGCTTCAAGTCATACGCATACTGCTCGGCCATCGCGCGCACGTCGTCGACGATGAGGACCGTAGTCATACAGTTTTCATACGGCGGGAAGTGTAGGAAGCGGAAAGTCGATCGTGAACGTGGTGCCTCGCCCCGGTGCGCTCTCGACGCGGAGGTCCGCCTGCAGATCGGCTGTGAGGCGGCGGACGACGGACAGCCCGAGCCCCGTTCCGCCGGACTTGGTCGTATGAAAATCGTCAAAGGCGCGCGCCAGCTCAGCGTCGGACATCCCACGCCCGGTGTCGGCGACGATCAGCCGCACGCCGCCGCGCCCATCTGCGCGACGTGCCTCGAGCGCCACCGACCCTTCGCCGTTTCCGGGTCGACAGACTCTCGATCGCGTTCCGCAGCAAGTTGTCGACGATGCGGCGCAGCACCACCGGATCGCCGAACACCGGCGGCAACCCGTCGGCGATTCTCGATTGGATCACGACGCCGTCGACGCTCGCCGAACGCACCGCGTCGCGCGCGACCTGCGACGCGTCGAACAGCCGGCGGTCGATCGGTGGCGTAAGCCGCGCGTAGTTGCGCGCCAGCGTGTCGAGATATCCAATGCTCGACTCGAGCGTGGCGCGTCGTTCGCCGAACACCGCCGGCAGTTGGTCGGGCTCGCGCTCCTGTACCTGCGATAGATGCTGCACGACGTTCCGAATCGGGATGAGTCCGTTCTTGATGTCGTGGTTCACCTGTCGCGCCATCTCACCGACCGTCGCACGACGCTCGGCGTCGCGAAGTTGAACGGCGCTCGCGCGCAGTCGGCGGCCCATCACGCCGAAGCGTCGCGCCAGCGTGCCGATCTCGTCATCCCGGCCGGTCGCGAGTTCCACTTCCGGACCTTCGAGCGCGAGCGCCGACGTCGCGCGCGTCAACGCGGCCAGCGGGCGACTGAGTCCCGCCGAGAGCCACGCGGCCAGCGCGAGTCCGGCGAGCGCCGCCGCGGCGACGGCGAAGGTGAACCAACGATTCACGTCGCGACGGAGCGCGTCGAGTTCGGCGTTCGAGTGCGAGACGACAAGTCGCGCCGGCGCGATCTGCACTGAGTCGGCCGCGCCCGTCCGCGCGCCGATATAGGCGAGCGGTTGTTCAGTGGCAACACCCATCGCGCTCGTATCGGCGACGGCACCGCTGTCCGACGACACGGTTCCGTCCGGAGTGACGAGCGCGACTGCGATGTCGCTGTCACGGGCGAACCGATCGAGAAATGCGCGGTCGATCGCGACTCCTCCGACGAGACGCAGGTGCTGGTCGCCAATCGTCACAGAATCCTCGCGGGCGAGCGCGAGGAACGTTCCTTCTGGCGCCCGGGTGGCAACGAGCGTGATTCGATCCGCCGATTGCGCGAGCAGACGCGGGAGCGCCGGGTCGAGCCGGTCGAACTCTTCGCGAAAGTGGCCCGAGCTGAGAATCCGGCCCGATTCGTCCTGGAGCTGGAGCATCGAGAGGCCGGTCGTCCGCATCGCGTCTCCGGCCCAGTCGAGCAGATAGGCACGCTCGCCGGCACCGCCGCGCACGGCGAGGCGAAGGCGATTGTCGTCGGCCAGCAGGTGCGCCAACGACGCCAGCCGAGCCGAGACCGCGGCGTTCTCGCGTGAGAGATCTTGAATGGCGACACGTGCCAATCCGTCGACACGGCGCTCGTGCTGCGCGACCAATCGCGCCGTGAGTTGGCGGCGTACGCCGACGGCGAGCAGCGTGAGCGACAGCAGCGTCGCCCCGGCGAACGCCAGGAGCAGCCTGGTGCGAAAGCTCACGGCGCACCGCCGGCTGCGGCGAGTCGCAGCGTCCCATCCCAATCGACGGCGACCGAAATGCGATCGCGCTTCACGATGGCGCGCGTGCGCGTGTCGACGAGTGGCACCAGGTCGGTCGCGCGCGCGTCGTTCGACAGCCAGGGCGCCGAGGCGATGAGCGCCGCCCGATCCCGACAGGGCGCCAACGACGCGCTCGAAATGCCGATGACGTATGCCGCCTCGGCGCCGGCACGCAGCGCGCGCGCGAACTCACCAGCAGCCATCGCCGTCGCGGCCGTGCCGCGGCCGAGCGCGACGAAACGCTCGGCGAGCTCGCGCGCGATATGATCGTCCGCGCGATACACGATGCGCGACGAGCGCGACGCAGCCGGCGCCGGCGCATCATTCTGCATGTTGAATTCGCAACCAGTGATATCGCGCCACCAGCCGCCCGGCGATGCCGCGCGTGCTTCGGCGCGCACCGCGTCGCGCGCCAGCGACGCACGAAACGCCGCCGCCGAGTCGTCGCTCGTCGCAAGTGGAGCAAATAACGCCGGATTCGGGGTCGCGAGCAGATACGTCCGATCCCAGGGCAGCGGCACCGTCGCGAAGTCGCCACGAGCCGCTGCATAGGTCGCCGCCGAGACATCCGCCGTCAACAGCACGTCCACGCCGGCATCGAGCGCATCGCGCGCGTCCAGGTCGCGGACGGTCCGAACGACAACGCGCGGAGCGACGCGGGGCGCGACCGGTACCATGACCAGCGCGCCCGGCGCGGCAGGCGTAACCGATTCATCGACGCGGTAGGGCCCGGAGCCGTCGGGCCACGCCGAATCGTGCCGAACTCGATAGACCGAGAGCGCCGGCTCGGCGAGGACGAGCGCGTCAGAATCGGGGAGCGAGACGATGAGTGTCTGGTCGTCGACAACCGTAGCGGCGTCGGCAAGTCGGCGGGCGAACTGCCCCCAGTCGGTATCGGCGGCGCCCGTCGCGTGCCATGCAGCGACGACATCGCGCGCGCGGACCGGGTCGCCGTTCGAGAACCGCGCGCGGTCGCGGAGCACGACGGTCAGGCGCGTTTTGGTCGCGTCGGTCGTCCACGAGCGCGCAAGACCAGGGTAGGCATGTCCGTCGCAATCGACGTCGATCAGCGTCTCGTACACTTGAGCAAAGACGAATCGTTCGGCGGCGTTCGTCGGCGCGGGGGCGTGCGTGGCATCGACCGTGGACGTCGTCGCCACGGCGATCGACTCGGGCGAGACGGCCGGAGTCGAGAGCGGCGCACACGCGCTCCGTGGCGACGTCGCGGCTGGCCGCGGTGAGGCGGCGCAACTCACGGCGGCGAATACCAGCAATGTCTGAAACGCGACCCGATGGATCACGGAATCCTGTCAGCGACGAAGGCGCGAAGTATTGGTACCCCGATCGACGCGCGAAGATCGAAAACGTCAGCGAACAGCTAGTGCACCAGCCCAATGGCCACGAGGAGCGGTATCACCACGGCGATGATTGCTTCGCCGGCGATGAGCCCCGACGCCAACGGCACCATGTACTGTTCGTTGGACGCCGGGCTGCGGCGGCGCCACACGCGTTCGATCACGCCGCCGAGGAACAGCACGACGACCACCGCGAACGGCACGAGCATCCCGATGCCGATGCCCGTGGGCGAGGGAATCCAGCGCACGTCGCGCGATTCCAGAACGGCCAACACAATTCCGAGCAGTGAGCCGATGATGAGCGCCGTCACCGCGCCGTGCGGCAGCGCGCTCGTGCCGCGCGAGAGAATCTCGGCGAAGCCGGCCCACCGGCGCGACGTGGGCGACGACAATCCGGCGTTGTTGCCGACGATGCCGTACGTGCTGCGAAGCAGCGGGTACATCCACGCAACGGCCGCGGCGCCTATCGGTGTGGCGATGAGCTGCATGATCGCCATGTTCTTTGGCGTCGACCCGATCATGAACCCGGCGCGATAGTCCTGCATCAATCCTTCCGAATCCGCGGCGATGATGCCGGTCGTACCGCTCGCCGCCATGTTCACCACGATCTGTCCCGGCACGAGCATGCCGAACACGCCCTGCATGAGATTCGCGAGGGCGCTGATCGGCCCCCAGTTCGTCTCGCCAAGCACGCGCAAGCCGACGAGCATGAGCGGCAGCGACAGAACGATCGACAGCGCCGTGATCCAGACCGCGATGCCGAAGATCTGTTTGATGACGACGATCATCGCGACCGACGCGATCGCCACGCCGACGCCGACCCACTTGATGGGCACCGTGCCGGAGTCAGCAGAGGCGCCGGAGAGATTGCGGAAGGTTTTTGACAGGACGCGCCAGCGGATGACCAGCCCGGCCAGTCCCGCGGCGACGAGCATGCCCGTGGCCGGCCACATCACCCAAAAGAGCACATCGGTCTTGGTGAAGCCTGCCTTGATGATTCCGTAATGCAATAATGCATACGGCGCGACGATCCAGGACAATGTCGCGCCAATGAGCATGCTCAGGTCGACGCGAAGGCCGATGATCATCCCCGAACCCAGCGACAGCAGGCTCCAGTTGATGCCGACGCCGGTCGTCATCATCACGGACGTGCCGAGGAGCGTGACCGACGGGAACCAGGAGAGGACGCGGGCGTCCTCGGTCATCAGCATCAGCGCCGCCGACGCGATCGCTCCGATCGCCAGCACGCGCGCCGCACTCCGGGCTCCGGCGTCGCCCGCGTCGAGCACGATGAGCGTCGTCCCGGCCGCCGTGCCGTCAGGGAACGGAAGCCGCTCGTCGACGACGAAGTGCTGGCGCATGGGGATGGCGAGCAGCACACCCAGGACGCCGCCCGTCGACAACCACCAGAACGCCTGGATCGGCCGGAGCGTGAAGTGAAACCCGGCGGTGGGACTGGCCGCGAGCATGTCGAACGCGGCGAGGAGAATGCACATGAACGCCGTCTGGGCCGCCGCCGTGCCGGCGGTCTGGACCATGTTGTTTTCCCAGCGATTATAATCCTTGAATACAATGCCCAGCGCGAGATAGCCGAAGAACGCCGACACGACGGAGACGTTCGGGCCGAAGCCGAGCTTGAGCACGATGTACGGATACGACGCGCCCATGATCGCGGCGACGCCGAGGCCGCACAGCACCGAGCGCACGGTGAGCTCGCGGATCTCCGGCGGTTTCTGCGGAATCGCGTCGGCGGTCATAGGGGGCGGTGGTCGCTGGGAGAAGCCCGGACTCGGGGAGAATATAGCGCGAGCCCGAGCGAGTCCCCTAGTTCCGCCACCCTTCCGCGCGCAACGCTTCCTCCAGCGCGCCGACAAATCGCTCGACGCGCGGCACCTGCGCGTTGTACCCCATGACGCCCACGCGCCACACCTTGCCGGCGAGCGCGCCCAATCCGCCGCCCATCTCCACGCCCATCTCGAGTAAGCGACGACGCACCTGCGCCTCGTTCACTCCCGTCGGCACGTTGACGACGTTGATCGTTGCGCAGCGATTCGCCGGCGGCGGAAAGAGCGTGATCCCAAGCCGGTCGAATCCGCGGACGAGCGCCTCGTGCGCCTGTTGGTGTCGCGCCCAACGCGCCTCGAGCCCCTCCTCGAGAATCAGCCGCAGCGCTTCATGAAATCCATAAATCGCCGCGATCGGCGCCGTGTGGTGGAAGGCGCGCGTGCGCGCCGCGCCAGCTTCACCCCAATACTGAAAGAGCAGCGCGAGATCGAAGTACCAGGTCGACGGCTTCGCTTTGCGCGCGCGCGCCGCGTCCATCGCGCGCGGGCCGATCGTGATTGGCGCCAGACCCGGTGGCGCGCCGATGCACTTCTGGCTGCACGACCCGGCTGCGTCGACGCCAAGCGCGTCGATCTCGAGCGGAATGCCGCCGAGCGACGTCACACAGTCGACGGCGACGAGCGCGCCATGGCGACGCGCCACTTCGACCATCGGCGCAATTGGCTGGCATGCACCCGTCGTTGTTTCGGCGTGCACGAACGCGACGAGTTTCGCCGGGCGCTTGGCCAGTTCGGCGTCAACCTGCGCCGGATCGATGATCTCGCCCGGCCCAACCTCGAGTACGCGGACGTCGGCGCCGGCGCGACGCGCCATCTCTGCCAACCGCAGGCCGAAGTAGCCGACGACGCCGATCACCGCGCTGTCGCCCGGTTCGAGAAGATTCATCATGATCGTCTCGAGCCCCGCGGACCCCGTCGCCGAAATTGGCAGCGTGTGGTGATTGTGCGTGCCGAACACGGCGCGCAGCGCGCCCATCGTCTGGTCCATCAGCTCGACGAAATACGGATCGAGATGGCCGACGGGATTCGCGCCCATGGCGGCGAGCACGCGCGGGTCCGGATTGCTCGGGCCCGGGCCGAAGAGCAAGCGCTCCGGCGGATTGAGCGGCGGCGGCGGTGCGACGCGTGAGGAGCGAGCGGTGGCCGGTTCAGCGGTTGTCGTCATGCGAGCCCCAACTTTTGCGCGAGTCCGATGCGCTGCAGCTTGCCCGTTGCGCCGACCGGAATCTCGGTGAGAATGAGAATTTTTCGCGGCACCTTGTAGGGCGCCAGCCGCGCCGACGCGAAGTCGCGCAGCTCCTTGTCCGTCGCCACCGTGCCCTGCCGCAACACGATCGCCGCGGCCACGTCTTCGCCCAGCATATCGTGCGGCATGGCGAACGTCACGCACTGATGCACGGCCGGATGCTCCATGATGATTTCGTCAACTTCGCGCGGCGAGATCTTTTCGCCGCCTCGATTGATGATTTCCTTGAGCCGCCCGGTGATGGCGACGTAGCCGTCGTCGTCCATCGTGCCCTGATCGCCGGTACGAAACCAGCCGTCGTAGAACGCGTCGGCGTTGGCGGTGGGATTGTTCTCGTACGCGGTCATCACGTTCGGCCCCTTGATGACGATCTCGCCGGTGTGGCCGCGCGGCACCGTTGCGCCCGTGGTGTCGACGATGCGAATCTCCGGTCCGCCACTCGGCCCCACCGTGCCGGGCTTCCGCGCGCCACGCAGCGGATTGCTCGCCATTTGGTGCGCGGCTTCCGTCATGCCGTACGCCTCGACCACGGGCACGCTGAACACGCGCTCCAGTTCACTGATCACTGTCGGCGGCAGCGGCGACGACGACGAGCGAATGAAGCGCAGTCGGTGGCTACCCACAACTTCCTGATTGCCCGGCGCGCGCAGCAGGATGGCCTGATGCATCGTCGGGACGCCGGTGTACCAGGTCGGATTGACCTCGTTGACCCACGAAAAAAACTTGAGCGCGTTGAATCCCGGCGAGCAGCACACTTCCCCGCCCGCGGACAACGGCGCGGAGAGCGCGGCAATCAGTCCGTGGATGTGGAACAACGGCATGATCACCAGGCCGCGATCGGCAGCCGTGAGTCCGAGCGTGTTGCGGATGTTGGCGGCCGACGCACTGATGTTCTTGTGCGCGAGCGGCACGATCTTCGGGCGCGACGTCGTCCCCGACGTGTGGAGCACGAGCGCGATGTCGTCCGGCGTGGCGGCGCGTACCGGTTGCGCTGTGCCGGGTGACCCTTCGTACTGGAGCGAGAAGCTTCCAGCGCCGCGCTCCGGATGCGCGATGAGTCGCGCGATCGGTACGCCGAGTTTCTGCGCCACGCCGACCGCCGGCGATTCTTTGCCCGCGCCAACGACGAGCAGCTTGGCGCGCAGGTCCGTGAGGTAGAACTCGAACTCGTCGGCGCGATAGCTCGGGTTGAGCGGCGCCGCCGTTGCCGCGGACCCGATGCTCAGGAACGCAGTCGCCATTTCCGGCCCGTTGTCGAGCACGATCCCGACTCGATCGCCGGGTCCGATGCCCTGCGACGCGAGCGATGATGCGATGTCTGCCACGAGAGCACGCAGGCCGCGGTAGGTCAGCGGCGCGCCCGCGCGCCCCGCCGCGCTGAGCGCCGGCGCGTCGTCGGCGCCGGTTTTAAGAAACTCTGATATAGTTGCCGCGTTCATACGGGTTGCACCGAGTTGTGCGTTGTTGGCAGCGTCGCCGCCACTCCAAGAGTAAGCTTGCCGTGGGATTCTGCGAGCGATGCCGCGAGGAGATTGACCAGCGCATAGACGGCGTCGATGTGCGGCGTCGGAGTTTCCGTCAGCCGGCCCAGTTCGACGACCGCGCCAACCAACGCCTCGATCTCCATCGGCCGCCCCGCTTCGACGTCCTGCAACATCGACGTCTTGTGTTCGCCCACTTTCTCCGCGCCGGCAATGCGCTTGTCGATCCCGACGCGAAAGGTAACGCCGAGCTTGTTCGCCACGCGCTCGGCCTCGCGCATCATCTCGGCGCTCAGCTCGCGCGTGAGTGGAAAGCGCAGCAGGCCGGCGAGCGTCGCGTGAGTCAACGCGCTGATCGGATTGAAGCTCAGATTGCCCCAGAGCTTGAGCCAGATCTCGCTGCGAATGTCGGCGATCACCGGCGCCTTGAAGCCCGCGCGCCCGAATGCGGCGGATATCGCCTGCACGCGCGACGACACGGCGCCGCTCGGCTCGCCAAGCGTGAAGCGCCGGCCTTCGACCACGCGAACGACACCCGGCGCTTCGAGCACAGCCGCGGGATACACCACCGAGCCAACGATTCGGTCCGCGTCGACGACGCGCCCGATCGAGCCGTCGGGGTCAGCGGAACGCACGATCGTGCCCTCGTACGCGCCGCCGTGTTTATGGAAGTACCACCACGGAATTCCGTTCTGCATCGTGACGATTGCCGTGTCGTCGTGGCAGAGCGCCTCCAGGTCCGCCGCGATCGCGCCGACCTGATGCGCCTTGACCGCGAGCACGACGACGTCCTGCGGGCCCGCGTCCGCGGTGCGCTGGTGCGCCGCGGCGCGCGCTACCGTCACGGCACCGTCTTCTCCAGTGACGCGCATGCCGTCGCGGCGAATCGCGTCGAGGTTCGCGCCGCGCGCGATGAACGTGACGTCCTCACCGGCAGCGGCCAACCATCCGCCCACATAGCCGCCGATCGCTCCCGCTCCAACGACCGCGATTTTCACGCGCCGCTCACATCGGAATCGAACGTGCGCGCATTGGGCGCAGCACGAAGATCGCCAACAGGGCGGCGCCAAAGTTCATGAACGCGGCCACGACGAACACACCGCGCCACCCGGTGGCCGTGGCCGCGATCACGCTGCTCAACGGCACGAGCAGCGACGCGACACCCTTCGCCACGTAGAGCAATCCGGCGTTCGCCGATGCGAACTGCCGCCCGTACGCGTCGCCACAGATCGCGGGAAAAAGACTGTAGATCTCTCCGTAGGCGAAGAACACGAGCCCGGTGAGCAGCACGAACCACAGCGGATTCGCACCGAACTGACTGAGGCCGAGAATGAAGATGCCTTCGAGCGTGAACGCGATCATCATCGTGTGCTCGCGTCCCAAGTGGTCCGACACCCAACCAAAGAACGGGCGACTCACGCCGTTGAGCACGCGATTCATCGACAGCGCAAACGGAAGCGCGAGCAGCGTGATGCCAATCAGCGACACCGGCGAGTCGGCGACGCGAAAGTCCTTGGCGATCGGCGTCAATTGCGCGGTCGCGATCAATCCGCCCGTCGGCGGTCAGAATGAACATGACGAACATCACCCAGAACGCGGGCGAACGCAGCATTTCCGTCGGCCGATAGTCGCGATTGCGCACGGCAGACGATCCGCGAATTGGCGTCAAGCGTGAGGCGGCAAATGCCGCGTCGGGCGCGCGAAGAAACCAGCTGACGAGAAACACGACCGCGCCCTGCGCGAGGCCGAACTTGAGGAACGTCGCCTCGTAGCCCTGCGACCTGATCATGTTCGCAATCGGGAACACGGTCAACGCGGATCCCGCGCCAAAACCCATCGCCGTAATTCCGGCGGCGAGTCCTCGCCGATCGGGAAACCACTTGAGCGCGTTGCCGACGCACGCACCGTACACAGCGCCCGCACCGATGCCGCCAACCACAGCGCCGAGATAGAGGAGCGGCAGTGTGCTGGCGACGGAGTTGATCGCCCACGACGCGGCGACGAGAACTCCGGCGGCGACGCCGACGAAGCGCGGCCCAATGCGGTCGACGAGATACCCTTCGATGGGGACGAGCCACGTCTCGACCAACACGAAGACGGTGAACGCCACCTGAATCGCCGGCAAACTCCATCCGTGCCGGTCGTGAATCGGGTTGACGAACAACGTCCAACCGTACTGCAGGTTGGCGATCATCGACATGCAGACCACGCCGAGGCTCAACTGCCACCAGCGTCCGAAACGGATCGCGACAACTCGCTCAACGGATACCGATGCGGCTTCAGTCATTGCGGCGACCATCCGACGCGGAGGGTTGGGCTGTGAGTCGCGAAGGGCCAAGCATACCGCATGGCGCGCGACCTGGCGAGGGCGGAAGCCGCTTTTCGCCGAGCCGAATTCTGCATTCGACATGGCGATGACCGACGCTATATTTCGCGCATCGACGACGACGCCGAGGCTGTGGATGTCACCAAGAGGCCGTGACTGAGCTGGAAGTCAACGACCGTAGCGATGGACAAGCGTGGCTTGCCGGCGGCGGCATCACTGGTGCGCGCCTTCGCGCCAAAGATTGGTCGAGCACGTCACTCGGTGCGCCAGCACAATGGCCGCACGCCGTCCGAACCGCCGTCTCGATCTGCCTGCACTCGCGTCTTCCAATCCTGCTCGTCGTGGGATCGGACCAGAGCATCATCTACAACGACGCGTTCGTCCCTTTCCTCGGTGGCGTCGAGCAGTCGCTCGTATTCGGCGAGCCGACGCGGGCAGAATGGGGCGCGAGCTGGGAGCGCCTCCGTCCGACGTTTGCGACGGTGCTCGCCGGCGAAGCAGCGTCCGTCGACGACGTGTCGCTCCGCATTGGCAGCTGGGTCAGCGGCGAATACGCGTCCGCACGCATGGAGTGCAGTCCAATTCTTGCGGCCGACGGCACGTCTATCGACGGCGCGATGTGCACGTGCGTCGCGACGTCCGCCGCCGCGGCCATCAGTGCGTCCGAGCAGCACCTTCGCGCCGCCGCCGATCTCATCGGCTTGGGAAGTTACCGCTCGGATCCTACGACGCAGTCGATCGAGTGGGACGCGAACCTGAAAGCAATTTGGGGATTGCCGCCCGACGCGCCGGTGGACTTCGCCATTTTTCTCAGTGGCATTCATCCCGACGATCGCGAGCGCGTGCAGGCAGCACTCGGGCAGAGCGTCGATCCGGCGGGCGACGGAATTTGCGACATCGAATATCGGGTGACCGGTGTAAACGGCGGCGCCGAGCGCTGGGTGCTTACCCGCGGCAAGACGGTATTCGAGAACAATCAAGTGGTTGGATTTCATGGCGTCGCGCTCGATATCTCGAAACGCAAGCGCGCCGAGCAGACGAATCTGCTGTTGATCGCCGAGCTCGAACATCGTACGCGGAATCTGCTCGCCGTCGTCAGCGCGCTCTCCGAACAAACACTGGCGTCGTGCACCACGCTCGAGGACTTTAGCGGTCCGTTCACGGATCGCCTCGCCTCACTGTCGCGCGTGCAGGGGTTGGTGTCACGCGGCTCCGCCAGCCCCGCGACGATCGGCGAGCTCGTTGAGCTCGAACTGCGCGCACTCGGCGCTGAACCCAACTCGGCGCGTGTCACCGTTTCCGGCCCGGAGGTCGCGCTTCCCACGCGATCGGTTCAAATCCTGGCGCTGGCGCTGCACGAGCTGGCGACGAACGCACGAAAGCACGGCGCGTTGGGATCGCCCGACGGAGAACTCGATGTAACGTGGCAGCTGAACGCCGACGACGGCCGCCGCCTCACACTCGACTGGCGAGAGCGCGGCCTCGCGGCGCGGACTCACACCAACACCGCGAGTCACGTTGGCTTGGGGCGCATGTTGATCGAGAAATCGCTTCCCTATCAGCTCGATGCCAAGACGAAACTCGAGATTGGCGGAAACGAGGTGCACTGCCTCATCACGATGGCGCTGGAATAGCATGACACTCGACGCATCGACATCGGATCACGATTTGAACGGGCGACACATTCTCTTGATCGAAGACGAGCACATCGTCGCGGCGGCGTTGGCCCGGGCGCTCAACGTGTGTGGAGCGGTGATCGTCGGGCCGGCGGCGACGGTCGATCAGGCACTCGCGCTGTTGCGGTCGACGCCGCGTGTGGATGGCGCCATGCTCGACATCAACTTGCGCGGCATCCAAGCATTTCCCGTGGCGGACGATCTGATGGCGCGCGGCGTACCGTTCGTGTTCGCTACCGGCTATAGCGCGCCGATCATTCCGCCGCGCTATCGCGACGTTCCCGTGCTGCAGAAGCCGTTCGATCCGGACAAGATCGCATCCGCATTGTTCCCCACGTCGGGCTTAGCGGATCGTTGAGCGGGTCACGTCGCTCGATTGAGAGTCAGCGCCCGCGAGCAGATTGTCCGGCGAGCGCCGCGCGAGTTTGAGCGTCGCGGTACTCAACGCAGCGCCGAGCACGCCTGAACCGAGCAGGCCCGCGCCGATGACTCCGATCGACATGGGAACCGCGGCGTTCGCGATGACGGCGATGATACCCGTCGGAATGGCAAGGCCAAGAAACCCCCAACCAGCCACGCGGCGCATCGACAACGTCGCCACCGTGCGGCGACGCTCCGCACTCGCGAGCATCATTCCAAACAGCACACCCGCGACAGCGCCGGCGACGAAGTTCCGAACCGCAACGGTCACCACTTGGCGCGGCCCGAACACTCCGCCCGGAATCAGTCCGGTCGCGAGTCCCCCGAGGAGAATCGTCGTAGCGAGCACGGAGACTCCAAGTCCCCACGTGACCGCAATCCCGAGCAGGCCGCGCAGTCGCTGACGGATAGCCATGTGTCATCCCGAGTACGTGGTGAACTGCTTACTCGCCAATGAGCATGTCACGCAGTCCGGTACCCCGCAACTACTCGGCCCGCAGCGCTTCCACCGGATCGATTCGCACCGCGCGCTGCGCTGGGAAATACGCGGCGCCCATGCCGATCACCAACAGCAGTCCGGGCGCCAGCGCGAGCGACACAGGATCGAGCTGACCAACACCGAACAGCTGTGACGCGAGGATGCGTCCGACAAACATCGCCGCGGCGATGCCGACGAGTGCACCAAGCCCGATCACCCACATCGCCTCTCGGCCGACCAACCGGCGCACGTCGCCAGGCGTCGCTCCCAGCGCGACACGAACACCGATGTCGCGCGTTTGCTGCCTCACCGCCGACGACATCACGCCGTACAGACCGACGGCCGACAACAGCAAGGCAACGAGGCTGAATCCGGACATCAGCAATGCGCTCAATCGCGGTTGCGCCAGCGGCGCATCGAGAAATTGATCCATCGTCTCGGCGTCCCAGAGCGCCAGACTCGAATTGACCGTGTGCGCCGTGGCGCGCAGCGCGGGGAGCGTCGCGGCGAGCGGCGCCCGCGTGCGCACCGCCACATATCCGCTCCAGAAAGGCGCGATCTGATCCCAATCGAAGAAGACGACCGGGCCGACGTGTTTCAGTTCGCGAAAGTGCGTGTCGTTGGCGATTCCGACGACCGTCCACGTGCTGTTGTCGGCCGTCTGTATCAGCTGCTTGCCGAGCGCGTCCTGCGTCGGCCACAGCTGGTGCGCCAGCACCTCGCTGATCACGACCACCGGCGGGCCGCTCTTGGTGTCGGTCGCGTTGAACGCACGTCCTTTGAGGATTGGTATTTGAAATGTGCGAAAGTAGTCCGGGCCGACGAACTCGAACGGCACGAACGGGTAGTTCCCGCGCTCCGACGCCGGCGCTTCGCTCGGCGCAACCTTCATGATGAAAAACGATTGGCCTTTGAACGGAGCGCTTTCGATCGGCGTGGCGGCAACGACGCCCGGGGTGCTCTCGATCTGCGCCACCAGTTGTTTTGCGACTTCGAATATCTGCGCCGGTGTCGAAAATATGCTCTGTGGACCGGTGAACGAGATCATCGATAAATGATCGGGGCTGTAGCCGAGATTCATCGTCTGAAGACGTTCCAGCGTCCGCACGAGGAGAGCGGCGCCGGAAAGGAGAATGACGGACAACGCCATCTGCACCGACACCAGCCAGCGGCGCGTCCGGCGTTTGGACTTCCCTCCAGTTCCGGTGCGCGAATCAGAGCGCAGCGCGGTGTACGCGCTCACGCGCGACGCCGTCAGACTTGGCACGAGTCCGATCAACATCATCGCGACAATTGTAATGCCGGCCGCCTCAGCGATCGGCGCGCCGGCGAGTGCGAGTGAGTCAGTGCGCGGGAGCTGTACGGGCGCCACCGCGTGCGCGATGCGCAACAAGCCAATGGCCGTGAGCAATCCGACCACCCCGCCCGCCAGGCCGAGCATTGCATTCTCGAGAAAGAACAGGCGCGCCACGTCGACAAAGCTCGCACCGAGTGCGCGGCGCACCGCGACTTCACGCGTCCGGCCAAGCAGCCGAACGAGCACGAGGTTGCCGACGTTGACGCAGGCGATGACGAGCAGCAGCGCGACTGCGAGCGTAACTGCGATGATGGCCGGCCGCGATCCGCCAAGGACAGTGTCCGCGAACGAGTGAGCTTCAACGCCAGACATCTGAAACAGGTCGAGCGGAGGTGGCGGCTTGCCTGGGCCCGCCGGCACGTTGGCGAACGGGTTGCTCCGCCGAACGAGCGCGAGGAGTTCACCGCGCGCCGATTCGAGTGTCGCCCGCGGGGACAGGCGTGCGATGATGTCGACCTGCCCCGTGAAGTCGGCCGGAAGTTGCGCCCACGCGTCGGTACCGGCGGGAAAGTCGAACCCGGCTGGAGCGACGCCGATGATGCGTTCACCGCGGCCGTAGAACGGCTCCACGAGCGAACGGCCGACGATCGCCGCGTCGCCACCAAAGCGGCGGCGCCACGCTGCGTAGCTGAGTACGATGGCCGTTGGCGCACCGACCCGACCGTCGTCGGGCACGAAGAACCGGCCAACGACCGGCCGCATGCCGAACACATTGAAGAAATTCGGCGATACGCCCGCCGCGCTGAGGTTGATCGCGGCGTCGCCATCGGTAAACGGAGTCGGGCGAGCGCCCAAGTGGTAGACGCCGGCGACAGCGCGAAATATCGCGCTGTCGCGCGCAATCACCTGCAGGTACGGATACGGCGCGTCGAGATGTATTCCGCCGCGATCGAGCGGATGCATGACGACGAGCTGGTCCTGCGCCGTCACGGGCAGGCGGTCGACGAGGACGGTCTTATAGATTGCGAACATCGCCGTCGATACGCCGATGCCGAGGCCAAGAATGGCGATCGTCGCCGCCGCGAAACCCGGCGCGCGACGGATGGCGCGAACGGCGACTTTAAGATCGTGGCGAAGTCTGTCGATGTGGTCGGCGACCATCGGCGGCGGTGCGCAGGTGGAGTGGGATGTCTCGTCACGCGTTCCTGTCGGATCGCGGGATCGCACCTAAGACACGCGTCGGGACCTCCAACCCTCAGTGGCGAGCGAAACCGTCGCCAGTAATCCGCCGCTCGGTCGCCGCCCGGAATCCGGGCGGCGACGGCAGGCTAGACATCCGCGCTATTCGGCGGTCGTCGGATTGATGATTATCTGAATTTCCGAAACACGGTCCGCCGGGAAGCCGCCCAGCCGTGCGTGCTCGCGCACCATCGCCTCGTTCGGCGCGCGATAGATACAGTGGATCTGATCGGCGGTGACGTAGCTGTGGACCCACTGGATTTGCGGGCCAAGTTCGTTCAGGACGCCGCATGACTTCTGCGAGATCGCCTGAAGTTCGGCCGGGGTCAATCGGCCCGCGCCCGGGATGTTGCGTTCAATGAGATACTGTGGCATGTCGATCCAGTCGCTGAGAGTGAGCTCGGCGCGGGAAACCCCCGCACCGAGCAGTGTGTCTCATCGGACCGTGACCGTCAAGAACCCTCGTCCGGTTCGGCGGTCGTCGGCCGCTATCGTCGCGTCGTGGACCGGGAGCGGCGAGGGCCAGTCTGTCGTCGTACGGCGCTGACCTCGATGATTCCTTCGAGGAGCACGGCCGGCCTGCGGCTCGCGATCTGAAGCAGGCGTCTAACCGATCCGCCGGGCAGGAATTTCCCTTGCTCCCAAGCTTTCTCCGTTTCGGGACTGACGTTGAGGATTTGCGCAAAGAGCGTTTGCGACAACCCCATTTCCTTTCGCAGCGCAGCGATCTCCGCGGCACTGAACTCCGGTGCCGGCGCGACGGTGGCATGTCGCGCGCTGATCGGGGCTGCCTTGAAGATCGCGTCCACATCCGCGCCGGCCTCGAACGCGATCGCCTCCTGGAGTCCGGCGATGATTTCGGCGCCAATGTCGCGCGACGTTTTGTCGCGGGCGGGCTTCTTCACGTGCTTGCGGGCTGCTCTGGCCACGGTGCATTCCTCCAACTCGCGGTTTGACCCGAAGCAACACCGGCCCACGTGCGCTACGGCGCTACGTTTCGCGCTCCAATCGCGCCGTCAACGCTCTCATCGTGTTGCGCGCTTCCTTCGACACGCTGCCCTGCTCGCTCTTAGCATAGAGTGCGAGCATGTAGATGCGCCCGATCCCGCTGCGATAATAGTAGATCACCCGCAGGCCGCCGCGCTTCCCTTCCCCCGTACGGCCAAAGCGCATTTTGCGAACGCCGCCGGTGCCGACCATCGGCGCGCCAGCCTCGGGATTCTCCACCAGCGCCTGCTCGAGGATTTGGCGCTCGGCCTCGTTCAAAATGCCCTTGGCGGCGCGCTCGAAGGTGGGCAGATAGACAAAACCTGGTAGCACCGGCACGCGAGCCCCGACGAAGTATGGTATTCAGTACCATGGTTGTCAATACTACAAATCGTCGGCTTGGCGGCGGCGGGCGTGCTGCAGGCCACGCTCGCTGCCCTCACGACGAATCTGGGCCAAGCAGCTCCGCCAACGACGTCACCGCTGGCCGATCGGCAGACCCCTCTGCCTCGTCGGCCAATCGATCCACATTCGGAAACACGGGCGAACCAGGAGACCAGAGTTCGAGACTGTCCGCGTGCTCCTCGAAGAAACCGGGATCCGTCGTCACACGCAGCTCAGCGCGGCTCGCCCGGAGCGAGATATGCGTACTCGCGCTCGCCCAACAGTCGCACCGTCGTCGCAGCCGGCATGACGTCCGGTCGGCGGATCACGGCGTCCAGCGCCTCGAGGTCCAAGGCCGGCGATGGTCGCACCGGCATCGCGAGCGCTGCATCCGTCAGCCGATCGAGATCGAGAGCCGAGTTGTCCGCCTCGAGCGTCTCGACCCGACTCACCACCTCGGAGGCGACGCGCGCGCGCGTCTCGTCGGTCGCGTCTCCGCCGCGCAACACGGCATTCGTGATCGTACGCGGCAGTTGCGCCAGGATCGGCTGC
Source organism: uncultured Gemmatimonadaceae bacterium (assembly GCA_963817445.1). Taxonomy (GTDB): domain Bacteria; phylum Gemmatimonadota; class Gemmatimonadetes; order Gemmatimonadales; family Gemmatimonadaceae; genus JAQBQB01. Next base: position 170,549 of record CAWFOG010000028.1, read on the forward strand.
AGTCGTCCGACGACCGACTGAAAGAGTCCGATTCGGCTGCGGAGCGCCATGTAGACGTCGGTCTCCACCGTTTCGCTGTAGTGGAGATTGACGATGCGCACGATCGGGTGCTGCTGGCCCAGGCGATCGATGCGTCCGATTCGCTGTTCGACGCGCATCGGATTCCACGGCATCTCGTAGTTCACGATCGCGCCGCAGAACTGAAAGTTCAGCCCCTCGGCCGCCGCGTCGGTGCACAGTAGGATATCCGCTTCGCCGGCGCGAAAGCGCTTCTTCACCTCGTCGCGCGAAATGACGTGCCACCGGCCGTCGGTGCCCAACGCCTCGCCTCCGCGGCCCGAGAAGCAGAGAATCGAGCCCGATTCTTTCGCGGCCAGAAAGCCGCGTAGGAAATCCATCGTGTCGGTGAACTGCGTGAAGACCATCACCTGCGAGTACCCGTCGTCGCGCAGCGCCCCGAGTACGTCGCGCAATCGGCGGGCCTTGGTGTCCACGGGAAGATCCGCGACGCGCACGAGCAGCGCGCGAATGTCCTCGTGCTCTTCGAGTTCGAGCGCTTCTCTCTCCAACGCTGCGGCGTCATCCGCATCCATGATCTCGTCACCGCTTTCATCGTCCGACGCATCGTCCGCGGCAAACTCCGAGATCTGCGCTCGGCGCTCGAGTCGGGCTTCGAGCGTGCTTCGCAGCGCTCGAAAGCTGCTCGCCAGGCGCCGGCGGTACACCGTCATCACGAAACCGACGGCGTTCTTGGCGTTGACCGACGCCTGATTGTACGTCGTCGAGATGTAGCCCTCGACAGCCTCGTATACCGCGCGCTCCGCCGGCGTCATCTCGATGAACTCGTCGCGCACGTCCCGATCGGCGATCGGCGTCGTGATTTGGCCGCGTTTATAGTACTCTCGTAAGAGATCGCGTGTATGCCGTGACATCAAGCGCGACACGGGCGTCGTGGCGCGCATTAGCCGCATCGCGACGCCTCGTGCCTCGGCGTCGAGCGACCGCCGCGGAATGCCGGACCGGTCGCGCAACGCATCGAGAATCCGTTTCGCACGCACCTTGCTCGAGACGCCGAGCCGCGTGACCGACTCGGTCGTCGCCTCGCCGTACGCCTGTTCGGAGGCGCGAAACATCGCCGCCAGCTCATCGAACTCGTCGTGCGACGGCGCCGGCTTGCCGAGCAACTCGAAGAAGCGCAGAAACGGCCCGGCTCCCCACGCCGCCGGCATGCCGAGCGAGATCGAGCAGGTCCCACAGTTCGATCGGGTGTACCTGCATCGGCGTCGCGGTGAGCAAGACGAGACTCTTGGTGCGCTCGCGCAGACGGCGCATCAGTCGCAGCAGTTGATTGGGCCCCTCCTCGGACGCCGATCCCGCGCCGCGACGCCGCGCGTGGTGCGCCTCGTCCAATACGATGAGATCCCACGGCTCCGCGTCCTCGCACAGTGCCTTTTCTCGGTCGCGCCGCCGCATCAGATGGCTCGACGCGATCACGATGTCCTGCCGGTGCCAGGTCGACGCGCTCACGGCCTGCCGTTCGCTGCCTGCCATCGCCGGCGACGGGCACCAGTTCAGTGAACCGTCGTCATACACGGGCCAGTTCAGATTGAACTTCTCGCGCAGCTCGAGCTGCCACTGCCGCATCACGGCGGCCGGGGTGAGGATGAGAATTCGGCGCGCGCGCCCGGCGAGCCACATTTGGCGGAGCAGCATCCCCGCTTGAATCGTCTTGCCGAGCCCGACTTCGTCGGCGATGAGCAGGCGCGGCGCCGGGCTCGCGTACGAGACGCTCGAACGCGTGGATCTGGTGCGGCCACGGACGCACCGCGCACGTCGCTTCACCGACGAGCGCGCCGCCGTCGGGCAGCGTCGGCGCTCGCTTGATGTAGCGCCACACCTGCTGCCGAAGGTCCGGGCCGGTCGCGGGAGGTAGACCCGGCTCCTCCCGGGGCAAGTCGATCGCCTCGTGCACGGCGAGCCGCGCCGGCAGGTCCGACTCGGGCATGAATCGAAGCAGGTCCGCCCTCGCGGCGTCCGGAACATCGAGCGTGCGGACGCGCTTCGCCTGGTCGGCCCAGATCATGGCGAAGTCTTCCGCTTCGCGCGCCGCGTAATTCGCCGTGCCGGTCCAACTGGTGAAGACGTTGAAGCTCTCCCAATTCTTCTTCCAGCCGGCGAACGTCTCGTTGATCGACCCGTTGAAGGCGAGACGGTTTCCTGACGCGTCTTCGATGATACCAGCCTTCTCATGAAAGATGCCGTCCGCGCTCATCGGCTGCCGGTCGGCGTCGCAGGGCACAGCGACCTTCACGTCGAGCACGCCGTGCTCGATCATCCAGGCGAGCAGTTCGAGCGCATCGCGCGTCGGCTCGTCGGGCGGCTCCAATGGCCGCGCCGCCAGATGGCGCTCCACCGCGTCGCGCAACTTCGTGCCCCGAGCGATGGCGTCGACCTCGGCCTGATCGAGCGTGCAGCCGACGATCAGCCGCATGTGTCCGCCGTTGCGCACGAGGCCTTCGATGCCGCGCATCGCCAGGCCGAGCGCCGTAGCGCCAAAGTATCCGGTCGAGCGATCGTAGCGGACCGCACACTCGAGCGCCGGGATGTAGAATCCGTCGACGAGGTTCTCGTCGTCCGGCGTGTACTTGAGACGCCATGCGCGATCGGCCAGGCTAGGCATCGCCGCCACGTGCGTGCGCGACGCGAGCGAGGCCTCGAGGCGCCGGACACGCTCGCCGCAGCACGAAGCATGGGAGTCGAGACTCGTTGACACGCGCCACGATGCGCGACGAAGGCCGCACGCGCGCAATCATGTTATCGCCGCCGGCATCGTCGGAACGCGGTCGCCGTTCACGTCGCCGACGTTTGTATGAGTTCGTACTGATTCAACTGGTCCGGCCGGTCGACGTGCGACGCGAAGGCGAGGCGACGCAACTTCTCGAGCACCTCGAAGTCGGTGCCGCTCGCGGCGAGATCGCCGTCGAGGTCGAGCCCTCCAAAGGTTCGGCCGACGGGCAGCACCTCGAGCACCGCCTCGAGCGACGCGAAGAACTGCGGATCGCCCGCGACGCCCGCCTTCGCCAGCATCTCCCGGGCCGCGTCGAGCGTGCGCAGGCGCGCCATGTGAGCTGCGTGGTGGATCGTGTCGATCCAGCCGCGCGATCCGTCCACGGGACCGAGCGCGTGCTTGGCGGCGCGCGTTCCGCTGTCCCAGAGGCGCACTGCGCTGCCCTTTTTCTCCGCGAGTCGGCCAATTACCTCTTTGTCGAGGTCGACACCGACCGCGCGCGCGAGACGCAACGCTTCGTCGTACGGAAACACGGGCGCCTTGAACGCGTCCCACGCGAGCACGAAGAACGACGTGGCCGGGTCGAGCTCCATCTTAGTCTTGGCGTGCGTGAGTTGCTCGAGCCGCCAGCGCTTCACCTCGCGGCGCGCGGCGTTGAGCGCGTCTTCCGGCGACACGGCGTACGGATCCCATGTCTCCTCGAACAGCTCCTTCTGCTTGCGACGGCGCCGTTCTTCGGGTTGCGGAGCCGGCGTGCCGCGCCGGAGCGGCCAGTGGCGGCTGAATTCCTCGAGCGCCGGACCGAACGACGCAAGATAGAGATCGACGCCGCCGATGCCGGCCTTCTGAAAATCCTCAACGCGGTCGCGGACGGCGCGGGCGACTTTCGGCTCGACGTCTTCCCAGTAGTGCATCTCGTCGTTCTGATGCGCGGCGCGGCGCGGACGACAGGCGAGAAAGATGGTGCTGTTGGCGGCCGACTTGTCCTTGATGTGCAGCGACCCTTCGGCTTCCGTGTTGATCGGCCAACTTGCGCTGATCGAGAAGCCGGCTTGCATGAGGCCCATCGTCAGCGCGTCCCATGCACCAGTGGCCTTGTGCGTGAACATGAGCGTCATGATGCCGTCCGGCTTGAGCACGCGCCGGCATTCGGCGAAGATGGCGGCCATGCGCTCGCGGTAGTCGCGGTCGGCAAGCTTCTTCGCGCCATCCTGGTCCCGGAATTTCGCCGGGTTCGCGACCGCCTCGTTCTGCTTGTCGGTCAGTGTGCGGGTGAACAACTCCGGGAACACATGCCCCGCCGTGCGCTTGAGCCAAACATAAAAGAAGTCTGATAGCTCGGCGTACATCACGTTGTCGTAGTACGGCGGGTCCATCACGACCGCGTCGACGCTCTCGTCGGCGATGTGGGTGAGGGCGTCGGCGGACTTGGACGTGATGGTGACGGGCGGCGCGACGAAGGCCGGCGGGTCGAAGAGGCCGGCCGAGGCACCGGTCTTTCGGGCAGCCTTTACGTCGATGTCGGGGCGCGAGAGGGCGACGAGCTCTTCGATGCACTTGGCGGTTTGCTCGATCGCCCAGTCGTAGCCCAGGCCTGCGATGAGCGGCGCCATCTCGGCGTACGACCACGCGAACGCGAAGTCGTGTCGATCGAACGTATTGACGACGCACCTCGCGCTCGCTATCCAACGACATGCGTGAGTTGTAGTTGAGCATCTTATCGAGAGAGAGCGCGAGATAGGCGAAGGCCGCGCGCTGAACATCCGAGATTGGCGGCAGATCGATTCGCCTCGTCGAGCAATTCGCGGAAGATCTCAACGCCGGTGGCGTGGCCGAGGAGTTGACGTGGCGAAAAGATGTCCTGCCAGCGTCGCATTCCATAGCGCAGCGGTTCGTTTGTCTTGTTGCCAGGAGGAACCGGCTCGCTCGGCACCAAATCGAGTGCCTCCCATTCCAGCATCTTCTCCGCAAGCCTAGCCGCAATCTCCACCGAGTTGTCGTCCTCGGCGCGCGGCGCGCGGTAACCGCGCTCCCACTTCACGCGTTGCTTGCCGGTCTTTGTCTTGGTTGCCACTTGGCGTTTGAACACCACGGCAAAGAGTTGCTCGCCCATTCCGCCGGCTTGCGCTTGCCGCTTCACTTCATCGCCGTCCACGATTCGGCCGCAGTCGGGGAACGGACAGGTCGCGTCGCCATCCTTCACAGTGGCCGGTGATTGCTGTTTACCGAACTCACGATCTCGAAGTCGCATCGGCGATGAGCGCCGCCTGGGCCGGTGTGCACGAGCGGCCGCAACCGAACGCCGGTGCCGTCCGGCGCGAGGCGCCAGTTGGGCGAGAGCGGAATCACGCTGGCGCAATACGGACACACAATCGTCCGCGCCCACAAATAACCATCAGGCCTACAGTCGTGACCCGGTTCGGCCGGGTACGCCCACCCAAGGCGGTCGCGAACACGCGCGACCAGTTCCTGCCCCAGCTTCAAGAATTCAGTCCGAACCGCGAGGCCGTACTTGATTGGCCAATCGACCGTCGCGCGCTCGATCAGCGCCGCAACTGGATTTAGATCGTTCGCCAGCGTGGCTACGCCGAGGCGGACCGTCTCGAACGGGATGCTTCCCCCGCCTGCGGTTGGATCCAGCACGCGGATGTTGCGCGCGCCGGCCCGCGCCCCCTCGCTGGATACCCACGTCCGATCATCATTAGTCGGTGTGTACGAGAAGGCGCGGGCGTATCCGTACGCGTTCGCGCCGAGACGCTCGCCGTTGCGATCGGCGATGGCGATGCGGTTCTTCGCTGCCACCGGATCCCCATGAATCCCCAACACGTGCATGAACCTCTTCCGGTCCGCATCCGCCGGCAGCAACGACGCCAACACCGCCGCCCGCGACGCCACCAACGGCCGCCTCGCCCACCACACGTGCAGACCGGTTCGGCGGCTGGGAACGGCGTCATCGGCGCCGTTCGCGCACACTCTCGATCACCTATCTCCGCAATCGGCAACCACCGCTCGATCAACCGCGGCTCACTCATCGCCGCCCGTCCACACGCCGCGCCGGATCCGTCAGCAACATCCGCAGCGCGCTCAACACGCGCCGCGGATTCGTGCGGTGCATCGCCATCCCCAGCCAGTACGCCGCCTCCTCCTGGCCCATCGCTTCGATCCCTTCCGCCACGCGTAGCATGTTCTCGCGGCTCTGCATCGGCGCGAGGGTGCGAAAGAGCAGCCCGAGCATCAGCGCGAGATGTTCCGTGATCGCGTACGCCTCCGGCTCGTCGCGCACCAACTCCACGAGACGTCGCTGGCCAACCCGCACGCCGGCATTCGCGAGCCGCTTGAGCACGCGATGATGCACCAGCTCGAGATTCCGTCCCCGCAACCCGGCCACGCGAATCGCCGAGCGCACGTGCGGCGTCGACGGCGCGGGCACCTGCCACACCTCCAGCTCGTCGTCCGCCGGCCCCCACGCGCGCATTCGTAGTTCGTATTGCGGCGCCGACGCCGGCGTCTCGATCGCGACGATGCGAATCTTCGCGCGCCTCATGCTTTCACCGGCACCGTCGGCGCGGCGCTCGCCGACTCGGCGCTCGTCGTCACGTACGCCGAGCCGGCGGCGTAGCGCGTCAACCGATCCGCCAGCTGTTCCGGCGCGTCGCTCGCCATCGCCAGCCCGTCGTCGAACCGCAGCTCGACCTCGGCGTTGAGCGTTTTCTCATTGGCGGCGCGCAGTTGCGGCTCGAGGAACTCCTTGAGCGTTTGCGCATCGGTCGCCGGTCCGGCGAACGTGAACGCCAAGTGCCCGCCATCGGTCGTCTCGTATTCGCCGTCGAGCCTGACCTGCTTCTGCGCGCCCTGAACCAACCCGATGACGCCGAGCAGCTTGAACGCGTCGCTCGCGTCGAACATGCGAATCCGCAGCAGATGGACGCGCTCGATCTTGCGGCCGCGCACCTTCTCCCACAGGCGCATGAGCGCCTCCTTGAGCACGCCCTCGGCGAACAACAGGTCCGTTGCGGCAACTGGCGGCGCGACGGTGACCGTTGGTGATCCCGGCCCGCCATGCGCTCCCGGACTCCCGACGGACGGGGGATTTGGCACTGGCTCAGCCTTCGGCGCGGGACGCGGCCAGATGCCGCGCTCCTTCGCAAAGGCCATCGTGAACACCGTTGACTGTTCGTCGACGACGACGTTCACCTGCGGGTCGCCTTGCCCGTACAGCAGATCGCCGCGCCGATACACGTAGTCGCCCTGCTCGACGCCGCGGAGCACGCCGCTCACGAACACGTCGTCGCGCACCAACATCGGGAGGCTTGGGTCGCGACGGAATTCCTCGCGCAATGCGCGCGTCGTGATCTCCCCCTTCTTGAGCGGCGTGCGGTCGCGGATGTACGCCGGCGAATCGGGCTCGTCGCCCGCGACGCGGAGCTTCTTGTTGTCGCGCAGCGCGCGCTCGACCTGCCGGCTGCCGACGCCCGGCGTCGCGCTGGCCGAGGGCGCGTCGATCGCGGTGTGCCCAAGGTCGGTGCCGTCCTTGACGCGATCGTTGCGCGACGGATAGAACACGTGGCGATAGCACTGTTGGATAGCCACGGCCAGCTCCTGGTCCGATCGACCCTCCAGCTCGCGAACTTTCATCTGTTGGTGATCGGCGAGCTCGCCGATCCGCTCGCCCTTCTTCAGTTCTTGCAGCGCCAGCCGGCGGATCATCCGATGGCGCATCTCGTCTTTGCGCGCATCGTCCGCCACGATGAACGCGAGCGCGTTGCGATTGATGCGCAGCGACCGGTCGTCGGCACCCTTGTACTTGAACACTCGCTCGACGAGCTGCGGTACGGCGTCGACCGTGCCGCCGACCGACACGGCGTCGTAGCCGAGCAGAACGAGCAGCGGCCGGCCGTCGCCAATCTCGTCGGGCACCTCGTACGCTCCGCCTGGAAAGGGCACGAGGTTGAAGGCCGACGTGCCGGCGGCGAAGATGTCGCGGATTTTGTCGCGAAGCTGCGCGCGCACCTCCTCGGGGTCGACCTGCGCCTCCTGCCGGCGAATGATCTGCGTGAGATTCGCCTCGGCCAAAAAGCGCAGCGGCGCCGCGGGACGATCGTCGAGGAACGCCGACTCGGCGACGAATCGCTTGCGCGCATCGTCGACGAAGCTCACGTCGATACCGGGCCCGATCATCGAGAAGCGGAGATGCTCGGGCGACAGGCCGCGCAGTTGATCGTTGAACGCGAGCGTATGCAAGAAGATCGTGCGCGCCGCGTACGTGGCGTACGGCGGCAAGCCTTTGTAGTGGTCGGCGTCGATCTCCTGTGCGAGCGACTTGCTGGCGCCGTCACCGGCCACGTCGCGCCGGAGTGCCGGTGCGTACTGACCAAGTCCGAGGCGCGTGATGAGTTCCTGTCGAATCGGCTCGTAGGCCAAATCGATGTGGTGCAGATGAATCGCGTATGCGTCGTCCGGCCGTTCCTTCCATAGATGCGCGATCGTGCGGGCGAGCAGCCGCAGCATGCCACGCACGCGCTGGAAGTTGGAGAGCGTCGCCGCCTTTTCGGTCAGCGTGTCGAGTACGTCGGGGTGAAGCGGATACGACGCGCGGAATGCTTCGAGCGTTTCAGGCCTGCCTGCCTCGGGGGAGAGCGCTGGCTCGTGCTGCTTCCACAGCGAGCGGTACGCGTCGACGACGCCCGGGATCTGCGCATGATCGATCCGGCCGAACAGACGGCGACGAAGGACTTGGGCGGTCTCGTCGTCCTCGGTCGGATTGAGCAGCGTCGCCTTGCGCGCCGAGATGCTCTCGGCTTCGGCCATGCGGTCAGCGATGAATTCATTTTCGTCGCTGTACGCATCCGAGGCGCGCCTGTCTTTGCCGACGGCGAGCGCATACACGAGCGCCGCATTCGGCGTGCTCTCGACCGCCTTGAACAGCGAAGTGAGAAAGGCCGAGAGCTGATCGCGCGCTCCACCGAGTCCCTTCACCTTGCGCAGATAGACGGAGAGCTCGTCGAGGAGGATCAGGGCCGGTTCGCCGCCGAACAACTCGCGCAGAGTGTCGGCGCCCGGTGCGACGCGTTGTTCGTCGCTCGCCCGCAGGCGCTCGTATCCTGTCTCGCCGCCGAGCGCGTAGGCGATCTCGCCCCAGGGCGTATAGGCCCGGATGCCGACGCCCATGGTGCGGCCGTTCATCGGATCGGCATTCTCACCGTCGAATGCCGCGATGCGCACGGGTCCCGTTCGGCAGGAGCGCCGGATCGATGAACTCGGCCACGTTCTTGACGCCGTCGAGCCCGCGCGCGGCGTGGACGAGCGCGATCAGCCCGTGCGTCTTACCGCCGCCGAACTGGGTGTCGAGACGAAAGATCGACGCCGCTTCCCCGCCCGCGCCGCTCAAGCGGCGGCATACGTTGGCGAGCAGGTTCTTGAGCCCGCGAGTCGGGAAGGTGGTGTCGAAGAAACGGGCCGCGTCCTTGTACTCGTCAGGCGCGGTCCCGCGAATCACCTGCGCAAGGTCGGCGGCGAAGTCCGACTCGGTGATCGCACCCGCGAGGACGTCCGCGCGGGGTTCGCAGGTGTCGAAAACCGTTGGCGGCATGGCTCATGATAATTCCCTAAGATGGGGAATGCTACCGCGGGCGCCATCATCCGCGAATGGCACGAGGCCGCCGCAAGAGCGCCGTCTATGAACCGGACTACCGGTACCTCATTCGTCGCGTGCGCGAGGCGCGGCACGACGCCGGCCTGACCCAAACCCAGGTCGCCGAGGCTCTCGGCCGGCCGGTATCGTTTGTCTCGAAGTGCGAGTTGGGTGAGCGGCGTCTCGATCCGATCGACTTACAGAGGCTCGCGGAGCTCTACGGCAAGCCGTTCGAGTATTTTCTGCCCAAACGGCGCGGCCGGAGAGCCAAGAGTGCTCCGGCCGCGCCGCAATCTACGTAGAGCGCATGTACACGGGGTCGAGTGCTTCTCTCGCGAGTTGCAGCACTCTGTCACGCACCGGCACCCATCGCATCTCGCCCGAGATCAACGAAGGCCGGTCGGCACCGCAGGCGCGTCCTGTGTCTTCGACGAGGGCACTGAGGACGTCGAGCACTGCTTGATCACCGAGCCCGGCGGCCTGCAACTCCAGGCTGGCGTCGCCCACCGCGGTTCGCAGCGCCTCGGCAGAGGTGTGCCGGTGGCCCCGCAGCGCGTGAATGAACGACCGCTCGAGGCGTCGGCGCGTGCCCTCCGAGATCCGATGCGCGACGTGAAGCAATCTCGGAAGATGCGCGACTTGCATCATGCGTTGGCCCTTTTCTTCGCGGCGGCACTCCAGTCCAACATCCTCGTCGGCGCCACGCCCGGCGAAGAATCAGCGGCCGCGGGGAGCGTAAGGGTGAACACCGAACCAACACCCTCTTCACTTTCCACCGTCAAGTCACCGTGCATCGAGCGGGCAAGGTCGCGGCTGATCGACAGCCCGAGGCCGATGCCCTGTTGCGTCGGCGCGGTGAGGTGCCGGTCGATCTGGACGAACGGTTCGAACACACGATCGAGATCGGCGGCGCGGATTCCGATTCCCGTGTCCTTCACGCGAACGCGCGCCATGGTGCCGTCGCCCTCGCAGCTAACGTGGACGCTGCCGCCGCTCGCCGTGAACTTGATCGCGTTCGTGACGAGATTGAGGAGGATCTGCTGCAGCCGCTCGGCATCGGCCGTCATGAGAACGTCGGTGTCCGGCGGCGCGATCGAGAACGCCACGCCCTGCATCTTGGCTTGCAGCGCGCACAGGTCCTGGACCTCGCCGAGCGTGTGGGCGACGGTGTTCGTCGTCAAGTCGCAGCGGCCTTGCCCCTTCGAGGCGCGCGACCGTCAGCACATCGTTGATCAGCCGAACGAGATACGCCCCCGCGCGTTTGACACGATTCAGGTCTGCCGCCTGCTCGGGATTGACGGCGCCGCGAACGCCGAGCAGCAACAGATCCGTGTATCCCACGATGGCGTTCAGCGGTGTACGCAGCTCGTGACCCATCGTGCGCAAGAAGTTCGTCTTCGCGTTGTTGGCGTGTTCCGCCAACAGCCGTGCGTCATGCGCTTCGGCCAGCGCCGCGGCGGTCTCGATCCGAAGGTTCACGCGGTCCATCGCCTGCGCGCAGTAGCGTGACACCGTGTCCGCGAACTGACGATCGAGTGCGGAGAACTTACGGGGAGCGGAGAAGGCGAACGCCAGGGCACCGGCCACGACTCTGTCGATTTCGAGCGGAAGAAAGATCCACGCGCCGCTCAAGTCCGCCTTGGCCACATGCCGAAACGTCGGATATCGAACGAGCATTTCCTCGAACGACTCTACATATACGGGGCTGCGCTGCTCGAGCGCATCGGCGTACGGCCCGCGAGGCGAGCCGGCGTCGACCTGCGTGAACGATCGCATGCACTGATCGAGTGAACCGGCCTCGCGCAGCAGCGCGAGGCTCGTCCCGTGCGGGCTGGCGGCGACGACGACCGCGCCCGCGTCACATTCGAGCGCCACAATCGCTTCCCGAAGTACCGCATCAGCGACCCCTTCGAGTGTCACGCTGTTGCTGAGCGCCGCCGTAATGCTCTGCAGGCGCGTCAGGCGCGCCGTCGCCGCGTCGGCGATCTCCTGCGCCGCGGCGATCTCGCCGGCGCCGCGATCCAATTCCTCGTTCGCAAAGTCGAGCGCCGCGAGGGTGCCGCGCAGCTTCCGGGCCTGACTTGCGAGCTCGCGCGCGCTCTGTTGGAATTCGCGCGCCAGGTTGGCGATCCGCTGCGCATCTTCGGCAACGGCGTGCGCGCGGCGACGATCATACCCAGTGGCCTGCACCGGTGTCATTCGGGGCTCGTCGAGGCGAGACGGCATCAGTAGCCCGCGGATTTCTTCGCGTTGGCGTTCGCGAATATCGCAACCTCGACGCGCCGGTTGAGTTGGCGACCGGCGTCGGTGTCGTTCGTCGCCACCGGTTCGCTCTCGCCGCGGCCCACCGTGCTGAGCCGACTGGCGCTCACGCCGTGTCCGATCAGATAGGCCGAAGCCGCGGCGGCACGTCGGACCGACAGCCCCTGATTGTACTTCGCGAGACCGGCGGCGTCGGTGTGCCCAACGATGACCAAACTGGTATTCGGAAACTCTCCGAGGCTCGACGCGAGATGACCCAGATTGTTCGCGGCGTCCGGTCGCACTTCATCGGAATCGTAGTCGTAGAGGAGGCCGGAAGCGAAGGTGACTTCGATGCCTTCGCCGACCCGCTCGATCGTGGCGCCCGCGATGGTCTGTCGCAGTTGCTTCGCCTGCTGATCCATCTGATTGCCGATGATCAAGCCAGCCGCGCCACCGACGACAGCTCCGATGATTGCCCCGCGAGCCGTCGACCCGGTCTGATTGCCGACGACAGCACCCACCGCACCACCGGCACCCGCGCCGATCACTGTCCCTTCTTCGCGCCGGTTGAGCACGGCGCACCCGGATAGTACGAGGGCAAACGCGGCGAGCAGGTATTTGTTGGTCATCACACACGGTACGCGTGAGCGCAACCGCGAGCCATCGCACGAACGGGTGAAAGAGTAGGTACGGTCCTCCACTCCCGCACCCGCGACTCCCTATCTGGTGCTACGCGGCTCAATCTCGACGCGAGTACGCCGCGATTTGCAGCCGCGTGTGCAGCGCCAGCTTCTCCATGACGTTGCGCACGTGGCTCTTGACCGTGTGCGCCGCGATGTTGAGTCGTTTGGCGATTTCCTTGTTACTCAGCCCCTCGCCAATCAGCCCGATCACCTCGCGCTCCCGTCGCGTCATGCGCACGTCTTCGAGCACCTGCTCCCGTCCACGTTCCCCGGCTGCTTTGGCGATCTGCGAGAACAGCGATTCGGTCATTCGCGGCGGCAGGACTTTCTCGCCCGCGGCCACCGACCGAATCGTTCCGATGAATTCATCGAACGTGGCGTCTTTGAGCACGAATCCCGACACGCCCGCGTTCACGAATTCCACGATCTCTTCGTTCACCGGAACCAGATCCATCACGATGATCTTCGCGTCCGGCATGTCCTTCTTGAGCGTGGCGGCGACGCGAAGACTGTCCTGGTCGCGCAGGCCCACGTCGAGCAACAGGACATTCGGCTTTTCGCGGGCCAGAAAGGCGGGGTCGGCAACATCCGACGCAATCACTCTGACATCCTCGAGTCGATTGAGCATCGACGTCAGTGCTTCGCGGACGAGGCGATTGTCGTCGACAATGGCGACCGTGATCGTCGTGCCGAGAAACGCCGGGCTTGGGTCGTGCGAGTGGTCGGCCACGCGGAAAAGGTAAGGCCGGAGTACCCTTTCTGATACCATTGTGCGATTGCGCGCGCTCGAAGCGATGGCCTAGTCTACCAGCACCCGGCCGAGGCATCATGGCGCGAAGTGAGCACAAAATCCCGATCACGATCCTCGTCTGCGACGATGATGAAGGCGATCGGATCGCCACCCAGCGGGCGTTGAACGACGCGCGTGTGTCGAACGCCGTACGATTCGTCGAAGATGGCGGTCAGCTCCTCGATTACCTGTATCAGCGCCGGGCCTTTTCAGGCGAGACCGGACGCGCACCGCGGCCAGGATTGATCCTGTTGGATTTGCGCAAGCCGCGGATTGACGGGCACGAACCGCCCAGAGTCGCGAGACTCGACGCAACGCTGGTCGAGATTCCCATCGTCTTTCTCTCTACGTCGCCGCTCAACGACGACGCCGTCCGTGAGTGTCGGCTTGGCACGAACGCCTCAATGACCAAGCCCGTGACGCTGCCCGGTCTCGTCAACGCATTGAACGCGTTGGGTCGCCACTGGCTCGAGATCGTCGAACTGCTCCCAAGCCCGGCGTAGAATCGCCCGGCGATCGCACTCGCCGTCGTCGTTCGAACTGTTGGACAACTAGTGCGCCTCGGTGCAGCCTACCTGAGGTAGCGCCACAGCCCAACGAGGCCGACCACGCCGCCGCCGACTGCGATTGCACTGCCCGCGTTGCCGCCGAGGATCGCGCCGACAATGATTGCTGCCCCGCCGACGATCATCATCGCCGAGTTGCGTGACGCGTTTGGCGAATCCGCAGATCGTGCAACCGCGACGTCGGCTAGCTGGGCGCGCAGGTTGAACGCCGTGGTCGCGCTGTCGGATGCAAACAGCGATGCGCGTGCGGCGACAAGGCTCGGCGTGATCGATGGCGCGACAGCGACGATCGAATCCGTGCTCAGCCCGCTGGTATCGCGCGAAGCGCCCTGCGCGGCGAGCGGTATGGCGATGAGTGACAGTGCGATGACGGCGGGGATGTTCCAAAAACGTGACATATGAAGCGCTCCGGGATTCGGGACAGTACTGGCGAGTCGAATGCGTAGCGCTTCGACGTCCGAATCACCATCACACGGTTGGCGTACTCACTCGAGATCGGCGTCGCGCCTGCGCCTCGAGTGTGACCGCCAGACATGTCTATTAGCAGTTACTAATGCCACCGGTCCAGACGTCCCGCTTCGTCAGTCGCGCGCCATCGCGCCTGCGGCTTCCTTCTCGAGATCGAGATACACGTCCTCGCTCACGTCGACCGCCACGCCGAGGATGGTGCCGTCGGTAAAGGCGTTCGGCGCCGTGTACTCCTCGCTCACGTTGTCTTCGCTGTCGTATCCGCAACAAATGCCGTCCCCGCCGAGCGTAAAATGTCCGGGTTGGGTCTTCATCGGCCCCTCGGCGACCACCTTGTCGTCGATGTACAACTGCGTCTTGCCGAACGATTCGCCGTACTTGCCAGATTTCTCACGAACGAATGCCATGCCGACGGTGTGCTTGCCCGGCGACAGCTCTTCCGACGAGACGAACTTCTGCTCCGGCTTGATGCCGAGGAAGTTGTACACGTAGACGAGTTTGCGATCCTTGACGAACAGCGCGTGCCCGCCGAAGCGCGAGCCGTGCGCGAAGATCACGCCGGTCGAGTCGGACGTGAGGTTGACGTCGGCCACGATCTTGTACGACCGGCCGCGGACGTTGACGCCGACCGACTCGGGCACCGGCGACGTGTTGGGGAAGTAGATGAAGCGCGTCCGTGGCGCCTCCGTCGTGGGATGCTGAATGCCGAGGAGCTCGACCGGCGTGCGATCGTCGAGCGGAAGCACGAAGTTCTTATCGGCTTCCTTGAACCACGCATCGATCAGCTCCTTCAGCTTCTCGGGCTTCTCCTTCGCCAGGTCCTTCGACTCGGATCGATCCTCGTCGACGTGATACAGTTCCCAGCGATCCTTGTCGAAATGGCCGGCGCCGCTGATCGGGGCGTGGAGCGCGGCGGCTTTCCACCCGTCTTTCCAGATGCCGCGTGTGCCGAGCATGGCGTAGTACTGCACCGTCTTTGTCGTCTTGGCGTTCGCGTCATCGAACGTGTACTTCATCGAGACACCGTTCAACGGATACTGCTCCACGCCGCGATAGCTCTTCGGCATCTCGAGGCCGACGACGTCGAGAATCGTCGCTACGATGTCCGTCGAATGGTGGTACTGGTCGCGCACCTCGCCCTTGGCCTTGATGCCCTTGGGCCAGTGAATGACCAGCGGGTCGCACGTGCCGCCAGAGAACTGTGAATAGCGTTTGAACATCTGGAACGGCGTGCTGAACGCGACTGCCCAACCCGTCGGGTAGTGATTGTACGTCTCGGGGCTGCCGAGCGAATCGAGGTACTTCATGTTCTCCTCGAGGTCGTCCGGATAGCCGTTGAAGAACTTGTTCTCGTTCACCGAGCCATTCGGCGTGCCTTCGCCGGACGCACCGTTGTCGGCGCAGTAGAAAATGATCGTGTTCTCGAGCTGCTTGGTCGTCTCGAGATACTCGATGATGCGCCCGACCTGGGCATCGGTGTACTCGGAGAACCCTGCGTACACCTCCGCCATGCGCGAAAACAACTTCTTCTCCTTGTCGTTGAGCGTGCTCCACGGCCGCACGGCGTCAGCCGGAGCCGTCTTTGCCACATCCTCCGGCAGCGGATTGATCGGGGTGAGCACTGTGCCCTTCGGCACAATGCCCTTGTCGATCATTCGCGCCAGCGACCACTCGCGATACGCTTCGTAGCCGTCGTCGAATTTCCCCTTGTACTTGTCGGCGTATTCCTTGGGGCTGTGGTGCGGCGCGTGGTTCGCGCCCGGGCAGAACCACATGAACCACGGCTTGCTCGGATTCGACGACCGCTGATCGCGCAACATGCGCAGGGCCTGATCGGCGAGGTCCTTCGACAGGTGATAGCCGTTCTCTGGCGTGTCCGGCTGCGTGATGAAGTGATTGTCCTCCGTCAGATCGGGATACCAGTTGTTGGTCTCTCCGCCGAGGAATCCGTAAAATCGATCGAAGCCCTTTTGCAGTGGCCACTCGGATTTGCTGCCGCCGCTCGACACATCCTCCGTCGGAACGTTGTGCTCCTTGCCCAGCCAGAAGGTGCTGAAACCGTTGTCTTGCAGCACCTGGCCGATCGTCGCGCACTCCGCCGGCAGACGGCCGGCGGCGCCGGGATATCCATCCGTGCCTTCCATGATCGACGCGCAGCGATTCACGTGATGATTGCGCCCCGTGAGAAACGTCGAGCGCGTCGGCGAGCAGAGCGCCGTCGTGTGCCACTGCGAGTAGAGCAGCCCGTTGTCGGCGAGCTTCTGCAACGTCGGCATGTTGATGCGCCCGCCGAACGGCGACCAAGCCGCGAGACCCGTGTCATCGTAGAGCACAATGAGCACGTTCGGCGCGCCCTTCGGTGCGCTCGCCAGCGTGTACGGCGTCCAGTCGGGCTTGGAGTCGCGAACGTCGAGCTTGATGACTCCCTTGAAGGGCTTGGCCATGGCGGGCTCCTCTGATGTGGGACGCATCGAGGGGCTCGCTATCCCAAGGGCACCACTCTGCGTCGCGCGCAGAGTAGGTCCTTGGCTGTATCTGCTCTATTGGGCTTTATGCCGTCACGCACTCAAGCGGACGGAGACCTCCGCCCGCGCGACGGCCTACGGCGCGAGCACCGCGAGCACGAGCTGCGCGGTCGCCCGGTTCGCGCCTTCGGAATAGAAGACATACACCTTGTGAGTCTTCTCATCCACCGCGCACGTTCGCGCGCCGCCGCCGGTCGGCACCTTGTCGACCACCGAGAACGCGCTCGGCGAATCTTCGTGGACCACCGTCATCGTGCTGTCGGCCCGATTGGGGTTGAACGCGAGCTTCGTCGACGGGTCGTAACAGTTCTGGTCGGCGCGACTCGGAACACGAATCCGCGCCGCGACCTGCCCGTTGTCGGCGTTCACCACCACCATCTCGGTGTCGCACGCCATGAACAGGCGCCGCGTCCCGGTATCCATCGATAGGCCCTGCGCGCGTCCGCAGCTGGGGATCTTGAACGTGGCTTCCGTCTTGAGCGTCATTGCGTCCACGCGCTGCACGAACCCCGAGTCCTCGACGTTCAAGAAAAGCTTCCCCTTCCCGTCTGCCACGCCGGACTCGAGTCCATCGCCGATCGTCGACTTCGTGATCAGCTTCCCCGTCCGCATGTCGACGACCCACGCGTCCTTGTCGGCCCAGGTGAATGCGCGATGTGTAACTGGATCGTACCGAATTCCATCGCCCTTGGCGTCGACCTGCCCCGTGACCGCGAGTGTTTTCAGATTGAATACCACGCCGTTGCGGACCAATCCGCGATTCTGGTCCGCCGCGATCGCGTAGCCGCCACCGCCACCGGCGACGGTGCCGATCACGCTGTCACCGTCCACGTCGATGACCTTGTCACCCAGCCCATACAGCCGCCGGCCGATGGGATCGACGATGATGTAGTCGGCTCGGGCGTTGCCCAGCACCATGCGCTTGACGACGTGATAGTGCGAGCCCTGCGCCGAGAGCGCAGGTGCAGCGAGCGTCGCGACGATGGCCGACGCGATCGCGGCGGAACGGAAGCGGATCATGGTAGTTCTCGAGGGAGGATTCAGCGCAAAGCTACATCGGCAAGCTGCCAGGAAGATGACAGGAGCGAGCTGTCACCGAGGCGGTTTGACGGCCGCCAAGATATGATCCAGTGTTCGACGGAGCCAGACGGAAGACCGGCCATGTAGAACTTCTTACACGACCTCCCCCCCGCTCATGAGAACTACTCATGCGCCTGTCCTTCAACCCTCTCCTGGCCGCCGTCAGCCTTCCCCTGGCGCTCTGCGGCTCGACATTGCCGGCGCAGGGAGCGTTTCAAGTGGAGGTGCATCCGCGCCTCCTCAGCAACGTCGGCGACGTGATTTCGTTGACGTATACCGTGCGCGTCGTGCCGCCCACCAGCGATTCGCTCGTCAGCTTCATCGTCGACGCGCCTACCATCGCGACCGTCGGTCTTCCCGGGCCGCGAGCCTCGTGGCTGACCATCAACAGGTGGCGATCGCGGCCCATCGCATCGTGGACTCGGCTCGATGTGTTCACCGGCGCCGGCGATTCGACGCCGGCCTTACCCATGTCGGCACACGGCGTCATCGGCATCGTGCCATACTGGGCCGAGCGCAACGCGCCGATGGATAGTGTCGTTACAGATCTCATATCGGATACGTCGTCCGCGGTTGACACGCGCATCGTCGTCAACGGCGCGCACGGCTCGACGATCGGCGTCGTACCATTCCCGGCAGATCTATCACGTGCGGCGCTGGCGACTCGACTGGCCGGGCTCGTCGACCAGGCGTGCGCCCTCGGCTGGATCGACGATCACGACACGTGCAACAGCCTCAAGGTCAAGGCAATCCCGGCGTCCGGCCCGCTTGGCGCGATGCTCACCGAACTGAACGCGCAACGTGGAACGCATGTGGCGGAATCCGCATATCTGCTATTGTCGGAGAACGCACGCTTTCTGCTCGCTCGACCGTGACGCATCGCGAGGGCGGCTTCGCACGCGGGCGCTGCGAACTCCCATTTCTTGCAATGCAGCGCCGCCATGCTGCACCGACACATAATTGCATTCTCGATCGCCTTCTCGCTCGCGGTCGGCACAGGCGCGGTGAAATCGCCCGCCGTTGAATTGAACGGCAGTTGTGCCGACGTGTACCATGGCCGCGTGTGCACGTGGGCGACGACGCAGAACGGCCATCTGCTGGAGGTTGGCGCAACGATACCGTTCGCGAGCATCGAGAACGCGCCGAAGCAGAATCCGAACGCCATGAAGTGGCCACCCGTCGCCGTCGCGTCGCTGGACCTGCCCGAGCCCGCACGGCGGGCGAGCAGTTTCACGCAGCTGACGATGTACTGGGAATCCCGCGGACATCCGCCCGCCTCGTACATGACGCCGCATTTCGACTTCCACTTCAATACCATCTCGGCCAACGACCGACTCGCGATCGACTGCACGGACACCGCCAAGCCTGCTGCGGTGCCTGTCGCCTACCGTCTTCCGAACATTCCGCTTCCGCCCGACATGGCCAAGATGATGGGTGTGCCCGTGCTCGTTGGCCTATGCGTTCCGAAGATGGGGATGCACGCGCTGCTCGAATCCGAAATCGACCGCACGGACATGTTCCGCGGCAGCATGGTGCTCGGCTACTACCACGGGAAGCTGATCTTCCTCGAGCCGATGCTCACCAGGGTGAAGCTGCTCGAAAAGAAATCGTTCGATCTTCCGATCCCCATGATCCCCGGAGTCGGCGTGCAGCCCACCAAATTTCACGCTGAGTACGACGCGGCGACAAGTTCGTATCGCTTCGCGTTCTCGGGATTTTCCGCGACGGCGGCATCCCCGCCGGCAAAGTCAAAGGCCTCGGGCGGCGTCAGTCGCTGACTCACGCAACTACGGCAGCAACTTGAGCAGCCGGTGCGCGGGTCGATCCGGGGCCGCGGTCCTCGCTGCGGCCGTTTTCATCGCCAATCCCTGCATCGGACCCGTGAGCGGCGGCACGAGCGCGTCGATCGTCGCACGAAACGCATCGCGATCGACGGGAAACGTGAGCCATGCGGCATGATCGGGAAGCACGAGCCCTGCCGCGTGCACGTCGTGTTCCTCTCGCGGCCACGCCATCAGCAACGGGAGATGGCGGGTGCAGACTTCGGCGATCAATCGCTTGATCGTCGCAGCGGGGATGCCGGAATCGCAGATCACGAGCGCGGGCTGCGTTCGCGTTACCGAAAGCCACGCTGCTTCGGACGCCGCGGGATGAGCGGTCTCGAAGCCACAGACGGTGAGCATGTCGCCAACAATGCTCATGAACAGACTGCTACTGGACGCCACGAGCACCACACCGCGGCTGTCGACGAATCCATCGGCGGACCGATTCATCGTGCTCTCCGAACAACGAAAGGAGGAAGCTGACCGGGAGGGCTCGCGAGAGTCCGGTGCGCGATGACGCGACAAGAGACGCGGGGAGGAGCGGTGCGATACACCACTCACAGTTCTTTGAAAACTAGTCGGGTCGGCCCGTCGCCGCCGATTTCAGCCGAACGCGTGATGGATCAGGTCGCGCACGGGTGTCGCGCGTTGCGACGCACGACCGTCGTCGCTATGTTCCCTGTAGCGACACACGCGCCGTGCGCGAAGACAAGTTCCGATAATTCAGGGGCCTGCCGAAATTGCGAGCAGGCCCTTTGTGTGTGCTGTCGCGCCCGCCATGAGATCAGAGGCGCCCTGTCCCGGCACGGAATCCCGAGCGGCTCGTGACGCATGACTCACGCAACCTGACCGCCAGCGCGGACGCCGCCGATCAGCGTCCGATGAAGGGAGCGTTGTTCGGCGCTACGCGTCTTGCGTCGCACGCGCGGAAGCTGGCACGGCGCCACACGATCGCGCCCACGCGACCGCCCAACTGGATCGAGCGCCACCGTCGCGGCCCGCTGCTCTCTCGGCTGGACGCGACGGAGCGGACGTTGATCGCCGCGCGCGACACGCTCGCCGACGCGTCGGCGGCCGGCGCCGATGTTGGGCCGGCCGGCGCCTGGCTCCTCGACAACTTTTTCGTCGTACTGGAACAAGTGCCCGAGATTCGGGCAACGCTTCCGGCGGGATACTACCACGAGCTCCCGAAGCTCGCCGGTGAGGGGCCTCACGCGGGCTACCCGCGGATCTACGACGTCGTCGTTGAATTGATCGCCCACACCGACGGCCGGCTCGACGAGACAAGCGTCTCGCTCATGATCGCCGAATATCAACGCGTGACGACGCTGACGCTCGGTGAGCTCTGGGCGATCCCGGCGATGTTGCGCATGGGATATCTCGAAAGCGTTCGGCGAATGGCGCTCCGTGCCGCGCGAGACGTCGCCGATCGCGCCTCCGCCGACGAGTGGGTATCGCGCCTTCTCGCCGTCAAAGTGTTGGGGGCTGCCGCGAACGCGCTATCAGCGTTTGTGTATCGCGGGCCGGATCTCACACCGGCATTTCTCACGCGCTTCCTCCAGCAGATTCGCAGCCGGCGCTCCGACTTTACGCCCCTGCTCTGGCTCGAGCCGTGGGTCGCCGAAGACATGATGACCGTGGAAGATGCGGCGCAGCGATCGGCACAGGAGTTGGCACTCACGCAACTCGTGATGGCGAATTCCATCGCCAGTCTTCGTCTCGTCACCGGCATCGATTGGACCGAATTCGTCGAGACGGCGAGTGCGGCCGAGGCGATGCTTCGCGATGACCCCGCCGAGACGTACGCCGGCATGACTCGCGCGACGCGTGATCGATACCGCCATGCGGTGGAGCGGATCGCGAAGGGGACTGACCTCGACGAGCCGGCCGTCGCCGCGGCAGCCGTCGTCGCTGCGCGGTCCGCAGCGCCGGACGCCGACCCGCGCGCGCGACACATCGGGTTTCATCTGATCGGCGATGGCCGCGCTGTATTCGAGCGGGCGTGCGGATTGCGGGTCGACTGGGTGACGCGCGCGCGCGAGGCACTCCTCGCGCATCCCGCGCCGTTCTACTTCGGCGCGCTCGCGGTCACGCTCATCGTGATGCTCGCCGCGTTGACCGCGCCGCTGCATTTCGCGGCGCCAGAACATCGCGGGTTCGACTGGCTCGTCGCGGCACTTCTGCTCACCGGTCTTCCGGCTGCCGACGCCGCAGTCGCGATCGTGCATCAGCTGGTGAATCTGGTCGTTCCCGCCTCGCGACTTCCGCGCCTCGACTACGAACGCGCCGTGCCCGAGTCCGATCGCACAACGGTCGTGGTGCCGCTGTTGTTCGGGAGTATCGATGCCGTCGCGGCGGCGCTGGACCACATCGAGGTTCAGTATCTCGCCAATCGCGATCCGCAAATTCGATTCGCGCTGCTGAGCGATCTCCTCGATTCGCCGACTGAGCATGCGCCGGGCGACGCCGCGATCATCGACGCTGCGGTCGTCGGGATTCGTGCACTGAACGCCGCGTACCGCGATCGCGGATCGCAAACCGGTGAGGCGCGCGATGATTCTCCGTTCTACCTGCTACACCGGGCGCGACGATGGAATGCGGCCGACGACGTGTGGATGGGCTGGGAGCGCAAGCGCGGAAAGCTCGTCGAGTTCAACGCGTTCATCAGTGGATCGGACGACGGCGCATTCGCGGTCGTGGAAGGTGACGTGGCGTGGCTGCGCGGCGTTCGCTACGTCATCACGCTCGACGCCGATACCATGCTGCCTCGTTCCGCGGCGGCAGCGCTGATCGGTACCATCGCTCATCCGCTCAACCGCGCCGAGTACGATGCCGCGCGCGGCCGTGTCGTTCGCGGCTATGGCATTCTGCAGCCGCGCGTGAGCGTGTCGCTCGAGAGCGCGAGCGAGTCCAGATTTGCCGCCGTCTACTCCGGTCACCCCGGCGTTGATCCCTACACCACGGCTGTCTCCGATGTCTATCAGGATCTGTTCGGCGAAGGGACCTTCACGGGAAAGGGCATTTATGACGTAGAGATTTTCCGCCGCGCCACCGACGGCCGTTTTCCCGACAACAGCCTGCTCAGCCACGATCTTCTCGAAGGAACCTTCGCGCGCGCGGGACTCGTCACCGACATCGAAGTGTTCGACGACTACCCAACGCGCTATCTCACGTCGACGCGTCGAACGCACCGATGGATTCGCGGCGACTGGCAATTGCTCCGCTGGCTGACGCCGCGCGTTCCGGGACGTGTCGGCTCCAACCGCGATCCGCTGTCGACGCTGTCGCGCTGGAAGATCGCGGACAACATGCGACGCAGCACGACGCCCGCCGCGCAACTCATCTTGTTCGTCGCCGCCTTGACGCTGCTCCCCGGGCCGTGGGCTGCATGGGTCGCGGCGGCGCTCGTGGCGTTCGGCACTCCGTGGATCGTGCCGCTCATCTTCGCGGCGGCGCGTCCGCCGCGCGCGCAGGCATGGCGTCCGTACTATGTCGCGATCGCCCACGACGGATCTCGGGCGCTGCAGCAATTGGGTCTGGCGGTCGTTCTCCTTCCCGATCAGGCGCTGCTCGCGACTGACGCGATCGTTCGAACGGTGTTCCGTGTGTTGCGGAGCCGGCGCAGAATGCTCGAGTGGCAGACGGCGTCGCACACAGAGGAAACGACGGGCAGCAGCCGGCTCTCCGTGTGGCGGCGCATGTGGCCTGCGGTCGCGCTCGGAACGGCGATTCTGTCGTTCGTCGCCTGGCGCGGCGAGAGCGATTCGACACACGGAGCCGCGTGGTGGATGTCGGCCGTCGCATGGGCGGTCTTGTCGCTCGCGTGGTTGTTCGTGCCGGAGACCGCGATCGCATTGAGTGCACCACTGACGCGCCGGAGCCTCGTGCTCGACACCGATGAGCGCGCGGTCGCGCTGCGTTACGCGGCGCGTCACTGGCGGTACTTCGAGCGTTTCGTCACGGCGGAGACGCATTGGCTGGTCCCGGACAACTTCCAGGAAACTCCCGAGCCGGTCATCGCGACGCGCACGTCACCGACGAACATCGGCCTGCAACTGCTCGCCACGGCGTCTGCCTGCGACCTCGGCTTTCTCACGCGGGGAGAGATGATCGACCGGCTGGAGCGCGCGTTCGATTCAATCGATCGACTTCCGCGTGTGCGAGGGCACTTCTTCAACTGGTATGACCTCGAGAATCTCCGCGTGCTCGATCCACCATACGTCTCGACGGTCGATTCGGGGAACTTCGCTGGACATCTCATCGCGCTCGCTCAAGGCTGTATCGACATCGCGAGTGCGGCCGTAGACAGCAGACGCGTCTGGGCAGCGATCCAGGCCGAAGGAGTGCGCCACGCGAGGACCGACGCCACGTTCGACGTCCACGGCGCGTCGCTCGGTGCCGGGTCCGACGCCGGAGATGCATGGGTCGGCGAGCGCTTGTTGACTTATCAGGCGGCGATCCTCGATCTCCGTCGTCGAGGACCGACGAGCGCGACAACGCCGGCTGCTGCCGCGACGACGCTGTGGGCGCGACAACGATTGGAGGCGGCGGCCGTCGAGTTGTCGCACTTCGAGCTCGACGCGGAACAGGACGCATCGGCGTCGCTGCGGATGATCGCGCATACCTCAATCGCCGCGGCCGCGATGGTCGGTCGACTCGACGCACTCGCGAGTCGCGCGCGCGCGATGGCCATGGCGATGGATTTTCGACTCGTCTACGAATCGCAGCGGCGCCTCTTTGCGATCGGCTACGACGCGCGGTCGGGAACGCTCGACGAGTCGGTGTATGATCTGCTCGCGTCAGAGTCGCGGCTGGCGAGTTTCGTTGCCGTCTCGAAGGATGACGCCGCGGTGGAACACTGGTTCCGCCTCGGCCGGTCTCTCACCATCGCCGAGGGCGCGACGGCGCTGGTGTCGTGGAGCGGCACGATGTTCGAGTATCTGATGCCATTGCTCGTCATGCCTCCGCGGCCATTCTCACTCCTCGATCAAACCTGTCACTCGGCGGTGCAGCGTCAGATCGCGTACGCCCGCGCTCGCGGTGTGCCATGGGGAATCTCGGAGTCCGCGTACAACGTTCGCGATCGCCACGAGACGTATCAGTATCGCGCGTTCGGCGTGCCTGACCTCGCCCTCAAGCGTGGTCTGGCGGCGGATCTCGTTGTTGCGCCGTACGCCACGGCGCTCGCGTTGGCCGTCGACGCGCACGAAGCGCTGAGAAACCTGTCCGAGCTCGAACGGCGCGGCGCACTCGGCGCGTACGGGTTCTACGACGCGCTCGACTACACGCGCGTGGATCCCGAGGACCGAGTCGCGATCGTTCGAACGTTCATGGCGCATCACGTTGGGATGAGCCTCGTCGCGCTCGACAACGCGTTGAGCATCGGGGACCGCGAGAGCGAAGGAATCTGGCAACGGCGGTTCATGGCCGATGCCGCAGTCCGTGCGACAGCCTTGTTACTCGACGAGCGCGTACCGCGGCGGTATGTGTCGCGCCCTGCACAGATAGATGAGCCGGTCACGATCGTCGAGGCTGCGACACCGACACGAATCGGTGTACACCAAGTCGATACGCCGCACACGGTCGAACCACACGTTGCCCTACTCGGCGGCGACGGGTATCGCGTGTTGCTCACGAATACCGGCAGTGGCCACAGCCGCGCGAACGACATCGACGTGTTTCGATGGCGCGCCGACGCAACGCAGGACGACACCGGTCACTGGATCTATATCAAGGATCTCACGGCCGGCGCGCTTTGGTCGGCAGCGTATCAGCCGGTGCGCGCGATGCCGGAGTCGTATCGTGCGACGTTCGCGGCCGATCGCGTCATCTTCACGCGGCGCGATGGTGCCGTCGATACACGAACCGAGATCGTTGTCGTCGCCAGTGAACAGGCGGAGATACGGCGTGTGACGCTCGTCAACCGATCGGAGGTGACGCGCGAGCTCGAGCTGACGAGTTACGGCGAGGTCGTCCTCTGCCCCGCGGCGGCTGACCGCGCGCATCCCGCGTTTCAAAAGTTGTTCGTGCAGACGGAGTGGGTGCCGGCGCCCGCGCTTCTCGCGAGCCGTCGCCCGCGTTCGGCCGACGAAGTCTGGCCATGGTGCGTGCACGTCGTGGCGGCGGGCGCCGAGCGCGTCGGCGACGTCACGTATGAAACGGACCGCGCGCGCTTCGTCGGTCGTGGCCGCACCGTTCACGCCCCGCGCGCACTCGACGCCGGTGTCTCGCTGTCTGGAAGCCTCGGCGCCGTCCTCGATCCGATCGTCGCCCTCCGCGTTCGCCTTCGGATCGAACCAGGCCGATCGGCCACGGTGGCGTTCACGACCGCCGTGGCTCCCACGCGCGACGCAGCCTTGCAACTCGCGGATCGGTACCGCGACGGCGCCGGCGCAGATCGCGCGCTCAGCTTGGCGCGCACGGAGGCCGAAGTGGAATTGCGCGATCTCGATATCGCGCTCGCCGATCTCGCGCTCTACCAGGAGTTGGCGGGAGCGCTGGTCTATCCGCATGAGGCACTCCGCGCTGTGTCGAGCGAGCGAGCCGCCGTCACTCGGGGGCAGTCGGCGCTGTGGGCGCAGGGAATTTCCGGTGATTGGCCGATCGTGCTCGCGACGATCCGTGCGCCGGCCGGCGTGGCGAGCGTGCGCCAATTGCTCGTCGCGCACCGGTACTGGCGGACGAAAGGGGTTCGTTCAGATCTTGTCATTCTGAACATGAAAGCTCATTCCTATGCACAGGAGCTTCACGATCAACTCACGACGATCGCTATGGCCTCGGGTGAAGGCGGCGTTCTGGAACGCCCCGGCGGCGTGTTCATCCGGCGCGCGGACGTCCTGTCGACGGAGGAAATCGCACTGCTCAAAGCCACGGCGCGCATTCACGTAATCTGTGATGGCGTCGGGCTCGGTGAGATCGTCGCAGCGAACGTGCTGAGTCATGCGAGGCTCGTTCCGTCGGAACCGATCGCGTCGGCGAGCGCGATCCTCAGCGCGACGCGCGCGGGCGGGGACGACTTGTCGCCGGCGGCGCCGCACCCCAACGGATACGGAGAATTGACCGATGCCGATGATTTCGTAGTCTCCGTCGCCGGAGAACGCGTTCCGCCGGCTCCGTGGGCGAACGTCATCGCAAATCCCGCCATGGGCTTCTGCATCACCGAACGCGGCGGCGGATTCACGTGGGCGGAGAACAGCCACTTCTTCCGGCTGACGCCCTGGTTCAACGATCCGATCTCCGATCCGTGCGGCGAGGTTGTGTATCTCCGAGACGTCGACAGCGGCGCGGTGTGGACCCCGACACCGGGACCCGCCCCGGCGATTGGAGATCCACGGCACTCGCCGCAATACACGGTCACTCACACGCCGGGTGTTACGCGCTTCGCCCACACTCGCGGCGACATCGACACGGAGTTGACGCTCGGAGTTCCGCGCGCCGACGCCGTCAAGATCACGCACCTGCGAATGACCAATCGTGGCGCGACCCGCCGACGAATCTCGCTCACCAGCTACGTCGAATTGGTGCTCGGCGCCGAACACGAGCAGGCGCGGCATCAGCTGCACACGCGCTACGACGCGGCGTCTGGCGCGCTGTTCGCGCAGAATTTCTTCGCGCCGGACTTCACAACTCGCGTGGCGTTTTCGTGGATCAGCGAGACCGTGACGAGCTACACAGCGCGGCGCGATCAATTCATCGGACGGAACGGCGATCTCGCCGCGCCCGCGGGGCTTCGCACGGAACGACTCTCGGGCGCCACGGGAGCGGGATACGACGCCTGCGCCGCACTGCGGTGCACGATCGCGCTCGATCCGGGGGAGACGAAAGAGATCGTCATCCTGCTCGGCGCCGCGGCCGACGACGCCGACGCGCGCGCGTTGATCGAGCGGCATCGCACACCGGCCGCCGCCGCCGCCGCGATCGATGATGCGATCGGCGCGTGGGATGAACGCTTGTCCGTGATCACCGTGCGGACGCCCGAGCCGGACTTCGACCTGATGTTCAATCGCTGGTTCTTATACCAGGCGCTGTCGTGCCGAATGTGGGCGCGATCGGCCCTCTATCAATCGGGCGGAGCGTATGGCTTTCGAGATCAGCTCCAGGACTGCATGGCGTTTGTGTACGCCGAACCGGCCGTCGCGCGAGCGCATCTGATTCGAGCCGCCGGCCGACAGTTCACCGAGGGCGACGTGCAGCACTGGTGGCACGAACCATCGGGACGCGGCGTGCGCACACGAATCTCCGACGATCTGGCCTGGCTGCCCTTTGTCGCCGATCAATACGTTCGCGTCACAGGCGACACCGCCGTCTGGGAGGCGCGCGCACCATACCTCAGCATGCCGATACTGCGCGCCGACGAACAGGAGGCGTACGACCAGCCAGTCGTGAGCGACGACTCCGGAACGCTTTACGAGCACTGCGTCCGCGCGATCGATCGCGCGTGCACCGTTGGCGTGCACGGACTGCCACTCATCGGCGCGGGCGACTGGAACGACGGCATGAGCCGTATCGGCGCGAAGGGCAAGGGCGAGAGTGTGTGGCTCGCCTGGTTCTTGACGACGACACTGCGCCAATTCGCAGTGCACGCCGACTTGCGAGGCGACGCGAAGCTCGCCGAGATTTGGCGCGCGCGCGCCGATGCATACGCCGCGTCGGTGGAACGCAGCGCGTGGGACGGTGGCTGGTACCGCCGAGCATTCTATGATGACGGTACGCCACTCGGCACAGCCACGGACGATGAGTGCCGTATCGACGCGATCGCTCAGAGCTGGGCTGTCCTCTCGGGCGCGGCTGATCCGGAGCGTGCACGGATCGCCATGCAGGCGGTGAACGAGCGACTGGTTCGTGAGGATGCACGGTTGCTTTTGCTTCTCACGCCTCCGTTCGACCGATCGCCGCGCGACCCTGGCTACATCAAAGGCTACCTGCCCGGCGTTCGCGAGAATGGAGCGCAGTACACTCACGCCGCGCTCTGGACCGTGCTGGCGATGGCGAAACTGGGCGACGGCGATCGCGCCGGCGAGCTTATGCGAATGCTCAACCCTCTCACGCGAGCCCGCACGCCCAACGACGCTCGCACGTACATGGTCGAGCCGTACGTCGTGGCTGGCGACGTCTACGCCGCGTCCGGCCACGAGGGACGCGGCGGATGGACGTGGTACACCGGTTCCGCGAGCTGGAGCTACCGTGCGGCGCTCGAAGGAATGTTAGGGTTTGAGAAGGCGGGCGGTCGGCTTCGTTTCGACCCGTGCATTCCGACGACGTGGCCGGGGTTTACCCTCGACTACCGGCACGGCACATCGTCGTACGCGATTGACGTTCGGAATCCTGACGGCGTAGCACGCGGAGTGGCGACCGTGACCGTCGACGGAATCGAGTCAAGTGATGGATGGATCACCCTGATGGACGACGGCGTGCGGCACGCGGTCGTGATCGCGCTCAGTGCTGGGCAGCCGATCGGCGCGATGCCACACGGCGAAGATCTCGCCAGCCATAGCCACCGTGAAACTCTCCCTCGGGGCTGAACAGCCGCTCAGCGCCGAGTCGTTCGTAAAAGCCGTTCGACGAACTCCGCGCGTCGCCGAACAGGAGCATTGAACTGACGCCCTGCGTGAGAAATCGGCGCGCCACATTCTCGACCAGTGCGCGACCAATTCCCTGCCGATGCCGTTGGCGCAACACATAAATCTTGTTTAGTTCGGCCTGGAAGCCGGGTATCCCGCCGTCATGGAGCGTGCCTTTCGCAAACCCGACGAGGTGACCGTCCGGCGTCTCGGCGACATAGCAGAACCAGTCGGTCTCGCGCTCGAACGCGTTATGCCATTGAGTCTCGCGGAGCTCCAGACTCGGGGCACCAAACCGTCCGTGCGCTTCCTTGAACGTGGCGACGTGAAGTGCCGCCAGCGGAGCGACATCGTCCGGCCGCGCTTCGCGAATTCGAAACGACGCGCGCTCGCGAGTCACTGAACTAGTGTTCGGCGGGCCGCGCCGGAGCGTGTGTCCCCTTCTATCCTGCGATGTGTCATGTGTATTCTCTCAATCGCGACGCAGGCGTCGCCCGCTCCAGAGCACGATCAGTTCACTCAGAATTCCGGCGGCAACGAGGGCAAGTGCAGCCGGAACCCATGACGCGCCGTTGATCCCGCCGCACCCTCGATGGACTCCCGCGCCGGTGATGATTACTGGCGCAGCTCCGCACGGAGCGTAGCCACGGTTCATCACGCCGATACGCAGTCAAATGGCGCCCGTTCCTACCACCGCGCCGATCGCCGAAAGAATGACAGCCCGTTCAATACTGTCCATATTTCAGCGTCCTCGTGTCGCCCGCCGGTGCAGTCGTGTTGCACTACCACGTTCAAGCTAGAACTGTAGGCCGGTCATGATCGGAACCGTCCACCGCGGCAAGCCGCGAGTCGCGGGGGCGACCTGCATTCGTGCGCTGATGCGCCAACTGGCGGCGCCGATCGGCATCGCGATACCCGCGCCGAATTCTGCATAGGGCCGAGTCTCGCTGCTCTGCTCCGGCGCCTCGCTGAGGTACCGGACGCCGGCGCCGGCGAGCAGGATCGGCGCAACGTGTGACGACGACGCCGTGTAAATCGCGTCGCCGCCGAACGTGATCACGTGCACCGGGCTTGGAGCAGGCGGGTTACACGGAACGACGCCGAGACAACCGCCCGGACTAATGGATTCTTCCGCCGCTCCGAATCGCGCCCCGCCCACACTCGCTTCAACGGCGAGATTCTGGGCGAGGTGTCGGCCAACCGCCGCGGCCAGGGACACGCCGAGGTCGGACCGCACACCAAGCTGCGCCCGTTCGGCCGCCATGCCCGCGTCCATCGCCAAATAGAACGTGTGCGGCGTCGGCTGTGCCTGTGCCGGCAACGCCACTATGCCAGATACTGCCGCGACTAGTGCCAGTTTAATCATTGAACTACGCATATCGATCTCCCATGGAGACGCATCGACGGTTCCCCAATCAGAGTATCCGTCGACGCGTGACACAATCATACCGCGCCGCGCTCAATAGCAATCCCGTTGCCCAGCGTCAACGTTCTTCCGGTGGCCGCCTCGCGCTGTCGAACGGGGCGAGCGTCCCGACCTCGATCGCGACGAGACCGCGAATCCATCGCGCATGCCGCGCCTCGTCAGGAACGATGATTCGCCAGGGGCCCTCGGTCGCATCGAGCGGGTGGCCGGCGCGCTGATCGGCGACGAGAACCGTTTTGCGCGAGAAGCCAGGATCGAGTTCGACGAGAGCGAAGATCGCGGTTTGGCCATCGGCTCCGATCGCGCGAACCCAGGTCGCTGCACGCTGGCGCCCCGACGCCTCGGGCGACGGAACGCCCGCGCTTTGGAGAATGCTCCAGAGCGATACGCCGGCGACAGCTACAGAGTCCGATGAGCCCTCGGCGACGACACGTACATGCTGGTGCGGCAGCGCGGCGAGCTCAGCCGCGCTGAGCGATCGATCATGCTGCTCGGCGCGAATGCGGAGCGCGGCGGATGCCGGAGCTTGCGCTCGCGCGGCGAGATGAGCGCCGAGGGTGGCCGTTGCGACGGCGAAGACACAAACAAGGCGTTGGTTCACAGGTCGTCGGGTCGTGTGGGGGTTCGTTGTTCGCTAGCCAGCCGGATATTGCGCCACAGACAACAGATTGCCGTCCGGATCTTTGAACCACGCCACACGCGCTCCGCTCGGCGCATCCCAAACACCAAGCGTGTCTTGCTCCAACCACGGGTATCGTTCGGGAACGACATCGTGTTTTGTGAGACGCTGAACAACGCTCGCAATGTCTGACACTTGCCAGCCAAGTGCAGTGAACGGCTGGGGAGTAAAGCGCTCGAGTTTTTGTAGTCGGATCTCGACGCCCGCCGCGTCGAAGGCAATCGCGAAGTCGTCCTCGGAGCGGACGATTAGGCCCAAGACGCCACGATAGAACTCCGCGGCTCGAGCGCCGTCGGTCGTGGCGGCAAACGCAACTAGTTTGGCGTCTGATAGCATAGGGGTTTCGTGTGGTTGCGCGGGTAGAGTCTACCGCAGGTAATAGTCGATGGTCGCCACCACGCGAACGAGTTTGGCGATCTGGCTCGACTCGTTGATGCCAGGCGCTTGATCTCGCGGGAGAATCTCGAACACGCCTTGATTGGCCTGGCGGATCCCGTCGACTTCACTGTGTGAATCTCGAGCAAACTGGGTTGCGGCCTCACGGGCCCGGGCAGTCGCGTCCGCGATCATTGCAGGTTTGAGCTGATTGAGACCCGAGAAAACGAACGTCGGGCCGCCTCCCGCCGCGCCGTATTCGCCGGTCCCGGACGAGATCACGACGCCAATAGCCGCCAACTCGCCGATCTGTTGACTTGCCGCCAAGACTTGATCGGGGTGAGTCGAACGAACCAAGACCGTTTGGGTCACGACGTATCGATTCGTCGGTTTACGATCTGGCGCATACTGGTTGGCGAGAGCGTCCGTCGCCGAGAAATCAGCCATTTGTATTTGGCTCGTATCGACGCCGTGTCGGACGAGGAACGCGCGCACATCGCCGATGCTTTTCGTCAATTTGGTGTTCGCTACGGCGAGATCGTTGTCGGCGCCCACGAGACGGAGTGGCCAAATGGCGAGGTCTGCGCGGACTTCTCGCTCGGACACACCTTTTACGGTGACGTATCGATCCGCGGCTTTCGCGCGGACAAATCCGTTCCCCGCGAGGAACCCGGCCGCGGCGATGCCTAACGCCGTTATCATTGACCGTACCGTCGCGCGATCGATGTTCATTGACTAGATGAATTGAGTTGAAGGTCCGCTGGCTGGCGACTAGCGTTCGTTAATTGGTCTCGGTGAATGCCGCGACATTGTCGGCGGCCCACCGATGAAACGGTCGAGCTGGCGATCCAAGTATCTCCTGAACGGTAGATGTCACGAACGCCGGATGCCCCAGCGTCGCCCGCCACGCGGCGAGCAGCATGTCCGCGACGCCGGGCCACGTTCCAGCCGCCTGGCGCCGGAACTCGTCCGGCGACAGCTCCTCGAATCGGAGCGGTCTCCCGATGGCATCACCGATCGCGCCCACCTGCGCAGCCTGGCTGAGCGACTCGGGGCCGGTCAAGACGTAGTCGCCTCCCGAATGCCGGTCGTCGAGCAGCACACGCGCGGCCACGGCGGCGATGTCGCGCTCATCCACAGGCGCCGTCTCGGCGGCACCGTACGGCCAGCGCACGACATCGCCCTTCCGAATCTGCGGCGCCCACCAGTGGAGCGCGTTCGACGCGAACATCCCTGGCCGCAGCACCGCTAGATCAACGGCGGCGACTGAAAGCAGCCGCTCCATTTCGGCGTGAAGCCCGCGCAACGGATTCGGTTGTTGAAAGAACGGGTGCGGCGTCTGGTGTGGCGACGAGAGGTAGACGACGCGCCGCGACTTCTCCGACCCGTGCGCCGCGAGCCGAGCAACGACCGCCGCGGCAGTGTCGATTGCTGCGGTCCAGACGAGGAATACTGCGTCGACTTCGTCGAGGGCCGCGTCGAGCGACGCGGGTGCAGTGAAGTCGCCCGACACGACCTCTGCAGCGGCGGGGAGTGCCGCTCGTTCCGGCCGGCGCGTGAGCGCGCGCACCGGCGCGCCGATGCGCAAAAGCTCATCGACGACGAGACGCCCGACGCGGCCGGTTGCGCCAGTGACGAGCACTCGGGGAGACGATTGGCGAAATGACATAGCAGAGCAGTGTGGACCAAAGTCCATTCGCAATGCGACTCGCATTCGCCCAACGTGCACCGTCGATGGCCGACGCTGCCGTTTCGAGGAAGCTGATGCGATTCCGAAGTCTAGCACGACTCCTGTTGCTGGTCGCGTGGGTCGGTCGCGATGCCGTCGCGCAGACGGACACGCCGGTCACCGGACACTACCCGCCAGGGCAGTCGGGCATTCGCGGCGCGGCAACGCCCGACTCGGGGCTCGCATACACGAACTTCAGCCGATTCTTCACCAATCTCCAACTCGCTGGGGCGTCCGGCACTCAGGCGCAGGACATACACGAACTGCGCTATGCGAACATCAGCATGTTCACCTGGACGTCGAACTGGAAGTTGCTCGGATTGCGATACGGCGCGCTCGCTGGCATCCCCGTCGCGACGGGCGATCTCACGTCGTCAGACGGTGAGTCCGGATTCGGCCTCGGCGACATCCTGGTTACTCCGGTGTCCCTCTACGGAAAAAGCGATTCGTTCGACTACCAGGTCCAGTTCACGGTGTGGACGCCGTCGGGAAGGTTCTCGCCTGGTTCGAGCAGTAACCGCGGCACCGGCTTCTGGTCGCTCTTGTACTCGGTAGGCGGAGTCTACTATCCGAACGGAAAGCGAGATGCATGGAGCATCTCTGCCGTCTCGCGCACCGAGCAGAACTTCTGGCAGCGCGGCTCCGGGATCAGACCAGGCACCGACGTCGTCGTGGACTGGGGCATCGGCCGAATGTTTCAATTGGGCGATCATCAACTCGACATCGGTCCGTCCGGCTTCTGGCTGCGTCAACTCACGTCGCAGGTCGGTGGCCCGACTGACATCGGCGACCAGCGGTACCGCCTCTTCGGAGCCGGGCCCGAAGCCAGTCTGTCGATCGTCGATCCGCTCAGCGTTCGAGTTCGAGCCCAATGGGAGTTCGCAGCCCAGCACATACTCCGCGGAAACAATCTCTGGCTGATTTTCAACTACCGGTTTTAGATGGCTCGCACGCACAGACGTGGCCCATTCGACGACGTGAACGTTTAAGTTCCGCCTGTTCGATCCGGCAACGAGATCGCCACACGAATCTGGGCGCGCGCAAATGACCGATTGGCATACCCGGGAGTGGGACAAGCTTGGCCGCGCGGACCCGTATTTCGGCGTACTCGCCGATCCGGCGTTTCGCACGAGTGAGCTGACGGCGGCCGCGCGTGATGCCTTCTTCGAGCAGGGCGAGCGCGACGTACGAGAAGTCGTCGACACCATGCGTCAGCTCACCGGCGGCGAATTTCGGCCAAGCCGGGCGTTGGACTTTGGCTGTGGCGTGGGGCGCCTCACAATTCCGCTGGCCCGCGTCGCGGAGCAAGTGGTCGCCGTGGACGCGTCGTCCGCCATGCTCGATGAAGCTCGCGCCAACTGCAGCCGCGCCGGGCTGAGCAACGTCACGTTTGCCTTATCGACCCCCGGATTGCCGGGGGCCGATGGGCCATTCGACTTCATATATTCCTATATTGTCTTTCAACATATTCCGCCGCGCCTCGGATACGGCTTGCTCGACGCCATGCTCGACCGGCTCGCGCCCCAAGCGGGCGGAATGCTGCACTTCACCTTCGCGCGGCAATCGACGATGGTTCGCCGCATCGTCCACCGCCTGCGCCGGTCCTCGCGCATCGCCCACGCGCTGATCAACGTCGTGCAGCGCCGGCCACTCGGCCAGCCCCTGATGGCCATGTTTGAATATGACATCGCGTATGTTCTGGAATCGCTGCAGCGCCGCGGCTGTGAGCGCGTCGCCGGCCGCTTGACCAACCACGGTGGTCATCTCGGCGTTTCGCTGTTCTTCACACGAGGCGGCGAGCCGGCCGCGGTGGCGCCAGAATCCGGCCGGCTTCCCCGCTGAGTCCTGCGCGACCGGCGTTGTCTAACGTCCGGTGAGGAGCCGTTCGAGCTGCGCGACCATGATGTCCGCCGGCCGCGACCACGTGAACGACGCGGCACGCGCGCGGCCTCGTGTCGAGAGATCGCGCTGAAGCGCGACGTCGGTGAGGACGTCGACCACGCGCCCCGCGATGTCCGCCGTATTCGTCGGGTCGAAGTAGATCGCGGCATCGCCGCAGACCTCGGGCAGCGCGGCCGCGCGCGCCACGATGCAGGGACAGCCCGCCGCCATCGCCTCGAGCGGCGGAAGACCGAACCCTTCGTACAACGACGGATGCACGAGGGCCGTGGCGCCAGCCATGAGCCGGCCAAGCTCTTCGCGACCGACTTCTTCCGCGAAACGAATGCGGTCGCCGAGCGCCGCCGCGGTGGCCTCCGTCCATCGATCAGCCGTTCGGAGTCCCTCGCGCCGGCCGACGACGACCAAGTCGTGTGGTACGCGATCCTGGATCGATCGGAACGCGTCGATGAGTGCGCGCAAGTTCTTGTGCGGTTTGAACGCCGCAATGCACAACAAATACGGCCGTTCAGATGCACGTCTTTCGATCGTGAACCACGAGGGATCGACGCCATTGGGCGCCACGGTGATCGGCGCCGCCGGCCGCCCGACGAGACGCTCGAACTCGCGTCGTGTGAAATCCGACACTCGTGATGATGGCCGCCGCCCGCCGGCGAGCCATCTCGAACATCGCGCGCGCGTACAATTGCTTGATCGGTCGGCCTGTGTACTCCGGCCGCGCGAGATGGATGACGTCGTGCACCGTGACGACGAGCGGCGCCCGTTGCGTCAATGGAATGTTGTAATGCGGCGACCAAAAGGCATCGACGGCGCCACCGGGTAGACGCCACAGCGCGACTTGCTCTCTCACCGTGTAGATCGGCGCGCGACAGTCGACGACATTCACGTTCTCGTATGCCCGCCAGCCCAGACCGTCGATGACGTCGCTGTGGCCGATGAGTCGGAATTGCCAGTCCGGGCGCGCGCGGACGACGAGCGGAATCATGTTGCGAAGGTACGTACCGATGCCCGGCGCGTCGGCCATGCGCACGTCGATTCCAACGCGCGGACTCGTTGAACCGGTTGACAGGGTCATCAGCCGTCAGGCGTCGCGCGGCCCGAGGCGCCATTCGTCGCCCAGCAGCGGCACGGTCGCGGCGGCCGGCCCGCCATCGCGCGCGCGCCCGTCGATCGTGCCGACGACTACGGACCCAGGCTGCGCGATTGCCGCTGCCGCGAGCGCGTCGGAGATGTTCATCAACGGCACTTTCGCTCGGCGCCCCCACGGCGAATCGGCCTGTCCAGCATAGGTTCCCGCATTGATGTAGACGAAGCGCGCCGCCGGTGGTCCCTGCGCCGCTGGTCCGCGGAGAACCATGCTACCGTCGGGTCGCCGGTGCACGTCGAGCTGGAACTCGAACGTCGCCGCCTGCGCTGAGCGCGCGATCGGCGGTATCAACTCGCTCCGGCCGCGCTGCAGGCGGAGTTGTACGTCCGGTAGCGGATGGCGGACGACAATCCGGAGTGTCAGCGTGTCATGCATACGTGTTCGAATCGGTGGCTGGCATGGTGACTACTTCGTGGCCGCCTCGATTGCCGCGATGTCGATCTTTTTCATCTGCATCATCGCGCCGAACGCGCGCGCGGCGACGGCCGGATCGGGATCGGTGATCGCTTTCGTCAGGGCGATCGGCGTAATCTGCCAGGACAATCCCCATTTGTCCTTGCACCAGCCACACGCGCTCTCTTCGCCGCCGTTGCCGATGATCGCGGTCCAGCAGCGATCCGTTTCGGCTTGGTCGTTGGTTGCGACCTGAAACGAGAACGCTTCGTTGTGTTTGAACGCGGGTCCGCCATTGAGGCCAAGGCACGGAATGCCCATCACGGTAAATTCGACGGTCAACACGTCCCCTTTCTTTCCCGAGGGAAAATCTCCCGGTGCGCGGTGCACCGCACCAACGGACGAATCGGGAAAGGTCTGGGCGTAAAACCGCGCCGCGCCCTCGGCGTCGCCATTGTACCACAGGCAAATCGTGTTCTTTGCTGGCTTGACCATGTCAATTCTCCGTCGAGATGAAGCGCGTGAGGCCCAGGATCCGAGCGATGCGTGGCGCTAGCCCTGTCCACTGAAAAAACTGGGCCGCCCTCGCGCTTGCAGCACCGCATGCGCGACCAGTTCCACACCGATGAACGCGATGCCGGCCACCCACCACGCGGGCCAACGCGTGAGCCGTGCGCCATCGATCACCCGCGCGGTGAGCGCCATGCCGATTCCCAACCCACAGCCGCCGAGAAACCATGTGCTCAGTCGAGCGACACCTTGCGCGATTCGCGCTGCAGGCAGTCGGGGCCGAAGCCAATTCAGATACCACAGCTCGATCCAGTGGCCGCCGAACGATGGCCAGAGCATCAGGGCGACGGCAACCACCCAGCGAATCGGCCGGCCGGAGCGCCCCGACCACGCGGCGACGACCGTACCCGCGACGACCGCGATGAGGAACGTACGAACGAGCGTTGCGCGAAGCGGCTCGCGATACGGATGCCATGTGGCGATCATCGCATTCCGCTCCGACGATGTGCCTGAGCTGATCATTGTCGGCGCTCAGCCGCGATAGATCGCGCTGATCGTCATGCCGACAGCCAACCACTCTATGGAATAGGCAATCGCCTGGAGCACCGTGAGCCGGCGACCAATGTTCAAATTGACATAGTTGTGCAGGACGAACGATCCAAGCGCATAGAGGGCGATGAGGAGCCCGAATCGCGCGCCCGCCGCCAACCCGGCACCCAGCGGATGGATCATGGCGAAGAGGATCGCGAGCGCGAGCATCGAGAGCAGCATCCCCAACATCCCGAACGGCATGACGCCCTTCATCGCTTGCTCGGAGCGATACACCGGAGCGTACCTGGAGAACTCGGCTCGCATCCCGGGGCGTGTAAAGAACAAGGCACCGAGCGCGAAGTAGACGATGAAGGCGCCGAAGGTTGCCATAATGACGCGCGCGACATTCATGAGTGGTGGCTCATTCTTGAAGTGTTATTGCCGCCCAGGCTAGCGGCCGGAGGGTTACCATGGATCGAAGTCGGCCTTGCTGGTGCCGTGCGCGCGGCTATAGGTGCCGCGGACATACCGGATCTGAAATCGATGCCCGGCCAGATGCAAGGCGTGCGTCTTGAGCAATCCAAAGCCAGTGACCGTGTAGCGACCGAAGTAACTGAGCTCGGTGGTGAGGTCGGCCTCCTCGAGCGTCGCGAGTCGTTCGCGATAGCTCGCCCGCGCGGTCGTGAAGCGTTCCAGCAAGTCGGGAATCGGACCGTCGAGATAGGAGGTGGGGTCGCGATCGAGACGGAAGCGACCGTCTTGACGGAGCGCGTCGTGCGCCCACTCCTCGAACCACGTGAGATGTCCGAGCATCCAGCGCACATTGTTCGCCGCCGGATGCGGCCGCCAATCAGCCTCGGACTCCGTGAGGCCGCTCAGATTGCGCAGCAAGAGCTGCCACATCTGTTCGTCCATCTCGTCCACAAGCTGAACGTGCGGCAGCATAGCGGTCCTCGATGACTGTGGCTGCTCCGAACTACGCTCGACGCCGATTCGCCACGACCAGCAAGGCGATTCCGACGACCGCGACGATCCCGCCGTACATGGTCCACTTGCTGTGGCCGCTCATGACACTGCCCCGCAGGATGTTGATCCCCTGGAGAAACCAGGTGCATCCAACGAGCAGACACAAGCCGCCGAAAACGTTCAGAGCGATGCGCATCGATGACAGGGGTGAAAGGGAGACGCTGTAGCAGTGGCCGCGCCCTGAGAAACGTACGCGTCGGCACGGGTACGCCGCGAGGATGCCGCCAAAAGAGATCGTGGTAGGCCGACCGGCGAGTCAAATGCGTCGTGGCCGAGGGCTGCGGGCGCGACCTTTCGTCCCGCTGTCGTCCTTGAGTATTTGTAGAATGCTGTTGACGGTAGTCCAACTTCGCGTTGTGACCAATGTGTCGAATAGCGTATCCAGCTGGCCGAGGTACCCGATCGTCTTCATGTGGCGACGGTATTCGCCGACTGCAAGCCGATTGGTCACGCTCGTCACGCGCACGAACCAATCGCCGCCCTGCGGAATCGTCAATGGCAGGGAGAGCCGCGTGCGGCCGCCGGGGGCGAGAAAACTCACGAACCGAACGATACCAGGTTCAGACGGTGATTCCCCGAACGGGTACTCATCCCCAAGTCGGAGCAAGTCGCGACTTTCGCAAAAGACGAACTGCGCCGTGGCCGGCAGTCGTGAGCGCAACGTCGCGCGAAAGTGCGCGCGAGACGCTGGCTTGCGAACCACGAACGTCCCGGTGGCGCCGATGTTCACGACGTCGTAGGCGGCGAGTTCTCGAGCAAGGAGCGTCGGACGGAACGCCCGGTGGCCGCCGACGTTCATGCCTCGGAGCAACACGATGAGAGTCATAGACACAGCGCGGGAACGCGGATGACAGGACTGCACGGGTCGACACAGAAGCGAATGCGTCAAGCACATCACTCAAGACTAGTGAGTCCAAATTCTTCCCCGTAGAGATGTACGTCGTCGCCGGACGCTTCAGCGAAGCTGCAAAGCAACATACAAGAATGCTCGCGACGCGAGCATCAGCAATAGCTCCTGTCAGCGTCAGCCAGAGGTACGGGCCGGCCAGTGAAAACTTACGGCGCGATGGCTCCGGCCCGTTCGCGCTCCGGCGTCGCGAAGTCGTAGAAGACACGGAACAGATTGCCGTCGGGATCCGCGGCGGTGAACTCGTGAAGCCCCCAGGACTTCGATTCGGGTGCACTCAGCAAAATCGCGTTGGTCGCGCGCCAGGCTTGATATAGATCGTCAACCTCTGCTTTGCTACTCAAGTTGAGCCATACTGACACGGGACTGACGTTGCCACGCTGTTCGCGGAACGGCGGACCAGCGAGGAACAGCCGGCAATTGTCCCGCGAGATCCCAGCGAGAGCAATGTCTCCGGCAATCCAGTCCACGCTGAAGCTCAGATTGTCACGATAGTACGTCGTCGCTGCGGTGATATCCGAGACTGGGATTTCGGGCACCGCGCCCGGAAGTTCAGGAATCATCGGCACTCCCGGATGCGAAGTTGGCGCCGGCGCGAAGCGGACGGCGAGAGCTATCCCTGAGTAAAGCGAAGGGTGTTTCCGTCAGGATCATCGACGTAGAACTCGCGCGTGCCCCATGACTGGTCGATCGGACCTTCATGCACCTGCCGCGGCGCCTCTGGGTTCCCTGGCGTGTGGAGTCCCCGCGCTCGAAATGTCCGAAACAGCGCGTCGATGTCGTTTGTCGTGACCGCGACCACAGTGCCGAACACGCCATCGCCGCGATGGCTGGAGAGATATAGATGGCTGCCATCGCGCGCGAGAACGCTGAACGACGGGTCGCTGAGTTCGTCATCGCCATCGACACGCTCGAAATCGAGGACGCCGCAATAGAACGCAAGTGATTGGCGCATGCTGCGGCAGCGGAGCGTTGCGATGATGGCCATAGTGCCTCTTTCCTTGGGGCGTCTCGGCCGTGGCGTCAAACGCCTGAGCGAAGCTATTGCACCGTTCGTTAGCTGGCGGCCAGATAGAGAATAGCAGCCGCAAGCACCGCGCACAGGGGCGTGTACACGGCGCTGTCCAAAGCCGCAAAGCGCGTCGCGCGCACGCGCTTGAACAGACCGACGTAGCGGAAATCGCCAACGGCGCGAAGCGCGAAGGCTCCTCCGATCGCCCACGCGCCCCATCGGTACAGTGCGGAAGAGCCGATTCCGGGGACCAGCCGCACTCGGACAACGACCACGAACGCGGCGCCCGCGAGGCCCGCGGCCACGCAGAGCGTCGCGACCGGTCCGGGGCGAATGACCGGCACGCCACTGGCGCCGGTCGGCACGGCCGCTGCCCTGCCCGCGGACCCACCAGCCGCCCAGTAGACATGAATCAGCGCGAGCGCCACGAGCACGACCGCGACACCAAGCGCGACGATGGTCGGATTCATGATTCCTTTCTTATACAATGATGCATATCACCATCTAGCGGCCGAGTCAGCCCGCGAACGAATCAACGGGAACGAGTGACGCGAGCTTCCTCTGATCGTTCGTCAGGTTCAGCGCACGTCGGACAGCATTGGTTTTTTACGCCGCGCCGGTTTCCTGAGACAGCTGTTCCGCCGCATTCTTGAGCCGTGCCAAGGCGTCGGCCACACTGTCGTGCAGTTGCCGGCTGGCAAAGCGCTCGAGGAGCCAGGCCCACCATCCAGGTGAGATCGAAAAGCGTCAACCAAAGCTGACTCGAGTGTGTTCGCTGTCCAGTGGCTCACACGTGATGTGGTTGTAGACTGAAATTCCGAACGGGAGACGTGTGAGCAGATCGAGTTGCCGCTTCTCCGGCTCGACGGATTGAACGGTCAAGTGAACAACATCCCACTGTCTTCCGAGCGCCGAAGTCTGCGCGAAGACGTGCTGGCCGGGCTGTGCCGGGCCTTCGGGGAGGATCGACCGAGTTCTGACCTCCCACCAGAGGTCATACTGCACAGGGTTGGCGAGCAGACCCCATACGAGATCGACCGGCGCGCTAACAGTGGCGAAGGGGCAAGTGCTGAAGGTCATATGAACTCCTTTATTGCGCGGGTGCTGTCGCCACGTAGAGAGTATGCATCGGCCCCGCCGTGCTATGTGCCCGGACTCGCAGCGTCGTCACGCCGAGCCCTGCGTTGCGCAGCGCTCCCGCGAACCGCGGGTCGTCGCCCACAGACCAATACACGATCGAGCCGCCGGCGCGCAGCGCGGCCACCGTGTCCTCGATGCCACGCGCTGCATACAGTGGCGTGTTCTCGGACATGAGCATCCCATCGGGGCCGTTGTCCGTGTCGAGCATGATCGCGTCGAAGGCGCCGGGCGTCGCCTGGAGCACGTCGATCACGTCGCTCTGCACCACGCGGACGCGCGGATCGCCCATCGCCGCGACCGACAGGTCGTACCGCGGGTCCGCGTTCCACGCGATCACCTCAGGTATGAGTTCCGCAACCACGACCTCGGCGTCCTCGCGCAGCTGCCGTAGCGCGGCGCGGAGCGTGAAGCCCAGGCCGAGCCCACCGATCAGCACCCGTGCTCGCGGCACCTCCCGGAGCGGCGCGCACGCGACTTCGGCGAGCCGATCCTCGGAGAGGTGTCGACGGGTGGACATGAGCTCCACGCCATCGGCGCGGAGGAGATACGCGCCGTCGTGCCGATAGAGCGCGATCAGCGTCCCGTTCGGCGTCCGCGCCTCCCCAAGCCGTTCAAACGGTTTCATCGCGCGAACGGCAGGAGGTGAGCGGAGCGCGGTACAGAAACGAACGCCGCGAACAGTGCGATCATGAGGCAAGGCATCGTCACCTAACGATATCGCGCCGCGGTCACGCCCGTTTCCCGGTATACGCGACGCGTCGCAATGGACGAGGCGTTTCCGCTGCTCGGCCAATCCTTCGTCGCGCGCGGTACTCGGCTTCGAGTGCCGGCGTCCACATGCCGAAGAAATCGGCCGCGAGCCATCGCATGACATCGGCCTGCGACCGAACATTGGTGAGCGGCGGTCGGTGCACCGGCCGCCGCGCCACGATACTGTCCGACACGTGCATGTCGAACGCCGCATCGAGATATACCGCCGGCACCGTCTCCGACTCGCCGAAACCGCGCAGTGACGACGACGAAGCCCGCGCGATGTGGTAAACAGTCGTGCCACTCCGTCTGCGCGTCGCTCGTTTCGCCGAACAGCGCCATCGCGACCAGCAGAGCAGCGGCCCGGTACAAAGGCACGAGACGAACCTCTATTGTGAATGTGCGGTCTAGCGCGTGAAGCTCACCTGCGGGCGAATCAAATGGAAGCGCACGCGGAGTATGCGCAATCCTTAAATCGCCCGTCGGGCGTGGTGCACGGTAGGCCGGCCGGCGCAAGAAGAGCGGCGCGCGATCCCACGTTCATCGCTCCAGGACATATCCGATGAACGCGCCGCCAGCGCCGCCGAAGGCCACTCCCGCAACGCGATCAATCGAGGCGTGGTCACTCTGGAGGTAGCGACATGGGCCGCCATCGGGGACGGCGACGCACGCGGGGTGGTGATTGCCGGCGTACACGTTGGCAATCGCGAACCCAGCCGCCGCGCCGATGATACCGCCGAGGATAGCGCTCCCTCGTTTCCGGCTCGTCACGCCATCGTCCTGCACCCACGAACGCACGGCATGATCGCGAAGGCTCTCCGAGTCCGCGCGGGAGAGGATGCGGGGGGAAATCACGAGGACTGCGGCAGGCCGATCCGCGTGTGCGCGCGTTTGCGCGTCGACGCGCGTTGCGACCGAGACCACCGAGGCTGCTGCGACAATCCACGCAATGTTGGCGTTCAACACGGTCGACCTCATTCGTGGATGGTTATGACTCCACCTGTGGCAACCACGTCGGGGCCAGCCGGAGTCACAATTTCATCAAGTGCCGCAACAATGGGCGAGACCGTCCACTGCCGCGTGCCCTCGGGATGAGCACCGCAGCGAACCATGTGCGTGCGTTTTGCGAGCCCGTGGCGTTATAGAAGTAGGAGGCATCGCGTCGTACTGCTGCACGCCCCCTTGCGACTCGACTCGCGCCTCGGCAGAACTTGCCGCCACCTTCCACCAATTCACCGATGCCTTCGACAAATTCGCAACGCAGGCTGATGGCTCGACTTCATCGCGACGTGAGCCAGCGACAATCGATGTTCACCGCGCTCTCGATCGACGTGATCTCGTTTTCACCTCTCAACGATTCCAATCCGACCATGTCGAGCTCGTCTTGCGGCGACGTGAGCTCGCGTTTTTCGCCGGCGCGCAGGCGTTGCACTCTGCCGACTTCACACTGGGCCGTGGAGACTTTGCGTTCATGTCTCGTGACTCTGCGTTGATGCGACATCGATTCGCGTTACTGTCTGCGCGATCGGCGATCGACCGACATGAGCCCGCAAAGAGGCGCGGTCAGTTCATCGCCCCTCGACGCGAGCGGACGACGCAGCGACGTCCGTCGACGCCCCAGCGAACACAATCGACGACGATGCGCGCTCACTCGACGGCCGTGCGCATCGACAGCACGCACCACCGTGCTAAATCGACTTCGGTGCGTCGTGAGTCGACGCCGCACCGTGTCGAATCGGCGCCGCATGACGCTGACCTGACGCCAACGCTCCGCGAATGAGCCGTGCAGCGCCGCGGGCGAGCACCGCGGCAACGCGAACGAGCAACATTGCGACGCGAGAGAGCAACTTCGAACCCACGGTGAGCGATCGCGGGCCGCGACCGACCAACCGTGCACCATCAATGCAGCGTCCTTGCGCTCCTGGGCGATTGGACAAGTATGGGTGATTTCCGAACGAGGGATCCGCAGGCTCGCTGTCGCCGACGAGCCGAATCGCATGCTCACGCTGGGACACACGTCAGCCGAACCGCGTCCTCGCCAACACGATCGCTGGCAACAATGCGGAGCGGAGGGCGGGCACCGGCAAAAAACGGCTTGCCACCGCCAAGCACGAAGGGCCGGAAGTAGAGACGGTACTCGTCGATGAGACCGAGGTC
Source organism: uncultured Gemmatimonadaceae bacterium (assembly GCA_963817445.1). Lineage (GTDB taxonomy): Bacteria > Gemmatimonadota > Gemmatimonadetes > Gemmatimonadales > Gemmatimonadaceae > JAQBQB01. The sequence continues at coordinate 215,388 of CAWFOG010000028.1, forward strand.
GGTGAGGCTCGCCGCGAGGACGGGCCCCGCGACGTCGATCTCGCCCTCGACGTCCTTCTTCAGTCTGCGCACAAACGCGTCGACGTTCTCCCCGACGAGTGTGGCGTTCGCGCCGACCGACGTCAGCGTCCGCGAGACGACCCATTTCGGCTTCGCCCGCCACGCCGTCGCGAAGTCGTGGTCGCCCGCATCCCACTCGGGTCGATCCTCGTCCCAGTAGCGCATGATCTCGTATATCCGTCGACCGTACAAGCAGCCGGCCAGGCCGCGGAAGTGATCCGTCAAGTGACGGCCAAGCGCAACGCCGGGAGGAGGAAATTCTAGCCGGTCCGCGACGCCATCGACGTAGCCGTCGAGGGACTGCATCATGCCGAAAACGAGCGTGCCCATGCCCTCACACCTCCGCATAGATGTCTCACAAGATCTCCGGCGGTACTCCGAAGATGCCGGCACACGTCGGCTTGATTGGTCAACTCACTGACGTAACAACTGCCGCGCGAAAACATTAGGAGTCAGGCGATGTCCGGCAAGGCTGATGCTCTGGGGCAGAGTTGCGTTGACGGCGTCGCGTTGGCCTCGTGAAGACGGCGCCAGCGAGGGCCCGAGGAAGCCCACTGGGCGCCGGCCGTTCCTCCCGCCTGATGTTTGGTCGGTTACTTCCGCGAGGTTCGCGCAATCCATCTACTGCATAGCGGATTCGCGGTCCAACCTCATGGAGACGCCGACGATGTCATCGCGCCGAGTGACGGACGAAGAAGGTCGTGTGTGGGAGTGTAGGCCGGAGACTGAGGAAGCGCCGGGATGTGACGTGAACCTCGTATGTACGACGGCCGGCGTGCGCGCCCCGCTGCGGGTGAAAGTCAGCTGGCAGTGGGCGACGATTGCGGAGAAAGGGTTGGCGCGCATGATCGCCGCTGCTGCGCCGCGACTGGATGCCGGCGTCCAGGTCGTGGCACGGGGCGCGATCGCGAAGGCATCACGCACCGTAAGAAGCGCGAAGCGTGGAGCCGTCTAACGCCTGAGATACGCTGCAAAGCATTCTCATAATCGTGCGGCCGCAGGCCGCACGATTCAATAGCGATGCTTTGACGGCTTCGGCGTTCGTTAGGTAGCATGGTCGCAGAAGCCCGGGCTCTTGATGCGAAGTGTGGCTACGTGATCGACGTGGAGGCCGCCCGCCGGAAGCAGCACTTCTACCACGTATCCAAAGTCCGACGGCAACAGGACTCGGATCTCCATTGCGCCAATCCGTCGAACCCGGAGAAATGTCGGTCGAGTGAGAATCGATCCGGTGGTGCGAGGCAGAGGAATGTGGAAACGACCGAGACTGTCGGTCACGACGCCGCGCGCGGAACTGTCGAGGGTCACATAGGCCTCCGCGATCGGCCGTTCCCCTGCCTGATCCAGGACGCGGCCACGAACCTCTCCACACGCCACCGGCTCACGCGCGATCCAGGTCGACTCTCTCGCTGCCGTCAGTCCCGGCTCGCCAGCAGGATGTATTGACGCCCCAGCGCACGCGGCGACGAAGCTGAGGGGGAGAATTCTCCGGTAGGTCATCGGGGATCGGTTGCCCACCTATCGCTTCAGCTCAGCTGCAAAGGAATCCAATAAGAGTTTGCGGCGGAGCAGCAAACGATTCAATACTCCTTTGACAGCTTCAGCGTTCGTTAGGCAACCGCGCTGCGATTCGTACGCGCGTTCACCCGCTTCCGCGCGTTGGCGGCGCGCTCATGTAGCGGCAGATAGCCGTGCAGGTGGGTCCAGAGCCACCGCTGAAGGTGAAAGGCAGCCGAATTGCTGTTCGGATCTGTAGGGTCGAGCAAGTTCTCGGGGCCAAACACGCCACCGATATCGCCGCGGTCGAGCGCGAGATTCTCGAGGATCGCGAGCGCCTGGACGGCCAGCTCTCCGTCGAATCCCGCCTTGAGGGCGAGATCGATCGCGTAGTCGTCGGCCGCTTGCTCGCGCTCCGGGCCGTAGGTGTGGTGTTCGAACACCCCGAGCAGGGCGGCGACATAACTCGCGGCCGGCGTCCGCGGCAACCACTTCGCCCACGCGCCGTACAAATCCAGATGCCCGAGGTCGTGATGCGCCGCTTCGTGGGCCAGCACGAATGCCGTAGCGTCATCGGAGGGTAGCCGCTCGAGGAGGCTTCGTGAGATGTAGACGTGGGTTCCGGCCAAAGTGAAGGCGAGCGGAGACGAGATCCAGAGAATCGTCGTCTGGAGCGCGGACCGTCCCGGCCTCGCCGCATTCAGTCGATGCTGGACGCGCTCGACGCGCTCAAGCGCCCACGACTCGGTTTCGTTCGCGCACTCGCGCAACAGCTCAGCGTGCAGCCAGTCGGCGAAGTCGGTGCGTGGGTCCTTATGTGCCATGAGTGTCTGATAGTTGCCTAACGCGCAAGTTCAACTGCAAGCGAATCAAATAAAAGCGCGGAGCGACGCTCCGCGCAATTCCGAAGATCGCTTGTCGGCTGCAACGATCGTTATGCGGCAGGTCGAGATCTGTAGGTGCGACCGGTCGGCGTGTCGCTGCGATCGAAACGGCGAGCACGAGAGACTCTCCGGCCATCGCCCTAGGGAGCGCGGGTGAGCGGCTTCGCAAACTCCCAATGGTGACCGAACGGATCGGCCACTCGGCCGGTCCGCCACCCGTGAGCGTCGTGCATCGAGGAGATTTGAGTGGCCCCCGCTGCCACGGCGCGATCGAATAACGCGTCGGGGTCTCCAACGGTGACGATCATGCGAACGGAGATCCCGCCGAGCGCTGCTGGGCTCGAATTGACATCCATCTGCACCCAGAACCGTGCGCCGCCGAGCGAGAGTTGAGCGACGACGATGTGTCCGGCGTCGTCCTCCAGACGCTCCACCGCAACGGCACCGAACGAAGCCGTGTAGAACTCAACAGCGGAACGCCCGTCTGGCACCGACAGCCACGGTGCAATGCTCGTCGCAAAGCGAGAGTCTTCGGATTCGAGTTCCGCCATCGTTCCGTCACCGTTCGAGAGGTTCGGTTGCCGCATAACGCTTGAAGCTCACCTGCGGGCGAGTCAAATAAAAGCGCATGCGCAGCATGCGCAATCCCTAAATCGCCCGTCGGGTGCAGCGTCGGTTAGATAGCCGCTCAGCGATGCCTGATCAGCGCGCAGGTGAAGGTCGCGAATGAACGAGGCATGAATGGCGTGGGCCTGATGCGAGCAGTCTTACGCTTCCGATGGAGCTTGCTGCACGGGCGTCCCAAAGGAAACCGGGCTCTCCGTGAGGGGCGGTGCCGGTTCTTTGCCGGCAGCACGACAAGGAGCAGGGCTCCAATCGCGCCGACGATCACAATGTCCTGCGGGCTATCCTTCCTGTGCAT
>CAWFOG010000029.1:0-22492 GCA_963817445.1 uncultured Gemmatimonadaceae bacterium
CGCGACCAACACCGAACAGAGTCTTCCATGACCGCACCGACAATGAAGTCGCTCGCGCCCGTCGTGATCGTCGACGCCGTCGAGCCGTGCCTCGCGTTCTGGACCGGCGCGCTCGGCTTCAGCACGGAGAACGAAGTGCGCGGGCCCGACGGCAAGCTGATTTTCGCCAGCGTCAAGAAAGACGGCGTCGAGATCATGTACCAGACCAAGGCCAGCGTGTTGGCCGACAGTCCGGCGCAAGCAAACGAAATCGACGGACACTCGATCGCGCTGTTCATCAGCGTCGATTCGATCGACGCGCTCGACTTGGTCGAGCGAGCAACGAAGTCGGCACCGGTGGTGAAGCCGCGGCACAAAACGTTCTACGGGTCGACGGAGATTTACGTGCGCGAGCCGGGCGGCAACGTCATTGGCTTCGCCGCGTTTGGAGATTAGTGTCCCGATCGGGGATGGTGGAATCCCCTCGCCGTTAGCTCGACGAACTGAGCGCCCAGCGCGGAACGCACGTGGGAGAAGCCGCATACCTGCTGCCGTCGGAGAACACATGCTTTCTGCTCGCGCGATTGTGGACGCTCCGGGACGAGCACCCTCTATGCATCGGAAAGCCAGCGCACACGCCATTCTGATGACGGTGTCCGCGCGCGGTGTCACGAATGCTGCGCAGAAAATGGCGCGGCGTGGGATCGCCTCGCTGGGTTGCGATCAGAACCGTTCAGGAACCGAGCGGCGGAATGACCAACAATAGAGGATGTTCTGCACCGTGATCGCGCACGCATGCCCTCCGCCCACACTCAGCGCGCGGAAACGCTCGTTGCTGGCCAGCGGCTGTGGTATCGGCGTGCTATCGCCGACCGCGCCTCGTCCGCCCGGCCCGGCTTCATTGCCCCAGCAGAGGATGCGTCGTTCCGTCGTCAGTCCGCAGGTCGTGAATGAGCCGGCGCTCACCGCCAGGTATCGAGCATCGCCAGGCACCGGCGTGGTGGGGCGGTCGGTGCGGGCCACGGAAAGCGGCAGCCCGAGTTCGCCATCCTGGTTGAGACCCCAGCAGAACACCTGATGCCCGATGCTCACCGCGCAAGTGTAGTCGGAGCCGGCGGCGATATCGATGAACCGACGGTCGGTCGCTACGCGGGTCGGCGCCCGGCGGTTGATGGTATCGCCCGTGCCGAGCCCGCCCCGTGCGTCTCCCCAACAGTACGCGAGGGAGTCCACGGCAATGCCGCAGGGCGTAGCGTCCGCACCTGCGGTGAGGAGCCGAAAGCGGATTCCGCCCGCAACCGGCGTGGGCGCGAAGTGCGACAGCGTGTCGTCGGTGCCGAGTTGCCCGTACTCGTTGCCACCCCAGCAGTAGACCGCCTCTGATCTCGCCAGGCCGCAAGCAAAGCGGTCGCCTCCCGACACGGAGGTAAACGCGATCGTTCCCGCGGCGCGCGTCGGTACGGTGGGATACGCTTCCGGCGTGCCGACGCCGATCTGGCCCCAAGCGCCGGCACCCCAACAGTACAGGGCGCCGGATTCGATCACGCCACAGACAAAGTCGCCGGAGGCTGCGTTGATGGCGATGGTGTGCGCCGCCGGATCACCTATTGGGGCGTGCACGTAGGTGGGCGTGCGGACGACGCCACCCTCCCGCCCGATGCCAATCTGTCCGTCCTCGTTGGAGCCCCAGCATTGCACGCGTCTACTGCCGCGAATGGCGCAGGTCGCGGACCACCCCGCGCTCACCGCGAGGGTGAGCGAGTCGCGCGCCGCCGTCGGAGTACGCTGCGCGGCAGCCGACGTCACCACTGACGCCGACAGCAGGGCGATGCGCGCGGCATCGCGAATGTTGCGCAGGAAATAGTCTGGCATGCCGTGGCCTCGCGCAGAGAGGACGTTGAACCGACTCAGGAGCAACCGGGAGGTGCGGGGGCGCGCGCGATCACGCGACCGTGGTACTGGATGCTGAGCGTTCCGTGCGTCGTCGTCGTGAGCTTCGTACGGCTGTATGATTTGCCGGCCGGGCGAGCCGGCAGCAAGACGGCGCCAGTCTCACCTGTCTCCTCGACCAGGTAGGTTGCCGCGAGGTCCACGTCGTTGGCATTGCGCACCTGATGCGAGAGGCCGCACGACGCGGTGATGTCCACGTCGCCCGTAATGAGAGGGGACGCGTCTACTACGCCGCCCGTCACCGTGATCTCGAATAGCGCGGGCGTGCCTGCGACGCCGTCGTAGAAGAACCTCTTACTCGGCGCCTCGGATCCATCACTGCGCGCGAGCATGACGAACGCGCTGTCGCGACGAGAGGCCGTTGGCACAATCTGCACCGTATAGAACGTGCCGTCGACGCCTGGCACTCCCACCGTGCTGTTCTCTTCGGTCGCGGCTGCGAATGGTTCGGCATCGTCATCGAGCATGTCGGTAAAGGCGTATGATCCGGCGATGTCTTGCTTCACGACGGTGATCGTGCCCCCGGTCGCGGCCGAGAGGCCGGCGTCGTTCGTCACCGTGACCGCCGCGTTGTGCACATGCACCTCGAGAATGTCCGTACCCTCGGTGGCAACGAGCGCGAATTGCGCGCCGGAGTTGGGGGTAAGCGATAGCGCCCCCGCTGGCGCAGTGGCGGCGTTCACCGGCTTGATCGCGCCACGGTATCGGTACGCCGGGTACGTCAGCTTGAGATCCGACTCGACTCCGCTGCCTTGCCCAGGGTCCGTGATCCAGAACGTGCCATCGCCTTTCACTTGATTGACGAGCACGAAGTGATGTGCCTTCCCGTCTGCATGGATCTTCACCCCCACCACGACCGGATTACCAGCGCAGATTTCCTGCTTCATCTGGTCGTCCGACGACACTTGCTCATAGCGGAGCGTGCCGTTCGAGCCGGCCGTCACGTCCTTGGGCCAAACGAGGCCAACACCGTCGAAGGCGTCGGCAGTGGCCTTGAGCGTGTTGTTGAGCACGCGCGGATCGGTGACGATCCCGAATCCCGTGAGCCCCATCGCTACTGATGTCAGCGCGCATCCCACCTGTTTAATCGTTACGCTATCAGAATGATCAATGAAGTCGGCGGCCCACGGAAGTTGCCCCTGCCCCATGCTCGTGACATTCACCTTGCAGCCCGCGGACTGGAATACGACCCGCATGCTGTACGCGACAAAATCGGCGGGGGCGGCGTCGAGGGTGATCGATGCGATCCGGCCACTTTGCGTCGCACTTTGCACCGTGGTGACGCCCGGTTGACCGTTCCCCTGAAATGCCGTGAAGGCAACCTGAGCACCAGCCGAGTCGAACGTCGTGAAATTGTTTCCCGGAAAGGTGGGATCGTAGATGGTCATCTCTACGCTGGACACCGGGCGGCTGAATTGAATCGTGATCTGATGGGATTCCGCGTGTCCAGCATCGCTCTGAAACTCCGCCCCTTCGGCAAGAAAGGCGTCGGCCGGAGCGACCTGACTGAACTGCACGTTGGTGGTGCAGACGGTGGTGTTCGCCGAAACGTCGATGGGCGAACCACAGTCGGGACTTGCCACTAGATCGCCCGAACGAGGAATGATCGAGCGCGCGGAGACCCACGGCGCGCGCATTCCCTCCACGCGAGCGGAGGTTTCCTGCGTGAGCACTACGCGGCCGTGCGGAAGCCGCTCGAGTGAGCGGCTCATCTCGTAGCGGGCGAGCACTGGCGCTCCATCCGCGAACTCGTGCACGACGACGCCGCGCGTGAGCTCGCGCAGTGACAACACCATGGTCTCGTCGCCAATGTGGGCCGTGATCGTCTCGCTGGCAGGCAGATCCGCCAGCAGCGACGCGTCGGCGGAAAGGTGCAACGTGACGTTATCCCCGGCGGTGCCGGTGAGCGTTTCGCTCGCGAGGAGGAGAGGTCCGCGACCCGAGTCCGCGATTGCCAGTGCGGACGCGAACGGCGCGGTGCTGTTCAAGAGGACGCAGGAGTGGCCGCTGCACGTTTACCCCTGCTCCAGGACGGGAATCGAGAACCGTGAGGTCGGCACGGTGGAACCATCCTGACATGCGCTCGCGCAAATCGCCGTGACGAGGCAACCGATGCGGAGAAGGGAGCGGGGAGAGCGATTGGGCACGGGGCGGACCTCCGGCGATCGACTATCGGACCGCGGTGAGTTGGATGGTTCTGGTCGTTGTGGGGAGTTCGTGTTCGACGCGCGAGCCGTAGGCGCGCGCACGTGTAGGAATCATCCGCCTACAGCACAAGTTCCGCGGAACACCCATAGGCCTGGCCGACCGACCCGCGGATGCGATCCGCCGCCTCTAGGTCTTTGACCGCCTGAAAAGCTTCTATTCATTGATTGCGATGATCGCCGGCGTGGGCTATGCTTTGGTCCATGCCACGACCTCCCTTGTCAGTCCGACTGAAGTCGCAGGACAAGAAGGCGTTACAGACATTGTTGCATGGCGGCGTGCAGCAGGTCCGCGTGGTTCTCCGCGCGATGGCCTTGTTGCGCTTGGATCAAGGCGCCCCCGCCGCGGAAGTGGCGCAGTTGGTCCCGCTGACCGAACAGGCGATTCGGAAGATTGCGCACCGATACGCGGCAGGCGGGCTCGCGACCGCGCTGTATGATCGGGCGCGCCCCGGCGCCGCCGAAGTGTTAGCGCCGGCTGAGAAACAGCGCATCGTCGCGATGGCATGCAGTGCCCCGCCGTCCGGCATGACCCGCTGGACGGTGCGACTGATCGCTGAGGAAGCGGTCAAACGGCGACTGGTGCCGCGGGTGGGACGAGAGACGATTCGCATTCTCTTACAGTCCCACGACCTCAAGCCGTGGCGGGAAAAAAAATGTGGTGCATCGCTGAGCTCACCCCGGATTACATCACCAAGATGGAAGCCGTGTTGGCGGTGTACGAACGACCCTATGCCGTCCGCGAACCGGTCGTGTGTCTCGACGAGAAGCCGATTTCCCTGCACGCTGAGGTGCACCTGCCGCGGCCGGCGCAGCCCGGTCACGTCGCCAAGCGCGACAGCGAATATCGTCGGGGTGGCACCGCCAACGTGTTCGCGATCGTCGAGCCGAAACTCGGCCGCCACTTCACGGGTGCCACGCCGAACCGCTCGGGCCACCAGTTTGCCTGTATCGTGCGGCGTCTGGTCGCAGCCTATCCGTGCGCCAAGACGATTCACGTCGTCATGGACAATCTCACTATCCATTGCGAGAAATCGCTCACCGATGCCTTCGGCGAGCGAGAGGGACACCGCATCTGGCGACGGCTTTCCGTGCATTTCACGCCGAAACATGGCCGTCGGCTCAATCAAGCCGAACTCGAGCTCAGCCTGGTAAGTCGGGCTTGTCTCGCTCGCCGTCGCCTCGCGACGCTCGAGCACCTGCGCACCGAAATCCAGGCCTGGACCGCACGCGCCAATCAGGCAAGAACATGCATTCAGTGGCGATTCACTCGCAGAGACGCACGCCGCAAGTTTGGCTATCAAACGAAACTCTCTACCCGGTCAGAGACCTAGTCGGCCGTAGAGACCCACCGCCCTTGGCGGTGGTTATGTACTTCGTCGGGTTTCGCCCGACGACCTGCTGTTCGCCTTGAGGAAGACACCGCCTCTGGCGGTGGTAAATCACTCGTCAACACCGAACGGAGAGTCCGATGACCGCACCGACAATGAAGTCGCTCGCGCCCGTCGTGATCGTCGACGCCGTCGAGCCGTGCCTCGCGTTCTGGACCGGCGCGCTCGGATTCAGCACGGAGAACGAAGTGCCCGGGCCCGACGGCAAACTGATTTTCGCCAGCGTCAAGAAAGACGGCGTCGAGATCATGTACCAGACCAAGGCCAGCGTGTTGGCCGACAGTCCGGCGCAAGCAAACGAAATCGACGGACACTCGATCGCGCTGTTCATCAGCGTCGATTCGATCGACGCGCTCGACTTGGTCGAGCGAGCAACGAAGTCGGCACCGGTGGTGAAGCCGCGGCACAAAACGTTCTACGGGTCGACGGAGATCTACGTGCGCGAGCCGGGCGGGAACGTCGTCGGCTTCGCCGCGTTTTGAGCGACGGAGATCGCGCCATGTCCACTCGTACAAAAAAAGCTGCGCAACTCCCCGCGAGCCGCCAGCGCATCGTGGTGCTCGAGCAGATTCCCAACGTGGGTCCGCGGACGGCGGATGATCTACGCCGGCTTGGAATCCATCATCCGCATCGTCTCGTCGGAAAAGACCCGTACGCGATGTACGACGCCATCAACGGACTGACCGGTGTGCGTCAGGATCCGTGCGTGCTCGACGTGTTCATCGCGGCGGTGCGGTACATGGAGGGCGGGCCGCGGCGACCGTGGTGGAAGTACACGGCGGAGCGGAAACGGGCGTTCGCTCAATCGCCTTCGCGATAAAGCGGACGTCCTTCGGCACATGGGTGCGAACGGTGGTCGCGCGGGACAGTCGCGTTAACTTTGAGTCGTGCCGTCCTTCCCCGCTTACCGCCCGCGCCGCCTTCGCCGCACCGCCGCGCTTCGCCGCCTCGTTCGCGAAACGCGACTCGAAGCGTCGCAGCTCGTGCTGCCCTTATTCGTACGGTCAGGCGAACGGATTCGCCAGCCCGTCGAATCGATGCCGGGTGTCGCACAGACGTCGGTCGACGAAATGCTGCGCGACGCGCGCGCGGCGGCCGAGGCTGGAGTCGGCGGCGTGCTGCTGTTCGGAATTCCCGATACCAAGAATGCAACGGGCTCCGAAGCGTGGAACGACAAAGGTCCGGTGCAGCAGGCGGTGCGCGCGCTCAAGAAGGAGCTGCCTGAACTTGTCGTGATCACTGACGTGTGTTTGTGCGAGTATACCGACCACGGACACTGTGGCATTTTGCGCGGCGAAACGGTCGACGACGACGCGACGCTGGATGTGCTGGCGAAAGAAGCGGTGTCGCACGCCGCGGCGGGGGCCGACATCGTCGCGCCGAGCGACATGATGGACGGACGCGTCTCGGCGATTCGCGCGGCGCTCGACGCGAAGGGTTTCGCCGACACGGCGATCATGAGCTACGCGGCCAAGTTCGCCGGGCCGTTCTACGGTCCATTTCGCGAAGCCGCGGAGTCCACGCCGAGTTTTGGCGACCGGCAGACGTACCAGATGGACTCGGCGAATGCCGATGAAGCGCTGCGCGAAGTCTTGCTCGACATCGAGGAGGGCGCCGACTTGGTGATGGTCAAGCCGGCGGGACCGTTTCTCGACGTCATTCTTCGCGTCAAAGCGGAGACCGGCTACCCGCTCGCGGCGTATCAGGTGAGCGGCGAGTTCGCCATGATTCAGGCCGCCGCCGAGCGAGGTTGGATCGACCGCGAGCGCGTGATGATGGAATCGCTGCTCGGCATTCGGCGCGCGGGAGCGGACATCATCATCACGTATTTCGCGCGCGAGGCGGCGAAGGTTCTCCGTGAGGATCGCGTAGGGATCTGAGTCACCGAACTATCCTCGACCTGAACGCCGAGTGAGCGACGGCGCGCTCGGCGCGCGACTGGCCGTGCGGCACTGCCAAGACGAGTCGCCGCGTCCAGCCAAGATCGAGCTCTACGATCAAATGGCGTGCGTCTCGAGCGATCTTCCATGCTTTGGGTGAGGATGCGTCTACGCCCCGTAGCTCAATCGCGGCGGCGATGAGCTCGTCATCCGGATCGGTCGCCGGCTCGAGTTTGGCGCACGTCGCGCAAGTCTTCGGCTGTGTGGACGAGAAATCCTGCGTGCACACGTTTCGCCGACAGGCCTCACACTCGCGTGTGTGTTGCGCACAGGCCAGGCGCCCACAACATGGGCAGGCTTGCGTGCCCGCAATGGTGTACTGCCGACCATCGACGTGGCAAGTGGACCGGTGCGATTCACAGGCAAACGCGCCCGGCTTGTCGGCGATCGCAGCGACGTGTTCGGTGCAGTGTCGACCTCCGTCGACGACACACACTGTGAGGTGCTGATCGCAGCCGACGCGGGCGCACGTGGCGCATGGAGTCAACTCGTCTCGCGCGAAGACAGCGTTTGCCTCATGTGAACATGCCGCTCGATCCTTCTCGCACACCAGCCGGCGTGAGCGGTCGGTCCGTCGCAAGTGTCTCGAGCAATGAATCATTCCGTCGACGGCACACCGAGACTGATGCCGCTCGCAAACAACGCGATCGCAGCTGGCACAATCCGCGACCTCGTCCGGCCCGACGATTTCTCCGGAGCCGCCCTCGCACTTCAGTGCGCACGTATGGCAGAAACGGCGTGATCCCCTCGGCGCATCCGGGCGACTCACAGTTGCGTGAGTATCGCAGACGACGCGGCGGCAGATGACGCATGCTCCGAGGCAGGTCGAACAAGCGGCGTGGCCGCCGTCGTCACAAGTACCCTCGTGCGCTGTGCAGTGGGCGCGGCGGCAAATCCGACAGGTTCTGGCGTGCTCATCGCAAGCCGGCCGGCCATCGACGTGGCAGCTGGGAATTCCGTGCTCACGGCAATAGTCCTTGCGACACAGCGAGCATGTCGCCGCGCACGTCTCGCACGCGATGTGATTGTGAAAACAGACAGCCAGCGCCTTTGGAGAGACGGTGCCGCACGTGTCGCAGCCATACACCCACGCGCTAGCACCCGCGAGCGGGCGCTGCGCCGCGAATGAGGCTTCGTGCCCTTCGGCTGTTCTGAGCTTCCACGTTGCCCGCTGGACGACGAGTTCCCATTCAATCAGCTGAAGCGGGTGGACCACAGCCCGCACCGTGTGACGATCCCGCTCTTCCTCAGCGCGACGTTTGTGCTCGGCCTGAATCGCTCGTCGCGAATCAGAGTCGGGGATTCCGGCCCCTCGACCACCGATGTCGTCGAGCATCGCAGTGTAGTAGCTCTCGATCCGTTGAAGCTCCTCCGCGAGGGATTGAGCGGAGCGACGGGCGATTTCCTCGATCTCCGGGCGCAGCGTAGCCTCGAGTTTGCCGAGCATCTTGCCGATAAGCGCGGGTACCCGCTGTATCGGCGTCGCGGTGAGCGCTCGCCACGGCTCGCTCACCGCTTCGGGTGGCGCGGCCGAGTCGCACGCTGCGGCCACGTCAGCGGTTAGCACGATCCCTGTGCAGAGATCATACACGGTCGAATCCGCGAGGCGCTCCTTAAGCTCGGTCCCCGCGCGAAGGGCCACTCGCGCGATGAGTCGGCCTGCACGATGGCGCACGACGGATGACTCAGCGTTTTCCGCTGTTCCGTTACGCACGACCACAGGGAGTTGCGGTGTCGAGGCGGAATCGATTCCCCGCGGAACAACCCACCCAGCCACGAGGCGCGCTCCGCGACTGCGAACCGCGTCGATTAGCTCACTCACAAATGCGCTACCGACAATCGCCATTTCCGCGCGATCATCCAGCTCGAGCGCGTCCACGGTGAACGCCACGCGGATCACCGATCGGCCGCCGAATCGCAATTCATCGCCGCGCGGGACGTTCAGCTGGTACAGATCGGGCTCCAACAGTGCCAGGCTGCCACCGCCGAGTGCCACATACCCTTCGAGAAGGTCGAGGACCCTTCGATCGACCGCTGGCCCAGGCGCGGGCGTCTCTGAGGTAGGAGCGGTCATCGGGCCACGGGATCCGCGCTCAAGGTCACGAGCAGCATCGGAAGCCGGTCGGCCTGGACCTCCAAGTTGATTCCACGACCGCGACGAGTGACGCCATGAATCCAGACCAGCGGGCCGTATTCCGGCGACTGGCGTGACGTGCGAATCGCCGACTGTTCGAGGGCTTCCATTATTTCCGATACGCTAATGAGCAAAAGTTCCTGTCGTGCTCTGATACCCTCGACGAGGTTCAAGTGCTTCGTACCGAATCCGAGACGTACGCGCAGGGGAATTGACAGATGGGCGAACTCGCGCTCGAGGCGCATCGCGTTGTCATCGCCGCTTAGGTCAGAGTTGAGGCGCTCCTGCTCCAGCCCAGCCGCTCGACTTCGGATAATCTCGTCGCCCATCGTCTCCACGGCGGCGGCCAACTGGCCCTCGGTATTCGCGCCCAGGAGCTCTGCCGCGAGGCGCTGCTCCATCGTCTCCGCTCCGCCGAATTCTCCGAGGATCACGTCGAGCTCTCCGACCACGAGCTCGAATAGCTTGATCTTCTGATCGAGCAGCTTGAGCACGTGCGCCTCGATCGTGTCGTCAGCGGCAAGGCTGATGATGTGCGCGTCGCGTGTCTGCCCGATGCGGTGGATACGGCCGATTCGCTGCTCGACTACCATCGGATTCCACGGCAACTCGTAGTTCACGAGAACATTGCAGAACTGGAGGTTCAGCCCCTCCGTTCCCGCGCGCGTCGCGATCAGTACTCCGTTTCCGGATTCCTTGAACAGCTTGAGTTGCCGCGCTCGCTCCGCTCTGGACAACCCTCCTTTGTAAATGATTGGACGCCTCCCGCGCTGTACGACGTGATCTCGGATGACGTCGAGCGTGGGCAAATGCTCCGAGAACACGATGATGTGCTCCCGATGCTCTTCGAGGACCCGACTGAGCGCTTGAACCTTTCCATGTTCGCGAATTCGTCTCGCGGCCAGGGCGAGCCCAAGCGCCTTTGTCCGGTATTCAGGGGCCACCAATTCGCCTTCCGCCAAGCGGCTCAATGACTCGGCGAGCGCCGAGGGGGACGAGCACAGTCGTTGGCAGAGGCGAATCGTCTCCAGGCTCATGATCCCCTTGCCGGTGCGTCGATTCCGGCGCCGTGCATCCTCCTCGGCCTCCTCACGCGTGATCTGAATGAATCCTTCCGCGTAGAGGTCGCGCAGCAGCCCCACTGTCGCGTCGTACAGCGCCCGTTCGTCCGCTGTGAGGCGGATTCTCGGATGTTGCGGCAATCGCTTTGGCAACGCCAAGGCTTGAGCGACGCTCGAGCGCCGAGTTCGCACCATCACCTGCGACGTCAGGTCCTTCAGCAGCGCCGGGTTCTTGACGCGACGCCGGTCTCCGCGCACGAGGTACTTCGAAGCAAAGTCCTTCCAAGTCCCGAGTTGCCCGGGTCGTAACAGAGTGACGAGGTTGTACAACTCCCGCAATTCGTTCTGAAGCGGTGTCGCCGTCAGAAGAAGGATGTAGTTGCGCCGGATCTGCGAGATGAACTTGTATGCCGCACCTTTCTCGTTCTTGACCTTATGGGCTTCATCCAGAATTACGAGATCCCACGGTTCGGCGAGAATCGCATCCTGCTGTCGCTGTCGTACGGCGAGGTTGTACGACGCGATCGCCCGATGCGCGTGTCGCCAGTCGTCGGGATCACGCGGCGTATCGAATTCCTCGAAGAACTTCGATTCGAGCTCGCCTCGCCATTGATCGACCAGCGCGGCGGGCGTCAGAATCAGGATGCGGCGCGCGAGGCCACGTACCGCGAGCTCCTTGAGAATCAGCCCGGCTTCGATCGTCTTACCCAATCCCACTTCATCGGCAAGCATCGCTCGCCCGCCCATCTGCCGCAGCACACGCATCGCGACGTCGATTTGGTGCGGCAACTCCTCAATTCGATTGTGATCGAGGGCAATCAGCGTCTCGAAGCCTGGAAGCAGTGCCAACGCCTCGGCGGACCGGCGCAGCCTGAACCACTCGGGCGAGGCCGGCGCCTGCGCGACCGCGCGGACGAAGTCCTGGAGCGAGCCTTCGTCGACCGTCCAGAGCGCAGTTGCTCCCGCTGGCTCCCCGACACTACTGCCCAAAGCGCTGCACCAGGCTCGCGAGTGATGAGTTGAGTAGCACGGCGTCGTGTGGAACGAGCACGTACGTCCATGGTTTGCCGCCGTGCTGCGTCACAAACACCGTCGCCCGTTCGCACCACTTTCGCCCAGCGTCGCGCTTCGCCGTCACGTCCGAATCCTCGAGGTCGCCGCGCGCCTTCACTTCGATCATGAGGATCGCGTCGTCCGTCTCCGCCACGAAGTCAGGCTGGTACTCGGCGTCGTTTGACCCCGATCGATAGTACATCTGGAATTGCGCTCTCGCGGGCCGCATCCACTTCTGCGCGTCGCGCTCGAGAATCGACGCCAAGATGCGTTCAGGATCGGACTGGAACTTCTGAACGTCGTACAAGCATTTCGAAAAACCACCGAACAAGTACTTCGCGATGTTGGCCTTGTCGTCGGGCGAGAAGCGGTAGTCACGCACGCCGCCTGACACCGCCGCCGTGTACGCGCTCGGCTTGAGCGGCGTGATGCCGCGGCTCACCACGACCTCGTATCCGCCCGCGGCGTCTTCGCGAAAGTGCGGCTGCATCTGCGCATGGGCGAACCGCGCGATCTCGCGCTGGTGATACCGCAGCACGCGTCGCGCGTCGTCCTCGGACAAGTAACTCAGAAGGTGGCGGACAACCTGGCCCGCGAGGCCGTATAGCAGCTCCGCGTTGTCGTCGTACGATACGTCGTCGAAGCTCACGAGCCCGCCGACCACGTAATCCTCGAGTCGCCGCTCCTCGATCCCGCCGCCGCTCACGGCGAGTTCGTCGACTCGCCCGGTGCGCAGGTGCTGGATGTACAGATCCTCCGACACCGGCGCGTAGCGCAGCGCTGACAAATCCAGCGTGAATGGCTCGAAGCGGGCGTGCACGTCGCCCTTGGGCACGACGACAATGCGCGGAATGTCGATCGTTCGCTCACCGACCAGTGTGGTCGTCTTCGCGACCACCGCCGCGATGTCCGGATAACGAACGTCTATGGCGAGGGCCGTTTGCGCAGGTTCGTATTCCTCCGAGACGGCGCGCGCGATCTCGGCTTGCACCTCGGGCCGCGACAGATGCTGCGACGTGGGCACCGCGGCGCAGTCGGACGCCATTCGCTCGATCACGGCGCTCGCGATGGCGGCTACTTTCCGATCCTCCGGATCCGCGAACAGCGCCTCAGGCGTCGCGACCGGTTGCCCGCCGAGCGACGGGGCCGCGGCGATGCCGAGCGTGATGTCAAGCCGAGACGAGACGGCGACGCTGGCCGTCGGTTCGGCGAGCTGGCTTGGGTCGAGGACAACCGTCGTCATACGAACCGGCGAGTTGGGTCGATTCGCCTCGTCGACGATCTCACGAAAACGGTCGTGCGCTACGATGTTGAGCCGATCCACCGCCGAGATGCCCGTGCGAACACCGTATGGTAAACGAAGACCCCTTCCTATCGATTGCTCGATGAGCACACGTGCGCTCGCCGCGCGAAGTGGAATGATCGTGTACAGGTTGGTGACGTCCCAACCCTCCTTGAGCATGTTCACATGGACCACGATCTCCGTTGGCTCGTCGGTGTGCTCCACCTTGAGCAGGCGCTCGATCATCGCCTCTTCCTCCGCGCCCGTGCGACTCGAGTCGACCTGGATGACACGGTCGCGATAGCGGCCCTCGAAGAACTTGTCGGACGCGATGAGCTCCACCATCTGCGCCGCATGCGTGGTGTCTCTCGCAATCACGAGAACGAACGGCTTCACCACGGGACGCTCGGTCTCTCGCGCGTAGGTCTCGAGCTCGACCTTGACGCTCTCGTGAAGCCGGATGCCGTCCTCGAGCTTCACGCGCTCGAGCTCCTCGGCCGGCATCCCCGTGGGGTCGAAGTCCTTCCGCGTCACGACGGCCGGCTCTTTCACGAACCCGTCCGCCATCGCCTTCGCAAGCGGGTAGTCGTAGATCACGTTCTTAAACGGCGTGGCACCGCGCGATGACTCCACGTACGGCGTGGCCGTGAGCTCGAGCCCCAAGATCGGCTTGAGCTCGTTGATCGCACGCGCGCCGGCGGACGCGCGATACCGGTGCGACTCGTCCATGAGCAGCACGAGATCCGGGAGATTCGGAGAGATACTCGAAGTAACTTTCCCCGATGTACTCGGACAGGCGTTTGATGCGCGGCGAGCGGCCGCCGCGCACCTCCGAGCTGATCTTCGCGATGTTGAATACGTTGATCTTGCAGCGGACCATCTGATCGAACAGCGTCGCTGCGCGCCCTTCGTAGTCGTCGCCGGTGATCACCTCGGGCGGATGCGTCGCGAACTCGGCGATCCCCTTGAAGACGTACTTCGGCGTATTCGGCGTGAAGTCCGCGATCAGCTTCCGGTAGATGGTCAGGTTCGGGCGCGAGGACGAAGAAGTTGTCGATGCCGTGCGCCAGGTGCAGATAGCTGATGAAGGCACCCATCAGGCGGGTCTTGCCCACGCCCGTGGCCAGCGCGAAGCACAACGACGGGAAGTCGCGCTCGAAGTCGGTGACGAGCGGGAATTCGGACTGGATCGTCCGGAGCGCCGCCGCCGCGTCCGCGCCTTTGGTCGGAGGCGCGATCTCCACGACGCGATCCAGAATCTCGAGCGACCGTCGCTGCGGCTCGCGGAGGCTCAGCCGCCCGGAAATCGAGTTCACGTGCCGATTCATTCGCCCTTGCCCGTTGTCGAGCGCGGAAGCGCGGCGATCGTTCGCTGAATTTCCTCGAGATGGCGGCTCTCGGCTTCGTCCTCCGCGTGGAAGCGCCGGCGTTCGTGGAACTTGTCGTATTCGTCGCGCGCGACGCGTTCGGCCTCGTCTCGCGACACCGTGCCCGGATTATCCAGCACCCGCCGCTCGTTGAACCGTAGGAAGTCGTCGAGCCGCTCGGCCCAATCGCGCATGAAGATCTGGCGCCGCCGCCGTGCCTGGTCCTCGGCGAAGTCGAGGAACATGACGACGATCCGATTGAGTTCGCCGATCTCGTCCTCGCGCAGATAGTTCTTGGCGACGGTGACGTCGCTCTTGCGTACGAGATCACCCTTCCACGTGGCGAGGCCCATGTTGGGAAGCAGATGGTCGGCGCGCTCGGCGATCAGCTCGGGCGCGGTCTTTCCCGTGACGGAGAAGTGGAGCTTGTTCTGAACGGTCTGGAAAAAGCGCTGCGTGTCCGCGGCCGAGGGCTCGTAGTCGGCGGCGAGGGCAAGGATGTCGCGAACGCGGAGATACATCCGCCGCTCACTGGCGCGGATGTCGCGGATGCGCTCGAGCAGCTCGTTGAAGTAGTCCGGAACGCTTCGTGCCGGCGGATTTCGCAGCCGCTCGTCGTCGAGGACGAAGCCTTTTTCGAGGTATTCCCGCAGGCGCGCGGTGGCCCACTGGCGAAACTGCGTGCCGCGAGGCGATTCGACGCGATAGCCAACGGCGATGATCGCCTCGAGGTTGTAGTGTCGCAGCGTGCGGCGGACATCGCGCGTGCCTTCGCGGCGAACTTGTAAGTAACTCTTACAAGTTGCTTCTTCGCCGAGTTCGCCTTCGGCGTAGATCGACTTCAGGTGCAGCGTGATGTTCTGCGGTGTCGTCTGGAAGACTTCCGCCATCTGCGCCTGGGTGAGCCAGACGGTGCCTTCCTCCAAGCGGACGTCAATCCGAATCCCGCGTTCGGTCTGATAGAGAATGAGCTCCGTGCCCGGCGGCGGAGCTTCGCCGTCGTTCATGCAGGTTCCTCGGTGAAGAGGTTCTGCTGGCCGGGCGGTGGTGGCGGAGCTGGTAGGTTGGCGACGGCGAGGCTGTAGTCATCCTTGCCCCACTCGCAACGGTCGAGCACATGCGTGGGGATCTTTCGGACGGTGAGGTTGGGATAATCGGCGGTGTGCCCGCGGAAGGCCGTGCAGAGGACGAGAAGCGAGCGGTCGGGGCCGACGTCGTCGCTGAGTTGGCGGAGCTGGTCGGGTCCCAGGTTGGCGGTGGTCACATAGAGGAAGTCGCGCTCCGTGGATCGGCCCTGCTGCCAGTACACGGTCTCACTCGGCGCGTATATGAATCCCTCCAGTTTGCACAGCGCCTCGGCGAGCATCGCGGCGTTGTACTCCGTGTTGATGACCGGATTGCCCCATGCGTCGGTGGCGATCAGCGAGGGGGCGAGGCGGTAGTAGCGGAAGCCGCCGCCGCCCTTCCAGCCGACATCCTCGGTGATGCCGCCCGGGTCATCGCCGTCGATGACTTTCTTCAGGCGCGGGATGATGTGTGTGTGGGCGTGCTCGCCCATTTCGATCATGATCCAGCGGCGGCCCATCTTGTGGGCGACGGCGCCGGTGGTGCCGGATCCGGCGAAGGAGTCGAGTACGAGGTCGCCGGGGTTGGATGCTAGCGCGACGATGCGACCTATGAGCTTCTCCGGCTTTGGTGTCGAGAACGGGCGATCTGGATTCAGCGCCAGCACTTCGCGACGCGCGTCCTGATTGTGTCCCGCCTGATCATAGGTCCAAATCGTCGAGCTGACACGCCCATCGGATCTCAGCTGCGACCTAAACTTCTTGAGGCGCGGCGTGCGATTCGTGCCGTGCTGGCCCCAATAGATCATGTCGTCCCGAACATGCTGCGCATGTGTGACCGGATCAAATGCCCACACTCGTGTCCTCTTAGGCCAAGCCTCTTCGCCGGTATTTGGATTGACAATTGAATAATAAAGATTTGGTCGTTCGTCGGCAGTCTTTGCGCAAGTGTAGTTATCTGACATCCAGGGCCCACGCGCATCGTCGTCTGGATTTGAATACAGGCTGTCTTGTTCTGCCGTCCGCGGTAGTTTGTTCGGCCGCCAGGCGTCCTTGTCCTTGGCGTAGACGAGGATGTGGTCGTGGTCGTCGCTCAGCCATTTGGCGTCATTGGCTGGAGCATACTTCTTTTGCCATATGACATTCGCAACGAAATTCGTTCGACCAAAAACCTCGTCGCATACAACCTTCAGGTAATGTGCTTCGTTGTCGTCGATCGTGATCCATAGCGAGCCTTGGTCTGACAGAAGTCGACGAAGTAGGTCGACGCGGTCGCGCATCATGGTTAGCCACAGCGAGTGCTCGATTCCATCGTCGAAGTACTCGAACGCACTGCCCGTGTTATACGGCGGATCGATCATGACGCACTTGATCGCGCCGGTCAATTCGTGCTCCAGTGCCTTGACCGCGAGAAGGTTGTCGCCAACAATCAACCTGTTGTCGAAGCGATATTTCTGTGATGTATACGGCGCATGGTACGACAACGCCGAATCCTCGACCAGAATCCTCGGCTCGAGATTCGGTCGCTGATCCTTGCCAATCCACGTCAGTTCCAGCTTCTGCTTCTTGCTCAACGGTGGCATACCTCGTTGGGTGTCCGATCGGCTACGTCAGCAGCTGAAGTCGCTCCGCAGTTCGACGAAGTCGCTCTGCCCGGAACATGAAGTCGGCGCGCTTGCTTGGCCGCTCAGCCTCAGCTGCCGCCATACTCGCCCTCAGTTCTGCCGGGTAGCTCTCGAGAGGAATCGGCTTGCTCAGGGCGGCGGCGCGAACGTCGCAGACGTGGGCCGCGTGCAAGAGATCATCGATCTCGGTTGCTGATACGAGCGGATTGGACTCGGCGGTGCTCGCGGCGTGCAGCTGACGGAACATGCCCGCGGCGCGAGACGCACGTTCGTCATCCGGCGGTCCATAGACACGTTCAAGGGCTTGGCCCGTCTTAACCGAGAAGTCGTCGCCAGCGGCTAGTCGACGGAACATGCCATCACTCTTGCTGTAGTCTTTCAATGCAGCGCGATCCAAGCGAATGATTTCGGCGAGCAGTCGCGCTACGCCGAGAAGGAGAGATGCACGTTTGTTCTCTCGCCCGTCCTCGCCGGACAGTGCCGTATAGCGTAGGAGCACGCTAAGCATGCATTCGTGCCCTGGTACTTCAGACTCCTGATAGTCCACCCAGCGACTATCGAAAGCGATCTCGCCGCATGATATCACGAGGGCTAGTTCGGCGATTGCCCACAACGAGTCTTCATCCGTCGGCAAGTAGTTCGATTCAATCGGAGTATCGTTCATGCTATGAGCGTTGAAGGCGCAGGGTAAATGGGACTAAACGATGCAAGGTGCGAGCGACCCGCGCCAGGCAATTCATGAATGCTGAACCTGACCGTCGAACTGACGACTGCGGCCGCTAGGTTGCGGCCGTTTGATTCGCAGGAAGGCAGATCAATCGACAGCACCTTCATGCGCAGAGCGACCATCTGATGGTGAACAAATCCTCGAATGCCGTCTGTTGACGCAGCTTCGCCTCGATCTGCTCGATCAACTCACCGCGGCGCCGATCGACGTCGTCCTGTGCGTCGAACAGCCGCTTGCGCTTGTCGTTGCGTTGCGATTCGAGTGTTCGCACTTCCTTCTGAACAGCGAGCTTCTCCTCGAGCGTCAACGCAGCCGACGCAGACCGGCGTACTTCCTTGATCTTCTTGTCGAGCTCCTTCAGCTCGCGTTCCAGCGCGAGCTTCAGATCGTCGGCCCAGCCCTCGAGCTTCGTCGACTCTTCGTCGAAAAACTTCGCGTTCCGCTCGGAGATGCCTAGCTCGATGTCGGCGCGGTGCCGGTGAACGGCCGACTGAAGAACGGATCCGACGTCTGTCGCCAAGTCCGCATGCCCAACAACGGCGCCAGGCAGGCGCAGCAAGCGAGGCAAGACGCCCGCGTCGACCGAGCTTCCGTCGTCCAGGCGCGCGACCAGGATCACATGATCTTCCTGGCGATCGAATGAGTCGACGGAAAACAGTGATGCGGAGAGCCAGCCGGATTTCCCGATCAATCCATCGAGCGCGGTAACCTTGCCCTCGTAGCCCGAGCGCCTGAACTCGATGGCGACCGTGTTCGGCGTGCGAGCCTTTGCGCGATCAACCACCCACTCAGCTAAGGGATGGCCGAGCCGATATAGGTGCGATTCTCCGCTGCGCCGCGGCAGCTCGTATTTGCCCGCCGGAATTGTTTCTGGATTCGGCGATGTCTTGAGGACGAACGCACCGCCGGTCTCGAAGTCGGCGACGTCGTCGAGCTCGTGCCGCGTGAGCGTCATGAGCAGCTCTTCGAAGCGGCCGCGTTCCTCGGTCGATTGGGCGTCGCGCATCTTGAGCTTCTCGCGCACCTCGTCGTCGAAGTTCTCGAGCAGCTTTTGGCGCGCCTGTGGTCATGTCTCGTTGATCTCGAGGCCCAGCTCGAGCTGCAGCTGGTCGAACGCCGACTTGATCTCGTCAGTCTGGCGGCAGTGCTGATAGATCGCGCGATCCGCTTCTCGAAGTCGACGCCGGATTCGATCGCGCCGAGCACCTCGTCGCTCGCGCCGAAGACGCCCTCGAAGAGCTTGAACTTTTCCGACAGCAGCTCGAAGACGCGCTGGTCGGCGGCGTTCTTCCGGTTCAGGAAGTTCACGACGACTACGTCGTGCTTCTGCCCGTACCGATGGCAGCGCCCGATGCGCTGTTCGATGCGCTGCGGATTCCATGGCAGATCGTAGTTCACGACGAGCGAGCAGAACTGAAGGTTGATGCCTTCCGCGCCGGCCTCGGTGGCGATCATGATCTGCGCCGCGGTCGCGGAAGTAATCGACCAGCGCCGAGCGCATGTCGGCCGTGCGCGAGCCGGTGACGCGATCGGTGCCCTGCATGCCGGGCGACGCCACGCGCCGTAGATCGCCTTGGAGCTGTCGTCGGTGTTCGACCCGTTGAACAGGAACGATGCCTTCCGAGCGGAGCTGTCGGCCAGCACCCGCAGCAGGTACTGCTGCGTGCGTCGCGATTCCGTGAAGATGATCGCCTTCTCCGCGCCGCCCAAGTTCCGCGCCTTGGCGAAGGCGACTGGAGCGCCTTGAGCAACGCTCGCCCTTGGCGTTGTGCTGAATGACGTCGGCGAGTTTCGCGAACTCATCGAGATCGGCGATCTCTCGCGTCGATCGCGTCGCGGTCCGCGGCCGATCAGTGGGTGCGACCTGGTCGTCGTCGTCCCACTCGTCCGCGGTCTCGTCGAGCGCCTCGTAGTCGTCGCCCAGTCGGCGGGCGGCTTCGAGCGACTCCGTGGCGTCTGCGGCGCGAACGTTCTCTTCAGCCGCGTTGGCCAGCGTCTGGAGCGCGCCGCGATGGCGAACGTGACGACGCCAGCAGCTTGCGAAGCACCAGCGTCATCAGCGTCCGCTGGCTGCGCGGGCAGCGCCGTGCAGATTGTCGCGCCGGAGGTACTCGGAGACGAGCGTCGTAGAGGTGGTCTTCGGACTCGTCGTCCGGTGTGAACTGCTCGACCATCGGCAGGCGCTTCGTGAACGAGACGTACGCCGTAACCTGACGTCGCAGCGTGCGATGGCAGATCGGCTCCAGACGGGCCTTCAGGGTGCGCGAAGACCAGCGTCGTGCGTCGAGGTTGATGAACTGCTCGCGAAAGCTCTTCAGGTCGCCAAACGACCTGGTCGTCGATGAAGCTCACAAGGCCGAAGAGCTCGAGCAGCGAGTTCTGCAGCGGCGTGGCGGTGAGCAGCAGCTTCGTTCGCTGCGCCAACGCCCGCTTCAGCGTGTTCGCGATGACGTTCGACGGCTTGTAGACGTTGCGAAGACGGTGGGCTTCGTCGATGACGACGAGATCCCAGCGTGTCGCTGGACGTCGGCCGCCTTGCTCCGCGCGAACTGATAGGAGCAGATGACGATGTGGCCGTCGACGTCGAACGGCCGGAACTTTCCGACCTTGATGCGCCGTCGTTGTACGACTTGCGCTTCGAGGATCCGACAGGGCAGGAAGAACTTGTCCGTCAGCTCCTGGATGCCATTGCTTCCGCAGGTTCGACGGCGTGATGACCAGGACGCGTGCGCTTGCGCTCCGCCCACTTCTGCGAGATGACCAGACCGGCTTCGATCGTCTTGCCCAGCCCGACCTCGTCCGCCAGCAGCGCGCCTTGGAGAGGGGAGACCGAAAGGCGAACAGCGCCGCGTCGACCTGATGGGGATTGAGATCGACGTCGGCGTCAACCAGGGCGCTCGCCAACCGCGCTTCCGAGTCCGACGGGAAGCGGCGCGTGAGCTCGTGGGCGAAGTACTTCGCCTGGTGGTCAGTAATCGCCATGGGGTGAGGGACGAAACATGCAACCCGGGGCCGCGATTCGCTATCATTTAGGTATGCGACACCGCACTTTTCCCGGCACGTCGATTCGCGTCAGCGAAGTCGGCTTCGGCACGTGGACCATCTCCACCGGCTGGTGGGGCGACAAGTCGGACGCCGACGCCATCGCGATGCTCCGCCGCGCGCACGACGACCACGGCGTCACCTTCTTCGACGCCGCCGACGCCTACGGCAACGGCCGCGCCGAGCGCCAGATCGCCGACGCCTTTCGTGGCCGACGCAAAGACGTCGTCATTGCGACGAAAGTTGGATATGACATTTATGATGAGGCGGCGCTCAAGGCTCGCCGCGGCCAGTCCGAGCTGCCGATGCGCACCGACCCGGCGTTCATTCGCCTCGCCGTCGATCGCTGCCTCGAGCGCCTCGAGACGGACTACATCGACGTGCTCCAGCTCCACAACGCCAAGATGGAGCACGTGCGCGACGCCGAGCTGTGGGGCACGATGCGCGAGCTGCAGCGCGAGGGAAAGATCCTCGCCTGGGGCGCCGCGTTCGGCCCCGCGATCGGCTGGTTGTACGAAGCCGTGGAGCTTGTAGAGCGCGAGCCGGAGATCAACACCATCCAGATGATCTGGAATGTGATCGAGCAGCATCCCGGCACCGCGATGCTCGACGCAGCGAAGGCGCACGCACCCAACTGCTGCTTCAACATTCGCGTGACGCACGCGTCGGGCATGCTCGAGGGGAAATACACCGAAGACACCGTGTTCCCCGAGAACGATCACCGTCGCCACCGTCCGCGGTCGTGGCTGATCAACGGCATCAAGAAGGTGAAGACGCTCGACTTTCTCGCCCGCCGCATGACACTCGGCCAGGCGGCGCTCAAGTGGCTGCTCGCCGAACCGCGCGTCGTCACGACGCTGCCGAATATCTATGACGACGAGCAACTCGCCGAGTTCGCCGAAGCGAGCGACAAGCCGGACCTGTCGCGCGATGAACTCGAACGGATCGCGACGCTGAACGCTGAGAACTTCGGCGTTGAGGAAGAGCCGATGTCGTACAAAGGCACGATGACTCGCCCGGCCGCCGCCTCGCCGGTCGCGTCCTCGCCGGTCGCGTCCTCGCCGATAGCCCCGCGCACAACGCACAACGCCGAACGCCCGACGCACCCGTGATCAACCTCTGGCGCGACCTCTCCCCGGGCGCGAAAGCGCCGGAAGAGGTCACGGCGGTCATCGAGATTCCGTCGGGCAGCCGGAACAAGTACGAGCTCGACAAGGTGACCGGGATGATGAAGCTGGACCGCGTGCTGTATTCGTCGGTCCACTATCCGGGCGACTACGGGTTCATTCCGCGCACGTTGTACGAGGACGGCGATCCGCTCGACGTGTTGGTGCTCGTCAAGGAACAGACCTTTCCCGGCTGCATGATCGACGTGCGGCCGCTCGGTCTATTGCGCATGGTCGATCGCGGCGAGCCGGACGACAAAGTGCTCGCCGCGCCGCTGCATGATCCGTACTACGAGGAGTTCTTCGACATCGCCGACATTCCGCGCCATCAATTGAAGGAAGTGGAATATTTCTTTTCGACATACAAGGCGCTCGAGGGGAAGACGGTCGAGATCATGGGATGGGAGAAGAGCGACGTGGCGATGCGTGCGATCACGGAATCGATCGCGCGGTACGACGCGACGTATTTGCGGGTGGGGCCGTAGCGCGTTGGGCGTAGCGCCTACT
>CAWFOG010000030.1:0-4049 GCA_963817445.1 uncultured Gemmatimonadaceae bacterium
CGAGCGGGCGGGCGGGGCGCGAGCGACCCAAGGGCTGACGCGAGCGCGTCAGCCCTTTTGTTTGGCGTCGGCGAGGCGGCGAATGATCGCGTATTCGCGCTCAGTGACTGGTTGCACCGAGAGACGCCCGATGCGGATCAACGCCATGTTCTCGAGTCCCTTGGTTTTCTTGATCTCGTCGAGCGAGACGGGGCGTTTGAGCTTCTCGACTGCGCGGACATCGACCATCAGCCAGCGCGGCGCACTCCGATCGCTCTTGGGATCATAGTGGGCGTCCTTGGGGTCGAATGCCGTGTCGTCGGGGTACGCTTCGCGCACCACCTCGGCGACTCCAACGATGGCCTTGAGCGTTTCCATCGAGTGGTAGAAGAACACGAGATCGCCCGTCTTCATCGCGCGGAGATGATTCCGCGCCGCGTAGTTTCGGACGCCGTCCCAACCCGTGGTTTTCTTCGGGCTGGCGAGCAGATCGTCGAACGAGAAGACGTCGGCCTCGGATTTGACGAGCCAGTGCTGCGGCGGTTGGTGAGCGGTCATGGCGGAATGGCGGTTCGTGAGGGTTACACATTGTCGCGGCGGCGCAACCAGTCCATTATGAATCTATGATGTTGGTCCTGGATTGGCGCGCAGGTCGTCGACGGCTGGCTGCCGTAGTCCAATTGGCGATGGTGACGGCGGTGACGCTGCCGTTCGGCGTGCTCGCGACGCCGCAAGCGGCGCTCGCCCAGGTGATGTTGAACCCAACCTATCCCGCCACGCGACGGGAAACGCAAACCGACGACGTCGCCGGCGTCCACATTTCCGACCCATATCGTTGGCTCGAGGACGTCGGGTCGCCCGAGGTCCACGCCTGGGCCGCGGCACAGACCACGGTCACGCGATCGTTCCTCGAGCAACTGCCGAGGCGAAACGAGATCGCCGGCATTGCCAGTCGTGTGTGGTCGTCTCCGTCGTGGGACATGCCATCGTTCGGGGGGGAACGAGTCTTTTTCACCCACAGCGACGGCCGAGCGAACCAGCCCGTGGTCGACGTACAAGACCGACGCGACATGCCCGTACGCACGCTCATCGATCCGAACGCATTTTCCGAGGAGGGCTTGATCGCGGTCGTCGACCAGACGCCGTCGCCCGACGGGCGATACCTGGCATACGCCATTTCGACACAGGGATCGTCCTGGCGCACCATCCACATCCGCGATCTGCGCACGAATCAGGATCTCGCGGACGAGTTGCCTGGCATTTGGAACGCGCACATCGCGTGGACCGACGACGACCGCGGCTTCGTCTACACGCGCTCCGACGTGGGACGTCCGACAGGAAACCCACTCGCGCCGCAGGGACGCCAGCAGCTCGTCTATCATCGGGTCGGCCAGCCGCGGTCGTCCGACCGAATTGTGTTCGAGCGACCGGACCATCCCGAGTGGCGCCTTCGCGCCGACGTAAGCGACGACGGTCAGTACTTCGTGGTCGCGGCGCGCAGCCTGAGCGCAGAGCCGAACCGCATGTACCTGATCGATCTCGCCAATCCCGGTCACCCCAACTTCGGCGCGCCGCTCGTAACGCTGTTCGACGCGGGGGACGCGGCGTACGACTTCGTGGCCAACGACGGACCGGTGTTCTTCGTGCGCACGACGAAGAGCGCGCCGCGCGGGCGCGTCATTGCCGTCGACATCAACGCGCCGGGTGAAGACCATTGGACCACGGTGGTCCGCGAGTCGAACGATCCGATCGTCAGTGTGCTCCGCGTCGACGACCGGCTCGTCGTCCAGCGCGTTCGCGACGCGCACTCCGCTCTCGACCTGTTCACGCTCGACGGGGTCGCGCGCGGAACGATCCCGCTCCCAGGCGTCGGCACTGTGACGCGGCTCGCCGCCCACGGCCGCACACTTTTCTACGAATACTCATCCGTCTTGCAATCGCGCGCCGTCTACCAATACGACCTCGACGCACGTGTCCTCGGCGCGTACCACGCGCCGCAGCCCGACACTACGCTCGCGGAGTACGAGACCACACCGCTCTTCTTCACCAGCGGCGACGGCACGCGCGTTCCGATGTTCGTCACCGCACGACGCGGAATCACGCTTGATGGCTCACATGCGACGCTTCTCTCGGCGTTCGGAGCGTTCGGCGATGCGGCGACGCCATCGTTCTCGCCGCTGGTCGTCGCCTGGCTGCAGATGGGCGGCATCTTCGCCACGGCCAACGTGCGCGGCGGCGGCGAATACGGACGTGCGTGGCACGACGCCGCGATGACCGTCCACAAGCGTGTGAGCATCGACGACCTTATTGCGGCCGCCGAGTTCCTCGTCAACCAGCGATATACGCGGCCCTCGATGCTCGGCGCGTTTGGAGAGGGCGTTGGCGGCCTTCTCGCCGGCGCCGCGATTACGCGCCGGCCCGACCTGTTCGCCGCCGCCGCGATCGACGGCGGGCTATTCGACATGTCGCGCTTCGACCGGTTCGCGGCGGCGCGCGACTGGACACCGGAGTTTGGCTCGCCCGGCGACTCTACCGAGTTGCGCGCAATGCTCGACTACTCGCCGCTGGCGGCGGTCCATATCGGGGCGAGCTACCCGCCGGTGCTGCTGACCGCCGGCGCGCGCGACGACTATCTCACCCCGGCGAACAGCTACAAGTTCGTCGCCGCGCTGCAGGCAGCTCGATCGGGGGCGGTCGCCCTGCTGCGTGTGGACGACGACCTGGGCCACGGCCCTGGCGCACCGCGTGGACGCAGTGCGTCGCTCGACGCGGACCGACTCACGTTCCTCGCGGCAACACTCCACGTCGCGAGATGATCGCTGCGGCTGACGGCTTGCTGCGCTCCCGACGCGTACTCACCTTTCGCTCATGAGAGGGCTCGCTGCATACGCGTCGTTTGTCGCCATGGTTCGGACGGGCTTGCTGTTCGTTGGAGCCGCGGTCGTTGTGATTGCTGGCTTGGACTGGGCGGTGCGGTCGCGACGCATCAGTCCGTTCAGCCGAACTGCGCGGCTGTTTCGCGCACGCATCGATCCGCTGATGCTGCCGATCGAGCGCCTCATCGTTCGCGCCGGCGGCGTTCCGACCTCGGCGCCCTGGTGGTCGCTCGTCGCCGTCGCCCTGATCGGGATCTTGCTGATCACGCTGCTCGAGTTCGTCGGCTCCATCTTGAGCCAAGTCGCGTTCGGGATGCACGATGCACGGTCGACCGGCTTGCTGCTCGCCGGGTGGGGCTTCTCGATTCTCCGACTCGCGCTGATCGTGCGAGTGCTGTCGTCGTGGCTTCCGGTGACGAAGTTCTCGAAGTGGATTCGCTGGGCCTTCTTCCTGACGGAGTGGATGATTGCACCCCTTCGGCGCATCATCCCGCTCATTGGCATGATCGACATCACGCCGATCATCGCCTGGTTCCTCTTGAATCTGCTGCAGAGCGCGCTGGGAATTCCGTAGAATTTTTTCTTGCGGACATCTTCGCGCGCGCCGGTCAAGCGACTAGAATTCTCCCCGCGAAGCGTTCGTGAGTCGAACAGGTCGACATCGACGGAATCACCGAGCGCGCGGTGCGGGTCGTCGCCGCAGACAGGCCGCGCGGACGCAGGGAGCCATGGCTCAGATTCTTTTGGTCGGCACCGAGTTGCCTCTGTTGGAAGGACTGTCTCAGTCCTTCGCGGCCCTCGGCTTCACTCCGATGGTAGCGCAGTCGCTGCGCGACGCGCGCGAGCTGGCGGCCCAACGCGCCGCCGCTGATCGCCGTCGTGAGTCGCGGCCTTGCCGCTGAATCGAGCGCCGACACGCTGAGCATACCGCTCGCGCCGGGGGGCGCGGTGGTGCTGTATCGCGCCGTGGGCAGCACGCTCGTGACGCTGTCGCCAACCGTGCAGCGAACCGTTCTTGCCGATCTCACGCTGCCGCTGGAGCGCAACCGACTGATGGCCCTCGTGCAGCACGTTGGTGAACGCGCCCGCGCGACGGGTCGCAGCTCCCAGGCGGGGCCTGACGAGCACATTCCGGCGCAGTAGGGCGCCCTTCGCGGTGCCCGCTCGTGGACAGGTTCGAACTGTCCACGAGAG
>CAWFOG010000031.1:0-8456 GCA_963817445.1 uncultured Gemmatimonadaceae bacterium
CTCGAACAGCGCGCTCGAACAGCGCGCTCGAACGGCGCGCTCGAACAGCGCGCCTCGAACAGCGCGCGCTCGACGGCGCGCTCGACGGCGCGCTCGAACGGCGCGCTTCGACAGCACGCTCGAACAGCACGCTCGACAGCACGCTCAACAGCACACTCAGAGACAGCACACTCGACGCGCGCGCTTCAACAGCACACTCGAACAGCGCCGCTCAACAGCGCGCTCGAACAGCACGCTCGAACAGCGCGCGCTCGAACAGCACGCTCGGACGGCGCGCTGGAACAGCACGCTCGAACAGCGTCGGTTCGAGCGTTCGGCTTGACACACGCAGGATGACGGCATGCCACCGTATCCGCGGTCGGGATCATTTTCCATGCGACATCACAGTTCGTCGACATGCGCACGATCGTGGCCGGGCGATGGATCGGCCGATGATGGTTGGCTGATGCCTGCGCCCACGAATACGCGCCCGCAGGCGCTCGTTCCTTTTTCTTGGCCGATCCGCGTGGGAGACGGAGGAGTTGATTGCATCTGGTCCAGCGTCTCGACCCGGATCCTTCCTGGATGTTTTCCCCGTTATCGACCCGCCGCCTCGCCGACTTGCTTCGCGTTCGGCCGGCGACTCTTGAGTCGGCGATTGATGTCATCCACCACCGTTCGGCGGCGTCGGCACGCGCAGTCCGGGTTTCATCGACATGCGCCATGATATGAAGGCCTCACGCATCGCCATCACGAATTCGACCCGTGTACACCCGGAGCACCCCCGGCCGACCTTCGCCCGTCGTCAGAGCACGCCGTCAGAGCACGCCGTCAGAGCACGCCGTCAGAGCACGCCCTCAGAGCACGCCCTCAGAGCACGCCCTCAGAGCACGCCCTCAGAGCACGCCCTCAGACCACGCCCTCAGACCACGCCCTCAGACCACGCCCTCAGACCACGCCCTCGACCACGCCCTCAGACCACGCCCTCAGAGCACCCCACCACCCACGCGCGAAACGATCTCGTGACACCCCGCGAAGCCGCCTGAAGTTTTGCTCCGACGATCGTCTCGCTACATTCGCATATGAACACGCGCCTCTTTCCCGCGGCGGCCGTTGCGACGGCCACACTCGCCGGCATCGCCGCCTGTGCCACGATCAATCGCGGCCCCGCCGTTGCCGGTCGGACGACCACGCCGATCAAACACGTCGTCGTCATCTTCGGCGAGAACATCTCGTTCGACCACTACTTCGGCACTTACCCCGTCGCCACGAATCCGCCCGGCGAGCCCGCCTTCACCGCAGTGCCGAACACGCCGGATCCGAATGGCCTGCGCGGTGAGCTGCTGACGAACAATCCGAACGCCGAAATCCCGAGAATGGCGCCGGCGCGGCGAATCCATTCCGCCTCGATCGCTCGCAGGCGTCGACCGCCGACCAATCGCACTCGTACACGCCGGAGCAGCGCGCCTATCACGACGGCGCGGTCGATCTCTTTCCCAAGTACACCGGACGCGCAGGCACCGGCGGCACCGGGGCGTTCGCGACGTCGGGGCTCGTCATGGGCTACTACGACGGCAACACGGTGACGGCGCTCTGGAATTACGCGCAGCATTTCGCGATGAGCGACAACGCGTACGGCGACCAGTACGGTCCATCGACGCCCGGCGCGATCAACCTCGTCTCCGGCCAGACGAACGGCATCAAAGCGGTTCCCGCGGGTCGCGTCGACCTGCGGCCATCCCGGACGGCCAGGGCGGTCGTTCACCGACATCGGCGACCCCGATCCCGACGGCGACGTCTGCTCGACGACCAACGGCAAAGGCGTGTCAGCGATGACCGGCCACAACATCGGCGATCTGCTCGATGACGCCGGCGTGACCTGGGGCTGGTTCCAGGGCGGCTTCGATCTCACCGTCACCAACGCCAACGGCACCACTGGCTGCGCGCGCAGCACGCATTCGGCGGTCACCGAACGTCGATGTCCGCGACTACGTGCCGCACCACGAGCCGTTCCAGTTCTACGCGCGTACCGCGAATCCGACGCATGCGCGGCCGGCGTCGATCTCCGTCGTCGGCACGGCCACGACACAATCGCGAATCATCAGTATGACGTCCACGACTTCTTCGCCGCTGTGGCGAGCGGGAACTTCCCCGCCGTCTCGTTCCTGAAGGCACCGGCATATGAGAATGGTCATGCCGGCAACTCCGATCCGCTCGACGAGCAGCGGTTCGTCGTCGAGGTGATCAACTTCCTCCAGCAGCAGCCGGCGTGGCGCGAGACCGCGGTCATCATCGCCTACGACGACTCCGACGGCTGGTACGATCACCAGATGGCGCCCACCACCAACGCGTCGTTCGATTCCGTCGCCGATCAGCTCAACGGCCCCGGCACATGCGGCGTCCGCGGGCAAGACGCCGCAGGCCCGCGGCTCGCTCGGCGATCATCCGGTGAACGGACGCTGCGGACCCGGCACGCGTCAGCCGTTGCTCGTCATCTCGCCGTGGGCGCGCGGCAACTACGTCGACCACACGCTGACCATTCAGTCGTCCATCATTCACTTCGTCGAAGACAACTGGCTCGGCCGCAAACGCATCGGCGCGGGTTCGTTCGACGAAACCGCCGGAAGCATCGCCGGCATGTTCGACTTCACCGCGCCTCCGCGGCTCTCGCCACTCTACCTCGATCCCGAGCTCGGCGTCGTCGTCGCGGCGCCGCCCGCTCGCTGACGATGGTCACTGCGGGTCGCGTCGCGGCCGTGTCGATCGCGGCCGTCGTCGCCACCTGTGCCATGCGCGCGTCGCACGCGTCACACGAACCGCGCGAGATCGCGAACGCCCATCCGGTGCGACTGGTCCGTCCCGCAGTCGCGCCACTCAGTGCGGTCGCACTGCTCGGCCGTTCGATTTTTTTCGACGCCGCGCTCTCGGGCGACGGGCGGCGTTCATGCGCAACCTGTCATCAGCCCGAAAATGCATACGCGCCCGCTGACACGGCCGCTCTGTCGCGCATCGCGCCGCGTGGTGCGGAATCGATCGTGCGCGCCGTGCCGAGTCTCCGGTATGTGTATCGCACCCCGCCGTTCAGCATTGGCCCCGAGTTGAGCGACGTCGACGAACCACCGGCGCGCGTCGCGGCGGCAGACACCTTCACCGCGCGCGGCGGTCTGTTTTGGGACGGCCGCGCGAACACGCTCCAAGACCAGGCGATGGGGCCGCTCCTCAACCCGGAGGAGATGGCCAATCGCGACGTCGCGTCGGTGGCTGCCAAGCTCCGGCACGCGTCCTACGCCGCGCGCTTCGCGGCCCTCTTCGGCAACGCGATCTTCTCCGAACCCGGTCGTCTCGTGGACGAAGCGATGTTCGCGGTGGCACGCTTCGAGATCGAGGATCCTTCGTTTCACCCGTACGACAGCAAGTACGATCTCTACCTCGAGGGACGCGCGACGCTCACGCCGCAGGAATGGCGCGGACTTCAGGTCTTCGACGATCCGAAGCGCGGCAACTGCGCGGCGTGTCATCGCAACCGCCGAGCGCCGACGGAACGCCTCCGGCGTTCACCGACTATGAGTACGTCGCGATCGCGGTTCCGCACGCGGGCGGCGCTCCGCCCGGCACCGACCTCGGCGCCTGCGGGCCGTTGCGCACCGACCTGCGCGCACAGCCCCGCTTCTGCGGCGCGTTCCGGACGCCGTCGCTGCGCAACACCGCCACGCGCCTCGCGTATTTTCACAACGGCGTTTACCGCACCCTCGAGCAGGTGCTCGCCTTCTACAATTTTCGAGACACGCGCCCGGACTCGGTCTACGCCCGCGGCAAGTTCGACGACCTTCCGCCGGCGTACTGGGGCAACGTCGACACGACGGACGCGCCCTTCAATAGAAAGAAGGGCGACATGCCCGCGATGACCGCCGACGAGATGCGCGACGTCATCGCCTATCTGAGAACTCTCAACGACGGCTGGGGCACTGTGGGCCGTCCCCCTTCGCCCGCGGTTCGTCCCTTCTGACCTTTCGGCCCGCCTCGGGCGACTTTTCCGGCCCCTCGGCACACTTTGCCGCCGCGCTCGAAGACTTTACCACGACGCGCCGCAACTCTGCTCGAGAGACGAATCACTCTGTTGTTCTGCTCGCGCACTCGACCGTGTGCGGCCGCAAACGCACCGCGATGCGCTGCAACCCCACCGTCACGCCCCGAAACTTTGTCGTCGCGCCCGTACACCGCGCTCACATGCGCCGAAACTTTGGAGTGGCGCGCGTACACCGCGCTCGCATGCCCGACATGCGCGCCGTCATACGCATCACATTCACGTCGCTGCCCACTCACTTCATCGCTATGCGTGTGCACTTGGCAACTCAGCGCTGCACGCGCACCGCTGTGCGCCGTCACCGCGCGTCAATGCGCTGTACGTCGCCGTTCATGCGCGAGAAGTCGATGCCCCACCACATGACGTCGACTCCACACCTCGTGAACTCGACTCCACACCACATGCAATCGACTCCGCTCCACCATTCCCTCGGTGACTCAACGCCGATTGGCGCAGTTGTGCATGTATGCCGATGAGACTACCGAGAACTCCCCGGCCCCATGCCCTCCGGCACACCGTCACTGCCGTCCTTGCGGCGGGCCTCCTCTTGGGATGCAGCGGCGATGCGACCTCCCCGCAGCCGAATCCCGAGCGCGATCTTCCGGGCATCTGGGCCGCGCCATTCGTCATCGCGGGTTCCGGCGAGAGTTGGACGCTCTCGCTCTCCGGCACGGACATCACCGGCACAGGCACCTGGTCGGGTGAGGCGTGCTGCTCCGGTACTGTCGCCGTATCCGGAGCCCTTCGCGGCGACTCGTTGCACCTCGATTTGCTCTACGTTCAAACGTCGCCGACGGCGTCGCGGCCGCCGAGTTCGGCACATATCGACGGCGTTCTGGACACACCAACGGATTTCGTCGGCATCACACAATCCGCTGACGGAACGACCGAGCCGGCGCACTACGTCAAGCAGCCGAGATAGCCAACCAGGTACGAGCCCCGTGCTTGACGAACGAGGCATACTTGTTTACTCTATGCCTTGATGAGATGAGGGTGAACTCCCTCGCGGCCCGCACCAACGATGGCGGCGCATGCCCGACACTAACACGCGCGACCTGTTCCCTGGCGCCCTCGAAATGATGGTCCTCCGCCTCCTCAAGCGTGAACCGCTGCACGGGTACGCGCTGGTCCAGCGCATCCAACAGACGTCGCGCAACCTGTTGCAAGTCGAGGAGGGCTCCCTGTATCCGGCGCTCCAACGCTTGCTCAAGGACGGACTCGTCGCCGCTGAATGGGGCGTGTCGTCCACCAATCGCAGAGTTCGCATTTACCGACTCACTCGCGCCGGCGTCAAGCACCTCGATCGCCAGGTGTCGAGCTTTCAACGCATGTTCCAAGGGATCAACCTTGTGCTCGCAGCAGGTGAAGCATGATCTGGTTCGATCGCCTTTTTCGTCGGCGGCGCCTCTATGCCGACCTTTCCGAGGAGATTCGCGCGCACATCGACGAGCGGACCGATGAACTCGTAGCGCGTGGAATGTCGTTGCCCGACGCCCGCGATGCGGCGCGACGCGCGTTCGGCAACGCCACGCAGCTCGCCGAGCAGGGACGAGAGATGTGGGAGTGGCCGACGGTCGAATCATTCTTCTTCGATGCGCGCTACTCGATGCGCCAACTCCGCCGCGCCCCGGGCCTCGTTGTCACCATCGTCTTGACCCTGGCTCTCGGCATCGCCGCAACGACCACCGTGTTCAGCTGGGCCCGCAGCGTGTTGCTCAATCCGCTGCCCGGTGCCGGTGACGCTGGACGTGTCTGGGCACTCGAATCCACGACGGCGTCGGGAAGCTGGACGCCGACCTCGTGGCTGGACTACCGCGACTTTCGCAAATATCTCCGATCGTTCGATGGCCTCGCCGCGGCGTATCCCACGTCGATCGCTATCGGCGACGCGGCGCACGCCGAGCGACGCCAAGCCGAGCTGGTCTCGGCCAACTTCTTCGACGTGCTGCGCGTCCGTCCCGCACTCGGCCGATTTTTTCCCGCTACGCTCGACGAAACGGCCGGCGCACAACCGACCGTCGTCATCGGCTACTCGATGTGGCAGAATCGTTGGCACGGCAGCAGGTCGGTGATCGGTAGCGTTGTTCGCATCAACCGATTTCCGTTCACCATCATCGGTGTCGCGCCACAAGTCTTTCACGGATCGATGCCCGGTGAGCAGGTCGATGTATGGGTGCCGGCCGCGATGCTCGGCCAGATCGTGCCGACCGGTTCGTGGTGGCTCGCCGATCGCGGCACGCGAACGTTTAGAGTACTGGCACGAATCTCGGCCGGCGTTTCACCAGGCGCCGCGCGGTCCGAAGTACAGTCGTTCGCCACGTTCATGGCCAATGCGAATGGAGAGGTGAGCAAGGGGATGAGCGGCCGTCTTCTTCCACTCTGGCAGTCGCATTGGGGCATGCAGGATTCGCTGCGGGCGCCGCTGGCGGTACTCCTCGCGGCGTGCAGCTTGGTGCTGCTCATCGTCTGCGCGAACGCCGCCAACTTGCTGCTCGCGCGCGCTGCGAGCCGCCGCCGCGAATTCAGCGTTCGACTCGCGCTCGGCGCGCCGCGTCATCGACTGCTCCGACAACTGCTGACCGAGGCGTCGATTCTCACCGCGGCCGGTTCGGCACTCGGACTGTTGAGCGCCCTGTGGCTCGCGCGTTCGCTCGTCTGGCTCCTGCCGTCATTCGCGGCGCCCGCGCTACTCGGGCCGCGCGTCGACGGACAGGTCGTCGTGTTCACAGTGGTCTTGGCCGGAGTCGTCACGCTGCTCGCTGGGATCGCCCCCGCGATTCACGGCTCGCGCGAGGCACTCAGCGGCGCGTTGAACGACGGAGGCCGCGGCGCTGTCAGCGAGCTTCACGCGACACGCACGCGCAGCCTTCTCGTCATGGCGGAGGCGGCACTTGCCGTGACCGCTATCGTCGGAGCTGGGTTGTTTTACGATAGCTTTCGTCACACGCGCGCCGTCTCGCCCGGCTTCGACGCGAGCCACGTCGCCATTGCCGCTGTCAGTGTGACGCTCGCCGGCTACGACTCCGCACGGGGCGATGCCTTCCTGCGCGATGTCGCCGACCAGATCGGCCACAAACCGGGCGTCACGGCCGTCAGCTATGCCGACTATGTGCCGATGAGCATCGGCTCAGGATCCTGGGAGGATTTGCGAATCGAGGGCTACGCCCCCGCACCGGGGGAGAACATGAAGGTGTTCCGCGCCGCAATTGGGCCGGACGACTTCAAGGTTCTTCGAATCCCGCTTCTCACCGGCCGCGATTTCACGATGGGTGATGATTCAGCGCACGCCGCCGTGATGATCGTGAACCAGGAGTTCGTCCGGCGGTATCTCAGCGGGCGCGCCGTGCTCGGCATGAGGGTGCACGGGTGGGGTCGATGGTTCACCATCGTGGGAGTCGCGAACGACGTGAAAACGAATCGGCTGACCGATCCGCCAATGCCCTACTTCTACGTTCCAGTGCGGCAGGTCTATCGTCCCGAGTACGGATATGCGTTCTTCGAACGAACCGACGGGCCGATTGATCGCGGCATCGCAAATATCGCGGGGGCGGCGCACGCCGTGGACCCAACGGTGCCGGTCTACAATGCGATGTCGTTGACGGATTACATCGAGGCGCCGCTTCAGGAGCAGCAGACCGCCCTCACGCTGCTTGGCGCGCTCGCGATCGTAGCGTCGGTGCTTGCGGCGATCGGGTTGTACGGAGTGATGGCGTATGCCGTGGCCCAACGAACGAAGGAGATCGGGTGCGAATCGACCTCGGCGCGCGACGGTCGCAGATCGTCCGCGCCGTCGCGGTCCGCTCGGCGGCGCTGGTGACAGTTGGCCTGATGGTCGGCCTTGGCGGCGGCGCGGCTGTGGCCCGCGCGGTGGCCTCGATGCTCTTTTCGGTGAGCGCGATGGACATCCCCGTGTTCGCCTTCGCCGCACTCGTGATGATCGTCGTCGCCGCGGCCGCGACCATCGTCCCCGCATGGCGCGCAACGACCGTGGATCCACTGACGGCGTGCGCGCCGACTGACACGCGTACCTGTCGACCGGAGTGCCGATCGCCGGACCGTATCTCCGCCCTCCGTGTCCGGCGACTACGCGCAGGGCGGAGGCTACCGGTTCGTTTCCGGACCTGGTGCCGGACCCGTCGACGGCATCTCCGCCGTGACCACGCGCAACGCGACGGCGCGCCTCGACGACGCACCCTCGGCAAATCTTTCGGCGTTCGTGAGCGGCCACCTGTTCGGCGACAACCGCAATCTCGGCACCGCGCCTCGGCGCGGAGAGTCGGCGCCGACGGCGCGCTGAACTGCGGCGTGCACTACGTCGACTCGTTCGGTGGCACGTTCACCGGTCGGGCCTGGGTGCGCGACGTGCGTGAGAATCAAGTTCCAGACCACGATC
>CAWFOG010000032.1:0-12992 GCA_963817445.1 uncultured Gemmatimonadaceae bacterium
TCGCAGCCGACGCCGTTCGAGGGTAGCCCTACAAATAAACCCAATGCTAGCGTCGCGGTCAAATCGCCGGCGAGGCGAGCGCCACCGCTCCGTTCGCGAATTCTCGCCGAACGTCGAGCAAGATGCTTAGCCCGTTGGCATCGCGTCGGCCGTGACGACAGACGCGAGCAAGTGCGTCAATTGTTCGGGCATCACCGGCTTGACCAGGTGATGATCGAATCCTGCGTCGGCGTGCGTTGTCTGTCCTGAGCCTGTCCCCAGCCGGTCACCGCGATGAGCACGATGCTCGTTCCCCACGGCTCGGCGCGCAGGCGGCGAGCCAACTCGTAGCCGTTGAGCATCGGCATGCCGATGTCGAGCAGCGCCACGTCGGGCCGAAAGTCGCGCGCCGCTTCCAGCCCCGCGAGGCCGTCGCCGGCCATGCGCGTTTCGTGGCCGAGGTAGTTTGAGCAGCCTGCACATGCT
The DNA here is from genome assembly GCA_963817445.1 of uncultured Gemmatimonadaceae bacterium. Lineage (GTDB taxonomy): Bacteria > Gemmatimonadota > Gemmatimonadetes > Gemmatimonadales > Gemmatimonadaceae > JAQBQB01. The sequence continues at coordinate 466 of CAWFOG010000032.1, forward strand.
GGTGGCGCCGTCCTGATAGTCGTCGACGACGAGAACGCGGAGCGGGGTTCGCGCTTCGCTCAGCTTTTCCTCCAGCATTTCCTCCAGCGTTTCCTCATGCGGCTGCGGCGCTTCCTGGGCCGTCGCCACGACCGGAAGTCGGACGACGAAGTCACTTCCCTTGCCGATACCGTCGCTCGACGCAGCGACGCTCCCGCCGTGCATCTCCACCAACCGTTTGACGAGCGCCAATCCGATACCCAGTCCTCCCCGGTCGCGCTCGAGCGAGGGTTGCAGCTGACTGAACAGGTCGAAAATCTTCGGCAGCATGGCCGCGGCGATCCCAATTCCGTGATCGCGAACATGTACGAGCACGTCGCCGTTCTGTCGCTCGACGGACATGGCGATGCGGCCTCCGGGCTCGGAGAACTTCACGGCGTTGTTCAGAAGATTCGCGAAGACCTGAGCCAGGCGGGTGGGATCGGCATCGACGATCACCGACTCGGGTAGACGGGTGACGGCGAGTTCGTGGCCGCGCTCGACAACGCCGGGCCTGCTCGTCTCGATCGCCGCGTGCACCACCGCGTCCAGTTCGACGCGCTCCTTCCGGAGTTCCAGTCGGTCGTGCGTGATGCGGCTCACGTCCAACAGGTCGTCGACGAGCCGAGTGAGCTGGCCCATCTGGCGATCGATGACGCCGCTCGCCCACTGGAGCTCGGGCGCGTGCGGCTCCGTCATCTGCAAGATCTGAATGGCGTTCCGAATCGGCGCGAGCGGATTGCGCAGTTCGTGCGCGAGCACCGCGATGAACTCATCCTTGCGCCGGTCGGCCTCGCGAAGCGCCTCAGCCGCCTGCTTGCGCTCGATGAGATCGGCCGCCTGCCGCGCGAGAATGTCGAGCAGTCGCAGGTCGCGCTCCGACGGTTGGTGCGGGCGCTGCCAATGCGTGGAGATCACTCCCACGAGCCGTCCGCCGCGCGAGACGAGCGGAGTGCTCTGCACGGCGTGAACGCCGACGCCCAGATAGAGCGCCAGCTCCATCGAGCCGGCCATGAAGTCGCATTGCTCGACGTCGGATACGATCACCCGCGCGCCGCGGCGCAGGATCTCGCCGCATGTGCTGCGCGACTGCGCCGTCACGATGTCGAAGTGTCGAGCCGACTCCGCCGGAAAGCCGCGGTACGCGATCAGCTTGAGGAAACCCTCATCGGGCTCGTCGACGAACATCTGCATGCTCGCGCAATCCGAATGTCCGATGGAGATCGCGGCGTCGAGGATCTTTTCGTGCAGTTCGACGTCGTCCTGCGTGATCAGCTCCGCGCTGATCGTCTGCAGCAACCGGGAGTCGGCCAGCTCCGCCTCGAGCCGCTCTTGGTTCACGCCCACAGCCGCCTCGGTTCGCAGTTGCTGCTGCTCGAGATCAGCAGCCGATCGCGGCTCCGCGGGGCGACGCATGCCGAGTTGATTCTTCAACTCCTGCGCGATCAACAGTTGATAGGCCGTGGTCGCAAATCGCGCCAAGGTGGTCATCAGACGACAATCTTCGGCGTCAAACGAGCGGGTGTCGTCGTGCGCGATGATCCACAGCGTCCCGACCGGCTCGCCGTCGTAGTGGAACGGGATCAGCAGTAGCTCAGCAATCGGCGGAGCGCTCGGAACGTACCCGAAGTGACGCTCCGGACGCGCCATGAGAACCGCCATGTTTCGATCGAGCGCAGTGCCGCACGGGCTTCGCCGGCGTGGGATCGACCCGCCGACCAAATTGGCCCACGGGCCGGCGGCGGCGCGCCAACGAAAGATCTCGTGTTCGCCTTCTCGCTCCAGCAGACTGACGCCGGCCGAGTGCGCGCGGCACAGGCGCAGCGCCGTGTCGACGAGTTTTTGCAGCACTCTGTCCGCGCCCGCGATACCGCTGGCACTCGCCATCTCGTCCATCAACGCCAATACGGCCCGATTCTCGGCCGCATGGTCGCACGCTCGCGCGGGGCGGCGAGTCAGCTCCGCGGTCGTGATCACCGATTCGAGCGACGCCGGTGCAAAGACGTCGGGTGGCGCGATTTCGTCCGGCAATCTGGAAACGGCCATTGGCTCCTTCCGCAGCGCGGTGGATTCCGAGCCCCTCACGTGCGATGGCGCAACGATGCACGTCGCGCGTGCGCTTGTCCACCCGCGGCTATTTGCTCGACAGGTTCGCGAATTTGTCCCAGTACACGGCCAAGCTGCACCGCTGGCCGCCGCTCGCCGTCCACGCGTATTGTTGATATTCCTTGGGGACGTCGGCGGGCGTCGGGTATATCTCGAGCGCCATCAAGTCGCCGGGCTCATCCGGAATGAAGTTTGCCGCGGTAGCCGGGCGTCCGTCCACCAGCGAAACGAGGCAGTGAAGGCCCGACGCGACCGGCATCCTCCGTGCGCCCGTGCGAATCGGTCGCACGTCGACGCGAAAGCCCGGGATGTCGCGAAAGAGATCGGCTGTCGACAGTGCGTCTTTGTCGTCGATGTCGAGATAGTCCATCAGCACGCCCTTGTCGCCGCGCTTTTTCCGACACAGGAATCCGTCGAGCGATCGCTCGGGGCAGCTCCCGTCGGCGTTGATCTTGACGGTGTCGAGGTTGGCGATGCGATGCTCGAGCGTCAGCGTCACGTCGAGCGATCCGTCGTCGTGAAGGTCGGCGGTCGCTTCGCCGGGCGAATAGCCGAGCTTTCGAGCGCGCAGTACATAGTGCCCGCCGACGACACCGGCCATCGCGAAGCGACCGAGCGAATCTGTGCGCGCGCGATGCGGGCCTGGCGTGGCGACGACCTCGGCGTCGGCCAGCGGGCGATTCGCCGAATCGCGAACTACACCACGCAGCGTGCCGCCCTGCGCCCGGGCCGCGGCGGGCACCAGCGTTAGCGAGAGGATCAGCGAAACGAGCGAAACGCGCATATGCGAAACCTAATGATAGTCTGGCGCATACTCGACGGGAACCTCGTCGACGCCTGGCGCGCGGCGTCGGCGCTCATGAGATTGCTAGTCTATGCAGAATGAAACTCATAGGCGCGCCGTCTGGTGTACGGCGCTGATTGTTGCGTTCGCCGGCAGGACCGCGGTCGCACAACTGCCCTCGCCATCGATCCTCGGGGCAGACCTCCGAGTGCGGCAGTCCGAGATTGCGCCCTGGGAGCGTGGCGTCGCGACGGCAGTCGTCGACACTGGACTTACGTTGCGTCAACGGTCGACGATTCGATTCATCCCTCGTGATAGTATCGTCTATCTCGAGCGTCGCGCAGGAAAGGACTGGAGCGCGATTGCACATGTCATGGTCGTGACGTCGGTCGTGGGACTCGTCGTCGGGGAACGACTCGGACGTGGCGATGGCGGCGATCTGTCGGGGATTGGAAGCGCGTACGGCGAACTACTCGGCGTAGCGACGGGAGCGTTGGTTGGCGGCGTCGTCGGCGTGTTCGCCACACACGATCGATGGAACCAGATCGACGTCGGACTCGTGTTCCGGCGCTGACGCGTCGACGTCCCCACGCGACGTGCGTCACCCCGTGGGATCCAGCGTCGGATAGCGTACCGTCCCATCCGCGTTCACGCACGCCCCAGGTGTGAGCGAAGCCGGCGTCAGCTGGCCCATTCCCATAATGTGCTCGACGGCGACACCGGCCGCCAACAGATAGTCGGCGATGATGCGACGATGACATCGCCACCACACCGCCTCGGCGCACATGATGGCGCATCGGTGGTCGGGCGCCAGTGCGAGCAGTTCGTCGAGTCCCACGCGAAACGCGGCGGTCTCGGCGTAGTCCGCATAGTTGCGAAAGGCCAACACGCGCCAAAACGTGTTCGTCGACGGCGGCGCACCCTTTGCTCGATGGCGACGTCCGCCGAGCGCACGCAGGTGCTGATAGCCGATTCCCTCCGCAGCGAGGGACTCCGGAAGCGTCTCGACATTGAACTGCGGCACCGCGCGCGAGCGCGGGATCGAGCGCACGTCGACAAGCAAGTCCACGTTGACCTGTCGCAGCAGCGCGACGAACTCCGCCAACGTTCGCGTCGAATGGCCTATGGTGAAAACTGGATGAGTCAAGTTCAAAGCCTCACAACGCGAATCCCCCCCCCCAGGTCTTGCTCGGACCGCGATACTATGAAAGATGACACCGGCGACGACACAGGCCGACAAGGCCATCGCGTTTCGCGCGCTGCACCAGCGCGACAAAGCTTTCATCATTCCGAACCCGTGGGACGTCGGCTCGGCGCGCCTCCTGGCGAGTATGGGCTTCGAGGCGTTGGCGACGACGAGCGTCGGCTACGCGTTCTCCATCGGTCGGCCGGATCACGGTGTGTCGCGCGACGAAATGATCGCACACGCGGCCGAGTTGGTCGCGGCTACACAGCGCCCGGTGAGCGCCGACCTCGAGAACGGCTTTGGTGATGATCCCGAGACCGTTGCCGACACCGTGCGGATGGCCGCCGCCGCCGGACTCGTCGGCTGCTCCATCGAGGACAGCACCAATCGCGATGACGACCCAATCTATGAATTTGAATATTCAGTTGAGAGAATCCGCGCGGCGGCGGACGTGGCGCGCGGCTTGTCGTTCCCGTTCACGCTCACGGCACGTTCGGAGAATTATCTCCACGGTCGGCCGGACCTGGATGACACGATCGCGCGGTTGCAAGCCTACCAGGCGGCGGGCGCCGACGTGCTCTACGCCCCGGGGCTCATCAAGATGGACGACATCGCGACGCTCGTGCGCGCCGTCGATCGCCCGGTCAACGTTCTCGCCGGGCTTCAAGGTGTTCACTTCGATCTTGCGGGACTCTCGGCGATTGGCGTGAAGCGTGTCAGCGTCGGCGGCACACTGTCGCGTGTGGCGCTCGCGGCGTTTCTGCGCGCGGCTCGTGAGATGCGCGACCACGGGACATTCAGCTTTGTGGACGAGCCCGTTACCTCACGCGAGATCGCGAACATGTTCGAAGGCTTCTGAGGCACCCGGTTCGCGCGAGCTAGGATGCGACCGCTATTCGTCGCGCTCGACGCTGGCAATGCGATCCGCGGTCCGCGTCACTACGGCGCCCACTCCATCAAGCGCGCGTCGGGCGAGTGCATCCGCAGTCGACGCGGAGTCGAAGATGCCGAACACGCTCGAACCCGATCCGGCGAGGAGCGCGACGCGCGCGCCCGCCGCTCTCTGGGCGCCGACCAGCTCCTCGATGACGGGATGACGCTCGGCGACGACGCCCTGAAAATCGTTCGACGCGATGGTTGCCACGCCGCCCCAACTCTCGAGCGCGACAGGGTCGATGAGTCGCGACAATGGCACGTAGTCGCCCCGATCGCTCGCGAGCCACCGATACGCGTCCGCGGTCGCGATCGGAAAGTCCGGCGTGAGAATTACCGTCGGTCGGCTCTCGAGTGCGCTGAGCGGCAGCAGTCGCTCGCCGCGGCCCCAAGCCAGCGCAATCGGGTGATCGATCGCCATGAACGGCACGTCCGCTCCGAGCCCGACGGCGAGCGTGCTCAGCTCGGAGCGGAGTGGTCGCGGGGCGAGTGCGTCGAGCGCGCGCAGCACGGCGCCTGCGTCGGAACTCCCGCCGCCCAAGCCGGCGCCTGCTGGAATGTGTTTGACGAGTTCAATCGCAAATCCGCCGGGCCATCCGGTGGCGTCGGCGTATGCAACCGCGGCGCGAAAGGCGAGATTCTGTTCAGTTGGTCCGAGTCCGGCCGCGGGCATCGCCGGACCGCTGCAGTCGAGTGAGCGTCCCGTGGTGACTCGAACGGCGACATCGTCCGCCAATTCGAGACGTTGGAACACCGTCTCGATCGAGTGATAGCCGCTCGTTTCTCGAGCGAGGACGTGGAGCACGAGATTGATCTTCGCCTGCGCCGCGACGCGGGCGAGGGGCGTCATGCGCGCTGCGTGGCCGCCGACCTCATGTCGCCAATCGACAGGCCGAGGCGAGTCGCGTAATAGGCGCCGATCACTGTGATGGGAATGAACGAGGCAACGTGGAACAGCAGGGCCCACGTCGCGGCCTCGGACGGACCGACGCCATAGAGCGACAATGCGATCGTCGCGCCGAGTTCGAACGCGCCGAAAAAGCCCGGCGCCGACGGGAGCGCGACGAGAATCACGATGATGCCTTGCACGATCAACGTCGCGGCGATCGGCACATGCACGCCAACCGCGAGAAAGGCGAGCCAGAACGCGAACGGCTGCAGCAGCCAATGCGCCACGGTCCACCCGAACACGGCGATGAAGTGCCCCGGCGTCCGCAGCACGCTCAATCCGTCGGCGAACCGGCTGAGCATCTCGGCGCCGCGCCGCTCGACCGTCGGCGATACCCGGCGGGCGACCAATTCGAACATGCGAATGAGTGTTCTGGGAAAGAACACGAGCGTGTAGAACGCGACGAGCAGCACGAGCGCGCCGCCGACGACGAACCCGGCGGCGTGGGCCAGCGAATATCCGCGGATCGTCGTATCGGGTGGAAACTTGGCCGAGGCCACGCCGATCGCCAGCAGCACCATTACGACGATGCCGTCGAAGACGCGATCCACGGCGACCGACGCCAGCGCCGTGGGAAAGCTCACTGACGGCACCTGTTGCGTGAGCGCGAACGGGCGCGCCAGCTCGCCGGCGCGCAGCGGCACGACGTTGGTCACCATTTGGCCGATGGCCGTCGACCGCCAAAGCGGTCCAAACGGCAATTTGGGCGCGACGGGATCGAGGATCGTTCGCCACCGCCGCGCACGCAGCGGAAACATGCCGGTCGCCGCCAGGGCACTGCACACGAGCAGCAGGTAGTTAGCGTGTCGCGCTCGATCGATCGCCTGCGCCCAGTCCAGATTCCGGAACGCGAAATAGAGGAATACCGCGCTGACTGCGACGCCCAACACGCCGCGCCAAGCAATCTTCATCCCGCTACTCCGCGCGAGCCAGTTCGAGCAGATCGAACAGCTCGTCGAGCGCGTCCGGGTCCGGCACGGGGCCAATGCTGCGCATCTCGTCGCGAATCTCGACGGCGCGATCGAGCGCGGAGCGGCCCCGGTAGAGCAACGTTTCGATCGGAACGACCGCGTCTTCCGGCAGCGGAGTGGGATGCGCCATTGGATGAAGCGCCAGCGAGTCGAGTGCCGCGATGCTCGTGTCGATCAACGCCGCCGACGCGCGATCCAACATGTCCGCGATCGACGGCACGCCTGTGTCCGGGCTCTGAGTCAAGCTTTCGACGTCGCGCGTGACTTCGGGCTCGATCTCAGGTTCGAAGACGGACTGGAACACCGGAGTCCACGAACGGGCTGGAGTCGCCTCGTGCCGCGGCGCACGTTCGGGCGTCGGTGTCGCCGCACGCGCCGGCTCCACCATCGCCGGCACGAAAATCGGAGTGGGGTTTGCCGGCGCGACGGGCGTGATCTCCGCGTTGCCGAAGCCCACGCCGATCGCGCTCGTCAGGTCGCGACCACCGGAAATCTCGCGCAAGCGCGCGCTGAGGTGCTCGCCTTCCGCGCCAGGCTGCGCGAGCATGGTGGACAGATCTTCCAGCGCCGCCAGACCGAGAAAATCGACGTGGTCCGCGGAGTCGGCATGGTCGCCGATGAACTCGGCCACATCGCGCTCGCCAAAGCTCTCAGCCGCGCCTTGTAGCGCGCGCAGCGCTCGCTGCAAGTCGCGACGCGCCCGCGTGGTCGCCACTTCGTCGCGCGCGTGCCGCGCGGCGTCGACGACCTGGCGGAGGTGCTCGCTCAAGCTGACCAGCTCAAGGCGGAATCGTTCAGCAGATGATGTTGGCGGATTGGACGACGCCTCGATCAACCCCGGGGCGCCATCCGCGTAGAACAGTTCCTCGATCGGGACGACGCGCTCACGCGTGCCGGCGCGCCGCGCCCACGCGTCTTGCGCGGCGACGAAAGCATCGCGCGCGGCACTCGGTGCATCCACGTCCAATTCTGCCGTGCGCAACGCGGTGCCGATCGCGCGGAGATATGCCGCCGATGCTTCCAGTAGCTGGCGTACGTCGTCGGCCATCGTGCCGCCGGCCGTCTGCACACCACTCACCGCCTCTTCGGTTGCCTCCAGCACGTCGGCGAGCGGGCCGACTTCTTTCACTCCGGCGACACCGCGCAGCGCCTGCACGCGCTGCAGCAACTGATTCGCCGTCTCGGCATCGCCGGCGCGTGTGGCGAGCAGCTCCACGCCGGCCGCGATGTTTGCTGCTTCAGTCGCGAGGAACGCCGAGGACGTGGCCACTGAGCGCCGCGGAGTCGACGAATGTCCGGTGGCGCGCACCGGGATGTAGCGCGAGAGCTCGGCCGCCCGATCGTGCGCTCGTTGATCGTCGGACGGAGACCAGACGCGTACGCTGTGAAGGAGAGTCTTTAAATCGTCGATCGCCGAGACGAGCGCGCCGCGGAGCGCCTGATCCCAGGGAAGTGAGGCGTCCTGCAACGCGCGGCCGACCTGTTCGACGGCGCCGGCCAGCTCAGCAAACGCCGGGAGCTTTGCCATCGTGGCGGTTCCGCGGAGGGCGCGAGCAATGCGCTGCGTCGCGTCGGCGTCGGGCGAACCGATGCCGGCGTCGAGGAGCAAGCCGTCGAGTCGCTCGACGTACTCGCTCGCCTCCAAAATAAAAAACTCGAGGAACCCACCCGCTCCCGTCATTCGGACTCCGACGAACTGAGGACCAATTCAGGACGAACTTAGGAAGACGCGCGGGCTGCGTCCATGGCGCGACGCAGCTCGCGAACTGCCTCGGCAAGTCCAACGAACAGCGCGCGTCCGACCACGGAGTGGCCGATGTTCAACTCTTCAATCTCAGGAATTGCAGCGACGGGACCCACGTTGTCGACGTCGAGCCCATGTCCGGCGTGAACTGCCAATCCAATCGACGCACCGTGGCGTGCGGCGTCACGGAGCGCGGCCAGCGTCTTTGGCGACTGCGGTGCGTGCGCGTACTGGCCGGTGTGCAACTCGATCGCCGCGGCGCCGAGCTCGCGAGACCGGTCGACCGCGGGCAGATCGGGCGCGATGAAGAGGCTGGTGCGAATGCCGGCGTCGTTGAGACGCGCGATGCAATCCACCAGCCGCGGACGATCGCCGAGGACGTCGAGGCCGCCCTCGGTCGTGATTTCTTCACGGCGTTCGGGTACGAGCGTCACCTGACGCGGGCGCAACCGCAACGCGATTGCGACCATCTCTTCGGTTCCGGCCATCTCGAGGTTGAGGAGCGTGGACACCGACGCGGCAAGCCGCTCGATGTCGGCGTCCTGGATGTGGCGCCGATCTTCGCGAAGATGCGCCGTGATGCCGTCGGCTCCGGCGCGCTCGCACGCGAGCGCCCCTTCGACCGGGTCGGGTTGCGATCCGCGCCGCGCTTGGCGCAGCGTGGCGATGTGATCAATGTTGATGTAGAGCCGTTGGCGCTTCATTCCCAGTGTGTGTCGCCCTGTTCGTTTGTCGCCGAAAGCATCGAGATCTCAGTCGATGTTGCTGCAGCGGAAACCAGTCGTGTACGTTGCAGCGACGCCTCTCCCGCCCCGCCCCCGCCATCGAGGATGACGTGAAGAAACTAATCAGCGCGCTCTTGCTGATCGCTGCTTGCCAGTCCTCCGCGCCAACGCCGGCGACCCTGCCGGCCCCAGCTCCCACGCCGACGCGCGCGTTGTCCGGCACTGAAACTGGCGCCCCCGATGCGCTGTCGGCGGTCCGCGGTTTCATGAGTGCCGTCAAGCAAACTGACCTGCAGGCGATGGGGGCCATCTGGGGCGACAATCAGGGCCCGGCGCGCGACCGCCTCAGTCGCGACGAGCTCGAGAAGCGCGAATTCGTCATGATGTGCAGCTTGCGCAACGATCGATACGATCTGCTGCCCGACGCGCCGACGACCAATGGCGCTCGCACCGTTCCGGTCACGATCACGGCGGGGCCCTTGACGCGCACAACTACCTTTACAGTCGTGGAAGGTCCGTCGCACCGCTGGTACGTGCAAAACGTCGACGTGACCCACCTGGAAGGATTCTGCTCGCGGCACGGGTCGTAGTCGTCTAGCGCCTCAGTGCTCCGTCAGCTCGACGAGGACACCGGAGGTGGATGCTGGATGCAAGAACGCGATTCGTTTGCCCTCGGCGCCGATTCGCGGATGCTCGTCGATGAGGCGAATACCGAGCGCCCGACAGCGATCGAGTGTCGCCGGCAAATCGTCGACGGCAAAACACACATGATGAATGCCCGGCCCGCGCTTGGCGAGAAATTTCGCGATGGGCGAGTCGGGCGATTCGGCTTCGAGCAGTTCGATGAGCGACGGACCCGCCGCGAGCCCGACGATCTTGGCGCCATCCGCGTCGTCGAGCGGCACGTCTTCGAGGCCGAGCACGTCGCGGTAGAACGACACGCTGTCCGCCAGGCCGCTCACCGCGATGCCGATGTGCGCGATTCGCGTTCCGGATGGCGGTCGCGCCGGGTGGGAAGAGTGTGGCATAGCTCGAGTGAAAGGTCTGAGTAGTTGAACCGACTCATTGCAAACGCACAAGGGAGATCAGGATCCATGTCGAATATCATTGCCGTCACGGACGCCAACTTCGAGCAGGAGGTCGAGAAGCATGACGGGCTGGCGATCGTCGACTTCTGGGCGACGTGGTGCGGCCCGTGCCGCATGATCGCGCCGATCCTCGATCAGTTGGCGACCGAGTACGAGGGCAAGGTCAAGGTCACCAAACTCGACGTCGACGCCAACATCAAGACCGGCTCGCGCTTCAACGTGCGATCCATTCCGACGCTGCTCTTTTTCAAAGGCGGCAAGGTCGTCGACCAGATCATCGGCGCCGTGCCGCGGACGCAGATCGAGTCGAAGCTGCAGCAGCACAGCGCGGCGTAATCGCCGCGCCGTCGCGGCGCGCTCGCGTCACGCCGCAAACCAGGACCAGACGAGCGCGCCCCCCGCGACGGTCATCAACGCTGTCGCGATGCCGCCGAGCAGATTGAGCGTCCGGCTGTTTCGGTGATCGCCCATCACGCGACGGTTGTTGCACACCATCAGAATGATGGCGATGAGCGGCGGCGCGAGCAGTCCGTTGATCACGGCCGACCAGATCAATAGCCGGATCGCGTTCACGTGCGCCAGGCTGAGCGCCATGCCGGCCATCATCGCGATGATGATGACGCCGTAGAACTGTGCGGCTGTATGAATCTTCTCATTCATTCCGCCGCGCCAGGCCGCCGCTTCGGTCACCGCGTACGCCGCGGAGCCGGCGAGCACCGGCACGCCGAGCATCCCCGTGCCGACGAGCCCCAGCGTGAACAGCAGCGCCGCCGACCGTCCGGCGAGGGGTCGAAGCGCCTCAGCGGCGTCGGCGGCCGACTGCACGTTCGTCACGCCGGCGCGATTGAGCGTCGCCGCGGCGGTGAGAATGATGAAGTACATGATCGTGTTTGACAGGACCATGCCGGCGTTCACGTCGCGCGCGGTCGAGCGCAGCTCTCGCTCGACCGCGCGGGGCGGCCGGTCGAGCAGTCGAGCGCGCCAATACGCATCATGCTCGGCGTTCTGCGCGGCTTGCCAGAAAAAGAGATAGGGCGAAATCGTCGTGCCGAGGATGGCGACGAACGTGAGGAGATACTCCTTCGATCGCACGATGCTCGGAATGAACGTTCCGCGCAGCACGGCGCCGATATTCGGGCGTGCCAGGAGTCCGGCCAACACGTACGCGAACAGCGCCAACGTCATCCATTTGAGCAACCGCGTCATTTTCTCGTGCGACGCAAAGATGAGGAGCGCGAGAATCAGAATCGTGAACGCGGGCACGAACCAGATCGCCGGCATGCCGCTGAGCAAACTCGCCCCCGCCGCCATACCGCCCAGGTCGGCGGCGATGTTCACCGTATTGCCGATCAGGAGAAGACCGCAGGCGATCCACAGCAGCCAGCGCGGATAGTGCTCGCGAAGCACGCTCGCCAGCCCGCTCCGCGTGACGATACCGACGCGCGAGCACATGAGCTGCACAGACGCCATGAGCGGCAACGTCACGAGCGCAATCCACAGCGTGCCGTAGCCGAACGCGGCCCCAGCCTGTGAGTACGTGGCGATGCCCGACGGGTCGTCGTCGGCGGCGCCGGCGATCAACCCGGGACCGAGCTCGCGGAACCGCGACTGGAGATGATCGCGCGATCGGATCGACCTCAAGCGAAATGGTCGAAAGGCTGCGCGTCGATCGTTGGGCGGGAGAGCGGGCGACCTCGGCGGCGCGGGAAGTGGGATGGGCCCATCCTCGGGCCGGTGCTCTGACGTCGGCTCCATGTACTGCGTTCAAGGCACATCATGCGCCAAGTCGGCGATCGCAAACGACGTCTGCACGCCTCGCGCGCGGCGCGCTGTCGGTGCATTCTTATCGGTGAGATGCTTGCCTTTCCCGCCAGCCTGCGCTTTCCGTACGGCCGTGTCCTCCTTCCGCGAACGCGGCTCGCGTATGTCCATCTTCGTAACCTGCTGACGGACGCCAAGCGGGATCGTGCCGCGCGCATATCAGGCTACGTCGCGGTGTCGCTTCCCGACGAGTTGGTGACTC
>CAWFOG010000033.1:0-8163 GCA_963817445.1 uncultured Gemmatimonadaceae bacterium
CCGATTTGAGAAAGCGCGCGACGACCTCGGCCACTTCGTTCGGCACTCCGGCGCCGAACGGCGCGCCAATCGCGAGCGAGCCGCCGAGCAGCGCTTCCGCACGCGGGTTCGCGAGCGCGACACGGCCATCCGGATCGACGGCGACCACTCCGCTGGCGACGTTGCGAAGTACCGTGGCCGTTCGACGCTGCGCTTCTTCGAGTGCGCTGCGGCTGGCGTGCAGATCCGCGGCCATTTGTCGAAAGGCCGCGAACACGGGGTGGAACTCGACCGTTGGTTGATCCTCGAGCGGCGGAACGCGCGCGCCGCTGGCGATGGCGAGTGCCGCTTCGCGCAGCGTGCGGATTGGACGTGCGAGCTGCCGCGCCGCGATGCCGCTCAACCAGAGAGCGGCCAACGCGCCAACCGCCGTGGTGAACAGCACGAGCACGCCTAGGTCGCGACGCCGCCGGCCGAGCGACAGCTCGTCGGCGCGTGCGGGAGCGGCGACGACGTCGAGCGGCGCGGCGGTCGTGTCGAATGCGCGATATCCGAACAGCGACGCGATCCCACCAATGTGCTCGGTCTCCGTTTCAGTTTCCTCACCGCGCACGGCGAGACTGATCTCGATCGACGGACGGAGGAATCGCCCAATCGGCGCGAGATCGTTGTACAGGTCGTCGCTCGTCTGGCGCAACTCACCGCCGCGGAACAGGAACAGCGGCGTGTCGAGTCGGTCGCTTTCACTCGGCAACCACAGCGCGGTGTCGGGCGGCGCGAGTGCCCGCAACGTTTCACTCACGAGCACGGCGCGCGACTGCGTGGCGTCGGCCGCCAACTGCTCGTACGACCACACGGCGAACGCGACCGCGGGCAGCACGAAGAAGGCAAAAAGCGCCAGCGAAAGACGCGCGCGAAAGCTGCGTCCCCACGTGCGCCGTCGCGCGCGAAAGAGACGCCCAGCCCCGCCGTCGGCGACAACGCTGGCCAGCCAGAGCAACGTGACGATCGCAAGATCGAGCAATACGATCAGAGCGCCGCGCTGGATGAGAGCGTCGGGTCCGCGCAGTTCGACCTCGACGTGCGCGGGCACCGCACCGGTTCCGGTGGCGACCATCCAGTCGCCGTGAAGTTCGGTCCCCTCGCGGCGCCACGTCGCGCGACTCTCGGGCGGCGCACCGGCGACGCCCGGCCGCAGGCGCAGCGTGTACGGCGGCTCGATATCCGGGTCGACGTCGAGACCCAGCAAGTGCGCGAACGGATCGGCCGCGAACAGCCGGCTCTTTGGCGCGATGACCGCCGCGGTCACGCCATTCGCCGAATCCGGCGCCGCCATGACGATTTCGACCGCGGTGTCCGTCGGCACGGACTCGAGGATCAACGTCTTCGATTTGCGCGCCCGCGCGACCGCGCTGGCGATTGCCGCCGAGGGAATCGGCAGATCGGCGGTGGCGAATCGGGCCGACGGCCCAGCGTCGGTGGGCCAGGCGAAAAGAGCAATCGGATTGCCGGCAGCGGCGATGTCGGAGAGTACGTAGTCTCGCAGCAGTCCCTCGCGCGTAGTCGGCGCATCACCAGTACCGAGCGTGAGACCGAGCCGCCGCAACAACGTTGTGGCAAGCAAATCAGGCTGGCTCAGACCAGCGAGGTCGGCATCGGCCGCTTCGACGCGGCCACGCGCTGTGCGTCCCCACACGAGCGCCGCCGCGCCGAGTGCCGCGACGGTCGACGCGCTGAGGAGCAGGAAGCGCGTCCGCCGGCTGAGGGCGAGAATGCCGATCGCCACGACCCACAGGATGGTGTACCACCAAGGCCAGCGTCCGGGCGCTTCCCACACGATTGGCGCGAGCACTGCCGCAATCGTCGCGGCCAGCGGCGCGGCCCAGGGCGGAACGCCGCGGCGCGGGCCGAGCAACGTTGCTCCAGCGGCGGCGCCGGCGAGGAGTACCGGCACCGCGGCGAGAAAGAGCGGAATCTCCCAAATGAGCCACAGCGGTGAATCGACACCATGGAGCGGAATGACCACGCCGCGCGCCAATTCGCGCAACAGGAACGGCCCGAGCCCGGCGACCAGCACGACGATCACGATCGCACCCCAGCGCGGGACCGGGCGCGCACGCCGGCGAAGCACGGCGAGAATGGCGAGCAACACGAGCGCACCGGTCGTCGCGAGTGCACCCGCATTCCCGGTGAGCGGCCCGCCTTTGGACGTGAAGTACACCGCCGGATCGAACAGCCTCGTGAGATTCGAGTACTGGTTCGTTGGGATCAGCGCCGTGCAGGCAAGCCCCACGGCGAGCGCCGCCAATCGCCGCGCGAGTGAACGCGTTCCGCGCCACACGCCGATGATGAAACAGGCGAGCGCGATGATGAACGCCAGTCCGGCGCGCGCGCGCACGGCCTCCGCGATCCGCTGCGCAACCTGACCTTGCATCAACGAATCAGTGCGAACGCTGAACAGCGGAACACCGCGTGCCTTGTAATGCAGCACGTCGGGCGCAGCCGAAGAATCATTGGGAGCGTCGAACACGAAACCGCCGACGCCCGTCTGATCGACCACGCGTCGCGCGAGCGACGACGACAGTTGATCGGCCGGCGGCACGGCGTCGAGAAGCGCGACGGCCACGGCGCGCTCATTTCCACGCCTGCGCGCAACCTGAAGCGCCAGATAGAACGGCGTCGCGATGACGGTCGTGCCGTCGTGCACCATGTCGACCGGCGGGCGAATCGTCCCGGCCCAGGCGAACGCGCTGTCGTCGCGATAGAGCACGATGCCGCGCTCGTCGCGCACGCCACGCGCGTCGATCACTTTGGCCAAATGCTTGAACGCCGACGCCCGATCGGCGGGCGCGCCGAGTGCGTCGGCCGACGCGCGCGATGCAGCGGCGGTCGCGTCGTCCAATGCGCGGGACAACGCGTCGAGCGCTCGGACGGCGGCATCGTGGCGCCAGCTGTCCCAGTGGTGCTGCACCAACCAGAGATTGCGTTGGGCGGGTGTTGCCAGCGCGGCGGCTACCGCCAGCGCGAGCGACGACGTGATGGCCCACCACCGTTGTGCGCCGCGAATAAGGAATCCGAACACGACCGCCAGCGCGGTGGCGATGACCAGCGGGACGAGGTACTCTACGCTCGGTGCGTGAAGCCATTGGCTGGCAACGAGCAACGCCGCGCCGGCCGCGATGGCCCACCAGGTCCACGGTGCCGGCCCCGACGATTCTCGGCGCGCCTCTTGAACCATCCGATCAGCCGAAATGAGTCAGTCTCCTAACGGCGCGTCGTCGCCGCGTTTGCTGAAACAGCTTCGACCGACCGAAGTGGCCGGGTTGATCGAAGGTGACCCGCGGCTCATCGTTCCCGTTGGAACGTGCGAGCAGCACGGACCGCATCTGCCCCTCGGCTCTGACACGATCATCGTCGAGCGGGTATGTCGCGATTTGTCGGCTGAGTTCGGCGTGCTGATGGCCCCGACGGTGGAATACGGCGTCAATGTGGTGACCGAGCGAGACTTCGCCGGCAACGCGTCGCTGCGGAAGAAGACGCTCCACCGCGTGCTCAACGACCTGATCGATACCTGGGAGTCGACCGGGATTCGCGAGTTCATCCTCATGACCGCACACGAGCAGGATTCTCATTTGGAGGCCATGTCGACGGTCATCACGTCGGGAGCACGGGTGCGAGTGGTCGACATCTTTGGCATCGGCGTCACCGATCTGTTGCACGGACAAACTGAACCCATGCACGGAGATGAGGTCGATACGTCGCTCATGCTGTATATTGCTCCAGAGCTCGTCGATATGACGCAGGCACAGGATTATATGATGTCGCGAGACGAGCTGCGACGTTACCGGCGGGGTTGGTTGCGCGTCCCGCGCGCGAGCCCCGGTTCGATCGGTCGGCCGACGTTGGCCAACGCCGAGAAGGGTCGTGAGATCTACCACCGGATCTACACGCGAATTCGCGATCGTATTTTCGCTCCCCACCCTCCCAGTCCGACCGCACAGCCTGAACGAAGGCGAAACCCGGCGGCCCCAGCCGGGTACATCGGGTACACTACCCCGCCGCGAACCACCGTTCCATAGGCCGTGTCGTCGAACGCGCATACCCTGGAGTCACGTCTGTGACACTTCGGCCTACCATCGCCATCCTTCTGGTCTGTTCTGCGTCGCTGACGGCGCAGGGGCCGGGACGCGTCATTGACGAAGGGACCTTCACGATCGCCAGGGCCGGTGAGCCGACCGAGACGGAAAATTTCCGGATCACCCAGGTCGACAACGGACAGATCCAGGCCACGGGCCAGCTGTCCGGAGGCGCGCATCGCGCCACATCCAAGCTCGTCACGGACTCGCTCGGCACTCCCGTCGACTTCCAGGTCGCGATCTTCGACGGAACGAGCCGCGCGCCGGCGACGACCGTTCGCGCCGGCATGCGATCCGGCCGACTCTCGGCGCTGACGCATGACCGACGCGGCAATGAGGCCATGCACGAGTACGCCGTGTCCGTGGGCCGATGCCTCGTCCTCGACGACGAGCTGATGCACCTGACCTATTTCGTTGGGCTGGGCAAGCGGAGCGGGAACGTCGAGGTGATCAACCCGCGCGGGGCGCACGGTGGCACTTTCACGCTGACGGCGCGTGGCCTCGAGCCCGTGGTCATCGGCGGAAAGACCGTAACGGGGACACACTATTCGCTGTCCAACGGATCGACGGGACGGGACTATTGGATCGACGCCGGCGGACGCTTGCTGCGCGTAGAGATCGCGGCAGCCAAGCTGACGGCCACGAGGGAGGAACTCCCGCGGTAGGGCGACCGGCCCGCACATGAGCGGGTCGCGGCGATGCTCCGCGCGATCTACCGCGCGGAAACGCTCGCCCGCGCGGAGCAGCCGCTCGATGCGTTCGCGGCCAGTCCCGAGGGCCAGCGCTATGTGACGATCGCGCCGCTCTGGCGGCGCCAGTGGGAGTATGTGATCCCCGCGTTCGCCTACCCTTCCGAAATCCGGCGCATTCTCACGACCACCAACGCGATCGAAAGCCTCAACATGCAGTTGCGGAAGATTATCAAAACCCGCGGGCACTTCCCGACGGATGACGCGGCGCCGAAACTGCTGTACCTCGCGCCGCGGAACATCAAGAAACGCTGGAGTCCTGCGCCTTGCTGGCTCGCCGCCCTCACGCACTTCGCCTTGCGGTTTTCTGATCGCTTCGTACCGGAACCGCACTTTCGCTAACGCACGACCCTCGCACACAGAAATTCAGATACGCCCCAATCGGCAGGCGCGTCGTCAACCTGCCGATTCGCGAACTCGACTGTGGTTCGCGGTCAAACGCCTCCCTCCCGCTTGAGTCCCGACCCACAGCCCGTGGCGGGGTCGCCACGCGGCCCCAAGTTGGCTGCGCACCCGGTGATGCTCGCAGGACCATCTGGCGGCATGTTCGGCAACGGCGGGTGTCCGCCCTTCGGCACTTGGAGAGCATCGTCTCATTCGACCGGCCAAACGCGTGCCCGGACATCGTCTGTACGACGCCGCCGCGTTCGCGTCGGCTGCGAACTAGAGCCTGAAACCGACCGCCGACGGCGCCACCGTTTGACGATCGGCGCAACCATACAGAGACCTCCAATGCCGACTCCAATCGGCCTCAGCAGTTGATAATTAGAATCGTTTAACCTAACGTTCGGATTTTCTTCCAGATTGCGCCCTACCGGGGCAGTCCTTACTCTGGCGGTCCGAAGCCGGGCAGTACCCAGTAGCTAGCGGAACAACTCGACTTAGCTGCCGCGGTACTGCGCCAGACGATCTGGGCCTGCAAGCCGACTGACTACTGGTTCGCCCGCCGGAACTCGCGAGCCCGTGAGTGTCCGCGCAAACGCCGAGCACGCGTTCAACACAACACGGAGGCATTATGTCGCCCAGACGTAGCTTGTGGATCATGCCTGCAGTGATCTTCGCAGTAGCATGCGGAGACTCAAGTTCAGTAGTTCAGCCGAATTCAGCCAAGATCAAGGCGCCGGGATCAGCCAATCGTGATAGTTACGAGTTTCCCCATTCGTACATCTGCGCTCAGGGCCTTCCGGACACTATCACGCTATACACTGGCAACAGCGTGACCTTGAGCCACCTTATCGGCCTTTGCGATAGTACCACCAATTTGCCAGTCGCTTGGGACAGCCATGCGACGTACTTCACGGGAAGCTCCAGCATCGGAACCATTGAGAATTCCGGGACGGGAGCAACGGTCCACGGCATTGGCGACGGCACTACGTACGTGGGATTTAGCGATTGCTGTGATAAGAACAACCAACTCATGGAACTATCGCCGACGGTACTGATCGTCTCGCACGCACCCTTGATCCCCAACGTCAGCGGCGAGGGCAACGTCAACTCCAACCGAGACTGTAACTACAGCGCCGGGGCAACAGGCGGCTATCCTCCATACACGAGTTATTCGTGGTCAGTCGACGGGACCATCACGCAAGGACAAGGCACAAGCGCAGTAACGGTGAACTTCACGACAGACAATACGCATCTCGTGTCCGTTCTCGTGACAGACTCACAAGGACATCAAGCGTACGGAAACCTATGGGTCACCTCCTCGACACAAGACCCACCCGAATTAACCTGCAACGTGACCTGAGAGCGCAGGACTGGCGGGCAATCCCGCCGCGTTTCCTCGCGCGAACAACTCTTCGAGTCCCTCGCGAATCGAAACGAGCCAGCCACGCGGCGGCGCGCCGGCATGGGCCGCCGTTTGGCTGTCGGCGGGCGGCACTCCGCGTAGGCACTCGCGCCACGGCGCCTGGGGAATGCAGTCGCGTATTCGCGTTGGCGAGGGACACGGGGAGATTCGCCCAGTCGGCAACTCAACTGACTAGCGCGCGTCTGTGAAGACGCGGCCGCGCTGCACTCCAGCCACTGACGCAAATCAATCCCGCGTTACCACGCCAAGCGAATCATGATTGGAGTAGAGAGCCTTCTACTTGCCGTCAAATCGGCCCTGATTCGAAGCGCACTCGCTCGCCAGCGCTGATGGCAAATCGTATTCGTGAATTGCGAGCGGATACTGGCTAAGAACCAAACGGCCGCGGCCCGGGTGCCGTACATGCACTGAACCGCGCCCGCTCGAAGTAGTCGAGAGCGTCGCGGAGGGCGCCGTGGGGAGTGGCGGCGCAGAGTGGCCGGACGCTCGGGCCGAGCTTTCATCGCACACCGCAGCCCCCGCAAGCGTTCTGAACATCGGCCCTCAGGGCCGATGTTCGCCGAACAACATCCGCTTCGCCGCCAACGACGGCGTGAACGTGGGCAATCCACAGCGCCCCAATGGAGCTTCGGTAACAGGTGACGCATCCGGCACGCGCGCCCTTGAGAAAGTTGGCCTCCCGACGACCCGACCTTGAACCGACCATGGCGAAGCCAGCAGGCATATCGAGAAAACACCGTCTCCGGTGAGCCCGACCGACTCCTTGGCCACCTGTGGGGTACGACGTGGCGTAGCTCAGCAGCGGGCCTGCAGCTAGTTCTGGGCCAGGGCGCCGCCTGCCAGCGCAAACGTTAGCTTTGCATGTTGTGTCTACGCGTTCGAGACGCCCTGAAACCCCGGTCGTCCCTTGCCCGTACTCCTCGCAGACCCCATCCCAAAGGAATTCCTTTCCATGCACCCGACGAGGTTCGTCGCCCTCTTATTGGCGGTTTCGCGCAGGCCGTCCTCGGTCAGCAGGCATCGGCTACCAGCCACGCGCTCACGCTCGATGACGCCATCACCCAAGCGCGCCAGAACAATCCGGCGCTCCAGCAGGTCAGAGAGCTCGTTCGCAACGCAGACGCCACTGTGCGGTCCGCATACGGCGCGCTCCTGCCCAACGTGAGCGCGAGCCTGGGCTCGAGCTACACGCAGGGTGGCACGCAGTACATCCAGGGCGTCGCCCTGCAGGGAGCCAACGGCGATACCTACTCGAGCAACTATCGGCTGGGCGTGAACTACAGTATTGCCGCGTCGGCGCTGTTTGCGCCGCGCGCGGCGCGCGCGAATCGCAGCGCCAGCGAGGCCAGCGTCACGAGCAACAGCGAGCTGCTGCGCTCGAACGTGACCACGCAGTACATCCAGGCGCTCGAGCAGGAGGCCACGGCGGCATTGAACGACACGCTGGTGCAGACCGCTCAAGGCCAGCTCGATCTGGCCAAGGCCAAAG
>CAWFOG010000034.1:0-105316 GCA_963817445.1 uncultured Gemmatimonadaceae bacterium
TGAGCAGTACCGGATCGCAGGACCTCGGTATATTGGCTAAGCTGGTGATCGTGCTGGCCGTGCTGCTCTTCGTCGCCGGGGTCGTATGGCACGGCGTGACGTGACGCCACCATCCAGCGACTTTCGTACGACCTGTTCGAGAGAACGGACGCGCCGATGAGATTTCGCTTCGTCCTGCAGCCGCTGATGGCCGCGATCGTCGCGGTCCATGATGGACGAGAGGACGCAAGGGCGGGACGAGCCCCTTACTTCGTGACGATGCTGCGCAATGCGCAGGAGCGCGTCGGATTGCTACGCGAGGGATTGAACGCGACCGCGAGGATCATCCTCTTGGGACTGGTGATGGACGTGATCTATCAGGCCCTCGTCCTCAAGACTTTCTATCCGAATGAGGCGCTCGCCATCGCGTTGCTGCTTGCCTTCCTGCCGTACCTGATCATCCGAGGCCTCGCTCTGCGCATCGCGCGCTCGCGCATCCGCGAAAAGGCGGTGCGAAGGTAGGACCTAAATCGTCGTCGATGAGGGACATGCCATGCCAGACGCCCACCCCCATGAGGGCAGGTTCGAGGTCAGAGTGACCTCGGAGAGTCATTTCGGCTGGCTCCGCACCCGCCTGAGCATAGAGCGCACGATGATGTCGTGGCTGCGAACGGCGGTCTCGTTGATCGGCTTCGGCTTTGCGATCGTTCAGTTCTTCGAGCGCCTCGAGGATATGCGTGGAGTGGAAGCTGCTCGACACCCGAGTGCACCGAAATACCTCGGCCTCGCGCTGATCACCAGCGGCATCGCCGCGCTTCTCATTTCGATTTGGCAGTACCGTTGGACGATCCACTACTTGTGGGGCGCGGACTTCGCGCCGATCGCCGGGATGAGAGCCGGCGCAACAAAAGAGCAAATGCAATCGCCAGTCCTGGCGGTTGCCGTCCTCCTCGTCTTTATTGGCCTGTTCGCCTTCTTCGCCGTGCTGCTGCGCCTTGTTTAGCACCCAACGTTGGAGCCGAGGACATCAAGATGGATGAAGCAAAAAGCCAGCGCGGGAGGTTGGCTTCGTGACCGCCAAGATCGTCGTGCTGGGTCTCGGCAGCGCCTCCGCGAAACCATGAGGGAGCTGTCATGGCGCTTGATCCGGTTTTGCTATCGCGGCTGCAGTTCGCCTTCGTCATCAGCTTCCACATCATCTTTCCAGCCTTCACGATCGGGTTCGCGGCGTGGCTCGCCACGCTCGAATGCGTGCGGCTGTGGACAGGAAACGAGCTCTATCGGCGGGTCTTCGATTTTTGGCTCAAGCTGTTCGCGCTCTCCTTCGGCATGGGGAGTGGTGAGCGGGATCGTCATGGCTTTCCAGTTCGGCACCAACTGGAGCGTCTTGGCGGAACGCACTGGGCGGTTCTGGGCCACCGTCATCGTCGTGGCCATCCTCGCTTATGTGGTGCTGGACGGCTTTGACCTCGGCGTCGGCATTCTTTTCGGTACCACGAGGGATACAAGGCTGCGCGACGAGATGATCGCGTCGATCTCTCCGTTTTGGGACGGCAACGAGACCTGGCTGATTGTGGTGGGCGCCTCGCTTTTCGCGGCTTTCCCGACCGTCTACGCAGTGTTCCTCGCGGTCTTCTACATTCCGGTGCTGCTGCTCTTGCTTGCGCTCATCTTCCGCGGCGTCGCCTTCGAGTTCCGCGCTCGAGGGATCGCCGCCGGATTGTGGGATGGCGGCTTCGCTGCCGGCTCGGTCATTGCCGCCTTCGTCCAAGGCGCCGCCGTCGGAGCCATGATCCGCGGAATCCCTGTAGCGAACGGCCAATTTTCCGGAGGCTCCTTCGACTGGGTCGCGCCGCTTCCCATCATCTGCGGCGTCGGCCTCGTCCTCGGCTATGCCCTGATGGGCGCCGGCTGGTTGGTGCTCAAATCCGACGATCCGCCGCTGCGCGATTGGGCGCGCGACCGCATACTCGTCCTTGCCAAAGCGGTCGTTGCCGTTCTTGTCGTCGCGGCCGTCTTGGCGTTCTTCGATCGCGCCCGGATGACAGGAAGCCTCTTCCTCGACCGGCCATGGGGTTTCATCTTTGCGCTGATCGGTGTCGCCGCGATCGCGGGCATTTTCACTGGCGTGCGCCAACGGCGCGAACTCGTGGCCGTTCGCCATGACCGTCGTGCTCTTCGTCGCGGCCTTTCTCTCGCTCGCGGTCATGTTCTGGCCGTACATGATCCCCTACAGCGTGACCGTCGCTTCGGCGGCCGCGCCGGAAGCTTCCCTCTCCTTCTTGTTCTGGGGCGCCGGCCTGTTCGTGCTGCCGGTGATCGGCGTCTACACGGCCGTCGTCTACTGGATGTTTCGCGGCAGACAGCGCAAGGGCTACGCCGGGCCGCGAGCGCGCCGCCTTCTACCGTAAAGGGATCGTAATTCCCGCGTCATGCCCTCTACTACACCTGAATCTACAATATCAAAACGGAGGAGATTGAGGAAATACTAACGTCGCTCTCGATCTGAAACTGCAATATCAACAACAGGAGATTGAAATGGCCAAGACAGAAAAACCGAACATCCTCATCATTTGGGGAGACGATATCGGCTATTGGAACATCAGCCATTACAGCAAAGGCATGATGGGCTACCAGACCCCCAACATCGACCGCATCGCGCAAGAAGGGGCGACCTTCACCGATTGGTACGGGCAGCAGAGCTGCACGGCGGGCCGCGCGAGCTTCATCACCGGTCAGAACCCGATCCGCACCGGCCTGACCAAGGTCGGCATGCCAGGCGCCACGGTCGGACTGCACGCGGAAGACCCGACCATCGCCGAACTGCTGAAGCCACTCGGCTACGCCACTGGCCAGTTCGGCAAGAACCATTTGGGCGATCGCGATGAATTTCTGCCGACCGTGCATGGGTTCGACGAATTTTTCGGCAATCTCTATCACCTGAACGCCGAGGAGGAGCCGGAACTGCCGGACTATCCCAAAGACCCGGCATTCAAGAAGAAGTTCGGACCGCGCGGCGTGCTCCACTGCGTGGCCGACGGCAAGGGCGGGCAGAAGATCAAGGACACCGGCCCGTTGACCAAGAAGCGCATGGAAACCATCGACGAGGAGATCACCGAAGGCGCGTCTGGCCTGGATGGAGAAGCAGGCCAAAGCCGACACAGCCATTCTTCCTCTGGTACAATTCGACCGCCATGCATTTCAGGACCCATCTCGCCGACAAGAACCGCGGCAAGAGCGGGCAGGACGACTACAGCGATCGGATGGTCACCCACGACGAGCAGATCGGCGAGCTGCTGAACAAGCTCGATGAGCTTGGCATCGCCGACAACACCATCGTCATGTATTCCACCGACAACGGCCCCCAGAACGACACCTGGCCGGATGGCGCCAACACGCCGTTCCGCATGATGAAAGACACCAACTGGGAAGGCGGCTGGCGCGTTCCGGCGTTCATGCGCTGGCCGGGCAAGATCAAGCCCGGTTCGGTCTTCAACGGCATCGGCTCTCACATCGACATGTTTCCGACCTTGCTGGCCGCCGCCGGCGATCCGGATGTGACCCAGAAGCTGCTCAAAGGCTGCAAGGTCGGAGGCAAGACCTACAAGGTCCATCTCGACGGCTACAATATGATTCCGTACCTTACGGGCGCGGCGAAGGAGAGCCCGAGAAACCACATCATGTATTTCAGCGACGACGGCGAAGTGATGGCGGTCCGGGTCGGCGATTATAAGTTCAATCTGGCGATACAACGCGCGCTTAGTACGCTGGCCTGGGCGGAGCCTTTGGTGAAGCTGAGGCTGCCGTTGATATTCAACCTGCGCCGCGACCCGTTCGAGCGGGCGGATTTCAACTCCAACGTCTACTTTGATTGGATGGTTGATCACGTCCCCCAGCTGTACCTCATGCAGGCGACGGTGGCGGCGCAGATCGACAGCTTCGTCAAGTTCCCGCCGCGCCAGAAGCCGGCTTCGTTCAACCTGGACGCGGTGCTGGCGCAGGTATCGAGTCACGGCGGCCATGTCTGACCTTGGCGATCTCTTTGGGGCGAGCGGTCGCTCGCGCATAAGGTTCGCGTGAGCTATTTGAATGAGCACCTGTACTCCCGCCGGACAATCCATTCGGCGGGAGGGGCCAAAAATGGGCAGTGATCGGGAAGGAAAATTTCCCGGAGATCAGACATCTCGGATCGCCTCCGTACGCCATGTGGAGCGAGGGCGAACGAATGACGATCCCATCGATGAACGCGTCGCGGAGCTCCGGCGATCGATGACGCCTGATCGGGTTTGGGACGGAATACAAGGTACGGCGCCGCGACGCCGAGGAGAGCCGGAGTGAACCGGAGCGAGGAGATCCGCGACTTCTACGAAAGGATGCCCTATCCGGCTCCGCTCACTAGTCTGGACGAGCATCGCGACCTCTACAAAAACCCGGACCGTCGCCGAGCCACGTTCCATCTGATTTGGCCCTCCGAGCGACCACGCGAAAATCTAGAGATCCTGATCGCCGGCTGCGGCACGTCGCAGGCGGCGAGTTACGCGCTGCGCGAGCCCGATGCCCGCGTCACGGCAATCGACATCAGCGACGACGAGCCTGCGCCACACGCGCGATCTTCAGCGCAAATACAATCTGGAGAACCTCGAACTGCATCAACTCCCGATCGAGACGCGTCCGAGGAGATCGGCCGCTCTTTCGACCTGGTGGTTTGCACGGGAGTGCTGCATCACCTGCCCGACCCGGATCACGGTCTTTGTGCCCTCCGCAACGTCTGCGCCCCGAGCGGCGCGATGCGCCTGATGGTCTACGCACGCTACGGCCGAGCCGGAATTTATATGATGCAGGAGTATTGCCGCCTGCTCGGAATCGGCGCGTCGGCGAATGATCTGCGAGAGCCTCAGCGCCACGCTCGATGCGCTGCCGGCGGACCATCCGATCTCGGGTGCGCTGCGCCGGGCGGCGGATTTCCGGCAACCGGAAGCGATGGCGGACGCGCTCCTTCATCCTCAAGATCGCGCCTACACCGTCCCGGAGCTGTATGCATGGCTCGATCGGTGCGGCATGTCCTTCGGTCGCTGGATCGAGCAGGCGCCCTACCTCGCCCAATGCGGCTTGGTGGCGCGTAGCCCGCACGCCGCGCGCCTCGCCTTGTTGCCCTCGCGGCTGCAGCACGCCGCCGTCGAGCTCTTCCGCGGAACAATGGTCTCGCACAGCTTCATCGCGTACCGTGACGATCGCCCCGATGCGAGCCAGCCGATCAACTTTGCCGGCGATGGCTGGCGCGACTATGTTCCCGTTGCGCTGCCATGGACGGTGTGCGTTCGGGAACGCCTGCCTCCTGGCAGCGTCGCGGTGCTGATAAACCGGTCGCACAAATTCACCGATCTTGTTTGCACGGTCGACTTTTTCGAGGACCGGCTGCTCGGCGCCATCGACGGGAACCGAACCCTGGCCGAAATTCTGCAATTTGCAGGCGCGGGACAGCGACGACGATCGCCGAGCCCTGAGGTTCTTCGAGCGCCTTTGGCAGATACGACCAAGTCGTCTTTGACGCATCGCGCGCCGCCGTGAGCATTCGGGACCGTGAGAAGGAGATGCAATGAATACGCCCGGCTGTGGGGTCGCCTCGCATCTGGCTGAGATTATCGACGGAAAAATTTTCTGATTCTCGGCTACTCCCTCATTCGGAATGCGAATGACTTTCGATCCGAAACCTGCGAGCGACCGAAATGGCGACCATGGCAGCCTCCTGGTGCTTACTGTTTTGGCGCTTATCGTCGGCGCGGCTTCAGGCTTGTTGGGAGCGCTCTTCCTGCTCCTGCTCGAGCGAGCGGATGGCTTCCGCGACAATGTGATCATTTGGGCGCATTCGAAAGCCTTCTGGGGCTTTTTGCTGGTCGGCTTGGGTTGCGCCGTTGCGACGGGGGGAGCGGCCGGTCTGGTCCGCCTCTACGCGCCCTACGCATCAGGGAGCAACCGCGATGTTCGCGGTGCTGGCATTGCGCGGCACCGGGCTCGGGTTCGTCATGATCACCGTCGCACTCGGCCAGATCGTCTGGGGCATTGCCTATCGCTGGATCAGCCTGACCAACGGCGACAACGGCGTGTCGATCAACGCGCGGCCCGCGCCGTTCGGCACTGTCACTGGCTGACGCGCCGGCCTTCTACTGGGCGTGCTTCGTCGTGTTCCTGATCACGATCGGCGCCATGGCGATCTTCGTCGCCTCGCCGTTCGGCGCGGCGCTGCGCGGCACGCGCGACCAGCCGCGGCGCATGACCGCACTCGGCTACAATGTCTGGCTGACGCGTTTCCTCGCCTTCCTGTTCTCCGGCTTCTGGAGCGGCGTCGCCGGGCTGCTGTATCTCTACTACAACCAGTTCGTCAGCCCGCAGGCGGTGGCACTCAGCGCATCGGCCGAGGCGCTGCTGATGGTGATCGCCGGCGGCACCGCGCACGCTGCTGGGACCGATCGCCGGCGCGGTGCTGGTCATCGCCATGAAGTATGTCGCCAGCGCCTACATCGAGCGCTGGAACTTCGTGCTCGGCGCCATCTTCGTGCTGATCGTCGTGTTCATGCCCGAGGGACTGGTGCCCGGCTGCGTGCGGCTGTGGCGCTGGGCGATGGCGCCACGCGGATCGGGTGCGGCGGCGCCGGCACTGCGCCGGGAAGCCGGGCGATGACCGCGCTCGAGGTGCGCGATCTGCACAAGTCGTTCGGCGGCCTGCGCGTCGCCACCGCGGTGAACCTCGCTGTCGCCCCGGGCGAGCGTCGCCTGATCATCGGGCAGAACGGTGCCGGCAAGACCACGCTGTTCAACCTGATCACCGGCGAATTGCGTATCGATTCCGGCAGCGTCGCACTGTTCGGCGACGACATCACCGGCAGCGGCCGCTCGCCGTCGTGCGCATCTCGGCCTGGCACGCACCTATCAGATCATCACGCTGTTCCCGGGCGAGACCCTGCTGCGCAACGTGACGCTGTCGCTGCTCGGTCTGTCGCCGTTGCGCTGGAATCCGATCGTCCGGCTCGATCGGCAGCACGATCTGCTGGAGCAGGCGCGCGATGCACTGGCCAGCGTTGGCGCTCGATCATCTGGCCGACCGGCCGGTGGCGCAGACCTCCTATGGCGAGCGACGACGCATCGAGATCGCCATGGCGCTGGCGCAGAAGCCGAAGGTGCTGCTGCTGGACGAACCGTTCGCCGGCCTGTCGATCGAGGAACGCCGCGACGTGCTGAGCCTGATCGCCGATATCCCGCGCGACGTGACCATCGTGATGATCGAGCACGACATGGACGTGGCACTGGAATTCGCCGAGCGCATCACCGTGCTGCATTTCGGCCGTGTCGTCGTCGAGGGCACGCGCGCCGAGGTGGTCGAGCATCCCCGCACCAAGGAGATCTACCTTGGCGCATGACGCGCTGCTGCTGAGCGACATCGACGCCTATTACGGCGACAGCCACGTGCTGCACCGCGTGTCGTTGCGATTGGGCGAAGGGCGGCTGCTCGGATTGCTGGGTCGCAATGGCGCCGGCAAGTCGACCTGCATGAGCGTCGTGGTCGGCTGGGTGCCGCCGCGGCGCGGCAGCATCACGGTTTACGGCACGCCGGTCGCTGGCCGCGCGCCGGAAACGATCGCCGCACAGGGCGTAGCGCTGGTGCCGCAGGGCCGCCGCATCTTCCGCAGCCTGACAGTCCGGGAAAACCTGGCGGTGGCGGCACGCAGGCCGCGCAGTGGCGACGCAGCGCCGTGGACGATCGATCGGGTGTGCGCGACGTTTCCGCGGTTGAGCGAGCGTCGGGACCAGTATGCCGGCCATCTGTCCGGCGGCGAGCAGCAGATGCTGGCGATCGGGCGCGCGCTGATGAGCCAACCCGCGTGTGCTGCTGATGGACGAACCGTCGGAAGGCCTGGCGCCGCAGATCGTCGCCGAGGTGATGGTGACGATCCGGCAGTTGAAGCAGGACGGGCTGTCGATCGTGCTGGTGGAACAGAACGCGCGACTGGTGCTGGATGTGGCGGACGATATCGTCGTGCTCAACAGTGGCCACGTCGCGGTGGACGCGACGGCCGAGGCGGTGCAGCGCGACGGTGTCGATCTGCATCAGCATTTGGGGATTTTCTGATCGGGTGCACAGCGCACCCAACGACGGAGCAGCGAAGAGACCGATGCGCACGATCAAAACACAATTCTGAAATCGCCAGCCATGCCGCGGTCGCACCATGAGCGCCGTCGCCCGGGCGGAGGCCTTCTGCGCGCGCTACGGGCTGCGCGCGCCGATCCTGATGGCGCCCATGGCAGGAGCCTGTCCAGCCTCGCTCGCTGCCGCGGTTGCGAATGGCGGCGGGATGGGCGCGATGGGGGCGCTGCTGAACGGGCCCGACGGCATCGACGCCTGGGTTGCGGATTTTCGTGGCGCCAGCAACGGCGCATTCCAACTCAATGTCTGGATCCCGGACCCGCCGCCGGTGCGCGACGCCGACCGCGAGGCGCGGGTGCGGGACTTCATGAAGCACTGGGGACCCGAGGTGCCGGCCGGTGCTGGTGACGCGATGCTGCCGGATTTCAACGCCCAGCTTGAGACTTTCCTGCGAGCGGGTCCGACCGTCGTATCCTCGATCATGGGACTGTTCCCGGAGCGCTTCGTCGCCGCGGCGAAGGCGCGCGGCATTGCGTGGTTCGCCTGCGCCACCACCCTGACCGAGGCATTGGCGGCCGAACGCGCCGGCGCGGATGCCATCGTCGCGCAGGGAGCCGAGGCCGGTGGTCATCGCGGCGCCTTTGACGCGGACGCGGCAGAGCGTCAGGGCGTCGGCCTGTTCGCCCTGCTCCCGCGCCTGGCCGACCGGGTATCGGTGCCGATCATTGCGACCGGCGGCATCGGCGATGAACGCGGCGTGGCGGCGGCACTGACCCTCGGAGCGAGCGCGGTGCAGATCGGCACGGCTCTGCTGCGTACGCCGGAGGCAAAGACGCACAAGGCGTGGGCAGACGCGCTGGTCGAGCTCGAGCCGGAGGCGACGATGCCCACGCGCTGGATGAGCGGACGCCTGGGCCGCGCCGTTGCCACCGATTTCGTGCGAGCTGCAGCCGCGCCGGACGCACCGCCGCCCGCGCCCTATCCGGTGCAGCGGGGGCTGACGCAGGCGATGAAGGACGCGGCCGCGCAGGCGAACGACGCGCAGCGCATGCAGCTATGGGCCGGCCAGGCGGCAGCGATGGCGCCGGCCGAACCGGCGGCAGCGTTCGTGCAGCGACTCTGGACCGGTGCACGCGCGCTGCTGCCGTGATGCAGCCTCGCAGCGTTTACTCAGGCTTGCGAACGACCGCCGCGCCGTTCGGACCCGCACAGCCGGCACGATAGACGCCGTTCGCACAAGTGACCGTCGTCGGCGGGCGATGGTAAACCCGCGGCGGCGCTTTGTTGACCGCTGCGGCGCCATTTGGTCCGGCACAGCCGGCGCGATAGACGCCTTCCGCGCAGGTCACGGCCTTTGTCTCCGTCGGCATCAACGCCAGGAAGCCCAGCGCGGCAGTTGCGACCAGCATGTATCGGATCATCGCGGCGATCTCCCTGGCGAACCATCAGCCGGTCCACGGCGGCGATGCATACCGGATGCGGACTGTTCGCGCCAGGGCGGAGCGTCAGGCGCGCAGCCCGAACGTACCGGGCCTCACAATGCAGTTCCCTCCTGCAACCCGGATGCAAATGCACCAGTTCTCCAAAGCGACTGTCCACGCATGCCGCCATCACGTGCGGCTCAACCGTTTCACAACGTCCCGAGGAGAAAGAAATGACCAAGGTTCGCAATGTCGCGACGCTGCTGACCCTCTGCGGTGTCGCAGCGCTGCCCGCTTGCTCGATGTTCGGCGGTAATCAGGCGAGCCGCTCCAGCTATCCCAGCTATGCATCGGCGTCGCAATCGCCACAGCTGTCGCAGGATATGATCCAGCAGGTGCAGGGGCGGTTGCAACAGCAAGGGGTATATCACGGAAACGTTGACGGCGTATGGGGTCCCGGTACCAAGTCCGCGGTGCGCAGCTATCAGCAGCAGCACAACCTGAACGCCACCGGCAAGCTGGATGTGGATACGCTCGCGTCGCTGAATCTGGGCGACCGAACCAGAGCAATCAGCGCTACGGCAGCAATTACAATCCGCCACCCAATGCTAATCCGCCGGTCAACAACCCGCCGGTCGATACAAGCGAGCCGAACCCCGACAATACACGCTGATCCCTACGCGACGCGTCCAGTTGTATCACTAGAAACGCAGCGGCGGTCGGATTTGAATCGGCCGCCGCTGTCGCTCCTTGCGATGCTGTCACGCCGCGTTGACCGCCTGCTTCATCACCGACAGCGCCGTATCCACGTGTGACGCGGTCACGTCTAGATGCAGGCAGGCGCGCGCGCGATATTTGCCGGACGTGGACACCAGCACGCCTTCCTTGCGCAGCTTGGCGGCGAACGCATCCGCGGTCATGCCGGTGTCCTGCGTGTCGAAGAACACCAGATTGGTTTCCGGTATTTCCACCGTGATGCCGGGTATTTGTGCCATGCCGCGCGCCAGCGATTTAGCGTTTGCATGATCGTCCGCGAGACGGTCGATATTGTGCTCCAGCGCGTAGATACAGGCTGCGGCATTCATGCCACCCTGACGCATGGATCCGCCGAGACGTTGCTTCCAGCGCCAGGCCTGGCCGATGAACTCGTGCGAGCCGGCCAGCACGGCGCCCAAAGGTGCAGCCAGGCCCTTGGTAAAATCGAGCCATACCGAATCGCAGCCCTCGGTGAGGTCGGACGCCGACACGCCGAGCGCCACCGCGGCATTCATCAGTCGTGCGCCATCCATGTGGGTGGACAGGCCATGCGCGTGCGCCGCTTTGGTTACCGCGTGCAGCGCCTCGACACTCCAGCACGACCCGCCGCCGCGATTCGCCGTCTGCTCGACTTCGACCAGTCGCTGCGTCGGCGAGTAGCGCGACACCGGTCGGATCGCGTCTTCAAGGGTGTCGACGGTGAACTGGCCGCGCTCGCCGGTCAGGCCCTTGATCAGCGCACCTGCAATCGCCGCCGGCCCGCCGCCTTCGCTGGACAGGATGTGCGAGGATTCGTGCGCGAGGATTTCCTCCCCCGGCCTGCAATGCGTCGCGATCGCCACCTGGTTGCACATGGTGCCCGATGGCAGGAAGACCGCCGCCTCCTTGCCAAGCAGTGCGGCAGTTCGATCGCACAGCGCCCAGACGGTGGGGTCCGAGCCCAACTGCTCGTCGCCCACCTCGGCGTCCATCATCGCCTCCTTCATGGCGCGTGTCGGCTTGGTCTGCGTGTCCGACGAAAGGTTGATGCGGACCGGGATGGAGAAGTCAAACCGCTTCGGCTCATACGACATGGCGACCCCTCAGATTTTCCGGAGCTTGCGCAGGCAGCGCACGCCATCCGGTATCGGCTGGTCAGCAAAGTACTGCGGCCACAATGTTCGCGAAACCTCGCCGATATAGATGTCGCCGCGTAAATCGGCGCAGAGGCCGTGCGGACCGATATAGTCGGTCGGTCCGGTGCCCGGATGCTGCCCGCCGATGCGCGTTAGCAGGTTGCCCTTGTTGTCGATGATCGACAGACGCGGGCCGAGATTTGGATAGTTGCGGTTGGTGCGCGTCGCGGGGCCAAGCTCGCCCACGTAGCAGATCGGGCAGGTGCAGTATGGCATGAACATGCCGCACGGCCGGTGCAGATTGTTGAACTGCGCCTCGTAGCGGCCGTTGCCGTCGAACACCTGGATGCGATGGTTTTCGCGGTCCGCGACATAGACCCAGCCGTCGGGATCGCA
The DNA here is from genome assembly GCA_963817445.1 of uncultured Gemmatimonadaceae bacterium. Lineage (GTDB taxonomy): Bacteria > Gemmatimonadota > Gemmatimonadetes > Gemmatimonadales > Gemmatimonadaceae > JAQBQB01. The sequence goes on from CAWFOG010000034.1 coordinate 11,808, forward strand.
CGAGATGTTGTGCACCAGGTTGAACTGCCCCGGTTCGGTGCCGGATTCGCCCCACGACATCAGCAGTTTTCCGTCCGGCGAATACTTGTGGACGCGTGCATTGCCGTAGCCGTCCGACACGTAGATGTCGCCCTTTGGCGACAGCGCGGTATGCGTGCAGCGGTGGAACGGCTCGCCGCTCATGAATGGCGCGGGCTTGCCCGGCGTGCCGAGCGTAAGCAGGACCTTCCCGTCCAATGTGCACCTGCGCACCGAATGGTCGCCATCATCGGTCAGGAACACGGTGTCGTCCGGCGAAGTCCTTGGCCCCGGCGACCTCGAAGGTGACCCGGTCGTCGACGCCGGCCTCGTCGGCGCCGCTGCGGGCGGTGGCGATCGACGCGTCGTGGTAGTCGAAGCCGACGATCGTGCTGTTCGGGTAGGCCTGCCCGAGCAGGATGGTGGCGGCGCCGTGGCCGCAGCCGACGTCGGCGACGCGGATGCCGCGCTCGAGTCGTTCGACCACACCGTCGAGGGCGGGCAGCCACGCGGCACCAGGTTGGCCTGGTAGCCGGGGCGGAAGAACCGCTCGGTGCCGGTGAACAGCCGGTGGTCGTGCTCGTGCCAACCGATGCCCGCGCCGGTGCGGAACGCGTCGACGAGGGTGTCCTCGTCGGCCCACGCCGCGGCCACGAAGTCGAAGCCGCCGAGCAGGAAGGTCGGGCTGTTCTCGTCGGCGACGAGGAGGGCGTGCTCGGCCGGCAGCGTGAACGTCGCGTCGCCGGGTCGTAGGTGACCCAGCCGGCGGCGGCCTGGTTGTGCAGCCACTCGCGCACGTAGCGCTCGGCCAGCCCGGTCTGCGCGGCCAGCTCGGCCGAGGTGACCGGCGTGCTGTCGCCCATGGCGCGGTAGAGGCCGAGCCGGTCGCCGACGTGGATCAGGACGGCGGACAGCGCGGCGCCGAGGTCACCGATGACCTGGTGCATGAAGTGCTCGACCGCGGCCGGGTCGATGGCGGGTGGGTCGCCGGCGGGTGGGTCGTCTGCGGGTGGGTCGCCAGCGGGTGGATTGATGGTGTTGGTGGCGTCGGTCACAGTGGCCTCCTGGATCGGGTTGGTCACCCGTGGAGGCGCTACACCGAGACGTGCGCGCGCGACACCGACAGTCGTCACCGCTCCCATTCCACCGGCTGCTCGGTGGGTCGGCGCACCACGAGCCGGTGTCGACCGCCCGATCGAGATGCCGAGCCAGCGCCGGGTGCAGCCGGTCGAGCCGTTCGATGCTGTTGCGAATCCGGGCCGTCACCGTCTTGCGGGCCCGCTCCATCGGGTCGTCGAGGCGACGGCTCCGGCCGCCGAGCCCGAGTCCGGACGTCACCGTGTCGATGAGCTCGTCGCGCTCCTCCCGGGCCCGCTCGGCCCGGCCGAGGTCGTTGGCGGCTTCGGCGTCGTCGAGCTCGTCCTCCAGGTGTTCGGCGAGCACGCACGGCCCGCCGGGCCCGCTCGTCGAAGACCTCCGCACCGCTCGTCCCCGCCGGGGCCGCGCCGGTCCTGCAGGCCCGAGCTGCCGAACGCCGACACTGACTCCCCCGGTTGGCGCAGCAGGACCGCCAGGTCGGCGAGCCCCTTGGCATGGGGCACCCGAACGGTCGCCGTCGCCGTAGGTGACCTCCCAGATCGCTCCGTCCCGCCGGAACGTGCCCTGAGCAAACGGTGCCGCCGTACGTGACGCCATCGCCGGAGCCGGCCAGGCGGCGGCGATGACACCGAGGCCGAGCTGATCGGCCGACGCTCGGGCCAGCGCCAGCAGGGCGGCGGCGCCCTCCAGGATCGGTGGCGCCGGCCAGGCGGAGCGGTCGGACGCGCGCCTGGGCCAACCACCGAGCGCGCCCCGAGACGACCGTTCGTGCTCTCGGCCCGCCTGTAGGCGGCGTCCCCGTCGCGGTCTGACCGAGCACGTCGTGGAGCCACGCCAGGGCGAGGTGCGGCCGAGACCGAGGCAAACGGTCGCCAGGGACACCTGCACGCACTGGCCGGCGAACGCCGCCCCGACGTCGAGCAGACCGGCGGCGGCCGCTTCGTCGCCGACCAGGTACGTGGCCCGCGACAACATGAACCATGACGACGGCCAGTTCCGATCGCGCAGGCGGGGATCGGCGGCGGGGTTGCGCCGAGCCGGCCCGCGGCCTCGTCGTGGCGGCCCAGTTCGGCGAGCAGGAGCACGAGCGACGGGCCGACGGCCGGGATGTCGGCGTGCTCCCGGGCGAACGACCGCACGGCGCCTTCCAGCTCGCCCAGGCGACCCTGCTCGCGGCGCAGGAAGAACAAGAGGAACCCAAGGTTGGCGAGGGCCAACGACTCGAAGGGTCCCGCCCCGATCTCGAAGGCCTGTCCCGCCAGGGCCTCGGCCTCGGCGTGGCGTCCGTCGAGCAGCGCCCGCATGGCCCGCCACAGCGCCGGCCACCACCGGTATGCCGGCAGGCCAAGCTCGTCGGCGATGCGGCCGAAGGCGGCGACCTCGGCGTCGACACCGGCCAGGTCCCCACTTGCCCAGCAGGTCGATCAGCCCGCGCCCGCCGGGCCGCCAGCAGGTCGGCCTCGTCGCCGGTGCGGTAGGCCGAGGGCGACCAGTCGGCCGGCCGGCCAGCGCCGCCGCCACGTCGGCCTGGCCGACGACATAGCCGTCGTGGTGCATCGCCCGGGCCGCGAACAGCGCTCTGGGATCGTCGAGACGGCGAGCCATGGCCGTGGCGTGGTGCGCCAGCGGCTCGACGCGGTGGGGCTCGCTGGAGAAGTACAGCTGTGACGCCAGCCGGCTCTCGAGCAGCCGACGGTGGCGCTGTCGCCAGGCGGTTCGGCGGCCCACGCTGCTTCCAGGAGTCGGGTCGTGGTGGCGTCGGACTCGGCGCGCACGCCAACCCGATGTCGGCGCCGGGGTCGATGTGGGCAAGGGCCGCCCTGGCCAAGAGCGCAGGGGCGTCCCCCGCACCGCGCCGTCGCCTCGACGGCCAAGCGCTGGGCCGAGGCGTGGTCGCCGGCGGTTCGCGGGTCGCCTCCGCCCATTGCCACCAGCACCTCCGCCCGGCGCCCGTCCGACGGTTCGAGCACGCTCACCGCCTGCTCGAACCACGTCGCCGCCTCCTCGTGGGCGAGGCGGTTGCGGGCGTCCTCACCGGCCACGACCGCCAGGGTCGCCGCCTCGCCGGCATCGACCAGGGGGACAGCGGCCAGGGCGTGGCCGGCCAGTACGCCGGGCCGACACCCCGGGGGAGGGATCGCAGCACCCGCTCGTAGAGCCGGGCCCGGGTGCCGGCGGCGAGGCCCTGCTGCACGGCGTCGCGCACGAGGTCGTGGGAGAAGCGCCAGCGGGTGCGGCCGTCGCGCTCCAACAGGCCGGCGGACTCGGCGACGGCGATCCGATCGAGCACCACCGAGCGGTCCAGCCTGGCGGCACCAGCGAGTAGGTCGAGACCGCCGTCCGCCCCCACCACGGCGGCCACGCCGAGGAGGTCGGCGACCGGTGACGGCACCCGGGCCATGCGCCGCTGCACGACCTCGCCCACGTGCCACGGCACCTCGTTGGCGGCAGGCAGGCGGGCGGCGTCGAGCGCCCCGCCCGGCGGTGACGACCCGGTAGCAGCTCCGTGAGGAAGAACGGGTTGCCCCTCGTCCTCGCCATCAGCACGTCCACGAGGGCCGGCGCCACCTCCCAGCCCGGCCGCCGCCACCATCGCCCGCACGGCGGCGGGATCGAGCCCGGCCAGCTCGACGCGAGTGCTGGACCGGCCCAGCTCCTCCGAGCACGCCGGCCCGCTGGTCGCCGACGTCCTCGCCCAGGCGCCGCGCCGCGGCCAGCCGGGAGACGGCCCCCGGCCGGCCCACGGCCACGTGCGCCAGCAGCAGGACCGATGCCACGTCAGCCCGGTGCAGGTCGTCGACGACGTGCAGCGCCGGGCGAAGCGCCCCGAGGCGGGCCACGAGCCCGCGGATCGATTGAACAGCGCTACTCGGGCGGTAGGCGTGTCGCGAGGCCGGCGCGTTCGGCCCGGGATCGCCGACGGCGCCACGCTGGCGAGGTCGCCAGCAGCAGGACCGATCACCGCGGCACGCCGGCGGGCCGGCACCGCCGCCAGATGGGCCGTCAGCAGCTCGGCCCACGGGGCGAAGGCCACGGCGTCGGCGTCGGGCACGCACGCCATGTGGCGCACGACGAGTCCGTGCTCGGCGGCGTCGTCGGCCACGGCCCGCAGCAGGGTGGTCTTCCCGATCCCGGCCTCCCCAACGACCAACACCGTCGCCGCCGTCACCCGTCGCCGCCGCCCGGCTCGAGCCCGTCAACGGCGGCGAACACGTCGGTCCGGCTGGCCGGGCTCACGGTCGAGCAACGCTCACCGTGCCAGTCTCCCAGGCGGGCGGGCCACCACCACGCCGGGCGTCCCGCCCGGCCCTGCCACCGTGTCGGCCTACGCTGGCGCGATGGGGAGCAGTCACATGGCGCGCCTCGAGCGGATCGTCGCCCGCCTACCCGAGGCGGAGCGCGTCGACATCGAGGCCTGGGGCGACGAGCCGACGTTCCGCGTGAACGGCAAGAACTTCGTGTTCACCGATCCGCTGGCGCACCAGCTCACGGTCAAGCTCCCCACGGACGAGGCGGCCGCGGTCGTGGCCACCGACGCCCACGTCGTGCCGGCCGGCTACGGCCTGGGCCGTCACGGCTGGGTCACACTCACCCTGGACGCCAAGGTCGACGGCGAGCGGTGGCAGCAGGTGGAGGAGTGGGTCCGCACCTCGTACACGCTCGTCGCTCCCCGCCGTCTCGCCCGGGCCGTGCTCGACGAGGACACCGCCGCCACCAACCGCTGAGGAGGCGCTTCGATGAGGTTCGACGACGTGGTCGCCGTTGTGACGGGTGCAGGGTCCGGCATCGGACAGGCGACCGCGCTGCGGATCGCCGAGCTGGGCGGCATCGTGGCGGCTGCCGACATCAACATGGCGGCGGCGGAGGCCATGGCCGAGGCGGCGCGGCGCGACGGACTGCGGGTCAGCGCCCACGCCGTCGATGTGACTGATCCACTGAGCGTCGGCGAGCTCGCCGAGGTGGTCGTGGCCGCGCTGGGGGCCCCCACCGTCGTGGTCAACACGGCCGGCTGGGACCTCATCGAGAGCTTCCTCGACAACACGCCGGAGTACTGGGACCGCATCGTGGGGCTGAACCTCATGGGCCCGATCCGGGTCACGCGGGCCTTCCTCGACCCGATGATCGCCACGGGCGGCGGCGCCGTCGTCAACGTGGCCAGCGATGCCGGCCGCGTCGGCAGCACGGGCGAGACGGTCTACTCGGGTGCGAAGGGGGGCGTGATCGCGTTCACGAAGTCGTTGGCGCGGGAGATGGCCCGCCACGCCATCCGGGTGAACTGCGTGTGCCCGGGCCCCACCGATACGCCGCTGTTCCGGAGCCAGCCGGTGAAGATGCAGGAGGCGCTCACCCGGGCCATCCCTATGCGCCGGCTGGCACAGCCATCAGAGGTGGCCGACGCCATCACCTACCTCGCCTCGACGCGGGCGTCGTTCATCACCGGCCAGGTGCTCAGCGTCAGCGGCGGCCTGACGATGGCAGGCTGACGGTTGACGGGCTGACGGTTTGACGGGCTGACCATGACGGGCCGCAGGGCGGAGTGACAGCATGCGGCCATGCCAGACGAGACCTACGACGACGTCACCTACGAGGTGGTCGACGGCACGACCGCCGTCATCACCATCAACCGGCCGGCGCGCTACAACGCCTTCCGCGGCCAGACCGTCGACGAGTTGATCGACGCGTTCAAACGGGCATGGGCCGACGACCGCGTCCGCACGGTCATCCTGACCGGTGCCGTGGAAGCGATCTGAAATGGATGCTCATGGCAGATTGCACTGCACTGCAAAATCGACACCTCGAGCTCAAACGTCGTCGCGCACTCCGTTCCGCGCCTTCGCCATCACCTCGTCGAATCGCTCGCCCTCGCCGGGCAACGGTGCTGTAAACGTCAAGCGATAGCCGTCAGGGTCAAGCATGACGAGATCGCGCGCGTTCCAGGGTCTTACGACCGGGCCTTCGTGAATCTCCGCGCCGCGCGCGCGAATGCGCGACGCCAATTCGTCGATGTCGACCGTCGCAAAGTTCAAGGAAACGCCGGCGCCGTCGATCCTGCCGCGGGCCGGCACGAGCAGCACGTCCGCGTAAACGCACCAGCGTAGGTGCGCGAGCATCGGCGAGCCGTCGTGCCCGCGGAGTGTGAAGACGTCGGCGAAGCCCAGCACCTCTTGATACCACGCCGAGGAACGGGCGACGTCCGATGCGGCGAGCGTCGGAAACGCCGGCATCGGATAAATCATTTTGTCCCAGCCGCCGGGTCGATACGGATAATCGATGGCGTCCATGATGACACCCCGGTTTTGACCCCGTAGCCTAAACCCTACAATCCTTGTAGGGTCGGGATAGGAAATTCAATCGCCCCCGACCCGAGCCGTAACGCGGAGACGGTGGTGCAGGAGCGGTCGGTCGCGGCTCGGGGACCCGTTGGGGCTGCGCGACCGGGGGGAGGCGACGCGCGGCGGCGTCGCAGCGGGGGGAAGCATGGCGCTTGGGCCGGGCGCGGGGTCCGTCGGCACGACTCGCGCGCAACTCAGCGGCCCCCGACGCCCACTGGCGAGGGGCGGGACGCGTGCGAACGGAGGACCGTGGTTTTAGGCGGGCTGGCGCGCGGGCCGTGACGGCGCGCGCGGCGCCGAGCGCGGTGGTCCGCGCGCGGTGTCGCGGGTCTGGCGCAGGTGCTCGAGAATCCGGTCGATCACCGCGCGCTGCGTACTCAAGGCGACGATGCGCATCTCGGCGCCGCACTGCGGACACCGGAGCGGATCGACCTCGAAGACTTGCCGGAGCAGCTCGGCCCAGCGCCGGCGCGCTTCGCGGAGCGGGAGGGGCACGGGACCGGCGACGGGCACCGGTGCACTCACCGTGTCTCCGCGTGGCGCCGCGCGCCGCGCACGCGATTGGCATAGTAGCCGTAGTAGCGCGTCATCACTTGGTGCTTGTTCGGCACGTGCGCCATCACGCGTGCGAGGAACTCCAGGGGATCGACCGTGTCGGTCCCCGCCGTCGGCCCGTCGCTCTTGTCGGAGCGATAGCGCACCTGGCGCGCCGAGGCGTCGTACTCGAGGCGATCGAGCGCCACGGGGTTGCGCGCGCAGTAGCGCGCGAGGCGCAGCGCAAAGGCGACGTCCCCATCGGGCACCAGCACGGCGTCATGCACGTGAAACCCCGAGTGCGGCCAGGCCAGCATCGCCTCGGCGTCCTCGCGCTCGAACACCCCGCGCCGCACGAAGCACCGGAGCACGGCGCGGCGAAACGCTTCGGTGAGCGCGGCCGTGTCGTGCGCGGGCCACGGCACGAACGTGCCGTCGGCGTCGATGGCGGCCACGGGCTCGTTGCCGGGCTCGCGTCCACCGTTCCTTGCCGGCGATAGGGACAGGCACTATGGTCTTGCGCGATCGACGTCGGTTGACACTTCGACAGTCTAGACTCGAGTGGGTTCCATCCCGGAGCATCCCATGGCCATCAATCGCATCGTCTCCATCACCGCGTGCGGCGTCGTTCTCTCATCCCTGACGGCAACCCCCTCTAGCGTCCGCCACGGCTCGTCAATGTCGTCGGCCGAGATCGAGGCGTGCAGTCTGCTCGCGACCGCCGAGGCGAGCAAAGCGCTCGAGGCCACGAGCGTGGCGGGCAAGCGGCAGATGGAGGAATCGGCCTCGGGCTGCGTCTGGTCAAACGATCCGGCGGGGCGCGATACGAGCCGGCGCCTGGTGCTCAACACGCACTCGGTCACGGCGTTTGGAATGGCGAAGCGTGGGACGGTTGCCGCGATCACGATCGAACCGATTTCCGGCATTGGTGACGAGGCCTTCTACCAACTCTTTCCGAAAGGTTCGCCGTTCATCTGGGTGCGGAAGGGTACGAGCGCGATAAGCATCAGGATCCTCACGTGGGACAAGCCCCGAGTGTTCACGATCGATCAAGACAAGGCGAAGCTGGCGGTGCTCGCCAAGGCGGCGATCGCCAAGTTGTGACGCCGGGTCGCGGTCTGCATCCTGGTGCGAGGGTACGATCTGTTGTCGCGATCCACGGCGCGAGGCGTTCGAGCCGCGACGCGCGCGCCAGTCGTCTGGCGGATCACCGCCGAACGTCTCGACCTGCATGCTCACGAACGCTGCACCTGTCGGAGCGGAGGGCATCACGTTGTGCGCCCGTCGCGCGCACTTCATATTCTGCTAATCGCCGCCCGCTGCCGCGGCCTCCGCAGCTGAGCTGAAGCGTTATGCGGACGACACACTTTTCTCGCGATCGTTCGTAGGGTCCAGCTGGTACTCGAATCGGAGGCATCACCAATGGGCAGGTCCGCTCGACGGAAGCGCGCGGCACGTGTCGCCGCGACACGCCCCGCTCCAGCCCCACGTGCGTCGCTCGCAGCCCGCAGCCGCGCCTTCACCATGAGCCTCCTGCCCGCGCTCGCAATCTTCCTCGGCACCCGCCAGTTGCTCGCCGAGGCGTACCGCATTCCAAGCGGCAGCATGGAGCCGACCCTGCTCGTCGGCGATTGGCTCTTCGTCAACAAGCTCCGTTTCGGGCCGCATGTCCCGTTCACGAACCGGAATCTGCCGGGCTACGCGCCGCCCCGACGCGTGGCGATGTCACGGTCTTCGTCTCGCCGCCGCAGGACGTGACAATTCGCATTTCTCCGGACGAGGTCACGCCGACGCTGGTCAAGCGCATTGTCGGCGTCGGCGGCGACACGCTCCTGATGCGTCACGGGCAACTCACCGTCAACGGTACGGTGCGTTCCATCGCCGAACGCGTTCATTATTCCGGATTCCGCCGCTGACGAGCCGCAGGCGATCTTCGCATGGCAGCATCAGATCGAAATTCGCGGCTCACGATTCGGCCCGCCCGCGCCGACTCCAAGTCTGCACGAGTGGGGACCACTCGTCGTACCCAGCGGCACCTTTTTCATGATGGGCGACAACCGGGACAATTCCGTCGACAGCCGGTACTATGGCCCCGTGCCGCGCGCGAACCTTCGTGGCACTCCGATGTTCGTGTACTACTCATACGATCCTGAGTGCGGTGCTGACTACCTCTGCGCAATCACCGCCATTCGGTGGCTCCGTCTCGGCACGTGGATCCACTAGACGAGCGAGAAGTCGAGAATCTCGCCCTGCCGCATAACGAACGTTGAAGCAGTCGGGCGTTAGCCAGCAACACGATATCGATGCCAATCAGCGTACAGGTCGAAGACGAGCACGGCGTGCGTGCGGGCGAAGCGTGGTGGCACGTCCGCAGCACGGCTGTCCTCGTCGGGGAGCATGCCCGAACGTGCTGCTTACGGTTTATCGATCCGTACGGCAACACCGTCTTCAACCAAGCTCAGATTCCGGTGCTCCTCGAGGAGCGCGCGCCCTCCGTAATCGCGAGTCAGATACCGAGTTGGCCTCAGTTCTTGGCGAAGTCTCGGAGTTCATTGAACACGCTGCGGATCAGGTCCACACGTACGTTCGCTTCGTGGGTGACTGACATTCTCATGGCTGCTGGCTAACGAACGCCGAAGCTGTCGGGCGGTCTAAGGAATTGCGCATGCTGCGCATGCGCTCTTTGTTTGACTCGCTTGCAGGTGAGCTTCACGCGTTAGGCGGATGCCATTTCACTACGAGGGCAACTCAATGCACAATCGACGACTCATCGGCGCGTGCGCCGCAGTGCTCAGTGTTGCCGCACTGGCCGTCGGCGTGCAGACCCTCATACCAGGCCTCCGCCTGGCGCACGCAGATCATTCCCCGACATTGGCGATCGATCGCATCCTGTCGGCGGTGCCCCTGATTCTGATCGCAGCCGGGCTCGCGAAGCTAGCGTTCCGCAATCTGTTCTGGGAGCGGTATATCGCGTCGGTGCGGCGGACCATGGGCATCACGACCGCACCGCCTAACGAACGCTGAAGCTGACGAGTGCCGACCATCCAGAGCATGGCGCCGGCCGTCATCGCGATTTAGTCTTTTGGTATCTCCCATTGAAGGCTCGCAGATTAGCTGGGGCGTTAGGCCTCCACCCGGCATTCGGAATCCGCGATCAGATACGCACGCTTGCCGTGCGAGGGGATCAAATCGCACCAGACTGAGGATCTGGCGCCGACTCGACCGTCCGACGGCACGCTCATCAGCCGAGTAACGGCGACGGCAATGTACGGCACTCACCACGCAATTTCTTGACGGACAACGCAACGGACAACGCAACGGACAACAGCCGCATGCGGGTTATGGTCGGGCCGCCGCCGAAACACATCGCGCCCCCCGGCTGCCCGTTGCAACAGTCATCGCGCGCCATCGCGCGCGCTTCCTAGCCGGTCGCTCGCGTCAGTATGCTGGGATCGATGCGCGAGGCGCGCCGGGCTGGGATCGCCGCCGCCGCGAAGGCAACGACGGCGAGCACCACCACGACGAATGCGAACGTCGTCGGATCGGTCGCGGTGATCTGAAACAGAAACCGCCCCAGCACGCGAGTGAGCGCGAACGACGCTCCGAGGCCGACGACGATGCCTGGAACCACCAGCGTCGTCGTCCCTCGCATGACCATCCGCGCGATCTCCGCCGGCGTCGCGCCAAGGGCGATGCGAACGCCGATCTCCTGCTGGCGCTGCGAGAGGTTGTACGATAGCACGCCGTACACGCCGATCACCGCCAGCGACAGCGCCGCGAGCGAGAACGTGAGCAGCATGCGCGACTGAAAGCGCGGCTCCGCAGTCGTTCGGCCGAGGATATCCGACATCGACGCCACGGTCTCGAGCGCGAGATTCGGATCCGCCTCTCGGAGAATGCGCGTCGTTGCGACGGCGATCGGCGTCGATGGCGCGTCCTCATGACGTCGCACGACAAACGCGACGCGACGGAGGAAGAACGGAACGTTGGTCTGTGCGAGCGGAATGTAGTTCGCGGGGGCGGGGCTCGACGTCACCCTGCTCGCTGGGCCCGTCCGGCGGACAAGACCGGCGGCTTGCACGACGTCGTTCACCACGCCGACGACGGTCACCCAATCCGATGGATCGGGCGTTTCGGATGACGTGATTCGTTTCCCGATGGGGTTTTCGCCGGGCCAGAACTTCTCCGCGACCGAGTGGCTGAGGATGGCCACCCGCGCGCCGTTCGCCCGATCGTCGTCGGTGAAGGCGCGTCCGCGCTCGAGGTGAATGCCCATCGCGCGAAAGTATCCGGGACTGACGGAGAGCGCGCCGACGCTGTAGCCTGGAAATTTGTGTCCGTCCTCGGCGAAGAGACTGCCGGAGACGCCGCCGTTGCCAAACGGCGCCCAGTTGATCACGCCCGCTGATTCGACACCAGGTATCGCGTTCAGGTTCGCGAGGACGCGCGCGTCGAATTCACGCATGTCGGCCGCGCCGGTGTATCGCGCTGCTGGAAGAGCGACGCTCACCGCAAGCGTGTTGTGAGGATCGAACCCAAGATCGACGGAGCGCATGCGATCGAAGCTCCGAACCAGGAGTCCCGCCCCGGTCAGCAGCACGAGCGCGAGCGCGATCTCACCACCGACGAGCAGCGACCGAAGCCGCTGGCGTCCGCCAGTGACTGTCCGTGCCCCAGCCGCCAACGACGCACGCAAACGATGCTCCGACGCATGCAGCGCCGGAATCGCGCCGCACGCAATGGCTGTCACGATCGCCAATCCCGCCGTGAACGCCAGCGTCCACGGATCGATCCGAATCCCGTCCGCTCTCGGCAACATGTTCGCCGGAGCGAGCACCAAAAGGAGACGGAGGGTCGCTAGCGCCACGGCGATCCCGGCGACCGAGCCGAGCGTCGTGAGCGCGAGCGTTTCGGTGAGCAATTGACGGACGAGTCGCCAACGTCCCGCGCCGAGTGCCGCGCGGACCGCCATCTCCCGGTCGCGCGTCGCGACGCGCATGAGCAGGAGATTGGCAACGTTTGCACACGCAATCAGCAGCACGAACCCGATCGCACCGGAGAAGATGAGCAACGGCGTGCGCACATTGCCGACCAGCACCGTCTTGAGCGGAGTGAGCGCAGCGATGAGCCCGGGGCGGGGCGGGCCCTCGCCAACGGGGAGATGCGACGTATACGCCGCGAACATTTGCCCCGCCTGTTGGTCCGTCAGGCGTGGCTTCAACCGTCCGATCACCGGAATGAAGCTGATGTTCGTCTTTGGATCCGAGACGATCCGCCAGGGTTGCCACACGTCGGTGCCGGCGGGAAAGTCGAACGACGCCGGCATCACGCCGACCACCGTTCGGCTCACGCCGTCCAGCATGATGCTCATGCCGATGACCGATGGATTCGCGTTGAAGCGACTATGCCAGAGCGCATCGGAGAGAATGATCGACGTGCCGTCGTCGCCTGCCGCTTCGCTCTCCTCGAACAAACGGCCGAATTGCGGGCGCGCACCGAGCACGGAGAAGAACTGATCGGTCACGCGCGCCGCGCTGACGAGCAACGGATCTCCAACGCCCGTGATGGTGAGCGACCTCGTGCCGTAGGCCGCCAATCGCTCGAAGATCGACGTGTCCTTCGCCAGCTGGACGTAGTGATCGTCGAACATTCCGGCCGCCGACCCGACGGCGGCCATCTCGTATGATGGAACGAACAGTCGATCGGAGTCGGCGAATGGCAGAGGACGGAGCAGCACGCCGTGCACCACGGCGAACATCGCCGTGTTCACGCCGATTCCGAGCGCAAGCGTGAGCGCCGCAACGATCGTGAACGTCGGCGAGCGCCGGAGCGAGCGGGCCGCGAAGCGGAGATCCTGGCCCAATCGCTCGAGCCAGACGCCGCCCCACATCTCGCGCGTGACTTCCTTCACGTATCCCACGTTGCCGAACTCGCGTCGCGCCGTGGCCTCAGCGTCGCGGCGCGATTCGCCGCGCGCCATGCGATCGCGCACGGCCATCTCGAAGTGGGTCCGAATCTCGTCGTTGAGGTCGAGGTCGCGCTGCGCGCGTCGCCTCAGAAACCCAAAGATGCTCATCGGTCCGCCGTCGCTGGGCGCATCACGCCGGCGATCGCCGTCGAGAGGAGCTCCCATTTCGACCGCTCCACGGCGAGCTGTTTGCGTCCTGCCGCGGTGAGCTTGTAGACGCGAACGCGCTGCCGATTCTCGGAGACGTCCCAGTCCGCCGAGATCCACTTCTTTCGCTCGAGGCGGTGGAGAGCGGGATAGAGCGAGCCGGTGTCTATCTGGAGCGCCTCATTGGAGTTCGCGCGGATCTGCTGCGCGATGCCGTAGCCGTGGCGCGGCGCCCAGCGGAGGGTCTGCAGGATGATGAAGTCCAGGGTGCCTTGGAGCAGCTCGATGCGCGACACGGGTAGCGGGGCTCGAGGTTCGCGGTGGGAGTAGACTGTCTACATCCCTGAGGTGTAGGATGTCTACTCCCGCACGATTCGTCAACCCCGGCGTCCTCGGTCAACTGGCCCCGCAGCAGACACCGACCTCACGCGATGGTGCCAAAATGAAAGCCCCGACAGAATGTCACTCTGTGCGGGGCTTCTATTTGAAAGAGTGGGCCCGGAAGGAGGTGAACCTCCGACCTCACGCTTCCGGTCGGCCTAACGAACGCTGAAGCTGTCAGGCGAAAGCGATCAACGCGGATGCAGGTCAATCCAAGCCTATCGCAGCGCCGAAACACTCGTCGGGATGAACGCGTAGTGGCCGTTCGTAGTTCACCCGTGGTCGGCGCGTTCATTCGTCCGCGCTTGACGACATAGGCGTTCTCGAATGCAGCCGATCATGACCTCTCGATTCCGACAACGACGGATACTCGCCGCGGCCACGCTCGCGCTCGCGAGTGCGATGAACATCGTTCGCGCGCAGTCGACCCAGATTGCCCCGCCTTCGCACGTTCACCTACCAGACGAGCCTGCGGGAATCGACGGAATTGCTGGGACACTGGTTTCCGTGTTCGATCAGGTCGACGTGGTCGCCTTGGGCGAGGTGCACCAACGACAAATGGATTCCGACTTGCGAATCGCGGTGATTCGCAATCCCGAATTCGCGAAGAAGGTGCGATTCATTGTGGTGGAATTCGCCAGCACGACGGAGCAGTCGACCCTCGACCGTTATGTTCGAGGCGAGAATGTATCCAGAGCCCAACTTGAGAGAGTCTGGACGACCACATCCAACGGGGTCTGGGACTCTCCAATTTACGCGGACTTTTTCACGGCCGTTCGCGAGATCAACGCGAAGTTGCGCGCCGATGCGAGAATCCGCGTGTTCGGCGGCGATCCCGGACCAACGGACCGGCTTGACCGCGAAACAACTGCGATCGCCGTTCTCGAGGAGGAGGTCCTTTCGAAACACGGCAAGGCTTTGGTCATCTACGGCGCTGCTCACTTTTACCGGAACGCGCCCGCGAGCTTCGGTACCAGCGCGCAATTGGCGAGAACGCTCGAGCGAGCACACGCTGGACGGATCTACACCGTGCTTCCCGTCGGTGGCGAGCTCGATCCTCCGCCGCCGAGTGTGAGCCTGCGCAATCCCGACTATCGTAAATTCGAGAGCGCGCTGAAGACGCGGGTTCGGCCCGTGCTGATATCGCTTCAGCGGCCGCCCTTTCGGGATCTCACAGCGGAAGAGTTCCTGGGCGGTGGCATTTTCAGCTGCGTTGGCCCGGGCGGGTGTACGAGCGCATTCGCGGGCAGTCAGCTTACCCTCGGGCAGATGGCGGATGCGTGCGTGTAGTTCGGTATGCCACAGATCGGGCGAGGTTCGAACCGCAGACGAAGTCAGTAATTGTTGCCCGGCCAGAAATGGCTGCGATGAAGCTCGCTTCGCTCGCATTTTATTGACCCACTCGCCGGTGAGCTGAAGCGTTCGCTGGCGCTTGATCGTTGGAACTGACCCACGTACGTTCGAGCAGTTGGTCAACGTGCACCCGCTGACATGTCGACGGCATCTTCGCGTGCCCTGATGCGCCTGCTTACCGCGGCGTTTCTGTTGCTTCTGGCGAGCGACGCGAACGGACGCGCGGGTATCTCGGTGCGCAGGCATCACAGCTCGCACGCGGGTATCGCGACGGCGAACCATAGTGCGCTGCTGGCGGCGACGCACGAGCGGAAGGACGTCGATACCGCGCGGCCGGAGCTGTTGGCATCCGCAGCGAGCCTGCACGACCGCCGAGTTCAGTCCGCGCCGGCGCCGACACGCGATTCCTTGTCGGTGTGCTCGTACGAGCGCACGACGGGCCAAGCCGCCCGACCACCTCCGTTCCAGGCCTGAAGTCAGACGAAACGATTCGCAGGCACTCGCGTGCCGCGCATCGCACTGTCCGCGAACACGTTGCGGCAGTGAATTTCTCACGTCCGATCTCTCAGACTGGAGCGCCCAATGTACGAGTCATTTCGCAGGCGGCCTTGCGTGAGCCCCCGCATGGACCGCAAGCCACCTTTTGCAATCGTTTGCACTCTGTTGTCCTTGATCAGCTGTCTATGTCTCGCTTGCGCCACACGCCATGAGGCAGGCGGGTCATGCCCCACCATCGAGATGAGCGCGGTGGCGGATACGCAGACGGATTCCAGCAAGACGGTCAGTCTGAACGACACTACGACAATCCTGATATCTCGGACTCCTCTGGTAGCGACCGGCGACATCACCGGCGCCACTGCGTCCCAGAGCCAGGACCGATGGGTTCTCAACTTCATTGTGACCGATGATGCGGCGAAGCGCGTTCATGAATTCAGCAAACAGCACGTCGGCAGAAACGTGGCCCTTGTCGTCGACGGGAAAGTCTACGGCACGCCTCGAATCGGTTCCGCGCTCACCGGCAAAGGATATCGAATCGAAGGCTTCAGTCGAGCGGACGCGGAGCGGATGGCGACCGCGATAAGCAACGGCTGCCGTCGCTAGACGCCGGCGGTCCCACGCAGGGCGGTAGAGTCTGACGCGGACCAGCCTAGTGGGTCGCCAACTGCGCCCACGGCTGGGCCGCGCGGCTTGAATCCGGAACGGTGCGTTGGGCCACTCCGAGGCGTTGCTGTTTCCGCCTATCGACACGCTATCGCTGGCAAGCTGGCGAGCCGCATATTGAGTCGACCGCTTGCAGCTCAGCTCAAGCGCTAGCCAGCCAACGGAGTCCGTCATGTCGACGACGCGTCATCGCTTCTGGCCTGCCATGATCGCGTTCCTCCTCTTGCCCGGGTCGGTCGCGTTCCTCGTGCCCTGGCTCCTTCGGCCTGTTCCGGAGCGCGTCCGCGTCGCTGGGCTACCGATTCTCGCCGTCGGCATTGTTCTCCTCCTCTGGTGTGTTCGAGACTTCTACGTCTCCGGGCGTGGCACGCTCGCGCCGTGGGCGCCGCCGACGCGCCTCGTCATCGTTGGCCTCTATCGGGTGTCGCGAAATCCGATGTATCTCGCGGTGCTGATCATTCTCTGCGGGTGGGCCATGACGTTCGCGTCACGTGGCCTATGGATCTACGCCCTCATCGTCGCCATCGCCTTTCACCTCCGGGTCGTCCTCGGCGAGGAACCGTGGTTGGCGCGTACGCACGACGCGGAATGGGGCCGCTATCGCGCGCACGTTCCTCGCTGGTTGGGTATGGCGTCGCTCCATCCCCACAGAACGGATCCCGACGCGGCTGGCTAACGAACGCTGAAGCTGCCAAAGGAGCTATTGAATTGTTTGTGGCTCCGCCGCAAACTCTTATTGGATTCCTTTGCAGCTTGGTTGGGGCGTTGGACCGCGCACGACTTCCATCGCATTCAACGATTAGGAATGATGCCGAAGCCTCAGACATGTCCCGAGTGCAACACTTCGATGGAAGAGGGCGTGACCCTCGACCTCGAAAGCCGTCGGACGCAGACGTGGCTTCGAGGTCCGGTGGAAGAGAAGCGGTTGACCGGAATCAAAACGCGTGGGAAAGAACTCCTGCGGGTGGTCAGCTATCGCTGTCCCAAGTGCGGATACCTCAAGACGTTCGCGCCGCCGGTCTAACGATCGTTGAACCCGACGGGTGAGCTCAGGCGTTATACCGCAACGTAGATCCGTGCTCGGCAACCACGCGTGCAGGAGGTAACGATGCGCCGTATCTCGCAGCTCTTGATGATCGGAGGCGCACTGCTCGGTGGCTCCGTTGCCGTTGCGATGCTCGCGCATCTTGGTATGCCCGGAGCGTCGTGGCTCGTGAACGTTGCTCTTGCCAAGCTCACTCTCATCGCCGCCGGCGGCCTATTCACCGGTGGCGCCGTGACGGGGCGCATCGCCCGCCGGCAGGAGCAGCGCCAACTTGCGTCGCCGCCTGCGGTAGAAGGAACGCTGAAGCGTTAGGTAGGCAACGAGGCCACTCAAAGACCAATACTATGAACGAATCGAGTAACTATGTCGTTGGATGGGGTACGTTGGCACTTATCAATGCAGGCCTGGCGCAATCACGGCAACGATCCGGGGTGAATTGGTTTCTGCTTTCGCTGTTCCTCGGCCCGGTCGCCACCTGGCTGTTGGTGTCGGCATTCCGGACGCCGCCAACGTGAGTGATTGCTCGCTTCGTTCGCTTTTATTTGACTCGCTCGCAAATCAGCTGAAGCCTTAGATCGCATCCCGGCGTCGAAGCACGCAACCCTCGATGGCGCGCTTCGATTCGGTGTTCACAACACTTCGATAGAGCGCGCCGAGGGAGAAATGCGATGATGAAAGCGGGTCGCGGACGCATGGTCACAGCGCGAATTGCGCTCGTCTGGGTTAGCATCGTCAGCCTCTATATGGCCGTGAGCCTTCCGCTCTTCGCTCCAAGTGCGATGACCGCCGGGCAATGGGTCAGTTTCGCCGTCCTAGTCGGCTATGTCGTCGCCGCCGCCTTTGGAATCGTCCGCATCGAGAAAGCACCTCGAGACGTTGCCGGCGTTCTTAGCGCCGCAGCCATCGTCGGGCTGCTATCCGCCGTCAACATCGCTCGCCTGCTCACCGCTCGGGGATCCGCACTCGGTCCAGCGACAGTTCTAGCGTTGCTCGTGGCATTGAGCGCTACGCTTGCGATCTTCATCGCACTCATCGCGTCGTGGCGCGCGCACCTGACGTCCCGGGCCATGCGGTCCAACGAACGCTGAACCTCTCAACTGATTTTATGTCGACAGTCGACTGGGACATCCTACGGCAGGCGTACGGTACGGCCGCGGATATTCCCGCTTTGCCCGGGATCGAAGCGCTGCTCCTCGCCGCGACGATCGAGCTTGATCGGCAGAGTCCCGCGGCACCGCCGATCCCCTCCGACATCCGGCCGGCCTACGAGCGAGCACTTCGAATCGGGCGCGAACTCTGCGGCGGTCTGCACGCTGCGGGATCCCGGCCAGATGACCCGCAGCGAGTCGCGATCGCCTTTGAAGTCTTCCAGCGCGACTTCGCTCGTGCTCGCACGCTGCTCGGCGACGACGAACAGAATGGCATCGAGTGAACCGCGCGTGCTCACTGATGAACGCTGAACTTGTCGACCGGCCCGCGGCATTCTGAATCCTTGGAAAATATGACCCAACGCCTTGACGGGCCTGTGTGGTCATTGTATATAACCAACGTGTTATGGAAATAAATGGCTATGCAAACTTCGGGACGTCTCGACTTGACCTTCGCAGCCCTGGCTGACCCCACCCGCCGCGCCATCCTGGCGCGGCTGGCGACGGGGGAGGCCACGGTGACGGAACTCGCCAAGCCGTTCGACATGAGCCAGCCAGCCATTTCCAAACATCTGAAAGTGCTCGAGCGCGCCGGCCTCATCTCGATGGACGTCGATGCGCAACGGCGTCCACGCAAACTGGAACCAAAGCGATTGGTGGAGGCCGTGGACTGGATCGAACGGTACCGCGAGATCTTCGAACAGAACTACCAGCGCCTCGATGCGTTGCTCGGAGAACTCCAAGCCAAACCGTCCAAGCGCAAACGAACAAGGACATAACGCGGACATGCCGGCGCGCTGTTCACTCGTTCGTCCTGAGGGCGGCGCGCAATCACGATGACGCACCAAGGAGAAGACCATGCCGAAGCCCGCAGAAGTCGCATTGCCGAGCGATCGCGAAGTTCGCATCACACGTACGTTCAATGCACCCCGCCAATTGGTGTGGGATGCGCATACCAAGCCCGAGCTCGTGAAGAAATGGCAGGGCTATGATGGCTGGGATATGCCGGTGTGCGACATGGATGTCCGTGTCGGCGGCAAATACAAGTGGCAGTGGAGAAGCCATGAAGACGGTAAGAAGTTCGGCTTCTTCGGCACGTTCACCGAAGTCAACAGCCCGTCGAAGATTGTCCACGAACAATTCTACGACCCGGGCGATATGGACTTCGCCATGCCAGCTGGGGATCCCTGCATCGTGTCACTCGAGCTTCGTGAGCAGAACGGGGTCACGACGCTCGTCTGCAATTTGACGTTCGCGTCGAAGGACGCGCGTGATGACGCCGTCTCCACGGGCATGACCGACGGCATGGAGCATAGCTACACCCGCCTCGACGACTTGGTCAAAGCCGCAGCGTGAAGGAGGATTTCGCATGCGTCGCGGCCGCCGAGGTCCGCCGGGATTGTAACACGCCGGATCCGGTCCCCGTATAATAGATCACGATGAGCAAACGACGATTCGGGGATGACGAGGTGCGCAAGATTGTCAGTCTCGCGACGACGGACCGCGCGCGCGATCAGTTGCTACCCGCCACAGGCGGCGGGTTGACCCTCGATGAACTGCAACGCGTCGCGCAGAACGCGGGCATCGATCCAGTGCGAATCGCGCAAGCGGCGGAGACGCTCGACGCCCGCGGCGGGGCAGCGACCGTGCGACGATCCTTCGGGCTCCCGATCGCCGTCTCGCGAGTGGTCGATCTTCCGCGCGCCCCATCGGATCGCGAGTGGGAGCAACTGGTCTCTGAATTCAGGACCACGTTCGGAGCGCACGGCCGCGCGACGACGGTGGGCGGGCTCCGCGACTGGTCGCACGGCAACCTGCGCATCTCTGTCGAGCCCACTGCCAACGGCGAACGGCTCCGCCTCAGCGACTTGAAGGAAGACGCCGTGGTTATCAACGGGATTGGGTTCCTGCTCGTCGCAATGGGGGTCGTCGCGGGGAGCGTGCTGGCTGCCGTCGGCACGCCGGGGAAAGCGCTCGTCGTACTCGGCGTCTTCGGCGCAATGTCTCTGGTCCCGTTCTTTGGAGCACATCTGTTTCGCACACCTGCGTGGGCTCGGGAGCGAGAAGGACAGATGGAGGCGATTGCCGAGCACGCCGTGAGGCTGCTCTCGGTGCGCTAGGGCGTAGCGACACTCGACCGACCGCTTGGGATTCTCGCGTCGCGATGCGCAGTTGACACCCAGGCAGTAGAGAGATTCTGTCATGTACACACGCTACTCTCTCGGGCGGTTGATTGGCGCCGCCATCACGGTGGCCGTCGTGTTTGTTGGCTATCTGGTCATCGAGGTCGCCGATCGTTTGACGGCGTCCCCGGGCGCCGCCAGTTCTGAGCCCTGCGGCTTCGCTCCGGCGTTCGCCGGACATCCAGCCTTGTGAGAGAAGAGTCATGAGCAAAGTATTCGTCAACATCGGGCTGAGCCTCGATGGCTACATGGCACCGGACGGAATGACCATGGAGCATTGGGACACGCCTCAATACAAGAACTGGGGCGCCAAGTGGGGGGCGCTGATGGCCTGGCTCATGAATCAGCAGTACTTCCGCGAGAACCTCAAGCTCGGACCAGGGGGAGAGACTGGCCCGGTCAATGACTTGCTTCGCAGCACCACGGGGCGCATCGGTGCCAACATCATGGGCAAGCGAATGTTCGACCAAGGCGAGCGCGCCTGGCCGGAGGAGGCTCCGTTTCACACACCGGTATACGTTCTTACTCGTGAGAAGCGCGAACCCTGGGTGCGCCCGGGTGGGACAACGTTCTACTTCATCAATGACGGGCCGACGCGTGCCCTCGAGCTGGCTCGGGAGGCGGCAAGCAGTCGCGATGTTCGCATCGCAGGTGGAGCGGATGTGATCCAGCAGTATCTCGCCATGGGTGTCGTTGACGAGTTGGAAATCGCCTTGGCACCGGTGTTGTTCGGCGGTGGGCGGCGTCTCTTCGAGAACCTGCCTGAGCCGGGGCCGCAGTTTCGCATCGACAAGGTTCTTGCTGGCCCGGCTGCCACGCATTTGCGCTATGTGCGTGCGTGAGGGGCGGCCGCGAGGGCGCAACACACGACAACGAACGCTGACGCAGCGAAAGGCGCCTATTGATTGTGCGCAGCAGGCGCGCACTCTTATATGGACCCTTTGCAGCGCGCTGGGCGTCAGCTCGACAACCATACTCCGCGACCCATGAGCTTTCGCACCTGGCGCTTTCGGCGAATCGTCGGTGTCGCAATTCTCTGGATGCTCCTGCTTCTCGTCGTGTCGATCGGGCGCGCCACGATCTCGACTCCGCAGGCCACGACGCCTTCTATGGAAGAACTCTACGTCACCGTTCGCCTCGTCGGCGGACCCTGGCTTCTGTTGGGTCCACCGGCGCTGCTCGCCGGCACGTGGTGGGCGACTCGTCGCCTCCATCGTCCTGCCAGCTAGGGAACAGCGAACGCTGAAGTATTTGAAGGTCGAAGCACACACGCACGAGGAGCAGGTCGATGGCTGCAAGGAAATCACGCTCGACGGCGAAGGCCGCTCGCCCAACCACTATCGCCGCCTACCTGGCCTCGCTCACTCCGGAAAAGCGGACGGTGATCGAAGAGGCTCGCGCCTTCGTCCAGAGGCACATCCCCAAGGGGTACACGGAGTTCATGAACTGGGGCGTGATCAACTGGGGGATCCCGCTCGAAGAGTTCTCTAACACACACAACGGTCAGCCGCTCTGCTACGTGGGCCTCGGCGCGCAGAAGAGCTACAACTCGCTCTACCTGATGGGCACGTACGACAGCTCGAGCGGTAAGTACACGTCGCCGTTCTCCGAAAAGCTTCTCGTCGACGCGTTCAAGAAGGCCGGCAAGCGGCTCGACATGGGGAAGTGCTGTCTGCACTTCAAGCAGCTCGACGATCTCGAGCTCACCTCCGTCGCGACGGTGATTGCGATGTCGACGCCGAAAGAATACCTCGCGTACTACAGGCGCGTGAAAGGGCTCGCGTAGCGCGCGGCGGCATCTGCCGATGTCCCGTCCGAGCCGAACGCGACTATCCGCGGGCAAACAGTCCTATTGAACAGCTGGCTGGCAACGAGACCAGAGTATCGCGCGATACTCTGGTCCGATTGTTTCGCTCTCCCCATCACACCGAACTTGCATCGGCTATCGACCCAAACAGGAATCGACACATACGCGCTGTTTCCAGAAACTGGAGTCGTCAATGACCAACGTGCAAATCGAACAGCAGAGCTACGAGATGCCGCCGCGAGTCGGGATCAGCATCGCGCATTTTCTCACGGTGAAAGACATCGAGCGATCGGCTCGCTACTACGAGAAAGTCTTCGACGCGCGGATTCTGAGCTTGGGCGACGGCAACGCACCTGGGTACCTTCAGCTCGCCAATATCTGGATGATTCTGAACGTTGGGGGCGGGCCAACGCCGGATAAGCCGACCGTAACGCTCAGCGTGCCCGACCCGGACCACATCAACAGCTTCATGAATTTCCGAGTGGCGGACATTCAAGCTTGCTATGCGCTATGGAAGAGTCGAGGGGCCGAGTTCATCACGGCGCCGATCCCCAAGTACGGCGAGACGCGCTGCTACATCCGCGATCCCGACGGATATCTCATCGAGGTCGGACAGAGCACGGACGTCACGTACGGCTGACGCTACTTCATCGCCATCACGTGCTCGACGAACTGGTTGACGGCGATCTCGGTGCCCTGATAGAAGCCCGACGCTTTGTTTGTCTCGAGGTCCGCTTCACTCCGGTGGAGCGCCGTCAAGACGTAGCGAGTGCCGGTTCCCACGGTCTCCATCGTCATGATGGCGGTGATCGGAATGTCGTCGAAGACCGCCGGACGATAGCCGGGGAACAACATGGAGGTCCAGACGAGTCGCTGCATTGGAACGACTTCGAGGAAACAGCCGAGGTTGGGAGAATCCGGACCGTCTCCCACGGCGATGTCGATGCTCAAGATGCCGCCCGGTCGCACATCCATTTCGGCTCGCGACACACGCCCCCACGGCTTGGGCATGTACCACTCCTTGAGGTGCTCCGGTTTCGTCAACGCCTCCCAGACGAGTCGCGTGGGAGCATCGATGAACCGCTCGATGGCGAAATCGAGTTTCGGATTGAAGGCGAATTGCTTGCTCATGATTCTGACTCCTTGTCCTTGAGTTGTTTGACGTATTGGTCGAAGCGGTCCAGTCGAGCTTCCCACACCTGACGACGCGCGGTCAGCCAGTCGTCGACGACCTTGAACCGTTCGGGTGCGATCTCATACGTCCGCACGCGTCCGCGCTTTTTCGACCGCACCAGTCGGCTCCGTTCGAGCACCGAGAGGTGCTGCACGAACGACGGGAGTTGCATGTCGAACGGTGCCGCCAGTTCGCTGACGGTGGCTGGTCCGACGGACAGTCGCTCCAGGACTTTCCGCCGGGTCGGGCTGGCCAAGGCGTGAAACACTTTGTCAGCGGCTGCGGATTGCACCATGTCCACCACCATCCCTCGGCTCGGGTGATTCGAACTGACGAGGGATTCTACAGCCGCGGAATACTTTTGTAAATACCTAAGTATTTGCCGTCTGGGAAGCGGGCGCATGGCGAGCGCTCGACATCCATCCTTTCATGCCTTCGAAATGGCGGAAGGACGCGAAAGACGGCCGGTTGCGAGACCGGCGGCCACCGTCCTCTTGCTCTTCTACCGGTCGACGAAAGTATACAAAACGGTCCTGTAGAATCGTCAAGAAAATGTCATTACCGGTCGGCTAAACAATCGTCTTGCTCGCTGGGGAGAGCACAGAAGCAATGCTCCCCGACGGGCGAATGATGATCGAAGCCCGGCCAAGATTTGAGTTGGAGTGATGTTGTCGTTCGGGGCCAAGCAACGCCGCTAGCCACTTCAGGGGACTCTAGCCATGCGAGTGACCAAGTACCTCCGGCTGCCGGAGGAAATCAGTCCATTCGAGCAGCGGTATCTGGCGCGGTTGAACAAAGTCGCGCTGATCTTCTTCTACCTGCACGTCCCCGCCCTCATGCTGGTCGCGGCGGCCGCCGGAACCGGCGTGGTCAAGGCACTCGTCCTGAGCCTCGCGGTCATCATCGGCCCGACCGTCGCCTATCGCGCCTTCTCGAATCCGCGCGCGCTCTCGGTGATCTATGGTATCACGGCGATGCTGATGGGCGGACTCCTCGTCCACTTCGGGCAGGGGCCGGTGCAGATCGAAATGCACTTCTACTTCTTCGCGCTGCTCGCGATGCTGTGCATGTTCGCGAATCCCGCCGTGAACATCGCGGCCGCGATTACCGTGACACTGCACCACCTCGTCGTCTGGCTGTTGGTCCCCGGCAGCGTCTTCAACTACAACGCGCAATGGTGGGTGGTGCTCGTGCACGCAGGGTTCGTCGTGCTCGAGACAATCGCGACCTGCTTCATCTCGCGTGAGTTCTTCGACAACGTCATCGGCCTCGAGAAGATCGTCGACGCGCGCACGCAGACGCTGAACGAGAAGCAGCGCGACATGCGACTGCTGCTCGACACTATCGAGGAAGGACTCATCACCATCGATCTCCACGGCCGCATGTCGAGCGAGTGCTCGCAGGCCGTGGAGAACTGGTTCGGCGCTCCGGTCGCCGGGGAAAAGCTTTCGACGTGGCTCGGGTCGCGTGACGCCAGCTACGGCGAGTGGCTCGACCTGTCGCTCGAGACCGTGCGGGATGGCCTGCTGCCCGTCGAGGTGACGCTCAGCCAGCTGCCCAAACAGTTCGTCGACGGCGACCGCACGTACGCCGTTCACTACAAGCTCGCCTCCACGAGCGATGCCGCGCCTGTGGCTGCACCCAAGGCCGCGGCCGAGCAACTCCTCGTGGTGATCACCGACATCACCAACCGCTTGCGCACCGAATCCGCCGAGCGCCATCAGTCGGAGCTCCTACGGCTGTTCCAGTACATCATGCGCGACAAGGCCGGCTTCGTGGAGTTCCTGACCGAGGCCGACGAGATCGTCCACGCGCTCGAACAGCGTCGGTACGACGGGCTGGATCATATGAAGCGGCTGATCCACACGCTCAAAGGCAATGCGGCAATTTTCGGCATGCTCCGTCTGAGCGAGATCTGTCACGAACTCGAGAGCTGGATTGCCGAAGAGGCGACCGAGCCGACCGCGGGCGGCATGGCGGAGTTGCACGATACGTGGACGCGGATGCGCGGCGAAGTACAGCAGATGATCGGCGAACACGCCACCGGCTCGATCGAGATCGACGACGTCGAGTACGAGGCGATTCTCCAGGCGGTCCTCGACGGCGTCGACGCGCGATTGGTCGCTCGCATGCTCGAGTCGTGGCGTCTGGAACCGACGGGCAAGCGTCTGTCGCGCATCGAGGCGCAGATCAAGGGACTCGCCGAACGCATGGGCAAGGGTCACGTGACCGTGGCGATCAGCCCGAACGATCTGCGATTCGAGACCGCTCGGTTCGCTCCGTTCTGGTCAGCGTTCATCCACGTGCTACGCAACACGGTCGATCACGGCATCGAAGATCTCGAGGCGCGCCAAGCCAGCGGGAAGCCGGACGAGTCGACGATCCGCGTGTCCACGCGCGTCGATCGCGACCGGTTCATCGTCACCGTCGAGGACGACGGACCGGGAGTCGATTGGGACGCGCTCCGGGCGACCGCGAGGGAGCTCGGTCTGGCGACCGACCCTCGAGTGCAATCCACGGACGTCATCTTTCTGCCCGGCGTCAGCTCGAAGACCAGCGTCACCGAGCTTTCGGGACGCGGCGTCGGTATGGCGGCGGTTCGGAATGCGTGCGAGGCGGTCGGCGGCGCTGTCGAAGTTGACTCACGAAAGGGCCAGGGCACGCGCATCAGCTTCGTGTTCCCGAACGACGACACCGTGTATGAAGGCCACACCGCGGTTCTGCGGCGGGCCGGCATTCGTGCGACGTCGGCAGCGTAACGCCGGCTCTCACTCCCCCGCCCCTCCCACTCCCACACGCGCACCCACAGGCTCGAACGCCATGACGAAAACGATCCTCGTCGTCGACGACTCCGGCACGGTACGTCAGCAGGTGTCGTTGGCCCTGAAGCAGGCGGGTTTCATCACCGTCCAAGCGACCGACGGCCGCGAAGGGCTGGCGGCCATCGAGAACGACCGCAGCATCGCCATGGTGATCTGCGACGTGAACATGCCGAACATGAACGGCCTCGAGATGGTCGAGCAGGTGAAGAGCAAGCCGGAGTTCGAGGCTCTTCCCATTCTGATGTTGACGACCGAAGCGCAGCCGTCGTTGGTCAAGCGCGCCAAGGAGGCCGGTGCCGTCGGCTGGATGGTCAAGCCGTTCGATGCCAACCAACTCGTGCAGACCACGAAGCACCTCACGAGATCCTGATGTCTTGCGATGCCGGCGTCGTGCACCCGCGCACGATGGAGGAGATCGCACGCGCGAAGAAGCACGTCACCGTTCGCGCCGAGGAGTTGCGAGCGCTCACCGAGCGCGAGGTCCTGGCGTGCGGCGACGCGCTCTCGTCGCTCGTCGACAAGGCGCGCGAGCTGATGGCGGATTCCGACCGCCACGTCGCCGCATCGATGGCGCGATCCGAGGAGACGATGTCGCGCTTCGCGAGCGGCATGCAGGAGGACATCCTCGCCCAGGAGGCCGCGGTCGGCCGCGTGTTGCAACTGGCCGACGGCATCCAGAGCGCGGTGCTCGCCATCGAGAAGCTGACTGAATCGTCGAACATTCTCGCGATCAATTGCGCGATCGAGGCGGCTCGCCTGGGCGCGCAGGCTCGAGGGTTCAGTGTCATCGCCGACTACATGCGCGAGTTGGGCGCCAACATTCGCACCGCCGCCGCGGACGTCACGTCGTCGATCAAAGGCGTGCGTGCCGGACTCCCGCCGGTCATGCAGCGGGCGACGTCGATGCACGCGCGCACGCGCGCGTTCGCCGGCGAGATCAGCGAGCACGTCCGGTCGGCATCGGAGCGGTCGGAATCCGGCGCGACGGGCGGCCGGTTGGATGAAGTGCTGACCCTGTCGAACGTCGCGCTGTCGCATCTGCAATTCCAGGATCCATTCGTTCAGGGACTGACCGCGATGGTGGGCGACGTCAACCAACTCGAGGAGCGTGCGGGTCGCGTGCTTGACGGCCGGGGCGTCATCGACGCCCCTGAGCCGGAAACGACCGCGCCGGCGGCTGCCACCCGCGGCAGTCTGGTGCTGTTCTAATGCCATCACCCATGAACCGAAATCCGACCGCCACGGCGCTCGTGCGCCGTCTCTATGTCGAATCGCTGACCGAGCTGCTGCAAGCGTACGGCCTCACCGACCGGATCCGCGACGACAGCGCCGAACAAGCGCCGACAACCGCACACCGAGAGAGCTACGTATCGGTGCTCAGCCTCACCGCCGACGGTCTTCGCGTCTTGTCCACGCTCGATTTCGACATCGAGCTGCTCACGAGCCTCTACCCGGCACGAGTGGAGGCGCGCGGCGGCTCCCTCGCGGCGACCGATCTCGAGGACTGGTGCCGCGAACTCAACAACCAGCTCGGCGGGCGGCTCAAGAACAAGCTGCTGGAGCGTGGATCGAACCTGATGATCGGGTTGCCGGCGCTCCTCACGGGCGTCGACATCAGCTCGATCGCGCAAGACGACATGGACATGTATCAGGTCGCGTACGTGTCGTCCGGCCGGCGCATGATCGCGACGCTGTCGACTGAGATCGCGGCGGAGACGATGCTCACCGCGACCGATGCGGGCGACATCCTGCGCGAAGGCGCGATCGCACTGTTCTAGTTTCCCTATTCTCATACTATGACAATCCCACGAGGCATGGCGATCGCGGTCCTCGTCGCCACCGCCGGAGTCGCGTCGGTGTACGCCGCGCACGCGCTACCGCGCCGCGGCGCCCCTGCCGCTGGAGGTCGCCTCGCCAGGCTCAATCAAACGGTGCTCCCCTCGGAGCCGCGCGTCACGCTTCGGCTCCCGTCGCTGACGACCGCCGACGGTGGATCATTCGGGCCGGAGCGATTGCACGGACGGTGGACGCTTGCGTTCTTTGGCTACACGGCGTGCCCCGACGTTTGCCCGAACACGCTCATGGTGCTCAGCCGCGTCGCGCAGCAGGCGGCGAGCGGCGTGGCGGATGGACGAACGCAGCTCCTGTTCGTGTCCATTCAGCCGGAGGGCGACACGCCTCCACGCTTGAAGAGCTACCTGACCAACTTCGATGCCGCCATCGTCGGGCTCACCGGCAATCGCGACTCCGTCGCGCGGTTCGCTCGCGCGGTCGGGGCCTCGGCCGACAGCTCGACGTCGGGCATCGACCATTCGACCTCGCTCTTCGTGATCGATCCCGACGGCAAGTTGGCCGGCGTCCTTCTGCGTCCGTCGACTCCGGAAGCCGTCATCGAAGGTCTGAATACGCTCCGCGCCGCCGGCGCGCGTGATGAGTAGGAAGCCAGCGCGACGAGCCACCGCCGCCAAGCTGTTCATCGTTGTCTGGATCGTCGTCGTCAGCCTCGCGCTCGGCTCACTCGGCGTCTCGCACCTCGCCGCCTTGCCCAAGCCCGACGACGAGGCGCGCGTGGCCCGAGCGGCGCTCGCGCTCCGGCGCGATCCGTCGCGGGACTTTGTCGTGCACGTCATCTACTCCGGATGCTCCTGCACTGCCCGCCTGTTCGCGCACTTGGTGGAGCGCAAACCCTTTCCCGGCGCCGCCGAGCTCATTCTGTTCGTCGGCGACGACAACACGAAACGCGAAGCAGCCGAGCGCGCGGGGTATTCGTTTCGCAGCGTCACGAGTGACGAGCTCGCGTCCGAATTCGGCCTCGAGGTCGCACCGGTGATGCTCGCGTTCGATACGACCGGCGCCTTACGGTATGTCGGAGGCTACTTCGACAAACCGGCGGCACGTTCGGCGCTGGACGGACAGATTCGGCAACGCATCCTCGACGGCGCGTCGCCGGATCCGCTACCCGTGTTCGGCTGCGCGGTCAGCACGCGGCTTCAGCGAAAGGTCGACCCACTCGGCGTCGTCTACAGCCACAAGCGCTGACCGGGCGCCTTCGCGCGGACCAAAACACGGTGACGAGAGTCGCTCCCGTGTCCGATTCCACTATAAGGAAGCACACGAGCGAATGAGTCGCCGACTTGACGGAACTAGCTCATTCTAGACTCGAGGATCCCGCGGCTGCTGGGGCTAAGTTCGTTCAACCGGGTACCTCACGGCTTTTTCTACGCTCCTGTCGATTTTGACCGGCGTCGTTCGACGTGTTGGTAAGGGCGCAAAGGGCGCGGCAATCAACACGAACCGAATTCAGGAGAGAACAATGCGTTTCATGGTCATGTGGCTGGCAACGAAGGAATCCGAGTCGGCACCGCCGCCAAAGCCAGAAGCGTACGCCGCGATGCGCGAGTACAACGACGAGCTCGTGAAGGCTGGTATCCTCCTGGCCGCCGAGGGGCTCACTGCGAGCTCGAAGGGAGCGCGCGTGAGGTTCAGCGGTGACAAGCGCATCGTCGTCGACGGTCCGTTCGCCGAGGCGAAGGAGGTCATCGCGGGGTTCACGATCATCAAGGTGAAGTCGATGGAAGAGGCGATCGAGTGGGTGAAGCGCGCCCCGAACGTTTCTCCGAGCGGCGAGGGACAGGTCGAGATCCGCAAGTTGATGGATCTCGAAGATTTCGGTGAAGGGTTCACGCCGAACCCGGACATCGCGAAAATAAAGTTCAAGTAATGCCAATGCCACTACGATCACAGCGCCTTGCTCTCCTCGCTCTATCCATTGGGGCGACGGGCGCCTCCGCGCAGACCACGGCCGCATCGTCGCAGCCATCGCCGCGGCCGGACTACAGCAACCCGCAGGCGTGGCTCTGTCGCCCTGACCGGCTCGGCGCGTGCGACGTGGATCTGTCGACTACGGTGCTCGGTCCGGACGGGCGCGCAACCGTCGAGCGCGCGCGGCTGGATGCGAAGGCGCCGGTGGATTGCTTCTATGTATATCCCACGGTGTCGACGGATACGACGACGTTGAGCGATCTCGTACCCGACGCCGCCGAGCGCACTGTCGTGCGACTGCAGCTGGCACGGTTTGGCACCAAGTGTCGGCTGTTCGCGCCCATGTACCGGCAACTCACGTTGGCCGCGATGGGTCGTGCGAACGCCGCCGGCATTGAGTCGCCCAACTTCCTGGGCGTCGGTAGACGACGTCCGTGCCGCGTGGCGCTACTACCTCGCGCACGACAATGGCGGTCGCGGGATTGTGCTGATCGGGCATTCGCAGGGCACCAGCATTCGACCGAGTTGACGCCGCGAGATCGAGGGCACGCCGATGCAGTCGCGCATCGTCTCCGCGATTCTCATCGGCGCGCCGGGAGGCATCCTCGTGCCGCGCGGGCGAGACGTGGGCGGCACGTTTGCGCATATGCCGATCTGTCGCGCCGCCACGCAGACCGGGTGCGTCGTGACGTATTCATCATTTCGCAACACCGCGCCGCCGACGGCGAGCACGCGCTTCGGTCGGTCGGGCGACTCGACACTCGTCGCGGCGTGCACCAATCCTGCAGCGCTCGGCGGCGGCGAGGCCGCTCTCAACGGCTATTTCGACGCGACGGGAGGAACTGCCCTGCCGCTCGGCCCTACAGATCCGTGGACCGTTGGCGGGCGACCGATTGCGACGCCCATGGTGCGCGTGGTGGGGCTGTTGAAGGCGCAGTGCAAATCCAACGCGTTCGCTTCGTATCTCGAGGTGTCGGTCCAGCGTGGTCCCGGCAGTCCGGCGAGTCGTGACATTCAAGGGGACTTGGCGGAAGGGCTTGGCCTGCATCTGGTCGATCTGGAAGTGGCCATGGGGAATCTGGTCGATCTCGTCGGCCAACAAAGCAGGAGCTATCTCGACAGAACACGGAAGCTCAAATGATGTTGGATTGATCGCGGACGGTTGCCTGGTTGCGGCCCGCGATCGTCCATCGAGGGTTCGAAGTTGCTCGCTCGCGGCGCAACGGTGCTCGTTCTCGACGCGTTGGCGTCAGGCCAGCGTCATGGGGCGTCGATTCGGCATGGTGCGGCGTCAACTCACGACGCACTGGAGTCGATTGAGCATGGTGGTGCGTGCTGTCAGCGCGCACGGTCATCGACTGAGCTTGCACCGTCGTCGATTTTGTTCGATGGGGCGTCGATTGTGTTCGCTCGGGCGTCGATTTTCTTCGCTCGGTCGTCGACGGTCATCGGTGAGTCGTTCGTTCGCGTTGCTACGCGATGAATTGAACGTGCAAGTTTGCATTCTCACGTCGGTCAATGGCCGATCGAGCAGGCAGACGTGCGAATCGATGTCGCCTCAACGCACAATCGTGAGGCATACACGCGAAGTCTTCACGCCGCAGAGCAAAGTTGGCGTCGTGCAACGCGTGCGCGACAGCGACAAGCGTGAGCTCACGTCTCCGTAACGCGAGTGTGACATGGTCGAACTGGAATCGTCGAGCGGCGAGCGCGAAGTTACGTTGATGGTGAGCGCGGTGTACGTCGATTGTAGCGGGCTCACGTTGCGATGAAGTTGGTTCATCAGCCTGCGTTGCGAATTTGTCAAAGGCATCGATGAATTTGTGGGGCGTGGCGGCAAGTTTTGCCGAGCGGCGAGTCGAGTGGTGGGTGGGCGTCCCGCATTACATCGCGATGTGTGGGGAGTAGTCCCCCTACTATCTAGTACGCCACGGACTCGAAAAACGCACACATTGCCCGCAATTCCATCAGTCTCTCAGCGCTCGCGTGGCCGAGGACGTGGCCGACACGCTCGCCGCGCTGAGCGCGGACGAGGGTGTTCGGCTCGACTCATGAGGCCACCCGCCGTGCGAGTACGGCCCATGATAGATCTGACGACAAACGACCGGAATATCAGTATCGCCATCTCCCGGCCGTTCGATCGTCACTTCACGCGACTCACCACGCCGGCGATCGGATTCGATCCAAAATGCTTGACCGCGGCACCCCCGAACGTCAGCGCAATGTTCGAGAAGTCAACGAGGTTGCCCCCGGTGATGTCGATCTGGAGCGTGGACGTCGGCGGGACGGTTTCAAACGACGCGGTGGCTCCGTTCCCGGTAATCGTCGTCTCCTCCGCAAGGCTGGTGATGCGAAAACCGCCCGGAATCGCCGTCACGGTCCGACTGACAACGGTGATGTGATGGGTGTGGGCGTTGCGCGTCACGAGATTGTTGGGATCCGCGGTGGGGGTGAGGCCGAAAAACAGGTCGGATCGCTCCATCGTCAGTTCCGCCGTGAACTCCGCCGTTCCTGTCATGTTCAGAGTCCAGACGCCATGGATGGTCCAGGCGCCAAAGGACGGCGTCGTGAAGTCGCTGATCGTCCCCCTCAAGTGGAGACCGTTGAAATGATCATCCCTCCCCCTTTGACCCTGGGCGGAGCTGCGGCTGCTGCCGGCGACCACGAAAAGCGCGACGAGTGCGATCCAGCGGAACTGTCTGACCATGACCAACCTCCCTGTGTCTGCGGTGACGGAAGCGCGAACATAGGCCGCCGACCCGTGCCAACAAGCGGCAAGGTGCGGTGTTGGGCGACGCTCGTCCGATCTGACGTCGAATGCAGTCGAATACCGTCGATTGCCGCGGCGTGACGCGCGAGCTAGAATCGAGTTCCGACAAGGGAGCCTGGACTGCGCAGTGAGCGAACTCTCATCAGATGATCCGGAGCGCGCCCCCGTGGCGAGCCCGCGCGAGTCTCGGCTTGATTCCTGGAAGGAGATCGCGGCCTATCTCCGCCGCGACGTGAGCACCGTTCAGCGCTGGGAAAAGCGCGAGGGGATGCCCGTCCATCGCCATCTTCACGACAAGCAGGGATCCGTGTCCGCCCTGCGGAGCGAGCTTGACGCGTGGTCACAGAGCCGGCGCGTTCGGATCGTCCTTGACGAACCGAAGGAGGAACCGGCCTGGCGGCGGCGCGATGCGGACGCATTCCGGCGGAATCCGATCGAGAACGCGGAGTTCGCGCCCGTCACGGATTCTGGCGGGGCGCAACACGCGGCGACGATCTCGCGCGACGGGAAGTTCGTCGCGTTCCTCTCGAATCTCGACGGACGAACGGATGTCTGGATCACTCAAATCGGCGCGGGTCGGTTCTACAACCTGACCCGAGGCGCGACGCCCGCGCCCGATCTCGTCAACCACGACATTCGCACGCTGTCGTTTTCACCCGATGGGGCGCTGGTCTTGTTTTGGGCGCGCACCTCAGGCGCCGGAGGATCGACTAGCGGCCGCGTCGGAATCTGGTCCGTCCCCACCCTCGGCGGAGAGCCGCGTCCGTACCTCGACGATGTGCCGGAGCTCGATTGGAGCGAGAGCGGGCGCCTGGTCTACCACACCGCGGCGCCCGGGGATCCGATGTTCGTCACCGGTCCCAATCAACCACCGCCCGGCGGTAGGATTTTCGCCGAGTCGCCGGGACGTCATGCCCACTTCCTTGTGTGGTCGCCCGATGAGGGTTTCATATACTTTGTCGGCGGAATCGTGCCGAACGAGTTGGATCTCTGGCGGATCAGCCCCGCCGGAGGGGCCGCCGAGCGCGTCACCTTTCATGACTCGCGAGTGGCGTACCCGGTCTTCGTGAATCGTCGGACGCTGTTGTATCTCGCGACTGGCAGCGACGGCTCGGGACCGTGGCTGCATGCGCTGGATGTCGACCGGCGTGTCGCGCATCGGATTGGCTCCGGCATCGACCGTTACACGTCGCTTGCGATCAGCGGTGACCGCCGCCGGCTCGTGGCGACGCGATCGAATCCGAAAGCAGAGTTGTGGCGCGCCGCCCTCTGCGAGACGCCGGCGTCGATGTCGAGCGCGACTCGCATCCGGTTGCCGATGGGCTCCGGCCGTTCGCCGCGATTTGGACCCGGATATCTGCTGTACGTCTCGTCGACGGGGGCGGGGACGAGCGACAGCCTCTGGAAAGTCGTCGACGGTGCGGCCGCTGAATTGTGGAGCGCGCCGCCCGGCGCGCAGATCGTTGGCGGCCCCGCCGTCACGGCCGATGGAGAGCGTATCGCCATCTCGGTGAACGAGCCGGCGCAGTCGCGCCTGTACGTGATGAACGCGGACGGGACGCACTCGCGCATCGTCGCCGACTCGCTCGCGCTGCGTGGAGCACCGGTCTGGGCGCCGGACGGACGATCGCTTCTGGTGACGGCGACCAACGAGACCGGCACGCCGTGCGTGCACCGAGTGTCGCTGGACGGGAGCGCTCCGACGCCGATCGTGTCGGAA
Organism: uncultured Gemmatimonadaceae bacterium; assembly: GCA_963817445.1. Classification (GTDB taxonomy): domain Bacteria; phylum Gemmatimonadota; class Gemmatimonadetes; order Gemmatimonadales; family Gemmatimonadaceae; genus JAQBQB01. The sequence continues at coordinate 46,232 of CAWFOG010000034.1, forward strand.
TACTCGGTCGATCCGGTCTGGGCGCCTGACGGTTCGTTCATCGTCTATTCGGGCCCGGACATCGGGACGACATTCCAAGTGAAGGCCACGACCCCCGAGGGCACGCCGTATCGTTTCCCGAATATCGTCCTCACGCGCGGAGCTCGGCACGTCGCATTCCTGCCGGACCGCCTCGCGCTGATCGTCCTCAAGGGCGAGATGGGGCACAAGGATCTTTGGCTGATCGATCTCAGAACGGGGAGCGAGCGGCCGTTGACGAATTTCGGGGGCGACATCGTCGTTCGCGACTTCGACGTTTCTCCGGACGGCGGTGAGCTGGTCATCGAGCAGGTGCAGGAGCAGTCGGATATCGTGCGGATCGATTTGTCGACTCGATGACGTTATGTGCTCGTTAACTGTGCGCCGTGTCGGGCATCAACGATATGTGAACGGACACAGACGGAAACGGCAACGGATATGAACGGAGAATGCAGTTGATGGGCTCTCGGCCGCGCTGTATCTGATCGTTCGCTTCCTGCGGGCGTTCGAGGCCGGTGTGCGTGCCCATGAACGGGTGGCTGACGCGCTCGCGAACCGGTCTCCGCGGCCTCCCGAAGCCTGAGGTTGATTCGTGTGCCCGTGAATCTGGTTCACGATCGTGGTTCCTCCTGAGTCCCGTGTCCTTTGGTGGGGCCACAGCCATGTGCCAGAGCACCCAGTCACGGGCATCTCATGACCATTCGTTGAAATGACAAGACGCCTGAACGCCGACGGCGCAGTTTTCCAGTTCATCCGAACACATTCCGGCCGATCGTCGCACGAACTACAGTCGATGACGGCCAGCTGGTGTATTTCTCCGTCGTCGTCGATCATGCCGTGTATCCGCCGCCTTGAATGGCTCTGTGCCGTCGCAGCCTTGTTCGCCATCGGATGCAGCAAGAGCGACCACAGCGGTGCAACGAGCCCGAAAATCCTGACGCTGCTCAGGGTGAGCGTTTCCGCGTCGACGTTGGCTGTTCAACAGACGGCGACGGCAACCGCCGCCGGCGTGGATCAGGACGGAGCCGAGATCTCGCTCGGCACCGTGACGTGGTCGTCGAGCAACCCGGGCGTGGCGACGGTGGCCTCGACCGGCGCGGCAACAGCGTCGGTCACGGCAGTGGGAGCCGGCACGACGACAATCACGGCAACGTCGCAGCAGGTGAGTGGGCAGTCGCCGCTGACAGTGACGACCACGTCATCGCTCGGCGGGACGAATGTGTCGCTTACGGCAACGGGTCAGTCCGCGGCATTTCTTGATTCGCCGAACACCACCGTGAGTCTCGCGGCACCGAGTGGATCGCAATTCCTCCTCGCCGTGGTGAATACCGACGGTACGCCCGCGTCGCGCGAGGATTTTGCGATCACGGGATCGTCGTCAGTTCTTGCATCGGTGGCGCCCGCGTCGGCTGCGCGAGCCGCCAACAGCAGCCTGTCAGCGCAGACGCCGCGTTTGGCTCTCCCTGCATCCGCCGTCGCCGCGACACAAGCGGTAGCATCGCGTGAGACAAACCATCTCGCGCTGCTCGAGAGCAACCGGCAACTATTCGCGCGCCGCGGGAATCCGCGCGCCGCATGGGCGCGCGTCGGCGCGGAGTCGGGGCGTGTCGCACCGTTCGGTGCAGCGGTGTCGCCGTCGATTGGGCGAGTCAACACCGTGTACGTGAAGCACAGCGTCAGCGGCTCGTGCACGGCGGTGGACTCGATCGGCGCACGTACGGTCGCGGTCGGACAACACGTGATCGTGCTCGCCGACACGGACCTCACCCGGTGGCCGCAGGCATTTCGGCCGGATTCGTCATTCTACGGGACGTTTGCCGCCGAATACGATCAGATCACGTATCCGCACATCCTGGCGAACATCGGCGACCCGCTCGCGGGCGACGCATCGCTGTCGCACGTGGGAAAGATCACCGTGACGATCACGCCGGTGCTGAACAATTTCGCCAGCCCCAGCGGTGGCGGGTCGATCGTGGCGTTCGTGAACGGCTGCGACTTCTTTCCGTACGCGACGACCGGCACGGACGCCGATCTGAGCAACCAGACGGAGATGTTCTATTCGTGGGTTCCGTCGAGCAGCGGCGAAGATGTCGCCAACTGGGAGAAGAGTGTGCGAGCAACCGCGGCGCACGAGACGAAGCACATCGTGTCATACACGGATCGCATTCTCAACAATAGTCCAGTGTTCGAGGAAATCTGGCTCGAGGAGGGGCTGGCGCAGGAGTCATCAGAGATCTGGGAACGCCACTTCAATCAGGCAACGTTCCGTGGCAACGCGACGTTCCTGCAAACCGCGGCGTGCGAGATCAACCTTGGCGCCAACGCGCCGTGCGACATTCAGGGCGACAAGCCCCGTGCGTTGCTCGACGGCCACCTGCCCTTCTTCTTCAGCTACCTGCAATCTGAAAGCTCGTCACAGTCGGAGGGACTCGGTCTCGATACGCCGTCCAACTACGGCGCGGGATGGACGATCGCCCGCTGGGCGACCGATCAGTACGCGGGCGCGTCAGAAAGCGCGTTCATCAAATCCCTTGTCAATGAGCCGTCGCTGAGCGGCCTGGCGAACCTCGCCGCGCACACCGGGCAATCGAGCGCGCTGCTGTTGACGTATTGGAATCTGGCGACGGGAATCTTCCAGGTGCCGACGTTCACCTTCGCGGATACCCGCGCAACGATCCCGAGCTTCAACTTCGCCGACATCTTCCAGGTTGGGCAGACCGATTTGACGTGTAGCGGCGCGCCCTGCGGCCTGTTCACACAATCGGGGACGCCGGTGTTTCCGATTCAGCCGATCGCACTCACCGGTGGCAGCTTCTCGAATTCCGTCGTCGGTGTGCCGGGAACGTCGGCGGTGTTCTTTCTCCTATCGGCCACGAGTAGCCTGACTCAGGCGATCCACATGACGACGACTACCGGCGCCGAGCTTTCCCCGTCGAGCGGACTGCGACTGGCGATCGTACGCGTCAAATAGCGATGCACACAATGAGGTCACGTGCGCTCGCGGCGACGACGTGCGTCGTGACAGTTCTCGCAAGCGTCGCCTGTCGCCATGACCCTGCGGCCGGTTCCGGCCATCCGGCATCGCAGCGCATCGACTCGCTCGAGGGGATTGTTCGTGTCGTCGGCTCCAACGCTTCAACGGAGACAGTGTTGACGACCGACGATGCGCGGTCTGTCACGCTCGCCGGCCCAGCGACACTCAGCCGCGTGTCTGGATTGCGCGTCCTCGTCCGCGGCGAACGCGCGAGCCAGCGGATGAACGTGATCGGATTTCGCGTGATTGCGGCGAACGGCGTGGCAGCGCACGACGGCACTCTCATGGCCGACGACCCACAGCTCGTTCTGCTGACCGAAGATGGACGACGATTGCCGGTCGCTCGACCGAGCGCGGGGTTGCGAGCAGCGATCGGGCATCGCGTGTGGATCTCCGGTCCGCTCGACGGTGAGACCGTCGCGTACGGAGTGATCGAATGACGATGCGCCGTGCCGACAAGGTTGTGCTGCTCGGCAACCCTCGGAGCAATCGTCGCTGCCGCTGAGCGCGCCCGCGCGACGGTAGCGCGCAGGAAGCACGCACGGTAAAATCGATAGCTATGACCACGCGTCGATACGAGGATGACGAAGTGCGCGAGATCTTCAGCCTCGCGACGACCGGCGGCACGCGCGACCCGGCGCTGCCCGCCGACTCGGGCGGGATGACCCTCGACGAACTCCAGCGCATCGGTCAGGAAGCGGGCATCGAGCCAACGCGAGTCGCGCAAGCCGCGGCGACGCTCGACGCCCGCGGCAAGCCGGCGCCGGTGCGGCGATCATTCGGGCTGCCGATCGGCCTGTCGCGAGTCGTCGATCTTCCGCGCGCCCCGACGGACCGGGAGTGGGAGCAACTGATCTCTCAATTCAGAACCACGTTTGGAGCGCACGGCCGCGCGACGACTTCCGGTGGGCTTCGCGAATGGGTACATGGCGACCTGCACGTCTCGGTCGAGCCTACCGAGCGCGGCGAACAGCTCCGTCTCAGCCATCTCAAGACCGACGCCATGGCCCTCAACGGGCTCGGCGTCGTGCTCGGCGGAATGTCGGTGCTCTTTAGTGCAGTGGTCGCGGCCTCTGGCAAGCCGGAGAAGGCGCTGTTGATCTTCGGTATGTTCGGCGCGATGGCGCTGGCCGCGTTCGGAATCAACCTGATTCGGTTGCCCCGGTGGGCTCGCGAGCGCGAGCGACAGATGGAGACGATCGCCGAGCATACGGTGAAGCTGCTCTCCAATCCATAGGTCAGCACTGCGGCGTCCCGAACCAGTTCGTCAACGCTTCCGTCAGCCCGTGCAACGTTCCGTCGCCGACCCAGGCGACATAGCCGTCGGGGCGGATCAACACGGCCACTGGCGCCGCGACATCGCCGATCACGGGAAGTTCCCACTCACCAGCGTACGTTGCGTCGACGCATTGAACGCGGTCTGACCAGGGCGCGATGTCGATAGCGCGCGGCACGCCGAAGTTGAGCAGCACCGGCCGAGCCGTGTGCAGGAAGCTGAACACGCGTCGCGGCCCGCTTGCGGTGACGACTTCGAGATCTGGCATACGACGTCCCAGCAGCGGATGCCCCTCTCCCAAATCGTAGCGAATGTCCAAGCCGGACATCATTCCCGCGATGTGTTTGCGCGGCTCCTCCATTTTGAGGAGGTCGCCGACAATGTCGCGCGCAGCCAAGGTGCGAGCGTCCTCGCGGTGCAGCGCGACCTGCGCCATCGTGTTCTTGAGCAGGCGCGCACCCACCGGGTGACGCTCGGCGTGATACGTGTCGAGCAAGCTGTCCGCCGATGTGCCGTTAACCACCTGCGCCAGCTTCCATCCGAGATTCACTGCGTCTTGCACACCGGTGCCGAGTCCCTGCCCGCCGATCGGCGAGTGAACGTGCGCGGCGTCGCCGGCGAGCAATACGCGTCCGCTGCGATACGTCGCGGCCTGGCGGGTCATGTCGGTGAATCGGGAGATCCAGGTTGGGCTGTGGACACCGTAGTCCGTACCGCACGCGGCGACGAGTAGCTCCTTGAGATCGCGCAGCGTCGGCTCGGCGGTCGAATTGGTGTTTGGTTCGGTGACCATGACGCCGATCGGCCCCACATCCTTATATATGATTTCGCTGCCTTTGATCTCGAACTCAGATCTGCCGAAGGCATACATGCCCGCGGCCGAGCGGTGCACGCCGTACGGCGGCTTCTCGGTCATCTCCACTTCCGCGAGGATGTTGCTCGTCGTCGGATCCCAACCCGGGAAGTCGATGCCCGCGGTCTTGCGTACGAGGCTGCGTCCGCCGTCGCACCCGACGAGGTATTGCGCGCGCAGTGACTGACCGTCGGCGAGTGCGACGTCGACACCGGCGTCGTGCTGCACGAACCCTGTGATTACGCGGCCATAGAGGATTGGCACCTCGAGCTCGGTGACCCAGCCGGCGAGGATGCGCTCGATGTGCTTCTGCCGCAGTGCGAGGACGTAGTTGTGGCGCGTCGGGAAGTCGCTGATGTCCAAACGCGTGACGGCGAAGCCCGTGGCCTGTGCGGTTTGCCCCGCCGAGAGGAATCGGTCCGCGATGCCGCGTTGGTCGAGTACTTCGATCGTGCGCGAGGAGATTCCGAGGGCACGTGCGCCGGAGAGTTCCTGATTGGGCCGGCGCTCGACGACGACGACGTCTACGCCGGCCAGCGCCAGTTCGGCAGCGAGCATGAGGCCTGTTGGTCCGCCGCCGGCGATCACGACCGAGTGGTTGGGCATCGCAACTCCTGGTCAGAATGAGGCGCGAAGTATCGCCTGGCGCGCGGGGCTTGCCGCAAGTCTCCGGGTCGTTGATATATATCTGTGGGAGACGTGGTGACCCTGGAACGCCAAGGCAGATCATCATATGTCCTCACGCCTGCGAATCCCTCTGTTCCTCCTCGCGGTTGCGGCGGGCCATCTCGGCGCACAGACGCCGCATTGCGCTGATGCTACGATCACGGGCGATCGGGTGGGCGCGATCCACATGGGCATGCCACTCGACTCCGTGCGCCGAGTCTGCTCCATCATCCGCGACACGACGGAGTACGCCGAAGGCGAGCTCGTGCGCGTGATCTACGTCTTGGTCGCCGGAGACACTGTGCACCTTGACGTCACCGGAGACTCGGTTGACGGGATCGCGGTCGACACGCGCACCTTTGCGACGCGAGACTCCCGCACCTCGACGGAGGCCGACCGTGCTGACTTGCCGCGGTCCACGGTCATTGATGAGATTCTCATGAACGGCTCCGCGAATCGAGCTGGCTCCGATGGCTGTCCCTAACGAGGGAGCTGCTCGCACCATCTGTCGCACTCGGCGTGGCAGCGCTGATTGACATCGGCATGCAATCTGCCGCTCAATGTCGGCGTCGGAGCACAGAGGAGCTTGCTCGTGGGAAACGTGAGAGCGTGGCTAATCACTCCGATCGGTCTGGTCGGGCTTGCCGCCGTTGCGGGACTCGGCCGCTACGCGCAGGGCGCGGCAACGACGCGAGTTGGGCCAGCGAGTGCAGGCGTAACTGTCGCGGCGGCGAAGGACGTCAGCTGCTTCGATACCTCGCCGCACAAGACGATGCTCGTCACGGTCGACCCCGGTGTCCACTTGGAGGTGCTCGACTGGGGCGGCGCCGGCGATCCCATGGTGTTGCTCACGGGGTTGGGGGACAACGCCCACGTATTTGATGAATTCGCATACCAATTCACTGATCGGTTCCACGTCATCGGCATCACGCGCCGAGGCTTTGGGCGATCGAGCCAACCCGCTCGCGGGTATGACCTCGACACGCGAGCGCGCGACGATATCGCGGTGCTCGACACGCTCGGCATTCGCCAGGCGGTGTTCGTCGGCCACTCGATTGCCGGAACGGAACTGAGCAGACTCGCCGCGGTGTACCCGGATCGCGTCAAGAAGCTCGTCTACCTGGATGCGCTCGACATCGGAGCCGGTGGGTGGGCAAAGCTCCCTCAGCCGCCGGGAAGTCCTGAGCTCACGGCAACAGATCTCGAATCGGTGCAGCGTCTTGCCGCGGCGTCAGCACGTGACGACGGGTACCGAAAGCCGCTCGCTGCCATCTGTAACTCGATTCGAATGGATGCCTCCGGCAGAATTCTCGGACCGATCACGCCACCCGAGATTTCGGGCAAGCTGGTCGCCGGGCTCCAGCCGGCCGCGTACGGCCGCATCCAGGCGCCGGCGCTCGGCATTTTCAACCGCATCTCGACGCAATTTCGTATGACCTACTACGGGGCGTTGACGCCTGCCAAGCAAGAGGAGTTCAACCGCAGCATCGGCGCGCTATCGACGTGGAACGGCGGCGCGATCCAGCGGTTTCGCACCGAGGTGAAGGGATCGCGCGTCGTCGAGCTCCCGAACACGAACCACTACGTGTACATCGTGGAAGAGGCCGTGGTCGTTCGAGAAATGCGCAAGTTCTTGCTTGGCAGCTGACGCTATGGGATCGTGCGGCTGGTTTCCTCTCCACAATGACGAGATCCTCGCCTGGGTCGAGCAGCACCGCGATGCGTTGCCGACCTCACTCGCCGAGCTCTCGGCCTTTCCCGTCGCATTCAGAAAGGTCATCGTGAACCATGTCGGGCCCGAGCAGCGCACTCGATTCTGGGAAGAGCATCTCCGGACATTTCTCGATCCGCACGCAGGGCTAACGCCGGATCAGCAGGCGTTCGTGACTGAGACCATCCCGCTCCTGTCTGGCATCTTCGGCAGTCCTCTGCCCGACGCTCAGGCGAGGATGCGCCCGCTCGGGGAGCGGATGCGCAACGTCTTCACGCAGACGCAGTGCGCGGCAATGTTTGGGATGGTGGGGCCGCCAGAACCGCCCGAAGGACTTCCAATACCGGCAGGCACTCGCCTCACGCCCGTCGAGTGAATCGCGGCAGGGTGTCAATGAACGCCGGCGCTGCCGATACGTCGCTATTGATTGCTCGCTTCGCTCGCTTGACTCATATTCTCCAACGGTGAGTTCGGGCGTGATGCTCATGATTTGACGAGGACATGCTAAACAACGATTTGCCTACGGCCGCTCGCCGGCTGAGCAAAGATGAAGAGATTACCGCGCTGGCGGCCGGCCATCTGGATCTGCTGCGTTTCTATTTCGGCCTCCAGGCATACGGCGGCGTGTTGGCGGGTGCGCTGTTTGTGCTCTCCCCGTTCGTCGGCGCCGTCGGCCGCGCGCTGGCCGTCCACGGGAATCCGTGGGTGGTGCTACCCTTGGCTGCGCTCAACACGTGGGCGGCGTTTCGTACACGCCGCTTGCTCGGCGAGCACGAACGCGACGGGGTACGGATGGCTGCCGTGATGCTTGGGTGCGATCTGATTGGCGCTGTGACGACCGGCCACGTGATGTCGGGTGTGCTCGTCAGCGGGACGGGACTTGTACTCTTGGGTAGCGTGTATCGCGGGCTGCGAGTCGCGACGATCGCGAAGAACTCCGGTGAGGCGTCCCCATTATGAGAGTCTTCATTGCCGTCTTGGTGTTAGCGTTCGCCAGCCCGGCCGCCGCTCAAGCGACCGCACCGTGCGCCGACACCACGCTTCACTTCGAGTACCAAGTCGACCAGCCCGCTCGCTGGATTGTCGATACCAGCCTCGCGGTGCATCCTATTCCGAACGCGACGAGCGCCGCGAACGTCGTGCAGTTCTTTGTTGACACCGCTGGCGCGCCAGAGCCGCGGAGCTTTCGTCCGCTCGAGATGACCGATACCGCGCTCGTGCTTGCGGCTCGGCGTTCGTTCGCGCGGTGGCGCTACTCGCCGGCAGTCCGACAAGGGTGCCACGTGCGACAGTTGATGTCGGTGCCGATCGCACGCTAGAGAGGCTGCGCGCGCCGATCATCGAACGAATGCGGAAGCACGCCGGTGTCGCGCTCACCTTACCCGACGGTCGCGTGCCGTGCCCTGAGTGCGCCGAGGCGATTCTCCCGCAGGCCCGCCGGTGCCCGTATTGCCGACAAGCGGTCATCGGACGGATTTAGCGAACGCCGAACCTGACAGGGGCGCTCGGCCGCTCAATGGCACCACGGCTTCGCTGCCGGGTACGCCAGGTCACGCATGCGCCCCAACCCTTTGATCGTTCGAGCATTTCTCTATCGTGGCGCGCTGTCGTGGTTGGTCACACGCGCGATGCTGTCCGTCGTCTTCCTGCTCGCCGGAATCAACCCGGTCCGCCTGTCCGCCATGACAGCCGTCGAGATTATCCTATTGAGCGTTGTCGTAATCTTTCTCGACACCTACCGGCGCCGAGAACGTGCGTTCATCGCCAATCTGGCGATTGGCCCGCTCATGCTCGGCACATTGTTCGTCGCGCCCGCCGTGCTTGGCGAAGTCGCGTTGCGCTTCGGCGCGGCCGCGCTCCCGTGAAGCCGATCCTCACCGCGGAGTCCGTCGTCAAATCATTCGGAGCGCGCCGCGTGCTGACCACGGCGACGCTCCGCGCCGTTCCAGGGGAGTTGCGAGTGCTCTTCGGACGGAACGGCATTGGCAAATCGACGCTGCTCAAGATTGCCGCGGGCTGGCTCGCGCCAGACAGTGGGGCGATTCACTTTGCCGGGCGCGCGTATTTGTCGGTTCGTCTCGCGGAGTTGGCTGCCGCTGGACTCTTCTACCTGCCGGACCATGATCTCCTGTCGAACGCGTTCACCGTCAGGAGGCAGCTCGAGATGATCCGCCGTCAATTCGATGGAGGCAACGTGTCGGATGCGGCGAATCAGCTGGGCATCGCGGCACATCTGGACAAGCGCCCGTTCGAGTTGTCGCACGGCGAACGGCGACGAGCCGAACTTGCCGCCGTGCTGGTTCGTCGGCCGATTTGCCTGCTCGCCGACGAGCCGTACCGAGGCGTTGCGCCGAACGATGCGGAGGAGTTGACGAGGACGTTTGCCGAGCTCGCGGCCGGCGGAATGGCCGTGGTGATCACGGGCCATGAGGTGCCCACGCTTCTTGACGCGGCTGATCACATCAGCTGGTGCACCAGCGGGACGACGTACGAGCTAGGCCCGCCGGCTGTCGCAGTACAGAACCCGGCGTTTCGTCAGGAATATCTTGGATCGTGGTTCCACGCTCGCGGCGCCTGACGATCACCGAAGCGGATAAGCGATCCAGGTCCACAGTGACGTCGCTCGGCGCACTAGCGCGGACGCATAGTGGCGATAATCGCGCCGAAATACACGAGCGTCAACACGCCACCCATTGCGAACTGCCGCCACTCTCTCTTGCCGGGCCGGAGCTGAGCAAACGCTGCCAGGCACGCGAGAAGAAGAATGAAGTGGCCGATGCTGCCAACAAACACCGCGATGGTGTCAGGGCGGCGCAGCGGGCCGGTGGTCACGAAGGTCCAGAACTCTCGCGCCCCGGCCTGCATGAGGTGAGTGATGAACAGTTGGAGGCTGTTCCAGATCACGGCGATCGTGACGCCGGCGCCAAAGCCGGACGCGTGATTTCGCCGCGCGAGCAGGATGACGGCCACATAAATCAGCGCCTGAAACGAATGCAGCATGCGGAGCTGCGGAACGGCGATGGCCGATCCCGCCAGCGCAAGAATGAACAGAATCGCGCCGAACGGAATCCACACGCGTGTCCAGCGGGACCCAGGGACGTGGCTTGGCGTCATCCCCCTGCATACGGGAACAGGGTGGAAGTGTTTCGGAGCGCGGCAACCGACTTGACGCACCCCGGTCCCACTCGCAATGTGGCGACGACAACAGGAGCAAACATGAATCGCATGCACGTTTCCTGCGCGATCGTCCTCGCCATCACGGCGACCACTGGCCTCGCGCAATCGCCGACACAGCCGCAGCCGGACGGCCGGCGCCTTCGCCTCGGCAATGATTCACTCGAGGTCTACGTCGTCCGACTCGGCAAGCAGCAGCGTACCGGTTTTCTCATCGACCGGCTCGACACGGTCCGCGTCAACGGCGAGACGATGTTGCGCCGAGTCTACCGGACCACGGACGCTGTGTTGGGCAACAGCGTGGATACGCTCGTCGATGCGCTCGCGACGCTCCAACCGCGCAGCGTGCGGTCGTACTCCGACCGCGGCACCGAGCGACTCGATTGGCAGAGTCGCGTCGTGGGCGTCGTCGAAGAACCCGACAGCCCCGAGCGAACCGTCGACTCGGCACTCCCCAAGGGATGGTACAGCAGTGCGAGCTTCGACCTGATCCTGCGTGCCTGTCCGCTCGCTGACGGATATGACGTTGCAGTTCCCACGTTCTCCGGACGAGAGGGCTCACGCGTGCTGACCGCAAGAGTCGCCGCGTCGGAGCAGGTCGAGGGCCACGGAGACACATGGCGCATCGAAGCCGACGTCGCCGGTCTCCCGGTGACGTTCTGGATCAGCAAGAGTTCACGTCGACTTGTGCGCCAGATCATGCATATTTCTCCGGCGCTCGAGATTATGTTCGTTGCTCCATCAGGCGGTGTGTCCGCGTGAGCGCGATCAGCGTCGCTCAAGGAGGTCGCAATGGTGTCCAGCGCAGCAACAACGCCGGCCGCGTATCTCGCGAGTTTGCCGCCTGACCGACGCCGAGTCGTGGCGGCCGTCCGGGCCATGATCAGACGACGGTTGCCTCCCGGATACGTCGAGACGATGAACTGGGGGATGTTGTCGTACGAGATTCCGTTGCGACGCTATCCGGATACCTACAACAAGCAACCGCTCATGTATCTCGCGCTCGCCGCGCAGAAGAACAATTATGCGCTGTACATGACCGGAGTTGCGAAGGGAGAGGCATCGCGAGCGCGACTCGAGGCCGCGTACGCGGCGGCCGGCCGGAAACTCGATCTGGGAAAATCCTGTCTGCGGTTCAAGTCGTTGGCGGAGCTTCCGCTCGACGTGATCGGCGACATTGTCGCCTCGACGTCTGTCGAGCAGCGCATTGAGGCGGAGCGGGTTCGGACGACCAAGGCGTAGTGGTACATTTTCCTCATGTTCAGAAACCGCATATGACAGGCTGGTTCGGCCGATCGTGCCTCGGTGGGCTGGCGCTCACCCTCGTCGTCGGACGCGTGGCGCGCGCGGACAGCGACGGCTACGCCTGCGTCGGAGCGGGCTTCATCGCCGTCGAGTTCCGCGCCTTCAACACGCCGAAAATCGCCGGTGCGCACGTCCTGCGCATCGCGCGCTTCGACAGCGCTGGTGGACCGCGATGGACGGGCGAAGTGAGTATTGAAGACTTCGAAACTCACACGCTGGCGTGCGGCGCGCAGACGCTGCTGTTCGAGGGCATCGGTGGACGCGGCCGCGGTCTCGTGTCGTATACGATCCACGTCGACTCCGCCGGAGTGCCGAGCATCGCAACGCACAGCAACGATCCGCTCTACGCGTTTCGAGTGATGCCGCCGGGGCCGATCAACGTCGGCGACTGGGCTCAACCGGGATTCGTGTCGCTTCCGAGCCGAGGTGGGCATTCCAGCTTCCGGCTGCATGTCACCAGCGTGACCCATCGCGTCGATGCATCCGAATTGCGACATATGATGAAGACGGTGTTGGAAGAGATCGATGCGTCTGGCATGGTGCGACGGTCACTGCTCATCAATGAAGGAAGCCGCATCGAGACGGTCGATACGACGTTCGACTGAGCGAAAGCACCATGGAACTCGTTTGGCCAGCCGAGTCGCACCTGGCGAGCTATGTCGACGCGCTCGACCGCGGGTGGTCGGCGGACACGCAGCGCCCGGACGATGGACCCGAGGAGCTCGCGCGCATCGCGGCCGACCCGAGTCTGTTTCTCGCGCAGCAGGTCGACCGCGAAGGAAAAGGCCCACCGATCATCCTCCGCGACGGTTCGACGGTCCCGCGACTGCCGGGGTACAAGCTGTGGATGTGGGACGGAGACTTTTGCGGCAGCATTGGGTTTCGATGGAGTCCGGGCACGACCGACTTGCCGCCGTATTGCCTGGGCCACATCGGCTACAGTGTCGTGCCATGGAAGCGGCGGCTCGGATATGCGACTCGCGCGCTCGGCCTGCTGCTTCCCCTCGTGCGGCGAGAGGGACTGCCGTTCGTTGAGCTCACGACCGACGCCACGAACCTGCCGTCGCAGCGCGTCATCCTGTGTCACGGCGGGCAACTCGTCGAGCGGTTCCGCAAACAGCCGGAGCACGGGGGCGCGGAGAGCTTGCGGTTTCGGATTCAGCTGTCCGCGCCATTGCCGGTCAGCGGCGGCTAGGCAGCTATTGCGTTGTGGCGGCGTTGCGACAACTCTTATATGACTCCGTTGCCGCCTTGATGGCGCATTGGGCTTCTTCTATCGCCCCGCCGACGAACCGCCACCCACTCCACCAGACTGTTCTCATGCGCCTTCGACCGATCCTCCTGCTCGCCCTGCTGCCCTTGCAACTGCCGGCCCAGGCCGTGCGCGACAGCATCATTAGCGTCTCAGCATCCCGCACGTCGCGGATCGCACCGGATCGGGCATCATTCTACGTCATCGTTGAAGGAACCGCGGAGACACCGACGGATGCCATCTCGCGCGTCGACATCAAGCTCAAGGCGGTCGCCGACGCGCTCAAGGCGCTCGGGTCGCGCGTCACACTGGATAGTCCAATCGCGTACGGCGTTGGCGCGACGCCGGCACCGAACGGATATCCTGGTGTGGCCACACCCGCGACCAACCTGGCTCGGTCGGTCATGCGTGTGCAGCTCAGCCGGCCCGATCAGGTCGCAAACGTGGTCGCCGTCGCGATCGGCGCCGGTGCGTCCAGCAGCTCGTCGCTCACCTTCGAGTCGTCGGTGGCGGATTCGGTGCGGCGGGCACGCGTCGGCGAAGCGCTGACCGTCGCGCACCTGGACGCGGAGTCGATGGCGAGTTCACTCGGCGGCCGGCTCGGTGCCCTCGTCAGTGCGTCGACCAACGGCGGAGCGTTCGGCTTCCAGCAGCCGACGCAGCTGATCTTTGACAATCGCTTCGGGCAACAGGCACCGGCACCCGACCTTAGCATCACGACGACTGTCACCGTGCAGTACCACTTGATTCGATGACGACGTCGCAGTGTCAAGAGCCGAGGGGATGGGTCGGGCGATTCGTCCTCTGGTCGATGAACCGCCGGCATTCGACGGTGACCGACTGGGGGCTGCGGCACGTCGTGATACACGAGCATGACACCATCCTCGACGTTGGCTGTGGCGGCGGCAGGACGGTGACCAAACTGGCGACCGCGGCGCGCGAGGGCATGGTCTTTGGCATTGACTACGCCAAGGAAAGTGTTGCGGTGGCGAGGCGCATCAATGAGCGATTGATCAAAGAGGGGCGCGTCGAGATTCAGCAGGCGTCCGCGTCTGAGCTGCCGTTCGCCGCCGACCGGTTCGATCTGGTGACGGCGGTGGAAACGCATTTCTGGTGGCACGACATTGCCGCCGGAATGCGCGAGGGCTTCCGCGTACTGAAGCCGGGAGGCCACATGGCGATCATCGCCGAGTTTTACAAGGGCGGCAAACACCTCAAGTATGTGGATCGCCTCGCGAGGTACACGACGATGGCGATCCTGGATGTGGATCAGCACGCAGCGCTCTTCTCCGAACGCGGGGTTCGCCGACGTTCAGGTTGTCGAAGAGAACAGCAAAGGGTGGCTCTGTGTGACTGGTAAAAAGCCGTCGTGAGTTGCGCATCGATCGTCAGCGCATGACAGGCTATCGCCTGGCAGCGGCGCTGGGCGTGAGCGCCGTCGCTGCACTGACGTTGCGAATGCCGAGGCCACCAGCACGGAGGCTTGCTGCGTCTGAATGCGTTGCCTCGACGCGTGATTTACGACCAGTCGATTTTCGCGGCCGGTGGATTGTTGACGTCACACCGGACAGTGCCGTCGCGGTCGCCGGCATTCGACTGGGTCGGATGCTCACCGGATCCATCCAATTCGTCCAGCGGGATAGCTCTGCACGCGGTATCGTGTACACCGGCTCGTACGCCGCCGATCTGCGAACCGTGGGACTGGCAAAGCCGTCCGGGCAAATCCTGGCGAGTGTCCCGCCCGGCGATACCGTTCGGATCATCCTCGATCCAACAGTCCTTCACGGCAATCTGGAATTGGTCGGTCGCTGCCGCTCTGGGCAGCTCGTGGGCAATTGGGTACTCGTAGGCGATCCAGCCCGGGCTTGGGGCCGTTTTAGGTTGCGGAGACAGGAGAAGTAAAAGTAGGCCCCCTTCACCACTCTCTAGGGAGGAACTGATGCTGAAACTCTCAACGACTGTTCTCGCATTGTCGCTCGTTGCCGGCGGTACAACCGCCGCGCAGAAGCCGGCGGCGCCGAAGACGCCCGCGGCGCCCGCTGGGACCTACACAACCACGGTGACCAAATCCGATCTGCCGGCCGACTTTCCCAAGAACGAGGCCGACAGCATCCCGGGCAAATGGTCGTTGACAATCGCCGCCGGAAAGCCGGTGATCGTGATGCTCAACGGCAAACAGGTCGTCTCGTCGCCGGCGACCTTCAGCGCGGGCAAGATGACGATCGACGCGAACGACACGGGACCCGACAAGTGCGGCATCGCCGCCGTCTATTCGTACGGCGAGAAAAACGGCATGCTCATGCTCAAGAGCGTCGGTGAAGATAAGTGCGCGGGACGTTGGGTCGTGCTCACCAAACATCCGCTCAAGCGCGTCAACTAGACCGCGCGTCGGCGTTGACCGGTATGACTCAGCCCGTCGACGACTCCGATCCGCTCGCGCTCACCGGTCGCCTGTTCGACGATCGCTATCACGTCGCCGAGCAAATCGGCGAGGGCGGGATGGCGATCGTCTACCGCGCGCGCGATGTCACGAATGAGAGACAGGTCGCGCTCAAGATTCTCCTGCCGGCGCTCGTGGAGGATGTGATCGCGATGAAGCGCCTGCGTCGCGAAGCGGAACTCGGCGCACGACTCGCTCATAAGAATTTGTGTCACATCACGGCCGTCGGTGAGACGAGTGGGTCCGTGTACGTGGTCATGCCCTTTCTTCCCGGTGAATCGCTCGCGGTTCGCGTGTGGCAATCGGGGCACCTGCCGCTCGACATGACCGTCAATATCGTGCGCGATCTCGCCGCCGGACTTCATGCGGCGCACGAGCTCGGGATCATTCATCGTGATCTCAAGCCGGAGAACGTCATGCTCGTGCCGAATCCCGACGCGACCGAGCGCGCGGTCGTTCTCGACTTCGGACTGGCCGCCGAAACGACGGACGACCATCCGGCCCGGACCAAGCTGACGAAGGCGGGACTCGTGGTCGGCACGCCGGACTTCATGAGTCCCGAGCAGATGCTCGGCCGCGATCTCGATCGACGAAGCGATGTCTACGCGCTCGCCTGTATGACGTACGAGCTGCTCTCAGGGCAGGGACACAGTCCGTTTGCGGGGCAAACGTTTCGGCAGCGGGTGACGTCGAGGATGAAAAGCGAAGTGATTCCGATCCGGACGCAGCGCCCGGAGCTCGATTTTCCGCCGGCCGTCGACGGCGTTTTTGCCAAGGCTCTCTCGTTCAACCCCGACGCCCGCTATTCCACCGCGCTCGAATTTGGCGAGGCGTTTTCACGAGCGGCGGGCCGATAGGCGTGCGGGTCACGCCTCCGTCCGCCGTTACATGTTCGTGACGACGACAGCCTCAACCGCATCGATATCTTCTATCCCGCGCGACGCTGCCGACCCTGTGCCCCTTCTCTTCTCCGCTGCGCGCGCCTGGAGCGAACATGGCTGATGAAGCACCAATGCGCCTGGTCCTGACGAAGGAACAGCGCGAAATGGTCAAGCGGCTGTCGGGTCAGGATATGGAAGTCATCGAACTGACCCCCGACGAGCTGGATCCATCACAGGGAAAGGGCACGATGCTGAAATTCTTATGGCGTCTGTCCGCGACTTCGGGGATCCCGCGGCAGAAATGGACGCGTGACGGCGGCGAGCCGCCGGCTCAATAGTCGACAGCGAAAGGACTCGCTTGAACCGCTTCCGAAACGTTGCGACTGCCCTCGTTGTTTCCCTCGCGCTGCCCGGAGTTCTCTCCAGCCAAGGCACGCTCGTCGCCGATTCGGTTTCGTCACCCGGTCTGGCGTCGAACGTCGTCGGTGACAACCCCGTACGCCACGTGCTGGTGTATCTCCCGCCGTCATACCGACACGACGCGTCGCGGCGGTATCCGGTGCTCTACCTGTTACACGGCGCAACGTCGCTTCCGGACGAGTGGCTCAACGGCGTCTACCAGGGCCTCAATCTCGAACTCACGTTGGACAGCCTCATGGCTGCGCGTGCGATTCCCGAGTTCCTCGTCGTCATGCCAGACGCCAACAACGCACTCGGCGCGGACTTTTACGCGAACTCGCCTGCGACCGGCAACTGGGAAGACTTCGTCGTGCGAGATCTCATACGCCATGTCGATCGACACTATCGCACCGAAGCGACGAGTGACGGCCGAGCGCTTGTCGGGCATTCGATGGGCGGGTTCGGCGCGTTGGCCATTGGCTTCCGGCATCCGAGCGAATTTGGCTTCGTCTACGCAATCAGTCCCTGCTGCTTCGGATTCGTTGGTCGCCTCGCGCCAACTGAGCCGGTGTGGCCAGCGCTTTCATCGATCACTCGATGGCAGGCGACGCCCGATCAATTCCGAATCATCACCGGTATGGCGGCCGCGCTGGACGGGAGTAGAGCCGATCCGCGGCTGTTCGACGAACTGCCGTTTCGATTGACGGGCGGTGTCGTTGTCCCGAACCCGGCGGCGCAGGCGCGTTGGCTCGCGCGGATGCCTCCCGATCTCGCGTCGGCGATGGTGCGGCGTGGCGACCGCGCACCTGTACTCCACATCGAAGCCGGTTCGCAGGAGTCGGGAATTCTCGAAGGGATCCACCTGCTCCGCAATCGCCTGGACAGCCTGCACATCCAATACTCCGACACCACATTCATCGGTGGGCACATCGACCGGGTGCGGGACCGCTTCACTCAGCAGATGCTGCCGGCGGTTGGCGCGTGGTTCGGCCGAGCGGCGGATGCGAAGCGTTAGCGTCGTTCACTCGCTCCGCAGCGCCACGTTGGGATCCGCGCGCGTTGCTCGAAGCGCGGGCACGGCACTCGCCGCCACCGCCACCAGGGCGATCGCAACGCCGACGAAGGTGAAGACGACCGGGTCGCGCGCCGACTCTTGAAATAGCAGCGGCTGAACCCATCGAGCCGCGAGCAGCGCGATCGCCAGTCCGATCGCCGCGCCAGCGGCCGCGAACGAGATCCCCTGCCCGACGACCAGCCGCACAATGTTGTGCGAACGCGCACCGAGCGCGACACGCACCCCGAGCTCGTGCATCCGCTGCGTGACGCTGTAGGCGATCACGCCGTACAGGCCAATCGCCGCAACGACGAGAGCCAGGACGCCGAACGCGACGAACATCGTCGCGCCCAGTCTCCACGAACTGCGTTGACGATCGACCGCATCTTCGAGCGGTGCGATGGTCACGTACGCTTGGCCCGGCATCATCTGCTGCAACGCGCGGCGCACGCGTTCCATCTGCCGAACCGCGTCACCGCCCGACATACGCAGAAAGAGTCGATTCGTCGGACGAAACGGTGGTTGATCGTCCGGCAGATAGTACATGAAATGCTCATTGTCTGTGATGCTGTACTGCACCGCATCTTCGGCGACGCCGATCACGCTGATGCACGGCGTCGTGTCAGCGCCGAATCGAATGCACTTGCCGATCGGATCCTGTGCCGGCCACAGCGCCCGCGCCATCGACTCGCTCACCACGGCGACGAGCGACGACGCATCGCGGTCCGCCGTCGTGAACGACCGACCCCGCATGATCCGCGTATCGACCGTGTTGAAGTAGTCCGGTGTGGTCGCCTGGTAATTGAATCGGCCGAGCCGCGCCACCGAGTCGATTCCCGGCACGTGCAAATCGAACGTACTGGTGAGAAACGGCAGGCCGTTCACGCGCGTGGCGTACTGCACGCCGGGAATCGCCTTTGCAGTTTCGAGCAGCCGGCGCCGGAATGCGTCCGTCGTGGCACTGTCCATCACCAGACCGCGATAGTTCGGCGTCACGACCAGCACAGGTTCCGGATCCCAGCCGAGTCGCAGCGAGCGAACGTTGTCCAGGCTTCGCACGAACAATCCCGCGCCCACGAGGAGCGTGACGGACAGCGCGCCTTGCAGAATGAGCAGCACCGACCGAATGCGCGATCGCTGGAACGTTCCGCCGCGCGCGCCCGCCCGGAGTGTCTCGGCGAGATCGCCCCGCACCGCCAGCAACGCGGGGCCGACCGACGTGAGAACGCCGGCGGCAATGGCGAGCGCACTCGCGACGCCGAGCGTCCGCCAATCGGTGGCGAGGCCGGCGGTCGACCCATCGCGAATCAGCAGTTGTCGCAGAGCAGCGGACACCCATTGCGCCATCGCCACTCCGGCGACGCAGCCGAGCATCGCGAGGATCAAGCTCTCCGTGAGAAACTGCGCGACGAGCCGGCGTCGACTCACACCGAGCGCGAGGCGCACAGCGAGCTCGCGCCGGCGGCGGAGCACGCGCGCGAACATCAGGTTCGCGACGTTCGCGCAGGCGATGAGGAGCACGATGATCGCGACGCCGCTCACCCAGAGCAGCGTGCGAGCTTCGAGGCCGGCGCCCGGCCCGGCCGCGGTTCTGAGCGCGCCCGCTATTGCGCGCGGGTGGGCGAGCATGGCTGGAGGAACGCTCGGAATCTGCAGACGCGACGCCTCCCGGCTCTGCACGTATGCGTTCGTTAGATCGCTCGTCGCCGTCACACGCGTGACCCCTGGCCGTCGCCGAACCATGGTGCTCATCCAGTCCCAGTTGTAGCGCGTGGCGAATGTTTCGGGATGTCCCTGGTTCACGCCGTACGCGAATGTCGTGATGGGAATGAACACCGCCGGGGCCTCGCCCTCGGAGACGCCAACGAAGCCGTCGGGCGCGACGCCGATGATCGTCGTGACCAGCGGCCCAACCTGCAGCGTCTGCCCGAGCACGTTCCTGCCGCCGAGCTCCGTCTTCCAGTAGCCGTAGCTGACGACGGCGACGTCCGCTCCTCTAGGGACAGCGTCCTCCGAGGCGCCGAAGAATCGGCCGATGACCGGGCGTGCATCAAAGAACTCGAAGAAGGATGCACTGATGCCGGCGACTTGACGCTCGCGCGCGTCGTCGCCGACGCCGACGGCCAAGCGCCACTCGGCGAACCCGGCGGATTGCGAAAAGGACGTCGTCGACCCGGTCAGGTCGAGATAGCGCGTGTATGGAAAGATCGACTGCGTTCTGATCTGTCCGCGGGCCGTCGTCTGCAAGTACACGCGGTCGACCGACGCGGCATCACGCAGATAGGGAAAGGACCGAAACATGAGCCGATCGACGACCGCAAACATCGCCGCGTTGGCGCCGATGCCGAGTCCCAACGTCAACATCACCGTCACGGTGAAACCGGGCGCGCGCCGCAGTCCGCGCAACGCATAGCGCACGTCCTGATAGACGCGATCGAACTGATCGCGACGAAGCCACGCGTCGATTTTGGCGAACCATGCTCCCATCGCGACCTCGAGGTCTAGCCGGAATGGTTAGACAATCTATGGTCGCGAAGGGATTGAACGGCGCGCCGTGGCTACTCGCCGTCGGGTTTCAGTTGCAGCACGGCGATGTACAGCCGATTCGGCCCGACGACACCCGGTCGTGAACTCATCACCTGCACGTCGTCGACACGCTCTGGGCGAATTCCAACCTTGGCGAGTCGCTCCGGATTGGGGTCGATTGCCAATTTGAGCAACTGCTTCGGATCGTGAGGTTTCGTGGTGACGACGACCTCGACGCTCGTCGTGTCGCCAACGTAGACGGATGCAGAAGAGCCGTGCAGCACTTGAACACTTTGGACTGCGTCGGTGTCGAGCGAATCGATATCGTTGACACGGACGCCATCAATGATGTACACCGGACTGCTTGCGCCCGCAGCCCGAGCTTTTTGCGCTTTAGTAAGCACCAGGTTGGCCGCTTCTGACGCCACGCCGTGAAGGGCGACAGCGATCATCGCGGTGTCGATCGCCGCCGTTGCCTCGCGCGACAGCGAGTCGACCACGCTCGCCACGAACTGACCTTTCGAGTCGACGATGATCGTCACGCGGTTCACGCCCGCGGTCCCCGAGATGACACCGGGGTGCTCTCGCTGAATCCACGCGCGCAGCACTTCGATCGGAATCGGCATCGATTCCGCCACGACTGGAGCTACGGGCGCCGCCGGAGCCACGGGCGCCGCAACGCTCGCGGGTGCGGCTGGCGCTACGACTGGTGAGACCGGTGCGGCCAGCGGTGCAACGCCCACGGGCGCAGCGCGCACGATCGCCGCCGCCGCCTCCGGTGCACTCACTGGAGTTGGCGATGCTGCGAGCGGCACGGGCGCGACGCCGCCGATGGGAGCAACGCTCGGCGCGGACGGTGCGCGTGGTGCCACCACCGGCACGGGGCGTGGTGTCTGCGCCGCGGCTGCCACCGCAATGAGTGCGATGGCGACGAATGGCATGGTCGCGATGAATGGGCGGTTGGGACGGCGGTTGGTCATGGCGAGAATCCTTCGCTCGAGAAACCGGCGCGGCTCGGCGAGCGACGCGGTGAATCGCAGTGCGCTGGCCGACCGCGCGCCGACGGTGAGGAGCAACATTCCGTACTCGTGCGCGCCGGCATCAGCGTGGCGGAGCACGCGGTGATCGCAATCGATTTCGATCGCAAGGCGCAGGCGCTGGACGATGAACCACACTGCCGGATTCCACGGACAGAGCGCGATCGCGACGGCCCCAACGAACAGCGACAGTGGATCGCGCGCACGAATGTGCTCGGCCTCATGGCGCAGCATCAGCTCGCGCGCACTGGCGTCGAGCGAGAGCACCCACGTCGGAAGCAAGATGCGCGGCCGGAGGACGCCGACCACGGCAGGGCCAACGTCGTCGGTGATGACAATCGCGCGACCGTCGATGGTGGTTTCGCGCCACGTCGTGCGATGACGTCGAACGATCCCCGCGCCGCGAACGAGCAGCGCGAAGAGAAACATCGACGCCGCGAGCCAGCTGGCCGCGGAGAACTGATTCCACGATGCCGCATACCGCGAAGGCACTCGACTCACGGCGTTCGTCAAACGCTTGGCAAGCGTTGGCGGCGCGAGCGTTGGTCGACCACCGATTCGTACGATCGGCGTCTGCTGCTCGATCCGCATTTCCCGTTCGATCGCGACGACGGACGACGTCGTCGGCGCCGGCCGGACCGCCAGCACGACGGGAACGAGCGTTGCCGCGAGCAATGCAGCCATCCAAACGGCGCGCCGTGGCGCGCCCCAAATCTGCGCCACGTGATCGAGCGCGAGTGCGCCGCCGGCCACGATCGTCGCAAACGCCGCCGCATAGGCCATCCACGTGATCAGCATCAGCGCCTCCGCTTCGCGTGAGCCAGTCGCGTGTCGAGCAGCTTGCGCAAGCGACGCAGTTCCGCGTCGTCGATATCGCGTTCGTTGACGAGCTGCGCGAGCAACATCTCGGACGATCCCGCGAAGACTTTGTCGAGCAGCCGAGCGAGCGCGCTCTTGCCGGCGACGTCCGACGTTACCGCTGGCAGATAGCGGTGCGCCTTGCCCTCGATGAGGTGGGTGACGAAGCGTTTCTCTTCGAGCGTGCGCAGAATAGTCAGCACGGTCGTGTACGCGAGTTCGTCGTCCAGTCCGTCTCGCACCTCGGCGACCGTACCCGATCCGCTGCGCCAGAGGACCGACATGACGTCGAGCTCGCGATCGGTGAACGAGATGTCCATGCAGGCTCCGGTTCTACTAGAAGTTTAGTAGACAGTACCACGGAGCCTTGGAGTTGTCAACTAGTTTTTTAGTAGCAACTGGGCAGGACGCTTCAGGCGCGCCGGAACCCGATGGCGTCTTCGACTACGGCCGTCGGACCGACAGGCACTTTGGCTGGATTCGCCAGCCGAAGATTCACGAACTCGATCTTGTCCTTCCAGACTTTGCGCAAAAAGTCTTCGAAGACCTGGATCGTGAGCTGTTCGCCCGGGCAGCGCCGATAGCCGAATCCGAACGGCGCAAACCCCGCGTAGTCGCACACCGGCATCGCCTTGCCGTCAGCGACACCAAACACGGTGCCGAATCCGCTGTTGGTGATGTCGGCATTTCGTCCGTCGGCGACCTTGAGCGCGGTGATGTCGAATGGGCACTTTGGAAAGCCAATTTGCTTGCAATGGGCGTCGTCGATCTCCGCGCTCGTGGGAACGGACTTGTACCGCTCGGGATCGAACTTCTGTGGATCGGTCCAATGCTGTGGATTCATGCTCGTCGACGTGTGCGGCGTCGCGGCGAACAGGTGCCGCTCGAACCGCGCGTGCAGCATCGCGAACGGCGATTCGCCGTACTGTGACGCTCGCGCGTCAGCCACCGCCGAGAGACTCCCGCCATTTGGCGAGATCGTGCGGAAGAGTTCCATCACGAACAGATCGAGTGGCGTGAACGGCGCGAAGGGCGTTGCACTCGACCCCGACCCGCCGTCCGCCACCGATGGGGACGCGCTCATCGCGCTGCTGAAGGCGGCGCGGACGTCCGCGTTGCCACCCTCGGTGTTCAGGCGCGACATGATGCCGAACATCGTATTTCCCCACTGACTCAGCGCAACGAAGTTGTGGAACGCTTCGAACACGATGTCCTTTCGACTGAAGTGCGACCCGTCGCCGGCGTTCTTGAGCCAGTAGTGCACGAAGGTCTTTTCGGGGTTGGCCACCTTGCCGTTCGCGACGTCGGTGACTCTCGCGTCGATCCAGCTCTTCAAAGAGTCGAGCTTGGTGCGCACCTTCATATAATGCTCATAGACCATCGGATCCCGCGGGTTCCGATAGGCGAGCACCGTATTGAAGCTTTCGCCAAGCTGTCGGACGTCCGCCGGAATCGCCGCGCCCTTCACGCCCAGGTGCAGATCCCAGTAGAGGTCGAAGTAGTAGTCGAGGTAGTGTCGCATGAACGGCTTGCCGGCGAACTGCGGATCGAACAAATGGTCGAAGAACCCGGTCACCTTCTCCTGGTACATCGCGCTATACAGGTCGGGCGTGACCGCAGAGGCGTAGATGCGCTTGCGAAGGTTGTGATCCCCGCGATGCTCGAGGCCTTGCAGAAACACGGTGACGCCTTCCTCGGGAGTCGGTTTCCACTTCTTGTAGATCAGCCCCCAGAGATCGTACGGCAGCGCGTTTTCCTTGGTGAGCGTGACGTCGATCATTGGCAGCGCGGGCCGTTCTCCGTCGAAGATGGTCGTGAGGAAAAACGGAATGACGGCGTGCTCGACGTAGTCGTGGTCGAAGTTGCTGGGGATAGTTTTTCGAAATGCAGCGAGCGCGCGCCCGACATCGGTCTCGAGTTCACCCTGCTGCATGGCGAATCCGATGTCCGGCAACATCAATCCGACTGGAGCGGCCGCGGCCGCGGCGAGGAACGATCGGCGCTTCATAGCAGTCTCCAGCATTCGGTTGTGTGAACGAGCGGCGCATTGCTCGTGAGTGGTCGTGCGAGCACGCGCCGCCGCGAGCGGAGTGAAGGCCGCATCGGGCGTGCCAACTGTCGATTCGGGCGAATTGCTGTTCGACGGCCGACGCGGCGCAGGCAGGCTCGACGACGTTGAGCCGCGTGGCGCGTGAGGCGGTCACAGCGTACAATGTCATCGATCTCGCAAGCGTGAATACGAGAGATTGCTGACATACACAATTCGCCGTGCTCTCAATCCATCCTGCATGATCGATGATTCTTCGGCGGACAACGCGACGCTCGGCGCTGACGAGCCGCTGTCGGCCCAACGCATTGAAGCGTCGCTGACGGTCGCCGATGTTCGTCGCAGCGCCGAGTGGTATCGCGATGTCCTCGGCTTCGTGATCGACCGTGACCACGAGCGCGGTGGACGGCTCATCGCGATCGCACTCCGCGCCGGCACGATACGAATGCTGCTCACGCAGGACGACGGCGCGAAAGGAACGGACCGGCCGAAGGGCGAGGGGTTTTCGCTGCAAATCACCACTGCACAGCCGATCGATGCGCTCGCGGCGCGCGCCAAACGCTCGGGGGCGACGTTGGATTCGGAACCGGCCGACGCGTGGGGTGTTCGGGTGTTCCGGCTTCGCGATCCCGACGGATTTCGCTGGGTCGTCTCGTCGCCGCGGCCGCCGTCCCCTCCAGCGCTTTGACACCTCACGCGCCGTGGATCCGTACGGCTCCATCATCTCCGGAGTAGCGTATGATCTGGTCGGCCGCCATCGACTTGGTGCGCGCGCTCGTTTTCGCCGCAGCGCACCTGTGTGGCAACAGCCTCGGCGGCGGCATTCTCGCCGTGTCGCTCGTCGCTCGACTCGCCCTGCTCCCGATCACGCTCCGGGCGGCGCGGCGGATGATGGCTCACCAAGCGAGCGTCACTGCCCTCGCTCCCGGAAATCAAACGCCTGCGCCTACGACATTCCGGCGATCGCACCGCGCTCGCGCGTGCCACGGTCGAGCTGCATCAGCAGCACGGCATTCCAGCAATGCCGAGCGGGTTCCTGTCATCAACGCTCATTCAACTTCCAATCGGCGGAGCGCTCTATCGCGCGCTGGCGACCGGGCTCGGCCCGCGGAACGGATTCCTCTGGATGAGCAACTTGGCGCGTCCCGACGCGCTCGTTGCCGCTACGGCCGCCGCGCTGGCAGGTGTCGCTGCGGGAGTTGGTCCGTCGACGAGCAAGACGGCAATCGCGGTGAGCATGGCCATGACGGCCTTGCTCGCGTGGCGGCTCTCGGCGAGCGTCGGTCTCTATTGGGTTGCGTCGAACAGTGTCGGCGTCGTTCAGTCGATCGTGTTGCGTCGATCGACGGCGGGCGAAGCGTAACGACGGCGCGCTACGAGAATCGAGTGTAACGCGCCGTCGTCCGGGTAAGCCACGCTTCGTCCGTCGCGAACGCCTGCTGCTACTTCAGCGACCGGTTCAGGTGGAACAGCCACAATTCATTGTGGTCGATCTTGCCCGATGGAAGAATCTTCTGAATGAGATGACCGTTTCCGTCGTCTGACACTCCGAAGTCGTCATCGTTCGACACGCCGACCGTTCGCCCGTTGTCGAGGAGCACCACACCCTCGGCCTTGTCGTGGGTATAGCCCCACTGCAGCAGATCGACGACCATCGTCTTCGTCACCGTGGAGATGTGATTCGTCGCCAGGTCGGCGTCGGTCATCTGTTCGAGCGTCTTACCGCCGACGATGAGACCGTTGGCGCCGTTCGCATGGTCGCTGATGTCGGTGGCTTTCGAGATATCGATGAGGTAGATCTTTTTCTGCTTTGACGGGCTCTTGGGGTCGCCGAAGAAGTTGCCGTCGCGCTCGTCGACGAGGAACTGCGTGTCCGACACCGACTCGATTTCGCTCGCGCCGTAGCTCGCGTCGTCCATCAGATAGGCGAACTGTTTCGTCGTGTGATGCTTCACGTCGACGTAGACGATGCGCAGCAACCGCGAGACTTTCGCGTCGGCGTGCGCCGGGTTGTCGAGCGGATTCTGGATGATGCCGACGAGGATTTTTCCGCCGTCGATCGACGCGAGCCCTTCCATGCCCTTGTTTGCCTGCCGGTGCACGAGGACCGCGGGCAGCTGATTCGGACCGCCACAGGGAGAGTCCTGCTCCTTGGTGACGCCATGTCTGTCGAAGTGCGTGATGAACGGACCGTATTCGTCCGACACCCAGAACGAGCCGTCGTCCATCACGCGCAAGCCTTCACTGTCGATGCCGTTCGGGTCGAACGCCAGGAGTGTTCCATCAATCGTCCGCGGAATTTCGCCCGTCGCGCCGCACCCGCTGGCGCCGATGGGCAGCCCGGTCTTCGGCTTGCCGCTCGCGTCCTTGAGGGTGATGATCTGATCGCGAACCAGCGTGCCATGAGAGATGTGGAATCGCCCGATTTGCGGATGAAAGTTCGGCACGGCGAACAGCTTGTCGTTGCCGGTGCCGGCCACGTTGGGACCGCGATCGGTGAGCGAGTAGTAGCCCCGATCGCCGTCGCCGCCGGTCTTGTCGACGGCCGAGCCGAAGCCGCCGTGGAACACCTTGACCCCGTTGATGTCGGCGAGCACGTCGTTGGGCGAAAATGGAATCACCTGAACGCCGACGACGCCGACCGGGTCCGGCTTACGATTGGCGACGACATCGGTCACCGCGAACGAGCGCGTTGGCGTCGTCGGCTGGTCGGACGAGCATGCGCCGAGCAGCGAGGCGCCGGCGGCGAGGACCGCAAGAAGCGGAAGATGTCTCCGTCGGGTGGTGGGACGCAGCAGCGGAAGTACGGTATGGTGCATGTACGCAGTCTCCAGGTGATCGGCTGAGGCGATGTCGCCGTGTCGCGGACGAGTGGTCGCGCGACGGAAAGAGAGTGCGTACAGGCGTTCGGAACCATTCGCGCGGCGCCACGATTTAGCAACGGCGACGTCACGACCTTCAAACCGGCAAGCGAGGTGAGATCATGAAAGAGTACTCCACGACGTCGACCATCGACGCGGCGCCCGAGGCGGTGTGGGCCATCCTCGTCGACGGCGCTGCGTATCGCGATTGGAATCCGGAGATCGTCGGCATCGAGGGACCGATCGGACGCGGAACACGAATCACCGCGCACGTGCGACTGGGCGACGGAGCCGTTCGGCGCGTGCCTCAGCGCATCACCGCGCTCGAGGCGCCCACCCGCATGGTATGGGAAGGCGGACTGCCGTTGCGCCTGTTTGTCGGCCGCCGCTCGTTCACCGTGACGGCGGTGGGCGACCAGACGGTGTTCCGCATGCACTTGCACATGAGCGGACCGCTGTCACCGCTGATCCTCAAGTCGGTGGGCGATCGTCAGCCCGAGATCGACAACTTCTCCGCGGCGCTCAAGCGGCGGGCGGAGGGGCGCTAGTCGCCGTCAGGGCGATTGGTGTTATGCGTCCGATTCGTATTTCGACAACTTTGATGCAGGTGCGCCGGGTAAGGCTGGAACAAAATGGATACGGATCAAACGAATGGAACGGAAGCCAACGGATGAACTGAAGGGATCATCAAATGCTTCACTCACTTCGTTTCATTCCGCTCGTGTCATTCCGCTAGTTCGTGTCTCGACAGCTTTGATTCTGATGCGCCAGGCAAGGTTCGAACAAACTGGATACGGATCAAACGAATGGAACGGAATCGAACGGAATCGAACGGATGAACTGAAGGGATCACCAACTGTTACTACGGTGTCGCCTTTTGCTGCATGTGCAGCGCGCTTACGGGATTGAACCTGAGACCAAGCGCATACCGGACCGACGTCGTCCAGTAGCTGTCGCCGGCCGGAAGGCCACCGCCACCGGTCATGCGGTACGACGACAGGCGGCCTCGCATGGCGGACACCTCGGTCGTCAACGCCAGCGATCGTGTGAGGCCGAACTCGACGCCGGCACCGGCGACGCCACCAAGTCCGCGACTGTATCGGCCCGCCTCGATCGATTCGTCGCCGGCGCCGACGATGGCGCCCTCGGGCACTGCGCCGGCGGAGAATGTGTCGTACATGCGGGCGTACAGCGCGCGGGTGTCGACGAACGGCCGGATTGCATGATCGTACGACCTCGGCGAATATCGCGTTCCCGCCTCGAATGTCTGGACGTTCGCCGGGCCGCCGGGGATCGACGCGGTGGCATCCATCGTGGCGGAGAAATGCTCCGTGATTCGATAGTCGCCGTGTGTACCTGCGCCCGCGGCCGTGAACCGCGACACGCCGCCCGCCGCGGTCGCGGCCGGGATGTCGACAGTACTGACGACCGAATAGCCCTCGACCGACCAGTGCGACCGCGTGTAGGCGAGCGACTGGGCGATCTGTCCTGCCGTGGGCGGCAACGTCGCCGGCGGCGGTGTTGTACCGCGGCGCGGCAAGCGAACGCGCTGCGCGGCCGACGCCGACGACAAACCGAATACTCCGACCAACGCGATGACGACGAGAGGTGGAACGCGCATAGCGGCCTCACACGCGGCGAGTCATGATCGCGGAATACCCGAGGAGCGGGGTTCCGAACCCGGTCTACATTGGGGGCGAAGGCCGAGAATGGCAAGTCACGACCGCCAAACAAGTGGCTAGCGTGCATCGATCCAGTACGATGATCGTGTAGTTGAAAAACACTGATCCAAGCGACCCGACCGCGCGCGCGCCGCTATTCTTCTCTTGTGGCGTGCTCCAACGATGCGGCGCCGCAGCACGAGCTCACAGCGGAGAAACGATGGCTGCCTGGCAAGTCGATTTATTTGTTCTTCCGCGACGGGCGATTGCAACCGCGTCGCAACCCATCACGCAGGCCGCACTCGAGCAAACCGACTGGTGGGATGGCGTGCCATTTCCGGCGGATTACGCCGTCCGGCTCGCGGCGGTCGCCAGCGCGACGCCGGCGTCGCTCGGTTCCGCCGGCCACGAGAGATGGGGTAGCGAGGAGGGCAATCGCGTCGACGTGTGGTCGGCGCGCGCCAAGGTGATGCGCGTTACGGTGAGCGTCGATGTGCGGCGACTCGACTCCAAATTCGGTGCGGCGCTCATTACCTTTGTCCGTTCGGCCGGTGCCGTCCTCGTGCGGCGCGACGGATTGATCGTCGAGCCCATGATCGGCGCCTACGCCGGTGCGCTTCGCGGCTCGAGCGCCTGGCGGTACGCTAGCGATCCGGCCGCGTTCCTCGCGTCGTACGCCGAGGGTGACGCGGACGAGGATCAAGATTAGCGCTCGGTGTGAAACTGCCCAACCAATCGGGCACGTAGGTTGTCCAATCCTCCGAGTGCCACCCAGCTTTTTCTCACGGACTGGACAGTTTCATGATTGGCTTATCGGCGGTCCTCGGACTCGCCATGCTGCTTCAGGTGCCTCAGGGGAGTCGAGCGTCGACCACCGTGGCACCCGCCGGGTCGTCGATTCGCGTCGCGCTGCCGACCGACAGTAGCGCGGTGGCCGTGCGTGCTACCGTGGCTCCGATCATCGACGGTAAGGACGACGATCAGATTTGGCGCGATGCGCCGCCGATCACCGCGTTCACGCAGTGGCAGCCCACGGAGGGCAAGGCCCCGCGATTCCGCACCGAAGCAAAGATCGCCTACGACGCGGCAAATCTGTTCATTTTTGTCCGCGCGTTCGATCCGCACCCCGACAGCATCATTCGCATCCTCGAGCGGCGCGACACGTTCACGCCGTCGGACATGATCTGGATCTTCGTCGATTCGTATCACGATCGGCGCACCGGCTACGAATTCGGCGTCAACGCCGCGGGTGTGAAGATCGACCAGGCGATCTATGACGACGGAAATGAGGACGGCGCGTGGGACGCCGTGTGGGACGTCGCGACGCGCATCGACTCGCTCGGCTGGACCGCCGAATTTCGCATCCCGTTGTCGCAAATGCGGTACAGCGGCGACCGCGCGCACACGTTCGGCTTCACGATCGACCGCGACATCTATAGATACTCGGAGCGCGTGATTTGGCCGCTGATTCGCCAATCGAAGCCCGGTTTCGTGTCGCAGTTCGGTTCGCTCGGCGGGTTGGACGATCTCGAGGCGCCGCGCCGTCTCGAAGCAATGCCGTACTTGGTCACAAAGAATGCGTCACAGATCTCGAACAACCGGTTCACCGACAAGTCCGACGTAACGCTCGGCGGCGACCTCAAGTACCGCATTGCGCCGAACTTGACGCTCGACGCCACGATCAATCCGGATTTCGGCCAGGTGGAGTCCGACCCGGCCGTGCTCAACCTGTCGGCGTACGAGTCGTTCTTCGATGAGCGGCGGCCCTTCTTCGTCACCGGGCGCGGGCTGTTCCGCTACGACGTCAACTGCAACAACGTCAACTGCAGCGGCGAGGGTCTCTACTATAGTAGGCGCATTGGGCGCACTCCCGAGCTGGCCGGCGCGTACGGCGACACCGTTCCGTCGCAGCCGACGACCATCCTCGGCGCCACGAAATTGCTCGGCCGGTTTGCCAACGGATTCTCGTTCGGCGTGCTCAACGCGACCACGCAGCGCGCGACGAATGCGGGTGATACGACCTACGAGCCGACGACGAATTACGCCGTTGTCCGAGCGAAGGAAGATCTTCGGAACGGCAACAGCAGCATCGGCGGCATTCTGACGGCGGTGAATCGCAACGACGACCAGTGGACGTCGCCGTTCCTGGCGTCGAGCGCGTATGTCGGCGGTCTCGATTTTCGCCATCGCTTTTTCGCGAACACGTACGAGATATCCGGATCGGTCGATCAGAGCCGCGTGCAGGGAAGCCACGCCGCGATCCTCGGAGTCGAAACGGACGCCGTCCACTACTATCAGCGCCCGGACGCCGGACTGCCGCTCGATTCCAACCGCACGTCACTCGACGGTGACGCGGAGGAATTCAAGTTCGATAAAGTCGGCGGCCAGCACCTGATGTTCGAATCTGCCTATCAGCGCCGATCCGCCGGCTTCGAGATCAACGATCTCGGGTTTCTCCGTCGGGCCGATCAGCAATCGTGGAGCACCTGGGTGGGCTACTTCGACCGGCAGCAACGCGCGCTGTACAATCGCTTCCAGTGGAACAACAACTGGTGGCAGTACTGGACCACCGACGGACTTCCGCTCGAAGCCGCATACAACAGCAACGTGCACATCACGGCCAAGAACAATTGGTCGTGGAACATGGGCGGCACACTCGGGCAGCTTGGTACGACGTTCGACGATCGCGGCGCGCGCGGCGGTCCGGCTATCCGGCAGGATCCCTACTTCGCGCCGTGGTGGTCGTTGAGCGGCGACGATCGACGGGCCGTCGTGCCGTCGATCTCCGGGAGCTATTTCATGGGCGACGCCGGTCGCAACTCGTCGTGGAACGTCGGCCCAGAGATCGACTACAAAGTCGCCGGCCGATTCAGCTCGTCGTTCTCGGTCAACTGGTCGCGCAACATCGCCGACAATCAGTGGTACGGCAATTTCGTCGACACGACCGGCGCGACGCACTACACCTTCGCGCACCTCGATCAGACGACGACGTCGGCGACCGTTCGCCTCAATTACACGTTCACGCCGAGTGTGTCGCTCCAGGTGTACACGCAGCCGTTCGTCTCGAAAGGGACGTATACGAGCGTGCGCCAACTCTCGTCGACGCCGCGCGCTCAGACCTA
The DNA here is from genome assembly GCA_963817445.1 of uncultured Gemmatimonadaceae bacterium. Classification (GTDB taxonomy): domain Bacteria; phylum Gemmatimonadota; class Gemmatimonadetes; order Gemmatimonadales; family Gemmatimonadaceae; genus JAQBQB01. The sequence continues at coordinate 78,407 of CAWFOG010000034.1, forward strand.
CGACGACCGCTACGCGCCGTACGACAACACGGCGATCACGAGCGACCCGGGCGGCTTCAACTTCAAAGAATTTCAATCGAACGTCGTCTTCCGCTGGGAGTACCGACCCGGCTCGACACTGTTCGCCGTGTGGAATGAAGGGCGCCAGGGCAACGACCCGGTGGAGGGCACGGCCAACTTCCAGGGCGACGTGCGCGATCTCATGCGTCTGCACCCGGCCAACACCTTCCTCGTGAAGATGTCGTACTGGTTGAATCGGTGATCGTCGCCCGCTACGTCATTGGGGATACGCAATGACGTAGAAGGTCACGCCCTGCGGCGACGTGAATCCGGCAAAGCGGCCGACGTGTTCGATGTCGCGCGCTGTTACGCATGTGACGGCGCCAAGGCGCTCGGCGCCGCGCACGACGACGTCGGTGTCGCTCACCGTGAAATACACACCCCAATGCGGCCGAACGTCGCCCATCTGCGGCGTGATCGCCATCAGTCCGGCCACCGGTGCGCCGTTCAACTTGAACGTCGTATACGCCGTATTTGGCGGTGGGAGCGGGCCCGCCTCCGACGTCCAACCGAATAATTCGCGATAGAACGTCGTGGCACGGGCAACGTCGGTGGTCATCGTCTCGAACCAGCTCGGCGCGCCGTGCACCATCGAGTCGACGTCCGTGAGCTGAGACTTGTTCGGTTGCCATACGTCGAACTGCGCGCCGTTCGGATCCTCACACACTACCATTCGGCCTTGGTCGGCAATGTCGAACGCTGGGCGCGCCACGCCGCCGAGCGCGAGTACACGTTTGGACACCTCGTCGGCGTTGGAGACCTTGAGCATCACGCCGATCATTGGCCGCGTTCCCGGCGGACTGTTTGGCCCCGCCGTGTCGAACAGGGCACCGATGTCGTGCCCCGCCGCTTTGACGAGATGCCCGCCCGGAATATCAGCGAACGTCCAACCGAGGAGCGCGGCGAAAAACTCGCAGGCGGCATCGGGCTGCGGCGTGAGGATGTTGAACCAAGCGAATTCGCCGAACTTGCGTGTACCGGTCGTCATGCGCGTCTCCGTGGTGAGGCTTCTCTTTTTGTGCCGCATCGAACATTGTCAGGGGTATGAGCCTCGCCGCTACCTCCCCGCGCGCCACCGCGTGACCATGCACGCCATCATCACCAGGATACGCGAGTTGATGTCCGGTCTGCTCGCGCCACGGCGATCCGACGGCGACGCGTGGGCGCGCTATCCTGCCCGCGTGCCGATCACCGCACTCGGCGCCGGGAGCCAGCACGATTTTGGGTGGTACTTCGAGGGCGAAAGCAGCATCCCCGTGTTGTCCGTCGCCGAAATTCAGGACTGGCTCCTCGGCTGCGAGTACGTGCACGACCGCGCGCTGTTCAACGAAGCCGATTTCTGGCAGCATCCCAACACCTTCGAGCGACTGCGACGCGGAGACTGCGAGGATCACGCGCTGTGGGCGTGGCGAAAGCTGGTGGAGCTCGGTATCGACGCCGACCTCGTGTCAGGGACGGTGGCTGGACCCGACGGCGACGCCGGCCCGCGGCGCAGCCACGTCTGGGTTCTGGCTCGGTTGAACGGCGAACCGTTCGTGTTCGAGACCGTGGCGAAGGTGAAAGACCGAATGCTCCTTCCACTCGCCGCGGTTCGAGGCGACTACCGGCCGGAATTCGGAGTCGACGGACTCAAGCGCCGCTACGCATTTAACGGCGCGTTGATCGGGTTCCGCGAGCGTCGGGGTCGACGCGCGCCGCCGTCGGTGCGACAGGGCGCATAGTCGCTGTGTGCGCGCGCTAGACGGCACCTGGTCCGTCCGTTAGATCGAATAAGATGAGTCTTCGCCGTCTATTGTCCGTTGGTCCGATCCTTCGTCGGATCGCTCTTATTGCCCCGTTCGCCGCGATGACCGCGGGCTGCCTCCCGATGTTTCTGGGTCACGGGGATCAACCGCTCGAGTTGTGGGACACCGAGCCAGCGCCTTCCTTCCCGCTGCTGATGAGGCAGGCGGGCGATACGGGAACCGCAGAACTACGCGTGATCGTGGATTCATCCGGCCGCGTGGTTCCCGGCAGCGTACGCGTACTGCGCGCGCCGCATCAACTGTTTGCGGCGTCAATTGGCCAATCCGTCACGCAGTGGACATTTGCCGCCCGCAGGCAAGACGGAAAAGCGATGACCGATTCGCTCGACGTCGAGGCGCGCTTCAGCTTCATGGACGATCCGCGTTGTCCGCGCCCACCGTCGTGCACGAATCGGCGGATGCGGATTCCGCCGGCGCAGGTCATTGTGCATCGCGATTCCCTGCCCCGCCTGGTGATGGTCGACGTGCGCTCCTGTCCGGACTATGCTTTGAGCGAGTGTTTTGCCGACGGGGGACCTGGCACGGAGTAGGTCGCATGACGACGAAATACACGGACCAGCAGATGGCGCTCATTCTTCAGCGCGCTGCTGAACGGCAAGCGGCGGGCGACGAACCGACTCACACGCTCCAGTCGATTCAGGAATTCGCTGGACAAGCGGGCATCGATCCGCAACTTGTCGCCGACGCGGCGGCAACGCTCAGCGCCGACGCGACACCAGGAACGTTGTTCGGCGCGCCGTGGGCGTATCGGAATTCGCGCCGTATATCCGGCGCGCTGCGACCAGCCGATCACGCCGCCATCGTGGCGACGATCCGAGATCATCTGCCGCGCGCGGGTGAGGTGCGGCAGGTCGCCGAGGGATTCGAGTGGCACAGCGGGCCGGCCGACAACAAGCTCGTCGTCTCGATCACGTCGGCCGGCGACGACACCGCGGTTCGAATCGACGCGCGTCAGGACGGCCCCAAGATCGGTCTGTATCTCGCCGCGGGAGCGACGACGATGGTCGCTGGATTGGCTGGCTTCGCCTTTTCACCCGTTGTCGCGCTCGTGACGACCGTCGCCGCGGCCGGGATCACGTTCTCAGGGGCGCGCGCGCTTTGGAATCGGATCGCGGAACGGAATCAGCAGCGTCGTGAACGTTTGCTTCAAGCGCTGATTCAACAACTCTCGCATGACTCCGAGCAATGACTTTACCGTTCCCGTACGAGCGCCGGTAGCCGACTCGTCACAGCGAGCGTACTGTTGGACCCATCGCGAACCGGTTCTGATCACGGAGGAACGATGACGACCACGCAACGCTCGGTGCGCCGCACGCTTCTGGTGGGAGCGCTCACCGTCGGCACGCTCGACATTCTCGATGCGATCATTTTCTTTGGCGTTCGCGGCGTGAAAGCGTCGCGAATTTTTCAGAGCATCTCGGCGGGATTGCTCGGCCGCGCCGCCTTCTCCGATGGGATGCCCACGGTGCTGCTCGGATTCGTGCTCCACTACGGCATCGCCACGACGATCGTGCTCGTGTTTTGGGCAGCCAGCCGCCGCATGCCGACGCTCGCGGCGCGTCCATTTCTCTGGGGTCCGCTCTACGGAATCGGTGTGTACCTGGTGATGTACTACGTCGTGCTGCCGCTGTCGGCGTCGGGACCCGCGTCGCACGCGACACCGATCGTGATCAACGAGCTGCTCATCCACATGTTCGGAGTCGGCATTCCAAGTGCGCTGACCGCGCGCGCCGCGCGCCAGCCCGCCGCCGACGCGCAGTTCGTCGTGTCTCCGGCCTAGCGGACTACGCGGCCGGAGAGTGGGCGGCGACGGCTACTTCGCCGCCCACTTGTTGTTCGTTGAATCGGCGTCGACGAAGATGCCGCCGGCGATTTCGAGCGTTCGGATCGATCGGCTCGTGGTGACGGCGAGCGTGACCTGTCGCTGATCAGGCTCCCACACGGCGGGCGTTTCGTGCATCGTCTCGCCCGGGCCGTCGGTGTAGCGAACGCGCAGGTCGAACGGCGCCGCCATTCCGCCGATGTTGTCGATGACGATGGCGTATCCGGTGCGAGTCCGCGTGACGCCGCGGAGTGCCAGGTCGATGTAGCCGTTGCCAAAGTACCAATTGGTCCAGAACCAGTTCAGGTTCTTGCCCGACGCGTCGCTGAACGTATTGAAGAAGTCCCAGGGGATGGGGTGCTTGCCGTTCCAGCGGTCCATGTACTCGTGCAAGCATTTCTTAAATAGAGAATCGCCAAGCAGGTCTTTCATGGCGAGGTAGCCGAGCGAGGCTTTGCCGTACGCGTTGTTGCCGTAGGCCACGCCTTTGAGCACGTCCTCAGGCGTGATGATCGGCAGATCTTCGAGCGGGGATGGATCCGCCGCCCAGCCGTTGACGCGAAAACGTTCGTAGAAGGTCGCCGCGGCCTCCGGCCCCATGTCCGCCTGGTTGATGAGATACTCGAACGTCGTCGCCCAACCTTCATCCATGAAGCCGTAGCGCGTCTCGTTGATCCCCATGTAGAACGGCATGTAGGTGTGCGCGATCTCGTGCGCGGCAACGAAGCTGGCGAAGGTCGTGTCGGCGTACGACTCGTCGTTGACCATCATCGGGTATTCCATGCCTGCGCCGCCCTGAAATACCGTCGTCTTTTCGTAGGGGTACGGCACGCCTGGCCAGCGGTGCGACAACCAATCGAGCGAGTGTCGCGCCATCTGCACCATGTGATGGAGGTCGGCGGACGTGTCGTTGTACGCGGCCTGCACGCTGGCCCGGCGGTGCGTGGCGTCGTCGACGACGACGCTCCCCGCATCCCAGTCGTAGTGGTCGCTCATGCCAAACGCCATGTCCGGGACGTTTCTCGCCGTGAAGTGCCAGCTGTTCTGCGGCGCCTGCGCGGTCACGCCGTGCGCCCCGAGTTCCTCCTTTGTGGCGACACGGACGGTTTGATCCGACGTCATCGACGTTTGAAAGCGCCGGGCGTACTCGGGCTGGAGTACCTCGTCGGCGTTGCGCAGCGTGCCGGTGCCCCAGACGATGTAGTTGGCCGGGGCGTGCACTGTCACGTCGTAGTCGTTGAAATCGCTGTAGAACTCCTGCGTGTCAGTGAAGTCCATCGTGTCCCAGCCGTTGTAGTCGTCGTACACCGCCACGCGAGGATAGAAATAAGCCAGATAATAGGTCGTCGAGTCGATCATTCCCTCGCGCCCGGCTTCTTTCGAGATCTCGTAATGCCAGGTGATGCCGAGGTGGATGGAGTCGTGCGCGGCGAGCGCCGCCGGCAGCGGCAACGGAACGGACGTGAAATACCGCGCGTCGTCGTTCCACTTTGCCGGCTGACCGTTGATCGTCAGGGCGTCGACGTGGACGCCGGACGTGAGATACGCGTCCCCCGCGCCGCCGTCGCGCGGCGCCCCGGGCTTGTGAATGTTGAGGAACAGCTTGAAGGTCAGGCGGCTGAGCGAGTCGGGGCTGTTGTTGAAATAGGTGATTTGCTCGGACCCCGAGATCGTTCGGTCGGGCGGCAGCGCCGTCACGACGATGGAATACCGACCGCGGTTTTGCCAATAGTTCGCGCCTGGGCGCCCGTCGAGCGACCGGGTGCCGTTGGCGAACGCGCGCTTCACGGCGCGAGGCATGTACAAGGGTTGTGCAGCGGGCGCGGGGAGCAGAGGGACGCACACGAGCGCGAGCATCCATGACTTGGCGGCAGTGAAACTGCGCGCGGCGCGCGGTGAGGTCGGCATGGTGGTTCTCTCCGTGTGCGAGTAGGTCGACGCCCGGACTGTAGTTATTGTAGTTTGTTGGCAAGAGATTATCATGGGTGCGTCCGCCCCGAGGGCGTTCGCAGGCCCGGCATCCGCCAAGGAACTCATGGTCACCGTGTCCGTCGAGGGCGACCGCGTGCGGTTTGAGGTGCGCGGGTTGGACAAGCTGTGGGCGCTCAAGAGCGAACTGGAATTCCCGCTCGCGCACATCCGCGAAGTGCGCATCGATCCGGAACCGGCGCGCGGCTGGTGGAAGGGCATTCGATTCCCGGGGACTCAGATTCCCGGCGTGTTGACCGCGGGCACCTTCTACCAACACGGCGAAGCGATTTTCTACGACGTGCACGATCCGGAACAGACGATCGTCCTCGAACTCGATCACGAGCACTACGGCCGCCTGGTGATCGAGGTCGACGATCCACCCGCCGTCACCGCGACGCTGCAGTCGGCGATCGCACGTACCCCACGCGGAGGCTGACCCCGTGTTAGAGAATCAATATGGCCTGCGGCGCGATGCCGTCGACGGGACGCTCGCCGGCGTGTTGACCGGCGCCGCCGACTACTTCGGCCTCGATCCGTTTCGCGTCAAGCTCTCGTACGTCCTGTTGAGCTTTTTCTCTGGCGGATTTCCGGGTGTGCTCCTCTATCTCCTCGCCTGGTACGTCATCCCCGAGGAACAGCCGTATCCCTCGGCGCCCGGCCGGTGACGCTCGCCGCGCGAGTTGGCCGGCACCTTGCGCGGCAGCGGCTACTCGCGGCCGACGACCGCCGGCACCACTCGGACTTTGGCGGAGTGAGCTGACATGGAATGGGTCAAGCTGGTCAATCTGGGAATGGCGTTCGAAGCGGACATGCTCGTCGAACGACTCGAGGCCGCGGGCATCACGGCCACGGCGCGCGGCAACGACATCGTCGGCATTTTCGGCCCCGGGTTCCAAGGCACAACCGCTCGCGGCGTCGACGTAATGGTACCCACCGATGAACTCGCCGCCGCGCGCGAAATTCTCGCCGACTTCCGCGGACAGGACGAGCCGGAGGCGTAGTTCGCAGTCGGGGCCGGCGTGGCGCAATTCTTCCATCGACAGTTTTTCGGACCGCCGAGCCTTGTCCACCGCCTCCAAACCGGACACCGCAAACACTCGGCGCGCGCATTCGACCACCACTGTCGACGCGGCGATTGCAACACGGTAGGTTTCTCGTCCATTCCGGTCCGCCAGCCATCCGAGGGGGCGCGCACGATGACACATCCGACGACGGTTCGACCGATTTCGAGTGCGCGGAGCTTTTCCGGACCTCAGTCCCCGCCAAAGCCGCACGACCACATCGTGCAGTTCTACGAGAATGAGCATTTTCTCGCCGGGGCGGTCGCCGACTTTCTCGCCGGGGGCCTCGCGGCCGGTGAGACCGTAGTCGCGGTCGCGGATTCGAAGCGACGCGAGCTGTTCGCCGATCGGCTCCGCGCCAAGTCGGTCGACGTCGATGGCGCAGTCGCGCGCGGCCGACTCGTGATGCTCGATTCGCGCGAGGTGCTCGCGCAAATCATGGACGGCGCAACGCCGGACCCCACGCGGTTCGAGAGCGTCGTCGGCCCACTGATCGAGACGGTCACGCGCGGCGACCCACGGCGGCGGTTTCGCGCCTACGGCGAAATGGTCGACCTGTTGTGGAAAGAGGGCAACGCCGACGGCGCGATCCAGCTCGAAGAACTCTGGAACACCCTCGCGACGTCGCACTCCTTTTCGCTCCTCTGCGCGTACGCGATGGGGAACTTCTATAAGGAAACCGACGGCCGCCGGTTTCATGAGCTGTGCCGGCAACACTCGCATGTGATTCCAACGGAACAGTACGTCCAAGCGAGCGAGGCGGCGCGGCTGGTCGAGATCAGCATTCTGCAGCAGCGCGCTCGGGCGCTGGAGACGGAGGTCGAGCACCGCCGCGAGCTGGAGGAGCGGCTGCGCGAGACGTTGGCCGCGCGGCGCAACGCGGAGGAAGCGCTTCGCGGATCGCTGGCGCGCGAGCGAGTAGCGCGCGAAGAGGCCGAGTCCGCCAATCGAGCGAAAAGCGATTTTCTCACGGCAATGAGCCATGAGCTGCGCACGCCGCTCAATGCGATCGCGGGACATGTCGAGCTCGTGGAGATGGGCGTGCACGGCCCGCTCAACCAGGCACAGCGCGACGCGTTGCACCGCGTGCAACGCAACCAGCGTCACCTGTTGACGCTGATCACCAGCGTGCTCAACCTCGTGCGAATCCAGACGGACGCCGTCGACTACACGCGTGACACGATCGCGCTGTCGCCGTTCCTCGCGGACGTGGTGTCCATCGTCGAGCCGCTGGCGAAGGCGAAGCAGCTCGACTTGCAAGTCGCGCCGCCGACGGACGCGTCGCTGTCGATCGCGGCCGATTCGGAAAAGACTCGCCAAATCATGCTCAACCTGCTCACCAACGCGATCAAGTTCACACCGATTGGCGGACGCATTGCGGTGAGCGCCGCGCCCTGCGCCGACGAGCCGACCATGGCGCGTGTAGATGTTCGTGACACCGGGACCGGTATTCCGGCGGCGAGGCTCGGCAACGTATTTGAGCCGTTCGGGCATCTCGGCGGCATGGGTGGTGTGCGCGAAGGAATGGGGTTGGGACTTTCGATCAGCCGAGAACTGGCAAACGCGATGCGCGGCGAGCTTCGTGTGGATAGCGTCGTCGGCCAAGGTTCGACGTTCAGTCTTCGCTTGCCCAGACCGACCTGATCGCGCTTCATTTCCACTCTGCCCCGGCGGCGCATATGCCGCCGGCGTGCGCATTACTTCCTCCCGCACATCATGCGCTCGAGCGCCGACGTCGTCGTCTGCGGAGCCGGCATCGCCGGCGTTGCCGCGGCCTATCAACTTGCCGTTCGCCACAACGTGCGCCGCGTGGTCTTGATCGATGAACGAGATCCGCTGACGCTGACGAGCGACAAGGGGACGCAGGGGTACCGCAATTGGTGGCCCGGTCCAGACGACACGATGTTTCGCCTCGTGTCGCGCAGCATCGATCTACTCGAAGAGTTCGCGGCGGAAAGCGACAACGTGTATCGCATGAACCGCCGCGGCTATCTGTTCGCCACAGCCGACCCCGCACAAGCGGCGCGCCTCGAGGCGACGGCGAAGGAAGTATCTGCGTTCGGCATGGGTCCGGTGCGACGCCACCCGGGCGGACCGGCGTACGTTCCACCGCCGCTCGAGGGCTATGCGGATCAACCCATCGGTGCTGATTTTCTCATGGGCGACGAGGCACGCCGAGCGTATCCGTATCTGGCGAAGGACACGTGCGGCATTCTGCACGTGCGGCGGGCCGGATTCCTCAACGCATTGGCGCTGGGGTCTTGGCTGCTCAAGCGCGCGCTGGCCGGTGGCGCGACGTTCGTCCGCGATCGCGTGTCGGGAGTCGACTGCGCGGGCGGCCGGGTGCGCGAGATCCGTCTCGCCTCGGGCGACACGATCGCCACTGAAAAGTTCGTCGTCGCGGCGGGGCCCGGGCTGCCGGAGGTCGCGCGCATGCTCGACGTGGAGCTTCCGCTCTTTCACGAGCTGCACGCCAAGGTGACGATCCGCGACACGCGCGGACTCGTGGGGCGCGACGTTCCATTTCTCATCTGGAGCGACCCTGTCCAGATCGAGTGGAGCGCCGCCGAACGCAGAGAACTCGAGCAGCACGAGGACACGCGGCGGCTCGTGGACACGCTGCCGGGAGGCGTGCATCTGCGCCCGGTGGATCTCGCCCACGGGGACGAGCTCTATCTCATTTGGACGTACGAGACCGACGTGCGTCCGTACGTATGGCCGCCGACGTTCAACGCGCGGTACGCCGACGTCGTGCTGCGCGGGTGCGCGCGCATGCTGCCGGCACTAGCGCCCTACGCGGCCGCCGGACAGCGATCCACCATCGATGGCGGATACTACTGCAAGACACCGGAGAACCGCCCGCTCATCGGGCCGCTGCCGGTCGAGGGAGCGTTCGTGCTCGGCGCCCTGTCCGGCAGCGGCTTGATGGCCTCGCATGCGAGCGCCGAGCTCGTGGCGCAGCATGTGACGGGCCACACGCTCCCCGACTACGCGCACTGGTTCCTCCCGTCGCGCTACGACGACGCGAAGTACCAGGCGCTCACCAAGTCGTGGGGACCGCTCGTCGGACAACTTTAATTGGCGTTCCTTGATCGCGGATCCGGGCGCACCGTGAACGTCTGCGTATACGATTGACCGTTCGCCGTGAGCTTGGCGGTGAACGTACCCGTGAGCAGCGTCCCGCCGCCTCCCCGCCCTCCGCCGCCGCCGCGCCCCCCGCGACCGCCGCCGGCTACCGGCGCCCAGACGACGCGGTGCATGCCGGCCGCGGATGAGAACACACCGGGCGGCACGCGCCACAACGCCGACGTGTTGGGGATTCCACCGGCTCGCCCGCGACCAGCCGGCGGCGCGGCCGTTCCTTCCGTCGAGAATGTCTGGAGCACCACTCCGCCGACGTCGACGATCTCGAGCGTGACCGGACCACTGGCGTTCTGTCGCAGATAGTAGTCGATGATCGCGCCGTTCGGTGGATTCTCGGCTTGCGGCTCGTCCTTTTGCAGCGGCGTGCCGTTGTCGCCGCCCTGGATCACGTTGATCGCGTCGGCCGGCTTGAACAAATACGCGTCGGCGCCGAGGACCGCATTGGTGATCTGTCGCAGGGGAGAGATGTCGTCGATCACCCAGATCCCGCGGCCATGCGTGCCGACGACGAGATCATTGCCGTAGATCTCGAAGTCGCGCACCGACGTCACCGGCAGATTGAGCTGCAGCGGCTGCCAATTGTCGCCGTCGTCGAACGACATCCACGCGCCGCGCTCCGTTCCGGCAAAGAGCAAGCCTTGGCGCACATGATCTTCCTTGATCGTGTGGACGTAGACGCCCGCCGGCAGCCCGTTGGTGATTCGCTGCCAGCTTCGGCCCTGGTCGCGCGTCCGATAGATGTACGGATCGAAGTCCTGCAGTTGGTGGCGATCGACGCTGGCGTAGGCGACGTTGACGTCGAAGTGCGATGCGTCGATCATCGTGACGCGGCTCCACGGCGTGACCGCCTCCGGTGTCACATCCTGCCACGTATGACCGTCGTTGCTCGTGACGTGAATGAGTCCGTCGTCGGTGCCGACCCACACCATCGGCACGAGCAGCGGCGACGGGGCGATGGTGTAGACGACGCCGCGGTTGCCGTTACGATCGACCTGCGCCGCGGCCGTCGCGTCGAGCGTGGGGGGCACGCCAGGATCGGGGCGCGTGAGGTCGTTGCTGATCTGCGTCCACGTTTCCGCGCCGTCCATGGACTTGAACACGTACTGATTAGAATAGTATAACGCGTGCGGATCGGCCTTCGAGAACACGAGCGGTTGCGTCCAGTCGGAGCGCGCGCAATCGGCCGTGCGCGGCGCGGTCGTTCCCGGCATCGGATGGTTGAGCGCCAGGTCGTAGCGCTGCCCCGTCCCGCCAAAGATGATGCCCGGATGGAGCGCATCGCCCGCCGTGTAGCCGCTCTCGCCGCCCGCGCCGATCGGTTCCCAATCGCGCATCGAGATTTCGGCGAATTTGCCGCGCGAACACACCGCGACGGCGCCCGAGTCCTGCTGCGCGCCCGTCACCCAGTACGGAAACCGGTAGTCGACCGAAATATGGTAGAGCTGTGCGGTCGGCTGGTTGAGCCACGAGCTCCACGTGACGTCGCGCGGATCGTCCGTTCGCGCGTTGCGTGTGATGATCGTTCCCTGATCGCTGGCGACGATGAGCGTATTCGGATCGTCGGGCGAGACCCAGGGTTGATGGTAGTCGTCGCCGCCCGGCGAACCGCGCAGCGCGACCCAGGTCTTTCCGCCGTCCATCGTCCGCGACACGGATACGTTCGCCACGTAGACGATGTCCGCGTTCGCTGGATCGACGACGATGTGCTCGAAGTACCAGCCGCGCCCCCACAACGCTTGATCGGACGACAGGCGTGTCCACGTCGCGCCGGCATCGTCGGAGCGGAAGAATCCGCCTTGGCCCGGGGGCGACGCCGCCGGTCCGCACGCGGCGTTGCCGCGTCCACCACCGCGGCCACCGGCCGTGGGCGCCGGCGCCTCCGGATCGGCGACGAGACAATCGATCACCGCGTAGACGCGACGCGGATTGTTGTGCGCGACGGCGATGCCGGTGCGCCCGATGCCCGCGGCGGGCAACCCGTTGGTCAGCGGCTTCCAGGTCGTGCCGCCGTCAGTCGACTTGAAGATGCCGCCACCCGGGCCGTTCGTCGGCGCATAGGTATACCACGGCGGGCGGCGCGTATTCCACAGTCCGGCGTAGACGACCTGCGAATTCGTCGGGTCGATCACGACTTCGACGGCGCCGACATTCTCATCCTTATATAAGACTTTCTGCCAGCTCTTGCCGCCGTCTCGCGAGCGGAACACACCGCGCTCCGCGCTCGGCGCGTAGAGATGGCCGATCGCGGCGACGAACAGCACGTTCGGATTTTTCGGATCGACGGCGATCTTGCCGATGTGCTGCGTCTCGTCGAGACCAATGTGCGTCCACGTCCGGCCGGCATCAGTGGACTTGTACATCCCGTTGCCAAAGCCGACTGAATCGCGCAGGGTCGACTCGCCGCTGCCGACATATACGGTGTCCGGCGCGGACGGCGCGACGGCGATCGCCCCGATCGACGCGACGGGTTGCGAGTCGAAGACGGGCATCCAGACGCGGCCGCCGTCGATCGTTTTCCACACGCCGCCGTTGACCGCGCCGAAGTAAAACTCGTTGGGTCGGCCGGGCACGCCGGTGACCGCGTCGGTTCGGCCGCCGCGAAATGGGCCGAGCATGCGCCAACGAAACCCCTCGTGCAGCGCGGCGAGCTGTTGTTCCGGCGCCGAACCGCCGGCGAGTCCCAGCGACGCGACGTCGTTCAACCACGCGCGGTTGAACCCCGGCACGGCAACGGAGAGCACGGCGCCCATGCGCCCGGCGCGCACGAGAAAGTCTCGCCGCGAAAATGAAGATTCGCCGATGGTGCTCGACGACGAGGAATTGCGGTTCTCAGCCACTGACGACTCCGAGTTCTGAATTGATTGGCTGAGGTAATCGCCAATCGGAACCGGTGTCAAGCGACTCAGCGCGGCAGCGAGTCCAGTCGCGCGCGGACGGAGGGGTCGGCGTTCTTCCACGCCGTGCGTACGTAGCCGGCGTACACTAGGGCGCTGTCGCGTTGCCCCGCCGCCTCGAACGCGCGCGCCGTCCACCAATCGAGCTCACTGCGTGGCACGTAGCGCCCCATGGCGTCGATCGGCGCCGTGTACGCATCGCGGAGCGTGGCGATGGCGTCGCTCGGGTGGTGCTCCGCGAGTTGGGTACGCGCCAGCTCGACGTTGGTGCGCGTCCATCCGCCCGCCACCCACAGCGCCGCGCGAAGCTCGCGCTCTGCGTCGGGGAGCTTGCCTTGGGCAAACAGCAGCATGCCGAGTATGTGATGCTGCAGCACGCGATCGCGTCCGTAGTAGCTTTGCGGGCCGGCGATGGCGAGCGAGTCGACGAACGCGCGCGCAGTGGCCGTGTCGCCGGCGCGCATCACTGCGTCCGCCTCGAGCGCGTGCGACCAGGCGTAGCCGCGCGCTTCCGACGGTGTGAACTGCATGGTGCGCCCCGGCCCGGGTGGGTGACCATTGGCTTCGAAGATCGCGCGGGCCTCGGTGAGCCGGCCAATGCGCGCGAGGCAGTCTGCGCGCACGAATACGAGGCCGTTCGTGCCCGGAAGCGGCGCGAGTGTTTGCGCCGCGGCAATGAACTGGCCCCGTTCACGCTGCAGAATCGATTCGAGATCGCGCGCGCCGTCGGTCAATATCGGATCGGTGGTTCCGCGCCACGTGCGCACCAGAGAGTCGGCGATCTCCGGGTGGCGCGCGGCCACCATGGTGCGGCCGAAGTCGACGACCGCCGGCGTTTCGTGCGAGAGCGCCACGTAGTGGAAGCCCGCTTCCACCGCTTCGGCCGATTGTCCAACTGCGGCGAGCGTCGCCGAGAGATTCCGCCAGGTCGCTGGCAAGTCCGGCTGCAGCGCGACCCAGCGCCTCGCAGCGGTCTCGGCGCCGGCGCGATCACCCTTTTGAAGTCGGAATTCTGCGAGGCGACTGTACACCTCGCACGGCGTGCACGGACCGTCGCCGGCGGCAATGGCCAGCGAATCGAGCGCGAGTTCGCGATCGAGCACGCTGTCGGCCGCGGCCCACATTCCGTGGCCCGCCAGCATGTCGGCGCTCAAGCTGAAAGCGCGCGGGTCGCGCGGGAAGCGCTCGACCAACTCGCGAACCATCTCCTCGGAGCGAGTTCGTTCGCCGAGGCTGTCGAGGTCGCGGATCTCGTCGACCAAACGGTCGAACTCCGGAAGGCGCGAAGCGAACCGGCGCGCCACCACTCCCAAGCGCCGGGCGAGCTCGACGTCGCCCAACGCACCCGCGACGCCGGCGCGTGCGCGCACCGCGACGACGAACCCAGAATCGAGCGCGATGGCCGCATCGAATTCCTGACCGGCATCGATCAACCGCTCGGCGTCGTTCGCGAGCATGCCGCGGATGAAGTGCCTGTAGGCCTCGGGACTTGTCGTTTCAATTCCCGAGTAGCGTGGTGCAGTGCCCGATGACGCGACGTTGAGCAACGCTGCGAGCCGCGCCGCGGCCAGCCGGCCCAGGTCGATCGGATTGGCCGCTTGGATGACGAAGGTCTCGGTCTTCCCACCCGGCGCGCCGATGTCGCGCAACGTGACGTCGAGGAGATAGTCGCCTTTCGCCGTCGACACGCCGCCGGTGACGACCCATGTCGCGCCCAATCGACGCGCGACGTCGGTCGATTGATCCTGGGTGATCTGCGGCGTCGGTGAACCGGCGAGCCGAACGAGGACTTCGCGAACACGCACGGGCGCGACGACTTCCACCGCGCCCATACTCGCCAGATCCGTCGCGATCATGCGCGGCAGTCCGGCGCGGAGCCAGGTTACCGACGTATCGCCGCGCACATCGTCGATCGTCGTGATCGCGACGATCGGATGATCCGACGGTCGCGCCAACGCGGAACGATGCCAAGTCCAAAATGCGGCAATCGACACGACCGCAGCCGCGAGCGCTGCCGCCCAGGGCCACCGGCGTTGGCCATATCGTGAACGGCGCGGCGCAGCGATCGCGATGATTGGTTCAGCGTCGACCGGAATCGCACCGAGTGGCGGCGCGTCGACCAGCGGCGCGTCGACCGCGAGCCGAGTCGGCGCGACTGGCGGATTGGACGAAGGCGTGCTCACTACCTTCGAGCCCCGCGCGACGGACTCCTCCCTTTTGGCGAGTTCTTCGCGCAGTTGACCGACGAGCGCCGTCAACGTCGCGTCGGGACGCACGCCGTACGATTCGAATAGCGATCGGCGCACGCGATCGTAGGTGGCTAGTGCGCCCGTGAGCGCCGCCGGAGTGCCGGCGCCTGCGTTCGCGCGCAGAAGGGCCACGAACGCCGAAGTCGACTGCGGCGAGTTATCGAGCCAGCGCTCGGCCAGTGCGGCGGCATCGGACCACGCGCCGGCGCGCTGTAGTGCGGGAACGCGTCGCTCGCACACATCGAGGAAGAGGCGCTCCAACCTCGCGCGCTCGCGCGTAGCCCAGGTATCAAATTCGAGCGCGTCGGCGACATGGATTCCGGTCAGGAACGGCCCGGTGTACAGCGCGACCGCGCGGTCGTCGTCGCGCACCTCGCAGGCGGCGACGAACTGCAGCACATCGACCTCGAGCTGTGCGTCGGCGCCAAGCGCCACTTGGTCCTGGCGAGCCGTGATGGCGTCCGCGCCAAGCAGGGACCGGAGGCCGGAAAGAGCGTTGCTCAGGGAGTGTCGCGCGCGCGATTCCGTTTCACCGCCCCAGAACATCTCGACCAGGCTGTCGCGCGCGACTGACCGGCGCGACAGGGCCAGCACCGTCAAAACCGCCAGGTGCCGAGGCCGGACGACGGCGGGGGTCTCGGTATCACCAACGACGGTGGCGAGTGACAGTTGGCCTAGCGATCGGAGCCGAAAGTAGCGGCGCGCCAACATGTTGACATGGTGAGATGGTGGGGACTGGCGCGCCTAATATAGCGTCGAGTTGCGCCGGCTGCTCGGCTCGCCTGCGCTCGACCGTTAGCGGAACCCCTTCATATGATGACGACAAATTCTCGCTCGTTCGCCCGCCGTCCGGCATCCCTGAGCCGCGGCATCGCGTTGGTCACCTTTGCCGCTTTGATCGGAATCGCCGCGGCGAGCTTTCCCGTTCGCGCCGGCGCGCAGGGAGGCATTTTCGACCGGATCAAGGCCAAGGCAAAGGAGAAGACTGACGCCGCAACCGATAGCCTCACCGACGCCGCGTTCGACAAGGCCAGCGGTGCGGTCAAATGCGTTGCGACGAACGTCAACTGCATCAAGAAGGCGTTTGGCGCCGGCAAGAACGTCAAGCTGACCGACGCCAAGGGGAACGCCGTTTCGCCGGCGGATTCGGCGAAGGCCGTTGCGACGGCGGGCGGCGTGCCGGCAAATGTCGTTGCAGCGAACACCGCGGCCGCCGCTGCTCCAGGCGCTGCGCCCGCAACTGCGGCGGCAACTGCGCCCGCGGCCGATGCCACTCCGGCGGGCGCACCCGCGTCGGCTCCGGCATTCGGCAGCGGTGTGTTTCTCAACTACGACTTCGTGCCCGGCGACCGGGTGATTTTCGCCGAAGACTTTTCACGCGACAAGCCCGGCGACTTTCCGCGCCGGCTTCAACTCAGAAACGGCAACGTGGAAATCGTCGCTTGGCAGGGACAGCAATTCCTCCGGACGAACACGTCGGCCGCTGTGGCCATCCCGCTGCCCGAGGTACTGCCGCAGCGCTTCACCTTCGAGGCGGACTACAACGGCAGCAACGGCTGGGACATGAGGCTGAACTTCGCCGATCCGGACGTGCTCAGCGATCTGACCGAGGGGACGTTCAGCCCGACGTATGGCGGTTTCGAAGGCACCGGTGTGAACTCGACGTCCTACATCCCCGACGGCTCGGCTCTTCCGATCACGCACATCGCGGTGATGATGGACAGCGCGTACGGCAAGGCGTACGTCAACGGCATACGCGTGGCGAACGTTCCGAACACCAACTTTGGCCGCGGCAAGGTGATCGTCATCAGCCTCACCGGGTCGAACGACGAGCCGGCGTATCTGACGAACATTCGCGTCGCGGCGGGCGGCAAGCCGCTCTACGACGCGCTGATGGCCGACGGCCGCGCGTCGACCCACGGCATTCTGTTCGCGACCGGGAGCGATCAGATCCGCGGCGAATCGAAGCCGACGTTGGACGACATCGGCACCATGCTGCAGCAGCATCCGGAGCTCAAGCTGACGATCGAGGGGCACACCGACAACGTCGGCGCGGCGGCGGCGAATCAATCGCTGAGCGAAAAGCGCGCGGCGGCAGTGCGCCAATTCCTGATTGCCAACTACCAGATCGACGGCTCGCGCCTCGCGAGCGCCGGCTTTGGCGCGAAGAAGCCGGTGGCGTCGAATGATACGCCAGAAGGCCGCCAGCAAAATCGGCGCGTGGATCTGGTCAAGAACTGAGCACGTCCCGTCGCGACCGCGGGCTCGATCGCCGCGGTCGCGACGCCCACCCATGAGGATCAATTAATGCATGTTCTGACACGATGCGCGGCCGCTGTATTGGCCGGCGTTGGTCTCGCCGGCGGCACGTCGCGCGCCGGCGCGCAGACGAGCGGCAGGAACCTCCAGCCCGACGCCGTGCAGGTGACGTTGTCCGGCTCGGTGCACGGGGCGCTGCCGCCGGCGCCGTGTACGGTCGCCGGCGGACCGGCGGGCACCGTCGCCGTCGGCGCGTTCGACGAGACGACGGCGTCTACCGCGCCGGCGGGCTCCGGCACGTTCGAACTCGAGATCGCGACCGCCTGCGCGGCGCCGTTCTATCAGGCGTTGTTCTCCCACGAACCGATCACCGCGGCATTTGTGTTCGGCGGCGCGCAGCGGCTGACGTTGTCGCTGGCGAACGCGCGCATCACGCATGTCGACGTCATCGGCTCACCGCGCACGACCTCGACGCTGGGGCTGACACTCAAGATCGGCATCGCGTCGACTCAGGTGACGGCCAGCGCGCCGGGCGCGAACGTGACGACGGGCACGGCGCCAAGCGCGTCGCCGACCACGAGTTCACCGGCGAAAACCGCGGCCGTGCAATCCGGCGTCGTGGTCCCGATGACCAAAGGCGCAAGTGTCGCGTTGTCGTCAGGCCCCGTCGCTCGTATTCGCGCACCATCGATCCACGCCACGAGCACGGCGTTGGCCGCCGCCGCGCCCGTCGGCGCCGGTGACGCATGGACCTCGCACGGCGTGATCGTCAACGCGCATCTCGTGGCGTCGACCCCCGCGCTCGATGCGATGTTCCCCGCGACGGGCAGCTTCTTACTCGCCGTCCACGCCACCGTCGACGCGGTCACCGGCATGCCAACGTCGACCTTCCAGATCACGCTCGGTCCGCTGAAAAAAGCGCAGGATGCAGCAACGGGCCAACTCAAGAGCGCCGCGCTGGCGCACGCCGCGCTGACGCAGGCGATCATCACGCTCGTCGGCTCCGGTGCTGCTCCCGGCCTCACGGTCTGGCTCAAGTCGGCGCACCTGACCGACGACGCGCTGTCGGCCAGCTCCGAATCGATCTCTGTCGCCGCCACCCAACTCACGATCACCGATATCAGTTCGGGTCGTACGGCTTCGTCACCATGAATATGCGAACACTCATCATCGCCGCCGTCGGCGTCGGTGCCCTGTGCGGCACCGATGTGCCGCGCGCCCTGTCCCAAGCGGCGCCGGCAACGCTGCCGCACGTCTCCCTGCCCAAACAGTCCGGCGCAGATCTCCTCACTCGCTTTGCCGCAACGCCGGCCGGGCGAGCGCAGCTCGCCAGCGCGGGAATCTCGGCGCCATCGACCAGCACGCCGTCGACGACAATGCCGGCGGCCGGCACGGCGGCCGACGGTTGGCCGACGACGTTCGACCTGTCGGTCGATGCGCTGCGCCCGGCGCTGCCGGCGATCCAGGTCGGGACGAAGAGCATTGGCGCGCACTTCTATACGCTCAGCGGCATCAACGTGCGCTGGGATGCCTCGAGTCAGCTTGCGGTGGAAGTGTCGTCGTCGAACAGCACGACGACCGGGCAAGTACAACTGTCGCAACTTCCCGCGGGATCGTACGTGCTCGCCGTCAATTTTCATTTCTTCAACGGCGCCCACCCGGCGGGCACGATCACCTACGGCCTGTCGTTGCCGCCGAATACCACGCCGCTCGGCGGCACGTGCACGTTCTCGAGCGCTGACGCGCAGGGAAACGTCGGATGCCTGGCGCTACTGCAGGTACCGGCGCTGAGCTACGCCGCCGTGCTCGGACTCAGCTTCGCCAACACGTCAGCGCAGTTCCTCGGCGTGACGCTGTCGAGGATTCGTCCGTAACGCCCGCCACCAAGGAATGATATTTCCATGATTCGACTATTCCAATCAACCGCGCTCGTCGCGGCCACGGTGCTCGCCTTCGGCGCCGCCGGCGCACAGGGCACCGGTGCCGCTGCCACGCACCCCGGCACGCTGGCGACCAGTCCCGACCAACAACTCGGCCTAAAGGTGGCGTCCCCAACGCAGCGGACTGCCGCCTTCGCCGCCGCGGACGCCGTCATGGCGGTCCTCCGCCGCGACGCGGCGCTCGCCACACCCGTCGGCTATTCCGTTGGGCTTCGGCGCGTCGCCGGAATCTCGCGGACCGCCCCCGGCGGCCAACCGATCGACGGGTCGCTGCACTACGGCGTCACCGGATCAATGGTCTACTACGTAATAGAGGACGACGGGCACGGCGGCACCAAGATCGATGACCACGGCGACATCGTACCGTTCAGCGTCGTCGTCAACGCACCCGGCGGACTCACGGACGCCGAGGAACTGAGGACCGAACTCGACAACGGTCCGAGTGTGCTCGGGAATGTTCGCCAGACCGGCACGTTCCGCGGGCATCCCATCTACAACGGCAATTGCATCGTCATCTCGGGACGCCCAATCGCGCCGTTCGTGCCGCTGACCATGGAGCGGTATTCCAGACTTGTCATCCTTGGCTATCGCGCCGATTCCGTGTCCACCGCGGAACGGCAGCGACAGTCGGCGGCGACGCAGGCGAGCGAAGATGCGAAAAACAACTCGCCCGCTGAAAAGGCCAAGCGCGACGCGAATACCAAAGCGGCGTACGAAGCGATCAAGAAGATGGACCCCGCATCCGCCGAGCAATTCCTGCAGGCGACGCGGCAGGCCGAGGCGCAGATGCAGGCAGCGATGAACGATCCCAGCGTACGCCAGGGCGACTCGGCCATGGCTGAGATCATTCGCCAGGGTCCAATCATACAAGGAAAAAACCTCCAGCAACGGCAGGCGAAGCTCGACGGATTGTCGCCCGCGGAACGACAGGCTCCCGTCGCCGTCACCACCCACGGCGTCGACTGGGATTTTCACAGCGATGGTCTGGTCGACATCAACGATCCCGAATCGTCGCCGCTCGTTCAACTGAATCCGGCGTTCTTCGATCGATCGCGCCCCGTGACCGCGCCGCAGATCATCACTGTGTGCATCCCGGGTATTCAGGGCCTCGAGAACAAATCGTATGAGATGTATGCGGGCGACGAGCGCGAGCAGGATCGAGTCAAACTCGAGCACCGCACGCGCGACGTCGTACAGATCCGCGACCATCTCGATTGGGCCGCGCTCGAGGCACTCGTGAAACCGTAAGCGGTTTCGGCGACAGGTTCGCGTTCTGACCCGTCGCCTGCAATATTCGGCCGATGAGCGCGCCGTGCCCTGTGTTTGGATTTGTCGTCCAACTCGACGTCGAGCCGTCGCTGCCGGCCACGCGACGCCTCGAACTGGAAGATGCGTTCGCGCACGACTGCCTCTGGCCGCGCGGGTTGGTCGTCACGCCAACCACGTCGGCCACGCCGTGGTCGTACGTCGTCAAGAGCGAAGCGAGTCAGGCCGTTGACGCGGATCGCGCGGCCGTCGAAGCATGGACTCAGGCGCGCCCCGAGATTCGCGCCGCGCATGTTGGCCCGTTGGCCGACGTCGGCACCGCGGCGTGAATCTCGCAGCGCGACCATCGCCTGCGTGATCGCGTTCGCGTCACGCGCCACCGTCTCGAACCGGAGTCGCATATGGCCGACGTGCAATCCTGGCGCACAATCGTCGCTTCGTCGCTGGATTGGGAGCAGGCACACGCCAAACTCGATGCGGCGATCGACCACCTCGAACCCGCGCTGCGCGGCACGCGGCCAGACAAATTTCCGCACTCCACGTGGGAACTGCTCGAGCACATCCGGCGCACGCAGGCAGATCTCCTCGAGTTTTGCCGCAATCCGAAGTACGAAGAGATTGCCTGGCCGGACGACTACTGGCCGCCTAAGTCCGCGCCCGGCAGCGCCCACGAATGGGACGACTGCATCGCGTCGATCCACCGCGACACGACGGAGCTTGCCAATTTCACGACGAACGACCAGCGCGATTTGACGCAGCCGATCCCGCACGGCACGGGCCAGACCTATTTGCGGACCGTGCTCGTTGCCGTCGATCACACGTCGTATCACGTCGGACAAATCATCGCCGTGCGGCGGCTCCTCGGCGCGTGGCCCTGAGTCGCTGGAAAAGGCGCTAGCTTCTCGAGCATGAATCTCTCGCGCACGACATGGCGGGTCGCGGCCGCGGCGATCGTCGCCGCCGCCGGGGCGATTCGTGCACCGCTCGCGGCGCAAGCATACCGGCCGTCCGGCAACGAGCGCACCATGCTCGGCGCGATCGACGCGCACAACGCCGAGGCGCTCGCGTTGCTCGAGCGATTGGTGAACATCAATAGTGGAACGCTCAATTTCGCCGGCGTGCGGCAAGTGGCCGACGTGCTGCGGCCGCAATTCGACGCGCTCGGGTTCACGACACGGTGGGTCGACGGCGCTGAGTTTCATCGCGCGGGACATCTCGTCGCCGAGCATCCCGGACCCGGTCCGAAAATCGTGCTGATCGGACATCTCGATACGGTGTTCGAGCCGACGAGTCCTTTTCAACGTTTCGAACGCGTCGACGATTCGACGGCGCGCGGGCCTGGCGTGATCGACATGAAGGGCGGCGACGTGATTGCGCTCTACGCGCTGCGCGCGCTCGCCGACGCGGGCGTGTTGGCCAAAATGAACGTCACGGTCGTGTTCGACGGCGACGAGGAAGAATCGGGCACACCGGTGGCGGCCGCGCGCCGCGCGCTCACCGACGCCGCAAAGGGCGCGAGCGTCGCGATCGGCTTCGAGGACGGCGCCGGCGATCCGAAGACGGCCGTCGTGTCGCGCCGCGGCGACGCGTCGTGGACGCTGCGCACGGGCGGCGTTCCAGCGCACTCATCACAGATCTTTCAACCCGTCGTCGGCGCGGGTGCGGTGTACGAAGCGTCGCGGATTCTTCACGAATTCTACACGCAGCTCTCCAAGGAGCCGTACCTCACGTTCAGCCCGGGCCTAGCCGTCGGCGGCACCGACGTCGCGACCGACACCACCGGAACGACTGGCTCCGCCGCGGGAAAGCGAAACGTCGTCGCTGGACAAATGACCGTGACCGGCGACTTGCGCACGCTGTCGCCCGCACAGCTCGCCAGCGCCAAGCGAACGATGACGGCGATCGTGTCCCGCCATCTGCCGCAAACCACAGCCTCAATCACGTTTGAAGACGGCTATCCGCCGCTCGCGCCGAGCGAGGGAAACCGACGGCTGCTGGCGATGTACGATCGCGCGAGCCGCGATCTCGGCTACGGACCCGTGGTCGGAGTCGATCCGTCGCGCGCGGGCGCGGCCGACGTCTCGTTCATCGCCGGTGAAGTGCCGATGATCATCGACGGCGTCGGCTTGTCGGGACACGACGATCATTCCGAGAAGGAGACGGCGAACCTGCGGATGCTCGCGCCCCAGACCAAACGGGCGGCGCTCCTGCTGTATCGGCTGACGCAAACACCCGACCGGACCTGACCGGGACAAGACTGGCGGCGGCCCGGTCGAGCGCGCAGAATCAAGCCATTCCCACAACGCCGCGGCCGCTCGTCGCGTTTGGGTGATACAGGCGAACCACCGACTTCGTCCCCGCCGTGAGGCTCCCCATGTCAGACATCCGCCGTCAGATCCCTTTGTTCCGTCGCGCGCTCCAGGCGAGCGCGTTCGTCGTCGCAGCCGTGCTGCTGTCGACGGCCGCCGCGTCGTCGCTCGGCGCGCAACTCCGACCGGTGAATCGACTCACCTTGTCCGGACCGACGGCGCCATCCAAGTCGCCGACGACGTATACCATCGATCAGTTTCTTTCGCCGGCGTCGCCGCTCGAACTCGGCGCCGCGAAAAAGGCCGATCGCATCGCGTACGTGGTCTACGAGCGCGGCATGCGCAATGTCTACACGGCCGCTGCGCCCGACTTCAAGCCGACGAGGATTACCAAATTCCTCGACGACGACGGCGTCGACGTGAGCTCCGTGCAGCTGTCGGATGACGGGACGATGGCGATCTTCGTGCGCGGCTCGGCGCAGAACCGGTCTGGCTGGGTGGCGAATCCGTCGCACAATCCCGACGGTGGCGATCGCGCGCTGTGGGCCGCGCGCACCGACGGCACGGGCGCGTGGCGTTTGGCGTCGATCGCGAACACCGAGACGCCGCAAGCCGGCGGGTTTGGCGGCCGCGGTGGAAATCCTGAACTCTCGCCCGACGGCAAGCACGTGGTGTTCGTGCGCGACGGCCAGATCTTTCACGCACGCACGGTGCGCGGCGCGACGGCGGCGATCGACACGGGCGGCGTTCCGCTCATCAAGGAGTGGGGCCGTCAGGGAGACCCGGTATGGTCGCCGGACGGCAGCAAGCTCGCATATGTGAGCACGCGCGAGAATCACTCGTTGATAGCGGTCTATGATATGAGAACGCGCACGGTGAGCTACATGGCGCCGAGCGTGGATATGGACGCGAGCCCGACATGGTCGAGCGACGGCAAGCGGTTGGCGTTCATTCGCCGGCCGGGCACGCCGTTCGGCATGCAGACCCAGCAAGGCGCCGGCGGAATCGGCGGTCCGGCGGGACCGGCGGCGGCTGGACGCGGCGGTCGCGGCAACGGCCGTGGCGGTGGTGGTGCTGCTGCCGGTGCGGCGGCGGGTGGCGGTGGCGGCGGCCGGTTCGGCAACGACACGACGCCGGAGCCGATTGATGGACTCTATCACGCGGCGTTCCCGGGCGGGTACACGATCGCGTTCATGGTCGTCGACGTCGCGAGTGGCAAAGGGCAGGAATTCTGGCACAATCAGCCGATGGCGCGTGAGTTCACGAACATTGGCGCCATCAAGTGGGCCGGCGACAACGTCATCTTCACGTCGCAGCGCTCGAACGACGAGTGGGATCGCTACTTCTCGGTGAGCATTTCGAGTCCGCAGATGGACCCGGTGCTGCTCACGACGACCGACGGCTTGATCAACGACAGCGTGGCCGATCGCACGTTCGTGACGACCGCCCTGTCGCACGACGGCAAGACACTTTACTACTGCACCAACGCGACGGACATCGAGCGGCGCCACATTTGGGCCGTGCCGACCGCCGGCGGAACGCCACGCCAGATCTCGACCGACGACGGCGTCGAGGTGTCGCCGACCGTGTTGGCGTCGGGCAAGCAACTCGCCGTGCTCTATTTCGGCGCCAAGCAGCCGGCGTCGATCGGCATCGTGCCGGCGGCCGGCGGCGCGACGAAGGTCGTGTATCCAACGCTGTCGAAGGACTTTCCGCAGGCGGCGCACGTGGTGCCGCAGATCGTGATCACGCACGCCGCCGACGGATTAGAGGTTCATAATCAGCTCTTTCTGCCGGCGGATCTCAAGCCGGGCGAGCGGCGGCCGGCGATCGTGTTCGTCCACGGCGGTCCGCAGCGCGAAATGCTGCCCGCGTACCACTACATGCAGTTCTACCACTGGGCGTACGCCTACAACCAGTGGCTGGCGTCGCAGGGCTACATCGTGATGTCGATCAACTATCGGAGCGGCATCGGCTACGGTCGTTCGTTCCAGCGCGCGCCGAACACCGAAGGTCGCGGCAACTCCGAGTATCAGGACGTCGTGGCCGGCGGCAAGTACCTGCAGTCGCGCGCCGACGTGGATCCGAGCCGGGTCGGCATCTGGGGCCTGTCGTACGGCGGGCTGCTCACGGCCGAGGCGCTGGCGCGCAATTCGGACATCTTCGTCGCCGGCGTCGACTTGGCGGGCGTGCATCTGTACGGCAACAACCTCGACTCGACCAACCTGGCGTACACGTCGTCGGCTGCAGCGCACGTCGACACGTGGAAGTCGCCGGTGTTCCTCGAGCAGGGCGACGACGATCGCAACGTCGACTTCTCGCAGATGGTCGGGATGGTGGACCTGCTGCGCGCGCACGGCGTGTACTACGAGTTGACGGTGATTCCGGACGACGTCCACGAGTCGCTCGTGCACAGCCGGTGGATCGACATCTTCAGCCGGAGCAGCGATTTCCTGCACCGCTTCGTCTGGGACAAGCAGGCGCCGCCGGCGATGACGGCGACCAGCGGAAAATGATCAGCCGGCGGCGAGGCCCCGCGTTCTGGCTGCTGCTGTCGGGGGTCCTCGCCGTGACCACAGTATTGGCATTACAGAAGACGAAACAAGCGCTCCTCCCCGCCCAGCAGACGCCGCTGCTGTGGGCGGCGGCGGCGGCGACGCTCTGTGGCGCGCTGGTGCTCGCATCGGGCTGGGGGCGGCACGACGCGTGGTCCGACGCGCAGCGCGAGCTCGGCACCATCGTCAACGATTTCTACGAGCCGCGGCGCGCAACGTTCGTCAGCAGCGGCGCGGTCGCCGGCGGTGTGCTCGGCGCGCTCTGGTGGGCGACGGCGACGTGGGCCGTGATGTTCACGGGGATGCGGCGCGGCGTGGCGGCGCGCGGGCTGATCGATTTTGAGACCGCCGCGTTGATGGGTGCGATCGCCGGCGGTGTGGTCGGCGCGGTACTCGGTCTCGCCGCCGGACACTGGTGGGAGACACGGCACCGCCGCCGTCGGCTCGCTCGACGAGGCGGACATGCCTGAACTCTTGATACGAATCAAGAAGAAGACCGACGGCACCGCGGCGCTCATCTGCGTGCGAGCCGACGGGTCGACGACCTGGCAGCGCCAGGACAAGCAGCTCGGCCAGTTTTTTCCGTTTCACGATCTCACGCACTACGCGGTGGAGTCGGTGCTCCGGTTGCATCGCGCGTTCTTCGGCTTGCTCGCCGACGGTTGGGACATCTCCGATTTCGACGCACCAGGCCTGCAGGAGCGAGCGCCGGCCGACGCCCAGCTCGCCGAGTTGATCGTGGGCTACTTCGACCTCGAGCGGCGCACCGGCCACCTCCTCCAGGCGGCCGACTGCAACGACAAGATCGAGGCGTTCTACGTCGACAACAACCGGACGTCGCCCAACTTCACCGTCGACGACGCGCAGCTCGATGCCATTCGCGCGCGGCGCGACGAGCTATTCGCCGAGTGGCGTGCGGTCGCTCCCGGCAACGCGATCGAAGTCGGCTACACGCGCGATCGCCCGAACGCGACCATCACATCGCTTCCCCTTCGGACCGCCGCTGCCAGTATTGCTCGTCGGAAATGAGCACGTCGAGCTGAATCGCGGTCTCGCCTTCCTCGATCGAATAGTCGGCGATGTGAATGGCCGACGTCTTGATCGCGCGGCCCGCTGCGTCCTCGAGTCCAAGCGCCAGCGCGTCGCGCGATTTGTAGTAGCGCTCGAGGAGCGCCGCATCCTTCGCCGAGCCGTCGCGCGGCACGGCATGCGCGAACAACCGGAACACGGGCTGCACGAGCTCGTAGCCGAGGCCAGGCCGAAACAGTCCGCGCGCGCGGCCGAGCTCGGGCTCCGCGTTCTCGAGATCCGAGTGGCCAACGATGACGCCGTGGAGGCGAACGGTGTGTCGCATACGTCAAACTAGCCGAGCGACCACGCCGCGCTCAACGCGTGTCAGGGCTTTTTTGTTCGCGTTGGCGCCGTCGGAATCGCCGTCACCGTGTCCGTGATGTGAAAACTGAATTGCTGCTGCACGAGCTGGCGCACTTTGAGTTTGCCGATCTTGGCCGGTTCGAAGCGCATATACGGAAGCGCTTCGCGTACCGCTGTGATGAATTCAGCGTTGGTCGAGCT
>CAWFOG010000035.1:0-9564 GCA_963817445.1 uncultured Gemmatimonadaceae bacterium
CGCTCGTCAACGACACGCTGACGCGTGGCTGCAGAATGCCGTAGCCGTGCACGACGCGACCGCGCACCGGATCGTACACGGCGCGGTTGAGCGGATGAGCGATCGTTCCGATCAACGCCGCCGCGGCCGACCGTGGAAGCACCGTGTCGGCGTCGAGCGTGATGACGTAACGTACGCCGCGCAGCCACGGCAAATCACCCTCCGTGAACGCGAACGCACGGTCGCCCGATCCACTGATAAATGCGTTCAGGTCGACGAGTTTGCCGCGCTTCCGTTCCCATCCCATCCACACTCCGTCGGCGGCATTCCACCGACGAGCGCGGTGCAGCAAGTAGAACGGAGCGTCATGAACCGGCCGGGTCTCATCGTCAGATTCGTCGGCGCCGTGCGCGGCGTTCAACGCTCGGATGCCGACAACGGCCGCCTCGATGATCGCGTCGTCACCCGGCGCATGCTCGGTCGGCGAGTCGAGACAATCGCCGAGCAAGGCGAAGCGAATCTGTGGATCCTTGTTCGCGAGATATTGAACCTCGATGTGATCGAGCGCTTGCGCCACGCCGTCCAAACTGCCGAGCAGCATCGGGACGACGACGACCGTTCGATCGTGCTCCGGGACCGCCTGCTCGTAGTCGAGTCGCGGAAGGCGCGACGCCGGGGCGACGAGATGCACGATCTGATGCACGATGGCAATCGCGGCATCCGCCGCCGGAAGCAGCGCGAGGAGAACGACCGCCACAAGCCAAAGCGCTGGCCGATGGACCGGCGCAGCGAAGCGGAGCGGCGCAGTCAACGCGGCGAGCGTCGCGACAAGGCCCAGCGCCAGCGCGCCGAAGTAGAACGCGGCGGGGTGTGCGAGTATTGCTTCACGCGCCCGCGTCGCGACATCGGTGCGCAATCCACAGGCGCGCTCGAACGTGCGACGGCCATCGCCGACCAGATAGTATCCCACATGCCGCGTACGCACGTCGCCACTTTGAGGACTCGCCGCGCGCGACACACGAATCACCTCGGCGGCGACCGCTGGCTCGTCGAGCGTCGTACCGTCGGCGATCCGTTCCACCGCGTGCCGGTACCGATCGCGGGTCACGGGCGTCATTCCCGCGTAGACGCCCGCCGGATCCTCACGCAGCGTCGTCTCCACGACACTCGCCCTCTCGACGACCGTCGTCCAGTTGATGTTCGTGACGAGACGAAGGCTGGCGATCGAGTTGGCCATCACGAGCTGCGTGAGCGCCAGTTCTTGCACCGAGCGCTGCGCCGCGTCTTCGACGGTCATGACGTCCTCGGCGACCCACTGCTCGAGCCACAGCAACGGGGTGAAGTCGGACCGTCGGCTGCGAATCTGCTGGAGGAAGCGCGTCAGGAATGCCGGCGTCAGATCCGGACCGTCGTGTACGAACTCCCAGAGGGCTCCCGCGTCATCGTCCGATGCATCGCGGGCGAGCAAGCGCGACACGGAATCGTCAGCCGACGCTCGATCGGCAACGTCGCGCACCGCACGAAGCGCCATGCGACGGACGCTCTCCAGGTAACCCATGCGCAACATCACTGGAGTTGCCCACAGCTCGCCGAGCGTGAGCGGCGTCACGCGCTGGTACTCGGCGAGCATCAGCGAAACGCTCGCCTCGTCGAGGCGTCCGTCGGAGTGGGCAATCAACTCGAGGACGATGTCGTAGATGCGCGGATAGCCGGCGCGGGATCCGTCACCGGCGAGCTTTGGCAGCTGGCGATAGTACTCCACCGGCAGGAGCGACCGGATCTCCGGGAGCTGCTCCAGGACGACGAAAAAATTGTCGAGGAGCCAAGCGCCCGCGGGCCCGACGTCCGCGCCGACGGCTGACGCCGCAGCGAGTGTGGCGCGCGCCGCGATGAGCGCGCGTTCCGTTGCATCGAGTCGAGAGAGGAGCGGGCCGCGATCACGGCCGTTGATCGACGCACGCCGCGCCGGCGGCGCGAGGGTGTGCCGCCGGGCGAGCTTCCGCGCGTGCGCGCCGAGGCGCGTGGCACCGAACATCTCGCCTTTTATCGGGCGCTGATCGAGCAGTTCCGCGGCCGTGGCCTTCTGGATAGGCGAAGCGCTCGTCACGCAACGATCCGCGGACACGGGAGGACGCTGTCGAATCTTGCGCTTCTGTCCGATACTATCCCTCCGGCATTTTGAGCACGCGGTCGGACGCAAAAAGGGCCTGCTCGCAGTTCGGCAGGCCCCTGGCAATCGGAACTTGTCTTCGCGCACCACGCGTGTGTCGCTCAGTGAAGGGTAGTCGAAACGACCGCTCAGCGCAACGCGACCGGGATATGTTTTAAAGAACTACTAAGTACGTGGCGCGTGGCAACCTCATCACGCCGTGGCGTGCTCGCCGTGACCTCGCAACCCCTCACCGAAGGATCGCTGATGATCGACGCACAGGCACCACGGCCGCCCGCTGGGCCACGCTCGCCGAGCGATTGCGCGGCGCTGTTGGAGTTTTCTGTCATCGCGATCGGAGCAATGCATGCATTCGGCCGACAACGATCGACGGCCGAAAAGATCAGCGATCCGGCTGAGACCGACTGAGCCGGCTCGCGACCTCGAGCAGTCGTGCCTCGCCATTTCGCTTGAGCACATATCCATCCGCGCCTTCGGCCATCGCCCATGCCCGATCTTTCGCGAGTCCGTGCCGCGTGTAGGCGAGCACTTTGGTGTGCCCTCGGTGCGATGGCTCGGAGATGGCGCTCAGCAAACAGCGACGCTTCCCGTTGCCGAGGTACAGCTCGGTGACGACGAGACCGATCTCGGGATTGTCGATGACCGACAGCGCATCCTCGGCGGCACCGGTCGCGACGACGGTGAAACCATCGTCCTCCAGTACGGTGCGAAGGTCAGCGCGCGCGTCCGGATCTGGCTCGACGATAAGGACAGTTCGCCCCTGGTTTCGGCGCATGGTGCCTCGCGATCGGAGGAAAGCTGGACCGAGAGGGCTCTCGGCTCGCGCGCCATTGCAGGCGGCATGAGACGGAGGGAGGTGGCACAGCGGCCACACACCAGCATACGGAACATACACCGGCGGTCAGACTCACGCTCAGGGGCTGCGATTGAGCGTGATCACGACGACGTGCCGCGAGCCGTCGTCAGTCAGGGTGATCCAGCCATCCTCGGCCACTACGCCGTCCACGGTGACCACGGCTCTGCCTCGTGAGACGCCGTTCGGATTTCTCACGTCGATGGCGAAGGTGCTCCCACCGAAGCGGTAGTCGATCGCAAACCAGGGCCACGCCGCCGGGATGCACGGATCGACGCGAAGGCGATTTCCTCGCTTGTCGAAGCCGAGGATTCCTTCCAGCGCCACACGGTAGCTCCAGCTCGCCGAGCCGGTATACCAGGTCCAGCCGCCGCGCCCTTCTTGCTGCTGCGCCGCATAGACATCGGCGGCGACGACATACGGTTCAACCATGTACGTGCCGGCGTCGGCTGGCGTGCGCGTCCGCAGTAGCGGGTTGAGCATTCTCATAAGCTCACCCGCGCGATCGCCGTCGCCGAGGCGCGCGGTCGCGAGGACGGTCCACAACGCGGCGTGCGTATACTGTCCTCCGTTCTCGCGAACCCCCGGGAGATAGCCCTTGATGTAACCCGGATCGCGCTCAGACCGGTCGAACGGTGGCGTGAGAAGCAAGAGCAACCCCGCGTCGTCACGCACCAGATGTTCGTTGACCGCTTGCATAGCGGTGCGCGCGCGCACTGGTTCGGCCGCGCCGGAGAGCACCGCCCAGCTTTGCGCGACCGCGTCGATGCGGCATTCATCGTCCGACGCCGTCCCCAGCGCTGAGCCGTCGTCGTAGTAGGCGCGACGGTACCACGCACCATCCCACCCGGCTCGTTCCGCGGCGTCGGCGTATGCGTCGGCGCGCGCGCGCGACCTCATCGCGGTGTTCGAGTCGCCGCGCGCTGCGGCGTGGTCGGCGAACGCCCGCAACGTCGCCGTGAGAAACCAGGCGAGCCACACGCTCTCACCCTTGCCGTGCGCTCCGACGCGGTTCATTCCGTCGTTCCAGTCGCCACCGCCCATGAGGGGCAGCCCGTGCTCGCCAGTCGTGCAGGCGCGCTCGAGAGCCCGAACGCAGTGGTCATAGAGCGAGCCCGTCTCGTCGCTCGTCAACGGGAGATCGTATACCTCGTGTTCGTCGACGCCGAGCGTCCGCATGACGAGGTAGGGCGCGCTCGCATCCCAGATGCCGATGTCGCCCGTGACGCGAACGTAGTGATCGGCGACAAACGGGAGCCAGGCGAGATCGTCGGAGAAACGCGTCCGCACGCCGCGGCCCGACGGCTCGTGCCACCAATGCTGCACGTCGCCTTCAGTAAACTGACGTCCCGCGGCTCGAAGCAAGTGTGTGCGGGCGATCGCCGGCTCGGCATACACAAACGCCATGCAATCTTGGAGTTGATCGCGGAAACCGTACGCGCCGCTCGACTGGTAGAACGCCGACCGCGCCCACATTCGGCAAGACAAGGCCTGGTACAACGACCACCGGTTGAACAAAGCGTCGAACTCAGGCTCCGGTGTTCGCGCGTGGATCACCGACAAGCGATCGTCCCACGCGCCGGCAGCGTCACGTATCGCAGCCGCCGCGTCGGCCGGGAGCGCATACCGTTCGATGAGCCGCCGCGCGTCCTCGTCGCTCGCCGCAGCGCCGAGCAGAATGACGACGTCTCGCGTCTCCTGCGGCTCGAGCACGATCGGGGATTGCAGCGCCGCGCACGGATCGTCACCGGCGCCCGTGGCACCGGAGAGCACGTTCGCCCGCAACGCCGCCGGCGCCACGAGATCGCCGTTCCGTCCGATGAAATGGTCGCGTCGCGCCGTGTAGCTGGCGATCGGTCCGCTCATCCACGAGAAGGCAACGCGCGTAGTGAAGTCGGGTGCGAAGCGATTCTGCGCGAACAGACCGCCCGAAGCCGCGTCGTAGCGCGTGTGGAGCTGATGGCGTGTGTGTTCGCGTTCGGCTCCGAGCACCCATTCGACGTAGCTGGTGAGCGACAGGCGCCGGGACACCGCGCCGCGATTAGTGATGCGCAGATGCGCGATCTTTACCGCGTCGGCGCGCGGAACGCCGAGCGTCAACTCCGTGGCAATGTCGCCGCGCGTATGAGCGAAGCGCGTGACGCCGGGGGCATGTGTCACGGAATAGCGCGGCGACCGCCGCTCGTCGCCGATTGCCGCGGCGGGCCCCGGTGTTGGCGTCCACACCACACCGCTATCAGCGTCCTTGAGATACAGAACCTCTCCGCATGGATCGGAGACCGGATCGTTGGACCACGGTGTGAGTCGAAAGAAGTAGCTGTTCTCGGCCCAGGCGAACCCCCCGCCCCGCTCCGTGATGCAGAAGCCCACAGCAGGATTGGCAATGACGTTTGCCCACGGCGCAGGAGGGACACGCTCGCCGGCGACATCGATCGTGTAGTCGGCCGCTGCGGTCAGATCGCCGTAGCCGTTTGCGTGCGGCGAAACTACGGAGGAGTCGATGCGTTCGGGTTGCACCGGCTCGACGATCGCGCCGGCGACCCGCGCCGGCGGCGGCGTTATGCGCGCGGAATGGCTGAGAACATTCGCCGCCACGATTTCGCCGAGGCCGACGCCGTCGCAAATCACATGAATGCGCGCCAAGGTCCGAAGCAGCGCGGTGTCGTCGGCCGACAGTACATCAGCGCGGCGAATGAATACGCCACCAGGTCGCTCGAGCACGCCCCCTTCCCCCGACGACATCGCAATCGTTGTGAGCTGATCGTGCAGCTCCTGCGCGTACGAGTGCGCTTTCGTATTCAGGATGATGAGATCCGACCGAATGCCTTTCGTTCGCCAGTATCTGTGCGCCACGAGCAGCTGGCGCACGCTCGCCAGCCCCGCCGGCGCTCGAATCGTCGCGAGCACGATCGGCCAGTCGCCCGAGATTCCCTGTGCCCAAAGCACTGACTGACCCTGGGTGACGGCCAGACGCTCGGCCGGGGACGCGCGGAGTGCCTCGTGCGGATAGATGAGGGCACCGGCCAATTCCTGGTATAGCGCAAGATCGGTGGACGCGATATCGAGATCGCGCAGCTCGACCTCGGCCTCGGTGCGCGCCAAGCTCATGGCGCGATCGGCGGCCGCGCTGTCACGGTAGCGATCCGCGATCTGAAGCGCCGCGTCACGAGTCGCGGCAACCGCCGTGGTGAACGCGACCGTCGCGGAACGGCCCGGCTCGATCCGCAAGCGAACACGCAGCGCGACGATCGGATCGAGCACGGCGCCCACGCTGCCGGACAGCTGCGCATCTGCGTCGAGCGCGCGCGGCGCCTGCACGGATCGGCCTCGGCCGACAAAGCGCGCCCGATCCGTTTCGCACGTCACATCACCAACCCGTTCGGCGCCCGACGCGACCACGTGCACGCACCACGGCCACACTTCGCCGGCGGACCGCGGACGGCGGCTGGCGAGCAGCGCCCCGTGATGTGCGCGCTCCGTTTCGACGAACAGCTTATGAAACGCCTGATGCGCACGGTCGGCGGCCGCGGGGCACAGCACGACCTCTCCGTAACTCGTCAGTTCCAATTCGCGCACGACATGCGATCGGTTGACGAGCGTCACCCGTCGGATCTCCGCCTGCTCGCTCGCCACGACCACGATCTCGGTATGCGTGTCGACCAGTCCGTCGCGCCGCGCGAAGATCACGCGATCCGCGGCGAACGCAGCGCGGTACGACGCCGGGGCCACGCGCGTCGGTTGGTACGCGGCAGACCAGAACGCGCGCGCCGTGAGATCTTTGATATAGATCCACTGACCAGTATCGTCTCGCGTTCCGTCCGCACGCCAGCGCAGCACGTCGACTTCGCCCGCGCGGCTATGCCCGCTGCCCGCGTTCGTGAGGAGCACGCTATAGCCATTGCCGCCGAGGAGCGCGACATGCGGCTCTGGCGTGTGCGGAGTGTCGACCTCGTGCACCATGATTCGTGGAGCCGTGACGACGGCGAGAGGTGCGTCTGGCGCATCGGATTGCGGAGGCCGCGGGACATACCGGCGCGGTATGCGCTCGTCGAGCAGGAGCGCGGTTGCTCGAACCGCCGCGTCGGCCATGAATCGCCGCTGCCAGATTCCCTCAGGTTCGGCCGGTCCAATACTCAAGGCATTGTCGAGCGCGACCAGACTCATTCCGACGTGATGCGCCATGTACGTGTGCACGATGGCGACGCGCTCGCCCGGCGCGACGCGCGTGTAGTCGAGCGCATCGTAAAACCCGTACGCGCCGAGCGCGCCACCTCGCTCGAGTTCCGCCAAGTTTTGCAACGCCTCGTGCGCATCGACCGCCAGCGCGAGAACGCTCGCGTATGGCGCGATGACGAGGTCTGACGCGAGGCCGCGTTTGAGGGCAAGATCGGGCACACCGAACGCGCGATACTGATACGTCTCGTGTCGGTCGCGCAGATTGTACGCCGATTCCGAAATGCCCCAGGGCACGCCTCGCGCGCGGCCGTAGGCGATTTGTCGGTGCACTGCCGAATGACAGGTCTGGTCGAGCAGAGAAAACGGGCGCGGAGGCATGACGAGGAGCGGCATGAGATATTCGAACATCGTGCCGCTCCACGACGCGAGCGCCGTCGCACCGTCGGCCGTGGTGAGCGATCGGCCGAGATGGAACCAGTGCTCCGCCGCCGCGTCGTCCTTCGAGATGGCGATGAAGCTCGTCAGCCGTGACTCCGACGCCAGCAAGTCGTACACAGAGTCGTCGAGTGTGCCGGTTCGGGCGTCGTAGCCGATGGCGAACAGCCGTCGCTGTGCGTCGTAGACAAGGCGAAAGTCCATCGCCATGGCGGTATCACGCGCGCGTCGAGCGAGCGCGTCGAGGCGCTCGACGAGCGTCGCCGCTGCGGGAGACGTCCGCGCAGCAGATCGCAGCGAGAGCGCGGCGCTCTCTTCGGTATCCAGCTCGAGACTCGACAGCTCGTCGGCCACCGCTTGCAGTCGCTGGCGCGCCCAGATCGTTGCCGCCACGACATCGGACGTGCTCTCACTTACCGATC
The DNA here is from genome assembly GCA_963817445.1 of uncultured Gemmatimonadaceae bacterium. Classification (GTDB taxonomy): domain Bacteria; phylum Gemmatimonadota; class Gemmatimonadetes; order Gemmatimonadales; family Gemmatimonadaceae; genus JAQBQB01. The sequence goes on from CAWFOG010000035.1 coordinate 8,036, forward strand.
CGCGGCGGCGAAGCTCGAAGATCGCAGCTTGGTACGCGAGTAGCCGCTCGCCCACCCACGCACCGCCGCCCTCGCGCCGCTGGAGTCCGTCCGCCTCGATCGCGGCCCAGACGCGTCCGTCGTCAATCGGTGCGTCGGCGAGCGCGAGACATCCCTGCGCGAGCGCGACGAGGTGGCCGGCAAGATTTCCCGAATCAACCGTTGAGACGTACGGCGGATCGAGTACGCGAAGATCGCCGAGGTCGTACCAATTGAAGAAATGCCCGTGGACCCGCTGCAGTCGGTCGAGCGAATCGAACGCGCGCTCGATGCGCTCGACCATTTCACTACGCGTGAGAAATCCCAAATCGCACGCGGAGGCCGTGGCGAGCAGTTGGAGCCCGATGTTCGTCGGCGAGGTCCGCGATGCGATGACTGGATCGGGGCTCTCTTGAAAATTGTCCGGCGCCAGCCAGTGCGTGTCCGCGGTGACGAAGCGATCGAAGAATCGCCAATGATGCGCCGCGTAGCGCAGCGCGATGGCGCGCTCGTCGACGTCCAGCATCAGGTCCCGGCGCGTGACCGGCGCACTGAGGGCGATCGCCGTCTCGGGAACGAGGAGCCAGCCGAGTGCCAACGTCGTCCACCCGACGACAGACACCCACCACAATGCTCCCCGCGATGCCGGGTGAGCGCCTCCCAACCACGCGGCGAGCGACAGAATCGCGGCGCCCGCCAGGACGGCCGGCCACATGCGGCGCCAGACGGAGAGTCTGCTGTTCCCCGTCGTCTCTTCCGCACGCGACGCGGTCTGCCACTCGAGCATCCGGCGCCGTGTCCAGAGCACACGCGCGACGGTCCGCACGATCGCGTCAGCAGAGAGCAGCGCCTGATCCGGGAGAAATACCACGGCCAGTGCGAACTGCTGCAAGGCCCGCGAACCGTCGCGCGCAATCGCCGCGTAGTACGGGCGCCAGGCCTGGGCGCGCGGTGGATGTGCGGCGGCAAAGATGAGCGGCACGATCCACGGCGTGCCGAAGGCAACGAGCGCCGCCGCGGTCCACGCTGGCCACGCGCCGGGGAGTATCGTGAAGCCCGCGACGAGCCACGCGAGTAGCGCGATGGGCGTCGCGCTCCGGCGCATGTTGTCAGCAATTTTCCATCGCGAGAGCGCTGAAAGCGGATCGCGATTCGAACCGGCAACTCCTGGAACGCGCGGTGTCAGCCAGCGCAGCAACTGCCAGTCGCCGCGAATCCAGCGATGCATGCGTCGCGTCGACGTGAGATAGCGCGTCGGATAGTCGTCGAACACTTCCACGTCGGTCACGAGACCGGCCCGCGTGAAGGTGCCTTCGAGCAGATCGTGGCTGAGCAGGCTGTTTTCCGGGAAGCGACCATCGGTGGCGCGGCGAAACATCTCCACGTCGTAGATGCCCTTCCCGGTGAACGTGCCTTCGCCGAACAGATCCTGATACACGTCCGACACGGCGGTCGTGTATGGATCGACGCCGGGATGACCGGCGTAGATGGCGGCGAACTTGGACTCACTC
>CAWFOG010000036.1:0-12274 GCA_963817445.1 uncultured Gemmatimonadaceae bacterium
TGGTTGTCAATACTACAAATCGTCGGCTTGGCGGCGGCGGGCGTGCTGCAGGCCACGCTCGCTGCCCTCACGACGAATCTGGGCCAAGCAGCTCCGCCAACGACGTCACCGCTGGCCGATCGGCAGACCCCTCTGCCTCGTCGGCCAATCGATCCACATTCGGAAACACGGGCGAACCAGGAGACCAGAGTTCGAGACTGTCCGCGTGCTCCTCGAAGAAACGGGAATCCGTCGTCACGCGCAGCTCAGCGCGGCTGCCCGGAGCGTGATATGCGTACTCGCGCTCGCCCAACAATCGCACCGTCGTGGCAGCCGGCATGACGTCCGGTCGGCGGATCACGGCGTCCAGCGCCTCGAGGTCCAAGGCCGGCGATGGTCGCACCGGCATCGCGAGCGCTGCATCCGTCAGCCGATCGAGATCGAGAGCCGCGTTGTCCGCCTCGAGCGTCTCGACCCGACTCACCACCTCGGAGGCGACGCGCGCGCGCGTCTCGTCGGTCGCGTCTCCGCCGCGCAACACGGCATTCGTGATCGTGCGCGGCAGTTGCGCCAGGATCGGCTGCAGTCGTCCGACGACCGATTGAAAGAGTCCGATTCGGCTGCGGAGCGCCATGTAGACGTCGGTCTCCACCGTTTCGCTGTAGTGGAGATTGACGATGCGCACGATCGGGTGCTGCTGGCCCAGGCGATCGATGCGTCCGATTCGCTGTTCGATGCGCATCGGATTCCACGGCATCTCGTAGTTCACGATCGCGCCGCAGAACTGAAAGTTCAGCCCCTCGGCCGCCGCGTCGGTGCACAGTAGGATATCCGCTTCGCCGGCGCGAAAGCGCTTCTTCACCTCGTCGCGCGAAATGACGTGCCACCGGCCGTCGGTGCCCAACGCCTCGCCTCCGCGGCCCGAGAAGCAGAGAATCGAGCCCGATTCTCTTCGCGGCCAGAAAGCCGCGTAGGAAATCCATCGTGTCGGTGAACTGCGTGAAGACCATCACTTGCGAGTACCCGTCGTCGCGCAGCGCCCCGAGTACGTCGCGCAATCGGCGGGCCTTGGTGTCCACGGGAAGATCCGCGACGCGCACGAGCAGCGCCCGAATGTTCTCGTGCTCTTCGAGTTCGAGTGCTTCTCTCTCCAACGCTGCGGCGTCATCCGCATCCATGATCTCGTCACCGCTTTCGTCGTCCGACGCATCGTCGGCGGCAAACTCCGAGATCTGCGCTCGGCGCTCGAGTCGGCTTCCGAGCGTGCTTCGCAGCGCTCGAAAGCTGCTCGCCAGGCGCCGGCGGTACACCGTCATCACGAAACCGACGGCGTTCTTGGCGTTGACCGACGCCTGATTGTACGTCGTCGAGATGTAGCCCTCGACCAGCCTGGTAGACCGCGCGCTCCGCCGGCGTCATGTCGATGAACTCGTCGCGCACGTCCCGATCGGCGATCAGCGTCGTGATTTGGCCGCGTTTATAGTACTCTCGTAAGAGATCGCGTGTATGCCGTGACATCAAGCGTGACACGGGCGTTGTCGCGCGCACGTAGACCGCAGTCGGCGACGCCTCGTGCCTCGGCGTCGAGCGACCGCCGCGGAATGCCAGACCGGTCGCGCAACGCATCGAGAATCCGTTTCGCACGCACCTTGCTCGAGACGCCGAGCCGCATGACCGACTCGGCCGCCGCCTCGCCGTACGCCTGTTCGGAGGCGCGAAACATCGCCGCCAGCTCATCGAACTCGTCGTGCGACGGCGCCGGCTTGCGGAGCAACTCGAAGAAGCGCAGAAATGCTCCGGCTTCCCACGCCGCGGGCATGCCGAGGAGGTCGAGCAGGTCCCAAAGTTCGATCGGGTGCACCTGCATCGGCGTCGCGGTGAGCAAGACGAGACCTTTGGTGCGCTCGCGCAGACGGCGCATCAGCCGCAGTAGTTGATTGGGCCCTTCCTCAAAGCCGACCCGCGCCGCGACGCCGCGCGTGGTGCGCCTCGTCCAATACGATGAGATCCCACGGCTCGGCGTCCTTGCACAGCGCCTTTTCTCGGTCGCGCCGCCGCATCAGATGGCTCGACGCGATCACGATGTCCTGCCGGTGCCAGGTCGACGCGCTCACGGCCTGCCGTTCGCTGCCTGCCATCGCCGGCGACGGGCACCAGTTCAGTGAACCATCGTCGTAGACAGGCCAGTTCAGGTTGAACTTTTCGCGCAGCTCGAGCTGCCACTGCCGCATCACGGCGGCCGGGGTGAGGATGAGAATTCGACGCGCGCGCCCGGCGAGCCACATTTGGCGGAGCAGCATCCCCGCTTGAATCGTCTTGCCGAGCCCGACTTCGTCAGCGATGAGCAGGCGCGGCGCCGGGCTCGCGTAGAGGCGCTCGAATGCGTGGATCTGGTGCGGCCACGGACGCACCGCGCACGTGGCTTCGCCCACGAGAGCGCCGCCGTCGGGCAGCGTCGGCGCTCGCTTGATGTAGCGCCACACCTGTTGCCGAAGGTCCGGGCCGGTCGCGGGAGGTAGAGCCTGACTCCTCCCGGGGCAAGTCGATCGCATCGTGCACGGCGAGCCGCGCCGGCAGGTCCGACTCGGGCATGAATCGAAGCAGATCGGCTCGCGCGGCGTCTGGCACATCGAGCGTGCGGACGCGCTTCGCCTTGTCGGCCCAGATCGTGGCGAAGTCTTCCGCTTCGCGCGCCGCGTGATTCGCCGTGCCGGTCCAACTGGTGAAGACGTTGAAGCTCTCCCAATTCTTCTTCCAGCCGGCGAACGTCTCGTTGATCGACCCGTTGAAGGCGAGACGGTTTCCGACGCGTCTTCGATGATACCAGACTTCTCATGGAAGATGCCGTCCGCGCTCATCGGCTGCCGGTCGGCGTCGCAGGGCACAGCGACCTTCACGTCGAGCACGCCGTGCTCGATCATCCAGGCGAGCAGTTCGAGCGCATCGCGCGTGGGCTGGTCGGGCGGCTCCAACGGCCGCACCGCGAGATGGCGCTCCACCGCGTCGCGCAACTTCGTGCCCCGAGCGATAGCGTCGACCTCGGCCTGATCGAGCGTGCAGCCGACGATCAGCCGCATGTGGCCGCCATTGCGCACGAGGCCTTCGATGCCGCGCATCGCCAGGGCGAGCGCCGTCGCGCCGAAGTATCCGGTCAAGCGATCGTAGCGGACCGCGCACTCGAGCGCCGGGATGTAGAATCCGTCGACGAGGTTCTCGTCGTCCGGCGTGTACTTGAGACGCCAGCACGCGATCGGCCAGGCTAGGCATCGCCGCCTCGTGTGCGCGCGACGCGAGCGAGGCTTCGAGGCGCCGGACACGCTCGCCGCAGCACGAGGCATGGGAGTCGAGACTCGTTGATCGCGCCACGATGCGCATCCACGGTCACGAACGTCTCGATCGTCCTCATGGCAAAGCCTCCTGGTTCGGGCGTCGGGCCTTATTCCTCGTCCGGTTCATCATCCGAAGCCGACTTCGGCCATCGGCAACAGGCAACTGCCTGGCAGGCTCGGGGCCGTCTCGGGCGAAGGCCAGCTTACGGAGGTTCTCCAACACCTCGAAATCGCTGCCGGTCCGGTTAGATCGGCGTCGAGATGGGTGCCCTATAGAGGTTGGCCGACGGGGAGGACTTTTAGGAGGGCTTCCAGGGCCGTAAAAAACATCGGTCTCCTGTCGACCCCGTTATCTTCGAGAGCTCTCCTGGGCGGCTTGGAGGTGTTCGGCGCGACGAAAGCGGCGGCGTGGTGGAGCGTGTTGATTAAAGTGTCGCGACCCATGGCGGGGCCGAGCGCGCCCTTTGCGGCGCGGCCGGCAGCAGTCCCAGAGTCACTTCGCCGCGCTTTTTTTCCGCACTCCCAATTGACCTGATGATCAAGATCGACCCCAACCACACGGGCAAGGTGAAGAGCTTCGTCGGCCGGGAACCGCGGCGCCCGGAAAGCATCCCAGGCCAGGACGAAGAACTCCGTCAGCGGGTCGAGGTGATGCTTCCGTTCACGTGCGCAAGCTGCTCCATCCGCCATCGTTTCACTTCGCGGCGCGCGGCGTCGAGCGCGTCCTCCGGCGTAGACGGCGTACGGATCCAATTCCTCGTCGAACAGGTCGCCTGCCTTCGGCGCTTCTGCTTCGGGATACGGACGCGGCGCCCCGCTTCAGCGGCCAGTGCTCGCTGAACACCTGGAACGCCGGTCCGAAGCGAGGCCAGGTAAAGATCGACGCCCGCCAATGCCGGCCTCCTGGAACTCGTCGACCCGCGTTGCGAACGGCGCTGCGCCACCTGAGGCTCGACGTCTTCCCAGTACATCGCGTCGTTGCTGCGCGGTTCCCCGAGGACGGCAGACAAGGAAGATCGTGCTCTTGGCGGCCGACTTGTCCTTGATGTGCAGGCTACCCTTCGGCCTCGGTGTTGATCGGCCAGGACGCGGTGATGACAAATCCTGCCTGAACGAGGCCCTTCGTCAGGGCATCCCACGCGCCGCTCGCCTTGTGGGTGAACATGAGCGTCATCACGCCTTGGGCTTGAGGACTCGGCGGCACTCTTGAAGATGGCGCCATGCGTTCTTGATAATCACGTCCGGCGAGAGCCTTCGCCCCATCCTGCCCTTGAACTTGGCCGCGTTGGCGACCGCTTCACGGTCCTTGTCGGTCAGGTGCGGGTGAACAGCTTCGGGATAGAGCAAGCCCGGCAGTCCTCTTGAGCCAGACATAGAAGAAGTCCGACAATTCGGCATACATCACGTTGTCGTAGTACGGCGGGTCCATCACGACCACGTCGACGCTCTCGTCGGCGATGTGGGTGAGAGCATCGGCGGATTTTGACGTGATGGTGACGGGCGGCGCGACGAAGGCCGGCGGGTCGAACAGCCCGGCGGAGGCGTCGGTCTTCCGGGCAGCTTTTACGTCGATGTCGGGGCGTGAGAGGGCGACGAGCTCTTCGATGCACTTGGCGGTTTGCTCGATCGCCCAGTCATAGCCGAGGCCAGCGATGAGGGGCGCCATCTCGGCGTGAGACCATGCAAACGCGAAGTCGTGGCGATTGAATGTATTGGCCACGACTTCGCGCGTCGCCATCCATACCGACATTCGCGAGTTGTAGTTGAGCATCTTATCGAGAGAGAGCGCGAGATAGGCGAAGGCCGCGCGCTGAACAGCCGAGATTGGCGCAGATCGGCTCGCCTCGTCGAGCAATTCCCGGAAGATCTCGACGGCGGTTGCATGACCGAGGAGTTGACGTGGCGAAAAGATGTCCTGCCAGCGTCGCATTCCGTAGCGCAGCGGTTCGTTTGTCTTGTTGCCAGGAGGAACCAGCTCGCTCGGCACCAAATCGAGCGCTTCCCATTCCAGCATCTTCTCCGCAAGCCTAGCCGCAATCTCCATCGAGTTGTCGTCCTCGGAGCGCGGTGCGCGGTACCCGCGCTCCCACTTCACGCGTTGCTTGCCGGTCTTTGTCTTGGTTGCCACTTGGCGTTTGAACACCACGGCAAAGAGTTGCTCGCCCAATCCGCCGGCTTGCGCTTGCCGCTTCACTTCATCGCCGTCCACGATTCGGCCGCAGTCGGGGAACGGACAGGTCGCGTCGCCGTCCTTCACCGTGGCCGCGGAGTGCTCGTTTATCGAACTCACGATCTCAAACTCGCATCGACGATGAGCGCCGCCTGGGCCGGTGTGCACGAGCGGCCGCACCCGAACGCCGGTGCCGTCCGGCGCGAGGCGCCAGTTGGGCGAGAGCGGAATCACGCTGGCGCAATACGGACACAATCGTCCGCGCCCACAAATAACCATCAGGCCTACAGTCGTGACCCGGTTCGGCCGGGTACGCCCACCCAAGGCGGTCGCGAACACGCGCGACCAGTTCCTGCCCCAGCTTCAAGAATTCAGTCCGAACCGCGAGGCCGTACTTGATTGGCCAATCGACCGTCGCGCGCTCGATCAGCGCCGCAACCGGATTTAGATCGTTCGCCAGCGTGGCTACGCCGAGGCGGACCGTCTCGAACGGGATGCTTCCCCCGCCTGCGGTTGGATCCAGCACGCGGATGTTGCGCGCGCCGGCCCGCGCCCCCTCGCTGGATACCCACGTCCGATCATCCTTAGTCGGTGTGTACGAGAAGGCGCGGGCGTATCCGTACGCGTTCGCGCCGAGACGCTCGCCGTTGCGATCGGCGATGGCGATGCGGTTCTTCGCTGCCACCGGATCCCCATGAATCCCCAACACGTGCATGAACCTCTTCCGGTCCGCATCCGCCGGCAGCAACGACGCCAATACCGCCGCCCTCGACGCCACCAACGGCCGCCTCGCCCACCAAACGTGCAGATAGTACGTCGGCGGCAGCGCCGTCATCGATCGGCGCTCTCGCACACTCTCCTCACCTATCTCTGCAATCGGCAACCACCGCTCGATCAACCGCGGCTCACTCATCGCCGCCCGTCCACACGCCGCGCCGGATCCGTCAGCAACATCCGCAGCGCGCTCAACACGCGCCGCGGATTCGTGCGGTGCATCGCCATCCCCAGCCAGTACGCCGCCTCCTCCTGGCCCATCGCTTCGATCCCTTCAACCACGCGTAGCATGTTCTCGCGGCTCTGCATCGGCGCGAGCGTGCGAAAGAGCAGCCCGAGCATCAGCGCGAGATGTTCCGTGATCGCGTACGCCTCCGGCTCGTCGCGCACCAACTCCACGAGACGTCGCTGGCCAACCCGCACGCCGGCATTCGCGAGCCGCTTGAGCACGCGATGATGCACCAGCTCGAGATTCCGTCCCCGCAACCCGGCCACACGAATCGCCGAGCGCACGTGCGGCGTCGACGGCGCGGGCACCTGCCACACCTCCAGCTCGTCGTCCGCCGGCCCCCACGCGCGCATTCGTAGCTCGTATTGCGGCGCGGACGACGGCGTCTCGATCGCAACGATGCGAATCTTCGCGCGCCTCACGCTTTCACCGGCACCGTCGGCGCGGCGGCCGCCGTCTCGGCGCTCGTCGTCACGTACGCCGAGCCGGCGGCGTAGCGCGTCAACCGATCCGCGAGCAGTTCCGGCGCGTCGCTCGCCATCGCCAGCCCGTCGTCGAACCGCAGCTCGACCTCGGCGTTGAGCGTTTTCTCATTGGCGGCGCGCAGTTGCGGCTCGAGGAACTCCTTGAGCGTTTGCGCATCGGTCGCCGGTCCGGCGAACGTGAACGCCAAGTGCCCGCCATCGGTCGTCTCGTATTCGCCGCCGAGCCTGACCTGCTTCTGCGCGCCCTGAACCAACCCGATGACGCCGAGCAGCTTGAATGCGTCGCTCGCGTCGAACATGCGAATCCGCAGCAGATGGACGCGCTCGATCTTGCGGCCGCGCACCTTCTCCCACAGGCGCATGAGCGCCTCCTTGAGCACGCCCTCGGCGAACAACAGGTCCGTTGCGGCAACTGGCGGCGCGACGGTGACCGTTGGTGATCCCGGCCCGCCATGCGCTCCCGGACTCCCGACGGACGGGGGATTTGGCACTGGCTCAGCCTTCGGCGCGGGACGCGGCCAGATGCCGCGCTCCTTCGCAAAGGCCATCGTGAACACCGTTGACTGTTCGTCGACGACGACGTTCACCTGCGGGTCGCCTTGCCCGTACAGCAGATCGCCGCGCCGATACACGTAGTCGCCTTGCTCGACGCCGCGAAGCACGCCGCTCACGAACACGTCGTCGCGCACCAACATCGGGAGGCTTGGGTCGCGACGGAATTCCTCGCGCAACGCGCGCGTCGTGATCTCCCCCTTCTTGAGCGGCGTGCGGTCCCGGATGTACGCCGGCGAATCGGGCTCGTCGCCCGCGACGCGGAGCTTCTTGTTGTCGCGCAGCGCGCGCTCGACCTGCCGGCTGCCGACGCCCGGCGTCGCGCTGGCCGAGGGCGCGTCGATCGCGGTGTGCCCAAGGTCGGTGCCGTCCTTGACGCGATCGTTGCGCGACGGATAGAACACGTGGCGATAGCATTGTTGGATAGCCACGGCCAGCTCCTGGTCCGATCGACCCTCCAGCTCGCGAACTTTCATCTGTTGGTGATCGGCGAGCTCGCCGATCCGCTCGCCCTTCTTCAGTTCTTGCAGCGCCAGCCGGCGGATCATCCGATGGCGCATCTCGTCTTTGCGCGCATCGTCCGCCACGATGAACGCGAGCGCGTTGCGATTGATGCGCAGCGACCGGTCGTCGGCACCCTTGTACTTGAACACTCGCTCGACGAGCTGCGGTACGGCGTCGACCGTGCCGCCGACCGACACGGCGTCGTAGCCGAGCAGAACGAGCAGCGGCCGGCCGTCGCCAATCTCGTCGGGCACCTCGTACGCTCCGCCTGGAAAGGGCACGAGGTTGAAGGCCGACGTGCCGGCGGCGAAGATGTCGCGGATTTTGTCGCGAAGCTGCGCGCGCACCTCCTCGGGGTCGACCTGCGCCTCCTGCCGGCGAATGATCTGCGTGAGATTCGCCTCGGCCAAAAAGCGCAGCGGCGCCGCGGGACGATCGTCGAGGAACGCCGACTCGGCGACGAATCGCTTGCGCGCATCGTCGACGAAGCTCACGTCGATACCGGGCCCGATCATCGAAAAGCGCAGATGCTCGGGCGACAGGCCGCGCAGTTGATCGTTGAACGCGAGCGTATGCAAAAAGATCGTGCGCGCCGCGTACGTGGCGTACGGCGGCAAGCCCTTGTAGTGGTCGGCGTCGATCTCCTGTGCGAGCGACTTGCTGGCGCCGTCTCCGGCCACGTCGCGCCGGAGTGCCGGTGCGTACTGACCAAGTCCGAGGCGCGTGATGAGTTCCTGTCGAATCGGCTCGTAGGCCAAATCGATGTGGTGCAGATGAATCGCGTATGCGTCGTGCGGCCGTTCCTTCCATAGATGCGCGATCGTGCGGGCGAGCAGCCGCAGCATGCCACGCACGCGCTGGAAGTTGGAGAGCGTCGCCGCCTTTTCGGTCAGCGTGTCGAGCACGTCGGGATGAAGCGGATACGACGCGCGGAATGCTTCGAGCGTTTCAGGCCTGCCTGCCTCGGGGGAGAGCGCTGGCTCGTGCTGCTTCCACAGCGAGCGGTACGCGTCGACGACGCCCGGGATCTGCGCATGATCGATCCGGCCGAACAGACGGCGACGAAGGACTTGGGCGGTCTCGTCGTCCTCGGTCGGATTGAGCAGCGTCGCCTTGCGCGCCGAGATGCTCTCGGCTTCGGCCATGCGGTCAGCGATGAATTCATTTTCGTCGCTGTACGCATCCGAGGCGCGCCTGTCTTTGCCGACGGCGAGCGCATACACGAGCGCCGCATTCGGCGTGCTCTCGACCGCCTTGAACAGCGAAGTGAGAAAGGCCAGAGCTGATCGCGCGCTCCACCGAGTCCCTTCACCTTGCGCAGATAGACGGAGAGCTCGTCGAGGAGGATCAGGGCCGGTTCGCCGCCGAACAACTCGCGCAGAGTGTCGGCGCCCGGTGCGACGCGTTGTTCGTCGCTCGCCCGCAGGCGCTCGTATCCTGTCTCGCCGCCGAGCGCGTAGGCGATCTCGCCCCAGGGCGTATAGGCCCGGATGCCGACGCCCATGGTGCGGCCGTTCATCGGATCGGCATTCTCACCGTCGAATGCCGCGATGCGCACGGGTCCTTCGGCAGGAGCGCCGGATCGATGAACTCGGCCACGTTCTTGACGCCGTCGAGCCCGCGCGCGGCGTGGACGAGCGCGATGAGCCGTGTGCGTCTTACCGCCGCCGAACTGGGTGTCGAGACGAAAGATCGACGCCGCTTCCCCGCCCGCGCCGCTCAAGCGGCGGCATACGTTGGCGAGCAGGTTCTTGAGCCCGCGAGTCGGGAAGGTGGTGTCGAAGAAACGGGCCGCGTCCTTGTACTCGTCAGGCGCGGTCCCGCGAATCACCTGCGCAAGGTCGGCGGCGAAGTCCGACTCGGTGATCGCACCCGCGAGGACGTCCGCGCGGGGTTCGCAGGTGTCGAAAACCGTTGGCGGCATGGCTCATGATAATTCCCTAAGATGGGGAATGCTACCGCGGGCGCCATCATCCGCGAATGGCACGAGGCCGCCGCAAGAGCGCCGTCTATGAACCGGACTACCGGTACCTCATTCGTCGCGTGCGCGAGGCGCGGCACGACGCCGGCCTGACCCAAACCCAGGTCGCCGAGGCTCTCGGCCGGCCGGTATCGTTTGTCTCGAAGTGCGAGTTGGGTGAGCGGCGTCTCGATCCGATCGACTTACAGAGGCTCGCGGAGCTCTACGGCAAGCCGTTCGAGTATTTTCTGCCCAAACGGCGCGGCCGGAGAGCCAAGAGTGCTCCGGCCGCGCCGCAATCTACGTAGAGCGCATGTACACGGGGTCGAGTGCTTCTCTCGCGAGCTGCAGCCACTCTGTCACGCACCGGCACCCATCGCATCTGGCCCGAGATCAACGAAGGCCGGTCGGCGCCGCAGGCGCGTCCTGTGTCTCGACGAGGCGCACTGAGGACGTCGAGCACTGTTTGGTCACCGAGCCCGGCGGCCTGCAACTCCCAGGCTGGCATCGCCCACCGCGGTTCGCAGCGCGACTCGGCGGAGGTGTGCGATCGGCCCCGCAGCGCGTGAATGAACGCACCGCTCGAGCCGTCGCGCGCGTGCCCTCCGAAGTCCGATGCGCGACGTGAGCAATTCGGAAGATACGCGACCCTTGGCATCATGCGTTGGCTCTTCTTCGCGGCGGCACTCCCGCCGCCATCCTCGTCGGCGCGCGGGTTCGGCGACGAATGAGCGACCGCTTGGGAGCGTGAGCATGTGAACGCCGAGCCCGCCCCCTCGACACTCTCCACCGTCAGAGTCACCGCGCATGGCACGGGCAAAATCCCGACTGATCGACAGGCCAAGACCGATGCCGCGCTGCGTTGGCGGCGTCAGGTGCGGATTGATCTGGACAAACGGCTCGAACACCCGCTCGACGCTCAGCCAATCCGATACCGACACCCGTGTCCTGCACGCGGATGCGCGCCACGTGTCGTCACCGGACTCACACCGTCACGTCGATTCGTCCGCGCGATGGCGTAAACTTGATCGCGTTCGTGACGAGGTTGAGCAGGAGCTGCTGCAATCGTTTGAGCGTCGGCCGTGACCACATACGTCGGGCCCAGGGGAATCCCAATTGTGAGCGTCAGGTATTTTCGCCTTTGCCTGGAGCTCGCAGAGTTCTTCGACTTCGGCCAGCGCGTCGCGCAGGGCGACCGTGGTTGGAGCCAGCGGCCGCGCCCCTTCGTGTCGAGCGACGGTGAGAACGTCGTTGATCAATCGCAGGAGATACGACGCGGCGCGTCGAATGCGTTGCGAGATCGTTGACTTGCTCGGCGGTGACCGCACCGTGAATGCCGAGCTCCAGTAGTTCCAGGTATCCCGGAGGATCCCAGTTCAGCGGCGTACGGAGGTCGTGACTCATCGCGCGCAGGAAATCCGTCTTGGCGTGGTTGGCGTGCTCTGCTAACAAGCGTGCGTCACGCGCCTCGGCAAGCGCCGCCGCTGCGTCGACGCGAAGCTTGACGCGATCCATCGCCTGTGCACAGTAGCGCGATACCGTGTCGGCAAATTGTCGGTCCAGCGCGGAGAACGCACGCGGCCCAGAGAACCCAAACGCCAACACACCGGTCCCGAGCGGTATCAATCTCGAGTGGAAGAAAGATCCACGCGCCGCTCAACCCGCTTTTGAAGACACTCCGGAACGCCGGATACCGACGGACCATCTCCTCGAACGACTCGAGATACAGCGGGTCTGACGTTGCTCCACTGCATCCGCTATATGGACCTCGCGGGCGCGGGCGCTCTCCGCTTGCGTGAACGAGCGCATGAAGGCATCGAGCAAGCCGGCCTCGCGGAGCAAAGCGAGCTCCGTTCCGCCCTCGCCCGCCGCCATGACGACGGCGCCTGCGTCGCACTCCAGCGCAACGATGGCTTCTCGCAGGACACGACCTCGGCGACCCCTTCGAGCGTCACGCTGTTGCTGAGCGCCGCCGTAATGCTCTGCAGGCGGGTGAGGCGCGCCGTCGCCGCGTCCGCGGTCGCCTGCGCCGCGGCGATCTCGCCGGCGCGGCGATCCAATTCCTCGTTCGCAAAGTCGAGCGCCGCCAGCGTGCCGCGGAGCTTCCGGGCCTGACTGGCGAGCTCCCGCGCACTCTGTTGGAATTCGCGCGCCAGGTTGGCGATCCGCTGCGCATCTTCGGCAACGGCGTGCGCGCGGCGACGATCGTAGCCGGATGCCTGCACGGGTGTCACTCGGGGCTCGTCGATGTGAGCGGGCATCAATCGCCAGCCGACAGTACGAGCACGAACG
>CAWFOG010000037.1:0-25035 GCA_963817445.1 uncultured Gemmatimonadaceae bacterium
TGCGCGCCGGACACGAAACGCGCAAACCCTTAGTCGTCCTGCGCGCACAAAAGGGTTTACTGCATTTACGATTGCGGCCCTGTTACTCCACCTGAAGCGCGATCATACGATACGGGGTCGCGCGCACCAACGCCAACAAGCATCGATCCCAGCGCCCGGCAGACTGGCGCACCGGCGCCCAGCGTGCACAGTATCCAAGTCGAAAATCGATCGCGATTGTTGTTGGACGAGGCGGAGATGGAAAAGACCGCCAGATGGTCATCGCTCGAACGCATCGCACCCCCCTCGTATCACTCTCCATGACGACACTCGACGAGCTCATGTCCGCGACGCGCGCCGGCGATGCCGCCGTCGCGCAACGACTGCTCGAACAAACGCCGGGGCTGGCCACGGCGCACGGCCATCACCCCGCGTGGGGCGGGGAGCCGACGGCGCTCCACGTCGCTGTGGAGAACGACCGCGTCGACATCGTCCGCATGCTGGTCGACGCCGGTGCTGATCCCAACGCGCCGAGTAGCGGCTACGACGGTTGGACGCCCCTGCTGATCGCGGCGACGCGTGAAGCCACGCCTGTGGTGCAGCTCCTGCTCACGCACGGCGCGCGCGTCGGCGCGTGGGAGGCCTCTGCACTCGGCGACGTAGTGCGTCTTGCGGCGCTGCTCGATGAGACGCCGTCGCTCGTGGGAGCGCGCGGCGCGAACGATGCGCCGCCGCTGCACTTTGCGTCGACCGTCGGCGTGTCGCGCTTTCTCATCGAACGGGGGGCACCCGTTGGCGCGCTCGACAAGTACGGTGCGACCGCGGCGCGCTCGGCGGCGTATTCGCGCCGGCGTCGCGCGGTCGCGGTCTATTTGATGAAAGAGACCGGCGAACGCGACCCGTGGCTTCTCGCCGCCGTCGACGACGTCGCCGCACTCGAAGCGCTCGCTGAGTCGGGCACCGATGTGTGCACGTCGTACCGCGACGGCATCAATCCCGCGAGCGGGTTTGGTGAATCACCGCTCCACACCGCCGCCGCGCTCGGTAACATGTCGACCGTCGAGTTTCTCTTGCGCCGCGGCGCAAATCCAGACGGCGGGTCGCTCGACGCCACGCCGCTTCACTACGCCGCCAAAGCCGGTGCCCGCGAGCTGGTCGATGCATTGCTCGCCGCGGGCGCCGACGCGCGGCGCACCGACGGGGAACATCATGCGACGCCGGCGGACTGGGCGCGCTTTTTTGGACACTTCGATCTCGCCGCGTACCTCGAGGACACTGAACTCTGACCGCGCCGCCGCTGCGCGCGCGCGAACGATCTTTGTGAGGCACTGACCCATGGCATCGACACCGACAACAATCACGCGACGCAATTTCGTCTTCACCGCCGCGATCGTCACCCTCTGGCGACCCTCGCGTCTCGATGCGCGATCGCTCATCGCGATCGACGACGTGCTCATCGTCGAGTTCGGCGACGACGGCCAACGCAAGGGCACGGCGCGCCTTCCCAAGGTGGTGAAGTCCGACGCCGAGTGGCGAAAGCAACTGTCGCCCGCGTCGTACCATATCACGCGCGAGGCGGGCACGGAGCCGTCGTTCAGCGGCGCATATTGGAATCTTCATGACAAAGGACTCTTTCGTTGCATTTGCTGCGACACCGCGCTCTTCAGTTCCGCGGCGAAGTTCGATGCCGGAACGGGATGGCCAAGCTTTTGGGAGCCGATCGCCGAGGAGAACGTGCATCACGGCGCACCGAGCAGTGGATATGAGCCGAGCGGCGTCACTTGCCGTCGCTGCGACGCGCATCTCGGCGACTTGTTCAACGACGGGCCGCGCCCAACCGGACTTCGCTACTGCATCGATTCCGTCGCGCTGCGGTTTGTGAAGCTCGCATAGCACGTCGGTATTCGTTCAACTTCACGCATAGAGCGCATCGCCGCAGCAAGCTCGGCGAGTACGTGCGCGGCACAAGCTGTGCTGGCGTTCCGCGGTGTGGATGCCGGTGCACGCGTCAGCCCGACGCGCGGCCGACGACCCCATCCGTGAGGAAACGATCATGGCGAACGACCATCCCAACTTCGATTGCCAGCAGTGTGGTGCGCATTTCCATTCGCGCGAAGAGCTCGACCGTCACAATCGCCAGCAACACATCGAGCCGTCGTCGCAAGCCGGCGCCGCGGCCGACCGTCCGTCGCAGCGTAACTCGTCCGCGTCTGGCATCGACAATCGCGACCTGCAACGCTGATCGTGGTTGGTAGCCCGTAACTGCACCACGCACCACGCAAGAGCGGGCGATGCGTCGATTTCGACGATGCATCGCCCGCGTTCTTTTTATGCGGCGGTCACGCGGCCGCACACTGGACGCGACCTGTACCGAGTGCCAACATACGTAGAGCGCCCCGCGTATGTCGTTCGATCCTCGCGCTCGCTTGCCTCCTTCGTCCCGACTCCCAGTGCCGTCGTCCACCACGAAACCCCGCCGCGCGCCCACGTACGCGCCCAGTTCCGCTGCCGCGACGACGCCTGTCGGGTCACGGGTGCTGCCACTCCTTGTGCTCCTATTCATTGGGAGCGGCTGTGCGGCGCTGATCTACGAGATCGTATGGTTCCAACTGCTCAGTCTCATCATCGGCTCCTCGGCCGTGTCGCTCGGCGTGCTGCTCGGCACGTTCATGGCCGGCATGTGTCTCGGCAGCCTGTACCTGTCGCGGTTCGTATCCCGACAGCAGCATCCGCTTCGCGTCTACGCGTTCCTCGAACTGGCGATTGGCGCGTTTGGCTTGCTCGTGCTGTGGGGACTGCCGTACGCTGGCGGCCTGTACTTCGCCATCGCGCTGCACGGAATGGCGGATCTACTTGTTCGCGGATTGTTCTGCGCGATCTGTCTGTTGCCGCCGACGCTGCTCATGGGCGCGACGCTGCCGGCGATTTCGCGGTGGGTGAAAACGACACCGGAAGGTGTGTCGTGGCTCGGCTTCTTCTACGGCGGCAACATTGCGGGCGCGGTGTTCGGCTGCCTGCTCGCCGGTTTCTATCTCCTGCGCGTGCATGACATGTCAGTGGCGACGTACGTCGCCGTGGCGATCGACGTCTTCGTCGGATTGGCGAGTCTCGCGCTAGCGCGCGTAACGCTGTACGCCGCCGAGCCGGAGGAGCTGCGCGCGCCGAGCACCGCGAAGTCGAGTCTCGTTCCGCACGGTACGTGGCCCATCTACGTATCGATCGCTCTGTCTGGTGCGACGGCGCTTGCCGCCGAGGCCGTGTGGACGCGCCTGTTGTCGCTTCTGCTTGGCGCGACGACGTACACGTTCTCGCTCATTCTTGCCGCGTTCCTCGCGGGGCTTGGCATCGGTAGCACGATTGGATCAGTGATTGCGCGCACGACCAAGCACGCCGGCTTCGCGCTGGCGGTCTGTCAGTTTCTGTTGACCGGCTGCATTGCATGGGCCGCGTATTCGATGACGAAGTTCTTGCCGTATTGGCCGATCAGTCCCGGTCTGTCGGCGACACCGATGTACACGTTCCAGATCGATCTCGTGCGTTGTCTGTGGGTCGTGCTGCCCGCGGCAGTCTGCTGGGGCGCGAGCTTTCCGCTCGCCTTGGCGGCGGTCGGCGGCGAAGAAAAGGATCCGGCGCGGTTGGTGGGCACCGTGTATGCGGCGAATACGATCGGCGGAATTGTCGGCGCGCTACTCGGCAGTTTGCTGATCATCGCCTGGCTCGGCACGCAAACGTCGCAGCGGCTGTTGATCATCACCGCCGGGGTCAGCGCGCTGGTGGCGTCGCTGCCGATGCTGCGCTGGCAAATGAGCCGCGGCTTTGGATGGGGGCTCGCCGTTGGCTTGGCGACGGTCGCGTGCGTGGCGAGCGTGCCGATCGTGCCGCCGCTGCTCGTCGGCTACGGTCGCTGGTTCGCCACGCGATTAGAGAACGCGAACGACTTCATCTACGTCGGCGAAGGGATGACGGCGTCGGTCGCCGTATCACAACTCTCGAATGGCGTGTTGAACTACCACAACGCGGGCAAGGTGCAGGCGTCGAGTGAACCGCAGGACATGCGGTTGCAGCGCATGCTCGGCCACCTCACGACGCTGTTGCCACCCCATCCGAACTCGGTGCTCGTGATCGGCTGCGGCGCGGGCGTGACGGCCGGCGCGGTGAGCATCGACCCGGCGCTCCAGAGCGAGACGATCGCCGAGATCGAGCCGCTCGTTCCTAAGGTGGTGTCGAAGTACTTCGGCGCGCACAACTTCAATGTCGTGCTCAACCCTAAGGTGCACGTCGAAATCGACGACGCGCGCCACTTCATTCTCACGACGAAGCAAAAGTTCGACGCGGTGACGTCGGATCCGCTCGATCCGTGGGTCAAGGGCGCGGCCACACTGTACACGAAGGAATTCTTCGACGTCGTGAAAGACCACCTCACGCCGGGCGGCGTGGTGACGCTGTTCGTCCAGTTGTACGAGAGCAACACCGCGGCGGTGAAGAGCGAAGTGGCGACCTTTTTCCAAGCCTTCCCGAACGGTGTCGTGTTCGGCAATACGAACAACGGCGGCGGGTATGATCTCGTCCTCGTCGGACAGATGGGCACGATGAAGATCGACGTCGACGCGATCGAGCAGCGACTCGCGAGCCCGCAGTACGCGGGGGTTGCGCAATCGCTCCACGAGATCGGCTTCAACACGGCGACGGAATTGTTCTCGACCTTCGCCGGCAACGAGCCGATGCTGCGCCCGTGGCTGGCCGACGCGCAGATCAATCACGACCGCAATCTCCGGCTGCAGTATCTCGCCGGCCTGGGACTCAACGAATACGATCAGGCGGCGATCTACAGCCAGATGCTGCAATACCGGCGGTATCCGGAACAGCTCTTTGTCGGCACGCCGGCGCGATTGGCGCAGATCCGGCTGGCGACGGGGGGGAACTAGCGGTTCACGCGAGCGCGGGCAGGGCGACACGAAACTCCGTGCGCCCCGGCCGCGACTCCACGTCGATCAACGCATCGTTCCGGTCGACGAGTCGGCGCACGATGTCGAGGCCGAGACCTGTGCCCTTTCCCACCGGCTTTGTCGTAAAGAACGGATCGAAAATTTTGGTCTTGAGCTCGGCGGGAATGCCAGGCCCGTCGTCCGTCACGCGCACGACGATCGTCGAGCCCTCTTCGCGCGCCGACACTGTCACGCGCCCGCCGTCGTTCACCGCATCGAGCGCGTTGTCGATCAGGTTCGCCCACACCTGATTCAACTCGCCGCCGAAGCCGAGCACGCGCGGCAGCGTCGGCGGGACATCGACAGTCAGCGACGCGGAGCGCGCACGTGCCTTCGCCGCCATGACCGCCACGGTGTCGGTGAGCCCCTTCGCCAGGTCGACCGGCTCGGGCGCCGTCGCGTGATCCATGTAGGTGAATCCCTTCACCGCGCTCACCAGGGCGTGCACGCGCGACGCGGCGCGCTCGATGTCTCGCGCGAGCCCGCGCACGGTGCAGGCCGCCGCCAACCAGCGCAGCGTCGCATTTAGCTTGTCGCCGTGCAGCGTGCCGGCGGCCTCGTCGAGCATTGCCAGCGTCAGCTCGGTCTCGGCGAGCGGCGCGGCGAATGTGTCGTCGGCGTCGTGATCGACCAGCCAGCCGTCGATCGACTCCTCGCGGTCGGACCGCTCGAGCGGCGTACGGACGTTCGTTGCCGGCGACGCCAGGCAGATGCCGCGCAGCCGCTCGATCAGAGAACGCTCATTGTCATCGAGGTGCGCTGAGCCCAGAGCGATCGCCGCCGCGTCGGATTCGGCGAGCGTGTCGGACAAGAGCTGCGCGCTCCGCGCCGCGGCCGACGCCGGATTATTCAGCTCGTGCGCCAATCCGGCGGCGAGCTTTCCCAGCGACGCCATTTTCTCGACCTGTTGATCGCTCGACTTGAAGGCGCGCGCGCGGTCGACCATGCCGTGCACGAGCGCCTCCGTGACGTGCGGACACTCCACGGGCAGCGCGGACACGTGTTCGACCGGGATGTGGAATACGTCGGCCGGTTCCTCGACCACCGAGTTGCCCGGCGACACGGTCATGCGTGAGTAGGGGAGCTGCCCCGTCACGTCGCCGCCGCGCCAGTCCATCACCTTGCGCCACGTGCCGCCCTGGTCGGTCATGTGGGATATGCGGCCGCTGAGAATCACGAACAACCCCGCAACCGGCTGGCCCTTCTTCGCGATGAGCGCGCCCGGCGCAAGGTGCTCGAGCTTTCCGCGGGCGGCGAGCCACTCCAGTTCGCGGCGAGGCACAGGCGCGAGCGCGCGATGCGCGGTGAGTCGCGCGAGTACATCATCGGCGTTCGCCGAACCCGTCGTGTCGTCTGATCGATCGGTCATCGCGTCAGACCGTCGCCAGGTATTGGTGAACCATGCTCACCGTGGCCGATCCCTCGCCGACCGCGGCGGCGACGCGCTTGCCTGATCCATAGCGCGCATCTCCCGCGCAGAAGATGCCCGGTACGTTCGTCTCGAACGGAAATGGATCGCGGTCGGCGGTCCATCCGGCGGGGCGGCGTCCGTCGGCCATCACGTCGCGTCCCGTGAACACGAAGCCCTGCGCGTCGCGCGCCACGACGTCAGCGCACAGCGCGGTCCGCGGCGTCGACCCGATGAAGATGAACATCGCGACCGCGGACAGCTCGCGGCGTTCGCCGCGTGCCGCATCGACGACCGTCACCGCTTCCAGGCGTCCATCGCCGCGCGCGGCCTCGACGCTCGAGTTGAGCATGACTTCGACGTTTTCCGTTTCGGCGATGCGGTCCACGAGGTAGCGCGACATTCCGGCCGCGATATCGCCGCCGCGCACCAACACGGTGACTTTCCGAGCGTGCCGCGAGAAGAACATCGCCGCTTGGCCGGCCGAGTTCGCGCCGCCAACGATGATCACGTCCTTGCCGTGCGATGCAGCCGCTTCGGTGAGCGCGGCGCCGTAATAGACGCCGGCGCCCGTCAACGCGTCGAGACCTTGAGCCTCGAGGCGCCGCGTCTCCATGCCCGGAGCAATGAGCACGGTATAGCCGCTCAGTTCCGATCCGTCGTCGAGAATCACCTTGCGATAGGGGTCGGCGCGTACGATGCGCACGGCGTCCTGCGCGGTGATGATCTCCGTACCGAAGCGCTTGGCCTGCGTGACCGCGCGGCGCGCGAGGTCGGCGCCCGTTACGCCGCCAGGAAAACCGAGATAGTTCTCGATGTTCGAACTCGTGCCGGCCTGTCCGCCCGGCGCGCTTCGCTCGACGAGAATCGTACGCAGCCCTTCGGACGCGGCGTAGACGGCGCCGGCAAGTCCAGCTGGCCCGCCGCCGACGATGATCAAATCGTAAAACGGCTGCCGCGCCTGCGTCTGCAGTCCAATCTTTGCCGCGAGTTCGCGCGTCGTGGGCTGGACCAGCCGGGTGCCGTCGGGAAAGAAGACCGTCGGCAGCGGCGTCGTCGTGCCGTCGGGTCCAGCGAGCAACGCTTGCACGCTCGCGTCGTGTCCCGCGTCGAGCCATTGGTACGGCACCTGGTTCGACGCGAGAAAGTCCTTCACCGCGTAGCCGGCCGGCGAATGTGCGTTATCAACGACGCGGATGCCGTCGAATGCCGGCCGCGCTCGCGCGAACCAATCCGAGAGAAGGTCCTCGAGGATCGGGTAGAGCCGCACGCTGGGCGGCTCCCACGGCTTGAGGAGATAGTGATCGAGCCCCACTTGATTAATCGCGGCGATCGCGGTGTCGGTGTCAGCGTACGCCGTGAGCAGCACGCGTCGCGTGTCCGGATAGATCTTGATCGCTTCGAGGAGAAACTGCGTGCCGGTCATGTGCGGCATGCGCTCGTCGACGAGAAAGAGCGCGATCTGCGCGCCGCGCTCCTTGAGTTGACGCACCGCGTCGAGCGCCTCGGCGCCCGAGGACGCTCTCACCACGCGGTAGTCGGCGCGGAAGTGATGCCGCAGGTCGCGTTCGATGGCGTTGAGGACTTCCGGGTCGTCGTCGACCGTCAGCAGAATCGGCTTGGCCATGCCGACCATGATACGACGCGCGTCAATGACCCGGCGAGCCTAGTCCCGCTGTCGAGGTATCGGGAGCTCGACGAACTCCGGCGCACGCGGTACCTGCATGAACACGGAGAACGCCGCAGCCGGCGGCGCGACGAGCTTGCGTGCGCGCAAGTCCAGCCAGCCGCCCGTCGATCGCACCACGGCCGCACGCTCGCCGCTCGGCGAACAGATCTCGTTCTCGATGGTGAATCGCGCGCCGTCCGGGCTCATGGCGAGAATCGCGTAGGTGACGGCGACGGTGTCGTGGAGCCCGACCTCGCGGAAGTATTCGATCTCGTCCTTGCGCATCACGGGCCCCACGCCGAGCCGGCGGAATTCCGTCGGTGGAAATCCGTGTTCGGCGAAGAACGCCATCCGCACGTCGGCCGCGAGATCCAGATACGCGGTGTTCGCCATGTGGCCGTTGAAATCCATCGTACGCCAGCCGGCGAGGAATTCTTTGACGTAGCGACCGCGGAAATCTGCCGTCATGAGAGGCGATGAATGATTCGACGCAACGCGTTGGTGCGCGTCGGAATCTACGGGCCGGCGCTCGATGTTTTTACTTCTGCGCCAACATCCGCTGGAACCGCTCGTTCCCGTACAACGGTTTGAACGTCGGATCGATCTTGAGGTACGCGGGCGTGACGTCCGACGCGTATGCTGTCAGCAACGGCTCGAGGAGATCGAGTGCCTTGTCGTACTCGCCGCTCTGGACGAGGATGCGTGCCACCTGAAAGTGCACGTACGGCCGCAGCGCCGCGTCGAGCGTCGTCTCGCGAAGCGCCAACGACTGCTCCGCTTCTGCAATCGCCTCCTTCTTGTGTCCGCCCAGCGCGAGCGCGCGGCCGCGGAGCTCGTGCAACTGCGCACGCTCCGGGAAGTCGTGCAACTGCGCCTCGAACGCAACGCGGGCGGTGTCGCCCATCATGCGGCCGTGCACCGTGTCGCCCAACAAGAGATAGGTATGGCCGAGCTTGAGACCCCAGTGTCCCTTGTCGTTCCCGAAGTTGGCGACGTTGAGATTGAGGATCTTGGGCCACAACTCCGGCGGCAGCATCCACATCGTCTCCTGATACAGCGCAAAGCGCACGAGGAGCGCGGTGGTGTCGACCGTCTTGAGCTTCTCGTTCACCAACGCGTGCACGCTGTCCAACTCGCCAAGGTCGATGTAGCCGAATGCCTTGCCCTGAATCAACGACAGATTCTCCGGCGCGAGCGAGAGCGCGCGGTCCCACGCGGGCAATTCCTCGCGGAACCGCCGCAGGTCGTGATAGGCCGACGCCACGCGTCGCGCGCTGCCGACCGACCGCGGGTCGACGACCGCCGCCTGTTTGGCGTGCGCCAGCGCGTCGTCGAATTTGCCGAGCGAGCTCTCGACCGAGGCGAGCCCGGTGAGCAGATCCGTGTTGTTGGGATCGCGATCGAGTCCCTTGAGATATTCAGCGCGCGCGCCGGCGTAGTCGAGCTTGATGCGCAACAGGTAGCTACCCATCGCCAGGTGCGCCTCGGCGCGGTCCGGCGCGAGTTGCAGCGTCCGTTCGGCGGCGACGCGCGCCTCCTCGGCGCCTTCCTTGGTGGGCGCGCTCGCGCTCAGCGACGCATCCGCACGCGCGATGGCGGCCCACGCGCGGACGAAATTGCTGTCCAGCTCCACCGCACGTTTGTAGTGTTCGAGCCCCTTGGTGACCGTGGCGACGTCGCCTGATCCCGTCGAGTTCGTGAGCTGCTCGCCCTTTAGAAATTCATCATATGCATCCAGGTTCGCCGACGGCGCCTGCGCGATCTGTTCGCGCTCCGGCGCGGCGAGTGCCACATCCAGCGCCTCGGCGACGCGCGCCGCGATGTTCGCTTGCACGGTGAAGACGTCGGACATCACCGTGTCGTACGGCTGGCTCCAGCGGCTCTCCGCGTTCGAGACGTCGATGAGCTCTGGCGTCACACGCACGCGGTTCACGCCGTTAGTCTTGCTCCAGCGCACGGTGCCGGCGAGCAGATACTGCACGTCGAGTTCGCGGCCGATCTGGCGCGGCGACTTGGTCGACTTGCGATACTGCGAGCTGCTCGCGCGCGCGGTCACACGAATGCCGTGAATGCTCGACAGGCGGCTCCGAACCTCGTCGGTCATGCCGTCGGCAAAGTATTCATCGTCCGCGCTTCCCGCGTTCTCGAACGGAAGAACGGCGATACGCCGCTCTCCCGTCGGCAATGCACCGGCGCGCCAGCGCATCGTCGCGTACGCTCCTACGAGCAGCACGACGACCGCCGCGGCGCCAATGAAAGCGGAACGTCCGCGGCGACTCGCGGGCGCCTGCGCTGCGATGGCGGCGGTCGTGCTCGACTCGAGCAGCCGCGCGAATTCGCCCGCTGTCGAGGGGCGATCGGCAGGCGTCTTCGCCATCGCCTGGTTGATGACGTCGGCGAGCTGGCGCGAGACGGCCGGTCGCGCCGACGTGAGCGGGCGGGGCGAACTCGTGATGAGGGCGGCGATCACGGCCTGCACCGACGGCCCGTTGAACGGCGGCTCGCCGGCGAGCATTTCGTAGAGCATGCAGCCGAGCGAGTAGATGTCGCTGCGCGCGTCGATGTTTCGCTCGCCGGTGGCCTGCTCGGGACTCATGTACGCGGGCGTGCCGAGCGACATGCCGGTGCTGGTGAGTGATTCCGTCGTCGCGCCAATGGCGCGGGCGATCCCGAAGTCGGCGACGAGCGCCTGCCCGTCGCTCAGGAGGATGTTCTCCGGCTTGATGTCGCGATGGATGACGCCGTGCCGGTGGGCGAAGTCGAGCGCCAGCGCGACCTCGCGCGCGATGCGTGTCGCGTCGGCCACGGGCAGCTGTCGCTCGCGGTCCAGCCGATCGCGGAGCGACTCGCCTTCGACGAACGGCATGGTGAACCAGAGCGATCCGCCGGCGTCGCCCGAGTCGTAGACGCCGAGGATGTGCGGATGCTGCAGGCCCGCGGCGAGACGGATCTCGCGCTGGAAGCGCTCGGCGCCGAGCGACGCGGCGAGGTCGGGATGCAGCACCTTGAGCGCAACGGGGCGCTGGTGTTGAACGTCGCGGGCCAGATACACCGTGGCCATGCCGCCGCGCCCGATCTCGCGTTCGACGTCGTAGCGCCCGGCGAGGCTGTCGCGCAGCTGCGTGAGCTGATCGGGCATGTGTCGTTCGAGGCGAGGGGGGGCCGCACTGAGCAGGGGATGCCCAAGCCAACGTTGCATCCGGTTGACGGCCAATGCAACACCGGGCGAGAACTAAGATCGCCGGCGGCGCCTAGTCGACCGGCGCGGTCGCACCCGGCCAGCTGCCGGCTCGCGGACGATCAAGACGAAGCAGCCCGGTTCGGGCCGCATGATTGACGATCGCGGCCGTGAGAAAAGAATCCGGTGATTGAACTGCGATTCGAGCTTCGCGTTTCGATCGGTTGGCGGCGTCGCCACGCCGGTCCATGGAACGTGGCTTGCCTTTACACCCTCATTGGAAGGGGAGGGCGCGCCGGTCGCGCCGGAGAACGGGCACAGCCAACCGAGTGAGACGTGATGCACATGCAACGCACCTATTCAAGACTTCAAATAACGCCCCGCCGGATCGTCGCGAGCGCGCTCGCGCTCGCCGGCGCGTTGGCGGGCGCGGCCTGCGCGAGCAGCAGCGGCGCCGCCGCGGGTACTTATCATCCGAGCACGACCGCGGGTTCGGGTTCGGGTTCGTCGTGGGCGGGCGAGCCCAGCGGCGTGCACGTCAACGTGAGCTTGGGCGAGCGGAAGCTGTACGTGAAAAACGGCGAAGAGATTGTCGCGTCGTATCCGATTGGCGTCGGCCGTGACGCGATGCCAACGCCGCAGGGCAACTACAACGTGAACCGAATCGTGTGGAATCCGCCGTGGAATCCGCCCGATGAAGCGTGGGCGGCGAACGACGAGCCCGCAGCACCGGGCGCCTCGGACAATCCGATGAAGGTCGTGAAGATCTACTTCAAGGAGCCCGACTACTACATCCACGGCACAGGCAGTCTGTCGAGCCTGGGCGGCGCGGTGTCGCACGGATGCTTGCGCATGGCGCCGAGTGACGCGGCGAGTCTCGCCAAATATCTCATGGAACACGGCGGAGCCTCGCGCGACGCAAGCTGGTTCGAGCATGTCGAAAGCTCGAACGAAACGCAGACGGTGAACCTGGAATCGTCAATCCCGATGCACGTCGCGCAGTAGCGCGGCCGGAGAGCGCGGCGCCGATGAGGCGTCGCGCTGCTCACGGTGTCGTCGTTACTGCGCCGCGGTCACCTGAACGGTGAACACCAGCGTTGAATTCGGCGGAATGCTGCCCCGTCCCGCGGCGCCGTAGGCGAGCGCCGACCCGATGACGAGCAGTCGCTTCCCTCCGACGTGCATGCCGATGATGCCCTCGTCCCAACCCGTGATGACCTGCTTGACGCCGAGCGTGAACGTGAGCGGCGTCCCACCGACGTTGCTGTCGAATTGTGTCCCGTTGGCGAGCCAGCCGGTATAGATCACGGTGACCGGATTGTTATTCGACACGAGCGGGCCGCCGCCCACGACCTGATCCTGAGTGTACAGGTCGTCCGAGATCTTGGTCATTGCCGCGATGTTGACGCCAAGCGACGCCGCGAACGTCTCGGTCGCTGGATTGGACCCGGATGGCGTCGTCGTATCGCCGCCGCCGCAACCCGCACAGGCGATGACGGTCGCGACGGCGATCATCGACGTTCGTAAATTCATGAAACCGAATGGCGCGCGGCGCGTCGTGGCGCGAGAGGTCGTCGTATTCATGGCGTCACGGTCGCGTTCGCCGGGCGGTCCGTCGATTGGATGAACTTCGCGATGTCCGACTTGAGCTCTCGCGCCGACTCCTGATTCAAGTACGCCATGTGTCCGCTCTGGTAATACTTGAACGCTACGCGATCACGATAGGTCTGATCATACCCCAAATGATTGAACGTGTACTCGGCGTTGGCGAACGGCGTTGCCATGTCGTAGTAGCCGGCGCCGACCATCACGCGCAGGTACGGATCCTTGGCCATCGCGGTGCGCAACGCTTCGGCCGTGGTCGGATAGCCGGCGCCAAGATTGCCCGCGCCCGTCAGGCCGGAGTAGTCCCAGCGGCCGGCGTGGCCGCCGAGGTAGTACTGCAGGTCGCTCGTGAACTCGAGATCGTTGTGCAGGTAGCGCATGAACGCCGACATGAACGCGCCCGATGGCGCGACGTCCGACGGATCGTAGTCTTCGCGCTGGCTCGACGCGTTCCCGTTGAGGCCGATCATCCGGCTGTCGTAGCGGCCTACCGTCTGGCGTTCGCTCCGCAACAACTCGGTGCGGTACACACCCGGGTCGATGCGAAGATTGGTATTCAAGACGAATTGCGGTGACACGCCGGTGAGTCGCGCGATCTGCTGCGCGTCGGCCGCCCGCTCGGTTTGCGAGAGCGTGTTTCCCTTGGCGAGCACGGTCATGTAGTCGCCGAACGCGTAGGTGCGTGCCTGCTGCACGACCTGCTCGAGCGACTCGCGCTGCAGATCGGCCCCGAGCTTCTTGTGATACCACGCCGTGGCCGTGTAAGTCGGCAGATAGCTCACGTACCCGAGATCGTTCGTCGGCGACGGTTGAATGGTCGACAGGTCGAGTACGGTGCCGAGGAGCATGACGCCGTTGAGTTCGATGCCTTCGGCGCTCTGCAGCTCGGACGCGAGGCCTGCCGAGCGGAAGGTTCCGTAGCTCTCGCCGTACAGATACTTGGGCGACGCCCAGCGGTTGTACTTGTCGAGATAGTCACGGATGAATTTGCCGAACAGCGACAAGTCATTCTCGGCGCCGGTGAAGTCGGACGGCCTCACTCCAGGCGCCGGGCGTGAATAGCCCGTCATCATCGCGTCGACCTGCACGAGGTCCGTAACGTCGAGCGGCGAGTTGGGATTGTCGACGAGGTTGTACGGCGGCGCCGGCTGTGCGCCGTTGGGTCCCATCTCCGGATGGCGCGGGCTCATGAGTCCCATGCTCAGCCAGATCGACGCCGAGCCTGGGCCGCCGTTGAAGAAGAAGGTGAGCGGCCGTGTGGATGCATCTTCCTGGTCGCGCGTGTACGCGATATAGAACACCGTCGCCTTCGGCTTGCCGTCGTCGTCGCGAATGACCATGGTGCCGGCGTTCGCGGTATAAGCCACGGGCTTGCCGCCGATCGTCACGGTGTGGTGCGTCGTGGAAACCTTCTCGATTGCCGGAACCCCTTCGTCCGTCGGTTCGGCGGCGGGGGCGGCACCCCGTCCGCCGCCGGGCGCCTGCTGGCGCTGCGCGGCAGCTGCGGCATGTGGGGCGGCGAGGAGTGCGACGGCCGTGGTGGCGAAGAGGACTATGCGTTTCAGCATGACGGGTTCGGAGTGTGGGACAACGCTTCTGGAAGCAACGAACGGATAATGGCACGAGGGCATGGCCTGGTGAAGAGGCGCGCGGAGAAAAGTGCCACGCTGGCGGAGCCTCGGGGCCACGCGATGCCGCGGCGGGTCATCGGGAGGGAGCCACGCGAGTGATTGGTGCGCCAACCCATTCGCCGTGCGCCGCGATGTCGCGTTCCGCGAGCGTCAGGGCGTCGCGCCGCCGCGGGGCAACACCAGAAGTAGCATATCGGTTTCAACATTACACATCTATACAATGGCCGACCGGACGCCGGCGCGCGCTCCTTGAACGCCGCACGCTCAGCGTCCAACGCCCAACCCGCTACTTTCCCTACGTGCACATCCACCAGGGCACCCCCGAATTCCGCCGCGCGAACCTCGCCATCTTCTCCGCCGGATTCGCCACCTTCGCGCTGCTCTATTGCGTTCAGCCGCTGCTCCCGGTGTTTGCGCACGAGTTCCACGTCAGCGCCGCCCAAAGCAGCCTGTCACTCTCGCTCACCACGGGCGTGCTCGCGCCGGCGATGATTCTTGCCGGCACACTCTCCGAAGCGCACGGGCGACGCGCGATCATGCTCTGGTCGCTCCTCGCCTCCGCGCTGCTCACCCTCGCCTCCGCGTTCGTCACGCAGTGGCACCAGATGCTCGTCATCCGCGCGCTCGCCGGACTCACCTTCGCCGGCCTGCCGGCGGTCTCCATGGCGTACCTCAGCGAAGAGGTGCATCCGACGTCGATCGGACTCGCGATGGGCCTGGCGATCGGCGGCAACGGACTCGGCGGCATGACCGGCCGGTTGCTCGCCGCGCTGCTCACCGATCTCGTATCCTGGCGCTTCGCCGTGGCGATGGTCGGCCTCGTCGGACTCGCGGCCACCGCGGTGTTCTGGCGCACCCTGCCGCCGTCCCGGCGCTTCGAGCCGCGACCATGGCACGTCGGTACACTCCTCCGATCGTTCGTCGATCAGCTCCGCGACCCCCGCTTGCTCGCGCTGTACGCCGTGGGGTTCTTGCTCATGGGCGCGTTCGTCACGACGTACAACTACGTCACGTACCATCTGCTCGCGCCGCCGTACTCGTACAGCCAGGCTGCGGCTGGTCTCATCTTCGTCGTGTACCTGGGCGGCGTGGTCGCGTCGGCGTGGATCGGCTCGATGGCCGATCGGCGCGGGCGCGGACGCATGCTCGTCCTTATGACAATGCTCATGCTTGCCGGGATCGCGCTCACGCTGTTGCGGCCGGTCGCCTTCATCGTGCTCGGCATCGCGATCGTCACGTTCGGGTTTTTCGGCGGGCATTCGGTGGCGAGCAGTTGGGTCGGCCTGCGTGCGCGTCGAGGCATGGCGCAGGCAACGGCGCTGTACATGTTCTGTTACTACGTCGGAGCGAGCGCAGCGGGTACGGCGGGCGGCGTGATCTGGGACGTGGCGCGCTGGCCCGGTGTGGCCGCGTTCGTCGGAGCGATGGCGGTCGCGGCGATCGGACTGGCGCTGTTCACCGCGCGCGCGCATGAAGGACCGCCCTCGACCGATGGTCGTCAGCCAGCAGCCGGCGTGTTATGATGAACGTCATGCTCGACGAGCTACTCGCCGACCTCGGCATCGCCTACGAGCGCTTCGATCACCCACCGGTGTTCACCTGTGACGAAGCCACGGCAGCCATTCCGGCCACCGCGGCGGTGCAGACGAAGAACCTGTTTCTGCGCGACAAACGCGGACGCCGGCATTTGCTCGTCATCACGAGCTGCGAAAAATCGGTCGACGTGAAGCGACTGGCCGACGCGGCCGACGCCGATCATTTGAGCTTTGCGTCGGCCGAACGAATGCAGAAGTACCTCGGCGTGACGCCGGGCTCGGTGACGGTGTTCGGGTTGATGCACGACGCCGAGCACGCGGTGGAACTGTACGTCGACGTGGACGTATGGCGCGCCGATCGTTGGCGCTGCCATCCGCTGGTGAACAGCGCGACGCTCGTGCTGTCGCGGGCCGATGTCGAGAAGTTTCTCGAGCGCACCGGCCACATGGCGTGCGTCGTCACACTCGAGGAACGCGCCGGCGCGTGACCCCGGCGGGGCCGGTCCAGTCAGGGGAGTGTCCTTCTACCTCCCTCGGCATTGACTCTCCGCGCCCGCCACATCGAGCTGCCACGGCTCGCGCTCACGTCGGCGCTGGCGCTGTTCTTCGTCGTCGGCGTCTTTCCGCTGCCGCTCTTCCTACCGCACGGCGCCGCGCTGGCCGACTACGCGCGGTTCTGGGGTGGCGCGATCCCGGCGACACTCGTGCCCGTGCTGCTCATCGCCGCGATTCCGGTTCCCGCGATCCGCGCGCTGCCTGGCGATTTCGCGCGCTGGCTGCTCGCGCCGTCGCCGCGTGTGTTCGCCGTGAGCGTCTTCGTCGCGTTTGGCGCGATCAGCGCCTTCTTCGCGTACTACGCGTTTCATTTTTCTCCGACCACGGCTGACGAAATCGCGCAACTGTGGCACGCGCGAATTCTCGCGCATGGCCGGCTGATGCTGCCACCAGACCCGAACCCGGAATTCTTTTCGGTCGACAACGTGATCGACCGCGGGGCGTGGCTCTCGCAGTTTCCAATCGGCGGGCCGTTCGTGCTCGCCGTCGGCTACGTCGTGCGGCTGCCGTGGTTGATCAATCCGCTGCTCGGCGCGCTCACGGCCGCGGCGTTGTACCACTTCGCGCGCGTCGCGTTCGGTGAACTGCAGGGCCGAGCGATTGCGGCGCTGTTCGTGTTCACGCCGATGGCGCTGCTCATGTCGGCGAGTTACATGAATCACGTGCCGGTGCTGTTCCTCGCCGTAGTCGCGCTGGCGGCGCTCGTCGAATGGGAGCGAGCCAACTCGCGAAAGCGCTCAGCGCTGTGGGCAGCGGCGATTGGCGGCGCGCTCGGCCTCATGGCGACGATTCGGCCTCTCGACGCAGTGGTCGTGTCGCTGTCCATCGGCCTGTTTCAGCTTTCGGTACTTCGGCGCGCGCCGCGTCGCTGGAGCGATCTCGCCGTGCAGGCCGGCGTCGGCGCGCTCGCCGTCGTGCCGCTGTTCTATGCCAATTGGGTAACGACTGGCGGCGCATTCCACTTTGCATATGAAGCGCTGTGGGGCGCCGGCCATCGACTTGGCTTTCACGTCGACCCCCAAGGCGCGGTCAACACACCGATGCGCGCCGCCATACGAGCGGCGAAGTACGTCGGTGAGCTGAACAGCATGGCCGTCGGCTGGCCAATTCCGGCGTTGCTCGTCGCGATCGTTGCGCTGGCCTCGATGCGCCGCACGACGCGCTGGGACGCCCTCGTCCTCGGCCTGTTCGTCGCGCAGCTGGCGGCCTATGCGATCTACTGGCACGACGGCGAATTCCTTGGCCCGCGCTTTCTCTATACGGCGCTGCCGACGATCGTCATCCTCCTCGCACGCGCGCCATTTCTCGTCGCCGAGCGTTGGGGAGACAGTTGGAACGGCTATTGGTGCCACGCGGCGCCGATGGTGGCTGTCGCGTGCGTCGTGCTTGCGTGGCTGGTGCCGGCGTCGCCGGTTGGCGCGTGGCGCCGCGTGTCTGAAGTGCACGGCGCGCGCCAGAATTTCAAGGCGGATCTCGCCGCCGCGGCGGAGACGGCGGGCGCGCACCATGCGCTCGTGTTCGTGCACGAACCCTTCGGCGGTCGACTGATTCGGCGTGTCTGGGAGTTGGGCATGCCGCGCAGTGCCGCCGCTCAGCTGTTCGAGCGCGCCGACGCGTGTTCGCTGCTCGAAGCCGTGCGCGGCGTGGAAGGCGACGCGAGTTTGGCGCCGGATGCGCGCGCAGCCGCGGTCGCGGCGCGCGCTGTCCCGTTCGTCGCCGGGCCCGCACAGATACACGCGCTCGACCCGTCGATTCACATAACGTCGGATCGCTCGCTCACGCTGGCGTGCCGCGACGCGCTCGAGGCCGACGCCAAATTCGGCGGACTGCCGTTCGGCTCAGCGCTCCTGCTCGATGCGATCGAGCCGAACGGCCGCGTCGGCGGCGACGTTGTTTACGTCGCGGACCTCGACGACCACAACGAAGCGCTGCGTGCGCGCTTTGGCGACCGAACCTGGTATCGCGCGATGTACGTCGACCGCGATTCGACCGGCGCGGGCCGGGCCGTCGTGAAGCCGTACTGACGTACGGTCCCACGACGGCGCTGGCCGCTGTCTACTGCCGGTCCTCTTGCGTCGTGGTCACCGACGACGCGCCCTTCGTGCTGTACTTGTCGAACCAGCTGTGGAGATAGAGTTGGGTCCGCAGGAAGTTCGATGGTGTGCTCGACGTGCCGTGGTACTCGTTGTTCATCCGGATCATGACGGTTGGCGTGCCGTGCATCTTGAGCGCGCGGTAGAATTCTTCGATCTGGGGAATCGGCGTGCGTAGATCGAGAACGCCCGTCATCAGCATCGTCGGCGTCTTCACGTTGCCGACGTACATGATCGGCGACCGCTTGAGGTATTCGCTCGGATCTTCCCAGAACGGTTTGTCAAAGTTCTCATACCAACTGGCGCCGTCGGTCTCGCCGACGAAGCTCATCCAGTCGATCACCGGGCAGAGCGCCGCCGCGGCGGCAAAACGTGTAGTGTGGCCGACGGTCCACGCCGTGAGCGCGCCGCCGCCCGAGCATCCGTACACGAACAGGTTTTTCGGATCGACGTAGCCGCGCCCAAGGACCGTGTCGACGCCAGCCATCAGATCGTCGAAGTCCTTGCCCGGATACGCGTTCTTGATCTCGTTGGTGAACTTCTCGCCGTAGCCGGTGCTGCCGCGCGGGTTGGTGTAGAGAACGACGTAGCCGCTGGCCGCATTGTCCTGCCGCGCGAAACTGAACGCAACGTTGTACATCGACTGCGGTCCGCCGTGGATGTCGAGAATGAGCGGATACTTTTTCGACGGATCGAAGCCCGGCGGTTTGACGATCCACCCCTGGATCTTCTGGCCGTCCTTGGTCGTGTACCAGATCTCTTCCGTCTGCGCGAGATCCTTGCCGGCGAGGACGTCGTCGTTCACCGCGGTGAGCTGCGTGAAGCTCGTCGTCGGCGCGCCCACGGCTAACCGAAACGTCACGACATCATTCGGTTTGGTGGAGGTCGTGCGCACGCCGACGCCGAGTCCGTTCTTGCCGATGCCGCTCACGGTGAGCACCTGCGTGCCCGTGGTGACGGGATGAAACTGCCCCGTGGTAGAAGTGAAATATAGATTCTTGGAACCCGTGCTCTCGACGTTGAAATACAACCCGCCATTGTCCGGCGCCCAGAATACCCCGGAAATCGGGCGGTCGAGCGTGCCCGATACGAGGTGTGCGTTCGACCCGTCGGCGTTCATCACCCACAACTTGCTCTCCGCCCACGCCGAGTGGTCCGTCGAATCGGCGGACATGAACGCGATCGATCGCCCGTCGGGCGAATACTGCGGCTGACCGTTCGTGCCGCTCCGGTGCGTCAACGTCTTGATCTCGCCGGTTTCGACGTTCGCCGCGTAGATCTCGCTCCGCCGGAACTCCTGCTCGGCGTTCGACTCGCGCAATCCGGAAAAGGCGATCCACTTGCCGTCGGCCGAGAAAGCGGGCGCGGAATGATTCCAGTCGCCATTCGTGATCTGTCGCGCCGTGCCGCCGCCCGACGGAATCATGAAGATGTGGCGATACGCATCGTCGGTGAAGCCGATGCGATCGGACCGATAGTTGAGCCGCGTCACGACCTTCGGCGGATCAATCCACTTCGCGCCTTTCGGCGGCGTCGGCATGTTGATGTGCCAACTGTCCTTGACCGGCACGTTCATGTCGAACGCGAGCGACTTGCCATCCGGCGACCATTGGACCGCCGACGGCGTTTCCGTGAGATGCGAGATCTGCGTCACCGCACCCTCGGCGTCCATCCAGCGCACGAAGATTTGCTGGCCGGCGGGGTCGCCCTTGGCGACGTACGCGATCCGCGTTCCGTCCGGCGACCACTGCGCATCCGATCCCTGCACGAGCGACCGCTGATGCGTGCCGTCGGCGTTCATCAACCAGATCGACGACTCCCAGCGGTCGTTCATCTTGTCGACCCAGCGGCGCGTGAACAGAATCTGCGATCCGTCCGGCGACAGTTGGGGCGTCTGCACGTCTTCCCAATCGAGATACTGCTCGAGCGCGATGCGGTTCTGCGGCCGCTGTTGCGCCGCGAGTGGTGCCGTGAGCGGCGAGACCAGCGGAACCATCGCCGCGGTGGTGAACGACAGTGCTGCGCCTACCAAGCGAATCGAGCGCATGAAACCTCCCGGTGCGGATGCGCGACAGGGTTCCAATCATGCCGCCGCAGGACTCGCTTCGCCAGGGACGAGCCGCGTTCTCGGCCTGTGCTTTGCCAATCTGACGGGTGTACGAACGCATGTGGGTACCGTCTCAACGGAGGAGCCAGGTTCATGGCTGACCATCATAAAACACACAACGGGCGCGACGTCGACGGCCGGTTTCGAGTGAAGCAGGAAGACGTCGACGATCTGCTCGATAACCCCGACGGAGTCGACATTGTCCGCGACGACGTTCGGCTTGGCGGCGCGATCGCCGATACGGGCTCGCAGGCAGGTCTCCACGCGCAACGCGTCGGCGAGCTGATCGATGAAAACCGCGACGACGTCGGCCGGGTCACCGGGCAGGTCAAGGGCGGTGGGAACAAGCACCGGCGCCGCCGCCGCTAGCCGGCATTCGAGCCGCGACGATTCCGCGCTGCGTCACAGTCGCCGCGTCGTCGCCACGCTCTTTGGTCTGCCGCGCGAGCGTGCGTTCGACGTGCGCTACTGGGACGGCAGCCTCGAGCGTGGCGATGGTGATCGCCGGCCGTTCACTCTCGTCATCGCGCGACCGGGCGCGTTGCGGGCGATGCTCCTCCCGCCCAGCGAGCTCTCGATTGTCGAGGCCTATCTGTCAGGTGACATCGACGTTGACGGAGACCTCGGTGCCGCCGTGTCGATCAGCGACGCGATCAACCGACAACTCCGCTCGCCGCGCGCGCTTCTGTCCATCGTGCGCGATTTGCTCGCGCTCCCGCGCGGCGAATCACGCGCGGCCGAAGTGCGGCGCCTGCGGTCGGATCGCGTCGTGCACGCCGAGGGCAAGGCGCATGAGCCGGAGCGCGACCAGGCCGCGATTCACTACCATTATGATGTCGGAAACGACTTTTATAAGCTGTGGCTCGACGATCAAATGGTTTACTCGTGCGCGTATTTCGAGTCCCCGGCGTCCACACTCGACCAAGCGCAGCGCGCCAAGCTCGATCTCGTCTGCCGCAAGCTTCGTCTCCGACCCGGTGACCGGCTGCTCGACGTCGGCTGCGGATGGGGCGCGCTGATCATGCACGCGGTTGCACACTACGGCGTGACGGGGGTGGGCATCACGCTGAGCGATCGGCAGCGCGAATTGGCCAGCGAACGCATCGCGCGCGCCGGGCTCGACGACCGCTGCCGCGTCGAGATTCGCGACTACCGAGATTTGAATGCGCTCGGCCGGTTCGACAAGGCGGCGAGCATCGGTATGGTCGAACATGTGGGCGTCGACCATCTGCCCGCGTACTTCGCGTCCGTGTACGAGGCGCTGGAACCCGGCGGTCTTTTTCTCAATCACGGCATCGTGAGCGCAGCGGCGGCCCGGCAACGCAGCTGGGGCGAAACTCTGGCTCGAAAACTCTGGCGGCGGGACGCGTTCATCGACGCAATACGTGTTTCCCGACGGGAAACTCGGCCCGTTTGGCGCGGTGATCGCTGCATCGGAGGGCGCGGGCTTCGAGACTCGCGACGTCGAGAGCCTTCGTGAGCATTACTCGATCACGCTCGGCCAGTGGATTGCGCGCCTACGACAGAATGAACGGGCGGCGATTGCGTTGGTCGGCGAGCGATCCTATCGTGTCTGGCGTTTATATATGACTGCATCGGCGCGCGCATTCACCGCGGGCGCACTTAACGTCGTGCAGACGCTGTTTTCCAAGTCCAGGAATGGGCATTCTGTGATGCCGCTCACCCGGCAGGATCTTTATGTGATCTGAATGTTGGCGACGGGAACTGGCTCAGCGCGGAGGGGATTACCTTGGATCGATTGGCAATAATACCCTCCGGAGCATTCGACATGCGCATACGTATTCCTATCTTGGCCATCGCCGCGGTGCTCGCGGCTGGGGCCTGCGGCGGCAGCGGCGGCACGGGCAGCACGTCTCCCGGCAACGGCGTGACCACAACTCCGCCTACGCCGCCCGTACAGACCAATCAGGTTTCGGTCGGGGACGACTTCTTCACCCCGCCGAACATCCAAGTCCCTGTCGGCACAACCGTCACCTGGACCTGGACCCCCACGGCCGCCACGCACAATGTCACATTCGTCGACGGAGCAGTGTCGGGCGACAAGGCGGCCGGCGCGACGTATCAGCGGACGTTCGCCACGGCCGGAACGTTCAACTACAATTGCACCATCCACGGGTCGATGGTGGGCTCGGTGCTGGTCCAGTAGTCGGACTGCCCCCAGCAGACGCTAGCAGACCAGCGCTGTCCTTTGCTGCCGATGCCCGTGCCGCGAACCAATCGTGGCACGGGCATCGTCTTGTGGGGTATCCGACCGACAATGCGACTCACGAAATCAGCGCGGTTCTCGACATTCGCGTCCGTTGCCCTGTTGGCGATCGGACCTTCCACGGCGCTCGCCCAGCGCGGCATGGGCAGAGGAGCCGGCGGCATGGGTCGCGGCCGATCGGGCCTGTCGTCCGACGGCCCGGTCATCGCCGCTCCCAAGCAGGTCAACGCCGTGAACCTGCTCATTGAGCATCGGCAGGAGCTCACCCTCACCGACTCGCAATTCGCGCACGTCGTCGTCATCAAGCGCGCACTCGACTCGACCGACATGCCGCTCCTTCGCAAGATCGACTCGGTCCAACGCCTTTTCAAATCGGCGCCGCTGTTCTCGAACCCGAGCCCGGAGCGGCGTGACTCGATCGCCGAGGCGAAGGCGTTCGTCAAACAGACGGCGGCGGCGCTGCAGGACAATCTCTCGGCCGGTCGCGACAAGGCGTTTGGACTTCTCTCGTCGCAGCAGTTTGACAAGGCGGAGCAACTCGCGGCGGATGCGCAAAAGGCCATCGACGACGCAGCGGACAGCGGAGACGGACGCGGCGGCGGACGCGGTGGACGGCCGCCGACCGGATAGCGGATAGCACCGCCCGCGCTACCGCGCACGCTACCGCGCACGCTGCTGTGCGGCGTCAGTCCGCGCGCAGTGCCACGATCGGTGCGACCTTGGACGCGCGCAGCGCCGGAATGAGCGCAGCCGCCGACGCACTCACCGCCAGCACGACGACCGCCGCGACGATTGACGCGG
Organism: uncultured Gemmatimonadaceae bacterium; assembly: GCA_963817445.1. Classification (GTDB taxonomy): domain Bacteria; phylum Gemmatimonadota; class Gemmatimonadetes; order Gemmatimonadales; family Gemmatimonadaceae; genus JAQBQB01. The sequence continues at coordinate 23,774 of CAWFOG010000037.1, forward strand.
GGTCCGCGACGTTGACGCCATGGAGTTGAGTGCGAAGCAGCCGCGCCGCCGCAACCGCCAGCGGCAACCCGACCAGCAGTCCCGCGAGCACCAGGCGCAGGGCGTCGAATAGAATGAGGCCGACGACGTCGCGCCGCTGCGCGCCAAGGGCAACGCGGAGTCCCATCTCACCGGTGCGGCGGCTCACAGCGTAGCTCATCACGCCGTACAGGCCGATCGCCGCGAGCGCGAGCGCAAGCAACCCAAACGCCGTCGCCAGTTGCGCGACGAGTCGCTCGCCGGCGATGGAGTCGCTCATGAGCGACTCGAGCGGGTCGATGCCGTCGATTGGAAGTTGTGGATCGACCGCCGCCACCGTCTTCCGAATTGGCTGGACGAGCGCGACCGGATCGCCGCTCGCACGGACCTCGAATCGCAACGAGCCTGGCTGCCCAATCTGCCCGGGCTGCGTGTCAGTATTCACATATGGGAAGTACATTCGGCGCTTGGGGGCGTCGGTGAGCGGCTGGTGGTCATGCGTGTCTGCCACGACGCCAACGATTTGAACGGCGATCGAATCCGACGAGAGAACGTACCGGCCGACGGCGTTCTCATTCGGAAAGTAGAATTGCGCCATCGTCGCGTTGATCAACGCCACCCTCGCCGGCCGCCCCTCGTCGCTCGGCTCGAGATCGCGGCCGGAGACGAGTCGTGCGCCGATCGCATGCGCGTAGGCGGGCCCCGCCAGGTCATAGGCGACCGTGGTGTCGTCCACGGTCCGCACCTCGAAGCCGGGAATTTCGATGCTCATGTCGGAATCGCTCCCCGAAAAGATGCCATTCTGGGAGTACGACACTGCCGCCACTCCGGGAAGCGCCGCGAATTGGTCGTGCAGCGAATGCACCATGGCCGCCAGGAGCGTGCGCGAATACCCGCGCGTCGTGATGTCGAGGTCGACGACCACGAGATGATCGCGGTCGAGTCCCACGTCCGTCGACTGCACGTTGCGCAGACTGCGTACGAGCATCCCCGCGCCAACGAGCAGCACGACCGATAGCGCGACCTGTCCGGCAATCAGCAAGCGGCCAAGCGGCGCCCGACGTCCGCGCGCGCCGAGCGCGCTTCCCGTCACGGCGCTCGCGCCGGCACGCATCGTCGATGCGAGATCGACGCGCGATGCAAACAGGGCCGGCACGATTCCAAAGAGCGCGACGGCGAGCATCGCGACGCTCAACGTGAAGCCGAGCACCGTTGTGTCCAACCCGAGATCGAGCGCGGTCGAC
>CAWFOG010000038.1:0-26702 GCA_963817445.1 uncultured Gemmatimonadaceae bacterium
CTTTGCGCGCCGAACACGATGCGCGCAAACCCTTAGTCGTCCTAGCGCACGAAAGGGTTTACTGCATTGCGATTGCCGCCCTGCTATTCCGCCTGGAGCGCGATCATGGGGTCCGAGCGGGTGGCGCGGAGCGAGGGGGACGACGATCGCACACAGCGATGCCGCGACCAACACTACGATCGCGGCCATGTACGATAGGGGATCGCTCGCGCCAACGCCAACAAGCATCGATCCCAGCGCCCGGCTCAGCCAGCGCGCCGATCACGCCAACAATGAGTCCAGGCACGACGACGCGAATTCCGGCGCGCACCACGAGGGCCAGGAGTTGACTCCGGGGTGCGCCGAGCGCCGCGCGCACGGCGAGTTCCCGCGTCCGTTGGGCTACGGCGTACGACAGCACGCCGTAGATCCCCAACGCGGCGAACCCGAGAGCAACGCCGGCGAAGCTGCCGAAGCAGCGACATCGTCAGCGTCCGCGCGGCGAGCGTGCGGCGCAATCGGTCGTCCAGCGTGCCGACGTCGACCGCGAGCGATGCGTCGACGGCGTGCGCGCGCACCCGCATCTCGTGCAGCAGCGTCGTCGCACGCCGGCCCACGTACGACCGCCGTCATGCCGGTCGTCCACGACGCAACTTGTCGAAACAGGACGTACATCTCCGGGCGCGCTTCGGCTTCGAGACCGTACGTCCGCACGTCGCCGACGACGCCGACGATCGTGAGCCACGGCGCCGGTTGCCCGTTTCGCCCAGACTCCATGCTGCGCGCGCGAACGAGTTTGCCGAGCGGATTCCACCCGGCCAATATAGCGCCGCCATGCGACGATTGACGACGACGACGCGCGGCGACGTCGGCCCATCTTCGCTGCGATCGAACACACGTCCAGCAACGAGTGGAATCGACAGCGTACGAAAAAAATCTTCGCTCACCGTGCGATAGACGGCGCCGGCGCCCGCCACGTCGCGGTCGGCAATGTCGATGAAACCCTGGCCGGTCATCCCGAGCGGAATCCAGTTCGTCACTGCGGCTCCGACGACACCCGGCATCGACCTGTACGACTCGATGAGCGCGTCCCAATAGCCGTAGCGTCGCAGCGAATCGCCGGCGTATCGCGGTCCCGTGAGCGCGACCTCGGCCGTGGCGACGTTCGTGTCGAAGCCGATGTCGCGCCCGAGCAACGAACGGAAGCTGCGAATCAACAGGCTGGCGCCGGTGAGCAACAACACGGCGAGTGCGATCTCGGTGCTCACCAGCCACGCGCCGGCGAGTTGCCGGCCTCCGCGCGCGGACGTGCGCCCGCCGGCAGACAGCACATCGCGCAACGGCACGCGCGTGACGCGCAGCGCCGGAAGCACGCCGGCGAGCACGCCGGCGGCGAGCGATGCCGCGAGCGCGAAGGCAAGGACGCCGCCGTCGACGAGACTTCGCCGGCGCGCGGGATCTGTCCACCCCAAACGGCGAGAATGGCGCGCACCGCGGCCCAGGCGAGCCCGAGGCCGAGCGCGCCGCCGAGCAGCGCGAGCCACAGATGTTCGATGAGCAATTGTTGAATGAGGCGCCCGCGCGGCGCGCCGAGCGACGTGCGTATCGCAATCTCGCGCATTCGTGAGGCGCCGCGCGCCAACGCGGCGGCGGCGACGTTCGCGCACACGATGAGCAGCACGAAGCACACCACGCCCATGAGCAACTTCAAATACTCGGACGCGTCGCCGACCACCGTGTCGCCCAACGACTGCGTCGTCGCGCCAAAGTCGTAGAGCGCCGTCGGGTCGCCCGCACGGATGCCGCGCGCGATCGTCCTCAACTCGGGGCCGACGCCTGCGCGGCGGTGGCGCCAGGTCGCAGCCGAGCAATGTGAATCCAGTTGACGTTGGTCCGCGCGGGGTTCGAGGCCCGCGTCACCGGTACCGGAAACCAGACGTCCGTTTCGGCGGGGAATTCTTGCCCGTCCGCGAGAACGCCGATGATGGTATGTGCGCCGTTCGACGTTCGCAGCGGGGTCGCGAGGTGTGGATCGGCATTGAACATCTCGCGCCACAGCCGTTCGGAGATCACGACGCCGGCGCCGCCGGACTGAGCCTCCGCTTCCGTAAACGGCCGCCCGATGACGAACCGTGGGCGCAAAACATTGAAGAACGTGCCCGACACCTGCTCGGCGTTCACCCGCGTCGCGCTGTCGGTGGTGACAATTGCCTGACGGATGGCGAAGGAGTAGATCGCGCTCGCCTCGAGACTCGGGCCTGACGCCAGTCCAACCAGTCCGCCGACGAAATCATCGAGATCTGGTTGCCCGACGAATCCATGCCTGACACCGACAGCAACTGCTCGGCGTGTGGGAAGGGCAGGGGACGCATCAGCACGTGGTCGACGAGCGTGAACATGGTCGTCGTCGCGCCGATGCCGATGGCGAGCGTGATCGACGCGAGGGCCGTGAAGCCCGGTGCGCGCGCCGCCTGGCGCCGCGCGTACCGAAGATCGGCCATGAGCGAGCCAAGTCGGTCGCGATGGCGCATCGCGGCCTCGCGCTGCCTGGCCCCGGCGCGCAGCCGCGCGCGTGCCGTGTCAAAGTCACCGAACCGCTTCAGCGCTTCCTCACGCGCGACGCGCGGATTCATACCCGCCGCGACGAGGTCGGCCACACGCATCGCGATGTGGCTTTCGAGTTCGAGATCCAACTCAGCATCGTTGCGGCGCTTGCCGCCCAGGCGCAAGTCGAACAGCCGCCGATACACCGACGGCTTGTTCACGCGGTGCGGCTCGCCAATGAGAGAATTGTCGTCACAGACTTGGTGTAACGCAGCCACACGTCCGCCTCGGTGCGCAGCCGTTGGCGTCCGACGGCGGTGAGTCTGTAGTAGCGCGCGCGCCGGTTGTGCTCCGTCGTGCCCCACTCGGCGCTGAGCCAGCCGCGGCCCTCCATGCGCTGCAGCGCCTGATACAGCGCGCTGTCGTCGACGCCGAGCGTCCCGCGCGACCGGTGTTCGAGCCAGGTCGCGACGCCGTAGCCGTGCATCGGCCCCCAGCTCAGCGTCTTGAGGATCAGGAGGTCGAGCGTGCCCTTGAGCAGCGGTACCGTATCGTCGATGGCCACAGAACCTTCCCCGTGAGTGCTGAGGTGAACGCGATGAACGTGCGCCGCCGCGCCGGCGGCGTCAAGTCGCCAGGTGCGAACCGGCCGGCGCCGTGGTACGTTTGGCATCGCCGTATCCACGTACCCCCCTCGTAACAAACGCCATGACGACACTCGACGAGCTGATGTCCGCGACGCGCGCCGGCGATGCCGCTGTGGCGCAACGCCTGCTCGAACAAACGCCCGGGCTGGCCACCGCGCACGGCCATCACCCCGCGTGGGGCGGGGAGCCGACGGCGCTCCACGTCGCTGTGGAGAACGACCGCGTCGACATCGTTCGCATGCTGCTCGACGCCGGTGCCGATCCCAATGCGCCGAGTAGCGGCTACGATGGTTGGACGCCCCTGCTGATCGCGGCGACGCGTGAAGCCACGCCTGTGGTGCAGCTCCTGCTCACGCACGGCGCGCGCGTCGGCGCGTGGGAGGCCTCTGCACTCGGCGACGTAGTGCGTCTTGCGGCGCTGCTCGATGAGACTCCGTCGCTCGTGGGAGCGCGCGGCGCGAACGATGCGCCGCCGTTGCACTTTGCGTCGACCGTCGGCGTGGCCCGCTTTCTCATTGAACGGGGTGCATCAGGTAGCGCGCTCGACAAATACGGTTCGACCGCAACGCGCTCGGCGGCGTATTCCCGCCGGCGGCGCGCGGTCGCGGTCTATCTGATGAAAGAGACCGGCGAACGCGACCCGTGGCTCTTCGCCGCCGTCGACGACGTCGCTGCACTCGAGGCGCTGGCTGAGTCGGGCACCGACGTGTGTACGCCGTACCGCGACGGCATCAATCCCGCGAGCGGGTTTGGTGAATCACCGCTCCACACCGCCGCCGCGCTCGGTAATATGTCGACCGTCGAGTTTCTCTTGCGCCGCGGCGCAAATCCAGACGGCGGGTCGCTCGACGCCACACCGCTTCACTACGCCGCCAAGGCCGGCGCCCGCGAGCTGGTCGATACCCTGCTCGCCGCCGGCGCCGACGCGCGACGAACGGACGGCGAACATCATGCGACGCCGGCGGACTGGGCGCGCTTTTTTGGACACTTCGATCTCGCCGCGTACCTCGAGGACACTGAACTCTGACCGCGCCGCCGCTGCGCGCGCGAACGATCTTTGTGAGGCACTGATCCATGGCATCGGCACTGACAACAATCACGCGACGCAATTTCGTCTTCACCGCCGCGATCGTCACCCTCTGGCGACCCTCGCGTCTCGATGCGCGATCGCTCATCGCGATCGACGACGTGCTCATCGTCGAGTTCGGCGACGACGGCCAACGCAAGGGCACGGCGCGCCTTCCCAAGGTGGTGAAGTCCGACGCCGAGTGGCGAAAGCAACTGTCGCCCGCGTCGTACCATATCACGCGCGAGGCGGGCACCGAGCCGTCGTTCAGCGGCGCATATTGGAATCTTCATGACAAAGGACTCTTTCGTTGCATTTGCTGCGACACCGCGCTCTTCAGTTCCGCGGCGAAGTTCGATGCCGGAACGGGATGGCCGAGTTTTTGGGAACCGATCGCCAAGGAGAACGTGCATCACGGCGCACCGAGCAGTGGATATGAGCCGAGCGGCGTCACTTGCCGTCGCTGCGACGCGCATCTCGGCGACTTGTTCAACGACGGGCCGCGCCCAACCGGACTTCGCTACTGCATCGATTCCGTCGCGCTGCGGTTCGTGAAGCTCGCATAGCCCGTCGTAATTCATTCAACTTCGCGCATAGAGCGCATCGCCGCAGCAAGCTCGGCGAGTACGTGCGCGGCACAAGCTGTGCTGGCGTTCCGCGGTGTGGATGCCGGTGCACGCGTCAGCCCGACGCGCGGCCGACGACCCCATCCGTGAGGAAACGATCATGGCGAACGACCATCCCAACTTCGATTGCCAGCAGTGTGGTGCGCATTTCCATTCGCGCGAAGAGCTCGACCGTCACAATCGCCAGCAACACATCGAGCCGTCGTCGCAAGCCGGCGCCGCGGCCGACCGTCCGTCGCAGCGTAACTCATCCGCGTCCGGCATCGACAATCGCGACCTGCAACGCTGATCGTGGTTGGTAGCCCGTAACTCGCACCACGCACCACGCACAAGGCAAGAGCGGGCGATGCGTCGATTTCGACGATGCATCGCCCGCGTTCTTTTTATGCGGCGGTCACGCGGCCGCACACTGGACGCGACCTGTACCGAGTGCCAACATACGTAGAGCGCCCCGCGTATGTCGTTCGATCCTCGCGCTCGCCAGCCTCCTCCGTCCCGACTCCCCGTGCCGTCGTCCACCACGAAACCCCGCCGCGCGCCCACGTACGCGCCCAGTTCCGCTGCCGCGACGTCGCCCGTCGGGTCTCGGGTGCTTCCACTCCTTGTGCTCCTATTCATTGGGAGCGGCTGCGCGGCACTGATCTATGAGATCGTGTGGTTCCAACTGCTCAGTCTCATCATCGGCTCGTCAGCCGTGTCGCTTGGCGTGCTGCTCGGCACGTTCATGGCCGGCATGTGTCTCGGCAGCTTGTACCTATCTCGGTTCGTCTCGCGACAGCAGCATCCGCTTCGCGTCTACGCGTTCCTCGAACTGGCGATTGGCACATTTGGTTTGCTCGTGCTCTGGGGACTGCCGTACGCTGGCGGTCTGTACTTCGCCATCGCGCTGCACGGAATGGCGGACTTGCTCGTTCGTGGATTGTTCTGCGCGATCTGCCTGTTGCCGCCGACGCTGCTCATGGGCGCGACGCTGCCCGCGATCTCGCGTTGGGTGAAGACGACGCCGGAAGGTGTGTCGTGGCTCGGCTTTTTCTACGGCGGCAACATTGCGGGCGCGGTGTTCGGCTGCCTGCTCGCCGGTTTCTATCTCCTGCGCGTGCATGACATGTCCATTGCGACGTACGTCGCCGTGGCGATCGATGTCTGCGTCGGACTGGCGAGTCTCGCGCTGGCGCGCGTGACGCTGTACGTCGCCGAGCCCGACGCGCTGAGCGCGCCGAGCACCGCGAAATCGAATCTCATTCCGCGCGGCACGTGGCCCATCTATGTATCGATCGGTTTGTCGGGCGCGACGGCGCTCGCCGCCGAGGCGGTGTGGACGCGCTTGTTGTCGCTGCTGCTCGGCGCGACGACGTATACGTTTTCGCTCATTCTCGCGGCGTTCCTCGCCGGTCTTGGCATCGGCAGCACGATCGGATCGGTGATTGCGCGCACGACCAAGCACGCCGGCTTCGCGCTGGCGGTCTGCCAGTTTCTGTTGACCGGCTGCATTGCGTGGGCCGCGTATTCGATGACGAACTTCTTGCCGTACTGGCCGATCAGTCCCGGCCTGTCCGCGACGCCGATGTACACGTTCCAGATCGATCTCGTGCGTTGTCTGTGGGTCGTGCTGCCCGCGGCGGTCTGCTGGGGTGCGAGCTTTCCACTCGCCTTGGCGGCGGTCGGCGGCGAAGAAAAAGATCCGGCGCGGTTGGTGGGCACCGTGTACGCCGCAAATACGATCGGCGGAATTGTCGGCGCGCTGCTCGGCAGTTTGCTGATCATCGCCTGGCTCGGCACGCAGACGTCGCAGCGGCTGTTGATCATCACCGCGGGAGTCAGTGCGCTGGTGGCGTCGCTGCCGATGCTGCGCTGGCGCATGAGCCGTGGTTTTGGATGGGGGCTCGCCGTGAGCCTGGCGACAGTCGCGTGCGTGTCGAGCGTGCCGATCGTCCCACCGCTGCTCGTCGGCTACGGTCGATGGTTTGCCACGCGTTTAGAGAACGCGAACGACTTCATCTACGTCGGCGAGGGGATGACGGCGTCGGTCGCCGTGTCACAACTTTCGAATGGCGTGTTGAACTACCACAACGCGGGCAAGGTGCAGGCGTCGAGCGAGCCGCAGGACATGCGGTTGCAGCGCATGCTCGGCCACCTCACGACGCTCTTGCCGCCCCATCCGAACTCGGTGCTCGTGATCGGCTGCGGCGCGGGCGTGACGGCCGGCGCGGTGAGCATCGACCCGGCGCTCCGGAGCGAGACGATCGCCGAGATCGAGCCGCTCGTTCCCAAGGTGGTGTCGAAGTACTTCGGCGCGCACAACTTCAATGTCGTGCTGAACCCCAAAGTGCACGTCGAGATCGACGACGCGCGCCACTTCATTCTCACGACGAAGCAGAAGTTCGACGCGGTGACGTCGGATCCGCTCGATCCGTGGGTCAAGGGCGCGGCGACGTTGTACACGAAGGAATTCTTCGACGTCGTGAAAGACCACCTCACGCCGGGTGGCGTGGTGACGCTGTTCGTCCAGTTGTACGAGAGCAACACCGCGGCCGTGAAGAGCGAAGTCGCGACCTTCTTCCAGGCCTTTCCGAACGGCGTTGTGTTCGGCAATACGAACAATGGCGGCGGGTACGACCTCGTGCTCGTCGGGCAGATGGGCACGATGAAGATCGACGTCGATGCGATCGAGCAGCGGCTCGCGACCCCGCAGTACGCGGGCGTCGCGCAATCGCTCCACGAGATCGGCTTCAACACGGCGACGGAATTGTTCTCGACGTTCGCCGGCAACGAGCCGATGTTGCGCCCGTGGTTGGCCGACGCGCAGATCAATCACGACCGCAATCTCCGGCTGCAGTATCTCGCGGGTCTCGGACTCAATGAGTACGACCAGGCGGCGATCTACAGCCAGATGCTGCAATACCGGCGGTATCCGGAGCAGCTCTTTGTCGGCACGCCGGAGCGATTGGCGCAGATCCGGCTGGCGACGGGCGGGAACTAGTGGTGTGATGCAGAAGCTACTCGCAGAATAGGTCAGGCGGAGGTGGGGTTGATACCATGCCACTGGTCCATACGTATTCAGCGTGAGTGCGGGACATGTGACGAAGTTTTTCCGACTTCAGGTTCCCTGATGGCGATGCCTGTGATCTCGCTCAAGCAACAAGCCGCACTCACGATCGTAGCGGTCACTATAGTTTGCGCGTGCAATCGACATTCGCAGATGGGGTTTTCGCAACGGGCGGGAGGTCCAAGTCCACTGCCTAGCTTCATGGCACGTAGCGGCACGCTCGCCGGTGCATCCGCGGGTCCCTGCGAGTCGTCTACGACTGTCGTTCACTCCACCGACACCGCGACTGTGCGCAAACCAATCTTTGGTCAGCGATATACTCCCGACTACGCCTATGGCGACGTGATCTGGTTTGGCACGGCCGGTGATTCGCTGGAGGTCACGTCGACGCAGGGCTCGGTGTACACCAATCTGGGCCAGCAAACCGATTCCTTGCACAACGTCGTTCAGTACTTCCGTGCCCGGCTGCAGGACGATGGCGTCGTCGCGATTTCGACGAACATGGACGTCAACGACGGCGACAATGTGCCGTACACGCTCAGAATCGAGCGAGTGGGACCGAAGCCGGGGGCAGCGCTACGGCAGACGTGCGAGCAGGCGAAGCTCACGGTCACGTCGTCGCGCCTGGCCGACCATTTCAGCATCGTTCCCGTCTCCATTGCGCATTCAATCCACGACCTGAGCAAATGGACGACCTTCACCGGCATCTACAACGTCGCACTTGTCTCCGACTCGCTGTATCAGCTCTGTCAGGTCCCCTGTGTTACGCCGGACACGATCAAGCTGCTTCCAGGTGCCAGCGTGACGAGGAAATACTAGCGGTCAACCGAGCGCCGGCAACGCCACACGAAACTCCGTGCGCCCCGGCCGCGACTCGACGTCGATCAACGCATCGTTTCGGTCGACGAGCCGGCGCACGATGTCGAGGCCGAGGCCTGTGCCCTTTCCCACCGGCTTCGTCGTAAAAAACGGATCGAAGATCCGGGTCTTGAGCTCCGCGGGAATGCCCGGCCCGTCGTCCGTCACGCGCACGACGATCATCGGGCCCTCGTGGCGCGCCGACACCGTCACGCGCCCGCCGTCGCTCACCGCGTCGAGCGCATTGTCGATCAAGTTCGCCCACACCTGATTCAACTCGCCGCCGAAGCCGAGCACGCGCGGCAAGGTCGGCGACACATCCACGGTCAGCGACGCGGAGCGCGCGCGCGCCTTCGCCGCGAGCACCGACACGGTGTCGGTGAGTCCCTTCGCCAGGTCGACCGGCTCGGGCGCCGTCGCGTGATCCATGTAGGTGAATCCCTTCACCGCGCTCACCAAGGCGTGCACGCGCGACGCGGCGCGCTCAATGTCGCGCGCGAGCCCGCGCACGGTGCAGGCCGCCGCCAACCAGCGCAGCGTTGCATTCAGCTTGTCGCCGTGCAGCGTGGCGGCGACCTCGTCGAGCATTGCCAGCGTCAGGTCCGTCTCGGCGAGCGGCGCGGCGAACGCGTCGTCGGCGTCGTGATCGACCAGCCAGCCATCGATCGACTCCTCGCGGTCCGATCGCTCGAGCGGCGTACGGACGTTCGTTGCCGGCGACGCCAGGCAGATGCCGCGCAGCCGCTCGACTAGAGAACGCTCATTGTCATCGAGGCGCGCTGAGCCGAGAGCGATCGCCGCCGCGTCGGATTCGGCGAGCGTGTCGGACAAGAGCTGCGCACTTCGCGCCGCGGCCGACGCCGGATTGTTCAGCTCGTGCGCCAATCCGGCGGCGAGCTTTCCCAGCGACGCCATTTTCTCGACCTGTTGATCGCTCGACTTGAAGGCGCGCGCGCGGTCGACCATGCCGTGCACGAGCGCCTCCGTGACGTGCGGACACTCCACGGGCAGCGCGGACACGTGTTCGACCGGGATGTGGAATACGTCGGCCGGTTCCTCGACCACCGAATTGCCCGGCGACACGGTCATGCGCGAATAGGGGAGCTGCCCCGTCACGTCGCCGCCGCGCCAGTCCATCACCTTGCGCCATGTGCCGCCCTGGTCGGTCATGTGGGATATGCGGCCGCTGAGAATGACGAACAGCCCCGCCACCGGCTGGCCCTTCTTCGCGATGAGCGCGCCCGGCGCAAGGTGCTCGAGCTTTCCGCGGGCAGCGAGCCATTCCAATTCATGGCGCGGCACAGGCGCGAGCGCGCGATGCGCGGTGAGTCGCGCGAGTACATCATCGGCGTTTGCCGAACCCGTCGTGTCGTCTTGTCGATCGGTCATCGCGTCAGACCGTCGCCAGGTATTGGTGAACCATGCTCACCGTGGCCGATCCCTCGCCAACCGCGGCGGCGACGCGCTTGCCGGATCCATAGCGCGCGTCACCCGCGCAGAAGATTCCCGGCACGTTCGTCTCGAACGGAAATGGATCGCGGTCGGCGGTCCAGCCGGCGGGGCGGCGTCCGTCGGCCATCACGTCGCGTCCCGTGAACACGAAGCCCTGCGCGTCGCGCGCCACGACGTCGGCGCACAGCGCGGTCCGCGGCGTCGACCCGATGAAGATGAACATCGCGACCGCGGACAGCTCGCGGCGTTCGCCGCGTGCCGCATCGACTACCGTCACCGCTTCCAGGCGTCCATCGCCGCGCGCGGCCTCGACGCTCGAGTTGAGCATGACTTCGACGTTTTCCGTTTCGGCGATGCGGTCCACGAGGTAGCGCGACATTCCGGCCGCGATATCGCCGCCGCGCACCAACACGGTGACTTTCCGAGCGTGCCGCGAGAAGAACATCGCCGCTTGGCCGGCCGAGTTCGCGCCGCCAACGATGATCACGTCCATGCCGTGCGATGCAGCCGCTTCGGTGAGCGCGGCGCCGTAATAGACGCCGGCGCCCGTCAACGCGTCGAGACCTTGAGCCGCGAGGCGCCGCGTCTCCATGCCAGGAGCAATGAGCACGGTATAGCCGCTCAGTTCCGATCCGTCGTCGAGAATCACCTTGCGATAGGGGTCGGCGCGTACGATGCGAACGGCGTCCTGCGCGGTGATGATCTCCGTACCGAAGCGTTTGGCCTGCGTGACCGCGCGACGTGCGAGGTCGGCGCCCGTTACGCCGCCGGGAAAACCGAGATAGTTCTCGATGTTCGAACTCGTGCCGGCCTGTCCGCCCGGCGCGCTTCGCTCGACGAGAATCGTACGCAGTCCTTCGGATGCCGCGTACACGGCGCCGGCAAGTCCCGCCGGGCCGCCGCCGACGATGATCAAATCGTAAAATGGCTGCCTCGCCTGCGTCTGCAGTCCAATCTTTGCCGCGAGTTCGCGCGTCGTGGGCTGGACCAGCCGGGTGCCGTCGGGAAAGAAGACCGTCGGCAGCGGCGTCGTCGTGCCGTCGGGTCCCGCGAGCAACGCTTGCACGCTCGCGTCGTTTCCCGCGTCGAGCCATTGGTACGGCACCTGGTTCGACGCGAGAAAGTCCTTCACCGCGTAGCCGGCCGGCGAATGTGCGTTGTCAACGACGCGGATGCCGTCGAACGCCGGGCGTGCGCGCGCGAACCAATCCGAGAGAAGATCCTCGAGTATCGGGTAGAGCCGCACGCTGGGCGGCTCCCACGGCTTGAGGAGATAGTGATCGAGCCCCACTTGATTGATCGCGGTGATGGCCGTGTCGGTGTCGGCATACGCCGTGAGCAGCACGCGTCGCGTGTCCGGATAGATCTTGATCGCTTCGAGGAGAAACTGCGTGCCGGTCATGTGCGGCATGCGCTCGTCGACGAGAAAGAGCGCGATCTGCGCGCCGCGCTCCTTGAGTTGACGCACCGCGTCGAGCGCCTCGGCGCCCGACGACGCTCTCACCACGCGGTAGTCGGCACGGAAGTGATGCCGCAGGTCGCGTTCGATGGCGTTGAGGACTTCCGGGTCGTCGTCGACCGTCAGCAGAATCGGCTTGGCCATGCCGACCATGATACGACGCGCGTCAATGACCCGGCGAGCCTAGTCCCGCGATCGCGGCACCGGCAACTCGACGAACTCCGGCGCACGCGGCACCTGCATGAACACGGCGAACGCCGGGGCCGGCGGCGCGACGAGCTTTCGTGCGCGCAAGTCGAGCCAGCCGCCCGTCGATCGAACCACGGCCGCACGCTCGCCGCTCGGCGAACAGATCTCGTTCTCGATGGTGAATCGCGCACCGTCCGGGCTCATGGCGAGAATCACGTAGGTGACGGCGACGGTGTCGTGGAGCCCGACCTCGCGGAAGTATTCGATCTCGTCCTTGCGCATCACGGGCCCCACGCCGAGCCGGCGGAATTCGGTCGGTGGAAATCCGTGTTCGGCGAAGAACGCCATCCGCACGTCGGCCGCGAGATCCAGATACGCGGTGTTCGCCATGTGGCCGTTGAAGTCCATCGTGCGCCAACCGGCGAGGAATTCTTTGACGTAGCGACCGCGGAAATCTGCCGTCATGAGGTGCGATGAATGATTCGACGTAGCGCGTCGGCGCGCGTCGGAAACTACGGGAACGCGCCGCGATGTTTACTTCTGCGCCAACATCCTCTGGAACCGCTCGTTCCCGTACAACGGTTTGAACGTCGGATCGATCTTGAGGTACGCGGGTGTGACGTCCGACGCGTACGACTTCAGCAGCGGCTCGAGGAGATCGAGTGCCTTGTCGTACTCGCCGCTCTGGACCAGGATGCGCGCCACCTGAAAGTGCACGTACGGCCGGAGCGACGCATCGAGCGTCGTCTCGCGGAGGGCGAGCGATTGCTCGGCTTCCTCGATCGCTTCCTTGCGATGGCCGCCGAGCGCCAGCGCGCGACCGCGCAACTCGTGCAACTGCGCCCGCTCGGGGAAATCGCGTAGCTGCGCCTCGAAGGCAACGCGGGCGGTGTCGCCGAACATGCGGCCGTGCACCGTGTCGCCGAGCAACAGATAAGTGTGGCCGAGCTTCAAACCCCAGTGTCCCTTGTCGCCGCCGAAGTTGGCGACGTTGAGCGTGAGAATCTTGGGCCACAGCTCCGGCGGCAGCGTCCACATCGTCTCCTGATACAGCGCAAAGCGCACGAGGAGCGCCGTCGTGTCGACGGTCTTGAGCTTGTCGCGCACGAGCGCGTGCACGCTGTCCAACTCGCCGAGGTCGATGTAGCCGAACGCCTTGCCCTGAATCAGCGACAGATTCTCCGGCGCCAGCGAAAGTGCGCGGTCCCACGCGGGTAATTCCTCGCGGAAACGCCGAAGGTCGTGATAAGCCGACGCCACGCGTCGCGCGCTGCCGACGGACCGTGGGTCGACGACCGCCGCCTGTTTGGCGTGCGCCAGCGCGTCGTCGAACTTGCCGAGCGAGCTCTCGACCGATGCGAGGCCGGTGAGCAGATCGGGGTTGTTCGCGTCGTGCTCGAGCCCTTGGAGGAATTGTTCGCGCGCGCCGGAGTAGTCGAGCTTGATGCGAAAGAGGTACATCCCCATCGCCAACCGCGCTTCCGCCCGGTCCGGCGCGAGCTGCATCGTTCGTTCGGCCGCCACGCGCGCCCGCTCGACGCCGTCCTTCGTCGGACCGCTCCCGTTGATCGATGCCTCCGACAGCGCGACGGCGGCCCAGGCGCGCATGAAGGTGCTGTCGAGTTGGGTCGCACGATTGTAGTGCTCGAGGCCCTTCGTGAGCGTCTCGGCGTCAGACGTGCCCATCGAGTTCGTGACCTGCTCGCCCTTGAGGAATTCATCATAGGCGTCGAGGTTGGCCGCGGCGGGGCGGGCCATCTGCTCGCGCTCGGGCGCTGCCAGCGCGACGTCGAGCGCTTCGGCCACCCGCGACGCGATGTTCGCTTGCACGGCGAACACGTCGGACATCACGGTGTCGTACGGCTCGCTCCAGCGGCTCTCGGCGTTCGAGACATCGATGAGCTCGGGCGTGACGCGCACGCGGCTCACACCGTTGGTCTTGCTCCAGCGCACGGTGCCGGCGAGGAGGTACTGCACGTCGAGCTCACGGCCGATCTGGCGCGGCGACTTGGTCGACTTGCGATACTGCGAGCTGCTGGCGCGCGCGGTGACGCGAATGCCGTGAATGCTCGACAGTCGGCTACGCACTTCGTCGGTCATGCCGTCGGCAAAGTATTCATCGTCCGCGCTGCCCGCGTTCTCGAACGGGAGGACGGCGATGCGCCGTTCTCCCGCCGGCAATGCACCGGCGCGCCAGCGCATCGTCGCGTACGCTCCCACGAGCAGCACGACGACCGCCGCGGCGCCAATGAACGCGGAACGTCCGCGGCGACTCGCCGGCGCCGGCGCGCCGATGGCGGCCGTGGTGCTCGACTCGAGCAGTCGCGCGAATTCGCCGGCCGTGGAGGGGCGATCAGCGGGAGTCTTCGCCATCGCCTGGTTGATGACGTCGGCGAGCTGGCGCGACACGGCCGGTCGTACCGACGTGAGCGGGCGCGGCGAACCGGTGATGACGGCGGCGATCACGGCCTGCACCGAGGGCCCGTTGAATGGCGGCTCGCCGGCGAGCATCTCGTAGAGCATGCAGCCGAGCGAGTAGATGTCGCTGCGCGCGTCGATATTTCGCTCGCCGGTGGCCTGCTCGGGACTCATGTACGCGGGCGTGCCGAGCGACATGCCGGTACTGGTGAGCGATTCCGTCGTCGCGCCAATCGCGCGGGCGATCCCGAAGTCGGCGACGAGCGCCTGCCCGTCGGTCAGGAGGATGTTCTCGGGCTTGATATCGCGATGGATGACGCCGTGCCGGTGAGCGAAGTCGAGCGCCAGCGCGACCTCGCGTGCAATGCGTGTCGCGTCGGCCACGGGCAGCTGTCGCTCACGGTCCAGGCGATCGCGGAGCGACTCGCCTTCGACGAACGGCATGCTGAACCAGAGGGCTCCGCCCGCGTCGCCGGAATCGTACACGCCGAGGATGTGCGGATGTTGAAGTCCCGCGGCGAGCCGGATCTCGCGCTGGAAGCGCTCAGCGCCGAGCGATGCGGCGAGGTCAGGGTGGAGCACCTTGAGCGCGACGGGGCGCTCGTGTTGAACGTCGCGGGCCAGATACACCGTGGCCATGCCGCCGCGGCCGATCTCGCGTTCGACGTCGTAGCGTCCGGCGAGGCTGTCACGCAGCTGCGTGAGCTGGTCGGGCATATGTGGTTCGAGGCGACGGGAGCGCTCAACGGGCAGGGGATGCTCAGGCCAACGTTGCATCCGGTTGCGCGCCAGTGCCAGGGGACGATCACGATCGGCGCCGGCCTGTCGTCGGCCCCGCGGCGGTCAGCGCAGCCAGCCGCTGTTCTTCGTCAAGGAGCGACAGGATTCGCGGGCGAGCCTCGTCACCATGCCGCGTCCGACGGGCTCGGCACGTCGTGCCGGCGAGGCGGCCCCACCGCGCCGGTCCATGGAACGTGCCTTGCCCTTACACACGCATTGGAAGGGGAGGGCGCGCGGGTCGCGCCGGAGAACGGGCACAGCCAACCGAGTGAGACGTGATGCAGATGCAACGCACCTATTCAAGACTTCAAATAACGCCCCGCCGGGTCGTCGCGAGCGCGCTCGCGCTCGCCGGCGCGTTGTCGGGCGCGGCGTGCGCGAGCAGTAGCGGCGCCGCCGCCGGTACCTATCATCCGAGCGCGGCCGCGGTCGCGGGCTCGGGTTCGTCGTGGGCGGGCGAGCCCAGCGGCGTGCACGTCAATGTGAGTTTGGGCGAGCGCAAGTTGTACGTGAAAAACGGCGAGGAAGTCGTTGCGTCGTATCCCATCGGCGTCGGTCGTGACGCGATGCCAACGCCGCAGGGCAACTACAACGTGAACCGTATCGTGTGGAATCCGCCGTGGAATCCACCCGACGAAGCGTGGGCGGCGAACGACGAGCCGGCAGCCCCCGGCGCCTCGGACAATCCGATGAAGGTCGTGAAGATCTACTTCAAGGAGCCCGACTACTACATCCACGGCACGGGCAGTCTGTCGAGCCTCGGCGGCGCGGTGTCGCACGGATGCCTGCGCATGGCGCCGAGTGACGCGGCAAGTCTCGCCAAGTACCTCATGGAACACGGCGGAGCATCGCGCGACGCGAGCTGGTTCGAACATGTCGAAAGCTCGAACGAAACGCAGACGGTCAATCTGGAATCGTCAATCCCGATGCACGTCGCGCAATAGCGCGACAGCGCGACAGCGCGGCCGGAGAGCGCGGCGCCCATGAGGCGTCGCGCTGCTCACGGTCGTCGTTACTGCGCCGCCGTCACCTGAACGGTGAACACCAGCGTTGAATTCGGCGGAATGCTGCCCCGTCCCGCGGCGCCATACGCGAGCGCCGACCCGATGACGAGCAGTCGCTTTCCTCCGACGTGCATGCCGATGATGCCCTCGTCCCAGCCCGTGATGACCTGTTTGACGCCGAGCGTGAACGTGAGCGGCGTCGCGCCAACGTTGCTGTCGAACTGCGTCCCGTTGGCAAGCCAGCCCGTGTAGATCACGGTGACCGAATTGTTATTCGACACGAGCGGGCCGCCGCCCACGACCTGATCCTGCGTGTACAGATCGTCCGAGACCTTGGTCATCGCTGCGATGTTCACGCCGAGCGACGCCGCGAATGTCTCGGTCGCTGGATTGGACCCGGATGGCGTCGTCGTATCGCCGCCGCCGCACCCCGAACAGGCAATGACGGCGGCGACGGCGATAATCGAAGTTCGTAAATTCATGAAACCGAATGGCGCGCGGCGCGTCGTGGCGCGAGAAGTCGTCGTGTTCACGGCGTCACGGTCGCGTTTGCAGGGCGGTCCGTCGATTGGATGAACTTGGCGATGTCCGACTTGAGTTCTCGCGCCGACTCCTGATTCAAATACGCCATGTGCCCGCTCTGGTAGTACTTGAACGCCACGCGATCACGATACGTCTGGTCGTAGCCCAAATGATTGAACGTGTACTCGGCGTTGGCGAACGGTGTCGCCATGTCGTAGTAGCCGGCGCCGACCATCACGCGCAGGTACGGATCCTTGGCCATCGCGGTGCGCAACGCTTCGGCCGTGGTCGGATAGCCGGCGCCAAGATTGCCCGCGCCCGTCAGGCCGGAGTAGTCCCAGCGGCCGGCGTGGCCGCCGAGGTAGTACTGCAGGTCGCTCGTGAACTCGAGATCGTTGTGCAGGTAGCGCATGAACGCCGACATGAACGCGCCCGATGGCGCGACGTCCGACGGATCGTAGTCCTCGCGCTGGCTCGACGCGTTCCCATTGAGGCCGATCATGCGGCTGTCGTAGCGGCCCACCGTTTGACGCTCACTCCGCAACAACTCCGTGCGGTACACACCGGGGTCGATGCGAAGATTGGTATTCAAGACGAATTGCGGTGACACGCCGGTGAGACGCGCGATCTGCTGCGCATCGGCCGCCCGCTCGGTTTGCGACAGCGTGTTTCCTTTGGCGAGCGCGGTCATGTAGTCGCCGAACGCGTACGTGCGCGCCTGCTGCACGACCTGCTCGAGCGATTGGCGCTGCAGGTCGGCGCCGAGCTTTTTGTGATACCACGCCGTCGCCGCGTACGTCGGCAAATAGCTCACGTACCCCAGATCGTTCGTCGGCGACGGTTGAATGGTCGACAGGTCGAGCACGGTGCCGAGGAGCATGACGCCATTGAGCTCGATGCCTTCGGCGCTCTGCAGCTCGGACGCGAGGCCCGCCGAGCGAAAGGTCCCGTAGCTCTCGCCATAGAGATACTTGGGCGACGCCCAGCGGTTGTACTTGTCGAGATAGTTGCGGATGAATTTGCCGAACAGCGACAGATCGTTCGCAGCGCCGGTGAAGTCGGACGGTCTCACGCCCGGTCCCGGGCGTGAATAGCCGGTCATCATCGCGTCGACCTGCACGAGGTCCGTGACGTCGAGCGGCGAGTTGGGATTGTCGACGAGGTTGTACGGCGGCGCCGGCTGCGCGCCGTTGGGTCCCATCTCCGGATGGCGCGGGCTCATGAGTCCCATGCTCAACCAGATCGACGCCGAGCCCGGGCCGCCGTTGAAGAAGAAGGTGAGCGGCCGGGTGGACGCATCCTCCTGATCGCGCGTGTAGGCGATATAGAACACCGTCGCCTTCGGCTTACCGTCATCGTCGCGAATGACCATCGTGCCGGCGTTCGCGGTATAGGCCACGGGCTTGCCGGCGATGGTCACAGTGTGGTGCGTCGTGGAGACCTTTTCGATTGCCGGGACCCCTTCGTCCGTAGTCTCAGCGGCGGGGGCGGCACCCCGTCCGCCGCCGGGCGCCTGCTGGCGCTGCGCGGCAGCTGCGGCATTTGGGGCGGCGAGGAGTACGGTGGCGGTGGTGGCGAAGAGGAATATGCGTTTCAGCATGACGGGTTCTGAGGTGCGGGAGAATGTCGAGGAAGCGTCCCACGGATAATGGCACGGGGGCGCGGCGCGGTGAAGAGGCACCATGGAAATGTGCCTGCGCACACCGCGAGACAGGCCGAAACTCGCCCGCCCGTCACCGTGATGGCGATTCACCCGGCGGCCGCCTCGCCCACGAATGTGCCGCCTCGCCGCGGCGCGCGAGCGGGGCACGGCGTCGTGCGGTCACGTCATATTTGGTGCGCGTTGTCGCGCGGCCGTCTCACGAGCTCGCGTAATACCAAAATGTTAATATGCATATTGATGTATAACATTTCCAACAATGCGCCGTTCGGCCGCGCCCCCGCACCTCACCCACGTCCAACGCCCAACGTCTCACGCCCAACGCGTTACTTTCCCTACGTGCACATCCACCAAGGCACCCCCGAATTCCGCCGCGCGAACCTCGCCATCTTCTCCGCCGGATTCGCCACCTTCGCGCTCTTGTACTGCGTTCAGCCGCTCCTCCCGGTGTTCGCGCACGAGTTCCACATCAGCGCCGCCGAAAGCAGCCTCTCGCTCTCGCTCACCACGGGCGTGCTCGCGCCGGCGATGATTCTTGCCGGCACACTCTCCGAAGCGCACGGGCGCCGTGCGATCATGCTCTGGTCGCTCCTCGCCTCCGCGCTGCTCACCCTTGCCTCCGCGTTCGTCACGCAGTGGCATCAGATGCTCGTCATCCGCGCACTTGCCGGGCTCACCTTCGCCGGCCTGCCGGCGGTCTCGATGGCGTACCTCAGCGAAGAGGTGCATCCGACGTCGATCGGGTTGGCGATGGGCCTGGCGATTGGCGGAAATGGACTCGGCGGCATGACCGGCCGGTTGCTCGCCGCGCTGCTCACCGATCTCGTGTCCTGGCGCTTCGCCGTGGCGATAGTCGGCCTCGTCGGACTCGCGGCCACCGCGGTGTTCTGGCGCACACTGCCGCCGTCGCGGCGCTTCGAACCGCGGCCGTGGCATGTCGGCGCGCTCCTCCGATCGTTCGTCGATCAGCTCCGCGACCCGCGCTTGCTCGCGCTGTACGCCATCGGGTTCTTGCTCATGGGCGCGTTCGTTACGACATACAACTACGTCACGTACCATCTCCTCGCGCCGCCGTACTCGTACAGCCAGGCCGCGGCTGGTCTCATCTTCGTCGTGTATCTGGGCGGCGTGTTCGCGTCGGCATGGATCGGCTCGATGGCCGACCGGCGCGGGCGCGGGCGCATGCTCGTCCTTATGACAATGCTCATGCTTGCCGGGATCGCGCTCACGCTGTTGCGGCCGGTCGCCTTCATCGTGGTCGGCATCGCGATCGTCACGTTCGGGTTTTTCGGCGGACATTCCGTGGCGAGCAGTTGGGTCGGCCTGCGTGCGCGTCGAGGCATGGCGCAGGCGACGGCGCTGTACATGTTCTGTTACTACGTCGGAGCGAGCGCGGCGGGTACGGCGGGCGGCGTGATCTGGGACGTGGCGCGCTGGCCGGGTGTGGCCGCGTTCGTCGGGGCGATGGCGGTCGCGGCGATCGGACTGGCGCTGTTCACCGCGCGCGCGCATGAACGACCGCCCTCGAGCGACGGTCGTCAACACGTGGCCGACATGTTATGATGAAAGCCATGCTCGACGAGTTGCTCGCCGACCTCGGTATCGCCTACGAGCGCTTCGATCACCCGCCGGTGTTCACCTGTGACGAAGCCACGGCGGCCATTCCGGCCACCGAGGCGGTTCAGACGAAGAATCTCTTCCTGCGCGACAAGCGCGGGCGCCGGCATTTGCTCGTGATCACCTCCTGCGAGAAATCGGTCGACGTGAAGCGATTGGCCGACGCGGCCGACGCCGACCATTTGAGCTTTGCGTCGGCCGAACGGATGCAAAAATATCTCGGCGTCACGCCGGGGTCGGTGACGGTGTTCGGCTTGATGCACGACGCCGAGCATGCGGTGGAACTGTACGTCGACGTCGACGTGTGGCGCGCCGATCGTTGGCGCTGCCACCCGCTCGTGAACAGCGCGACGCTCGTGCTGTCGCGCACAGACGTCGAGAAGTTTCTCGCGCGCACCGGTCACATGGCGTGCGTCGTTACGCTCGAGGAACGCGCCGGCGCGTGACCCCGGCGGGGCCGGTCCAGTCAGGGGGGTATCCTACTACCTCCCTCTGCATTGACTCTTCGCGTCCGCCACATCGAGCTGCCACGACTCGCGCTCACGTCAGCGCTGGCGCTGTTTTTTGTCGTCGGCGTCTTTCCGCTGCCGCTCTTCCTACCACGCGGCGCCGCGCTGGCGGACTACGCACGGTTCTGGGGAGGCGCGATCCCGGCGACACTTGTGCCCGTGCTGCTCTTCGCCGCGCTTCCGGTCCCCGCGATCCGCTCGCTGCCTGGCAGCTACGCGCGCGCGCTGCTCGCCCCGTCGCCGCGCGCGTTCGCCTTGGGCGTCGTCGTCGCGTTTGGCGCGATCAGCGCGTTCTTCGCGTACTACGCCTTCCATTTCTCGCCGACCACGGCTGACGAAGTCGCGCAACTGTGGCATGCGCGAATTCTCGCGCATGGCCGGCTGATGCTGCCTCCCGACCCGAACCCGGAATTCTTCTCGGTCGACAATGTGATCGACCGCGGGGCCTGGCTCTCGCAGTTTCCGATTGGCGGACCTCTGGTGCTCGCCGTCGGCTACGTGGTGCGGCTGCCCTGGTTGATCAATCCGCTGCTTGGCGCGCTCACGGCCGCGGCGTTGTACCAATTCGCGCGCGTTGCCTTCGGCGAACTGCAGGGCCGGGTGATCGCCGGGTTGTTCGTGTTCACACCGATGGCGTTGCTCATGTCGGCGAGTTACATGAACCACGTGCCTGTGCTGTTCCTCGCCGTGGTCGCGCTGGCGGCGCTCGCCGAGTGGGAGCGAGCCAACTCGCGGAGGCGCTCGGCGCTGTGGGCAGCGGCCATGGGTGGCGCGCTTGGCCTCATGGCGACGATTCGGCCGCTCGACGCGGTCGTCGTGTCGCTGTGCATCGGCCTGTTTCAGCTCTCGGTGGTTCGGCGCGAGCCGCGTCGCTGGAGCGATCTCGCCGTGCAAGCCGGCGTCGGTGCGCTCGCCGTCATGCCGTTATTCTATGCCAATTGGGTAACGACAGGCGGGGTATTCCACTTTGCATATGAAGCGCTGTGGGGCGCCGGCCACCGACTCGGCTTTCATGTCGATCCTCAGGGCGCGGTCAACACACCGATGCGCGCCGTCGTCCGGGCGGCGAAGTATGTCGGTGAGCTGAACAGCATGGCGGTCGGTTGGCCCGTCCCGGCGCTGCTCGTCGCGATCGTGGCGCTGGCCTCGATACGCCGCACGACGCGCTGGGACGCTCTCGTCGTCGGCCTGTTCGTCGCGCAGCTGGTTGCGTACGCGGTCTACTGGCACGACGGCGAATTTCTCGGTCCGCGCTTTCTCTACACGGCGCTGCCGACGATTGTCATCCTCCTCGCGCGCGCACCGTTTCTCGTCGCCGAGCGTTGGGGCGACAGTTGGAACGGCTATTGGTGCCACGCCGCGCCGATGGTGGCCGTCGCGTGCGTCGTGCTTGCGTGGCTCGTGCCCGCGTCGCCGATTGGCGCGTGGCGCCGCGTGTCCGAAGTGCATGACTCGCGCGAGAATTTCAAGGTGGATATTGCCGCCGCGTCGGCGGCGGCGGGTGCGCACCATGCTCTCGTATTCGTGCACGAGCCGTTCGGCGGTCGACTGATACGACGTGTCTGGGAGTTAGGCATGCCGCGGAGCGACGCCGCTCAGCTGTTCGAGCGTGCCGACGCGTGCTCGCTGCTCGAAGCGGTGCGTGGAGTCGAAGTGGATGCGACATTGCCGCCGGATGCGCGCGCAGCTGCGGCCGCAACGCGCGCCGTGCCGTTCGTCGCCGGGCCGCAACAGGTTCACGCGCTCGACCCGTCGATTCATATAAACTCGGAGCGCTCACTTTCGCCGGCGTGTCGGGACGCGCTCGAGGCCGATGCAAAGTTCGGCGGCCTGCCGTTTGGCTCCGCACTCCTGCTCGACGAGATCGGGCCGGACGGCCACGTCGGCGGCGACGTCATCTACGTCGCGGACCTCGACGATCACAATGAAGCATTGCGCGCGCGCTTTGGTGATCGGGCTTGGTATCGCGCGACGTACATCGACCGCGATTCGACCGGCGCGCGCCGCGCCGTCGTGAAACCGTACTGACGCTCGAGCCCACGACGAGCTGGCCGCCGCTTGTCGCTGGTCCTGCGGAACGAGGCGCGATCTCGGCCTGTGCTTTGCCAATCTGACGGGTGTACGAACGCAAGCGTGTACCGTCTCAACGGAGGAGCCAGGCTCATGGCTGACCATCACAAAACACACAACGGGCGGGACGTCGACGGCCGTTTTCGAGTGAAGCAGGAAGACGTCGACGATCTCCTCGACAACCCCGAGGGAGTCGACATTGTCCGCGACGACGTTCGGCTTGGCGGCGCAATCGCCGACACCGGCTCACAGGCAGGTCTCCACGCGCAACGCGTCGGCGAGCTGATCGATGAAAATCGCGACGACGTCGGCCGGGTCACCGGGCAGGTGAAGGGCGGTGGGAACAAGCACCGGCGCCGCCGCCGCTAACCGGCATTCGAGCCGCGGCGATTCAGCGCTGCATCACAGTCGCCGCGTCCTCGCCACGCTCTTTGGTCTACCGCGCGAGCGCGCGTTCGACGTGCGCTACTGGGACGGCAGCCTCGAGCGTGGCGATGGTGATCGCCGACCGTTCACTCTCGTCATCGCGCGACCGGGCGCGTTGCGAGCGATGCTCCTTCCACCCAGCGAGCTCTCGATTGTCGAGGCCTATCTCTCCGGTGACATCGACGTCGAAGGAGATCTCGGCTCCGCCGTGTCGATCAGCGACGCGATCAACCGACAACTCCGCTCGCCGCGCGCGCTTCTGTCCATCGTGCGCGATCTGCTCGCGCTCCCTCGCGGCGAATCGCGCGCGGCCGAGGTGCGTCGCCTGCGATCGGATCGCGTCGTGCACGCCGAGGGCAAGCCGCACGAGCCGGGGCGCGACCAGGCCGCGATTCACTACCATTATGATGTCGGAAACGAGTTCTACAAGCTGTGGCTCGACGACCAAATGGTCTACTCGTGCGCGTACTTCGAGTCCCCCGCGTCCACGCTCGAGCAAGCGCAGCGCGCCAAACTCGATCTCGTCTGCCGCAAGCTTCGTCTGCGACCCGGTGACCGACTGCTCGACGTCGGCTGCGGATGGGGCGCGCTGATCATACACGCGGTTACGCACTACGGCGTGACGGCCGTGGGCATCACACTGAGCGAACAGCAGCGCGAATTGGCCAGCGAACGAGTCGCGCGCGCCGAACTCGGCGACCGCTGTCGCGTCGAGATTCGCGACTACCGCGACTTGAACGCGCTCGGCCGGTTCGACAAGGCGGCAAGCATCGGGATGGTCGAACATGTGGGCGTCGACCGTCTGCCGGCGTACTTTGCGTCCGTATATGACGCGCTGGAACCGGGCGGGCTCTTTCTCAATCACGGGATCGTGAGCGCGTCGGCCGCCCGGCCACGCAGCTGGGGCGAAACGCTGGCTCGAAAGCTCTGGCGCCGGGACGCGTTCATCGACCAATACGTGTTTCCCGATGGGAAACTCGGCCCGTTCGGCGCGGTGATCGCCGCAGCCGAGGGTGCGGGCTTCGAAACCCGCGACGTCGAGAGCCTTCGCGAGCACTATGCGATCACGCTTGGCCAGTGGATCGCGCGCCTACGCAGGAACGAGCCGGCAGCGATCGCGTTGGTCGGCGATCGCACCTACCGTGTCTGGCGTCTATATATGACTGCATCGGCGCGCGCCTTCACGGCCGGCGCACTTAACGTCGTGCAAACGCTGTTTTCCAAGTCCAGGAATGGGCATTCTGTGATGCCGCTCACCCGGCAGGATCTTTATGTGATCTGAACGCTGGTGACGGGAACCGGCCCAGGGCGGGGGGGATTACCTTCGAATGATTGGCAATAATACCCTTCGGAGCATTCTGACATGAGCATGCGTATTTCTATCTTGGCCATTGCCGCGGTGCTCGCGGCCGGGGCCTGCGGCGGCAGCGGCGGCACTGGGAGCACGTCTCCCGGTCAAGGCGTGAATCCGACTCCCCCAACCCCACCAGTACAGACCAATCAAGTGTCGGTCGGGGATGATTTCTTCACCCCGCCGAAGATCCAGGTCCCGATCGGAAGTACGGTCACCTGGACGTGGACTGCCACCGCCGCCACGCACAATGTCACGTTCAGCGACGCCACGTCGGGCGACAAGGCGGCCAACGCGACGTATCAGCGGACGTTCGCCACGGCCGGAACGTTCAGCTACTCGTGCACGATCCACCCGGTGATGGTGGGCTCGGTGCTCGTCCAGTAGTCGGACAGCCCCAGCAGGCGTTAGCGTCCAGCACGCCGTCTCGTACTGCCGATGCCCGTGCCGCGAACCAATCGTGGCACGGGCATCATACTGTGGGGTATCCGTCCGGCAATGCGACTTACGAAATCAGCACGGTTCTCGACATTCGCGTCCGTTGCCCTCTTGGCAATCGGACCTTCCACGGCTCTCGCGCAGCGCGGCATGGGCAGAGGCGCCGGCAGTATGGGTCGCGGTCGATCCGGACTGTCGTCCGATGGCCCGATGATCGCCGTTCCCAAGCAGGTCAACGCCGTGAACCTGCTCATCGAGCACCGGCAGGAGCTCACCCTCACCGACTCGCAGTTCGCGCACGTCGTCGTCATCAAGCGCGCGCTCGACTCGACCGACATGCCGCTCCTTCGCAAGATCGATTCGGTGCAACGCTTGTTCAAATCGGCGCCGCTGTTCTCCAGCCCGAGTCCGGCGCGGCGCGACTCGATCGCCGAGGCGAAGGCGCTCGTCAACCAGACCGTGGCTGCGCTGCAGGACAACCTGTCGGCCGGTCGCGACAAGGCGTTTGGACTCCTCTCGTCGCAGCAGTTCGACAAGGCAGAGCAACTCGCCGCGGACGCGCAAAAGGCAATCGACGACGAAGCCCAAGCCGGTGAGGGACGCGGCGGCGGGCGCGGTGGACGGCCGCCGGCCGGATAGCACCGCGCGAGCCACCGCGGGGCGTCAGTCCGCGCGCAGTGCCACGATCGGCGAGACTTTGGACGCACGCAGTGCCGGAATGAGCGCTGCCGCCGACGCACTCGCCGCGAGCACGACGACCGCCGCGATAATCGACGCCGGGTCCGCGACGTTGACGCCATGGAGTTGGGAGCGGAGCAGCCGCGCCGACGCAACCGCCAGCGGCAATCCGACCACGAGTCCCACGAGCACCAGGCGCAGCGAGTCGAATAGAATGAGCCCCACGACGTCGCGCTGCTGCGCGCCGAGGGCAACACGGAGCCCCATCTCGCCGGTGCGACGGCTCACCGCGTAGCTCATCACGCCGTACAGTCCGATCGCCGCGAGCGCCAGGGCGAGCAACCCAAACGCCGTCGCCAATTGCGCGACCAATCGCTCGCCGGCGATCGAGTCACTCATGAGCACCGCGAGTGGGTCGATGCCATCGATCGGAAGCTGTGCGTCGACCGCTGTCACTGCTTTCCGAATCGGCTGCACGAGCCCGACCGGGTCGCCGCTGGCGCGGACCTCGAAGCGCAGCGAGCCAGGTTGGGCGAGCTGCCCAGGCTGCGTGTCGGTGTGCACGTACGGGTAGTACATCCGCCGTTTGGGGGCGTCGGTGAGCGGCTGGTGGTCATGCGTGTCGGCCACGACGCCGACAATTTGCAGCGCAATGGAATCTTGCATGTGGATGTACCGGCCAATGGCGTTCTCATTCGGAAAGTAGAATTGCGCCATCGTCGCGTTGATCAGCACTTCCCGCGGCGGCCGCCCTTCGTCGCTCGGCGCGAGATCGCGTCCGGCAACGAGTCGCCCGCCAATCGCGTGCACGTATCCGGGGCCGGCCTGGTCATACGCGACGGTCGTGTCGCCGGGCGCTCTGGCCTCGAAGCCTGGAACCTCGATGTCCCAATCGGAGTCCGACCCCGAAAAGATGCCGTTCTCGGAGTACGAGACGGCCGCGACGCCGGGGATCGCGGCGAACCGGTCGTGGAGCGCATGTACGACTTCAGCCAGCCGCGCGCGCGAGTACCCGCGCGTGGTGATGTCGAGGTCGACGACCACGAGATGATCTCGGTCGAGTCCCACGTCCGTCGACTGCACGTTGCGCAGACTGCGCACGAGCATGCCCGCGCCAACGAGCAGCACCACTGATAGCGCGACTTGTCCGGCAATCAGCAAGCGCCCGAGTGGCGCCCG
The DNA here is from genome assembly GCA_963817445.1 of uncultured Gemmatimonadaceae bacterium. Lineage (GTDB taxonomy): Bacteria > Gemmatimonadota > Gemmatimonadetes > Gemmatimonadales > Gemmatimonadaceae > JAQBQB01. The sequence continues at coordinate 26,519 of CAWFOG010000038.1, forward strand.
ACGGCCGCGTGCGCCGAGCGCGCTGCCGGTCACGGCGCTCGCTCCGGCGCGCATCGTCGATGCGAGATCGACGCGCGATGCAAACAACGCCGGCACGACTCCAAAGAGCGCAACGGCGAGCATCGCAACGCTCAACGTGAACCCGAGCACGGCTCTGTCCAACCCCAGATCGAGCGCGGTTGGC
>CAWFOG010000039.1:0-5062 GCA_963817445.1 uncultured Gemmatimonadaceae bacterium
AGACGAAAATGAACATCGTGCAATCTGACCGCGGCATCACGGCGACGAATGAGATCAATCCATTGCCGCTCGTCGACGATTGGACGGTGCTCGCGGATGGCTCGATCGCCATCGTCCGCGGCCAGGACTACCACGTCGACTTGGTCGACGCGAACGGCTCGATAACCGCGTCGCGAAGGTTTCTTTCGATTGGCAGCACCTGGATGACGACGCCAAAATTGCGGTGATCGATTCGGCGAAATAGGCGATCGAGATGCAGCGCGCCGCACCTAGCACGCAGGCGCCGTCCGGGAAGGGATCGCGACGGACGGCGGCGGCGGCGGCGGCACGCAACGAATGATCATCATGGGCGTGACGGCGGCGCCGACGGCGGCGGCGGGCGCTGGGCACGGCTGGGCGCAACGGTGGCGCCGATCGCGACGGTCGATATCCGGGCGAACTTCCGGACTATCGCCCGGCGTTCGGGGCCGGCGCCGTGTGGCGACGCCGACGGCAACCTCTGGATTCGCACGTCGGCAACGCGCGCCGGCGCGGCGGGCTCGATCTACGACGTCGTCAACCGACGCGGCGAGCTCATCGACCGCGTCCAACTGCCGGCGGCTCGCCAGATCGTCGGATTCGGCAAAGGTGGCGTCGTCTACATGCTCGCGCGCGACGCGTCGGGAAGCTGGATCGAGCGCACGCACCGCTGAGCTCTTCGTGACGATCCGCGAGCCGGCAAGGAGTCCGCGGCGATACCCTGTCGCGGCCTGCTCGTCCGGTGCGTCCATTGCAATATCCGCGATCCTGCGACGATTCTGTTTCTTAGCCGGGTCATGCTCGCCGTGGTTGCGGTCTCGCCTGCGGTACGCGGCGCGGTACGCGTCGACGAAATCGGCTCCGGTCGCTGATTCGTCCGCGGGCCGCATCGCCAAGGATTCAGCCCCGGCCCGACCACGGACACGACCAGTCTCGTCGTCGACCGGAGACGTGAAGTGGGCGCCGGGGCGCCGACTCGGCGATTCGCATTCAGATCGCGACGCAGCCCAAGCCACGCACGAAGGCGGACAGCATCTCGCTCGTCGCGTCCATTCGCACCGGTCTCAAGAATCCCGTTGGCCGGTGAAGACGCCGGCTCCGCTGCCCGGATCGATTCTGCCGACCAAGCGCATCGTCGCCTTCTACGGCAACCCGCTCTCGAAGAAGATGGGCATTCTCGGCGAGATCCCGTACGACCAGATGCTCACGAAGCTCGATTCGGTGGTCGCGCAGTGGAAGCGCGGCCGATCCGTCGACGCCGGTGCATCCCGGCGCTCCACCTCATCGTGTCAGTCGCGCAGGGACAGCCGGGAAAAGACGGGATGTACCGCCAGCGCTCGGATCCGGACCTGATCGAGAAGATCTACAACTTCGCGCACGCGCGCGGCGCGATCACGATTCTCGACATCCAGGCGGGCAAGAGCACGATCGACTACGAGCTGCCGCGTGCTGCTGCCGTTCCTTCAGCGCGCCCGACGTGCACCTCGGGCTCGATCCCGAGTTCAACATGCACTACAATCGCGAGGGACGGATTCCCGGCGACGAAGATCGGCGCGATGGACGCCGAAGGACATCAACTACGCGATCGATCAGCTCGCGGCGCTGGTGACGAAGTACCATCTGCCGCCGAAGGTGTTGATCGTCCATCGCTTCACGACGAACATGCTGCAGAACGCGGACGAGATCAAACTCGATCCGCGCGTGCAGGTCGTGATCAACATGGACGGCTGGGGACAGCCGTGGCTCAAGTTCGACACCTACGCCAAGTGCGAGGCGTCGCGAGCCGGTTGCAGTTCACGGGGTTCAAGCTCTTCTTCCACAACGACACCCGAAAGGGCGACCCGCGTGCTCTCACCGCGCGAAGTGCTCGCCCTCCGGCCGCGTCCGATCTACATCCAGTATCAGTAGTCCACCTGGCCCACGCCCCACGCTGACGGAATCAGCTTTCCGATCCGCGACTCGTCCCAGTGGAATTCGTGGTACACGTTGATCAACGCACCGATCGCCAGCGAAACAGTTCCGTTCGCGAACCCGACCCACGCCGCGCTCTGCCCGCCGATTTCGGTCGCCATGCAGCCTGCGCGAAGCTTCCGATGTAGGCCCCGACTATGCGAGGAATCGCGAGCGGCGTCGTTCCGTCCGGCATCGGATCGACCACCGTGGTCTTGAACGCCCAACCGATGCGATTGCTCGTCGACTTGCAGCTACACCGCTGGTAGTCGAGCGGGCGGTGCATCACGGCCGAGAGGCCCGCGGTCACCCCTTCCTGGACGACGAACTCGCCGACGTTTGACGCCGCGCGCTTGCCGTAGCCGCTCCAACCTTTGCCCCACTGCGACGGATCGTTCTGCAACTGGTCGACGCCGGCGAACGCGAGCCCTTCGACGACGCCATAGACCACGTCGTGGCGAAGGTGTTTGACGCGGTTGGTCGTGTCGGGAAGCGGGCGCGATTGCGCGGCAGCGGGACGCGTGCTTGACGAGACAAGCGCGAATCCGGCGGCAAGGGCGCTGACGAGCGCGATACCGCGTCGACGGATATGAGAGCGATGCGTGCGATGCATGTGCGAGCGAATGGGTTCAGTCGCTCGTACCGAGGCAAAGGGTGAGCCAAGCACCGCGTCGACGCGCGGGGACTACGTCGTACGCCGTTTGTCGGGCGATCGCCGTCAGGCGAAGAGGCCAACCTGCCCGCCGGTATGCCAGAAGAGCACGGTTTCGCTCGGCGAGAACCGCTGCTCGCGCACGTAGGCGATGAGAGCGCCGAGTGCCTTCGCCGTGTACGTATGATCGACGAACAGCGCCTCCGCGCGCGCCGCGAGCTCCTGCGCTTCGCGCGACGCCGGCGTCGCCACGCCATACCCACCGCCGACGCGCGTGTCGTCGACCTCGACGCGCTCATCGAACGAGCCGAGCCCGTCGATGCCGCGGATGATACGTCGCACCGTCGTCGCGATCGAACTGGCGGAATCGTCGGCGCTCACGCCGATCACGCGCGTGTTCAATCCGTGCAGCGCCACGCCGGCCGTGAGCCCTGCCTGTGTACCGCCCGACGAGCTGGCGTGGACGATGACGTCCGGCGTCACACCCTGCCCCACGAGCTCGGCGACCGCCGCGACCAGCCCGAGCGCGCCAACCGACGTCGACGCACCGAGCGGCAGAAAGTATGGCGTCTGGCCCTCAGCGCGCAGTCGGGCGAGCACGCGCTCGCTCGCCGCCGCGCGCTCGTCGCGCGACGCGATGTACTCGACCTCGGCGCCGAGTAAGCGATCGAGCAGCGCGTTGGCCGTGAGGTGTTCGGGCGGCGCACCGTTGAGGATGAGCACGCAGCGGAGTCCGAGCTTCGCCGCGGCTGCGGCCGTCGCTGCGCGCGTGGTTGGACTGCACGCCGCCCAGCGTGACGAGTGTGTCCGCGCCCTCGGCGAGCGCGTGAGCAAGTTCGTATTCGAGTTTGCGAACTTTGTTGCCGCCGAAACCGAACGGGATGGCGTCGTCGCGCTTGACGACGAGCCGCGGGCCGCCGCCGAGCGCGGCGCGCAGCCGGTCCATCGGTTCGACGGGCGTCGGCCCCGACAGCAGCGGCACGCGCGGCGCGTCGAGGACGGCGGCCGCGCGTGCGGCACCGGCCGGAGACGTCACCGGTCCGCTGGTGCCGACGCGCGGTCGCGAATGCGGGGCGCGAGCCGCGTCGCCGTCCCGTAGCAGAGGACCTCGGTCACGCCCGGCATGATCTCCGTCGCGTCATATCGGACGGCGATGAGCGAATTGCCACCGAGCGCCATCGCGTGCGCCACGGCCTTCGAGAATGCCTCGGCCCGCGTGCCTTCGCACAAATCTTCGAGGAGCGTGATGTTGCCGCCGAGGAGCGTTTGAAATCCGACGCCGATGCGTCCGATCACGGAGCGTGACCGCACGACGATGCCGCGGACGACGCCGAAGGTTTGGACGACGTCATAGCCCTCGATCGAGATTGACGTCGTAGTGAGGAAATCTGCCGGGAACCTTGCCCATGGTATGCCTCGCGGGACGTGGGATGTAGGACGTGGGATGTGGGACGGGTCAGTCTTCCGCCGCCGCGGGCGGACCGCCGCTGCGCGCGACCTGATCGGCCTTGACCTTTGTCGAATCGAACCGTCGAGCGCTGCCGAGCATTTTGTCGATCGTCTCGTCGAAATCGGCGACCGGCTTGCGTTGAAAGCGGAGTGGGTTGATCCGCGCGACGACGAACGCCTTGAGATACGGACTCTCCAACCCGCGCCCCTTCATCGCCTTCACCGCTTCGTTCACCAGCTCGTTCAGTTCGAGCAGCTTGTCCGCGCGGAGGCGGCGAATGTCGAGCGCCATCGGCAGCTTGGACGCCGAGGAACTTGTCGCACCGTTTGAGCACTGGATGATAGGCGCCACCGGAGAAGCGACCGTTCTGCTCGTAGCATAGGCCGAGCGTGACGAACGCCGCCTCCTCGAATTCTTGGTCGGCGAATTCGCGTTCCCGGCCGATCGTCGAGTCACGGCCAGCGCCTCGGCCAGACGAGCGACTTCGAGCGCGTTCTCGCGGAGGTCGTGCGCCTTCTCGGTGTTGAGCAGCAGAATATGCGGTGCGCGACCTCGGGCTCCGGAACGACGAGCGCGACGATTGATTTTGCGCCGAGTTCGCGCATCGCACCCAGCCGGTGGTAGCCGTTTGGCGACCAGTAGTTCCCGCCGCCGGTCGGCACGGCAATGACCGGATCGAGGTAGCGGTCGAGCTTGTCGATGGCGTTGGCGACGCGGGTTCGACGTGGGCCGGCGACAGGTCGCGCTGGTACGGCGTCGGCTCGACGCGGTCGATCGGCAGACCGGCGATGCAGCTGCCAGTGTCCGCCGAGTGGGTCGCGGTAGATGGCGAGCACGGAGCCGCCGTCGTCGTCGATCGTGCGGCCGAGCGTCTCGACGTCGGTCGGCTGTGCGGCCGTCGCAAGCCGGCGCGCGTCGAGTCCGCGCGACGTGGCGGCCGCCGTTGCTCGTTTTTTCTTTCGGGCTGCCATGGGGACGTGGGGCGTGGGGCG
>CAWFOG010000040.1:0-23873 GCA_963817445.1 uncultured Gemmatimonadaceae bacterium
CGCCGGCAATGAACTGCACGAGATTGCCAACGGCCGTCGGCTCGAAGACCACCGTGTAGCGACCAGGTTCGATCGCGACGGGATTCACCGACGTGCGCGCCTTGCTCGTAGCGCGCGCGCCGAGCGCCGCCGGATCGATCTTACTCCAATCGTGATGCGTGGCGCCGCCCCAACCGGAGCCTGTCCCGTCTTGAGTACGAACTGTCGTCGTCAACACGGACGCGGTGGAGCGATTGTAGGCGAAGAGACCTTTGTTATTCGAGATCGACTGCGCGCCCGTGATCGCCTCCATGAAGCCCGTCGAGACGAGATTCGCAGCTTTCGCAGGCTCGGTAATCTTTTTGACCGCGTGGCGCGCGACTCCGGATCCATCGAAGCCGTCGCGTCGCTCCAATTCACGCCCGACTGATAGCTTTGCGGCCCGAGCTCAGGCATCGCTTCCGGATCTTCAGGGCTGAGCTTCGCGACGCGTTCGGACATCGTGACGACGGCTTTGAGACGTCGTCGTCGAGCTGATTGCTCGGAGCCGAGCCGCTGCGTTTTCCAAATTTGCTGATGACGGTGACGACGGAGTCGAAGGAGTCGCCCGATCGAGATCTGATTTACGGCGAAGCGCGTGTTGTTGTGTTCGTGCTGTTGACGAGCACGCGCGTCTCGTCCGCCGTCGCGAACGACAGGGCGCGTTCTTAGCGATCGCCTGACACTCTCGCGCGAGAGATAGCGCGGGGCGACCGCGATCGCCAAGGATCGAAGTGCGGCTCACGCCGTCCGTCCCGTGTTGATGACGTTGACCTGGCGGAAGCGCGACGGGACGCAGCCGTGGCTGACCGCGTTGACCTGGCCGGCTGTCCCTTGCGCGTCGCCGAAGGCGCCACCGAGGTAGGTAGCTGCGCTGGCCGCCGATCATATCCATGGCCCCCCAGAACTCCGGCGTGCGGATCTGGTAGGCGACGTCCTTGAGCATGCCGACGATCTTGCCGCCCTTGATCTCGTAGAAGACCTGGCCGCCGAACTGCGCGTTGTAGCGCTGCTGGTCGATCGAGAACGAGCCGTCGCCGATGATCGCGATCCCGTTGTCGGTCGCGGCGATCAGGTCCTCCCACACGTGATCCTTCTCGCCGGGCAGGAGCGAGACGTTCGGCATGCGCTGGAACTGCACGTCGGCCCAGCTCTGCGCGTACGAGCAGCCGTGCGAGCGCATGGGCTTGCCGATCTTCTTGTAGTACCACCATCGAGCCACAGCGCCTGCTCGCGCGTGGTCTGGTAGTCGACGAACATGCCGTTCTTGATGATGTCGAACGTGTCGGGCTTCACGCCTTCGTCGTCCCATCCGCACGCGGAGAGCGAGCCGACCTGGGTGCGGTCGCCCCGAATGTTCATGAGTCGGAGCCGTAGCGTGAGCTGGCCGAGCACCTTGTCCGGTGGCGCGACGAAGCTCGTGCCGGCGTAGTTGGCCTCGAAGCCCATCGCGCGATCGAGCTCGGTCGGATGCGCGACGCGATTCGTGGATCGTGAGCCAGAGATGCGTCGGGTGCAGCACGAGATCGTAGCGCCCGACGTCGACCGGCTTGGCCGACAGCTTCTGCACGGCTTCGTCCGCCCAGCGCGGCGCGTTGTCGACGAGGTCGGCGTCGCGCACGTGCTCGTAGCCCAGGCCGCGCGGCGCGACGTCGTTGGCGGCGCGCGTCTGGAAATCGGAGCGGTCCTCCGAGACCGCCGTGACCGTCACGTGGGCGAGGAGCGATAGATGGTCTGCACGATGTACGAGCCTTCGCTGTTCGCGAAGGTCTTCTCCTCGCGCAGAAAATTCATCGACGACTTGACGAAGCGCGCGCCGTGACCTTGAGCGCCGCGGCGTTCGCGGCGAGCAGCAGCGCGACCTTGTCGGCGATCGGCACGGTGAACGGATCGACCTTGATCGGCGTCTTCCACTCGCCCTTCTGCGCCGCGCCATAGGGCGCGAGCACAATTGGCCGGAGACAGCGCGGCGCGATTGGCCTTGGCCTGGACGACGGCCTTCGGCGATCGCGGCGACGGCGTCGGTCGTCAGGTTTGCGGTCGCGGCGAAGCCCCACGCGCCGTTGACGAGCGCGCGCACGCCGATGCCGACGGTCTCGGTGTCGCTCAAGCCCTGCACGCGGCGCTCGCGCGTCTGCACGGACTGCGATCGGTACTGCGCGATGCGGACGTCGGAGTACTGCGCGCCGGCGCCCTTCGCGGCGTCGAGCGCGCGCATCGCAAGATCGTGATAGTCGGCGGCGCCGACTGCGTGCGTCCGAGCGAACACGGACGTGGAGTCGAGCGCGTCGGCACGCGAGCCGAGCGCGGTGAGCGCCGCGGCGGCGGATGCGGACTTGACGAAATCGCGACGAGAGAGAGACATGGCGTGGCGCGAGGGTGGACGAATCAGCGAGACTGCTCGATCAAAGTATGTCGAATCCGCGCGGCGGTTGGCAACCGGCGGCTCGCGATCACCGCTTGTCAGACACCAGGCCCCGGTCCTTGTGCATCTCGCGCGTGTCGAATCGGTCGACGTAGGCGCGATGGGTCGAGTCCGACGGATAGTGTTCCGCCGAGCCGTACGGGTAGCGAGTCATCGCGTGGAACGGGAGCGGGCCAACAGTCCCGCCATTCGCCGTGTTGAGATCGGCGTCCTTGATCCACCCGTCACTGTAGAGAAAAAAGTCGCGCACCCACCCGGCGGGCAGCGGCGGGGTAGCGCGCGCGTCGAACTCGATCGTCGTCTCGTCGCCGGGCGCCATCACGATATACTCATCGTCGGACGCACGCAGCAGGGCGTTCACGTCGCCGTAGCGCGTGAACCGGCCGTCGATCGGTCGCCAGACGGGATCCGTCGTGACGTCGGCGTAGTCGAACCAGTGCGGCCCGTACCGCCCGCCCTTGTGGTACATGCGCGAGAACCCGCGATAGTGGACATCGGCTCGCTCCGGCGTCAGCCGCGTGATCGTTGTCGGACTCCGCGGCGCGCTCGTCGCAACGCTCGCTTGATCCCAGTAGATCTGCGCGTTGGTGCGAATGCGCACGTGATGATCGCCGGTGGGGAATTTGCCCGTCAGGTCGACGACGACGAGTTTGTTCTTGCCCGAGGGAATGTTCATGTCGGTCACGGCGGGCTGCCATGCTCCCGCTCGATCGCGCACGTCGAGCACCGGCGACGTCGCCTGCGTCGCGTTGCCTTGCGACAGCGATACGTTGATGCTCGCGTCGGTTGGGAAAATCCAACCGCGCAAAAGGAGGAGTACCTGCCCCGGTCCCAGATCGGGGCCCAGGTCGAGGATGAGTTCGTGCGGCTGCGTGACGCCCTGGAATCGACCGCGATCGAACGTCGCCGCAAACACGAAGTCCGCGTCGCGCAACGCCGGCAACAGGTCGTTGCCTCGTTCGTCAACCGCAGACACGGGCGGCCGCGCTTGGCGCGTGGCGTACAGATTCAAATCGACCGGCGGTCCTGGCGGCGTGTACCGCTCATCGACGACCGCGTCGACCGAATCCGGATGGTCGACGGCGACGAGCGCGATCTGATCGGTGTACGACGTCTCCCACAGCTCTTCGGTGAGCTGAAGCCGATAGCGGCCATGGTCTTCGACGAGCGCGCCACGCGGAATCTTGAGGTACTCCTTCGACGCGCCCGGAGGCGCCAATGTCGCGCTCCCGTTCCCACCAATGCCAACGGGCATGCCGAGCGCGCTGCGCCACATCACGTCGGTGACAAATTCGAAGCGCGTGCCGTTCCAGGCGTAGAGAAATCCGCATGAGGACTTGAGCACCTGATTCTCAACGACGTCCTGATCGGTGCCCGGGTAGTACAGCGTTTGCGGCACGCCATTCGGCCATTCGACGCGGACGACGTCGGCCTTGAGGTGTGGGCCGAGGCCGATCGTCGTCACGCGCTCGGTCACCGTGCGGCGTTGATATACGTCGCCGACACGCACCTCGAGCGTCGAGCCGATTCCCAGTGCGTTGTTCTTGCCGCTGCCGGTCGTGAGACCGGCGAGACTGAGCTGCACGGCGAGGTTGCGGTTGCCGCCATCGTTGCGCAGCACGTGCAGTCCGCCCGGGCCAACGACGAGGAGATCGAGATCGCGGTCGCGATCGAGATCGGTTGCCGCGATGAGGCGCGCGTCTGGCACAGGCGGCAGGATGTTCGATCGGTCGCTGAATTTGCCGGCGCCGTCGTTGTGAAACAGCCGCACGCCGGAGCCGTTCGCCGGCGTGCCGGCGACGACGAGATCGAGTCGCCCGTCGTTATCGTAGTCGACGAACTGGGCGTCGTGAATCGTGAGATTGGCCAGCGATGCCAATGTTCGCGCCGCCCGCGTGTCGCGAACGAAGTGCCCGTCGCCGGAATTGCGGTACAGCGCTCTTCCCACGAACAGATCGAGGTAGCCATCGTTGTCGTAGTCCGCGATTGCGAGCGCTTCACCGCGCGCGGCGGCGATTCCCATCGCGGCCGCGCGATCCTCGAGGCGTCGCTGCCGGTCGTTATGAAAGGCCACGGTACCATCCGTGCCGGTCGCGACAACATCGAGCAGTCCATCGTCATCCATGTCGCCGAACGCCAGATCGCTCCGCGCACCAGCCACGTTGAGTCCGGCCATCGCCGTTGCATCGAGGAACGTTCCGTCGGAATTATTGCGAAAGAAGCGCAATCCGTTCGGCCCAGCGAGCAGCAAATCCATGTCGCCGTCATGATCGAGGTCCGCGGCGATCACTTTCGTCGTCGGTCCGGGATTCGCGACGCCGGCGTGCGCGGCGACGTCGTGAAAGTGACCGTGTCCGTCATTCATGAACAGGTATCCCTTGCCGGCAACGTCGACGACATAGAGATCGAATCGCCCATCGTCGTCGGCGTCGACGAACGTCGCAGCTGCAGCCCCGATGACTTGCACGCCGACGCGTTGCGCGACGTCGACCCACGCTCCGCCTTCCCAGTGCAGCAGCTTCGCGGTGGCGTCTCGACCGGCCGAAACAAATACGTCATCGGATCCGTCGCCGTCGTAGTCGCCGACGGCGAGCGCGAACGCGCCAGTGCCGGGCGCGATCAACGGGAGCCGTGCGCTCCCATCGGTGAAGATCACGGATGCCGCGCTGTCGCCCCGTGCAAGGCGTTCGCGCATTGACTCAGTGCTCGGCAACGTCAATTGCGGGAGTCCGGCGACAGCGATTTGTGGCGCGCGTAACGTCTGAAGGCCCGTCTGGAACGGAACCGTGACTTCGAGAAATCGTTGAAGAGTCTCCAGCGCGCCCGCCGCTTCACGAGTCTGCCCCCGTCGCAGCGCCGCGACGGCCGCGTCGAACGACGGCGTGGCTTCGCGCGGCAGCGATGGCGGCAATTGTTGGAGCGCCTCGAGCTCGCGCAACGCGCCGTCGGCGTCCGACGCGGCTACCAGCGCGCGAGCGTACCCGAGGCGCGCGGGCACATTGCCGTGAGCTGACGCAACGAGTTTCGCCATCGCGTCGCGCACCTGCACCTGGCCTGCTGCCGAGTCCGGGTTTGTACGCGCGAGTTCGGCAAGTGCGTAGTAGACCTTTGGGTCCACCGGAGTGCGCGCGGTCAGGTGCACGAGCGCGTCCCTCGCGGCGTCGCGGCGACCATTCGTCTGCATCAGCGTCGCGAGCAGCAACTGCGCGTCAACGTCGGCCGTGTCGAGCTTCGCGGCTTGGCGAAATTGCTCTTCGGCGTCGGTCGACCGGTTCATCCGCACATAGACGACGCCGAGTTTGGTGTGTGCGGACGCATCGCGCGGCGCGAGGGAGATGAGGCGCTTGAACGCCGACTCGGCTTTCGGCAAATCGTTGGCGTCGAGATAGGTCGCGCCGAGCGATTCCGCTTCGACAATCGCGCCAAATCCCGGAGCCGATTCGCGCGTGCAGGCGACGACCATCGCGCAGGCGGCGAGAAAGAGAGAAGCGCGACGCTGAGAGACGCGGAGCATGATCCGTCGACAGGAGGAGACGCGGCAAAGTGCGCCTGTACTGGCCATGGCGCAAACGGCGCGTGGGCTGCGCACGACGTCGATCCAGCCGCTGTCACGACGCCGCACGAGGAGTATACTCTATGCCGTGCCGACTTCACGAGCCGTGCGACGCGCAGTGGTTGCCATCCCGTTCGTCGGGGTCATTGGACTCGCCGTCCAATGGAACCGCGTCCCGACGAGCGACGACCCCGATGTGGCGCATCCGGGCTTTGCGCTCACCAATGCCACGGCCGCCGCTGGAATTCACTTCGCTCATCAGCGCGCGACGTTTGATCCGAAGATCGCCAACATCGAGCCGCACGTCGCCGCACTCGGCGCGTCGGTGTCCGTCGCCGATTTTGACGGCGACGGATGGTCCGACCTGTACTTCACGTCGAGCAAGTTTGGCGGGCCGAACGCGCTCTATCACAATCGCGGCGATGGGACGTTCGAGGACGTCGCCGCGGCGGCGGGCGTCGCCGATCTCAATCGCCCAGGCGATGGCGTGTCGATGGGCAGCGTGTGGGGCGACTTCGACAACGACGGGCGCGAGGATCTGCTCGTGTATCGCTACGGGTATCTCGCGCTCTTTCGCAACATCGACGGCCATCATTTCCAGGACGTGACGGTCGTGGCCGGCCTGCGCCGGTGGGTCAACAGCAACGGCGCGATCTGGATCGACTACGATCGCGACGGCCTCCTCGACCTCTACGTCACGGCGTATTTCCCGAGCAACGTCGATCTGTGGCACCTAACGACGACGCGGATCATGCACAACAGCTTTGAGTTCGCGACGAACGGCGGCGGGAATATTCTCTTTCACAACCTGGGCGGCGGTCGGTTCGAGGACGTCACGGCGAAGATGGGCGTGGGGAGCACGCGCTGGACGCTGGCCGCCGCTTCTGCCGATTTCAACAACGATGGTTGGCCGGACATCTACCTGGCGAACGACTACGGGCCGGAAGAACTGTATCTCAATCAACAGGGCAAGGGATTCGTACTCGCGACGGCGGGGCTGGAGAGTGAATCCAAGAGCGGTATGGCCGTGGCGATCGGCGACGCGTTCAATCGCGGGCGGCTCGACGCATTCGTCACCAACATATCAGAACGCGGCTACCTGTTTCAGAATAACAATCTGCGATTGAACCTGATGGCCGAGGCGCATCGCTTTCGGAACGTCGCCGACGCGACGGTCGCGGACGCGGGCTGGGCGTGGGGCGCGCAGTTCGGCGATCTGAACAACGATGGTCTCAACGACCTGTTCGTTGCCAACGGGTTCATCTCCGCCGACCGCAACAAGAGTTACTGGTACGCGATGTCGAAGATTGCCGGCGCGAACAATACGTTTTTCGAAGACGCGAAGAACTGGCCGGCGATCGGCGACGCGAGTCTGTCTGGCTATGAGCGATCGAAGGTGTTCCTCAATCGCGGGCGCCACGGTTGGGCGGACGTCGCTGCGCAAGTTGGCGTGACCGATGTCGACGATGGGCGCGCCGTCGCGCTGGCCGACCTCTCGAATCATGGGTCGCTCGACGTCGTCGTTGCCAATCAGAATCAACCGGCGATTCTCTACCGTAATGTCGTCGACACGGCGAACCACTGGCTCGAGCTCAAACTCGTCGGCACCAAGAGCAACAGGAGCGCGATCGGGGCTGAAGTCGTGCTCGATGCGGGCGGCACGCTTCGCCGTGGCATCGTTGACGGCGGAATGGGGTTCGCCAGCCAAAACGACCGGCGTGTTCACTTTGGCCTCGGCGCGACAGCGCGCGTCGATCGCGTGACTGTGTACTGGCCCTCCGGCAACGTGCAGGTACTCCGCGGTCTCGCCGTCGATGAACTGCACACGGTCGTCGAGCCGAGCACGACCGATTCACGCCCGCGTAGTCCATGACGAGCACTGCGGACGTCCGCCCGTTGGGCGACATCAAGCGCATCGATCCGCGATATCTCATCGCGTTTCTCATCACGCTGGTCCTCGTCGCCGCGCAGTTCCGCTTCCATATGGTAGGCGGCTACGAACGCCTGGCGCTCGCGCTCGGTACATGCGTCGCCGTGGAGGCGGTGTTGTCGTGGTACGTACGCGGAAAGGTCGCGAGCCCGCTCAGCGCCTACATCAGCGGAATCAGCTTGACGTTGCTGATCAAACCGCAGGGCGCGGTGCTCTGGCCGTTTGCCGTCGGCGGGTTTCTCGCGATCTCGTCCAAGTACGTGCTCCAGTATCGTGGCGCGCATCTCTGGAACCCGACCAATTTCGCGATTTGCACGCTGCTGCTCGCCGCGCCGAATCGCATCGCGGTGCTCAGCCACCAGTGGGGCAACGACGTGCTCACGCTGGTGGTGATCTGGGCGTTCGGCCTGGTGATCGCGTCGCGCGTGCGCGTGCTGCACATCACGCTGGCGTACATTCTGAGTTTCCTCGTGTTGAGCGCGACCCGCGCACTGCTGCTGCATGAGCCGATGCTGCCGGAGATCGCGCCAATTACCGGGCCGATGTATCAGTTGTTCATTTTCTTCATGATCACGGATCCGCGTACCGTCGTGCGCGATCGACGTTGGCAAATTGCTGTCGCGGTCATCATCGCGGCCGCTGAGGCGCTGCTGCGCATCGCGTCCGACCACAATGCGCCGCTGCCAACCGTTGTCGACGCCGACCCGGCGCTGTTCGCACTGTGGATTGTCGGGCCCATCGCGAAGTGGATCGATGTTCGGTCGCGGCCGGCGAGCGACCCAGGCCTGACTACTCCGCGCCGCGCAGGCGCGGCAAACGCTCGATCAGACTAGCGCGGTCGAGGCCAAGCAGTGCGTGCCGATCGACGAGCACGTCGAGGTCGACAGGATAGAGATTGCGCCGCGCCGGGTCCGCGAGGCCGGCGATGTTGCGCGGTGCAATCGCCGTCGCCACCCAATCGACGTACTCGCGCCGCTGCGCGTCAGTCCCAGGGCCCGTGCCGCCCATGGTAATGGTGTTCAATCGGCGATGGCTTTCGCGCGCCAACGCCGCGGCGATCGGGAGGTCATCGGTGCCGAGGAATCCGGTCCACGCCCAGTCGTCGCTTGACGACAGGCGCTGCTGCACCTCGCCAAACGAGACGATGGCAAAGTAGATCATCGCGTGCGCGGCGAAGAGATCAAAATGCGACATCGCGGCGTAGGCTCCCGCCACGATGTGGTCGATCTGATCTGCTTCGGCCGTGAGGAGCAGATTGTAGCGTGAGAGTTCACCGTCGTTCGGCGCGCGGCTACCGGTCGCCGCGTGCTCGAACGCGAGCGCCAGTCGCTCTACGCCGCGCAGACTCCACGCGATACCGGTGGAAAAGAGCGGATCGATGAACGCGTACGCGTGCGGCAACATCGCCCAGCCGACGGACGCGCCGCGCTTTGCACGGTGCTGAACTGCGCGGAACGAATCGGATCGGAAAGAGCGGCGCAGCGTGCTCGAACGCGGCGGCGATAGTTGGATAGCGAGCGAGCAGCGCGTCCCAGATGGCTTGCGTACCGCGCGCGTCGACGTCGGCGCCAAGACTCGCCAGACCACTCGGCGAGAGGAGGAAACCCGCGCTCGTGACATGGTCGTCGAAGCGCAAACTGTACATCCAGCCTTCGTCAATCAGATGATGCACCGCCGCCCAGTCGTCGGGATACGGCCCGGCGGGGAGCCCGGGCGCGAGGTCGGACATGAGCGCGACGTCATTGAAGTGCCCGAATACGAGCGCGGAGCGCGTCGACAGGCGACCGAGGTCCGAGGGGATCGACAGTTGTTGCGTCAGAAATCCGCCCGGGCCGGATGCGTCGACGATGAAGCGTGCCCGCACGTCGATAGCAGCACCGCTGGCCCGCGGTACCTGTCAAGCGAACTCCGTCCATGTCGAACGCCGCGCCCGTGAGCTCGAGCGCGATCGAGATAGTTGACTCCGGCGTCTACTGCCTTCGCGAACGAAATGATGATCGACGTCGGCGCGCAGCCAGTGCGTGTCGGCGATCGCATCGTCCGGACTGGCGGCGACGAGCAGCCGCTCCGAGTCAAAGCCTTTGTCGGCGAACGGTTCGCCGCGATGATGGCGGTAGTATGTGAATCCTCGTTTGAGGCCTCGCATGATCTCCGGATGGCGCGCTATCCAGCGACCGTGCGTGGACAGCTCGCGACAATCGGCGAGGCCGTACCGGGCGGCCAGCCGCTCGAGCGTCAGGTTGGCCATCGGCGTCGACGACTCGCCGATGGCGAAGCGCGGATGCGAACCGCGCTCGAACAGCGTTACATCATAGCCAAGGGTGGCGAGAATCCGCGCGAGCAGCGAGCCCGCGAACCCTGAACCGACGATTGCGACATCGCAGTGGTCGATCGTCATGCGGTGCACCGGGCGCAGACGACCGGCGATTCAGGCTGGCCGGTGCAATTGATTCGGCCAAGTCGCGCGATCCGGTCGTCGACGCACTGTTCGCACGTCGAAAACCGATCGGCGTCCCAGAGATCAGCGGTGATCACCGTCGGGGCCTGCGAAAGACAAGCGTCGAGCGCGGACTCGAGCTGGGGAAGCGTCGGCGGAGTGAACTGTCCGTCGTGCTCGAGCCGTTCGAGCTCGCCGTTGCCACCTCGCACAGGAATGATCGCGACCATCGCGGCGCCCAGGCGCGCGGCGTACTGCACCGTACGAACCGTCCATTCGACCGACTCTTCGCGCGGAACGAACGGGGCGCCCAACAAGACGAACACGCGCAAATCGATGTCGTGTTCGGCGAGAAACGCCGCCGCGCGTTCGAATCGGTCGAGCTCGAGGCGCTTGTTCGACCGTTGGATCGCCTCCGGATGAATTGTCTCGAGCCCGATCGCAACCTCGAGGCGTCCATCGAGCATAGTGGCGAAGTCCAGCACCTTCGGCCCGATTGTCGTCGCGTGCGATTCGACTGTCACTGCGGCGAACGGCTCGGCCAGTCCTGCGATGTCGGCCCAATCGTCGACCGGGACCGCGCGCGAATCGAAGAAGTTGCTCGCGTTGTACAGCTTGAGTCGCTGGATGCCCGCCGCGTCATCCGATGCGTTGTGCGACGCGAGTACGTCGGCGAGCTGGTGGGGCAGTGCGCCGCGCGGAGTCGGGCCGTCAATTGTATAACGCCAGAGATCGCAAAACGCGCAGGTGAACGGGCATTCGGCCCCGGCGAGGAACACCGTCAGCGCGCGCTCGATCGCGCCGTTCGGTCGTCGCTCGACATCGATCGCGGTCCCGTGCGCACGCCACGCGTCGACGGCGGGTTTGCGCGGCCGAAGTCCGCGGATGCGGCTTTCGATGGTTGCGCTCGACTCGCTCAAGCGGCGAACACGCTCTGAAAGTGATTCCTATAGCGCACTTCGTCATTCGGGAAGAGGCGTTCAACATCCGTCGCGTTCACCGCGCCGTGTTGAAAGCGCCGCTTGGCAAACACCGGCATCGTCACGCCGAGCACCGCCTGAATGCCGCGCGACACGATCTCGCCCTTCAGCGCGTACAGTCGCTCGTGCGACCCTTGCGTCAGTTCGCCAAATGGGATGGCTTCGGCGACGGCGATTACCGACGGACGCGTGTACGGGCTGAAGTCGACGAACCCATGCTCCGCGGCGCAGGCATATCCGCGCACGCAGCCGCGACTGTACCCGCCGCTGTATGTGAGTGAGTGTTTGATCGATTCGACGCCCCATCCTTCCTGGTACAGCATGCGATTGTTGACGACGCTGCGAATCGTCAGTTCGCTGTTCGCCTCGATCGGATAGTCCTTCAGATTCTCGTCGCCACCGTCGCCGTCGACGAGCAAGCGCCACTCGGGATAGCGGCGCCGCACTTCTGCGAGCAACGCCAGATTGACCGCGGCGCACTCGACGTCGAGTGGTTTATAGTCTTCTATCACACTGACGGCGCGCAGTGAATCGATCGCGCCTGCCGGAACATCGATCGTCTCGCCGAGCATGTCGAGGTTGGTGCGCGTCAGGAACTCGCGCGCTTGGCGCGCGTCCTGACCGTCGCTGTCGACCGAGAGTGTGAACGCCTTCAACCGCGCCGGCGACTGGCCTTCGTTGAGCAGCAGATGGTTCAGGCAGAGCAACACCGATCCGCTGTCGATACCGCCGGAGAACGGAACGCCGATGGGCGCCGCGGAATCCTGCGCGAGCAGCCAGCGACGAAGCTCCGCGTACAGCGCCTCGACGTAGTGGCGGCCGATCACGTCGAGATCCGGCGGAAGCGTCCCGCGCGGCGGATCGAAGAATCGAGTGTGGACCGGGTTTGGGTCCGGGCAGCCGACGAGCTGCAACGTGGTGACGTGGTGCGCCGGCACCATCCGCGTATAGCTCGGATGAAACTGCGCACTCCATCCGTGTCGCGCGAGCTCGCGCCTGATCTCGTCGATGCGCTCGGCGACGATCAGCACTGGCCCGGCCGCGGCCTTGGCAAGAAAATATCGAAGCGGCCGATCGAGGCTTCGCGCCAGCATCACGCGTTGTCCATCCTGCGCCACGAGCGCGAACGAGCCGTCGAGACCGCGCACGGCATCGGTGTCTCCACGCCGAACGTATTCGCGCGCGTCATCTTCGCTCGCCGACCACAAGCGCTGCGAGTTGGGCGCGATGAGATTGATGATCTCGGCGATCGGGTAGCTCATTGACAGACCTCGACGCAAAGTGAACTCACGATGAAACCTGGCGGGGACAGTCCAACGCGGACAGATGGCTAAGGCGCAATGCGAACCAACCTGATGCGGATGACGCTGTGTGCCCAGCGGGCTGGCCGCTTTTCACCGACGGCAATCATGCGGAACGGCCCCTCGGCAGAATCCAATGGTGCGCCGTTCTTGCTGTCGGCGAGAAAGATCAGCTTGTCGGTGAATCCGGCATCCAACTCCGCCGGAGCGAAGACCACGCGATAGCCGTCGCTTGCTTCGACGAGCACGTACTGCGCGAGCGCCGCACCGCGAAGTGAATCCGCGGCGGGAAGTCCAACCAATCGGAGAACGTCGCCGAGCGGGACGCCGCGATAGGTCCCCTGAACGTTGTGGCTCGAAACGGTCGCGTCGACATGCGGCAACGCGGCGAGCTCTTCGCGCGTCACAACTCGATGTTGGCCCGCGGGGCCGAAGAGTTCGAGGGTTGTCGCCGGTGCCGCGGGCTTGGCCTGCGCCATCGCTGCCGAGCCGACGGATAGGGCGAGTGCGGCGGCAGTCAAAATCAGTCGCATAGTCATTGTTCCTGTAAGAGAATTCTGTCAGTCACCGATGTCCGCTCCCCCAATCCGCAACAACTCGCGCGTCGCCGGATGCGACGGTGCGGCGAGTACGGTAGTCGCCGGCCCATCCTCCACGATCGAACCGGCCGACAGCACCGCAACGCGGTCGGCGAACGCTCGCGCGAAGTCGACGTCGTGTGTCGCGACGATCAAGGCGCGTCCTTCGCGGGCGAGTCGACGCAGCGTTTCGCCCAGCGCGCCGCGGCGCGCCGGGTCGAGCGCCGAGGTTGGCTCGTCCATCAACAGCAGCGTTGGGCCCGGTGCGAGCGCTCTGGCGATCGCGACACGCTGCGCTTCGCCGCCGGACAACTGTCTCGGATAGGCGTCGGCGCGCGACTCCACGCCGAGCGACGACAGCAACTCGCGCGCGACTCTCTCCGCCTCGCCGCGCGGCCAGCCGAGCGCGTGGACGGGGGCGAGCGTGATGTTGTCGAGCGCCGTCAGATGCTCGAAGAGCGAATGCGCCTGGAAGACGAACCCAACCCGACGGCGTAGCGCGCGGAGACGCGACTCGGCTGGCACCGGGCCCGGGCGCAGTGCGACGTCGCCCAGTTCGATGCTCCCGTAGCTGAACGGCTGCAACGCCGCGATGGCCCGCAGCGCGGTCGATTTGCCGGCGCCGGATGTGCCCATCAGAGCGCAGATCGTTCCGGCGGGCACGTCCAAGCTCACACCGCACAACACATCGTGGCTTCCGTGCGTGACGCGCAGGTCGCGGACGATGAGCGGCGCGTTCGTACGTTCGATCATGTCATGCTCCAGCGACGCTCGAGCGATCGCGCGACGCGCGCCAGCGGAAGCGAAAACGCCAGGTACGCGACGGCGCACAGCGCGCCGGGCACGACCCAGCTTCCGATGTTCGTGGCGTAGATCGCCGTCTGCTTCGTCAACTCGACCACGGTGATCACCGAGACGAGCGACGAATCCTTGAGGAGCGCGACGAAGTCGTTCGTCATCGGCGCCAGCGCGAGGCGGAGCGCCTGCGGGCCGCGGATCAATCGAAAAATCTGAAATTCCGACAGACCCAGCGTGCGCGCGGCTTCGAGTTGCGATCGCGCGATCGCTTGCAGCGCGCCGCGGTAAATCTCCGACTCGTACGCCGCGTAGTTGAGGCCGAGGCCGAGCACCGCCGCGGCAAACGCCGGCAGTCGCACGACGCTCGAGAGACCGTAGTACAACACGAATAGCTGCAACAGGACCGGCGTGCCGCGGACGACTTCGACATATACGGCACACGCGCGTCGCACGATGGCGCCGCCGTACACGCGACCCGCCGCGAGCAGCAGCCCCGCGGCGACCGCCAATGCCATCGCCAAGCACGATAGCACGAGCGTGATCGCGGCCGCGCGCACCAAACTCGGCAAATACGCGCCGATTGACGTGACGTCGCGCGACGCCGGCGTCGCCGACGCTAGCGGGGCCGACGCGAGGACGCGGGCAAAGTACTGCGCCTGACCGTCGTCCCAGACGTGCCACGACGTGAAGGTTCGCTCGAGCGAGCCGTCCGCCATCCTTGCGCGGAGAATCGTATTGATCGAGTCGCGCAGCGCCGCGTTGGTGCTTGCGAGCAGGGCGACGTAGTGCCCCGTCGCCACCGGCCGCGGTTGGATGACGAACCCGCCCGTCCGTCGCAGCGACCGTTCGGCGATGATGTGGTCCAGGAGCACCGCGTCGAGGCGGCCGGCGACGAGATCGGCATAGGGGTGGACGTCGTCGTCGTAGGACACCGGACGCACACCCGCAGGCGCTCCTTCGTCGATCAGAATCCGGTATGCCCCGGTGCCCCCAAGCGTGCCGACGCGATGGCCGGAGAGATCGGCCAACGTGCGGAACCGCGCGCTGTCGGCCGGTCGGACGGCGAGGACTTCACGAAACTCAAAGTACGGAATGCTCACGGCGTGGCGAGCGCGGAGCTCCGGCCGATCTTCGACGCCCGACATGCCGACCTCGAAGTCGCCACGTTCGACTGACGCCTCGATCGAACTCCAGGCCACCTGCACGAATTGCGGCTCGCGACCCAGCCCGCGGGCCAGCATGCCGGCGATGTCGACGTCGAAGCCGCGGACGCGCGACGGATCGGCGGGATCCGCCTCGACGAACGGCGCGCCGCCCTCGGCGTCTCCGCCCCACCGCAAGACTTTGGCGGCGCGAACGGGTGCCCGCGACGTGCCGCAGCCCGCGAAGCAAACAGTGAGCAGCGCGGCGAAACAAGCCGCGATAGACGCGCTGGTGGCGCAACGCCGCAGTGTCGCGACGACGTCTCGTGTTCTCATTGTACCAAGCGCGCGTCGATCATCGGGTAACTTACCGAAGGCCGCGCCCGCCCGGCCAGCTAATGCAGATATCGCTCGGCGAACGTGAGAAAGAACGGCCAATTGGGACCGTCGGTGTGTCCGCTCGAATGCTGCCGAAACGCGAGATCGCCGGCGAGCAATCCGGATTCTACGGCGGGGAACTGCGTCGTCCCCATGCCACGTTTGCCGAGCAGTTCATAGACTGGTTGCGCCGCGGCGGCCGCCGTGAACATTCCGCGAGCATCAACCCACGCGTCGCCGACGGCGCCAGCGCTGATGAACACCGGCCGCGGCGCGCACAGCGCGATCAACTCGTGCGAATCGATCGGCAGGTCGTTCCACGACAACGGCCCACCGTACTTGAGAAAGTTTCCTGCCATCCAGTGATACTCACCGGTGCCGGTGAGATTCTCGACCAACTCGCCGGCATTTCGGCGATTGAGCTTTGCGCCGCCTTCGCCGGATGAACTGACGTACGCGATGGCAAACCGCTGATCGTACGCCATCGCGACGAGCGCCGCTTTTCCCCAGCGAGAATGTCCTTCGACGGCGACGCGCTTGGCGTCGACGGCGCGATCGGTCGCGAAATAGTCGAGCGCGCGACTCGCGCCCCATGCCCACGCACGCAGTACGCCCCAATCGTCGAGCGATCGCGGCTGGCCTTTGTTCGTCAATCCGATGATCCCTTTCGTGAGTCCGGCGCCGTTGTCCGCTTGAACGCTCGTCGTGTTGAGCGTTGCGTAACCCCAGCCTTTGGCGAGCGCTTGCGATTGCCAGCTTGGGCCGGGCGGTGGACCGCCAAAACCACGACCACCGGGCGGGATTTGAGGCGGCGGGCCGCCGCGCGGCGGACCGAAGCCAAATCCGAACCCACCGAACTGCATGATCACAGGCACCGGCGCCTTCGCGTTGGCCGGAGTGCTCAGCGTGACGACAATGTCGACATCGATCGCTGGATAGGCGGAATTGTCGACGTGGCCGACCAGCTCCTTCGTCACGATCGGGACGTCGCCGTTCATGCCCGCTGTAGTGCTCTTTACCGTCCACTCAACACGCGGCACGCTTGCCGGCACCCGGCCATAGACCTCGCGGTCGAACAATTCGACGATCTCAGGACGTCGCTTTGTCCACCACAACTCCGGCGTCGTCACGCGCTCACGATCCATGAGCAAGAGCGGGTCGGGGAGATTGGGGTACGGGTTGGCGAGCGCCTCGTCGTAGTTGGCGGCGTTTGGCGCTTTGGGATCGTTGCCATTCGCTCCCGGCCGCAGCGATGTGATTCCCAGCAGCCGCATCGTGCGCGCGTGATCCTCCTCGGCCGTGAGCGTCACCGGCTGCGACGCGACGGTCGCGGTTCCTTGCTGCTGCGCGTTTACCGGTGATGCGCCGACGATGGCGCTGAGCGCTAGCGCGGCGAAACTCGAGAGTCGGGTCATGGACTACTCGACATTTGAGGTGAGTCGTTGGCGAACCTGGCGCAACCGATCGTGACGCGTAGATATATGGTCATCTTATGATCGACGCCAGCGGATGGATCGCCGGCCTACCTCTACGACGCCAATCCTATGGTCGCATTCAAGGGAGCCGTCTGCGCCGGCGCGTGTGTGCTGCTCGGCTCTATCGTCGCGCTGGGCCCACGCGCGGCGCCGGCGAATCCACGCTTCGACTGGTTTGCCTACGAGGGACACGACCCGACTTACGACAGCGTGAAAGCAGGACCCAGCGAGTACCTCAACCCGATTCTGACCGGCTTCTACCCCGACCCAAGCGTCGTTCGACGCGGCGACGATTACTATCTCGTCAATTCATCGTTCTCATATTTTCCCGGGGTTCCGCTCTTTCACAGTCGCGATCTCGTGCACTGGACGCAGCTCGGGAGTGTGTTGAGTCGGCCGTCGCAGCTCGCGGTCGACACGGCGGGAATTTCGCGGGGAATCTTCGCGCCCGTCATTCGCGAGCATGCGGGCACGTTTTACATGATCACCACGCTCGCCGGCGCGGGAAACTTCATCGTCACCGCGACCGATCCAGCCGGACCGTGGTCCGACCCCACGTGGCTTCCCGACATCAATGACGGTATCGATCCGTCGCTCTTTTTCGACGACGACGGCAAGGCGTACGTCGTCAACAACGGACCGCCGGCCGGCGCGCCGCTCTATAGCGGGCACCGGGCGATCTGGATTCAGGAATTCGACGTCGCAACGCAGAAGATGGTCGGCCCGCGCGCGATCATCGTCAATGGCGGAGTCGATCTCTCGAAGAAGCCGATCTGGATCGAGGCACCACACATCTTCAAGCGCAACGGATTCTACTATCTGATTTGCGCCGAAGGTGGAACGGCAGATCAACATTCCGAGGTCGTGTTCCGCAGCGCGTCGCCGACCGGCCCGTACGTCGCAGGTCCAACAAATCCGATTCTTACGCAGCGGCAGCTCGATCCGTCGCGGCCATTTCCTATCACGTCGACTGGCCACGCTGATTTTGTCGAGACGCCCGCGGGCGAGTGGTGGGCAGTGTTCCTCGGCGTGCGCCCGTACGGCGACAATTTGTACAACACGGGGCGCGAGACGTTCTTGCTTCCCGTACAGTGGGTTAACGATTGGCCGATCATTCTCTCTGGAAGTGAGACCGTGCCCTATGCGCACCGGCGTCCGCGGTTGCCGGCGCAGCCAGCGCCGCGCGTTCCCACGGCGGGCAACTTTTCAGTGCGCGACGACTTTTCCGCCACGACGCTGGCCTCGTATTGGACCTTCATTCGCACACCGCGGGCTCCGTTCTACGACCTGACGTCGCACCCGGGCTGGCTCACAGTCGATGCGAGTTCGGCGTCGCTAGGCGCGCACGCGCATCTCTCGTTCGTCGGGCGTCGGCAGGAGCACCTCAACGCGTCGGCGTCAACGGCGATGGTGTATTCGCCACCCGCCGAGGGCGACGTGGCGGGCCTCGTCGCGTTCGAGACGGACGAGTCCAACTACCTGCTGGGCGTGACGCTCGCGGATGGCAAACGCGTCGTGGAAGTTGTCGAGCGCAATGGCCAAGCCAACGGCGGGCGACCGGTGGTTCTGGCAACGGCCCCGCTCACGTCGTCGCCAAGCGCGCCGGTCTACTTGAAGATCACGGCGCGCGGGGCGCAATACGACTTCTCATACGGCGTTCGGCCCGGCCATTGGACGACCCTCGTCGCCAACGCGGACGGTACCATCTTAAGCACCAAGCTCGCCGGAGGTTTCTCGTCGAACTTCGTCGGCGTGATGTTCGGGATGTACGCGTACGGCACAGCGCGTTAGGGTCGTTCCGGCGCTCGCGTGCCGGGGCCGAACGTCGTATCGTAGCCCTGGTTCCCGAGCATGATCACGAACAGTTGGCCGATCAACGCGCCACCGTCGGAGAATACCATGCGTTCTCTCCTTTCCGCACACGCTGGCTCGATCGCCGCGGTCGTTGGCTCCGCGGTGTGCTTCACGTCGGTGCCCGTCCAACGCGACTCGACCCCGCTGGCTCACTCAGCCGCGGCACAGTTTCCCTCGGATTCGGCCGTGCTCGCGCTGCTGCGACAACGCGTCGAGGAAAAGCGAAGTGCCGGCATCGTCGTCGGGATGCTGAACGCCGACGGTACGACACGCGTCGTCGCCTACGGGGATCCGGGACCAGGGCGTCCCGCGCTCGACGCGAATAGCGTGTTCGAGATCGGCTCGATCTCGAAAGTGTTCACGTCGACCGTGCTCGCCGAGCTGGTGCAGGAGGGCGTTGTCTCGCTCGACGACCCGGCGCAAAAGTACTTGCCGGCGGGCGTTCAACTTCCCACACGGAATGGGAAGCAGATCACGCTCGGGAATCTGTCGGAGCAGAACTCGGGCCTCCCGCGGATGCCGTCGAATTTCCATCCAAAGGACTCCGCGAACCCGTACGCCGACTACACCGTGCAGCAGATGTACGCCTTTCTCTCCGGCTACACGCTCACGCGCGATCCCGGCGAGCAATTCGAGTATTCTAATCTCGGCGTCGGCCTGCTGGGGCACGTGCTGTCGTTGCGCACTGGACAGTCGTACGAGGCCATGGAGCGCGAACGCGTGTGGACGCCGCTCGGCATGGCGAACACCGCGATCGTGCTCACGCCGAGGATGAAAGCACGTCTCGCGCTCGGGCACGATGAATTTGGCGACGTTGTCGCGAACTGGGATCTGCCGACGCTTGCCGGCGCCGGCGCCATTCGGTCCACGACGACGGACATGCTCAAGTTCGCCGCGGCCAACCTGCACCCGGAGCGCGGAAAGCTGGAGCGCGCGATGGCGTTCGCGCACGAACCGCGCGCGTCGGCTGGCGGACCCGGTATGTCGATCGGATTGAATTGGATCGTGCAACAGGCTGGCGCGGACACAATCGTCTGGCACAACGGAGGCACGGGCGGCTATCGGACGTTTCTCGGTCTCGTCCCGTCGCGCAAAATCGCCGTCGTCGTGATGACCAACTCCGGCGGCGAAGGGGCGGACGACATTGGCATGCATTTGCTCGACCCCGCGCTTCCGCTCGCGCCCAAGCCGACGGTGTCGAAGCGGCGGACGTCGATTCCGGTCTCACGCGACGTGTTGGCCCGCTACGTCGGCGTCTACGAGCTTGCACCCAACTTTTCGCTCGACGTTGCGCTCGACAAGGACGCGCTCACCGTTCATCCGACGGGACAGTCAACGTTGCGGCTCTGGCCGGAATCGCCGACGGATTTCTTTCTCAAAGAAGTTGACGCGCAGGTCACCTTCGTGCGCGACGCGGACGGAAACGCGACGAGCCTCGTGCTCCACCAAAACGGACGCGACATGCCCGGCAAGAAAGTGAAGTAGCCCGAGCGCTACTCCGACGTTCCGACACGCGGGCCGCGCTCAGCGCGCGCGGACGCCTTTCTGATACTGCCCCGGCGTCGTGCCCACGTACCGCTTGAACTGCGTCGTCATGTGACTCTGGTCGACGAACCCGGTCAT
Organism: uncultured Gemmatimonadaceae bacterium; assembly: GCA_963817445.1. Taxonomy (GTDB): domain Bacteria; phylum Gemmatimonadota; class Gemmatimonadetes; order Gemmatimonadales; family Gemmatimonadaceae; genus JAQBQB01. The sequence goes on from CAWFOG010000040.1 coordinate 20,493, forward strand.
GGCCGCGACGATCGATGGCGTCACGCCGCTCGTCAACAGATCGCGCGCACGGCCGATGCGAACTTGCACGAGGTACTGGTGCGGCGACAACCCGATCGAACGCGAAAAAACGCGGACGAGATGAAACGGTGTGACGCCTGCGCTCTCGGCAAGCGCGCGGAGCGACGTTCGCGCGCCGTCAGCATAGCAGTCGTCGAGAAGTTGACGTGCGATGTGCACGGCCCGCGGCACGTCGAATGGCGAGACCGCGTTCGTTGTGGAACGACGCGGCGCGGCATGGTCGCGAATCAGCGCGGTCAACGCGGTGTTGAGCGCGTCTTCGGCCGCAGCGTCATCGATTGGCGCGCTACTGATCGCGCGAAAGAGCGATCGCATCGGCGCGGCCGCGGCGGAATCGTGGATCACCGCCGCGGAGAATTCCGGAAGCGCACCATCGTCGCGCCCGCTCGCGCTGGCAACGGCGGCGAGTAGCGCCGCCGGCGGATAGACAGCGACGTAGGACAAGACCGAGCTGCCGGCCCCGACGCTGCCTGTGTGCACGGCGCCAGGTGGAATGACGACGATGTCACCCTCGCCCGCGACGTGGTTGCGGCCGCTGAGCCAGAGCGTTCCGGTCCCGCCGAGCACGATGCCGATCGTGTACGTCTCGTGCGAGTGGCGCGGAAATGCCTGCGTTCGGTACGCCGTCGTCATCGTTTCGACGGCCACGCCCGTGGCTGTGTGAACGGACCGGAGTTCCGCGTGGTCAGCCAGCGGTTGCGCGCCGGTCGTCATTGCGCGGCCCGCGAGAACGCGGTGAGTCGTAAAGTGGTCAAGAATCTACAAGACCGTGTCGTACGTCGTCGCTTACTTCAAACGTGGTTCACCCGAACGGAGACAACTCCATGCAGCCGGAAAAAGATCCCACGAACTCTGCCATACGCCCGGCCGTGGTTGCTCTGCTTCTCGGTTTGACGCTCGTCGCGGGTGCAGCTCGAACGGCGACGCGGCCGGACGACGCGCGGAGCGTGCCGGTCGCACCAAATGGTCAGGCAATCTTTCGCTTCGAGACGTTTGGCGACGAGACGTTCTGGACGGACACGCTGCGAATGCAAACCGTGATCAGCAGTGCCGTCGATCCGACGACGGCGCTCAAAGTCGGTCTCAAGGTCGACACCGATTCGCTGCCGCCGGCGGTGGTGAAGGGAATTCAAGATGGGTCGATCAGCTTGACGAACCCCGCGACGACCGTTGCGCTGCTCAAACTCAACGCCGTTGTTGGAGTCAAAGGCGTGGTGAAGACCGAGAACGGCCATGATGTGCTCACGCGCGTTGGCATAACGTGCGCACTCTGTCATTCAACTGTCGACAACTCGTTCGCGCCCGGCATTGGCAAGCGACGCGACGGGTGGGCGAACCACGATCTGAACGTGGGCGCGATCATCGCGCTCTCTCCCGCACTCTCGCCGGCGCAGAAAGCGGTGTACAACTCGTGGGGACCGGGGAAGTACGACGCGCGGTACAACTTTGACGGCAAGAATAATCCGGCGGTAATTCCTCCAGCCTACGGACTGCTCGGCGTCCACCGCATCACCTACACCGGCGACGGTCCGGACATTCAATACTGGAACCGGTACGTGGCGGTCACGCAAATGCACGGGCACGGTTCGTTCACCGACAATCGGGCGACGCCTCCCGACAACGTCCAGAATCCGCCGGACTCCGTGTCGGCGTTGCTTCCGCCGCTGCAGGCGTATCAGCTGAGCTTGAGCAATCCCGCGGTAGCGCCGGGGAGCTATGACGCCGCGGCGGCGGCACGCGGGCGCGCGGTGTTCAACGGCGCGGGCAAGTGCGCCACGTGCCACACCGGCGCGCTGTTCACCGATGCCAATACGCGCCTGCACTCGCCGTCGGAAGTGGTCAGCGAGCCCGAGCCGAACAACGGGCCGAGCCTCGCGTCGCGAAGCGTGACCAAGATGTACCGCACCACTCCGCTGCGCGGGCTCGCGCAACATGCGCCGTATTTTCACAATGGCGTCGCCCTGACGCTCGGCGACGTTGTCAATCTGTACAACACGCGCAAAGGCCTCAACCTGACGGCCGCGCAGAAGTCCGACCTCGTCGAGTATCTGAAAACGCTCTAGCGTTGTCTGGGGGCGCGCCCGCCGAGACGCGCCCCTACTCAGCGAAGATCTGCACCAGGTGCACGAGCGTTTCCGTCGTCTTCTCCAGCCCGCGGCGGGAGTTGAATTCGAGTTTACTATGAAACTCGAAGCCGCCGGTAAACAGGTTGGGGCAGGGAAGACCGCGGAACGTGAGCTTGGAGCCGTCGGTGCCGCCGCGAATCGGCGTCGTGTACGGCGTGAGGCCGGCGCGACGCGTCGCCTCGAACGCGTTCTCCATCAGTTGTGGATGGTGCTTGAGCACCTCTTTCATGTTCTTATAATTCTCTTTGACGTCGACGCGAATCGTCACGCCCGGGAACTTGCGTTCCGTCGCCGCGGCCAGGTCGCGCAGCAGCCGCTCCTTCGACTCGAGCCCGCTCAGCTCGAAGTCGCGCAGCAGCACCTTGATGCTCGAGTCCTCGACGTCCGCGACGCCACTATATGGATGGACGAAGCCGACGCGGTCCTCGGTCGTCTCGGGCAGCATGTCGCGCGGCATCTCGGTGAGATAGTGCGCGAACGCGTAGATCGAATTCACCATCACGCCTTTGGCCGTGCCCGGATGCGTGCTCTTGCCGCGAAAGGTGACGGTCGCGAGTCGCGCGCTCCATGTCTCGTCGCCCATCTCGCCCAGCGCACCGCCGTCGACCGTGTAGGCGAATGTCGCGCCGAATTCGGCGACGTCGAACTTCTCGATGCCGACGCCAATCTCTTCGTCGGCGGTGAATCCGATGGCGATGCGTCCGTGCCGAAGCTGCGGATTGCGCAATAGGACGTCGACCAACGTCATGATCGTGGCGACGCCGGCTTTGTCGTCGGAGCCGAGCAGCGTCGTGCCGTCAGTCGTGATGATGTCGTCGCCAATCATGTCGCGCAGCACGGGATGCTGCGCAACCGTGATGACTTGCGTGGTATCGTTGGGCAGCACGATGTCGCCGCCCTGATAATTCCGATGAATGACGGGATTGACGTTCGCACCCGTCACTGCAGGCGACGTGTCCACGTGCGCGAGGAGGCCGAGCGTCGGAATGTTCGCGCCGACGCCGGGTGTGGCCGGCACGAAGGCATATACCATACAGTGATCGCTCACGCGCACGTCGGCAGCGCCGAGCGCGCGGAGTTCGGTAGCGAGCAAGTTGGCGAGGGTGAGCTGCTTCGCCGTACTCGGCACTGATGAGCGATCTTCCTGCGACTGGGTGTCGATACGCACGTAGCGGAGGAAGCGGTCGACGGCGGA
>CAWFOG010000041.1:0-7643 GCA_963817445.1 uncultured Gemmatimonadaceae bacterium
CAGTTCCATTGACGATGCGTGTTTGACACAAGAACGGTGACGATGGTTCACGGGGGATTCGGCCGACGCGCCGCAGAGGCGGACGGCGACCGGACGCCGTTGGGATGCTTTTCTGGAGATGGGATCATCGTCACTTCGACATACTGCGACGCGTTCAGATACGTCGCACATGCGGCGGCGAGAGATTTTCGTGTGACGAACTTCGCGCGGACGTCACGCGTGCCGATCTCGGCCAAGGGCCACCCCATTTGCGCATGCCAGGCAAGCGCCGTTGCCCAATATGAATTGCTCTCGCTTTCGCCGTCCAGATCGTGGGTACGCGCGGCGATCACCTTGGCGGCTTCGAGCTCAGTCGGCCCCTCGACGCGGAGTCGCTCGAGTTCGCGAAGCGCCGCGTCTGCAAGCGAGTCGATGCGTTCCGGCTGCGCCGCGAAGTCGATCGTGATGACATAGTGGCGGGGTGGTGCGGAGCTATAGCTGCTCGTCACGCTCGCGTCGTACGTACCGCCGAGCCGTTCGCGCAGATCGTCGTTGAGCGCGCGCTCGGCGAGTTCCTCGGCCTCCTCGATCCCGTCCGCGGCTTCGCTTGACCCGTCGTAAGCGCCGGAGATGGTGATCTCCGTTCTCGCCCTTGGACCCACGCCTGCGACGATCCGCCTTCGGGAGACGCCGTGAGGAAACTGGTATCCGCGATACCGCTGATGCTCCGGTGCACCCGCCGGCAGCGACGCGAGATACTGCGATGCGAGCTGACGCATGCGAACGAGAGCGAAATCGCCGGTGAGGACGACGGTAAAGCCCGACGCGTTGGCCATTCGGGCCTTCCAGAAATCCAATGCCGTAGCAAGGCGGACAGCGTCGGTGAAGTGCGCGGTTTGTGTAAGCGCGCGCACGTCGTGCTGGGTGACGGTGGCCGCCACTGAGTCGGCGAAGATTGCGTCGGGATCAGCGACGCGGCCGTGCGCGTATTCAGCCGCGCGCTGTTTGTAGCGGCGAAACGCGGTGGTGTCGGCTCTCGGCGCCGTGAAGTACAAATTGACGAGTTGGAACAGCAGGTTGATGTCACGCGGCGCGGCGCTTCCGGAAAAATAGACGATGTCATCGCGCATCGTTGGCGTGAGCTCAACCGACGTCGGCGCGATTCGGCGAGCGAGCTCGCGTCCGGACAACGCTCCTATCCCCGTATTTGCGACGACACCGTCCGACAGATACGCCGACGGGTATTCCGCGTCGCTCGCGAGCGACGCTCCGCCCGGCGCGAACATGCGCAGCTCGATGTCGTCGAACGAAAAGCGGGTCGGCTTGAGAATCACCCGCATGCCGTTGCTCAATCTCCAATCGAAGGTGCCGACATCGGTCGACCGCTCCGAGACAATGCGCCCGGGTGTCGGTAGAATCGGCATGAGTGCGATCGACGCCGACGAGTCGGGGAGAAGCGCGGTCGCGGCCTCGGCGGCGGCGCGCGCGTATTGCGCGATCTCCTTCGCCGATCCAAGCGGGGTCGCATGGGTCGGCTCGGTGACAAGCACCGCCGAGCCGCTGTCGATGGCGATGCCGCGCACGCGCCGCAGAATGTCGTCGGCGTGAATCGTCGGCAGCAACTCGCGTGAGAGCTCGTACGCGGACGAGCGCGTCACGAGGACGTCCCCAGTGAGAAAGCTGTCGACGAGTTCATCAGCAAGGTCCGACGAGTCGTCGCTCGACTCGTCGGCCACACGGCGTTCACGCAGCAGATCCGCCGCGCGGCGATCCGTTTCGCTTGACGAAACACCAAAACGAGCCAGGCGACCGACTTCCGCCGCGACCGTCTCGAGCGCGGCTCGCTCGCGGCCGCGGACCGCGCTCGCCGTGACGACATTCGCGTCGAGAGATCGCACGAGCGCCCACGACATCGCGTCGGCATTGAGCACGGGAGAATCTCGACGTGCAGCCGCGTCCTCGAGGCGGTCGCGCAAAACTCGCCGCCACAGATCGTCGATCAACGCTTCACGATAGTCGCCGAGGCGCCGCTGAACGATCGGCGGCGCGGGGTGCCACATCGCGATTCGCGACGCCTCGGACTCGGGATCGCTCAATAACGCCGCGCGAGCGCCGGCCAGCGGCGGAACGGCGATCTCTGGGCGCGGACGCGGGTGGCTTGGCGCGCGCAGGCGACGGAAGTGTTGAGTGACCAGATGTTCGACCGCCCCGCCATCGAAATCTCCGACGGCTATAACGGCCATTAGGTCGGGGCGATACCAATCGGTGTAGAAGCGGCGCATTGCGCCGATGCTGAAGCGTCGCAAGACCGCTGTGTCACCGATGACGGGATGACCCGCGTATGGCGAACCAGCGAGCAGAACGTCATTGCGCGCGTCGCGCAATCGCTGCGTCGCATCAGATCGGGATAGCCATTCCGCCATGACAACGCCAGCCTCTGGGCGGGCTTGATCGGGGTCGAATGTGACCTCGCCAGCCATGTCGGCGAGAATTGCCATGGCGGTGTCGAGGACGCCTGCGCGATCCGTGGGTATCGTCAGATTGACGACGGTTTGGTCTTGGCTGGTCGACGCATTGATGTCTCCTCCTGGCCGCATCCCGATCGTCTGCAGATAGTCGTCGATCGCGTGACCCGGGAAGTGTGTGGTTCCCCGGAACAACATGTGCTCCACCGCGTGCGCCAGACCCCGCTGGTCATCTGCCTCGAGTACCGCTCCCGCATTGATGACCAAGCGCAGTTCGGCCCGCGATGCTGGACGTCCGTTCGAAATGATGTAATAGCGAAGCCCATTGCTGAGCCGACCGGTGGTGAGCGCGGAATCGGGCGGTATCGGCGCGTCGAGCGCTGGCGCCGATTGCGACGCTCGCGCGGCAACCGCATTCCGATGGGTCCGAATCGCGATTCCCAGTATGAGAACGCAAATACAAACCGTCGATGCGATGAGATCTTCGCGCTGGAGGCGGCGCAGCGACATCTGAGACCAGCCGGGTGTGCGGGAGCGTGGGCCAAGGGGCGGCACACAATCTGGCCCAAGCGATTTGATTCCGTGAGGTGGGCGCGGTATCGTCTGCACGTGGAATCGAGGAGACGTCAATGAGACTGCCGCTCGTCACCCTGATCGCTGTCTTTCCGGCGATCGCCGCCGCCCAATCCGTGAATCAGCCCATCATCCTCCACGCCGACCGCATCATCGACGGCCGCGGCAACGTTCTGCCAGGCGCGATGATCGTCGTCGAAGGTGACAAGATCGCGCGCGTCGACAAGAGCACCTCGGGCGCGGCGACGTACGACTTGACGGGGATGACGCTCCTCCCGGGTTTGATCGACGCGCACGCCCATCTGAGCTGGTACTTCAATCGTCAGGGCCGGCTCCACCAGCCCGGCGACGGCGACACGCCAGTCCAGTCGATGCTGTCGATGGCCGGCAACGCGTACGCCACGCTCATGGCGGGGTTCACGACGATTCAGAGTCCGGGCGATCCCGAAGACAAGGACCTGCGCGAGTGGATCGCCATGGGACAGATCCCCGGGCCCCGCGTTCTCACATCGCTCAGCCCGTTCAGCAGCACACGGCCGATGCCGGACTCGCTGCGTGCGCTCGTGCGCCAACGCAAGGCGCAGGGCGCCGATGTGATCAAGATCTTCGCGTCGGCCAGCATTCGTGAGGGCGGCGCGCAGACGCTGAGCGACGAACAGCTCGCGGCGATCTGCGGTGAGGCGAACGCGGAGGGAATGCGTACGATGGTCCACGCCCACAGCTCGCAGAGCATTAAGGCGTCGGTGCTCGCCGGCTGCAAGCAGATCGAGCACGGTGTATTTGCTGATGACGAAGTGCTGAAGCTGATGGCCGATCGCGGCGTCTACTTCGACCCGCAGATCTGTCTCGTCTTCCGCAACTATCTCGACAATCGGGCGAAATACGAGGGAATCGGCAACTACAACGAGGTCGGCTTTGCCTCGATGGAGAACGCGATTCCGATCGCGACCGACATGTTCAAGCGCGCGCTCCGCACGCCGGGGCTCAAGGTCATTTTCGGGACCGACGCGGTGGCGGGTGCGCATGGCCGCAACGCGGAAGAGTTGGTCTGCCGCGTTCAGGCGGGCGGTCAATCACCGATGGCGGCGATCACGTCAGCCACGTCGCTGACGGCCGAATCGATGCGGCTCGGCGATCAGATCGGCGCGATCGCGCCGGGGATGCAGGCCGACATCATCGCCGTCGCGGGCGATCCGAGCACCGACATCACGGCGCTCCGGCGCGTGATGTTCGTGATGAAAGGCGGCAGGATCTATAAGAACGTACGGTGATTGGGAGGGACGTCCCAGGCTCAACGCCCTTCCAGCCACGCCGCGTACGCGATCGGCGAAATCTCCGACGGTTTGATTTCGCTCCGGCCGCCCCAGAACACGTTGGTGTAGCGACAGCCGGAATGCCCGCTTCGACGCCAGGTGCTCGTCGATCGCGGCTTTGTGCGCGAGCACGAGCGCCTTGTCGGTGCCGTGCGCGACGCCCATGATGTTGACGTTGCGCGAATTCCGGACCGCCCTCGCGCCAATACGCGTGCGTCATGCAGTGATGACGGCCGACTTCGCGCCCCGCTTCGATCTCGCGGCCCGGCGGAACGGCCCAGTGAAAGAGCGCGTTGTAGCGCGTCACGCGCGTCGCCGGCTTCGTCGACGGCTTGACGTGCTCCGAGAAACGTCGAGAAGCGGCCGATCACGCCGCGCGCGTTCAGAGCGACTGCGCGATGCGCTCGAATTCGTCGAGCGACATGCCGGCTTCGCGCGCACGCGCGGCCCACACGTCGTCGCCGATCTCACCGACGGCGAACTCGCGCTTGAGCGGCTCGAGCACGCGCCATTCCAGCGCGCTCAGCTCGACGATGTTCGGTGTCGAGTCGGCTTCGCCGGCTCGTCGCTCTTGCTGCCCGGCTCCATGCCGCTGCCGGCGCACGTGGCCCACACCCAGCGCGAACAGACACTTCGCCGGCATCAAGCGAACGACGTCGGCGCCGATCGCGGCTCGGCGAGGTGCCGCAGTGCTTCGTCGATCGAGAAACCCTGCGGCACCTTGAGCGTCGTCCACAGCCGGTAGTTCGAGCCCGGCGTCGCCGCGTCGGTCGAGCGGATCACGACGTGGCCGGAGAACGGATCCTCTCGGAAAGGATAATCGAACGCCCGGTGAGCTTCTCGCGGGCACCTGCCACGCGACGAGCGCGCCCGGCGCGAGGTTCGTCGCCATCAGCGTCTGGCGCACGCGGCGGATCGTGCCGGCGGCGAGCATCGCGCGGATACGTTCGTGGACGGTGTCGACGTCGAGTTCGCTTTGGCGGGCGATGTCCTTGAACGGGTCGAGCGAAAACCCGGCGATGCGATCCTCCGACACGGCGAGCAGGCGCGCGTTGATCGGATCGGTGATTTCGGTGGGAACGGCAATGTCGAGCATGTCGTGTGCGGCAAAAGGGAGCGTCCACTCGAATCTTAGCCGCGGCGCGCCGCGTTCGCTGGCGTGCCACGTGCACCGCACGTCAGCGTGTCACGTGGGCCCTCGCTTTCACCCTCGCGTTCGCTCGCGCTCGCCGCACTCACGGCGGGCGCGTTCACTCTGCTCGCGCGCGAGCTCCAGTTCGACCGACCAACGGAGTTCGATCGTCGGGTGAGACGGTCGATGCAGGGGCGCCGGATGCGGCGGCTCGATCGCGCGCTCACGCCGCTTTTCCCGATCGGTCTGCCGGGCGCGCTCATCCCCACGTCGTATCTCGTCGCGCGCACCCTCGACCGTCGCGGGCTGGCCGGCGGTCCGGCGATCGTGACGTCAGCGTGGCTCGGCTGGCTCGGGCAGCGCGCGATCAAGCTCGTGTATCTGCGCGAACGCCCACGCCGCGCCGGCGTCAAGCGTCGTGTGGACAGCTATCCGAGTGGACACACCACCGGCACGACGGCCGTCGCCGCGACTACCGCGGCGATTCTGTGGCGCCGGCGACTCATTTCGCCCGGCCAGGCGCGATTGCTCGCGGTCGGCGCGCCGATGGTGATGGGCGCGTATCGCGTGATCTCCGACGAACACTGGGCGACGGACGTGCTGGGCGGCTGGCTCTGCGGCGCCACGATCGCTCTCACCTGCACCGCGCTACTCGGTGACGCCGGCGGTCAATCGGAACGCCGCGACATGCGCTCCGCGCTCAGGCCGCCTGCGCCTCGGGTACTGGTAGCCACAGGCTGAAGCGCGAGCCGCGGCCCACCGTGCTTTCGACGGTGATGTCGCCGCCCATCATCTGCGCGAGGTTGCGGCTGATCGTCAGGCCGAGCCCAGTGCCGTCGTGCGCACGCGTATAGCCCTGATCGACCTGGACGAATGGCTGGAAAATGCGCTCGAGGTCTTCGGTGGCGATGCCGACCCCCGTGTCGGCAACGGTGATGAACGACCATGTCCCATTCGCCTTGCCATTGCCGTGCGCGTGCGGCGGCCCGCCGGCGACTCCGCATCGGATGGAGACGCGGCCTCCCTGCGCCGTGAACTTGACCGCGTTCGACAACAGGTTCGTGAGTATTTGCTGAACGCGGTGCGGATCGCCGATGTATTCCGTGGCCGGTTCCCCGGCGACCGACGGCGCGATCTCAACGCCCTTGGTCGTGGCTTGCGGGCGAATGAGCGCCAGCGCGGCCTCGGCGGCATCGCCCGTCGTGCCGACCGCCGGCTCGAGCATCATTCTGCCCGCTTCGATCTTGGCGAGATGAGAATCTCGTTCACGAGTGCCGTGAGATGCTCGCCGCTGGCGCGGATTCTCGCCAACTGCTTCGCCTGCATCTCGCTCACGTCTCCCGAAATCCCCATCTGGAGCAATTCGGCGTAGCCCATCATTGCGTTGATCGGCGTGCGGATCTCGTGGCTCATCTTCGCCAGAAAATCCGATTTGGCGTTGCTCGCCGCCTCTGCCTCGAGCCGCAGCGCGAGCGATCGTTGGTAGATCAGCGCATTGTCGATCGCCACCGCCCAGCGGCGCCCGAGTTCTCCGCGAGCTGCACGTCGTCGTCGCCGAACACGCGGCCCGAATCCGTCATGGTGAACGAGATGGCGCCGAACGCGCGTCCGCGCGCGACCAGTGGCACGCACATGAACGACGTCGGTCCAATCTCGTCGAGTAGCCGTACCGTTTCGGCATTTGGCGCGGTGGTGCGAACGGCGTCAAGGCGCACGTGCGGAACCACGATCGGTTGCCGCGTGCGAATGACCTGCGCGACTTCGCCCGGTCCGTCGACGCGATACTCATACCGGCGTACGAGCGCGCGAACAGCGTCGTTCCTGGCCGGGTCGTAGTGGAGCGTCTCGACGCGACGAATGGTGCCGTCGTCGGCGGCGATGTGAATCGTGCAATAGTCGGCGAGTCGCGGCACGCACAGGCGAGCGAGCTCCGGAACCAGCTTCTCGTCGGAGAAGGCGCCGGCCAGCGTCTTGCTCGCTTCGGCGAGAAAGTTCTGCGTGTCCATCGCGTGTGTGAGGCGCGCGACGGCGGCGGCGGAGGAGCCGGATGATTCCTGCACCTGCTCCGCCATTCGATTGAACGCGGAGGCGAGTCGCCCGATTTCGTCGCCGCCCATCCTGTGCACGCGCTTGCCGTACTCGCCGAGGGCGAGCGCTTCGGCGGCGTCCGTCAACTCGACG
>CAWFOG010000042.1:0-10534 GCA_963817445.1 uncultured Gemmatimonadaceae bacterium
GTTGCGGCGCGATCTCGAAGAACTCGTGGCGCAGGTCGACCGAGCGATCGCGCTCAAGTACGTCACGCTCATCACCCACGGCGCGATGCTCAGCGCGGAGCGCGCGCGCGCGCTGTGGGACGCCGGTGTTCATCAATTCAACATCTCGCTCGACTATCTCGACGAGCGGCATGATCGCGCGCGCGGCATCCCGGGGTTGGCGGCGAAGATTCTCGCGCTCGTCCCGGCAATGCGCGCGCGCGGCATCGACAACATTCGATTCAACACCGTCATCAAGAACGACAATCTGGACCAGATCCTGGCCATCGCCGATGCGGCAGCACGCCTCGACGTTGGCGTGAACTACAGCGTGTACACCGACGCGAAGAACGGCAATCGGGACTACCTGATCGCCGGCCCCGAGCTCGAAGCAGTCGACGGCGTCGTCAAGCAGCTTCTCGAGTTGAAGCGCCGGCGGCGCGGCCTGATCACCAATTCGGACTACTATCTCGAGCAGATTCCGCGCTATCTTCGCGGAGAAATGCACGAGCCCTGTCAGTCCGGCATCCGCACCATCCACATCGATCCAACGGGGCAGGTGAAGCGGTGCCCTGACTTCCCGACTGATTTTCACTGGCGCGACTACCGGCGATATGAACCTGTGAATTGCAATGCTTGCTATTACGCATGTCGTGGCGAAGCCCAGGCACCGATCCGCCTGTCGCGTGTGCGGGACGTGATGGCGTGACCGAACCCTCGGACGCCATGCGGGACGTGCATGACGCGCCACTGTTGTTCGTGAACGCGGCGCAGGTCGTCACGTGCGAGGGGCCGCCACGCGCGCGCCGCGGCGTCGAAATGAACGACGCCGGTGTGCGCACCGGAGTCGGCGTCGCGGTCGAGCACGGGCGCGTGGCCGCGGTGGATGCCGTCGACGACCTGCGGCGACGCTTTCGCGGCGCGCGCGAGTTTGACTGCCGCGACGGTGTGCTCACCCCCGGCCTGGTCGACTCGCACACGCACGGCGTATTCGCCCGTCCTCGGTACGACGAACAGGAACTGCGCGCTGCGGGTGCGGACTACATGGAGATTGCGCGGCGCGGGGGAGGGATCCATTCGTCCGTGCGCGACCTCCGCGCGGCCTCAGAAGATCGACTGCACGAGCTCACCGCCGCCCGCCTGCGACGTCTCGCGTCGTTCGGTACGACGACGGTCGAGATCAAGTCCGGCTACGGACTCACCCTCGACGACGAGCTCAAAGCGCTGCGCGTAATCGCGCGTCTCGCCCGTGAATTGCCGCTGCGCATCGTTCCGACCTTCCTCGGCGCCCACGAAATTCCACTCGAGCATCGGGGCTCCGCGGCGGCGCGCCAGGCGTATGTCGATCTGCTCGTCCACGAGATGATTCCCGCGGTCGCCGCGGCGAAACTCGCCGTGTTCGCCGACGTGTTCTGTGAGACGGGCGTGTACACCGTCGACGAAAGTCGCACCATCCTGACTGCGGCGCGCGAGGCCGGCCTGCTGCTCAAACTCCACGCCGACGAACTGACCTCGGCTGGCGGGGCGGAGTTGGCCGCGTCGATCGGCGCAACGTCGGCGGATCATCTCGCGGCTGTTTCCGACGCGGGCATCGCGGCTCTGGCCGAAAGCGCGACCGTCGCCACGCTCCTTCCGGGAACCATGCTCTTTCTCGGCAAGCCGAAACAGGCTCCAGCGCGGCGGTTCATCGATGCCGGCGTTCCCGTCGCGCTGGCGACAGACTTCAATCCTGGGACGTCGCCGACGCCCAACCTTCCGCTCATGCTCACGCTTGGAGTGAGCCAGCTTCGCCTGAGCGTCGCCGAGGCAATCGTCGCGGCGACGGTCAACGGGGCGGCCGCGCTCGCGTTGGCCGATCGGACCGGCCAGATCGCGCCGGGATTCGCCGCCGATTTGGCCTTATTCGATATTCGTGATGTGCGCGAGTTGCCGTACTGGTATGGCGACAACCGTTGTGTCGCGACGTTCGTGCGCGGCAAAGCTTGTTATACGAGTGACTTAGACATAACTTGAGGCACCTCTCTTTCCCTGGTTCGGCGGTCGTGATCAACTCCCCCGAATCGGTCAGGCGCTGATGCCCAACGTCGCGAAGCTAAAGAAGCAGGCTGCCGAGCTCGAGGCTAAAAAGCAGTTCGACAAGGCCTTGGTGGTCTACGTCAAGCTGCTCGAGTCGTTCGACGAACACGGCGACGAACTCGACGTCTCGCTGTTCAACAGGGTTGGCGACTTGATGTTGCGGCAGGGGAACGTCGCCGACGCGGTCGACTACTACGAGCAAGCCGTCGACCGGTACGCAGAGACCAAGTTGTTCAACAACGCGATCGCGCTCTGCAACAAGATCCTGCGGCATTCGCCCGGCCGCGCGTCGATCTATTACAAGCTTGGCAAGATCGCGGCGATCAAGGGCTTCAAGAGCGACGCGAAAAACAACTTCCTCGAGTACGCCGACCGAATGCAGAAGGCCGGCAAGGTCGACGAAGCGTTTCGTGCGCTCAAGGAATTCGCCGACCTGTCGCCGGATCAGGACGAGATTCGCCTGATGCTCGCCGACCACCTTTTGCGAAACGATCGCAAGAGCGAGGCGCTCGAACAGCTGCAACTCCTGCACGAGCGCTATGACTCGGAAGGCCGTCTCGCCGATGCGACGACGACGGCCAATCGCATCCGCGCGATTGATCCGACCGTCGAGCCGCGCGCGGGTGGAGAACAGCGTGAGCGGAGTCGCTCGGAACTGGTCTTCATCGACCTGAACGCGCCGCCCGTGCGGCCGAGCGGCCAGGTGCCCGCGCAGCCGACGCCATCGCTGGCGAAAACGCCACGCGTGTCGCCGCCGAAGGACGCTCCGCCGCCGGAGCCGGCGGCCATCGACGAAGATCCGGTCGCGCTCGCACTTCAGCGCGACCCCTCGTTTACGCCTGGAATTCCAGCCACGGCGATCGCACCGGAGGCCGATCTCGACGACGACTTCGTCGATGACGTCGCCGATGATGCGCCGCAGGGTGCAACCGACACGGTCCATTCGTCGCTCGACAGCATCACGCGACTTGGAGACGACGCGGCCAGGCCGAGTGAGACTCCGGCCGAATCAATTCTCGGTCTCGTGTCGACGCACCTCAGTGGTGAGATCGACATTCTGGAACTCCCACCACCGGAGCCGCTGCTCGACATCGAACCGACGACGCTTTCCGACGCCGGCGGTCCGCCGTTGGATCGTTCGGCCGCGCCGACGCACTCGACGCACGACGACATCGAAGTCGACGAACACACGCGAGATATTCCGATCGACGTGCCAGAGCCGCGCTTATCGCCACGCAGCGCGCCGTCGATCGACTTCGACTTGTCGGAACTTCTCCCTGCTGAGAAACCGCGGCCGCCGAAGCCGAGCACACCGACGCCGCTCGACGGCATTGCGCTCATCGACGAATCGGCGTTTCCCAGGACTGCACCAGCGTCGCCGTCGCCCAAGCCACGCAGCCAACCACTCGGTCTTCCTGAATTCGACTTGATCGCCGCCGCGGCCGAGACGCTCGACGTCGACGCCGATGTCGCAGTCGACCCAGTCGAGGAGATTGGACCGCCGGCGAGCCTCGACACGATCCAGTACGTCGGTGACTCGGTCGACTCGGCGGTAGACAGCGCGCTCGCCGAAGCGGCGAGTGTCGACACGAGCACGCGCGATTCTTCGCCGAGCGACGCTGGGCCCGCCGACGGATCATCGCTCGAACTCGTCAACGAACCGTTCGGCTCGGGCGACTACGAGCCCGTAGTCGTTCCGACGCCCTCGTTTGCGCACCGCTCGACGACGGTCGCGCTGCACGCGGTCGAAGCGCTACGCGGTGAAGTCGCGGCGAATCCGGAGAAGTGGGGTCTGCGCCGCCAACTCGCCGAGGCGATGTTCGAAGCGGGGGATCGCGCCGGCGGAATCAGAGAACTCGAAACTGCTATGGCCGGTGCCGAGCGGTCGGGCGATCTCGATTTCGCGTCATCGCTGGCCGAGGAAATCGCACGGCTCGAGCCGGAGGTCGTGAAGCATCACCAAAAACGCGTCGAGTACGCGTTCCGCACGAACGACCGGCCGCGTCTCATCGAAGCGTACGTCTCACTCGCCGATGCGTTGCTTCGCTCGGATCAGGTCGACAAGTCGCGCATCATCTATCAGCGCGTGCTCGATCTGGCGCCCGACGAGCCGCGGGCTCGCGCGGCGCTCGACACGATTGCCGTTGACGATGAGCCGCCCGTGTCTGTGCAGACACCGCGCTCCTCCGCAACGACGCACGCGCGTCCCGCACCGCCACGCGCGGCTGAAACGACGAACGGCGCGCCCGCGGCGTCCAGAGATTTCGTCAACCTCGGTGATTGGCTCCGCGACGAGGCGATGCCGCGCGATACGCGCATGGTCGTGGCCGAACAGGAACCGACCGGTGACGAAGAGGCCGATTTCGCCGACATGCTGCGAAAGTTCAAGCAGGGTGTCGCGGAGAACGTCGATCCTGAGGACTACCAGAGTCACTACGATTTAGCGATTGCATATAAGGAGATGGGGCTGCTCGACGAGGCAATTGCCGAATTCCAGCGCGCGCTTGGCAGCCCGACGAACCGGCTACCGACCTTCGAGGCGCTCGGCCAGTGCTTCATCGAGCAAGGCCAGTTCAAAATGGCGGCGTCGGTTCTCGGTCGCGCGCTGAATGAGCGGGCGCCCGAAGATCAAATGATCGGCGTCCTCTACCTGCTCGGCCGCGCAGCCGAAGCGCAAGGCCAGGCCGACGAGGCACTCGGATACTATCAACGCGTGTTTCTGGTGGACATCCAATTCCGCGACATCGCCGAGCGCATGAGTGAAGTCGAACGGTCGGGCCGATGACTGGCGTGGTCGCGCGGATGGGCACGCCGACGTCGAACACGCTCCTCGACATTCAGTCGCCGGTGCGGGTACGGCTCGACGATGTCGTCGCGGAGATGCGGCGCGTCGTCACGGACGATTTGCCGATCATTCGCGACGTGAGTGGCCACCTGTTGCAGATGCGCGGGAAAATGTTTCGCCCAACGCTGGCGCTGCTGGCGAGCGCGGTGACCGGCGAGTCGGAACCGCGGGCGACCACGCTCGCGGCGGTCATCGAACTCATGCACCTCGCGACGCTCGTACACGACGATTCCGTCGACCATTCCGTGTTGAGGCGCGGGCTGCCGACGGTGAACTCGCTGTTCAGCCACCAGGTCTCCGTCATCATGGGAGACTTCCTGTATTCGCGCGCGCTGACGGCGCTGGTCGCCATGGGCGATTTGCAGATTCTGACCGTCGTCACCAATGTTGCGAACGAGCTGACGATCGGCGAAATGCGTCAAATCGGCGCGGTCGACGCACTCGATTTCACGGAAGAGGATTACTACCGGCTGATTCGCGCCAAGACGGCGTCGCTCATGTCCGGCGCGTGTGAGAGCGGGGCGTTGTGCGGCGCGACGGAGTTCCGCGCCGACCTGGCGACATACGGTGACAAGCTCGGCATGGCATTCCAGATCGCGGACGACATTCTCGACTATACCGAACACGAGTCGGTGACCGGCAAGCAGGGTGGCTCAGACTTACGGGAGCACAAGGTCACCTTGCCGCTGATCGTCGCGCTTCCGCGCGCCTCGGCCGCGGCGCGCCGCCGCGTCGACGAACTCTTCGCGATCGAGGCGCCGCCCGACGACGTGCTCAACGATGTGATCGCCATCGTCGCCGAGGTTGGTGGAATTGAGGCGGCCCGCGAGCGCGGGGAAGCCTTTGCCAATGACGCCGAGCGCGCGTTACGCGTCATTCCTGAGAGTCCGGTCCGGTCTGCGCTGACGGACGCGATCGCTTACGTCCTCGATCGGCGGTCCTAAATGTCTACCCGTGGATCATCCAAGCACCGGCCGGGGTTTCATGCCCTGGTCCTCGCCATCGGCTTTATTGCCGGTGGGGTCATGCAGCAGGCCGCCCGCTATCTGTTTCCGGCGGGAGCGGCCAAACAATTCCTCACATCTGGCGTCACACCGTCACTCGGCCCATTACCAATCGACCTAGTGTTGATCAAATTCACTATCGGTCCAATTCTGCTCGATGTGTCGTTGCTCAGCCTTGTCGGCGTGCTCGTCGCCTACCTCATCGCACGATCGCTTTTCTAGGAGATAGTTATGGGTCTCGGGAATCTCGGTTTCACGGAGCTGATGGTCATCCTGGTCATCGTGCTCGTGCTGTTTGGCGCCAAGCGCGTGCCCGAGATCGGAGCGTCGATCGGGAAGGGCATCCGCGAGTTCAAGAAGAACATCAACGACGCGGACCGCGAGATTCGCGAGCCGATTCGCGATGCGATGCGGTCGAACAACGACCGCCTTGGCGCTGGCGATCCCAGTGTGACGCGCCGTGAGGAGGAGGAAGCACGCCCGGAGCCGAAGCGCCTGATCTAGTCTCGGGCAGCGGGTCGCAGGCGAAGTTCTTCAACCTCGAAGCGAAATACGAAAAGGGCGGACCTGCTCAGGTCCGCCCTTTTGTCTGCGGTTCGGCCGCGGTGCTGCGTGCCGATCGGCTCAGGCGTCCGTGCGGCGCATCGATGCGTTGATCCGCTTGCGGCGATCATCGACCTTGGCAGCCTTCCGCATGTCGAGCAAAAACATCTCAATCTTCTGTTCGCGAAGCTGCTTGAGGCGCGCGGTTCGCTGCACATCTTTTTGCGCTGTCCACGCCGCACTGTCGGCGACGACACGTCGGTCGACGCGCAGGACGTATACTCCGTCCGTTCCCTTGACCGGTTGACTGACCGCTCCGGTCGGTAGGGCGAACGCGGCACCAACCGGCTCGGTAAACTGCCCGAGTCCCGGCGCCATCGACACGCGCGTGAACATCGGCGTCTGCGTGACCTTTTTCCCGGCCTGCTGCGCCGCCGCTTCAAGCGTGCTCGCGGCCGCGGCCGACGCAAACTTTTGCGCCGCTGGCACCGCGTTGTCGATCGCACGCTGCTCGGCGATCCGCTGGCGAACTTGATCGCGGACATTCTCGAACGTCGGCGCGCCGCCTTGATGCAGCGAGTCCAGACGCGCGAGGTAATAGCCGTTGTCGTCGTCGAACAGTTCGCTCGTTTCGCCGGGCTTGGCACCGCCGAACGCCCAGGCGCTCACGCTCGGAATGGTTCGGCCGTTCGCGGTCGCCGGCTGGTCTTCGAGCGCTTGAACGTGCATGACGTTGAGATGCAGATCGCGCGCGGCAGTGTCGAGCTTGGCGCCCGTCTCGCTCGATCCACCGATCTTTGACAGCGAGTCCGCTTCCTTGTCGATGCGCGTCGCCGCCGAATCACTCGGCTGGATGCGCAGCAGGATGTGTCGCGTGGTGAGCGAATCGCCCTTCCGCGCGTCGACGCGAATGATGTGGAAGCCGAACGGCGTCAACACCGGCTCCGACAGCTCGCCGATCTTGAGCGCATTCGCGGCTTTCTCGAACTCGGGTACGAAGTAGCCCTTGCCGTGCTTGCCCAAGTCGCCGCCGTTCACTGCCGACGCGGAGTCAGCCGATTCCCGCTTGGCGACGTCTTCGAACTTTGCGCCTTTGAGAATCTCCTCGCGCAATGCCACGGCGCGCGCGCGCGTCGCCGCGGTGTCGGCCGCTGTCGTCGCGCGCGAGATCGTCACGAGCGACAGGACCGCACGTCCTTGCGTCTGGAAGTCGGCGGCGTGCTGGTCGAAGTAGGTGTGGAGGTCCGCGTCCGATATACTCTTGACCGTGTTCGAATCGAGCATCGGGGCGAACGCCACATAGCTGACTTGCGCGCTGTCGTGCTGGTCGCGCCACGCCCGCCACAATTCGGCGTTTGTTACGTAGACGCCCGATGCGATCTCGTCGAACAATTTTTCCTTCGGGATTTCGCCGCGGTAGAACTGTTCGAGCTGGAGCAGCAGGCCACCCTCGCGTGCCTGTGGGCTGGCGAGGAGGCGCTGATATTTGTCCGGGTCGAATCTGCCTTGCGTTTGCAGATCAGGCGCGCTCGTAATCCAGTCCGGCGGAGCGTATCGCGCAAACTCGCGGACTTCATCGTCGCTGACGACAATGCCGCGGCGACGGTATTCCTGGTCGAGCAACACCTCCGAGACCATCTGATCGAAGACGTCGTTCTCGATGCGGTGCGACTCGTCCTGGGACAGCGTTTCGCCGCCGGCGCGCTGCTGCTCCGTCTGAATTCGATTTTGGACGCGCGCCGTGAAGTCCCGGTAGAGAACTTCGCGACCGTTGATGACCGCCACCGCGGTGGTCGGCGTGACCGGGGCCCGGCCCATGAGGCCAGTCGTTTCGTAGAGAAGGAAGCCGCCAACGAAGAACAGGGCGACGATCACCCAGATGTACTTCGCCAGGCTCCGCATCTGTTGCAGCACGTGACCGAACTCCGGAGTGCGTGGAAGAACGAAAAACGAGGCGCACGAGGCGCGTTGACAAGCTTGTGAAGTTAGATCGCGACACGCGCTAAAATCAAGTGAGGGTGTGACTTCTGATTGACTCGCGCCGTCTGCGCTGTGTATTATCCCCTTTCGTCCGACCCTGGGCTCCGGCCCCTCCGTCGCAGGTCCGCCTCGAGCGCATTCAATGGCCAGTTCAGCCCGAATCGACGAGCTCCGCAAAAAATTCGACGAGAATCCGCGGCGGTATTTTGCTCCGCTCGCGAACGAGTATCGAAAGGCGGGCGACCTCGATCAGGCGATCCTCATCTGTCAGGAGTATCTGCCGCAGCAGCCTGGCCACATGAGCGGCCACATCGTGTATGGCCAGGCTCTGTACGAACTGGGCCGCCACGATGAGGCAAAGGCGGTGTTCGAGACCGCCCTCTCCCTCGATCCCGAGAACCTGATCGCCCTGAAGCACTTGGGCGACATCTCGCGCAATGCAGGCGACGTGAAGGGCGCGCGCGAGTGGTATCAGCGCGTGCTCGAGGCCGATCCGCGCAACGAAGAAATCGCGCAGATCATGCTTTCGTTGCTGGCGTTGCCCGAGGGTACGCCGGCGATTGGCATACCAGTCATGCCGCCGCACTCCACCGAGGAATCGGTTGACGACTCGTTCGATAGCGCGGACGATGTGCTGCCTGCCGAACCCCCGCCGCCGCCCCCGCGTCCGCCAACGCCGCCAACTCCAGCGCGGCGCGTCATAGAAGAGCACGAGTTGCTCGACATCGAGGATTTTTCGATCGGCGGCACTCCGCTGGGCACGAGCGTGGTGCCGGAAGTGGTGTCGGCGCGCACCGAACCTGAGCAGCCGGAGATCGGTTCGCCCGCGGACGATTCGATGGACTTCGACCGCGACGGGGACGACACGCTCGACGTTTCATTGGCTGAATCGCCCGACACGTCGCTCGATCCGCTTGGCTTTGCGCCGGCGACCGAAGCTGCGGCCGACGCGTTCGTATCAGACTCGCCCATGGCACCGGACGTCGAGTCGACCAATTTGGCTCCGTCGTCCTACAACCAATCGGTCGCCGACGGCGACGACGACGAGCCCATGATCGAGTTGGCCGAAGACATCAAGATCGGCCTGCCGAATGACGGCGCCGAGGATCGGTCGAGCGCCGAGGAAGCGCTGGACGGACTGGAGAGATTCGACGACAGCGTCGTCGCCGACGACAATGCTTCGGCAGCGGCCGCACATACAACGCAAGCATTCTTCGATCTCTCCGGTACACCGGAGAGGGATCTCGACACCGTCGATTCGCGCGACGCCGTCTTGGCATCGTCCGCCGAAGCGGCCGCCGCATTGGCGTCCGAATCGACGATCGAATCGGCAATCGACGCGATCGACGCGATCGAAGCGGCGATCCGCGACACGCCTGATGCGCCCGGCGGTATAGCGCACCTCGACGAGGCGCCAGCGACTCCAGCCTTCGTTACGGAGACCATGGCCGAGCTCTATCTCGAGCAGGGTCATTTGGAGTCCGCGCTGATGATTTATCGAACGCTCGTGGAGCAACGTCCGGACGATCCGGGCCTTCGCGATCGCATGCGTGTCCTCGAGGATCGCGTGTTCGGCACGCGAGCAGAGCGCGCGAGTTCGACGCGAGCGCGCCCGACGCCAGCAGCCGGCGTCGGCCGCCCGACCATTCGCGAATTCCTCAGCCGGCTCATTGCGAACGGCCAAGCGATTGCGTTTCCGCCGACGTGGTCGACGACGCCGCTCGATTCAGATGTGGTGGGATCGTCGCCCGAGGACGAGAACATCGCTGACGACGCGCGTCGGTTCGATCGCGCGATGTCCGCGCCGGGTGAGGCGCACGCATCGACGCCGATGTCGAACGACACGGTGAGCGGTTCGATCGACGCGCTATTCACTGGCGCGGGTGCGGCGGAGGCCGAGGACGATTCGACCCCGCCGGCCGACGCGGCGAGCATCATTGCCGGCGCGTTCAGTCCTGAAGCAGAGCAGCCGTCCGACTCCGACCAGATCCCTGGAGTTCCCTCGCGGCGTGCCGAAAACGAGTTGTCGCTCGATCACGTGTTCAAGTCGAACGCATCGCCGCGTTCG